>CAVSHN010000014.1:0-387961 GCA_963727755.1 uncultured Chloroflexia bacterium
GCCACGCCGTCCTAAAGATTTTAACGAATTCCAAGAATTTTCTGGGCCGAAAGGTTATATTGGCCTGATTTATGCTGATGGCAATGGAATGAGCAAGGCATTTATGAATTTAAAGACCCCAACAGAAGCGCAGGTTTTAGCTGAGATCATTGATAGCTCCGTCTACAAAGCAATGGCTATTGCCATTCGTGAGCATTTGCCAATTATCCAGCTAGAGAATCCTTCCCTTCCAGACAATGTCTTTCCTTTCGATATTCTTCTGATCGGTGGTGATGACATTGTGATAGTGACTCCAGCCATGAAAGCGCCGGATGTTGCACTGACCATTGCCCAGGAGTTTAAACGTTTAACTAAAGGGAAAGGCCCTCAGGGACAGGGTTATACGCTCTCTGTAGGTGTTGTGCTGGCACCAGTCAAGTATCCCTTTGGGTTACTAGAGGACCTTGCTGAGGAAACTTTGAGATTTGCAAAAAAATACTCCGAGGCTGGCGAGTCCTGTATCAACTTTGTCACTGTCACAGGCAGCACTAGCCAGAACTTTGACAAAGTCTATCAATCTTTAAGTCGAATTAGAACGAAAGATGATCCCGACAGTTCTCCTGAGTTTCATGCTACTTTACGACCATATAACGTTGATCAGTTCAATCAACTCCTAAACGCAATCCGCCGTGGTCATGAGCTTGGGCTAGGACGCACAAAACTTCACCAGCTACGCGAGGCTATCCTGAAGAGAAACTTAACTACATCAGTAAATGATGCTCTAGCAACGGTGCGGAACTGGCGAAAAGATCAGCGTGAATACATTGTGAAACATGTGTATACGCTGGCAGGACAACATCAGGAGCAGTTTTGTAACCCTGATGATCCTTCTACATGGTTTCCTCGCGTGACCTTCCCTTGGTTTGCTAATAGCAAGAATGAGTATCGCACCAATCTGCTTGACTTTATCGAACTCTACGATTTTGTTGCTGGAGAGGAGGTTGGGGATCATGCCAACGAAGCTTGATCGTATTCAAATAGATTACACACTTCAGTTTCTCACGCCGTTCCACTGTGGTACAGGTATGCGTATCGGGATAATCGATCGCACGGTAGCACGTGATCGGAATGGCTATCTCTATATTCCCGGCTCTACACTTAAAGGTATGTTGCGTGAGTACTGTGAGCAACTTTCGCGTTTCTTTGCCCTTGAAGAGCAGGAGAAAGAGAAGGTGACAAGTCCTCACAATGCAAAGGCCGTGGTCAGAGGACAGAATTGGGGACATTCGATGGTAACACGTATTTTTGGTTCGCAATACTATCCTGGTCGCCTTTTCTTTGATGATGTGTTACAAAGCCAGGATGAGACCACACTATATAACAGTGATGGCAAGGAGGATGGTCGCTATAAAGAAATTCAGACAGGTATCAATACTCAGGTCCGGCTAGACCGACTCACCCGTACCGCCGTTAAAGGTGCACTCTATACGAGTGAGTTCGGCGTTCGCTATCTACGCTTTTGCGGTACCGTTACTGGTTGGCTTGAATGTACAGCTATCGATCCCGACTTTCATGAATGCTTTGCAAATCAAGATACGTCTGATGATGGCCCAACCTATTCACTGTTACTATTGCTAGCTGGTCTGAATATGATTGAACGCTTAGGGGGTAATAAATCAACAGGAAAGGGACAATGCCAGTGCAAAATTATGCGGGTTGAGATTAACAAAAAAGAATATGCAGAAGAAGACTGGAGGGGCTGGTTAGAGCACATAGAGGTACTTGAATACTATGCATTAGTGCAGGAAGAGGTGGAATCGTGAAGCATCTCCAGTTAGAACTAAAAGTCCTGTCTCCTCTCGCCATACGCTCCGACCATGCTCCCGGTGGCGCTGCAACGGCTAAAGTTATTCCTGGTTCCTCGCTGGCAGGATGTCTGGCTAGTGCGCATCGCTTGCTTTATAAAGACAAAAAGGAAGAGTTTGAAGAATTGTTTCTTAAAGGACAAGTGTACTATCCTCATCTATACCCAGCTACACTTAAAATCCCACATAGAATAATAAAAAAAGATCAAGAGGAAGCAAACTCTTTACAGGAAGATACACTGCCAATATATCCGGTACCAATGACTGCACAGACATGCAAAAAACAAAGTGGTTTCCTCTTTCCCAAAGATGAGAAAGAGGAAAGGCATGGTGTGCGGGACAGCTTGCTGGATTGGGCAATATTTAACTTGCTTACCAAGGATGTTCATAGTAAGCGAGAAATAGATGCTCTTAATTTACTACACGCCCAGCATTTATGTAAATCTAAAACATGTGAAGGAAAGACGTGTGAAGCGCTAATGCATCCCTTTAAAGGCTATTACCGCAGGAGTTGTACTCCATCTCCTGAGGATGGAAGGCTTAGATATATACAAGCAGAAGTTCCTACACGACTGCAAACACGCACTGGTATCAGCCGCGAATGGGGTATTGTTGAAGAGAGCATTCTGTATAATCGCGAAGTGATTGAAGATGGTATGCGCTTTTGGGGTACCACTAAACTGCCAGAGGAACTCGAACCAGTTTTTATTCAGCTATTGGAAGAGGCTACTGTATCCAATACAGGCACTCGAAAGAGTAGCCTACTCCGTGTCGGTACAGGACGTACAAGAGGTCTGGGTGCTGTCAAAATAGTCAATCGAGGTGAGGAGCTACACAATTTGGCAGTATTTAGGGAGCGTCTCGTAACGTTTAGCAGGACTTTAATAGCGCGAGCAGAGGATGCTCACGTGCAAGACATAATGCCGTTCTACTTTGTCCTGACGTTGCATTCACCAATGATTCTGCAAGACGAATTTCTACGCTATCGGGGCGTTGTAGATGAGAAAATATTAGCAGCAAGCATTGGTTTGTCTAACGAGAAGGACGTGGGGTTAGTCTATTATGCCGCTCATTTGGAGTGTATCACAGGTTGGCAGGAACTTTGGGGTACACCACGCTTCAAAGAATATGCCATAACAACTGGCTCTGTCTTCCTCTTTGGATTAGAGTATGAGCCAGATGACGCGTTGTGGCACAGGTTATTTACGCTTGAAGAGGAAGGTATGGGAGAACGACAAGCCGATGGCTTTGGTCGTGTGATGCTATCTGATCCCTTTCATCTACAAGAAGAGGAGGTTTTGCGTTGAGTAAAGACGAAAAGGCTATTAACAAGGAGATGCGGCGTATACGCGAGATCAGCATTCAAGCAGAGGCACTGTATGAGGATGCCATTCGGCTTGGCGATCACGCCGCTTATGCCTTTAAAGATCTCAGTCGCTCCAGAAGAAATAGCCATCGTTCTCAGATGACTGGGTTGGAGAACATTGCAGAGAGTGGACTCAAAACCTCCGACATCTTTGATTATATTAAGAAGCAAATTGCACGCTTTGACTACTGGAGGAAAGGATTTCCTGGCAATCAAGATCCAAACGAAGGATTTGGCGAGGCTTTGAAAAGTTTTCTTGAAGGAAAAGTGAAAGATAGGCGTGATAGGATCTGTAAAGTTCTAGATATCGGTGACGTGACAGACGAAGATAAGTACAAACGGCAACAGATATATTTACAGCTTATTCGTCAGTTCATTCGTCAGCTTGTTGTACAGTATGAGTATCGCACAAATCAGGAAGAGGGAGATGAGAATGGAACTAACTCTAGCGCAGGTACACAAAATAAATGTAATAAGTGATACTGTTCTCTATCCAGAAGCGGCGGCTCTCGTCAGACAACTGGTAGAGGAAGAGGAATGTGACCCCTTACCATCATCACAAGTTAATGGCTTGCTAAATATTGCTGGTGCTAATATATACACTGATCTGTATAGTTTTGTGCTCCATCAGCGTGATCGCAACTGGACAGCTTCAAAAATGGATATCAAGAAATTCTATGCTGCTCTGGAGAAATACCTTTCGGATATGGTTCGTCAACGTGTGAAAGCTGAATTTCAACTCATACAGGAAGGGCTTGATGCCAAGCAGACCAAGCAGATGACAGAGGCAGTAATGGCATTGCTAGCTAAAGACTTTATTCAACATTTTGTTGCTCAGAATAATCGACTGGCTACCTATGCAAGCAGGAGGAAATAAGAATGTCTGAAGATACTACTAAGACGATTCGTCGCTATGAACTGCGCAATCGTTATCTGTTCACGGGACGCATTGAGATGCAGACTGCTTTGCATATCGGTGGAGGCCGTATAACCTTGAGTCACAGTAATAGTCCCGTTGTACTTACGCCTGACGAGAAACCATTTATTCCAGGTTCAAGCTTCAAGGGCGCATTACGCAGCACAGTTGAAAAACTGGTGCCCAACTTGCCAGATCTACACACCTGCGGCTTGCCTACAAAAGAAGACAAGGATGAACGGTGTCCAACTGCTCGCCAGTCATTGATTACTCATAAGCTTCGTGATATGAATGAGCAGGAGAGGGAACAAGAACTTGATAAAGAGCGTGGATGCCTGTGTCATACCTGTCAGCTCTTTGGTTCACATCTTGCTGCAGCACGCATTAATGTCAATGAACTTTACGTGCGGGAGGATGAGTGGAGCGGTATTATTCAGATACGAGATGGAGTAGCAATTGATCGCGATAGTGAGAAGGCTAAGGATCGACTCAAATATGATTTCGAAGTTGTGCCAGCTCAAGCGGTGTTCGACCTTTCAATTACGTTGGAGAATGCCACTCCACAGGATTTACAACTTATCTGCGTAGGCCTGAGCAAGTTTGTACATGGCTTTGGAACCATCGGAGGGAAACGTTCACGTGGTCTAGGAGCTTGCTGCCTCAACGACCTCAAAGTCTCTTCGTTGGAACTAGAGAACATGGATACAAATGTGCGCAATCAGCGTCTGAAAAACTTTCTGTTGAAACGTGAATTCCCAGTTACAGAGGAAGGATCTGTATTTCTAGATCGTCATATTCAGCGCATCTTTAATTAAAAGTAGACAGTTGTGTATTAAGAGGAGCAAAATCCATGTTAAGAAAGCTGGTGAATGAGGCCTATTTTACGCTGCGTATTACAACGACGGGGCCGCTGTTAATTCGTTCCGGGCATGCCACTGTCAGCGGTCCAGATATGACGCCTGTGCTGACCTTTCGCAATGGGCAACAAGAAGTGTTTCTACCAGGCAGTTCGCTCAAGGGAGTATTTCGCAGCCATCTTGAAAAGATTATTTGCAGTATCAAGCCACGAGTAGCCTGCTACCCATTTTGGGGTAATGAAGCGCAGGATAGCGATCTGCTGGAGATGCGGCAGCGTGATTATCGCGACTCGTGCAGTGGGCGTTTTGTGCAGCGTACGCGTGATGAGGATGAGCGCAAGCGCCTTGAAGAGCGCACCGATCTAGTGTATCAGGATTGTTGTCCAGTCTGCCGTCTCTTTGGCTCAACTGGCTTTATTGGACGGGTGGCAATTGGCGATGCCTATCTCACCTCAAAGTCTATCAAGGAGCAGCGTGATGGTGTGGGCATTGATCGTTTGACAGGAGGAGCCAGTCATGGAGCTAAATTTGAACTGGAAGTCGTTAGCCCAGGTGTAACTTTTGAGACCGATATTCACCTACGCAACTTTGAAATCTGGCAACTAGGTATGCTCTTTGTAGTGTTACAGGATTTGGAAGACGAACTGATCCGCATCGGTTCAGGCCGATCCCGTGGACTGGGGCAAATCAAAGCTGAGGTTAGCTTGCAAGAGAAAAATGGTCGCCCCGGTGGTGTAACGACCAGTTCTATCCGTGGAACCGCAGAACCAGCCGATGAACTGTGGGGCCTAGGCCGTTGGCTGAACGATAGGAGCTATGGTACATGGACTGATGATAGGTTGCTATTGGTACAGCCCATAGAGCGCAGAAATCGTGGTATTCGCAGCCAACGTGTCTTTGTTGGCGATGCCCTGACAACTCTACGTGATGCAACAATTGACCAATTTATCAAACGCATGCAGGAATGGCCAGTAGAGAACCGAGCAGTAGCACCTAGTAAATGATAGGATCGCTCAATAGAGGAGAAAAATAATCATGGAAATGTTGTGCTCAGGCTCAGTGAGTGACCTTCATTCGCTCATTACGGCATACCAGTTTCCGCCAGATGCTCTGTTCCTAGGAGAAATACAGCCCCAGCATGTTGTTCAGCCTCACCAACGGCAAGATCTCCTGCGCTTTGCGCACTTTGGCTCACATATCGAATTTGTCGCCTATACCAGCGGTCGCATTTTTCATGCGGACTTTGAACTCCGTTGGCAACGGGTTAGTGCGAAGACAGAAACATTTCGAGTAGTGTATCATCGGAGCAGAACGAAGTACCCCAGGTTTACAATGCGATCGCTATCTGCTTGAATATAAAGAGCATGTAGAAAACGAGCATAAAGGAGAAAACAACAAACACAAATGTTTTCGGTTAAAGAAGAAGCATTACTATCTCTTTGGTACAAGATTGGACGGCGCAGTGGTCAGAAAAGCCAATGAACACGATCGAGTTATTGTATTTGCAGAGGCCCGCATTCCACGTCCACTATACTATCCAGATCTATCATCACCTGCTGAGCGTGTACAATTAGAAGTACGTGAGTATTGCGATCGGGAAAACGGCCAGAGTAATGTGGTTTCGTTTTGCAGGCCTGAAGGCTGTGGAGGAGCAAGTATGAACCCTTACGATTTTGTACGTATCGACTGGACAAGACCGCAAAGCGTCGCCCTCCTATCTGGCATCATAAAGTAGTCAGTACAGATGGAGCAAAGCTCTATGCCGGATCACTCGAGGTAGAAGTGGAAGTATTGACGCCGTTTTTCATCTCAGATCCTCGCAATGTATCACCAGATCCCAAAAGAGCCTGCGCAATTTATCCACAACATCTCCCAACAAGCAGGGAACTCTCCAACATATATTATTCCAGGCAGTTCGCTCAAGGGAATGCTGCGCAATGTCGTAGAAACACTTGGCAATGGCTGTTTGACTTTGTATGATGGCACATATGAGCGAAACAAGGTAAACTACAGGCAAAAAGTGCCTGCCGCATTTCAGCATTGTGACAACCGTACAAAGATGTGTATTGCCTGCCGCATCTTTGGCATGCTAAAGGAGCACACCAAAGGCGTCTTTCTCGGCAAAGTCAACATAGGTGACGCCTATAGTGATCCTGAACAAGTGTATCTCTACGAGCCAATGTACACCGCCTTACTTATGGAGCCAAAATCCCATCACCGCAGCTTTTACCTAGATAAGTCCGAACAACATATTGCAGGGCGCAAATTCTACTTTCACCACTCCCCTGATATGCAACCTCTCAGTGCCAATGGGCCTATTCGCAACGGCGGCGTAACCAACCGCTATATCCAGCCGCTAGACTACGGCACAAAGTTTCGCTTTCGCGTTAACTTTACAAATCTTGAAGTCGATGAGTTCGCAGCTCTCCTGCTCGCAATTACCCTCACACCAGAGACACGCCACAAGCTTGGCTATGGCAAACCGCTTGGGTTGGGCTCTGTCCAACTAACGCCAACCAGTCTAACGCTGATAGACTACAGAACACGCTATGCGCAAACTGGATCGGATCGCAGTAAAACTATACTAGAAGGTGAAAGTTTACAGCAGTTGCGTGATAGACTGGTCAACACGTTTTCTATAAACCAACTCGTTCCCATCGCTATGCAAGACCTACAGCGTATCTGGCGATGGCCACCAGAGCCAGATGTCGACTATTACTATCCCAGCAAACGTGATTGGTTTGACACACCAGATAGCATCGGAAAAAGGATTCCTGATACAGGAAGTTTATCTTAAGAGTGTAAACAAAGTATTGCTAGAATTACACCTTATGCAAAAAGGTCATCTTACAATGGAAATCTCATTTCCCTCAACTGCTGCCACCAGCCCTTCACGGCTCTATGCCCTTCAGCTCAGACTGCGTCCTCTGCAGCGAGGTACGCTCATGCCATTTTCGGGTGAACTAGTACATGGAGCCTTGCTCAGCTGGTTGAGAAGAGCTGTGCCTGATATAGCAACTTGGCTGCACGATGGCAATAAGCGCCGCTTATTTACCTGTTCCAGTCTACAATTCCCTCTTCCAGCACAGAGAATGTTAGAGGCTGAACGCGAAAATGCCCATCTACTGCTAGACCCTGAGAAAACCTATATTATTCGTCTGACTTTCCTACTGGGAGAACTCTTCCCTCTATTCCATGAAGCATTGATGCGCTTCCATGAAAGCAAGTCAGGCAAAGATAGATCGCCATTTATGCAGATAGGCAAACAGCTTTTTCTGCTTGAAGAAGTCATCATTCAGAATGCTGATCCTACTGGCTGGACTGGTTTTACCTCTTTGACAGAGCTTGTTGACCGTGTCAAAGCTTTGCGCTTAGTCCATACGCAGACGCTGAAACTCGAATTTGCCTCTTTAACGACATTTAATCGAAGCAATTCCATAAATAGAGAATACGGGACTTACTATGCCCGTTTACCCTTGCCTCAGTACATCTTTCCTGGCTTGGTACGGCGTTGGCAAGATATTGCACTACCAGAACTGGCAGAGCTAGTCCAATTGGATCGTATTGAACACTATATTCAAGAAGATGGGATAATCATCGCTGATTATAATCTCAAGCCTCACTGTATCAGATTTTCCACGCATCAGCAGCTCGGCTTTATAGGAATATGTGAGTATTACTTGCGTGCCCAACAGGAAGAAGTAACAGAAAATGCTTTGCTGACAGTACGCCAACAACTGCTCCTGTTAGCGCATCTAGCTTTTTATTGTGGGATAGGCTACAAGACATCGATGGGTATGGGACAAGCGCGAGTTCTCAAGTAAACGCCAGAGCCCTTAAAACCTCCCAAAAAACCCTTGCAAAAACGCCCAATCCATGTTATACTATCTTATAGTTAATACTAATAGAAAACCCATATGTTAGCTTCTTGTATACAAAAAAGGAAGAGAAACGTAGAAAATGGTTGGGTGGCATACTATCCCTCAGATTCCCATTGAGGCAATCTAGGCCCAAGAAAGCCCCTTCCTCGCTACTACTACACTCTTCGTTCTCCCAAGCCGTCAAGAGAAAATGCTGTCTGCTAGCACCCGCTTGCTTACACCAATGCACACAAACTTTCAGCATTTCAACTCAAGGCATTTTAACCATCGTCTTACGTAAAAGCATCTCTATCATATAAAAATGAACACTCCTCTGGTATCACAAGCTGAGGAACGATTTCCTATTGGAGAAAACTTTCGCATGGATAATCAATCTCTCCCAAACACGACCAATTCTCAATGGGCATCTTCAAACGGCCATCAGCGGCCCACCCAACAGCAATCACATGACTTTGCGCCCCCTGCGCTGCTGCCATCCAAACGAGACGGCAAAACAGCGGGCACATTACTTTCCGAAGTACGGGGAAGAAAGGTCCATTGGCTCTGGCAAGACCGTCTCCCGCTCGGCAAACTGACCACCCTTGACGGTGACCTTGGCCTTGGCAAATCCTTTCTAGCCCTTGACATCGCCGCCCGTGTGAGCGCAGGCCGAGAGATGCCAGACGGTACTCCAGGCATTGCTAGCGGAGCGGGTGTTGTCCTAATTGCCCCGGAGGACGGACTTGCTGATACCATCTATCCCCGGCTTCAGCGAGCTGGTGCAGACCTAAACAGAATCATCTCGATCGGCACCATTCTCGTCACCCATCCCAGAACGGACGACACAGACGAACGGCCATTCCGACTGACACAAGATCTCATGACTTTGCTAGAAGCGATCAAGCGTGTCCAAGCCAGATTAGTGATCATTGATCCTCTCATGGCCATTTTTGGAAGCAGAGGTAGCTATAAAGATACCGAAGTAAGGGCTGCCCTGGCACCAGTACAGATGGTCATCGAGCATTTTGGAGCTGCATGTCTAATGCTTCGTCACCCAAGCAAAGGAAGCAGCTATAATCCTCTGTCTCGTCCAAGTAGATTGCTACCCTTCATCCCAATAGTCCCCTCGGGACTCATGGTATTCAGAGATCCTACAGATGAGAGCAAGCGTGTCCTCGTGCATATCAAATCCAACCTAAGTGCACAAGCCCCGAACCTCTCTTTCAGCATTGCCAGTGACGAAAACTCTGGAGATGATCTACCCTTTATCCGCTGGCACGGAGCAAGCCTCCAAACGCTACAAGAACTCCTCAACCCACCTGTACCTGTAGTCATCCAGTCGCTTGGAACTGTGCGTCAGGAAATCCTGAATGTGCTGGAAGAATACTATCCAGATCCGCTATCGATAAAGGCTCTAGCAGAAGAGTTGCCACACATCAGCAATGCCAATCTTCGCAATACCCTCAAACGCATGGCAGAAAATGGTCAGATCAAGAAATCTGGCAGGGGAGAGTATAGTGCATTCTCAGCGTCATCACCCTCGCCAGAGCAAGAAAGCCAGCCGTATCAGGAACAACAGTCCCAACAGATCATAGAATAATTAGGAGAGAGTAGCGTTAGTAACAATAGTTATAGCAGTCACAATAGTTACAATAGTTACAATAGTCACAACAGATCATAGAATAATAGGAGAGAGTAGCATTAGTTACAATAGTTATAGCAGTCACAATAGTTACAATAGTTACAATAGTTACAATATATCATAGAATAATAGGAGATGGTAGCGTTAGTAACAATAGTTATAGCAGTCACAATAGTTACAATAGTCACAACAGTCACAATTGATTACAGGATAGTTTGAGTCTATCGGGTGTGCGGAGGATTTTTGCATGGAGGGGATCTACGGGAAATGGATGAAATAACGATCTTTGACAAATTAATCTGGCAACTTGTAAGTAGGACTGCAATAGCGTCCTGCACCCGCTTCAGCGGGCCGTATAATGGGGTAGGGACCAGATTTATCGCGTCCGTTGTTCCTATCATCATTGCGCCCATTTCTCGCGTCTACAGCCGTGGGTCCACAGGCTCACATTCCAGGGCCAGCACCCCAAAGACACACTCATGCACGCGACGCAGCGGATCGCCATGCACAAAGCGCTCTAGCGCCTCGACGCCCAAAGCAAACTCGCGCATAGCCAGTGAACGCTTCACACGCAAGCCACGTGCACGCAACCTCTCAAGATTTTCGGGCACATCATATTCGGGGCCATAGATAATACGCAGATACTCAGGTCCACGACACTTGATTGCAGGCTGAACGGTGCCATGCCGACCCTGCGCAACAAACTCCAGAGGCTTAACAACCATGCCTTCACCACCCCGCCCAGTCAGTTGTTCCCACCAGTGCACACTCTCATCAATGCTAGACGGATCAGTCACATCGACAACCAGATGAGGAGTAGCAAGCAGCAACTGCTGATCAGCCTGACAAAATCCTGCTAAAGTTTGCATATGCCAGCTATGATCGCGATCGAAGTAGGTATGTCCTTGTGTTGCGAGTAAATGAAAAGGAGCTAGCTTTAAATCATTGATAGAATGTACAGGCCAACAATAGCGGTGGTAGGCCTCGATATAGCGTTGTGCAAGTGATCGACGATGCTGATAGGTATCAAAGAGATTGCCCATATCCAGACCGCGTGCAGCAGCCTGTTGCAGCAAGGCAACGGATTGAGTCAGAGCATTACACGAAGCGGCCCCCACAGCGGCATATTGACGAAGTAGCAGTGATTGGGCCTTGACCGACCAGGGCATCAATTCGCAATCCAGACAGATCCACTCACTCTCAAAGTGCTGCCAGAAGGAACCAGCATCCAGGGCAGTACGCACACGAGCAAGGAACTCTGCTTCAAGCGTGCTATCATCAAAGAAGCGACGTCCGGTACGTGTATAGCAAATGCCAATGCCATCGTTGAGCACCCCAAAATGTCGTCGTGCAGCCTCTTCATCTCGGCAAACGATCACCACCGCACGTGACCCCATATGTTTTTCCTCACAGATGACGCGTGCAATGCCTTCATTGCGATAGTAAGCAAAGGCTTGAGCTGGATGTTCCAACAACCCTGGCTCCTTGCTCGTCTCACTAGGAGACATCGTAGGAGGGAGATAAATCAGCCAGTGAGGATTGGCAGCAAAGCGGCTCATGACCTCTAAAGCAGCAATAGCTTTCTCTTCGCGAACAATAATCTGGCGTTGCAGGCGTGTTGAGATAATGCGCTTGCCTGACACATCCTCGATATCAAGAATATCATCGTGCTGCTGCTGAGCGGTGAGCATATCGGCAGACGTTGCTAGCTGTTGGAAAGGGCGTACAGGCTCACTATAAGTAGTGGCGGCTGGGACTGAGACAAGTTCTTTTTCGGGATAGCGCAGTGCAGTGAGCTGGCCACCAAAGACGCAGCCAGTATCAATATTGATAGTATTATTGAGCCATTCTGGCTTAGGCACAGGAGTATGACCATAAACGACCATAGCCTTGCCGCGATACTCTGCCGCCCAATTGTAGCGTATAGGTAGACCAAATTCGTCAGTTTCGCCAGTTGTCTCACCATAAAGAGCAAATTCACGTACGGCGCGTGAGGCGCGGCCTTGCATAGCTTCTTTCATGCCAGCATGTGCAACCACCAATTTGCCATCATCCAGCATATAATGGCTGACAAGACTATCGAGAAAGGTTTTGACACGCTCCACAAACTCTGATGGCTGTTGTGCCAATTGCTCCAGCGTCTCAGCGATGCCATACTTCAGCTGCACGTTATGACCGCTAAGCTTTCGTAGCAATTTATTGTCGTGGTTACCAGGTACACAGAATGCAACGCCATTCGTTACCATATCCATCACGAGATGGAGTACTTGAGGTACCTTCGGGCCACGATCCACCAGATCACCTGCAAAGATGACGCGACGCCCTTGAGGATGTGTGACCTGATAGGATGGAATATTATCTTCACAGAAAGTAATCTGGTAACCAAGTCGCAGCAAAAGTTCTTGCAATTCATCGAAGCAGCCATGGACATCGCCGATGATATCGAAGGGACCATGCTCGTGCCTGAGATTACTCCAGATGCGTGTGCGCTCAAGCTCCACGGCAGTAACCTGTTCGGGCGTATTCAGGACGTAGACGTTATGGAAGCCCTCATTTTTGAGACCTCTCAGAGATTTACGGAGCTGCACAGCCTGATTGCGCACAACATGCGGGCCAAAATTGCGATCTGGGCGCAAGTGATTGCGCTCATAGCAAATGTTGTTCGGCAGGTTAAAGACAATCGCGATCGCCAGGCAATGATATTCGCGTGCGAGTTTGAGAAGGTACTTACGTGATTCCTGCTGGACATTAGTGGCATCAATTACAGTCAATCTACCACGAGCGAGTCGCTTAGTTGCAACATAGTGCAACACCTGGAAGGCATCCTCAGTAGCCGCCTGATCATTTTCGTCATCAGAGACGAGACCACGACAGAAATCTGATGAAATGACCTCAGTTGGTCGGAAATGCTCACGTGCAAAACTGGATTTGCCAGCTCCCGAGGGCCCCACTAGCACTACAAGGGCAAGTTCAGGAATAGTGATTTTCATACATGCTTCCGTACATATCAGTAAAGATGTCCAAAAATAGCAAGAACATTAGGACTAGCGTGAGAAGATGCCCATTTGTGAGAGTGCACCCACCTCATCGTCCTGAGGTCCCACAGGCCGATAACGAACGGTATAGCCATAGCGCCCAGCAACACGTGCAGCCCAATCTTGGAACTGCTGGCGTGTCCATTCAAAGCGGTGATCCTTGTGACGGAACCGACCAGCATGCAGCGAAGGAAACTTAATATTATACTCGGCGTTAGGTGTAGTAATAACTACAATAGCGGGCCGAATAAACTCAAAGAGAACACGTTCGAAAGCTACAAGACGTGGCTCATCGAGATGCTCGATAACCTCAATCACAGCGGCAGCATCATAGCCTTCCAGACGTTTGTCGCGGTAGGTCAATGAGCCATGCAGCAGAGTAACCCGCTTGCGTTGGTTCGCTGGTAGGTGTTCTAAGCGTAAGCGTTTAGTAGCATATTCAAGTGCACGATATGACACATCCAGACCCAAAATGCGCTCGAAAGCTGGATTTTTCGAGCAATAATTTGAGCAATCTCCCCTCGCCACAGCCCAAATCGAGCACACTACGGACACTGTTCTCCTGCAAAATCTCCATGACAGCTGCCAGTCTCTGCTCATGGGGACTGCTCAGTTGCTCTTGTGAGTCTACTGGATCGGCGGTCTTTTCTTCCACCTCTTCCTGATCAACAGCCTCCTCAGAAAGAAAGGCGAACAAGGGCGCTACGCACGAGACTAGCACGATTGCGCAGATAGCGCTGAGCAATCAGAGAGCGTTGTGGATGCTTTTCTAACCAGCCCTGACCGCGCCTAAGCAGTTTCTCTACTTCGGCCTCTCCAATCCAGTAATGTTTATCATTATCCAGCACAGGGATCAGCACATAGATATGCGAGAGAAGATCTCTCAAGCGGCAGGTAGCCTCAAGGGTCACACTATAATACGGACTCATGCCCCATTCAGGATACTGGCCGTCGAGTATGTGAGACTCCAAAGTAACGGCATAACCTAGAGGTTCGAAGAGACTTTTAAGAGTCTCCACGCCACTACGGCAAGGGACGACCGCCAAATGAGCCTTGAGCGGCAAAGCTGTGTCGACTAATTCTGGTCGAGCCTTGCAATGCCCATTGAGCGCAGTACCAAAGACCTCTGAGAGTGCCACACTAAGAAAAGATGAGGCGACGTAAGGACGATCATTAACATACTGCTCAAGTGCAACCGACTTATCGCGATCACGCACGAGATGGACAGGATCAATATTCGAGCAGAAAGGCGACTGTACAGCACTGCACAGAAGCTTCAGGGTAGAAAATATGGACCTGCCCGAAGTTCAACCGAAAGGTCTGCACACGATCGGGAAGCTTATGCAGCAGATAGCCAAGATCGGTAGCAGGTTGATGGGTTGTAGTGATAGTCAATAGCATCGTAAAGTAAATTATACCAGAACGAAAGCGTAAAAACAATTGGCTAGTTTGCTAGTTTGCTGGACAAAATGGTAGGAATAGTAGGACATATGGTAGTACCCGTATCCTTTTAGGATTTCCTAGCAACTATTACCGTAAGACCTCCAGATGGTTTGCCCTGAAAGCACTTCCTACGACAGCTTTCGACCCCCAATTAAGATATATCTGGAGGCCAAAGCCTTTCTACTTTCTTTATAACTCGCCTTGCTAAGAGCTTGTCAGAAACTGTATGAGATTCTGGGCTATTCAATGCATTGCTACTTTGTCCTGCTTCCGTTGGCGTTTATGTGCCTTGCCTTGAGAAGGAAAAGCTGCAAGTACAGTATCCAGATAGGGAGTTGGCCCACTTTTCTGTTGCTGTTCTCGCAATTGGGAAAGCAGAGCAGCCATGGGGGGGCCTTCGTCCAAGAAGCTGCGGATATAGCCTTCGAGCTCAGCTAGACGTACCGCCTCTGAGAGAGCGGAGAGTGCTTGTTCTTCCTGCCCACACATCTGATGAGCCAGCGCCTGTAAGAGGTGGACCTCGAACACGTGCTTCCAACGTTGTCCCGTAGTTGCTCTCTCCAGGACAGGTTCTAGACGTTGCAGAGCAGCAGATGGCTCGGATATGGCCAAGAGAAAACGCACACGTGCCACCTCTTCGCGTTCGTGGACAAACGGAGTGCCATGCGACCCAAGCAAATCCCGTTCTCGGACCCATAGTGCGGCACGGTCCAAATCCTTGCTGGCCAGCCAGAGCCTAACCTGATCATCTGTAGTATAGAGAGATCGGAAATAGTGGTAGATAGGCTGGCTCATCTGTCGACCAAGCCTTTCAACCTCCTGGAGAGCGGGTCGTGCTCTATCCAGATCTCCGCTTGATAGACAGATATGTGCAAGTGTTGCGTATCCACAGACTAAATACATGGATTTTACGAACGATCCAGCCTGTTGGCACAGTGGGATAGCCTCTTCTACTAGAGCACGTGCTGCTATCCAACTGGTTCCGACTTGCGCAGAATCTCCGCTTGCCAAATCATAGGCCAACCCACATCAGGTAATACAAATCCTCTTGACGGTGTTCCCAGCCGAATCGCCTTCTGGGCTAATTGGTCTGCCTCACCTAGTTGCCCTACTGTTGTCATGTAACCCACAACTGGGCCCAGAGCGCCAATCGCCAGAGCAGTATATCCTGCTTCCCGAGCAAGTCTGCTAGCATGAAGCGCAATTTCGGCAGCGGTTACTGCATCATTAGCAGAAGTATAACAGGCTATCATTTGGGGAAGAGCAAGCAGGACACGAGCTAGAGCATTTCCCTCTGAGAGCAGTGAAGATGCTTGCTGGCAGAGCGCAAGGATGGCTGATCCACTCTCCTGAAAGCTCAATAGAAAGGCGCGAAAGCCGATTACCTCCCCAAGTCAGATTCTCCTGGCTCTGTCTCTCTTGGAGAATGAGCATCTGGTCTGACACATCCTCATCCGCATGTCGTGCAAGTGAAGCAACCAGCGTTGTTTCTGCTATATGCAACCAAGTTTGTACCATGGTTGGTGAAGTAGTTGTCCACAGCATTTGGGCACAGGCAAGACAAAGGTGGGGGCGAGACTCTACGATATCCGTAGGCAATTGTTGGAGCCACTGGCGAAGCAAGACTAGCTCATGTTCGCCCGCTCCCCAAGTCAGAGACGTTACAGGAAGATGTTCAATGAGATCAGCAGCCCACTGCCACTGGCAAGCACTGAGGGCATGTAAAATGGCTTGTGTCGTTTGATTGTGTTCTGCGTACCACATGCTGGCACGATAATGCAAGGTGGGCGCAAGACCAGGATGCGTATATTCTAGTCGGTAGCGCAAAGCTTCAGCAAATAGTGCATGATAGCGATACCATTGGCGTTTGTTATCGAGAGGCACCACAAACATGTTGGCTCGCTCGAGCTGTTCTAACATTCGCTGGCTACCTGCTTGCTGCATAACAGCGTCACAGAGTGATGCAGTGAACCGCTCGAGAATGCAGGTTGACAGAAGAAAAGTTTGCATCTCCTGTGACTGCCGTTGGAGCACCTCCTCTATCAAGAAATCTTGGATATAGCGCTGGTCACCGCTCAATTCATCTAAGATGATGGCAGGATTAGGACATCCTGATAGTGAAAGGCCAAGTAATTGTAAACCTACTAGCCAGCCCTCTGTACGAGTTGTTATCTCCTGGATCGTCTGATCAGGAAGTTGGATCTCCGTTACTTCTTGAAGGAAAGCTTTAGTTTCCTCTACTGTGCATGCCAATTGGTTCGTACGGATTTGGAGCACCTGCTCACGTGTCTGCAATAGCGAGAGGGGCAAAGGTGGATCTGTGCGTGTTGTCAGAATAATATGCAATCGGGGAGGAAGATGCTCCACTAAGTATCTTAGCGTGTCATGTACCTGTCGCTCAGTGATGCGGTGATAGTCATCCAGGATCAGCACAAAGTGCTCTGGTCTATCCATCAAAAGATTGATGAGTCCTGCCAGGACATGCTTGAGAGGTGGAGTCTGTGGCGATTGCAAATACTTTAATAGTGGGGTAAAGAGTTCGGATTTGTGCGTACTTAATGCTGTAATGACATTGATCCAGAATGATACTGGTTCGTTATCCTCCTCATCGAGAGAGAGCCAGCCTAATAGAGCATCACTCCGTGACAACGATTTTCCCCAGGAGGCCAGTAACATGGTCTTGCCAAAACCTGCGGGAGTAGAAACAACTGTGAGGGGACGATGCAAACTTTCCTGCAGCAAGTCATTCAGACGAGGACGAGCAATGAGCGGATGTGAAGCCACAGGCACAAAGAATTTTAGTGGCCAGCAGTTGATTTGCGATGATCATGAACCTACTGATAGTAACCTCTCTTGCAATATCACAAATATTGCTCTTCCTTGCTTAATTGGCTGATCTATTTCATAAAAACGCCTACTTCTTAATGGTAAATTCTAACATAATGGATAGCTTTTGGTAAAGAGGAGTGCCCAGACGAAAACGAAAGGCTTCAATAGTTAACAAGTGAACTTTTATCACTTGACAATAGCAGATATTTGTCATATACTATTTATTAGTAGAGTAAAGTAGGCAGATCCACAGTATATACTCTCTACAGGGAGAGAACATCTGTCGTTAAAACAGAGGAGAAGATATGCATCCATTTTCCAGCGGAAGATATGCAATACTATTCTGGGTCACCTTTTCCCTGTGGTGGATACCGGAGGTTGTTGGTACATTCTTGCAGCAGGCCAAAGCCGGAGACCGGACGAAGGTACAGGATCGCGGCTCATATCTTGTTTTGGTAGTTCTCATATTTGTGGGCATAGGGCTAGCTTTCCTGTTTGCCAAGATCTTGCCTCGCGCAACCATTACATGGAACCAGCTTCCAGTGTTTTTTGTGGGGATTGTGTTCATGCTTGCAGGAGTTGCTTTCCGCTGGTATGCCATTTGGACTCTAGGGCGCTTCTTCACGCGCAGTGTGGCCACGCATGCCGATCAGAAAGTTGTGCAGCACGGTCCCTATACGTTGATTCGCCACCCTGCCTATGCAGGGACGATCCTGACTATGCTGGGTTTGGGACTGGCGATGACTAATTGGGTCAGCATGCTAGTTCTCGTAATCTGTAATCTTCTTGGGCACATCTATCGCATCTATGTAGAAGAGCAGGCCTTGAGGATCAACCTGGGACAGCCCTATGTTGCGTACATGCAGCACACCAAGCGGCTTATCCCTTTTGTGTATTGAGGGACGCATCACTGTCTCATTGATTTTGTAGAACCACATCTATGGCTTCTGCCATAGCAGCAATGGTCAGATTTTCGAATACAACCCGAAGTGGCAGATCAATCTTGAAAGTTGTTCGTATACGAGTAAGTAGTTTAATTGTTAGGAGGGAGTCTCCTCCTAACTCTGTAGAAATTGTCTTCTATACTGACATTGCTTAGCTTCAACAGCTCACCCCACCATTGCACGAGAGTTTGCTCAGTAGGAGTTTGAGCTGCTACTAAGCTACTTGTGTCCCTATATGACTGAGTCCCTATATGAGGAAGCGCATGGCGATCGATTTTTCCGTTAGCAGTTAATGGCAACGCCTCAAGTGGTATGATTTCGATGGAATCATATACTCTGGCAACTTGCCTCTCAAGTGTTCATATAGGTCTGTCAATCGGAGCGATCTGGCAGAGTTGGCATGCTCTGTCTGATGAGCACTATCTGGAGTGGGGACAACGTAGGCAATGATCTGCTTATTCTCAAATCGTTTCCCTATAGCCATCACAACAGCTTTGTTTACCTGAGGATGCTCAAGCAGTGTAGCTTCGATTTCTCCCAGTTCGATGCGGTGTCCTCTCACTTTTACCTGAAAATCATCGCGTCCCAAGAACTTGATATTGCCATCTGGTAAATAGCGTCCCAGGTCGCCTGTTCGGTATAAGCGTTCTCCAGTGTGAGGATGGAAAAGAAAGCTGGCTTGTGTCTTTTCTTCGTCACGCCAATAGCCTTTGGCTAGACCAACCCCACCAATGTAGAGATGACCAGGAACCCATATGGGACAAGGTTTCGAGCCTCTCATTCAAGACGAAGAAAACGCTGGTTGCACATGGGCTTGCCATAAGGAATGCTGTTCCAGGATAGGTCAACACTCTGAATGGGATAAAGAATGGACCAGATGGACGCCTCTGTGGCTCCTCCTAGGCTGATGATATCAACAGTGGGAATGAGCTTTCTGAGGAGATCGGGCAAGGTGACAGGAATCCAATCGCCGCTTAAGAGTGCCAAACGCAAGCAAAAATGGCGCAAGGCTTGTGAGTGATCTTCTAGATACTCAACCAGCATTTCAAGAAGTGTGGGGACAGTATTCCATAAGGTCACGCGCTCTTGCACCAACAGATCCAACCAAGTGGCAGGGTCGCGCAAAGTGCACTCTGCTGGCATGACGATGGTCCCACCAGCAGCTAAGATACCGAAGATATCATAGACGGATAGATCGAAGTTTAAGGCTGAGAGAGCTAGGACCCGATCCTGGCTAGTCACGCCAAAACGGTGATTGATATCCAGGATGGTATTGACTGCTCCCTGATGATCGATCATCACACCCTTTGGCAATCCTGTCGAACCTGACGTATAGATGACGTAGGCTAGATCATCAGGTCCTTGTCTATTATCTAGGGGCTTTAGATCCGTAGTTGCCAGATCCAAAGCATCTACACAGATTGTTTTGAGCTGTTCTGGCCATTGGACAGCCTTTTCAATCCAAGGCTGAGTCACCACAACTTCAACATCTCCATGTTCCAACAGGAAGGTTAACCGCTCCTGAGGCACCTTGGGATCAATCGGCAGATAGGCTGCTCCAGAGAGTAATATGCCAAGTACTCCTACTACTTGCTCCCATCCCCTCTCCATTATCACCGCAATCAGTTGGTTCGGATGAGCGTCCAGTTTTCTTAACTTATGTCCGAGAAGCATAGCCTCATCCAGGACTTCCTGGTAGGTCAGACTTCGCGTGGGAGAGACCACCGCCAAATGATCCGGCCTCCTAACTGCTTGCTCTAGAAACAAGCTGTGCAGTAGTCGGTCTGAGATGGGAGCCTCAGTTGCATTGATCAAGGCACGCTGAGCTAGTTGCGGGGCAGGAATCAGCTCAGATGAACTTCTCCTCCAGATCGCATCATCTGTTGCCAGCCTCCGGAGGAAGCAGATGTAGGTCTCAAACATATCATCTAAGAGACCTGGGGGGAAAAGAGCCTCCACAGCATGCCAGTAAAGGACAAGACTCCCAGCCTGTTCTAGGACTTGGTGATCAAGCCAGACCTGGGGAGTTTGCATGACAAAATAGATTGTTTCCTGCCAAGGAGCAGGGTAGGTTGTGTTCATATCCAGTCCCAACAAACTAGTGAACACCACTGGCATGATGGCCTGCCCAGTACCTCCTTGCATACGTGCGAGATCTCGCAAAACACACACACCGCTATAATGACAGTGGTCAAAATCACGCCATAATTGTTCCTGCACGCTCTTGGCACGACCTTCGAAAGTATCTGAACAGGAATTATCAACAGCAAGCAAGAGCAATGAGGTAAAATCTCCCATAATTTCATTCAACTGTCGGCGTGAAGATAAAAGATTGAAAACAGTAACATTAATGCAAAAGCGTAAGCTTTTGCTCCATGTAGAAAGTAACTCTGCAAATGCAGCCAATAAGATCCCTGAGGGGGTCAGTCTAGCCTGTGCACTGCGAGCCTTTAGCTGTTGCCACTCCGACGTTTCTAGTCGTGCTTTGCGAGACACAAAGCGAGGTCGTTCCAATGTAGCTGGATTGACAGCCAATGGCAGCTCTGGAGGTGGAGGAAGCTCCTGAAGACGCTTAGACCAATAAGCTTGTGAATGCCGATACAACTCCGTATCACACCGATATACCTCACCCAAAACGTAATCCCGAAAAGAGAGTTCAAGTGGAGGCAAAGGCGTCTCTCGCTCATAATACAAGTGCAGGAATTCACGCAGCAGAATACCGACACTCCAAGAGTCAACAAAAATTGCCTCTATACTGGCGTGCACCCTGACGCGCCGCTTATCCAGACATGAGACACGTATTTCAAATGCTGGCCACTGCTCAACTTGAAATATCTGATGATCCATCTCTTCGCGGATCTGCTTCAGTTGCTTACTCACCTCTTGTTGATCGAGCCCTACCAAGTCGATAATCTTTACTTGGAACGGCGGAACATGCTGAAGAATTTGCTGTTGTCCATCAGGCAGCATAATGGCACGCAGCATTGGATGCCGTTCGATCAACTGTCTTAGGATGAGTAGTGAACGTTCTAAGTCCAGATCAATGGCCTCTGTTTCTATATAGACATGATTGCCCACCCCACCCAGCTCAAATGCGGAGTTACGGCCAATCCAATAAGCCTGCTGGACATCTGTTGTGGGAAAAGGAAGGTAGAGTTGATCAGGAGCAGGCACGATCTTAGACGGGGACACGACATAATTGCTAACCTGATGCGGGGACAGCAATGTTAGGAGTTCTGTCTTATGCTCTGCCAGTTTTAAAAGCAAAGCAGGCGTCACCGTACCTTTGCGAGCCCGGTAGCGGAGCTGGTTGCCATCAACCCATACTTTTATGTCTTGCTTGGAAAGATTTTCCATTAATTCCGTGATATTCATATTGTTCCCTCCTCCCAAGCATTTTCTTTTGCTATAACCGAATATAGCATTTCTTGCGAGGCTATATCTAGTACTCCACCAAGTAGACAATGAAGGTAAATATATCCCTTCTCTAAAGAGAATAAGTGCTCAATCTTACTAAAACCTATTCCACCTATCTGGCAGAGAGCTATCTGGTGAGCAGGAGCAGAAGCCTCCAAAAGTTGTGCGATCAAGCCTGCCTCGATCAGACAGAAATCCCGGCTTAGTTCTCCATACATGGGCTCAATGGCTTTCATCTGACCAACTAGAAAAAGAGCAAACGCTGCCTGATCAAAGATGCGCTGATTGATAAACCCAAAAACATTGCGGTCGAGTTGTGCATTAGGCGTAATCAACGCGAGATTGTGATCAACAGGATGATAATAATAAACTCCTCTATCGACACCCTCTACTCCTCCAGACTTGACATAGGCGTAGATTTGCACTGGATACAAACCGCCAGCTGATCCCCACTGATATTTCGGCATTCCATTGAGAGTAATCTGCCGTAGACATCCCAGAAACTCGCTGAACTGTCTGAATGGAACAGGTTTCTGAAGAAATGTGCGGTGGCTGCGGCGTTCAAGATACTTGCGCAACAACGTATCTTCAAGCTCTGGCTCCATTAACATTATCTTAGGTGAAGCACTTCCCATGTGGCGTAAGCCAGCTTGGCTACGCTTAAATTGTTCGCGTTTTGCTGGATCTAGGATCAGATTGAAAGATGCTGACAAGTGGGATGTTTCATTCTTTTCGCTCGGCTCAAGGATAGCAGCAGATGCTTCATCAAATGAGAGGTATTGTTCACAATAAGCTGCAATAGCATTGATATTTGAAAGGTGGAATAACTGGCCAAACTCCAAGTGCACATTGAGCTGGCTGTCCAGTAAGTTAGCAATACGGAAGATGTTCATCGAGGTTGCACCATACTCCAGTAGATTTCTCGCAGGATCAATCTGCTCAACCTTGAGAACTCCAGCTACCAATTGAGAAACCTTGTCGACTAGAGCAGATTGAGGTTTATGCTCCATCATCGATGATGTCCCCAAGTTCTGCTCGAGTACTTGCGAAGATGATGTGTCAGAAGAAAGAGCAACTGACGGTAAGGCCTTCCGATCCACTTTTCCGTTAGCTGTCAGTGGTAATGCATCTAATAGATGGAAGCTTGTGGGTATCATATAATCAGGTAGGTATTTGGTCAGATAACGGCGCAGATCACTAACCGTCGGAATGTCTTCTGACTTGGGAACTATGTAAGCAGCCAAGCGCTTCTCACTTTGGTTTTCTCCAAGGCAACCGACCACAGCCTCTTGAACACCTGGATAGTGAGCTAAAGTTGTCTCGATCTCACCTAGCTCAATGCGATGGCCCTGAACCTTGACTTGGGAATCTTCGCGTCCCAGAAACTCGATCGTCCCATCAGGCAGGTATCTTCCCAGATCACCGGTACAATAGAGACGTGTGCCAGTCCGTGGATGCTCAAAAAAACTGGACTGAGTCTTTTCCTCGTCTCTCCAATATCCTTTAGCTAGCCCGATGCCAGCAATATAAAGTTGCCCTGGTACCCACACTGGACATGGCTCAAGATCTTCACCCAGCACAAAGAATTGTTGATTGTTCATTGGACGCCCATAAGGGATGCTCTTCCAGGAAGGATCGAGGAGGGAGGTGATGGGATAGAGAATAGACCAGATGGATGCCTCTGTGGCCCCACCCAAGCTGACAACTTCAGCATTAGGGCACAAGTCCTTCAGTCGTCCTGGTAGAGTGAGTGGAATCCAATCCCCACTGAGCAATGCTAACCTTAGACGAGAATGATCCAGTGAAAATGCATTCGGCTTCCATACAACCTTTAAGGATGGGGAAGCGAAGGCATTTAGAGCATGAACCTCTACATACTCAATAAGCAACTGCAAGATGGCTGGAACCGTGTTCCAGATAGTAACCTGCTCTTGTTCTATCATTTTCAACCAAGAAGCTGGAGCACGCACATTTTGCTCAGTCGGCAGAACGATGGTTCCTCCTGCAGCCAAAATTCCAAAGATGTCATAGACCGACAAATCAAAGTTTAAAGCAGACAATGCTAGCACGCGATCAGTGCTGGTGATGCCAAAACGCTGGTTGATATCTAAAATGGTATTGACTGCTCCTCGGTGACTGATCATCACCCCTTTTGGCAATCCCGTAGAACCAGAAGTATAGATCACATAAGCCAGATCATCTGGACTTTGTACAGACGGGAAACAGATTGCGAGCGATTTATCATCATCAGTAAGGGCCTGGTTTATCGTTTTTGCTTGACCTTCAGCCTTTTCATCAAGACTTAAGCTATCTACACATATCCATCTCAGACCCTCCGGCCACTCAATCAACCTACTAATCCATGACTGAGTCAATACAAATTTGACCTCCCCGTGGCTCAGAATATACCTTAAGCGCTCTTTTGGCAGGCTAGCATCAACTGGAAGGTAGGCCGCTCCAGATAAGAGCACACCAAGCACAGCAACTACTTGCTCCCAGCCCTTTTCCATCACAACCCCAACAAGCTGATTTCGCTGAACGCCCCACTGTTGTAGTTGATGGGCCAACTGGAGTGCTCTACTATGAACCTCCTTATAGGTCAACCGACGGGTAGAAGAAATCACAGCCAATTGGTCGGGACGCTGTGCAGCCTGCTCGAGGAAGAACGTGTGGAGCAATTTGTCCGAAACTGGAGCCTCTGTTGCATTCATTTTAGCTAATAAGGCGAGTTGCTGCTCTGGAAGCAAATCTCGAACTGGCTCAGACCAGAATCTCCTCCACAGTGGCAAGACGCTAAATCAACTGACAGTAAGCATCAAACATGGCATCTATCAGACCAGTAGGGAAGATAGCATCAACAGACTGCCAGTGAAGCACCAGTTCCCCTCCTGTTTCAACCACTTGATGATCTAACCACACCTGAGGCGTCTGAGTCACACAATAGAGTGTTTTTCCCCACGGTGGTGGAATAGGGCTGGCTGTATCTTGAATTAGCAGACTGGTGAAAACAATTGGCATGATTGCCTTGAGAGCTTCTCCTTCTGCCTTAGCCAATTCTCTTAAGACTCGTATTCCACTGTAATAGGAATGATCTAGATCATTCCATAGCTGCTCTTGGACACGTTTGGCACGATTTTCAAAAGTATCGGGAGTGGTATGATCAATGGCAAGTACGAGTAAAGAGGTGAAATCACCGACAATCTCGTTAACCTGGGGATGCAAAGGTAAACGGTTGAATATACTTAGATTCAAACTAAAGCGAGCGGTCTTACTCCATCGTCCGATAACCTCCGCGAATACAGCCAGCAAGACGCCAGAAGGTGTCAGTCCGATCTTTGATGCATGGGCCTTCAGTCGTTGCCAGTGCTCTCGATTTAGCCTTGCCTCCCGATGGACAAAGTGAGGTTGGTCAATAGTGGATGATACCAAGGGCAAATCCGGGGCAGAAGGTAGAGAAGGAAGACGCCCAAGCCAATACTCGCGAGAACGTTGGAATACCGTGGAACTCTCAAGAGATGCTTCAGCCAGCACATAATCACGGAACGAGAGAGTTAGTTTCGGCAAAGAAAGATTTGGCTCATAGTACAAACGAATGAATTCGTGGATCAGCGTGTTCAAACTCCATGCATCAACGAATAGTGATTCAATACTCAAATGCAGGCGGACAAGTCGCTCATCCAAACGTGAAACCCATAGCTCAAACGCAGGCCATTGCTCGACAGGCAGCATTTGATGATCTAACATACACCGGATTTGTTCCAACTGACGGGCCTGATCTTGAGGATCTTGTCCACGCAAATCGACAATCTTCATCTCGAAGGGGGGAACGTACTCAAGAACCTGTTGCTGCCCATCTGGTAAGAGAATGGCACGTAGCATATCATGCCGCTCAATCAAACGTTGCAACGCTTGATTGGCACGATCCAGATCCAAGTCAGTCGCTTCTACTTCTATATATCCATGATTGCCAACATTGCCAATCTCAAAACTTGCATGTCGTCCTACCCAATAGGCTTGCTGAACATCAGTCATAGGAAAGGGCTCATACTGTCGCTTGGGATCTGGCTTGATAGGTGGCTCGGAATCAACGAGTGCAATTTCTTGATGGTCACTTGGGGTTTCTACTGATGGCAATGAATTGCCTGTGATTGAGGAATCCGATCTGTCACGTCCGCTGCGCAGAGTGATAAGCTCCGCACAAGCTGATGGAGTAGGTGCCTCTAAAAGATCTCTGAGAGTAATATCTACTCGGAACAGATCTCGTATACGCATCAAAAGTTGCATGGCAAGCAGAGAATGTCCACCTAATTCGAAGAAACTATTAGAGGCACTCACATGTTCCAATCCCAGTATCTCTGCCCAAAGTTCTGTCAAGCCCTGTTCTATAGAGCGCTCAGCGGTCTCAATCTTTGTGAGAGGTCTGACTCTCCTCGGATCAGCAGAAAGTATTTCAGGAGGAGTACTGATTTCTTCAACATCTAGCCAATCGGGCCAAAGCCGTTCACGCTGCCAACAATAGGGAGGCAAGCTAACATAATGACATTCCTCCTCTTGATAGAGTTGAGACCAGTCAATATCATGTCCTGAGATATAAAGTAGCTTAAGTGTTTCTAAATGAGAAGGAATTCTGGTTTGTTGCTTTTGTATGTTTTCACGAATATCGTTAGACAAATTTTGTTCCTTGATATATAAGCGGAGTGCCTCGGCAGCCTCTAGTGGGGAGCAACCAGCAACAGCCAGACGATAGCGATGATGAGTCCTACGTACACTAGCGGAATAGCAGATATTTCGCCAGGAAGATGCAGTGTCTGTGGCATAAGCCTGTAGGAAGTCTAGATAGGCTTCGGCCAAGCTATAAAGAGCCTGCTCAGTACATGCAGATAAAGGGAGAAGACGGTATACCTCTTCATCATCCTCATTCTCTGCAATATGTAATTCACTACTCCTAGAGGGATGGGCGGAGAGAACAGCATGAGCATTTGCACCACTAAGTGCAAGGGTTGTTATTCCAGCGACTAGCTCTGCTCCAATTTCTTTCTTGGGCCAAGCAGTGCAAGTCTGAGGGACCGCCAAATGCAGATTGTCAACCGGAATATCTGGGTTCAACGTCTTTAGATTTAAGATTGGGGGAATCTTTCGGTAATAGAGTGAGAGCGCAACCTTGATCACACTAGCTATGCCGGATGCAGCTTCGAGATGACCAATATTTGTTTTGACCGATCCTATCCAGCAGGGGTGAGTACGTTCTGGCTGTGTCCCAAGCACTGCTTTTAGAGCCTTTGTTTCAATGGCATCTCCACGCTGAAATCCTGTCCCATGCAATTCAACATAATCAACCGCAGATGGCTTAATACCTGCTTCCCGATAGGCATCTCGTAGCAATGCCTCTTGCGCTGTCTGACTAGGTGCAATGATCCGTTCATTCTGACCATTGTGATTGGCCGCTATGCCACGAATAAGTGCATACACCCGATCCGATTTTTTAACTTGAGATAGAGGCTTAAGTACAACAATACCTGCACCTTCACCTCGCACAAAACCATTGGCATGAACATCAAGCGTTTTGCAGTGCCCGTCCCGAGAGAGCAGTCTCGATTTGGAGAACATAATGGTGCCATCAGGCGATAAGACGAGATTAACTCCACCGACTAGGGCCAGACTTGCATCGCCCATCCACAGGCTCTGACAAGCTAGGTCAATAGCGATCAGTGACGAAGTACATGCAGTATCAATAGCAATGCTCGGACCTTTTAGATCAAATATATAAGAGATACGATTTGCGGCAGATGAATTTATGTTGCCCATCACCGTATATTCATTTAATTGTGACCAATTCCGGGTTTGTAAGCGTAAATAATCGCTCCAACTAATTCCAATCGAAACACTTGTCTGACTGCCAGCGATCTCTTGAAGAGGGAGGCCAGCGTCTTCTAGAGCTTCCCATGCAACTTCTAGTAACAGACGATGTTGGGGGTCCATAGAGATTACTTCGCGAGGGAGCAGACGAAAGGCACGCCAATCGAATTGGTCAACTTGGTCGAGAAAACCTCCCCAATGGCTCACCATTTCCCCAGGCGCCATCGAGTCTGGATCATAGGACTTCTTGACATCCCACCGATCGGCAGGAACTTCACGAATCGCCTCCTTCCCCTCGCATAGAAGGGTCCAGAACTCCTGAAGATTGTGGGCTTGTGGGAAACGACATGCCATCCCAATAATGGCTATCGGCTCTTGTTGAAGATCTCGCATAGATTCCTTTCTAACGGACATAACCACTGGGGGCTCGTTCTTCAAATCATATTCCGACATGATAATCGGCTTCCAAGCATTCAATTAGAGCATCTCTGTTTTTTTCAGAACGAGCGTTATTTTTTATAGCTCTACAAAAGACGCATTACACATTTTTGACTATAATCTAGCTACAAAACGCTAAGCAGATCTTGAGAGAGTGCCTGCAACAAAGCAGCCTGTTGCTTTTGGAGAAAGAAATGATCTCCCTCTAAGAAGCGTAACTGAAAGCGTCCTGTTGTCTGCATACGCCAAGCACTAACTACATCAAATGAAGTTTTAGGGTCTTGCAACCCACCGAAGGCCGATATAGGAATTGATAGAGGTTCTTCATAAATATATTTGTAAGTGTCGCATAAAGAGAAATCAGCTCTCAAAAGAGGTATTATTAGCTGCATAAATTCTGCATTTTGTAAGAGATCCTCCGCTGTTCCTTTGAGACGACGCAGTTCTTCGATAAATTCTGACTCAGGCATATGGCAGGTTGGGGGATCAGGGTCTGGAATTTGAGGGGCAGAATATCCTGATACAAACAGGTGCACTAGCATGTCCCAATATCCCATTTGACGTAAGCGACGAGCTAGTTCGAAGCTAATGAGTGATCCCATACTATGGCCGAAGAAGGCATATGGCATATCCAGGTATGGCAAGAGCGCGGGAACCAGAGCTTCAAGAAGTGAAGGTATATCGGAAAAAGGCCTTTCCACGAGCCTGTCTTCTCGACCAGGTAACTGTACAGGACAAACTTCTATATTCTGAGAGAGGTGCTCTAACCACGTGCGAAAAATGGATGCCCCGCCTCCTGCATAGGGGAAACAAAATAATCGTATGCGTGCCTGTGGTTTGCGTTGCCTGTACTGAAGCCAAGAGTTAGTCTTCGTAGTCATTATCTATTTCCTTATATGTGCAGTTGCAAAGAGCACTCCTATTGGAAATAAGAAGTTATCGTTTTTCACAAATGTTTACAGTTCTGAACTCACCTCAGTGATTGTTTGATCTCCTTAATCAAGTGATTAGGATTCCTGAGGTGTTGCTATCTACATAAGAGAGGTACAGTGGTAAGAGCTTAACAATTACAACGTTCTGCATAAGCTAGGAATCACCCACATGAGATCAATACAGATTACATCCTACAAACTGGCAAAAAACGACAAGATTGTAACATGGTAGATATGCCAAAGTTCTCTAATTAATGTTCGCAGTAGAGAAACTTGTACTATATCTTCCATATAAGATAGAAGACAACAAGTATATAGAAGACACATATAAAGTATACCCACAGTAGAGCTTTTAGGCAATACTCCATTGGAGTATTTTTTATTAGAACTATAGGGTATACAATAGCTGGTCTGTTCAGTAATATGGTATACTCTACAGTAACAAAGAGTGAAATAAGGAAGCTGTTGGCAATAGATGGCAGCAAAGCGAAGGCAAGACTCACCAGAAAATGTTGCCGAGGAAGGTACATTCATGGAGCTAAAAGTTTTAATTGCTGTCCCCTCTGATATTTTTCGTGCGGGATTACGCACAGTGCTTACTGAGGATAAGCATATAGTCCAGGTACATGAAGCCGCGACAAAGGAGGAAATTCCAAACTCAACTTCGTTCCACAAGTCCAGACTTCATTGTAATAGACCAATCGCTTGTCATAGATATGGCATCTCTCCCACGTGGACATTTTATTGTCTTAGCTGCTAAATTTGATCTAGATACCTTGCAAAGAGCTTACAAGTATGGTGCACGCGGCTATCTTCTCAATGATACTTCAGCGGAACTTCTTCATGCAACTCTTTACCTGCAAAATGGGGCTTTCTTGATTGAGCCTACCGTTGCCTCTTATACCATGGACTATTTCCTCCATGGCCTTCGTTTCGCAATCCGTGAAGAGTTGCTTTCTCCAAGGGAACGAGAGATTGTTAAATTATTACGTGATGGTCTTGATCGACGTACAATTGCCAAGCAGCTTTGTATTAGTGAAACTACGCTTAAAAAGCATCTACAGCATATTAAACATAAAAGTATTGAAGGATAAAAGATATATTTGAGGTTGCGAGGTAGTATTGTCCTATGAAGAAGGGTGTATGAATTACTAACGAATTTCATACACCCCATGGAGCACTGGACGTCAGCAAGTAGGCTCTATCTTGGTCAAGCATTCACGGAACCGCTCAGCCAATATGGGGAGATATTCAGTCCTAGAGGTTATGTGGTTGCCAGGAATGATATAGACTTCCACATTATTGGCTTGAGTTTGGGTTTCCATCGTTCTACGCCAAATCTCTCCGCGAAGAGGTTCTTCCTCAGTCCAAAAGAGCGCAATCTTGCCAGGATAGAACTGAGGCCTATAACCTGCAAGCATCCATTGATAGATATTTGCCCAGCCCCGCATGACTTCCCTGCTGGGAATAAACTCATTAAGTTTTGGTGCTACAGCATTTGGCATACTTTGTGTAGCAGCTCTCTTGTGCTTGAATTTACTCAATCGCCAGTCATAGAAGAATTCGCGCATGTGTCTGTATGCTATAAACCAGTCTGCTTGCTTTTCTGCGCTAAGTCCTAACAGATTGCCAAGGCTTGTGATCACACGCCGCTCTTGTCCATGCTCAGCAGGAACGCTGGGCTCCATCATAACCAACAAGTCGGTTTTCTGGCCCTGTGCATGCAACTGCCGTGCTATCTCGTAAGCCCAGGTAGCTCCATTGCACCAGCCTCCCAGAAGATATGGACCCTCTGGTTGAACAGCGCGGAGTGCCTTAACATAAGCAGCTGCAACTTCCTCAAAGGTTGGTAGTGGTATCAGATCTTGATACTTGTATGGCTCAAGCAGGTAGAAAGGCTGGTCAGGACCCAGAGCGTGCGCTAGGTCCAAGCTGTAGAGTGCACTGTTAGTCCACTGGCCGTGCAGGAAGAAAAACGGTCGTTTCGATCCACCTGTCTGTACTGCTACCAGTCCTGCACGTTCGTCAGTTTTTATCTCTGCTGGTAGAGTGGCAATACTCTCTCCTGCCAGTGCTTTTGCCAAATGCTCTATGGTTGCTCCTCCAAAGAGGGTCGAGAGTGGTAGTTTCTTGCCAAACACCTGTGTCATCTGATCGAATAGCTGCACTCCTAGCAATGAGTTCCCCCCAGCTCGAAAAAGTTGTCCTTGATCCCGATGGGCTGTACTCCTAGCAGCTTTTCCCAGATCTGAACCAACTGTTTCTCCACTGGTAGGCTTGGTGGGACATAATTCTCTTCGACCATGCTTCTGTCCTGCTCAGGTACAGGTAGAGCCCGCCGATCTATCTTGCCGTTGGGTGTTAACGGCAGCTTTTCCAGCAGTACAAAGGCCGATGGCACCATATAGGCTGGCAAATGCCTCGTTAGATGACTTTTCAGCTCCGCGGCTGTCGTACTCTGCTCCTGCTGTAGCTCTATGTAGGCTACCAGCCGCTTGTCCCCAGGTGTATCTTCCCGAGCCATCACGATTGCTAGCCGCACCGCTGGATGCTGGCCAAGCACTGCTTCGATCTCACCTAGTTCGATGCGGAAACCACGCAGTTTCACTTGGAAGTCGAGACGCCCCAGATGCTCAATGGTTCCATCTGAGCGATAACGAGCAAGATCCCCTGTTTTGTACAAGCGCTCACCAGTGGAAGAATGATGGATAAATCGCTCGGCCGTCAGCTCTGGGCAATTCAGGTAACCACGAGCTAGACCATCCCCTCCAATGTAGAGTTCTCCTGGCACGCCGATGGGCACGGGTTGCAAGTGCCCATCGAGCAGATAGATCTGGGTATTGGCAATTGGACAGCCAATCGAGATGACTTCCTCACTCGGCTCAATCTTGCAGACACTTGACCAGATCGTCGTCTCCGTTGGCCCATCGAGATTCCACAGTGAAGCGACCTTGGGCAGCAACTGTTGGGCCAGCTCCATGGGAAGTGCTTCCCCACCACAAAAATCTTGAGGCGATGGTTGCCTTGCCATCCTGCAGCCAGCAAAATGCGCCAAGTGACAGGGGTTGCCTGCATCACTGTTGTCCCTGTCTGAGCCAAGGTCTTTATCAAGTTCTCCCCATTTGTGACAACATCACGGGTCACCACAATCACACGCGCCCCCACTATCAGAGGCAAAAACAGCTCAAGGCCCGCAATATCGAAGGAGAGGGTCGTAACAGCTAATAGCGCATCTTCCTCACTCAGGCCAGGCTGCTCACGCATGGAGAGCAAGAAGTTGACTACCGCCCGGTGAATAATCTGCACACCCTTAGGACGCCCTGTAGACCCTGATGTGTAAATGACATAAGCTAGATTGGCAGAAGTCGCTGAAGGGAGTAAATTGGCCTCACGCTGTTGCGCTAGCACCGACTGATCAGTATCCAAACAGACGACTTTCGTCTCATATGCGGGTAATTGGGCAATCAGATGCTGCTGAGTAACCAAGACTGGTGCCTGGGCATCCTCCAACATGAAGGCAATCCGATCGAATGGGAAACTAGGATCGAGCGGCACATAGGCGCTTCCAGCTTTGAGAATACCCAATAACCCTACGACCATGTCCAAGGATCGTTCCACACAAATGCCAACTAACATCTCAGGCCCTACACCCAGGTGTTGGAGGTAGTGTGCCAGTTGATTGGCTCGTCGGTTCAGTTCTTGGTAGGTCATCTCCTCACCTTCGAAAACCACAGCAACCGCCTGAGGAGTACGTTCCACCTGAGTCTCGAAGAGCTGATGGAGGCACTGATCTACCGGATAGGCTGTCCCGGTGACATTCCATTCTACCAGCAGTTGCTGGCGTTCCTGCACTGTCAGCAGAGGTAGGGTAGACAATGGCTGATTGGGGTTGGCGACAATGGCCTCCAGCAAGGTCTGCCAATGCCCGACCAGTCGGACGATCGTAGCCTCATCAAACAGGTCGGTGCGGTACTCGAAATGACAACTTACCCCCTGTGAACTTTCTTGCATCTCTAGGGCGAGTTCGAATTGAACATCCTCTATCAGGTTCTCCAAATCAACAAACTCCCATCCTTCTGCTAAGTTCGAGAGCGATGGTGTATCAAAGCTCATCGCCACCTGGAAGAGCGGGTTGCGCCCAGCCTGCCGACTTGGTCGAAGTGCATTCACCAGAGAGGCGAAGGGAAGCTCCTGGTTTGCCTGTGCTGCTAGCACTACCTCCCGCACACGCCCAAGCAGAGCTGCAAAACAGGGATCTCCCGACAGATCCGTACGCACCACCAGGGTGTTGACGAAAAAGCCCACTAGCGCCTCTGTCCCGGCTTGACGGTTGGCCGCAAATGTACCTATAACCACATCCTCCTGCCCTGTGTAGCGGTGCAGCAATACCTGGAATGCTGCCAGCATGGTCATGTACAGCGTGACTCCCTGCTGGCGACTCACAGCCTTGAGGCTCTCTGTCAGCCTTTGGGACAGGGCCGAATGATAGGTCGCTCCCTGAGAGGATTTTTGCACTGGCATTGGACGTGCTACAGGCAAGTCGAGAACCTCAGGGGCCCCAGCCAACTGGCGCTCCCAATAGGCCAACTGCTCAGCGAACTGTCCCCCTTCCATCTGCATTCGCTGCCAAACCGCAAAATCACTATACTGAAGGGGCAAGTCTGGTAACAGAAAGGATTGTCCGTTTGCCAAGGCTTCGTATAAGCTCGTTAGCTCAGGCAAGAGGATATTCAGTGACCAGCCATCAGAGACAATATGATGCATGGTCAAGAACAACAAGGACTCCTCTGGCCCCAGTTGGAACAGGCTAGCTCGCAAGAGGGGCCCCTGTGCCAGATCAAAGGGACGTCTCGCTTCTATCCTCACCAGATGCTGCGCCTCAGCCTCTCGCTCATCTTCTGCCAAATGTTGCAGATCGTGCACTGGCAGATCGAGCGTCAAGGTAGGAAGAACCAGCTGCATGACCTTGTCCTCTTGCATCTCAAAGATCGTTCGTAGCACCTCATGCCGCTGTACGAGAGCGTTGAGACTTCGTTTGAGGGCTTCTATATTCACTCCCTTGCGCACCCGCAGGGTAACATACACATTGTAATTCACACTATCTGGTTCCAAATGTTGTAAGAACCAGGAAGCCCTTCCTGCATCAGAGAGACAGGATAAGCACGAACAACTTGCTGGCATATTGATGTAGTTCTAGTGGTTAGTAGATAACCATCTTCCTTCGTCAATTTATGCAAGCCGAGCTTATCAGACTGGGAGGCTTGCAGTTGGGAGATGGCCTCAGCCAATTGAGCGACCGTGGAAGCCTCAAAGAAGCGACGCAGTGGAACAGTGATATCGAGAAGAGTCTGCAGACGCGAAAGGACTTGCATTCCCAGCAGCGAGTCCCCGCCCAAGGCGAAAAAATCATCGTGAATGCTGATCTGCTCAAGACCTAACACCTGGGCCCAAATCCTGGCCACGCCATCTTCGAGCGGGGTGCGAGGAGCTACAAAGCTTTCTTGGCGCTCGCTGCCAGTGAAATCGGGTGCAGGCAGAGCGTGACGATCCACTTTGCCGCTGGTATTGAGGGGAAAAGTCTCTAGCAGGATAATGGCTGCAGGGATCATATAGTCAGGGAGGCGCTCTTTGAGCTGGTTATGCAGTTGAATAGTGAGCAGAGAAGTTTCCTGATCGGAACGTGGAACCACATAAGCGACCAGCCGTTTGAGACCTGGAATCTCCTCACGAACCATGACTAAGGTCTGGTAAACAGCAGGATGGAGCGCGATGACAGCTTCGATCTCCCCGGGTTCGATGCGGAAGCCGCGAATTTTGACTTGATGGTCAACGCGCCCCATGAATTCGATCAGGCCTGTCGGCAAGTAGCGTGCTAGGTCACCCGTTTTGTAGAGCAGGGCCTGTGGTTGCTGACTGAAAGGATCAGCGATAAAGCGCTCAGAGGTCAGTTCGGGGTGATTGAGATAGCCACGAGCCAGCAGGTTTCCCCCGATATGTAACTCTCCTGCAACTCCTTGTGGTACAGGTTGGCCGAGCTTGTCGAGAATATAGACGCGGCGATTGGACAATGGGCGACCAATGGAGATATTAGTCTCAGGCTGTTCCGACTCAAGATGGCGTGGAATGTCAAAGAGGGTAGTAACAATCGTGCCCTCAGTGGGACCATAGAGATTGAAGAATTGCAGAGAGGGCAAGGGTAACTGCCTCCAGAGCCGCACAACCTCGGGCGAGAGCCGATCGCCACCCGCACCGATGAGCCTGAGCCGCAGGCCAGACAACTGCTTGGGAGGAAGGGTCGCCCAATGGGAGATCACCTCATGCCAGTAGCCGCAGGACCCTGTCGCGACAGTGATCTGGTGGTCTTGGGTCTGCTGCAGGAATTCAGCCGGAGACCAAATCGTTGATCCACGCAGGACAAGTCGTGCCCCAACCAAGAGGGGGGGCAGGATTTGTTCCAAGGAAGCATCAAAGGTAAAGGCGTTCAATTGCAAACAGCAATCCACAGCACCCAATTTGTGGACTTCGATCGTGACTCCACAGTGGGAGGCAATGGGCCGATGCTCAATGAGCACGCCCTTGGGGCGTCCGGTGGAACCGGAAGTGAAGATGATATAGGCCAGATGGTTCCCTTTGACCGCGTGAGGCAGATTGGTTGCGGGATGCTGACTGATGGTTGGCCAGTCAGCATCCAGGCAAACGCACTGGAGAGATTGCTGGCCCACGCGTGTGAGTAGATGCTGCTCTGTGATCAGGAGCGGCATGCTAGTCTCTTGCGCCATGAAGGCGATGCGCTCAGGGGGATAGGTTGGATCCATGGGGACATAGACGCCACCTGCTTTGAGAATAGCCAACAGACCGACGATTGCCTTGACGGAGGGCTCGATGCAGAGACCGACGGCAACTTCTTCGTGGATATCCTTCTCTCGCAGGTGACAGGCTAGCTGATTGGCCTGCCGATTCAACTCACCATAGGTAAGCTGTTCTCCCTCGCAGATCACGGCAATGGCTTCTGGCGTGCGCTCGGCCTGATCCTCGAAAAGCTCATGAACGCAGCGATCTTGGAAATCCTCGACTGGGGGAGGATTCCACTCGACCAGCAACTGGTGACGCTCTTGCGCTGTCAAAAGGGGCAAACGAGCAATCGACTGCGTAGGATCGGCGACAATGCCCTCTAGGAGCGTCTGCCAATGCCCGACCAAGCGATCGATTGTCTCCTCGTCAAGCTGGTCACGGCGATACTTAAAATTAATCCGTAGGTCTTCTGCCCACTCCTCAACCTCTAAGCTCAGGTTAGAGTGAGGGGTCCCGCTCTTCATTTGGCGCAGTGTCCACCCTAGCGGTAGAGAAACCGACGGCGATACAGTCAGCATCACTTGAAAGAGTGGGTTCTGATCCAATGAGTGTGTGGGGTATAACTCTTTGATCAGATATTCAAAGGGCAGCTTCTGGTAGGCCTGAGTTTCTTGGATCTTCTCACGTACTTGCCTCAACACCTGATGAAAGGGAAGATCGTCCGCTAGACTGGAGCGCAAGGCTAGAATATTCTCGAACAAGCCAACCGTTGTCTCGTTCCCTTCTGGTCTGTAGCCTGCTGTGATTGTCCCTATTACCAAATCTTCTTGCCCGGTGTAGCGGTAGAGCAGGCACAGCAAGGCAGCCTGCAGAATTATCTCTAGACTCACATTCTCTTGCCGACTCAAATCTCTCAAGTTCTCGCTCAACGTCCTGGACAAGGTCACGCTGCAGGTCGAACTCTGGTAGGTTGGCACCGGCAACTGTTGGTAACTGGTAGGCAGCTTCAGAGCATCGGGACAGTCAGCCAATTGCTGCTTCCAGTAGGCCAATTCAGTAGCTGCCTCCTCTTCTTGGAGCCAAGCTAGTTGCCGTTGTGCGAATTCTGTGTATGGCTGTGGTGGCTTTGACAAAGGTGAGGGCTGATCGCTTGCGAGAGCCTCATAGAGGGTTGCAAGTTCGTGCAGCAACAGCTTGAGTGACCAAATATCACAGATGCTGTGGTGTACACTCAGTAGTAGCAGAGACTCCTCTATGCCCAATTGTAAGAGACAAGCCCGTACCAGTGGCCCCTGGCTCATGTCAAAGGAGTATTGCGCTTCCTCATTGGCAAGGCGTTGTGCTTCAGCTTCCCGTTCTTCTTCCTGTAGAGCCCGCAGATCGACGACGGACAGTGGCATAGTTAGTCTGGGAGCTATCACATGCAAGAGCTGTCTCTCTTCTGTTTGAGAACGGAAGGTAGTGCGCAGAGCTTCATGACGTTGCAACAAGACATTGAGGCTCTTCGTGAGTATTTGCACACTCATTGCTTGCTTCACATAAGTAGTGACGGAAAGAGTATTGATATTTTCCTCAGGTACCAACTGGTCAAGTATCCAGGCCTGTTGTTGAGTAAAAGAAGCAGGGACTATTTGTCCTTCTGCTCGTAGTAAAGTCTCACGTGAAATCATTGATGTCATAAATTTGCTCTTTCTTCTAAGACCTGCCCGCACTTATCGGGAACGTTTTTTTCTTTCTAATTCAAAAGTGCCATTTAGCAAAAAATACCACCGAAGAAACGGTATATGTGTAGACATCATTTTATAGGCATGACTATGTAGACTACATTATACTGTTGCAAAGGCAAAGCATGGTAATGATTTTGTTAAGATTCGGTAGCGATTATTGGGCTTCAGTATAGAAACAAGCAATAATGGGTCACTACTGCTCTGTCAAACTTCATTCGACCCTTTGCTCCTCAGAGAGAGGAATAAAGTCGTTTAAGTTTGATACGATCATCTTTAGTATTAAAACGCCAACTAAAAGTTACAGGATGCTTTTCTTGTTTCGCTTGCCAAGCAGTAACACGCTCTTGTGCGCTTGCAATATCCTTCAACCTAGTATTCAAGGCTTGCCTGCCCAAAACCGAAAACTCAACCTATACCATATTTAACCAACTTTCATACAAAGACGTGTAATGAATCTCAAGCTTTTTTGCTAGCCTCGCCGCCTCTTCTGGAGGAAAGGCGTGATAAAAGGAACAGGGAGTATGGGTATTCAAGTTATCCATTACCAGGACGATTTGTTCTACATCTGGATAGACTTCATCAACGAGATAGCGCACAAAATGAGCAAAGTCTGTTTTTGTGCGACGCTCTTTCACTTGAACCACTGCTTTCCCTTTCAATGGCTCACATGCCAGAAATAGACTGCAAAACCCTTCACGTTCATATTCATAGTCCACTTTTTTGACCTTGCCTAGTTGCATTGGTAACGGTTCTATCAGATCACTTACCAATGGATTGCCTTGACCCGCCTCCAGATTTGTGAGGAACTTGTGAGGAAAGGCACCCACACTGTGATAGTGCAGTGAGACAGAAAGTGTGATATTTAAGAAGGAGACAAGGATACAACCTTTCGGTCCAGTTGCAGCAACCCTTGTCCATCCTGAAACATATTTTGACAAGCAGAGGCGATCAGCGGACTTGCATGCTTGATCGTGCTAACTCCTAGAATGGGATAGAGCCAACCCCAGAAGGAAGAAGGTCGCAACACCATGCTCAATAACAAGCAAACAGGTCAAACCACAGCAAAGCCAGAGTCTTCTCCTGTAATATCAACACAGCAGACTCCTATAGACAGCCCTTCAGCTCAAACCAGCCAACAAAGGTCTCGACGATGGTGGCAGAGATTGTGGCAGACTGTCAAACACTCTCCCGTTCCATTTGGGACGATGGTATTACTGGCCGGGGGACTTCTTCTCTGGCTTGCTGGGCACGCTGATCTCACTCATTGGCTTCTGCTTGCAGCGGTGTTACTGGGAGGGATTCCGCTAGTGTGGAATACCATGCAGCAGTTCCTGCGCAAAGAATTCAGTGTGGATGTCATCGCTCTACTTGCCATTACTGGGTCACTCTTACTGGAACAGTATCTGGCTGGGGCACTCATTGTTCTGATGCTTTCAGGAGGTGAAGCCTTAGAAGCCTATGCCCTGCGACGAGCCCGCACCTCCTTGTCAGCACTAGCTGAGCGTGCTCCACGGCAGGCTCATCGCTGGCAGGGAGATGAATTGGTCACAATTCCCGCAGAGCAGGTTGATGTTGGGATGGAAATCGTGGTCAAACCTGGTGAGGTGATCCCGGTTGATGGCGTTGTGACCGATGGAGCAGCTAGTGTCAGTGAGGCGGATCTGACAGGTGAACCGGTTCCCGTACGCAAAACGATTGGCCTCCTTGTCCTTTCTGGCAGCGTGAACTTAGATGGCGTACTCCAGATTTGTGCCAGCAAGCGTAGCACAGACAGCAAGTATGCACAGATTGTGCGTTTAGTGGAGGAAGCCCAAAACCAGAAAGCGCCGATCCATCGTCTGGCAGATCGCTATAGCATCGGCTTTACGATCGCAGCACTCGCACTGGCAGGCTTGGCATGGGCCCTCCCAGGAGGTAATAGTCTCGACGCCCTAGCAGTGCTGGTCGTCGCAACACCCTGCCCACTGATTTTAGCCACGCCAATTGCCATCATGTCTGGCATTGATTTAGCAGCACGTCATGGCATTATTGCCAAGAGCGGAGCAGCTATCGAGCAACTTGGAGAAGTGGATGTTGCCGTCTTTGACAAAACCGGCACGCTGACACTGGGCATGCCCAAAGTGACATCCATCGTCCTTGCAAAACATGATGAGCAGGATGCAGACGGCAGAATTGAGGTTGACCCTGTTGTGCATCCCCTTCCCCAGAATGCTCCCTACTCTGCTCAAAAGGAGACGCTGCTGCGCTTGGCGGCTTCAGTTGAGCAGCTATCTACACATATCCTAGCGCGTGCTGTGGTGGAAGACGCCCAGCAACACACGTTACCGCTGAGTTCTGATAGACGATTTCGAGGAACTCTTTGGCAAGGGAGTCCATGGACGCGTGCCAGTAATAGCCCAAGACCAGCTAGAGGAATTGCATCAAGGGGGCGATACGGTAGAGATAGCAGTGGGAAACCGGACCTTCATGCGTCATCTTGGGATCACGCTCCCGCCAGAACTGCTCTCTGAACGAGAGCGGTGCGTTGAGAAAGGGCAAATCTGTAGCTTCATTGCGGTTAACAAGCAAGTGAAGGGACTTATCATCCTTGAGGACATTCCCCGAGCCGAACTCTCCCACCTCTCGGCAGATTTGCATGCGGCAGGAATTCAAAGAAACGATCCTGCTGACAGGCGATAGCGAGGTCGTGGCTCAACAGATTGGCAAGATAGCACAAGTCGACCATGTGATTTCGCGCTGCCTCCCAGAAGATAAAGTACGTCATGTCAAGGAACTGATTGAGCAGGGGCATCGAGTCCTGATGGTTGGCGATGGGATTAATGATGCCCCTGCACTGGCAACGGCCACTGTCGGGATGGCACTGGGAACTCAAGGATTAACTGCTGCGGCGACGGCTGCCGATACGGTGCTGCTCTCCACAGATATCTTGCGTGTAGTACTAGCAGTGCGTCTGGGACACCGGGTCATGCGTGTTGCTTTGCAGGGTATTTGGGTTGGCATGGGACTGAGCGTCATTGCCATGATCTTTGCGGCCTTTGGCTTCATTAGCCCAGCAGCAGGCGCGATCTTGCAAGAAGTGATTGATGTGGTGGTCATATTCAATGCGTTACGGGCAGGGAAGATGACATAAAGAGCAAAGAGGAAGTCCTTCACTGCCAAGATCATCTCAGGAGTTCTCGTTTTGGTATGCAGATCTATCACACACTTGAGGGACTCTCAACTCGTGAAGTTGAAGCGCAGCAGGCTTCTGCTGATCCCCTTTGTTGTCCCACCAGCTCCCTTCTGGGTAGGAGGGAGTAAGTTGAGCGGTGACTGGCGACCGACTCTGCTGGCATTTGGATTGCTCATGGTCTATCTGGTCATTATTGCCATTGCGCCTGTACGTACCTTCTTCAGTCTTGCTGCACTCAACACCACAGATTATCTCTTTATTGGAGCTGCCGCTCTCATCTGGAGTCTAGTCCAACGCTGGATTTGGCGCATGCATCTACTTGAGCGTTTTCTCCATGTGAGCTGGCAAGACGAAGCTTGAGACTTCCATCGGAGGACACTGCACGAGGGAGAAGATGAGACCTCAAAGATAGCAATTTTTGGGCACTAAGGCATTTGCTGTCAGCACCATCCTGTTTCATGCTTAGAAGATCGTCTGGCCTGTATCAGAGTCAAAGAGATGCATCTGATCACTATCAATGGATAGGTGCACCTTGTCGCCAACACTTAGGCGAGAACGCGGATTGAGGGTAGCTATCAGGCTTTTGTCACCAGCGGTCAGGTAGACCTGCAATTCGTTGCCAAGGTTCTCAACTACCTCTACAGTTCCGTCAATGGTCGACTCTGAGCTAATATGCTCTAGGTGGGCTGGGCGAATGCCAAAGGTTAGGTTACGACCTGCACTAGCTCGGGCACGTTCTGCATAGTGCGGCGGTACTATCACATGCCCAATTCCTTTGAGGACTATGAAGGTTGAGTTCTCCTCGGTAATAATCTGTGCTCCAGGAATGAAGTTCATCGCTGGTGAACCAATGAAGCCTGCAACAAAGATGTTTGCTGGATGATCATACAATTCCTGCGGCGTACCAAGCTGCTGGATGTTACCTCCACTCAAGACAGCTATACGGTCTCCCATCGTCATCGCTTCAACTTGATCGTGGGTGACGTAAATGACTGTGGTTTGGATGCGCTGGTGCAATTTGATAATTTCAGCACGAGTCGCAACACGCAGCTTTGCGTCAAGGTTTGAGAGCGGCTCATCCATTAGGAAAACTTGCGCATCACGCACAATGGCACGACCAAGCGCGACTTGCTGGCGCTGACCACCAGATAACTCTCTCGGCTTGCGATTGAGTAATTGCTCTAGTCCAAGCAGGCTAGCAGCCTCTTCGATCCGCTTCTTGATCTCTTGCTTGGGAAGATGACGCAATTTGAGACCAAAGGCCATGTTGTCGAAAACGGTCATATGGGGATAGAGAGCATAGTTTTGGAAGACCATCGCAATATTACGATCTTTTGGATCAATACCATTGGCAAGGCAGTCTCCAATAAAAATCTTGCCCTCACTCGGCTCTTCTAGTCCTGCTACCATACGCAAGCTGGTACTTTTTCCACAGCCAGAGGGACCAATTAGAACTAGGAACTCTTTGTCCTGGATGTCAAGATTGATATCGTGCACAATATCAACATTACCAAATCGCTTATAAACGTGCTCAAATTGGACGCGTGCCATTGGAAGCACCCCTTCTTTTACCTATCCTTTCACCGAACCCGCCAGAATACCACGTACAAAGTAACGCTGCAAGGAGAAGAATATTACCAAAGGCAAGACCATCGAGATAAAGGCTGCCGATGTGAGCACTTGATAGTTGCTGCCATAAGAATTGACGAGGTTAGCAATTGTTAAGGTTAAAGGCGCACGCTCAGGTCTGCCTCCCAGGAAAATGAGAGCAACGAGCAGATCGTTCCAGACCCACATGAATTGAAAGATGAAGAGCGAGGCCAGCGATGGCACTGATAACGGTAACACTATGTTGAAGAAGAAGCGTAAGTGCGAAGCTCCATCAATGTGGGCTGATTTAAATAAGTCCGGTGGCAGAGAGCTGAAGAAGTTACGCAAGAGGTAGATCGCAAATGGTAAGCCATACGCTGTGTGCGCTAACCAGACTGCAAGATAGCTCCCTGTTATTCCAATGGTCGTAAAGAGAGTTAGTACAGGAGCTAGGGTGATCTGAATTGGGATGATTAGTAAGGCGACTATTCCAAAGAAGAGCCAGTCACGTCCTGGAAATTTCATCCAGGCAAAGGCATATGCGGCAAAGGCGGCTAGTAAGCTGGGTAGTAAAGTACCTGGAATGGCAATGATCAGACTGTTGAGAAAGGCTTGTCCTAATCCTTGGGCCAGAATCACTTGCTGGTAGTTCTCAATTGTGAAGTGCCAGGGCGGCACAAATGCTGTCCACCAGCCACTGCTTTGAATCAGACTGGCTGGCCGCAGTGAACTGATGAAGAGTCCAAAAGTAGGCACCGACCATAAAAGTCCGATAAGCAAGATTATGATGGTTATGATGCTGCTACTCAATCGTCGCAGCAAAATATCTCGCATGGAGGCAATCCGCTCCTTTCCCTGTGCGCCTCCAGAAATCTTCTGATTTATGGTACTCATCGCTGGACCTCCTGGGATGGTGTGTGTCGAATGTTGATAGACATAATTATATGCCTTTTGCCAACAATGAACTAGACATTGGAGACTCACTACCACGCATGAAAAACTCAACCTTTCGCCTATTTCCATGAGAAATTCAAATTCTAGAGTAATACCACTGATTGCAGTGACTTTTCCCTGTCTAGAGTGACAGGCACGGCAAATGTGTCCCTCTTTCCCCCTTGATCTGACACTCTTATGAGATAATAATAGAAATGTCGTAAGAAAGAGCATGCATTCCAATATTGGACGGAGAATATATTACTGTGGAATGGATAGATGATATGACCATTAATGAACTTCTATAAATGATGATTCCATCTTTAGGTGGTTTGCAGAAAGATATTGCTGTTCATGATGAAAAGGGTTAAATATTCCAATAGGCAGCAGAGATATATTCTCGCTATGTCCTTTGTAGCTCTAGCAACGATCCTGGTCTCCATGATCACTAGCCCATTACGTATTTCTAACGCTAGGACAGTTGCTCTCCAAGCTTATCACTGGAAAAATGTGGTCACAGGTGGCGGCGGTGGCTTTATGCCGGATATTATTTTTAATCAAAAGCAGAAAGATCTGATCTATGCACCAACCGATATGGGCGGTGCCTATCGTTGGAATCCCAAAACAAGCACTTGGACGCAGTTACTTAACTGGGTAAGCCCCAACCAATGGAATATGACAGGCGTTGAGAGTTTGGCAACTGACCCCGTCGATCCTAACCGCCTCTATATTGCCGCTGGGACTTATACGAATTCGTGGACAAACATGAATGGCGTCATCTTGCGCTCGACTAACCAGGGCCGAACCTTCCAGCAAACGAAGATGCCCTTCAAAATGGGGGGTAACATGCCTGGCAATGGAATGAGCGAACGTCTGGCAATCGATCCCAATGATGATGCCATCCTCTATTTCGGTGCCCGCAGCGGAAATGGACTCTGGAAAAGCACAAACTATGGTGTTACTTGGAACAAAGTGCGTAACTTCCCAGATACTGGTCCCTTCGTCGAAAAAGCTGGTGATCCCTCCGGGGGCGATCCCCTTGGCATCCCCTGGATAACCTTTGATCCCTCAACAGGCAAACCCGGCAGCCCAACCAAGACCATTTATGTCGGGGTTGGGGATAATCGCAGCGGCGCGAATAATATTTACCGCAGTACCGATGCTGGCAGGACCTGGGCACCTATCCCCGGTGAACCAGTCTGTAACGTAAGTGGAACCACGGTCACTTGCACAGGCGGCGCTACCTGGGATACGAGTTCTAATATCTCGACTGGATATTTACCGCATCAGGGTAAACTTGATACAAATGGAACTTTATATATCAACTATTGCAATTGGGATAATTCCTATAATGATAGCCATGGTGATGTCTGGAAGTTCACCCCAAAGACTTCAACTTGGACCAAAATCAGTCCGGTTCCTGGTTCTGATAGCAAAAACAACACCTTTGGGTATGGCGGTTTGGGGATCGATAGACAGCATCCTGGCACTCTGGTGGTGGCTGCGGTCAACTTGTGGTGGCCAGACAACATACTCTACCGCAGTACCAATGGAGGCCAGACTTGGAAGCCGATCTGGGAATGGGATGCTAACCATTCCAACCGTATCCTGCATTATAGGATGGACGTCTCAAACGCGCCATGGCTGAACTTTGGGAACACAAACCCAACTCCTCCGTCTCCCTCCGTCAAACTGGGTTGGATGATGGAAGGATTGAATATTGATCCATTCAACTCTGACCGCATGTTTTATGGTACGGGCGCTACGATCTATGGCACAACGAATCTCACGGCCTGGGATAAGGGTGGTCAGGTTGTCATTAAGAGTATGGCTCTAGGCATTGAACATGAAGCCGTAAGCGACTTGATCAGCCCACCTGCCAATGCCCATTTGTATAGCACAGTGGGAGATGTCAGTGGCTGGCGTCATGACGACCTCACAAAATCTCCTGCCGCAATGTACCCTATTCCCCAGGCCGATGCAGCTATCGATTACGCTGAACGCAAACCGAACTTCCTTGTCCGTGTAGGTTACGGCAACCCCAAGGGCAACCCACCAACCACGGGTAGCGCCTTTAGCAATGATGGTGGCTTAACTTGGATCGCAGGCCAGAAAGACATCCCTGGTGTTGGCGGGACAGTAGCAGCGGCAGCAGATGGCAGCCGAGTGCTATGGGCTCCAAATGATGCGCCGGTATCTTACTCGACTAATGACGGCACTACCTGGATTGTCTCAGCAAATATTCCACAAAACGCGGTTGTGGCATCCGATCGGGTAAACCCGAAGAAGTTCTATGGCTATGGACAAGGCAAATTCTGGGTAAGTACCAACGGAGGCGAAAAATTTACCTCAACGAGCGCACAAGGACTTCCTCAGATAAAGGATTTCAGTCGTCGTCAAGGCCATGCCTGGGCACGAAGGCAATATCTGGATTGCAGGCGATAACAAGGGCATCTGGCACTCGACCAATAGTGGTGCGACCTTCACCAAACTGTCGAACGTGACAAATGCCAACTCGATTGGCTTCGGAAAGGCTGCTCCCGGACAAAACTATATGGCCATCTACGCTCTTGCCATTATTGATAGCATCCACGGCGTCTTTCGTTCGGACGATAGAGGCAAGACCTGGATACGCATCAATGATAACCAGCATCAGTATGGAAGCATTTGCTGCATTACTGGCGATCCCCGTATTTACGGACGCGTCTATTTTGGCACCAATGGCATGGGCATTATCTATGGCGACATCTCCAAGCGAAGTTCAAGACGGCCTCCCTTGAAAACTCTGACCAAGAAGACCCCCTTCACGATCCACCGCAGGTGTCAAAATTGATGCAAATAACAGGCCTCCTTGAGCATCTCAAGCCTTGCGGGTTTGACGCAGGCTTCTGCCCGTCGGTAACCTGCCCAAGCCCCAAGAAAGGATTCTCCATTCATCCCCATGCCATGATCGGGCAGGGGTGTGGTAATATAAGGACGGTCAAAAGAACAACATCTTCCGTGAAAGGAGTTGGTGGCATTCCCATTGGTTTGGCCACAATGCTTTCCATTGGTGCCACTAATTGAAGAGATGCCGGAGCCTTATGCAGTGTTTGAACATACTGCCGATGTAGGCTTGCACATCTTTGGCCGCACATTGTCAGAGCTGTTTATTCATGCGGCCCAAGGTATGGAGAGTCTCCTTGTTCCACTTGAACAAGTGCGTGCCCAGACAAGCCGCCAGATTACTGTTGATGGCCACGATACGATCTCTCTGCTCATTGCATGGCTCAATGAACTGATTTTCCTGTTTGATACAGAATATCTTCTTTTCCGCGATTTTGTGATCGAGAGTATGGATGAGACACAGGTAATTGGACAAGCATTCGGTGAGCCCTATGATCGTCAACGCCACCATCTCGGCTGCGCCATCAAGGCTGTTACTTGGCACGAAGCTGCTGTTACCCGCCTAGATGACGGATACCAGGCCCGGATCATTTTCGATCTGTAAGTTAGGAGGGTGATATGACTGAGAATATTCCTTTGGAGCGTGTCGATGCTAATCGCTGGCGCATCCCTCAGCACTATCGTCCTGAGATGCGCGTCCCAGGTATGGTGTATGCCGATGATGAGTTAATTGAGCAGATAAAAACGGATAATTCTCTTCAGCAGGTCGCAAATGTTGCGACGTTACCCGGCATTGTGGGATATTCTTTGGCTATGCCCGATATCCATTGGGGCTATGGCTTTCCGGTCGGTGGCGTCGCGGCAACCGATGCTGAGCGGGGAGTTGTCTCCCCGGGCGGTATTGGCTTCGATATCAATTGTGGAGTGCGCATGCTTGCGACTGACTTGTTGCGAGATCAGATCAAGGGACAGGTAGAGAAACTCGCGGATGAGTTGTTTACAAACCTGCCTTCAGGTGTTGGCGGCGAGGGCATGCGGAGGTTGACGATGGGCGAGATGCGCCAGGTTATGCAGCGAGGATCGGCATGGGCAATCGAAGAAGGCTATGGCTTTGCCGAGGATTTAGAGAGTACTGAAGAGAATGGTTGTTTGGCGAGTGCCAATCCTGATACTGTAAGCCAGAAGGCGCTCCAACGTGGGATTAATCAGCTTGGGAGCTTGGGCTCTGGCAACCATTTCTGTGAGATACAGGCCGTTGAGCACATTTATGATGAGCAGGCTGCACAAGCTTTGGGTATCGGGCAAAAAGGACAGGTTGTTGCAACTATCCATTGTGGCTCACGGGGATTGGCCATCAGATAGCAGAAGATTTTATCAAGCTAGCAGAGGCAAAACAGCAATATTATGGCTTTAAGCTTGTTGATCGGCAATTGGCTTGTTTACCCTTAGCAGCTATAGAAGGACAGCAGTATCTAGAAGCGATGGCCTGCGCCGCGAACTTTGCTTGGGCGAACCGTCAATTGCTTATGCATGGAGTTCGTCAGGCTTTTTCTACCATCTTTGGTCGCAAGGCACGAGCCAAAGATCTGCCTCTGGTCTATGATGTCTGCCACAATATTGCGAAGATGGAAGAATATGAAATAGATGGGCAAATGCGCAGGGTCTGCGTTCACCGCAAAGGTGCAACACGCGCATTTCCCGCTGGTCATCCAGCAATTCCTGAAGAAGTATTCGAGCTGTTGGTCAACCAGTCTTGATCCCTGGCGATATGGGCCGCTATTCCTTTGTCTTGGTTGGCGCTGCTGGTTCAATGACACAAACTTTCGGTACTTGCTGTCACGGTGCAGGACGACGTCAGAGCCGTACCGCTGCGAAAAAGTCCATCAGTCCTCGTGATCTACTTGACCAGTTGGCGGCACGTGGCGTGACCATTCGCGTCCATAGCAAGAACCTGCTCACCGAAGAAGCACCAGCGGCTTACAAAGATGCGCAACAAGTGGTCTCAGTGGTGCATAATGCAGGCTTGGCAAAACTGGTTGCACGTCTGAAGCCGATCATCGTTGTGAAAGGATAGTGCTGCTCCTTGCCACTTCTTTGGGCTAAACTTAGGTGAGAGATCGATATGAATCGCAACGAGTTGTCTCTTAGTTGTCTAGACAATGGCATGGACAAAGACCTTTTCTGAGGGTACATTTAAAGAGGAGCTTGCACCAAGCCAGATAGACATGGTGAAGACTCCTTGCAGCTTTTTGAGAACCACAGGATTGGTGGTCTCGTCTTTTCAGAGCTGAGTGCTCTGAGCGATTATTGAAATACAGAAGGGGATTTATTCAATGGAAGGATTTCAGAAAGGATTCTTAGCTAAAGCATACTCATCCAAAGAAAAAGGAGATAGCAGTAAGAAAATTCAAGACGTGTCCAATAAGCTTAAACCGCTCAATGTGATACAAAAGACTGCTGATGCTCAAACAAAGCCCTCCCAAGATAAAGCTCAGCGAAGTGAAGGGAATAATTCACCTCTACTCTCAAAAGGATTTTTGTTAGATAAGAAACAAAAAGAATCTCAAAAAGATATACCTGTTCAAAACCCGGCATCAAGCTCAAAAAAAGAGGTCACCGAGATACCTAAGCCTGCAGTGGAAGATAAAGCTCAGCACAGTGATGTGGGGAGTTCATCTGACTCGAGCAAAATCGGAGAAATACCAGCGAATTTTAAATACATTGGTGGGAACACAGATTTGGCAAATGCTAAAGTTATCATGCTTGGAGAAAAGCATGTACGTCAACCTAAAACAGACATTGAGAACTTTATTAATATCTATGCAAAAGATGGTGATATCGTTTTAGTTGAAGGAGTGCAGGCAGGTGAAAAAATAGATAAAAATGTATATGCAGCGACGTGTGCGATCGAGCTTGGAGATCTGACTAAAGAGCAAGTGATGCAGGCAATCAAAGAAAACAAAATTCGAGGTGAGATTGACAAATGGATTGAGCAAGGTATAGTTAGACCTTTTGAGAAAGATATACGTGTCATTGGATGGGATGACGTTGAAAAACGCATAGAGATGTTCAAATTAGCAGAAAGCGGAAAAGATGATAGTGATCTATTTGCTGAGAGAGATAAAAAAATGCTAGAGACCATTAATAATATGAGAAATCTTTTTCCTTCTAAGAGACTTTTTGTTATTGCAGGAAAGTACCATATTACAAAATCTGAAATTATCACACCAAAAAATTTAAAGGCACAACAGTATATTGCACTAGGGCCAATTTATAAGCCATCAAAAAAGGAAATAAACGATTATATAAGAATTCAGAGGGAGTGTAATAGTTTATAAGAAGGAGAGGGAGATAGGATAGGGTCAATCTTGCAATAAAATATGAGTCTGATATGATAAAAGTAACAGTCAGCTACTTCTCTCCCAACCTCTAGCGTAGCCATGGCCCCTACTATGCAGTGCTTCTCTTATCGGTCAGATCGCTAATGATTTCGCACGTCAACTTTTTCATATGCCCTTCGTGGGAAGAAGGTTTGATTTATTGAATAAATCGTGTATAATGGATAAAATTGTTCACAGGGCCCACTAGTGCTATAACCATGAAGTACAAAATGCTTTTTGCGTCTATAAAAGCACTTTCCATGTGGGAATTCTCATGCTCATAGAAAGGTTTTCTCATTATGCCCGAAAATAACGGAAAAACATGTACCTACAATAGCCGTAGCAAGATGATCACCGAAGGAGATGTTCGCGCCCCCAATCGGTCTATGCTGCGAGCTGTCGGCTTGACTGACGAAGATTTCAACAAACCGCTCGTTGGTATTGCTAGCACTTGGAGCGAGATTACACCTTGCAACTCCCACATCAATCGACTCGCCGAGAAAGTCAAAGAGGGCGTGCGCGTCGGCGGTGGCGTTCCCCAGATTTTTGGAACAATTACTGTCAGTGACGGTATTTCGATGGGCACCGAAGGGATGAAATTTTCTCTTCCTAGCCGCGAGGTGATTGCGGATTCCATTGAACTGGTCGGCAATGCTCAGCGTTTCGATGGCATCGTTGCCCTTGGGGGATGTGATAAAAATATGCCCGGCTGCCTGATGGCTCTGGCCCGCTTGAACATCCCTAGTATATTTGTCTATGGCGGCACAATTCTCCCAGGCGTCTGCAAAGGTCAGGATGTGGATATCGTCAGCGTCTTTGAGGCCGTCGGACAGTATAGCGCAGGAAAAATCGATCGCAGCCAGTTGCACGAGGTTGAGGTCAGTGCTATCCCCGGAGCCGGCTCGTGTGGCGGGATGTATACGGCCAATACGATGGCCTCGGCTATCGAAGCCCTCGGCATGACACTACCCGGTAGCTCGTCGATGCCCGCTGTGACATCGCGCAAGTCCGAAGATTGCTATAATGCAGGTCAAGCTCTTATCCGTCTGATTGAGCGCCAGATTACTCCTCGCGATATTTTGACCAAAACAGCTTTCGAAAATGCCATTGCGCTAGTCATGGCATTGGGCGGCTCAACTAATGCTGTACTGCACCTAATTGCGATTGCCCGTCAGATCGATGTTCCACTCACTATTGATGATTTCACTCGCATCGGGGAACGTGTTCCACATTTAGCGGACCTTAAGCCCGGCGGGCGTTACGTTATGGCAGATCTAGATCGCGTCGGCGGGACTCAGGCTGTCTTGAAACTGCTGCTCAAAGCTGGACTGATCAATGGCGATGCCCTGACTGTCACAGGCAAGACGTTAGCAGAGAATTTGGAGTCTGCTCCCGATCTGGCACCAGAACAAAAGATTGTTATGCCTCTCGAACAGCCTCTGCATCCCTCTGGGCCACTGGTGATTCTTAAAGGGAATCTCGCACCAGAAGGTGCGGTATGTAAAATCGCTGGCCTGAAGAACACTCGCCATCGTGGACCTGCTAAGATCTTCAATTCTGAGGAGGAGACCTTCGATGCGATTATGAATCACAAGATTACCCATGGGGATGTTGTGGTCATTCGCTACGAAGGCCCAAAGGGAGGTCCGGGTATGCGTGAGATGCTTGCTGTCACCGCCGCTCTGGTTGGACAGGGCTACGGTGAGACAGTCGGTCTGATCACCGATGGACGCTTCTCGGGCGGGACACATGGTATGGTTGTTGGGCATGTGGCTCCCGAAGCTCAGATAGGTGGCCCAATTGCTATTGTCCAGAATGGTGATATCATCACGATTGATGCCGACAAAAATGAACTCTCGATCGACTTGAGCGATCAAGAGATTGCTCGCCGCCTGCAAGGCTGGCAAGCACCGGAGCCTCACTATAAGAGGGGTGTGATTGCAAAGTATGCTAAATTAGTTTCTTCGGCTTCTGAAGGGGCTATTACAGATTAAGTTGTAATAACGCCTTTTTCTAGATACTGCATGGTTTGAATGTTTTACGAATCATGCAGTACTATGAATAACCTTGCAACTCCGAGCACAATCTATGCCTCGCCATGCCCAGCTCCAACGGACTTCCCCATGGTCCTACTCAAACCTATTCTCGTTTGCGTTTGCTGATCAGGTATAACCCATAAGCGCTGGCCACTGCTGCTGCCGCTCCGACCATCACGATTGTTGACGCTAGACCATCATCTGACTTTCGTAGCACTACAGCCCCGTTCTGCTTCTCGGCTGGCACTACTAATGATTCTAGCATATTGAGCATCTGGTCATAAATGCGATGTAATCCTAGAGGAGCAAATGCGCGTTCAAAGAAACCACCAACACCCGAACCACTCTCCCATTGCGTCGTCACCTGCACATGTGTCTGGCGTCCGTCATCATGGGGAGAAACTGTCCAGGTAGTTACCAGAGACGAATTGCGATCTCTCTCCATCAACTCCTTGCCTTTTATCACTTCATCCACACGCATACGATATGCACGCTCGCGGTTAGCTGCACGGAAACGATAGTTCACGATAGTGCCAGAGCCCTGTCCACCGCTCTCGACTTTGTAATCCAGAAAATTCGGTGTCAATATTAATGGCCGTTTCTCTTTATAATCGGCTAGTACCGTAAAAACAGTCTCAGGACTAGCAGGAATAGTGCGCTCATTTTTGACAAACACTTGGCCCATCGGTTTCCTCACGATCTCTACTATGGGATATCTCGGTCTCAATAGGTACAAGAAATAGGGAAAGCTTTGCCAGAAAACTTTCCTTTGTGTGCTAATTATAGGATAACACAGAATCGGGAAGCCACTGCGTTGTTAGAAGGATAGGCAACAAAGAGTGCTCTGTCTATGAAGAAAGAGGGACAGTAGAAATTGTCCCTCTTTTTGACTATGAATTTTGACATATTTTGGTTAAACTTAATATCAGATGCTTGTTTTGTAACACATATTAGAGAAACTAAACGGAGGATTAACATGTTTAAAAAAGAACTTATTAAAAGGTTTAGTGCGGAACAGAAATTATCATCTTCAGATGAGAAGAAACCTTCACCTAAAGATTTCGCTGCGGGGAAGATACTTCGAGGTACATTAAAGAAGACACAACGTGAGAATATACAGGGTACAGATCATGGCAAAGAGCATGAGAATATACAGAATATAGAACATAACAAAAGGAAGAAAGTAAGTTTTGGGGGGGAAGAAATTAGAATAATAGACTCCTCTCAAGATAGAAATATTGAAACTAAGGATGATGACGCTAGTTTTGCTGAGTATCTAGAATATTTTGAAGAAATAGTTAAAAATATTGAAAATACCTTTAAAAATCTCAAACAATTGATGCCTAAAAAAGATTTTATTGAACGCTGTGGGTCTGATCTATTGGATTTTATGGAAATTAGTCACAAAAGCGCAAAGGAAAAAATTATCAATATGCATGACGAGGGTAAAAAACAAGGATCTTCTAAAGAACTTATTGATTCATCTTTTGATTTGGTTGAGACTAATACGAACAAAGCGCGATCAATTTTGTATAATTTGAATCAACTAAAAAGTAATTTAGAAAAATCCCGTTAGCACTAAAGCCCTTTACACTGTCCCACTCTCTATGCTATCATAGGTTTAATTATTCAATAGATTAGAGCGACGTTTAGACGAGACATATTCCTTTCCATCGGCAAACAGAGAAGATGCACCAACGGCTGAAAGTGCTCTTGATCGGCAAGAAGTGAATACTCCTCGTCCAGTCTGTACTCAGCCAGTAAAGTACACGTCTCAACCACGTTAGCGGTGGGTCCAAGCACGTCTTTCTCGTCAGGAGATGAGATACGAAAGTTGGGTGGAACCACGAAGAGAATTGTTAACCTTTTCATCCCTTGAGGGATGAAAAGGTTTTTTGTTTGTTGGAATCCAGGTCAACGCGATTTATCGCTAGAAGTGTGCTTTGCGCCTGCTATCTATCGCCAATTGACTGATGATTCTTGATTTCTGTTTGGCAAATGAGCGAACCGTGAGTATGTAACATGATATAATCTTTGCACGTATCTCGTTTTTGGAGGGCGTGCTTAGCTGATTGCTTGGCCCCTTTGGTAATATAAGTGATTTTTGATACAACAGGTGAGCAGAGCTGAATGATGAAGCGTATCTTGGTGATAGATGATGACATGGCAATCACTAGCGTACTCAAGCGAGGACTCGCTTATGAAGGCTTCGCTATCGAAACTGCTAGGTCTGGTTCTGAAGGATTAGCCATTGTACGTGAGTACCCACCTGATCTAGTTATTCTCGACATTATGTTGCCAGGACTCAGTGGTCTGGAAGTACTTCAACGTCTACGAGCTGCCGACGCAAACCTGCCAGTCCTGTTACTGACAGCACGTGATGCCCCCAACGATCAAGTCGAAGGATTAGAAGCTGGGGCCGATGACTATGTCATCAAACCCTTTACTTTTGAGGTACTCCTAGCGCGTATCCGTTCTTTGCTCAGGCGACAGCAATCCAATCATCCAGCAGTTTTACGTTTTGCCGATCTCACTTTGGAACCTGCTAGCCATGTAGTCAAGCGTGGTAATCGCACTCTCCAGTTGACTAGTCTGGAATTCAAACTCCTCCATGAGTTCCTTCTTCATCCCCAGCAGGTGCTTTCCAAGGAGCAGTTACTTGAACGCGTCTGGGGCTATAATTTTGATGACAATGTTGTAGAGGTGTATGTAAAGCAGTTGCGGCAAAAAATGGAGGCGGGCAGCGAAGCACGTTTGATCCAAACCTTGCGCAATGTTGGCTATGTGCTACGGCAGGCATAAGGTGAAAGATGTCCATTCGATTGCGACTAGCACTTTGCTATGGGGCACTCTTTATATTGATTCTGACCCTGGTTACCTCCCTGGGTTATGCTATTCATGCACGCGGTCAATATGATGATCTGGATCGTGGTCTGGTTATCAGTGCGGGCCATGCAGCTGCAGATTCGTCAACATTTGCGCATGGCCCGCTCCTTTTTCCTGGTCATAGTCAGGATCTAGTATTGCGCCTTTATAGTTCTGACGGACAACTCAAAGACAGTTCTCTTGGCGCAAAGTTGCTTCCACTAGTTGATCCCCGCATCATCTTGCACAGGCCAAGTGGGCCTGCCTACGATGCTTTTGTGAAGCTAGTCCCGCCCCTCCTGATGCCATCGCCGATGCCCTCTGATGGTACCTTTGGTATATTAAGCGCCCCTGAAGAGCGTTGGCGTGTCTATATTCTGCCTGTGCATCATGCGGCTACTATCTCTAGTTACGTTGAGGCGCTCACCCCATTAGGGCAACTCGACGCTTCCTTGCAAAGTGCACGTATTGTTTTGCTGATGCTATGCATGATTAGCGCATGCTTGGCTCTGCTTAGCAGTTGGGCTGTTGCAGGAAACGCCCTTAAGCCGATTAATACCATGGTTGAGACTGCACGTGCCATTGCTCTCTCTCGCGATCTGTCCCATCGCGTGCATGTGCCCAGACATCGTGATGAGCTTGCACACCTAGCAACCACATTTAATGAGATGCTTGAGAGTGTCGAGCGTTCATATCGTGCACAGAACCGTTTTGTCTCGGATGCTTCCCACGAATTGCGTACTCCCTTGACTGCCATTCAAGCTAACCTGGAACTGCTTCGTATGCATCAGCATATGCCTCAAGCAGAACGAGCCGAAGTTCTAGCAGAGGTGGAACGTGAGACACATCGGATGTCGCGTCTGGTGGCTGATCTGTTAGCTTTGGCACATGCTGATGCAGGCACGATCCTCAAACATTGTCTTGTTGATTTGGATGCTGTTGTATTGGATACCTATCGATCTGTGCGCCAACTTGCTCATGGTCACACATTGCTCTTGCATCCATTTATGCCTGTGCAAATCAATGGCCATGAGGACCGTCTGAAGCAACTACTCTTCATCTTGCTCGACAATGCGCTCAAGTATACACCTGTTGGTGGCACCATCACGTTGGGGCTTTGCTCTGACGAGCGACAGGTCACAATGACCGTCAGCGACACGGGAATTGGTATCGCGAAAGCAGACTTGCCGCACGTCTTTGAGCGTTTCTACCGAGCTGATTCCGGTCGCAGTCGTGATCCAGGTGGAACTGGGTTAGGGCTATCCATTACGCAATGGATAGTTGAGCAACATGGTGGAACTATTACCATGACAAGCCAGCAAGGTCAAGGCACACAAGTGGTTGTCTGCTTTAACAAAGAGAGCGTGACATGCAATCCTCAGTCAAGCCTCAGCCAGTTCTCAGCAATCCATCAGCTAAAGGAACGAAGATAGAGTGTATAACCTACACACGACATGGATGATGATGAACTGAGTACTGGCGACCCATTGCTTCACATGTTCAACACTATTCTCCCATCATGCTCATCCGTTTGTGCGTACTGGGCATGGATACTTCATCCACAAAATCACATCCAGCAATTTAGGAGTACATATTGAATGAAACATCTTACAAGTAAGCTTGTGGGGAAAGGCGGAAGGGTGTTGATTGTATTCTCACTCGCAATCGGGTTCATAGTGGGAACCAACATCATCCAACCACATCTAATAGCAAAGGCTACTGTCAGTCTAGTAAGTAACCAACAGCAATACCATGATCAGAGCACTGGCACCATTCATGGTTCAAGCATGGGATCCATGGATCAGGGTATGTTGTCACATCCTGAGAGCAATTCCTATCAGTCTGCATCAGGCAACCATCACTCGTCAATGCCTTCGGGTGACACTATGCCAGGCATGAATATGCCTGGTATGAACATGCCTAGTATGGATAGCAGACATAGCGAGCACAATCCTCCCATGGGCATTTCTCTCGATGCGAAGACCATTGTGCTTGGCTCCTTCGCCACGTTCAATGGCTTGATCTTGATCATCGCTGCGCTACTCAAGCGCCATCTCCCTCAGCGCAAACGCATTATGGCCCGTCGCAGGAAAACGAACCAGTATAGCCACGCGAAGGAGAGCATTGTATGAGTTTAGTACGATTTCGGGAACCTACCACCAAAAAGCCCACACACCCTGCACAAAGAAATCTCTTGCATTATCCGGTCGTTGCGGCTGTGTTGCGCAGTCGTTGGTATCCCGGCATCCTGCAGGCAATCACCGCCGCGTTTTTTGTGCTGATCCTCTTCCAGCTCTTGGCTGGACCGACAGCGGCTCATGACAATCTTGGCACAGCACTGACATGGGTCCTCTGGTGGCCGATGATCCCCATCATCTTCCTCTTGCTGGGGCGCTTTTGGTGCGCAATATGCCCATTTGGTACGATCAGTGATCTGGTGCAGAAGTTCGTCGGCAACCGACGCGCTGTGCCTAAATTTCTGAAACAGTATGGGATCTGGATCATCGATGCTTTGTTCATCCTGATTACCTGGAGCGACCATGTCTGGGGCATCGTCGAGTCGCCCTGGGGATCAGGAGTATTGTTGCTCTTGTTGACAACTGGCGTCGTCATCTGCGGCGCGTTTTTCGAGCGTCGCACATGGTGTCGCTATCTGTGTTTCCTGGGGGGGCTTTCCGGCAACTATGCCCGTGCAGGTATGTTGCAACTGCGAACTAATCCCCTCATCTGTGCAACCTGCAAGTCAGGTGCGGCTTGCTATAACGGGAATGCGAACGGTCCTGGTTGTCCGATGTTCCGAGTTTCCACGGTTGATGGATACCAGTGCATGTTGCAATTTGTGTGCAGCTTGCATCAAGACTTGTCCGAACAGCTCGCCTCAATTGACGGTGCGCATACCAACTAAAGAGCTATGGTTCATTCACAAGCCGAAGGTCGAAGAAGCGTTTCTGGCTGTGGTGATCATGGGGATTGTTTTCGTGCAGAATATTACCATGCTCAACATCTGGCAGGGTATCCTTGGGGATTTGGAGCATCTGAGCGGAACAACCAACTATGCGGTGACATTCACGATTACGTTCGCCATTGCAATGCTGATCCCGATCCTCTTACTGGGATTGGCTGCGCTGGTCGCTAAGATTTTCAACCATGCATCGTTGCTCAGCAATTTTGCCCGCTTTGGCTATGCGCTCATCCCGTTGGATATGGCAGGCCACATCGCACATAACCTGTTCCATCTGTTGGCAGAAGGCAAAGCCATCATCTTCACGGCGCTCCCACTGTTCGGGCAGTCGATACCTGAGGGTTCAACGGCGCTGGTGAGCCTAGCGGCCATCCAGGTGATGCAGTATGTTCTCATTGCCTTGGGCGTGATCGCCTCGCTGTACACGGCATACCGCATCGCTCGCCACCAACCCAGCCGGCATAACATCTGGCTCAGTTTCGCTCCCTATGCTGTGCTCATGCTGATACTTGGTGCGATCAACGTGTTTCTGTTCATGCTTCCTATGGCTATGCGCATGTAGGACACTTGGATCGACATCTTTTCACTTTCCTTCTTTCAGTTCAGATGAAAGACGGGTCTAATCAGTCATGCGAGAACGAATGCCAGCACGAATCCTGAGAGCGGACCAATGAGCCATCCTCGGAGAATATCCAGGATCTGCTGGTGCTGGACGATTTCATGCCCACGTGCGACTCCCGTTCCCTCCATGGCACCAATGAGTGCCTGATTCATCGAAGTGAATAAACCCAATGAGAACGACAAGTGCCTGAACGCCTTGAGCAGCACTTGCCATTGTGAGATCCATCTTTACCACATCGCTTGAATGCGTAGTGGAAGAAGGAGAAGGAAACCTTTGGTGGAAATCTTTCTCCTGTCCAATTGCAATAGAGGGAACTACTGTTTAGCTGGCTTACGTGCGCGAACAAACGCACTGATAAAACGTCCATCTACTTCACGACGTTCCTCCGCTGAGAGAGCCGCTATGGAAGCGCTGGCTCCGCTCGCAGCAATTTCATCGAGCGAATAGCGTCTGGTCACTTCCACCTCAATATCGACAAATCCAGCCTCACGTAAGAGCGAACGATAGGTGTCTTCTGTGAGCGCACCAGCCACACATCCAGCCCAGGACTCCATATCACGACGGAGAACTGGCGGTAACTCGCCCTGGACCACAATGTCTGAGACGGCAAAACGCCCTCCAGGCGTCAAGACGCGATAGGCTTCGCGCAACACTTGGCCCTTGTTTGCTGAGAGATTGATCACACAATTCGAGATAACGACATCGACGCTGTTCTCAGGCAGCGGGATTGCCTCAATGATGCCTTTCAAAAACTGGACATTCTCAATCCCTGCTTCCTGTCGATTACGCTCTGCAAGCTCTAGCATAGGGTCAGTCATGTCGAGACCATAAGCAAAGCCCGTTGGTCCGACCCGTTTGGCTGAGAGCAGCACGTCAATACCTCCACCACTCCCCAAGTCAAGTACTTTCTCACCGGGCACTAGTTCGGCCAGGGCGGTCGGATTGCCACAGCCAAGCGATGCCAGGGCCGCCGCAACAGGAATCTCGCCCAATTCCATCTGCGTATACAGATCAGAGGTAATCAGGTCACCTTTGCTGGTTTTGGTGGTACAACAACCTGACTTACAACAGGATGTGGCACTTTCCGAAGGTCCTTTTAACACACTCACAGCTGTTCTTGCATACTTTGCACTGACTTCTTGTCGCAATTGTTCATCGTTCTGGGGAACGGATTTCATATGTTTGTTCCTTTCCATTTCTAACTATGAGAAGATTATATTGCCTCCTTTTTACTCTCTTTTACTTGAGAGCATCGAAGAGGCTGTTCATACATGTCCCTCCTGGACCTTCGCCTGCAGCAGCAACTGCGCAAGCGAGGTGGTGGGATGCTGTTCCAGGAACTGATCGAGGCGAACAGCGATCAGGTCGCGGATGTGTCGATAAGCAGTCAGACGTTCTTCTTCGCTCCCCTCCACACAACTGGGATCAGGGAAGCCCCAATGGACTTGCCAACGAGCATGTGGGAAATAGGGACACGCTTCAGCGGCCTCATCACAGACTGTGACCACCAGATCGATGGGTGGCTGCTCACGAAACTCATCCAGATGCTTAGCTCGATGGCAACTGATGTCGATGCCGATCTCTTGCATAGCTTTGATGGCGAGCGGATGGACCACAAGTGGCTGTGTCCCCGCACTGAAGACTTCGTAGGACGCTCCAGCTCGTGCTCGGAGCAAGCCCTCGGCCATTTGCGAACGTGAGGAGTTATGGGTACAGAGAAATGAAATTCGCAGTTTCGGCATTATCTTGCCTTCCTTTCTGAAAGGGACATTTCGTTCGAGACTGTGAATTCTCCCATGAACGCTTCAGAAGAGAACGTTGTGCTTTGCCCGATCATGATTGAACACCTGCATCAACCAACGCACGGCTGCTCTCCTGATCTGCTGGACGAGAGGACTCAGCAAATAAGCGCTGCTGGAAAAACAAGGCGACATTGACTAGGCCAATCATCACTGGCACCTCGATCAGCGGACCCACCACGGCGGCAAAAGCGGCTCCCGAATGAATACCAAAGACGGCCACAGCGACCGCAATCGCCAGCTCAAAGTTATTACTGGCTGCGGTGAAGGCAATGGTCGTTGTTTTGGAATAGTCAGCACCACTCCATCTGCCCATGAGAAAACTCACCAGGAACATGACCACAAAGTAGGTGAGCAGCGGAAGGGCAATCCACATGACGTCGAGAGGGAGTTGAACGATCATCGTGCCTTTGAGACTGAACATAATCACAATTGTTGCCAGCAAAGCGATCAGGGTCAAGGGACTGATCCTGGGCACAAACTGGTGCTCGTACCACTGTCGACCCAGGGCACGTAGAAGCACGAGACGTGTGAGGAGTCCAGCAACGAAGGGAAGGCCCAGGTAAAGCAGCACACTGGCCGCGATTTCTCCAATGCTCACCTGGACCAGACTGGCTTTCATCCCAAAAAGCGGAGGAAGGAGGGTCAAAAAGACCCAGGCATACACACTGTAGAACAGCACCTGGAAGATGCTGTTGAAGGCGACTAGGCCAGCAGCATACTCCGTATTGCCCTTTGCCAGCTCATTCCAAACGATAACCATGGCGATACAGCGGGCCAGACCAATGAGGATTAAGCCTGCGAAATAGTCGGGGGAGCTACGCAGAAAGAGTAGCGCAAGCGCAAACATAAGCAGCGGACCAACAAGCCAGTTTTGCACAAGCGAGAGCAGGAGAATCTTCCAGTTGCGAAACACTGCAAAGAGTTCTTCATATTTTACCTTCGCCAACGGCGGATACATCATGAGAATCAGTCCGATGGCGATGGGCAGATTGGTTGTTCCCACCTGAAACCGATTGATCAGGGACAAGATCCCCGGAAACAGAGAGCCTGCTCCGACCCCGATGAGCATGGCCAGCAGAATCCATGCCGTTAACCAGCGGTCAAGAAATGAAAGTTGTTTCATCACACCCCTTATCTGTTATCGTCGATGAACGATAGAAAACCACAAAAAAAAGAGCCTAGGGGAACTGAGCCACCAGCGTTTGAAAGTGTGCCAGCACGTCTCGATTGAGCCAGTAACAGGTGTGTGGTCCCTCGATCTCTCCCTGAACTAGACCCGCGTCTTTGAGGATTTTCAGGTGTTGGCTCACCGTTGATTGGGCCAGAGGAAGCTGTTTGACGATGTCTCCGCAAAAACAGGTCTGGACAGTCGCGAGAAACTGGAGAATGTGCAGGCGTGTCGGATGTCCAAGCGCTTTACACATCTGGGCCAGACGCTCCCGTTGTTCTTGTGCCTCACAGGAGACTTCTGCGGGAAAAGGGATCATTCCAGTCGTTTGACAGTTCATTGCTAGCTCCTCCTTTTATCGTCGCTCTACGATGAACGATAGCACATGACCAAGAGAATGTCAAGCAAACGAAAGCCCTCAAGCCATCCTCTCTTCTCCCACAATGGATGCCCTGTGCTTTTAGTTCTGCATGAAATAGAATTCTCCTCGCTCCATTCTAGCATATTTCTCTTCTCCGATCCCCAAAAGCGGGTCAAGGTCAATTCTCATCTCACTCACATCTGTGCAGCGCAAACCTTACTCACAGCAATCGTCCTCGCCACAGTTACAGGTTTCGCCCGTAAGCGCCTCATGCAGGGTCTCGCGCCCCTCTTAAATCAGGAAGTACACCAAGCCGAGAGCAGCCAACGGATCGGCCCACCACCAGCCCCAAATCCGATTGAGCACTAGGCCAGCCAAGAGCGTCAGGGACATATAGGCACAGGTCACGCTACACGCTGCATCCGCTTTCAGAGCCACGCTCCCAATGCGTCTGGCCACCCGGAGTTTGCCTTGCCACAACAGTGGCATCAGGATGGTCGCAGCTACCGCCAAGCCGACACCCCACCAAGAAGCTTCTGGTTTTGTGCGAGTGAGAAAAGTCAATGTGCTGTTGCCAACGATGTAGACTGCCAGAGCAAACAGGCTCACCGCAGTCACCCAGACAGCACGACGTTCTGCTTGCTCGACCCGTTCCACCGACCTCCCCCGACTCTCCACCAGCAACCGCCAGAGCAGGATGCTGCCCGCGACGAGTTCGACGATGCTATCCATCCCAAAGCCTTGCAGGGAGACACTCCGAGTGTGAAAGCCAACGAAGAGAGCCACACAGGCCTCAATGGTCATCCACAGGATCGTGGCCAGCTCAATCCAAATGCCGAGACGAAGAAGATGGTGGTGATGCAGGATCACTGGCTGAGAAGATACCGTTTTGGTCATGAATGCGCCTCCTCCTCCTGCTCATGGGAATGATCATGATTGTGGTCATGGTGTGCCTGTGCTTTCCCCGTTGGTCGTAGGATGCAGTAGAGGCCATCGACCGAGCAATACGCATCTTCGTGGGCATGGTTCTCAAACTGGATGGTGGTATGACCAATCTGGTATTTTTGACCCAGCATCGTTTCAAGTGTTCGCAGAATGGGCGTGCTTTGACTGGGAGGCAGATCGGCAATGCTGACATGGCAGGAAAGCGCATACATGCCGCTGGTGATTACCCACACATGCAGATCATGCACATCAGAAACGCCCTCCACGCGCATCATATCGCGCACTAGTTCGGATAACTGGATTGAGCGAGGCACCGCTTCCAGCAGAATATCGGTGGTCTCGCGGACAATGCGCCAGGCCCCCCAGGCAATCAACGCAGCAATGCCCACGGAAAGAATCGGATCTGCCAGGGACCAGTGCGTGAGCAGAACGATTAGGCCCGCAACGATGACCCCCGCACTTGCCCACACATCGCCAAGCACATGCAACGCAGCGGCACGAGCGTTCAGGTTGTTGCCCTCTTTTTGGAGGCCAAAGCCAATGAAAAGATTGACCACAATACCAATGCCAGCGGAGACAAACATGACCAGGGGTTGCACTGGTTCTGGGTGCTGGAAGCGGGACACGGCCTCCCACAGAATCCAGACAGTGATCAGAATTAATGTCACAGCATTGGCGAGCGCAGCCAGGATACCAACCCGATGATAGCCAAAGGTTTTTCGGGCATCAGCAGGTCGCTCTATCTGAGCAGTGGCAAACCAAGCCAGTCCAAGGGCGAAGATATCAGTCAGCACATGGCCTGCATCCGAGAGCAGTGCTAGAGAATGGGAAATGAGACCACCAGCAACTTCCGCTGCAAGAATAATGAGGGTCAGAAAAAACGCGAGACGTAGGGTCTGCTTCGCCATCCCATGCCTATGGTCATACCCTGCGTGTTCAGCACTCCTCAACGCACCACCTCCTCAGTTGTCTGTCCCATAGCGCACGAGCCAGCCATGTGGGCCATACCGAGCGTCAGAAGCTGGCAGATATGTTCATCGACTAGCCGATAGTAGACAATCCGTCCCACCTTTCGTGTGGCGACGACTTGCTGGTGGCGCAGTACGCGCAGTTGGTGTGAAATGGTGGTATCATCCCGACTCAGCCCCGCCGCGAGGTCGCAGACACATAACTCTCCAGTGGGTGCATGCAAGAGCGCATAGACTACCTGCAAGCGGGTCGGATCAGCCAGGACGCCAAACAGGGAAGCGACACGAGCCGCCATTTCTTTCTCTACAAGGGTTCGCCGAACCGAAAAGACACGTTCAGGATGAATACAGCGAACGGGACAAGAGTCCACTTCTTCTCCGAACGCTTGTGTGCTGACAGACATGTTCATCAAGCTCTCCTTTGTTTATACAGTTGCACAACTATGCAAGTATTACTGATGAATAGTGTAGCAAACTGGACTGCAAAATGCAAAGGGACGAAAATCATGTATTCGTAAAAGCTCTTTACACTGTCCCGCTCTCTATGCTATCATAGGCCCAATCAACCAATAGATTAGAGCGACGTTTAGACGAGACATGTTCCTTCCCATCGACAGACAGAGAAGATGCACCAGCGGCTGAAAGTGCTCTTGATCGGCAAGAAGTGAATACCCCTCGTCCAGTCTGTACTCAGCCAGTAAAGTACACGTCTCAACCACGTTAGCGGTTGGTCAGAGCGCCTCTTTCTCGTCAGGAGATGAGATGCGGAAATTGGGTGGAACCACGAAGAGATTGTTAACCTTTTCGTCCCTTGTGGGATGAAAAGGTTTTTTGTTGTTATCCAGATCAACACGATTTATCACCGTCGGTAGGGGCCCCAAGTTCCTATCAAGAATTTGCGCCCGCCATACCTGTTTTGTTATTATATAAGGAGATTTTTACATGTCAGTAGAATTGGAAGAATCGTTGAATTATACGCCCATTCAGCGCATGCGTCACTCGACAGCACATGTGATGGCTGAGGCAGTGCAGGAGATCTTCCCCGATGCCAAGTTCGCCATTGGTCCGGCCATCGAGGATGGTTTCTACTACGATTTTGATTTGCCTCGTGCGCTCACTCCAGATGATTTGCCTGAGATTGAGAGCCGCATGAAGCGTATCATCGCTGGAAACTTCCCCTTCTTGCGCGATCGCTGGCCCCGTGAGAAAGCCCTGGAGTACTTTCATGATAAAGGGCAAGTTTATAAGGTGGAGATCATTGAGAACTTGCCAGATGAAGAGGTGGGCATTTACCAGCAGAACAAATTTCTGGATCTGTGCCGTGGCCCGCATGTCGAACATACAGGACAGATTGGCCCTGTCAAATTGATGCGGGTGGCTGGTGCCTATTGGAGGGGCGATGAGCGCCATCCCATGTTGCAGCGCATCTATGGGACTGCTTGGTTCAATCAGGAAGAGCTTGATCAGTACCTCTGGCGCTTGGAAGAGGCCCAAAAGCGCGATCATCGCAAGCTAGGACGTGATCTCAAGCTCTTTTTCCTCAGCGATGATGTCTGCGCTGGCGTCCCAATGTTCCTGCCACGTGGCGAAACGATACGCCATCTGATGGAAGATTATGTGCGCCAGACACAGGAGAAATATGGCTACCAGCACGTATGGACCTCGCATCTGGGTAAGGTCCGTTTGTATAAAACATCCAAACACTGGTTTACATACCGCGAGAATATGTTCCCGATGATGCAAGGTGAGCAAGAACTAGGTGAAGATGATGCCTATGTGCTCAAGCCTATGAATTGTCCTCACCATATTACTATGTACAAGTCGCAAATGCATAGCTATCGAGAATTACCAGTACGCTATGCTGAGTTCGCTACGCTCTACCGCTATGAGAAGGCTGGCACTTTAACTGGGCTGGCACGCGTACGTAGTCTGACACAGGATGATGCTCATGTTTTCTTGCGCCCTGACCAGATCCAGCAAGAATTCAATAGTGCCGTCAATTTGACCCTTGAGGTCTTTGAGACCTACGGCTTGACCGATTATCGTGTACGCCTCTCTCTACGCGATCCGCAGAAAAAGGAGGAGTATGTTGGTCGCGATGATGTGTGGGAAATGGCCGAGAAGGTCTTGCGGAGTGCAGTTGAGGGCAAGGGGCTTTCCTACGAAATTGGGATTGGCGAAGCCGCTTTTTATGGTCCAAAGGTTGACTTCATGGTTCGCGACGCTCTTGGTCGTGAATGGCAATGCTCAACGGTCCAACTCGATTTCATTCAGCCCGAGAACTTCGAACTGGAATATATCGGCGAAGATGGACAGCCACACCGTCCTGTCATGATTTACCGTGCGGTGACAGGCTCGACGGAACGCTTCATGGCCATGCTGATCGAGCATTTCGCAGGTGCACTACCAGTCTGGCTTTCACCCGTACAGGCAATGATTATTCCAATCTCGGATCGTCACCACGAATACGCTAGCAAAGTGCTCGATACACTCAAAGCGGCTGGCATCCGAGCTGAACTGGATGTCCGTGGCGAGCGCATGAATGCTAAGATCCGTGACGCGCAGTTACAAAAGATTCCTTATATGCTGGTCGTGGGTGATAAAGAGGCAGCAGCTGATGCTGTTTCTGTTCGTCTGCGTACCAATGTCGATCTCAAGTCAATGCCTCTCTCACAATTCCTTGAGCGTATTACTGAGATTGTCCAGACGAAGAGCCGCGAACTTTAGCGGAAAACCCTTCCCTTGGAGTAGGGGGAAAGAAGGACAAAACATCAACACACCATGCTCTCGATCGACAAATGTCCGATAAGTAGGATTGTTAAATGTGTCCCTCTTTTCCTCTTGCTTTAGTCCTTGTATGACGATCATAATTAGAAGTGTGCTGGGAAACTTCTCATTCATACATGTCTAAGTATCAAAGGTCGGTCTACTTCCAAGATAAAAGGCATTTTGCAAGGAGGCAACGTATGAGGAACACTAAAAGATCCCTTCATCCATTGAGATGGAGTCTGTCTGCACTACAGCTCTGCTTTATAGCAACATTTGTGATACTGCGACCTGCGATGGCAAAGCATGCTGTTGGCTCACTTCCTTATCATGGGGTAGACCGTATGGGTTCAGAGTATCAGTGTATTAAGACTGGTACAACCACATTCGATGGGCCAACTGACCAGAATGCTATCAATGCGATATTGACTTGGCATATTGCTATTGTGCGTGTCCCTTTGAATGAAGATTGCTGGCTTGGTATTAACGGAGAACCGGCTAACGGCACATCGGCACAGCAGTATAGACAGGATATTGCTAAGTATGTGAATTTGCTCAGTGCTAATCGTCTAAAAGTTATTGTAGATTTGCACTGGAGTGCTGCAGGTTCACAGCAGGCCACCGGACAGTTGCCTATGCCAGATGCCGATCATGCCCCAGCATTCTGGACCTCGGTAGCGAGGACATTTAAAGCCAATAAATCGGTAATATTCGATTTGTATAATGAGCCTTATCCATCAAGCTGGCAGTGCTGGCATGATGGCAGTTCAAGGGCAAATGCTAGCCCTTGCAATGATGTGGGGTTTGCTGTTGCCGGGATGCAAAGGCTGGTGAATACCGTACGTAAGACAGGAGCAAAAAATGTTATCTTGCTAGGAGGTCTGGCTTATGCCAATGATCTGAGGGGATGGCTCCAGAACGAGCCCAAAGATCCTCTGCATAATCTAGCAGCCTCATTTCATATCTACAATTTCAATAGATGCAATAATGTTAGTTGTCTGAATTCAGAGGTTGAACCGGTACGTGCTCGATACCCTGTTATTGTAGGAGAGATGGGTGAAAATGATTGCAACCACACCTTTATTGACAACATTATGCCCTGGTTCGATAGTCATAAAATTGGGTATCTGGCATGGACTTGGAATGTTGCCGACTGTAGCAATACTCCTTCGCTGTTAAGTGACTATAATGGTACACCGAACAATTTTGGTATTGGACTCAAAAATCATCTTGCTGCTCTCTCTACCTGAGCTACCAATGTGACTGTTTCAAGTTCGCACGGCGTCACTCATATCGAATCCTTGCAGATGCTCATACCATGGGCTAAAGGCACTCATTAGAGCTGACGATAGAAGAAAATATAAGTCAATTCACCCCTCATCTAGAAGTGGTGTGAAGGATAGCAGTTGTGCGCGAGGGCCTTGACATGAATAAGATAGAAATTTATGGAGCTAAGCTGCTTCTAGAAAGGAAATACATGCTCAAGCAACAAGCACTGGTAAGGAGTCAAAAATATATTCAACTCTCTGTATGTAAACGGCTGCTTCTGATAGCTAGCATCCTCCTTCCAGGAGTATTGCTCGCCCCTAATCAAGCTGCTTATGCCAACGGCAGCTGGTGGCCACAAACCATCTTTATATGCAGGGCAGGCAATGGTGGCAATGGGGGTATAGCAACTAACGGAAGTAATGGAGCTGCTGGAGCCCCAGGAGGCGACTGTACGTATGGACCTCATGGAGGGCCTGGAGCCCCAGGAGGAGATCATGGAAGCCCTGGAGGCTCTGGAGGAAATGTCATTTAAAGGTGTGCTAAACTACGAGAGCTGTCTGATTGAGGATTTCAGACAGTTCTCGCCCAGGCCAACATCACATTATTTATGACGTGGCTCATGTGGGACTTTTAAAGACACTGTAATCGGTACATTGATGATACAGTTACCACCAGCACCACCAAATGCCCCATTACTTTTTTTCGTTGCATAACCTCCTTTGCCACCATGTCCAGTTTTACATACAATGAGTAGCTGTATAGTTTTTTTCTGCGTGTTGCTCCCTTTGTATTTTTTACAATGATGGTGTGTGGAGCATATATATGAGCTGTGACTGTGAGCATAGACCGCTTGGCTAGGGGCAAGCCCGATAACCGATCCTCCTGAGAAGAGCATAACAGTTGTTAAAGTCATTCGTTGCCATAACGAGAGATATTTCTGACCGCTCGCCGTTTTCTGTTGCTGTAGCATGCTGTTTCCTTTCTAAGAGCTTCTGCGTTGCCTGAGGATGTCAACTCCTCTGAACATACGGATAGTTATTCTGTGACAGACTCCTAAGAGAAAGAGTTGAGATTAACATATCTATAGCTATTTATCGGCTGAGGTTTTTTCTTTCTGTAAGGTTGACCTAGGATCCACCATCATTTGTTTAACGAGACATCATCTCATTGACAGGGGCCCATTGCTTATGGTATGCTTGCCTTGTAATTACCGATACATAGTATCATTATGGACAGGATCGTTTATTTACCGAGAGGGATTTTTGCATGGCTATTAGAAAAAGAGCAGCTCTTTTGCTCTCTTTTATGCTTCTGATTGGCATTTTTGTGAGTGCCTGCAATTCATCAGCAACAACATCCAGCACTACATCAAAAATGATCAATGTAGTAGCAGCAGAGAACTTTTATGGAGATATCGTCAAGCAATTGGGTGGCAGTCATGTTTCAGTGACGAGCATCATTTCTGATCCCAATGTAGATCCGCACGAGTATCAGTCGAATTTCCAGAATACGAAGGCGATCAATACGGCCGATCTGGTGGTCAAGAATGGAGCTGACTATGACAATTGGATTGACCAACTGCTTGCAGCTCAACCTAACCCGCATCGCATCGTGCTTACAGGTGCCGATATTGCTGACCACAAGTTGCCTGACAATCCACATGTCTGGTATGGCATCAACAATGTGCAAACGATTGCTAAGACCATCACCGCTGCCCTGAAAAAGCTAGATGGCTCAGATGCTTCAACCTTTGACAGCAACTTGACAACGTTTTTGAATTCGTTGAATCCGCTATTAGAAAAGATTGCGGCTCTTAAGGCTAAGTACAATGGCACTCCTGTCGGCCTGACAGAGACGATCTATCTTTACCAGACACAGCCCATTGGTCTTAACGTCCTCACACCTTTTGAGTTTGATAAAGCGATTGCTGAGGGCAATGATCCACCAGCTGATACGGTGACGACAGCCAATGATCAGGTGACCAATAAGCTGATCAAGATTTTGATCTATAATAAGCAGTCTATCACGCCGATCACCACGAATATGCAAAATGAAGCCAAGAGTTTGCATATTCCGATTGTGCCAGTCAGCGAGACTATGCCTCCTAGCAAGACGTATCAGACGTGGATGTTGGGTCAGCTAAATACGCTACAGCAAGCACTAGCAACGGCTACGAGCAAATAGTGTTACTAATGACACGCTTTTTAACGAGAGGCCAAGCTGGCGAATTCTCGAACAAGAAGCTCTAAGATGGCTGCTCTAAGGGTTGACCTTTTCATAATTTACGTGTTATTATTTATAAAGAGGTTCGATCTCTTTGAGCAGCTTTCTCTCTTTCTCGCTCGATGTAGGACGTTTTTGTAGAGAATATTTGTTGTAGCCATATCAGATTGCACATTTGAGCGGCCAGAGCTACTTTCTGAATGTGCACTCATGGACCCAGATTTGATATCGCACGCTTTCATTTGCCAATAAGGAGGTTTTCTTCATGAGCGATGCTAAGGATCAAAAGATTATCACCCTTTGTCATACTAAAGACTGCTGCCCCACGTTAGAACGGCAGGAAAATACTGTCTTGATTTAGGATGACTTTGGTGGGAAGGTCGTTTTAACAGGTGATCAGTGGAACCTACTGGTTCGAATGATCGAACAAAAGCAGTTTGACGATTGGAGCTTTGCAGCCTCTTCAAATCAATAAGGGCAAATCTAGTTTATAGCCTATTTAAAGCAGGAGCAAAGCCTCATCTCCAACGGGAGTAACGGGCGTAATGCATTGGGCCCCTACAAATCAGGCAATAAATTGCCAGAGGGTAGGGACCCAATTTGTCGTGTCCATTTGACTATGGGCACGTCTCTTCACTTTTTAGCAAGCATGTGCTGGTTTCGCGCTAGCTTATCGCCAGAGAACCATGGTTATCGCAATGATCTCCATGGGGATGGTGAAGTTGCCCCTCATAGAGATAATCTACGTGATCACCATGCGGGACAGCCTCGTGCCCACATGCGTCATGCCCACATCCACAACTTGTTGGGGCACAACTATCAGGATTCTCGCTACTCACGGGAATGACATGTTCATCGTAATGCCCTTCATGATGCGAGTGGAGATGACCTTCATGCAGGTAGTCGACATGATCATCATGTTGAACTGCCGTGTGCCCGCAATGTTCATTATGAACATGGGGATGGGCTGTGTGAATGTCATGACTCATCAAGTATGCTCCTTCGTTTCTGAGATTATATTGTTGAATGTATGTCTACTTTGTAAGACAATATGGCTAGACAACACAACCTTTGACTTCAATCAGAAGACCTTGTGCTTACTCAAGATTTTATAGCATAAAAAGATTTTTGTCAATAATTTTTAGGAAAAAACTTAGGCACAGTATTTCTAATGATATGCTGTATCATATGCGTAAAGATACACTGTATCAAGTAAACCAGGAATGATTTGTGATCAGCCAAGTCGTCCTGAGCTTCGTCCTGCCCCTGCCTGTGATCACCCTGATCCGGTTCACGCGCCGACGTGATCTCATGGGCTCCCTGGTGAATAAACCTATCACCACTTGGCTGGCGATCGCGTGCAGTGCGATCATTCTTAGCCTCAATGTCTGGCTACTGTATTCGACTTTTGCCTCGTTCTTCGGCTGGGGGCTTCCTAGCTAGCACAAACCTGCTGAACAATCTAGCAGGTCGCATCCTCGTGCTTGAGCAAACAGGCCTAGTGAAAAAGATAAGGTTCACTGCTGTAAAGAGAACTGTCGCTCTTTCCCCCCATAAAAATAGGCTGGCTTTTGCTATACTTGCTTCCAAGAACCGTTGTTTTAGCATGCCTATGCACCCTAGCTTTTTTAGAGGCACTTGAAAAGGAAGAGGCCTGGACCTGTAATAAGTAGGTTGTTGAATAGCCATGAAAGATATATGCATGAACGGATCACATATGCCGAGATTAGTAGGAAAATTGCTCATAGTGGGAGCATTGCTTTTGGAACTTGGTGTAGTTGGAAGTTATGCTTTTGCTGATCCAGCTTTACAAACATTGGTAGCTGGCCATCTATCATCGCATGCCAATGAGATGTATGCACGAGTTCAGCCGACGAAGAAGACTAGCACTGTTCATCCCAAGAAGAAGACTAGCACTGTTCATCCCAAGAAGAATCTGGTTCGCTATTTCCCTTTAGGCACATCGCCTACTGTCATGAAAACTAAAGCTGCTAAGATACCGAAGCAGCAAGTCAAGCTGATGATCGAGCAACGAGTCCAGCAAAACTGGAAACTCATTCACACACTAATGGGCTTTACTACTATAGATAAAGCCTATGCCTTCTTCTTGGGCATGGCCACCCGCGAGTCCACTCTCAACGCTTCGACAGAGACTGGTGGGACAGAGACGGCAGGCTTCTACAATCCTGGTCATTGCTATGGTGCATTACAGGCATCCGTAGCAGCTTATGTTAGTTCGCATTATTCGCCTGAATATGATGTGCCTCAAACTCAAATGCCTCCGTATAATCTTAGCACTGGTAATTATTATGATCCCGGGATTGCAATGTATATGGGTATACGCCATTTTCTCCATTATATCAATGAAGCGAAACAATATCACGGGGTAGACAGGCTCAAACATGCTATGATTGGCTTCAGCACAGGATCAATACAGATTACTGATCAGAGTATGGTAAAGAGCTATGATGATGAAGTTGCAGCACTGGCAGGGTGGTATTTGCACAATGGTCATTTGCAAGATAGTGAGGTTACTTGGACAGGTGATCCACGTGTGAATCGCAAAAATCCCTGGAGCTGGTACTAACATAGAACTGCTGGCATCGTCTTATCATTACCAGCCAGAAGAAATACGACTACTCCTCTGAAATCAGCCCAAGCACAATCACGTTGCCCAATATCTTGTGGCAATCAACCCCACACCTCGGTCTTGAATAGGCCAAATCCCTTATAGCAAAATTTAGGGATTTTTAAAAACCTTGACAATTTGTTTTTGTAGTGATAATCTTTGTTTTTAGGTAGATAAAATTTTATCCTATAGCTTTCTAAATACGAAGTTTTATGCAAGGGGACAACCTATTTGTTGTTGCCCCCTATATAGTTTAAGGAGGAAATATATGAGAACTTACCCTCTAGAGGGAACTGACATAGGTGAAGCTCTTGACCATCTCTCAGAAGAGGCTGGGACACGGGCGGCTGCTCGTGCAGTGCTCGACGGGCACAAAAAAGGACTGCTTGCCATCCTGCCGTTCTTGGGACCTGCCTTTATCGCTTGTGTCGCTTATATTGATCCCGGTAACTTTGCTACTAATATTCAGGGCGGTAGCGTCTTTGGCTATAATTTGCTGTGGGTGATTGTATTGGCTAACCTGATGGCGATGCTGCTGCAAAATATGGCGGCGAAACTTGGCTTGGCCACGGGGCTGAATTTGGCAGAATTGTGCCGACAAGAGTTTCGTAAGCCTGTGGTGTATGCGATGTGGATTGTATGCGAGATTATGGCAATGTCGACCGATTTGGCCGAGTTTCTGGGAGCTAGCATTGCCATTAATCTGTTGTTTGGTATTCCCTTGCTCTATGCCACGCTGATTATCGGTGTTGCCACCTATCTGATCCTGACATTGGAACGCCATGGCTTCCGTCCGTTAGAGGCGGTCATCTCGGCTCTAGTAGGGGTGATTGCGGTCTGTTACATCATTGAGACGTTCTTATCTCGTCCGAATTGGGGCCAAATAGGCTATCATAGCGTGGTTCCCTGGCTGGGTGGGACGCAGAGCCTCCTTTTCTCAGTGGGAATCATTGGCGCTACGGTGATGCCCCATGTCATTTATTTGCATTCTTCCCTCACTCAACAACGCATCATTCCCCGCAGCGAACAGGAAGCTCGGCGTATCTTCCGCTGGACTATTCCCGATGTGGTGATTGCAATGGGATTGGCCGGACTCATCAATATGGCGATGCTCTATATGGCCGCTGCTACCTTCCATACGCATGGACGGACCGATGTGGCCAATATCAATAGCGCCTACCAGACCCTCACCCCTCTGCTGGGAGGTGCCGCTAGTCTGGTCTTTGCGATTTCACTGCTGGCTTCAGGCCTCTCTAGTTCGACCGTCGGGACAATGGCTGGACAAGTCGTTATGCAAGGGTTCGTGGGTTTCACTATTCCCATCTGGGTGCGCCGTCTGGTGACCATGATCCCTGCTGTGCTGGTCGCTGCCATCGGTTTGAATCCAACTAGCACGTTGGTGATTAGCCAAGTCGTCCTGAGCTTTGTCTTGCCCCTGCCCGTGATCACTATGATCCGGTTCACGCGCCGACGTGATCTCATGGGCTCCCTGGTGAATAAACCTATCACTACTTGGCTGGCGGTCGCGTGCAGTGTGGTCATTCTCGGTCTCAATGCCTGGCTACTGTACTCAACTTTTGCCCCGCTCTTCGGCTGGTGGCTCCCTAGCTAAGCGCAAGCCAGCTGAGAGCTAGACCCCTCTCTCAAACTTGATTTTCTATCCATTATGATCACTCCTTCTCTGAAACTAGCCAGTCTCTGCCACTTTCATGGACTGTGGTGCGTCTTTCATCGAAACACACCTCACTTGAAGATAGCATAACCAGAGATTGTTCATTTCAACAAGGGGAAAGGAGGGACAGTTCGGCTTGAATATTGCTGCGCTTTTTGCTCATGGGAATGGTCTCTCTATGGTGGTGGGATGGGAGAGAGAGGAACTGGCGCTCTCTCTGCATATTCCTCACCTTTGTCGTACTCCCCTCCATGCGCGGAGGGCAAGATTAGATAGTGCGAGGATGTCTGTCCTGAGATGCGAGCGAAGGTGAGAAGGGTTCATAGCTATGATCGCTGCTGTGGCTGTTCCTGACAGGCTAGCGAGAGTTTCTTTGGCAAAGGACGTCACACTATCATAGCGTTTCTTTGGATCTGTTCGCAGAGCACGGGCAAGAACCTGTCTGACTTGGGGCGATGTAATTTTGCGCGAAATATGTGAAGTATTGCCTAAAGTAAGTCGACGGATCATATTGCGAAAACCCCAACCCTCCCGACCCTGACGAGGAAGCTTGCCACTTAACAATTCATGGGTTGTAACCGCAAGCCCATACACATCACTACGATCTGTGATGGTGGATACCTAAAAGCTGATTGCCCTTTCCAGATTGGAACGATGGAGAAAGAGGTCCAGACAAGCAATGTCCATCAGCGTTGATTTGGTGAAAGAGAGTGTTTTGCGCACAAATCTTCCCAGGCGCTGCCGAAGCGTATTATTCTAGCGCTCGACATGAGCTGTTTCCACCTGTTTTCACCTGTTTCATTGATCACTATGGTATGCTGCTCTTCTGGAATGACTACTTGGTATACTGCCCAAAAATCTGAGTAACAATGTCCTTTTCGATACACTCCTGAAATATTATTTCATAGATTACAACATGTTTACTCACTTCTATTAATAAATGCTCGAGAAGTAACTTGTCTCGTCTTTCTACATAACGCAATCCATATCCGGAATTTATTTTCTTTTTAAACACAAATAACTATGATTCATCTATTTCTAATATAGTTGCTTCTGGTTCATCTGCATTGGAATTAATAAGTGTTTCGCTCAATGGAGGCAAATCAGCTGTCTTTTTTAGCCATTTATCCACAGTGTAGCGTAAAATACCAAATATTCGCTCAATTCCTCTTGAACCACTGGGCTCTTGATAAGTATGCAGTATTTCTTCCTTGCGCTATTCTGAATATCCACGAGGCTCTGGATTTTCCCTACTATACCGTTTGCACTCCTAACATAAGTATATCTGCTCTCCATTGGGTATATACCTGTTACGAACTAAATTCTCAATTTCACAATAAGGGCAAAAAATAGTAACCATCTTCTTTTCTCCTGCTCACTTTTTTGGCGACCTCCATTTTACCCTATCATCCTTTATATGCCCACTACCAATCACCATATTCCGGTACCCTCCCCCTTTTATCTGATCGGTCCCTTTTATCTGATCGGTCCCTTTTATCTGGTGGATGCACAAATAATGTGGGTATAGCATCTATTTTTCTTAAACATTGTATTACATCTTCATAAACCGAAGGACTTGCTTTAAATTTCTTTGTAATCCTTTTTATACATTTTTGGCCAGAATTACTCCGAAGCCATGCTTTCAGACCTCCTTTTTCTACCCATGCTTTCCCTGCCTTTGTCTCTAGTAATTCATGAATATGTTCTTCCATATACTCCTCGCTAGAATCACTCCGAAGCCATGCTTCCAGACCACCCTTTTTAGCCCATGCTTTTCCTACCTTTGTCATTAGTAATTCATGAGTATATGTTTTCATATACACCTTGCCAGGATCACTCTGCATCCATACTTCCAGATCACCTTTTTCTGCCCATACTTCTAACTCTTTCTTTAGTAATTTATAGGCATATGGTCCCATCCACCTTCTCCTGGCATGCAATGCCGTACCCATCGGCCGTCCCTGCCTGTATTCTTGGCTCCATTCTTTATCTAGTATTAGACGAATATTGCGGATCATATATTTCTTGCCAGTCTCACTCTGAAGCCATGCTTCCAGACCTCCTTTTTCTGCCCATGCTTTTCCTACCTCTATCTCTAGTAATTCATGGGTATGATCTATCATATACTTCTTTCCAGCCTCGGTCTGAAGCCATGCTTCCAGACCTCCTTTTTCTGCCCATGCTTTTCCTACCTCTATCTCTAGTAATTCATGGGTATGATCTATCATATACTTCTTTCCAGCCTCGGTCTGCATCCATGCTTCCAAACCTCCTTTTTCTGCCCATACTTTTCCTATCTCTGTCTCTAGTAATCTATGAATGTATTCTTCCATATAATACCTGCCAGTCTTGCTCTGCATCCATGCATCCAGACCTCCTTTTTCTACCCATACTTTTCCTACTTCTGCCTTTAGTAATTCATGGGCATGATATCTCATATACTCCTTTCCTTCCCAGGTCTGCATCCATGCATCCAGACCTCCTTTTTCTACCCATGCTTTTCCTACCTCTGCCTCTAGTAATTCATGGGCATGATATCTCATATACTCCTTTCCTTCCCAGGTCTTGCATCCATACATCCAGACCTCCTTTTTCTACCCATGCTTTTCCTGCCTCTGTCTCTAGTAATTCATGGGCATAATCTATCATATACTCCTTTCCAGCCTTGCTCCGCATCCATGCATCCAGACCACCTTTTTCTACCCATGCTTTTCCTGCCTCTGTCTCTAGTAATTCATGGGCATGATATCTCATATACTCCTTTCCAGCCTCAGTCTGCATCCATGCACCCAGACCACCTTTTTCTGCCCATGCTTTTCCTATCTCTGTCTCTAGTAATTTGTGGGCATATCGTTCCATGTATTGCTCTCCGCCAGCACTTTCAATCCATTCCTCTAAATGAGCATTAGACCACCTCTTTCCAGAAAGAGTCTCCACAAACTCTGTGTATATGCTCCTTCAGGAAAGCTCCTCCATCCTCACTTGCAAGCCATGTCTCATCGTCTGGTCGATATCCCAATACTTTTGTCAATTTATAGGCATATCGTTCCATATATTTCTTGCCAGAATCGCTCCGAAGCCATACCTCCAGACCACCTTTTTCTGCCCATGCTTTCCCTGCTTCTGTCTCTAGTAATTCATGGGCATGCCATGCCATATATTCCTTGCCAGAATGGCTCTGAAGCCATCCTTCCAGACCACCCTTTTCAGCCCATTCTTTGCCAACCTCTGTATTGAGAAATTCAACTCCTTTCTCCTTCATAAATGATTTGCCTGCATCACTGCCAAGCCAGCTCTCACCATGTGGTCCAAACAACCGTTCCTTGCCAACCTCTGTATTGAGAAATTCGTCTCCCTTCTTTTCCATGAAAGCTTGGCCTGCATCACTGCCAAGCCAGCTCTCACCATGCGGTCCAAACAGCCATTCCTTTCCAACCTCTGTATTGAGAAATTCAACTCCCTTCTTTTCCATGAACGCTTCGCCAATATAGCTGTTGAGCCATTTTATTCCATATTTGTTAAACCAGTTTTTTCCCACTTCTGTTCCTATTAAAAGATGCGCAAAATCCATCATGTATATCTGGCCATCAAATTTGCCATCAGAGCCCTTGATCCATTTTCTGCCATATTCGCCAAACCAGTCTTTTCCTGGCTCTGTCTCTAGTAATCGATGGACATTCCTTCTTCTATACTGCTTGCAAGAAGCACTCTGAATCCATGCAGCCAGACCACCGTTTTCAGCCCATACTTTCCCCGACTCTGTTCTTATCAAAAGATGCATATAACGACTCATATATTTTTTACCAGCATAACTCTCAATCCATTCATTTCCATGTTGGTCAAACCATGCAGATCCTGGCTCTGTCTCGAGAAATTTATGCGCATGCCAACTCATGAATATTTTGCCTGTTTCGCTATTCATCCATTCCTTGCCATGTTTTTCAAACCATGCTTTCCCAGGCTCTGTCTCTAGTAATTTATGTGCATTATATTCCATATATTCATCTTTATCTTTAATCCATTCCTCTAAATGAGCGTCAGACCAACTTTTTCCAGCAGATGTCTCGATAAAATCGTGAAGATGCTTATTCGGGAAAGCTTTTCCATCTTTACTAGCAAGCCATGTTTCATCATCTAGTCGATATCCCAGCCTCTCCCAATTATGCTCTTGAGGAGCTTGCTCCTCCTGTTCACTACTTCGACAGGCTTGCTCGAAAATTTCAGTAAATCTCTTGACATCCACAAAGCGCTCTTCCGGATTTTTTTCCAGAGCGCGGAAAAGAGCCGCTTCGATTTCGTGCGAAAGGTTTGGGATACTCTCATGAAGTGGCTCAGGATCATACCCTTGTTCGTGCCGAGAGTAGATCTGAATATCAAGCCCCTGAAAAGGAAGCTTGCCACTTACCCATTCATAAACCATAGCTGCAAGCGCATACTGATCGCACTTAGGGGAAGGAGGTCCGCCCAGCATGTACGCAGGGGCCATGTATGGATACGTACCCCTAGCCCCCCCCTGTTCTTGAGTCCTGCGAGAGGTTGTATTGTGAACATCTCGAACCAGACCAAAATCGCTCAGTAAGACCTTTCCCTCAGCCCCCAGCAAAAGATTTTCAGGCTTGAGATCTAGGTGCATCAATTTCCTTTCATGCACATGTTGCAATGCTGAAGCAGTCTGTTTCATATATGTGAGCACCTGTTCGAGGGACAAACATGTGCCTCGAGGGTGAGCTTGACGGAGTGTTCCACCTTCAACACATTCCATCACCAAGTAAGGAACACCACTCTTGACATCAAAACCCCTCACTTGTACGATATGGGGGTGCCTCAGACCAGCGAGAATCCCTGCTTCTTTGCGAAATTGGTTGACCTCTTCTGGCTTTTTCAGATGCTCATTGAGGAGCACTTTGATTGCTACTCGAGTCGGTCCATCAGTGTGTTCACCCGATAGATGACATTCACCAAGATAAACTTCGCCAAAGCCGCCTTTTCCTAAGAGCTTGACAAGGCGGTAGTCTCCAAACTGTTGTCCAACGTAGTTTTCCAACGGTTGTCCAAATTTTTCTGCAATGCTTGCCAGATTTTTCCGAACTCTCTCAATTCTGGAGTCGTCTGGACTCAACATCTGCCCCTCGTAATCGGCAAGGATATATTTGTACATGGCTTCTGCCAGTTTATACTGGTCTTGTGCATAATGGATATCTGCCAGATGGTGAAACTTGTGATCTTTTGCATGACTTGTTCCACCCTTCAACCATTTCGTAAATTTCTTCATCCCTCCCACCAAGATGAGATGATCGGGCGTAAATGTAGTTGCGAGATCAACTCTTGGAACACGCTGACCATTCTCACCAATGGGTATTGATCTGAGCAACTCCATGAGCCACCTCTCCTCCTCGGGAGAGAGCTGATATTTTCCTTTGTCCCAGGCGTTTGAGAGAACTGATATCTCCTTGCATTCTGAAGAACAATCTTCTATCTGTCTCGTACTCTGCCCATCCAATCCCGAGGTCGAGGCCTTAGCAGTGCCAGCCTGCCACTTGTCTGGATGTTGACCACTAGCAATCATATGGTGGGCACGAAGCTTCTCGACATTATTTGAGGATGATGCTTCTGGCGATGATTTATCATTTTTATCCGTTCTACAATCATTGGGTAATGATCTGCTGTGCTCTAGCATTATATGAGTCTTCCTTTTATTACAAAAGTTTAACACTATTTTATCAATAACATGTAAAAGCTTGTTTAGCAATGTTTGGCGGAGAGTAACTAGTGAGCCTTTTGAGATGTTCCCACAACTCAACCCAGTCATTCTTTAGCTCGTCCCTTTTTTCGCATCTTTGCCTGGAGAGATTCGATGCTAACTTTTTCCCTCTTGACTCAGAGCCAGACTCCTCTCCCGAAGCTGAAAGCCTTCTCTTTCCTGCATTCCCAACTATGATTATCTCTCCCTTCATCGAAACAAACTTCACTTGAAGATAGCATAACGTGAGGTTGTCCATTTCAACAAGGGAAAAAGAGGGACAGTTTAGCTTGAACATTGCTGTCCTTTTTGTCCAGGGGGGAATGGTCTCTCTATGGTGGTGGGATGGGAGAGAGAGGAACTGGCACTCTCTCTGCATACTCCTCACCTTTAGGAACCCCTGTCGTGCTCCCCTCCATGCGCGGAGGGCAAGATTAGATGGTGCGAGGATAGTCTGCTCTGGGGTGAGACGCGGGCGAAGGAGAGAAGGGTTCATAGTTATAACCGCCGTTGTGGCTGTTCCTGACAGGCTTGCAAGAGTTCTTCGGCAAAGGACGTCGCATAATCATAGCGCTTATCTCGATCTGTTTGCAAAGCACGGGCAAGAACCTGTCTGACTTGGGGCGATGTAATTTTGCGCGAAATGTGTAAAGTATCGCCTAAAGTAAGTCGACGGATCATATTGCGGAAAACTCCGACCCTCCCGACCCTGACGAGGACGCTTGCCACTTAACAATTCATGGGTTGTAACTGCAAGCCCATACACATCACTACTCGCTGTAACAAAGTCATTATTTGTCTGCTCAGGGGCTCTATAACCACGGGTACCACCACCATATGGAACCCCTTGTTGAATCATCAAACCAAGATCGCACAGTGCAACCCTGCCATCTTCCAGCAGTAAAATATTATCAGGCTTTACGTCGCAGTGTACCAAAATATTGCGGTGAATCTCATATAACCCACAAGCAACCTGTTTCACATATTCGGCAACCTGCTGCTGGTGTGTTGCATCCTCTTGGTTAGAGATACAATACCATGCACATTGGCTCAATCTTTTTAGTAACCGCTGTAAGGGCCCGCGTGGGAAAGGTACTTTTTTTAGTAGTGTTCCATCGGGCGCATATTCCATTACTAAGAAAGGAACCTCACCACATCTACCAAAATCCAGGAGACGCACGATATTTGGATGATCGAAACTGGCCATATACTCTATTTCTTTAGCAAATCTCTCTATTGCTTTAGGAAATGCATTTACATATTTTTTTTCTATCTTATCTTTGGCTAGCACTTTGATTGCTACTTTCTTCTGTGGATCAAGAAAATGTTCGCCCAGAAAAACTCGGCCAAATCCGCCTTCTCCTAAGGGTTTGACAAGGTTGTAGTCTCCCAACTCATCTCCAACACCGATTTGTCGTGCACGTGACGGATCACTCAGGGAAGCGTAACAACCCATTTTCAATAGTTGCAATTTATCTGATAGTTGTTGCTTCTGATCTGTAACATATTCATATTTAAATATATCATTGTCGCTATCATTACTAATATAGCGAAGAGTTTTATGAGAGCCAAAGCCGCCTTCCCCTAAGAGTTTGACAAGGTTGTAGTCTTCCAACTCATCTCCAATATCAATTCGTTGTGTACACAACGAACCACCCTGGGAAGAGCTATCATCCTTTTTCAATTCAAACAATTGTTCCGATTTATCCCGTACTTGTCCCTCCTGAGCGGTGACACTGTCATACGTAAACATAGCATCGTCGTTCTCCTTACTAATATAACGAAGAGTTTTATGAGCCTCAACTGGCTTATACAGTTTCTCATATAGGTCCTTTTTAAGCGATTTATAAGCTTCTTCAAGCTCGCGTTTAGAATCTTGCCCGTCCTTTACATTGTCATAATGAGCTAGAAATTGCTGAAAAGCTGCCTCTACTTCACTATCCGCTTTTTCCTTGTCTGGCTCACTGAGGCTTGCTTGAAATTCGTGAACCCGTTTCCACACATGTAAGGCTTTACTCATCTCTTGAATGCTTTTGGTAAGATTATCGATTCTCTGCCTCACCCTCTCGTCTAGATTGTCGCCCTTTGCTTCCTTCTCTATAATCGCATGCTTGGGTATAAAATTTCTTAAAATCTTCAACGTGGAGGAGAGTTATCTTTACCACTTTTCTGCTCAGATCTTCTGGAATATAATTACCTCGTATTTCATTATTTATAGATTTTATATGATCACTTAACTGTTTAAACTTCTTCTTCATACGTTGAGGTCTGTGCTCTTCGGGCAATAGACACAATTTCTCTCTCATCTCATCCACCCATTTGGTCGTCCAAGAAAGCTCCACCTTCACAGGTTGAATCTCGGACAATGCTTGAGTGATCTGCTCCGCTGGATCGGCCGAATGAGATGTTGAGGCCCCTGTGATTTCATGCTTTGTGTGACTGACACTTGTCGAAGCTGCATCTTGTTGATTCTGGATGGTTGTCCTGTCAGGAGTTGATGTCTCGATCTCCTCATGTCTAGTTTGAGGATTATCTCTCATCTCAAAGTCAGGAAGGCTAGAGCTTCCCTGCCGATTTATTTGCTCAAGACAGGAATTAATTCCGATATTCCACCGAGTCGCAATACGAAATCGAAATTGACCTTCCTGTTCTTTCTCTAGGCGTTTCAATACGTCAGACAGAGAGTTGATAACCTCTTTTGCTTGATTCAAAAAATGGGTCTCCTCAGTCAGATCACCTCTCAAATTATTCTCTGCTGATTGATAGGGTATCTCCAGTTGCTTAGATAGCTTGTTGAGTTCATCATTATACTTAGGAGATTTATTCCTATCAAACATTTCACCCTGTATTGCTCCTTGTATGCCTTGAATAATACTATTAAGTTGCTTATGAACTTCTGATGCCTTCTTTTGCGCTTCTTGGGATTCCTTCTGCTTTAGATCGAACTCTTTAGCCCGCATCCTTACAAGATCCGAACTTCCTTTGTCGCCTCTCTGGTAGCCAAGCCCCTCTCCCGAATCTGAAGGCCCTCTCATCCTATCTCCAACCATGATAATCGCTCCTTTCATTGAAACGAACTTAACTTGAAGATAGCATAACCAGAGGTTGTCCGTTTCGACAAGGAGGAAGGAGGGACAGTTCGGCTTGAACATTGCTGTCCTTTCAATGCCAGAAGTAGCACCCATTGTTTGATCCAGGGGACGAGAGAGCACTGTTCTTCAGCCCTATCTCTTGAAGTAGCGCAAGCGCAACGAGTTACTCACCACAGTTACCGATGAGAGCGCCATCGCTGCCGCTGCAAAGATCGGCATTTGCTCACCTAAGAAAGGAATGAGCGGGGAGAGAATGGCAATTGGGATTAGCAGTATATTGTAGCCAAAGGCCCAGAAGAGGTTTTGACGAATCACACGCATAGTAGCACGCGAGAGTTCTAGAGCGGTCACTACGCTGCTTAGGTTGCCCTTGACCAGCGTCATATCTGCCGCCGCCATCGCTATATCAGTTCCAGTTCCCATCGCAATGCTTATATCAGCCTGCGCAAGAGCAGGGGCATCATTGATACCATCACCAGCAAAGGCTACCGATAGACCAATGCTTTGCAAGTCCTTGACGTGTCTGACCTTGTCCTCTGGCAATACCCCGGCAATCACATGATCGGCTACTATGCCAACTTGCTCGGCAATGGCATTTGCCGTGTACTTATTGTCTCCAGTGACCATCACTATATCAATGCCTTGCCTCTGGAGATGTTCAATGGCTTTTGCAGAACCAACCTTGATGCAATCTGCTACAGCAATCAACCCGGCAACCTTTTTATCACATGCCACAAGCATAACCGTTTTACCCTGGCCCTCTAGTCTCTCCATCTGCTCCTCCAGAGAGCTGTCCTCTATTGAGCGTTCATTAAAGAGGCGACGCGTGCCGATCAATAGCTCATGACCCTCCACATAGGCATCAAGGCCTTGGCCAGGTAAGGCCGTCACACGAGAAGGAATATTGTCCAGTTGGATACCACGTGCGTGTGCTCCAGCGATTATCGCACGAGCTAGCGGATGCTCTGACCCTTGTTCTGCTTCAGCGACTAATCGTAAGAACTCCTCTTCCTGCACTCCTGACATAACTAGCACATCAGTCAATTCCGGCTTGCCTTTAGTGATCGTGCCCGTCTTGTCCAGCAGGATTGTATGAATGGCTTGCATGCGTTCGAGACTCTCAGCACCTTTGATGAGAATGCCTAGCTCTGCACCTTTGCCAGTGCCAACGATGATAGCGGTCGGCGTTGCTAGTCCCAATGCACAAGGACAAGCTACGACTAATACCGAGACAGCCGCGATCAAAGCACTCACCCAGGGATTGTAAGTACTCATATCCATGGCGAATATACCACCCAGGCTCATAGTAGCCATAGCAAGCGCAGGATTCGTCACCCCCAAGGTAGCCCAGCCAATAAAGGTCAGTAAGCTAATGAGAAGCACGGCAGGCACAAAGATGCTTGAGATCTTATCAGCAAGACGCTGGATAGGTGCCTTGGAGCCTTGGGCTTCTTCGACCGCACGAATAATGTGCGCCAGCATGGTATCAGTACCAACCTTCGTGGCTCGCATGCGTAAGAGCCCTTGCTGGTTGATCGTCGCGCCAATCAAGGGATCTCCCAGCCCCTTCTCAACTGGCACACTCTCACCCGTCATCATCAATTCGTCAAGAGATGAGTTACCAGCGATGATAATACCATCAACGGGTACCTTCTCGCCAGGACGCACAATCAGTTCATCATCAACCCGCACCTCCTCAATGGGCAGATCGCATTCCTGACCATCACGGACTACATGAGCCGTTCGCGCCTGGAGCCCCGCGAGCTTGCGAATGGCATCGCCTGCTTGTCTCTTCGCCCGCGCCTCTAGATATTTGCCCAGGGAGATCAGAGTAATAATCAGGGCCGCCGAGTCATAGGTTGTCATCGTGCTGACTAGATGCGGAAAAATGGTCGCGGCGGCACTGAGGAAATATGATGCAGTAGAACCAAGCGAAACTAGTGTATCCATCGTAGCACTACCATGGCGCAGAGCGTTGAAGGCGTTGCGATGGAAATCCCACCCAATCCAGAGCCAGACTGGCGTGGCCAACAGCAAGAGCAGGAAATTCTCACCCTGGAAGCAATTCATAAAGAACATGCTGAGAATAACCACAGGGATGGTAAAAAGGAAGCCAACTAGCAGAGTATTGCGCCGTCGATGTATACTGGCTTCACTGCGTTGATCTTGCTGTGAAGGGACCAGTGATTCTCTCTCCTTGGTTATCGCGTCCACATCTGTCTGCGATCGGAATTCCTCTGATTCCAATGGCATGGCCCTATAGCCAAGAGCCTCAACCTTCTCTACCATTTGCTCAATGCTTGTCTGCACTGGGAGATAGGTAACCGTCGCTTGTTCAGTTGCAAGGTTGACTGTAGCAGAGAACACTCCTGGAAGCTTGCTTAAGCCCTTCTCAACCCGCATAGCACAGGAGGCACAACTCATTCCTTCGATCGCCAGCAAGGCTTGACACTCTGAGCCCCTCCTGATCTCGACAACTGGGGCTTTGCAAGATGAATGTGCTTCGGCTGCCATGTGATTTTTCTCTCCTCTGGAATAGCGTGATCTTTTATCTAACCCATACCCCCTAGGTAGGGGTATGTCCTGTGAGTATACACGAATAAAGATAGATATGTCAAACTCATCGTCAACGGCTTCATCCCTTCCTTGCAGGTAGAAATGGAAACATGCTATACTTGCTCCAAGCTCAAAGAAACAGAGCCAAAGAGGGCAAGGAGAACATGCAGGCCAAGAAAGAAGATGTGCTCAAGCGATTAAACTACATCGAAGGTCATCTCAAAGGGATTCGTAAGATGGTGGACGAAGATCAATACTGCGTCGACATCTTGCGGCAGACCTATGCGGTTCGCAAGGCCATCGAGAAACTAGAGAGCATTATCCTAGAAAGTCATCTCCGTGCCTGCGTTCCTGAAGGGATGATTAGCGGCAAGGAAAAAGAGGTTATTGAAGAGTTAGTGCAACTCTTCAATCTGGGTGGCAATCGCTAGCATATCGCATGTTGCTTCAAGCAGTGACTCTCTGTTAATAGATACATTGCACAATATAGATAAAGTGCACACATTTTCCAGGGAGAAATAGGGACAGTACTGACAGAAAAATGGGGTTTAGCCCGTCAATGTACATAAAAGAGACACCATGTGTCTGAGGCATATAGCGTCTCTTTCAAAGCTCTTTTCTGTCAGTTGCTTGGAGAAGACTCAAAGGTCCAATCAGCAAACTGCTTCTGTTCAATCAGCCGAACTAATTAATTCCACTGGTCACCTGTTAAGATAACCTTTCCACCAAAGTCATCCTGAATGGTAACTTGATCATCCTGCCGCTTTAATGTAGGACATTTATCACAACCACAGTCACAAAGGACAACCATCTTCTGATCTTTGAAGTCGCTCATGAAAAAAATCTCCTGTTGAAAAAGGGGGAAACATGACTATAAGAAGACGCTATCCGTAGCCATTCTCCATGACAAAAATACAATAGAAAACACGACTCACCAAAGTTGAGTTCCTTAAAAGAATAACACACAAATTATGGAAAAATCAATCCTGTATCTCTATTCAGGAATGGGCAAGCTGTCCATAAATTACCACTAATTGTTACTTTTTCCGAGCAAATTGTTTTTCCTTGTCTCTAGCAAAAACCCCTCTGATTGAGGTATCCTTAGTAAAAAGGAGATCACTCATGAGAGAAGAGAGAGCAAGACTCTTGTGAACAGGAGAAATTTCAATGGACAAAACATATAAGCAGGCAATTTGTGAATTACAGCAAAGGCGGTTAAATGCTCTTTGCGAGGAAATCCAACGCTGTGCTCCACTTGTCGCAGCCGGGGCAACGATTGCCAGTGTCACAGCACAAATTCCCGATACACACCTTCGTGATCTCGTGACCCACGTCCTGCTGAGCATACGGGTTAGTTTCTTGGTCGAGCAAATGGTTGAGTTAGAAATGATCTCTTCAGAACAAAATGATGAGATACAAACCTATCTTCTTCGCCTTTTCAATTTCTACGGGGAGAGTAGCTTCATACCATTTGAAATTCCATGACGACCCTAAGCTTTTGCCAGGGATTTTACGAGGCGGAGATGATAAGCAAAAGAAACTTACCTTCCAGTTAACTTCTATCAAAAAATTCTGTTCTACTCGTCGGATCTGGCCTTGTATGCAGTTGAAGAGCAGCAAGATATGGATCTGACGCAGCAAGTAACTGGCTCGCCTCATAGGCCAACGCACGATAGTTAATATGTCCACCAGGGCGAGTGCGCTGCCTTGTGAGGTAGAGAGCCTGTTTGGGGTCGCCATGCATCCATAAGTCAACCCGATGGGCAAGAGGGAGGAGGTTGAGGACAAACGAATAATCAATCGTATTGTGATATTGACCCTCCACCTTTGCAATAAACGCTTGTAAGCGGTCGTAGTATGCTAGCAAATCCTGCTCCATGGCTGTTTTGTAGGAGGCCATCTCTGGAATGTCAGTCAAGTAGCGGGATAAGCTAAAGCCATGGGCAAGCAGCTGATCCACTGTATCCTTGGTGACAGGCTCACCAAATACTAGGGGAAGAGGGGAGAATCGTCCCCAGGCACGATGACGATTAAAGTCACGCAGCTCCCCTAAACAGCCTTCAATTACAAGGGTCAGACGGGTCGTGCGTGCATAGATTGGTAGTTCGCAATAGTTACTATGATCCAAAAATAGCAGACAACTGAGCATTCTCTTCGTTTCAGCATCTCGACTGTGTATCCACTCTAACAATGCTGTCCCCTCAAGCCCTGGCCAGAGCAACAAAATAGACTCTCCAATCAGTCGATCACCCTCTGTATACTCCTGCGGTATTAAGCTTACCCGTTGCTCGACCAGCTTTGGGCCACTCCTTTGTATGGGGACGCGCTGTAACAGGTCTGTCTTCTCTATCAGAAACTGCCTCAACTTCTGTAGGTTGCTATTAGTCGTGCGCAACGAGTCTGTATGACGAATCAGTCCAGGAGCCTCCGCTTTATAACCAAGAGCCTCCTCTTCTTCCTTGCTCGGCGCGAGCAATCGTTCAATCTGAGTGGCAACTTTAGCATAATAAGGCAAAGGAGAAGCTTTCAATTCTGAGATAATACGCGACCAGTCACGTGCCGAGGTCTCAAATGACATACCACTCCACTGTCCAAAGAGTAGAAAGGAGCGCACACAGTCCAGAACCCGCGAAGTGAGAGTGCTCGTCTGCTGGCGATTAGTGCTGTCAACTCGATAATACTCTCCAAAGGCCTCTTGCAATACCGCTTTATGCTTGGCAAACAGTTCTTGTGAATGTGTACCGAAGGATTGATAGTCCGCTTCTATCCATGTTGCTTGTGATAAATGTGTAGGTAGATAGTGCTTGATTGGATGAAGAAGAGCCTTACCAAAGGTCGTTTGATAGCGTGTGGATTTTTCTTGACCTGAATTAATTGATCCTTCATAAAAGAGAGAGAAGCATAGATGCATAGGTAATCTTGCGATGTCGACAGCAAGACGCGCCATATCCCCGACCGAGGCATGACCATATCCTCGAAAAGTTTCTTCCAACTTCTGGTCTGGATCAATGCCCTTTTCACCCATCTGGCATAAAATTTCCCAGGGCATACCAGCAGCCCGCGATTGACGCGCACCAGCCCATGCTCTATGTGCCGCTGTGCGCAATGTGGGATGAGCAACGGTTGTCGTAACAATCGTGCCCGTCTCGAGATCTTCCAAACAGATCAGCCTCAAACCAGTTACTTCTGGAGCATAGATGAACCATCGATATAAATCGACGAATAGTTCCTGCTCTATGGGAATATTAACCTTTTCTATCTCCTGAGATTGTTTCATCAACCATTCTTTCTATGAACAGCATTAATTGCTTGATCAATTGTAATGTTTATCTTCAAATGAGCGACTCGTTTCTCGCGATAGGCGTGGAACAATTCTTACATGCCTAGGCCGCAATAACTGAGAAAGGTTGCTAAGCAGAAGAGAGCGAATAGCACCACAGACATATGCAGCATCCGTCGGTTCCAACTTGCGCGGAGTGGAATGGGGAGCACCCCAGCGTTCTCGTACAAATAGCTTCGTTAGGCGCGAGAACACATTTGCCTGTGCCGGGCATTGTCGGCCAAGCATCGCACAATACTCATAAGGCGTCTGCCACGCTTTAGGCCCCAACCCGATCCAACGCGCAACTTGACAAAAGCGCCAGAAAAGAACCTCGACAACCACACTCCTTACAGAGAAACGATGCCACCAGTAACGCCCTATTAGCGCCAAGCAAGACAGGAGTACCAGCACCAAACCTGCGATCATTATTCCTATCAACATTCCCTGACTTTGATTGTGATTACTTGCTCTCACTTGAGCTGGAACACGGCTACTCGATTGAGGGGATACAGTCGGCACAGGACTTGCTTTTGGATTTTGGGCATTAGTGGGTGACGGCATTACCGTAGGTATAGGAGGCAATGGCGTTGATTGAGCAGATGGGGAATTAGCAGCATTAGCATTAAAAGACGGAGTAGGGTCAAAACTGATCCAGCCAACATTGGGCAAATACGATTGAACCCAGCTATGTGCATCGCTTCCATCTACAATCCACATATTATGCTCCTGATCAAAATGTCCCTGGCTGAAGCCACTCACGACACGGGTCGGAATGCCCAACAGACGCCCCATAATCACCATGGCAGTGGCATAATATGTGCAATAACCTTGATGGGTCTTTAATAGCCAATCAACCACATCTTTATCGGCAGGAATAGGCGGATTTTGTAGTGAATAGGTAAATACATTTGTATCATCGAGATGATCTTCCAGCATTTTGAGAGCTGTATAAGTAGTGGCTGATCCCCGGGTCCACTGCTTAGCTGTCTGTATGACGTTGGGAGACAGAATCGTCTGGTACCTGGAGATAATTGGCCTTTTGTTGGGAGTAATATGGATCAGCATTCCAAAGACTCTGATTACTAGCAGGCAGTGGCATATGAGACAACTGATTAAAATCCGTAGGTGGGGCACTAAATGAAACGTTGTACTTTTCTCCAGAGTACAGAGGAGTTTGCTGTGCCCATGCCCCAATCGTGCCATCCTCGTAGATTCGCGTGGGAACACTAAAAGAAAAGGGCTGCTCAGGGCCAAAAATATAGTACTTCGCTTCCTGCGGGAGCTGGGTAATTGTCACCATCACAGATCCCGTCACATCACTTCCATGTAAGTCGATCGGCAACGCCCCACCAGCAGCATACGTACGGGAACTGCTGACACTCGAACGCCAGCTGTGACCATCAAATAGGTTATAGGTCAAACCTTCAAGGTAATGTGGCTGGCTTATCGATCCCCCCCCGCGACTATCTCTGTAACTGAGTACTTCGCCAGTAGGCAAGTGCGTGCTATCAGCTATCGTTAACTGGTCACCAAAGGAGTTTCCAGAAAGCTGTAATGAGGAAATTACGTTGTTGAGACCCTGCATGGACAAGTGCTCGGTAGTAAGATCACTCCAGGCAACCTGCAGGTCAGACCAGAATGCCTGCGCACTCTCAGGCTGTGCTAATACAGGCAAGAGTAAGCTGAAAAGCAAAGCAAGCGCAGTAATGACGCACGCTACCAACATGCAGCGTTCGATAATAGAGTGTAACCAGCTTTGGTCCGTACGTAACCCCTCACGCTTCCACTGAGCAATCTGCGCGATTAGAGACATTCGTGCAATTAGCAAGAGCAGCGACCCAAGCAATATGATCATCAGGAAGTCTACCTGCTCCCTGACATAATTGAGATTTACTAGCATAATAGAGCAGTAAACCAATGCTACTAGCCAGGGAAGATGAGCCCGATAGATCAACCAACACCCAAAGTAACCGAGGAAGAAGCATAGGAAGCTCAAGTAGAAGAAAAGTACATGCTGTCCACTATTTCCCCCCATACTCAACATTTGTCCACTAAAAGCCGCACGTAGGTCAGCTAATACCTCTATCCATGAAATATGAAATGCTAGAGCACTGGTAAGCCAGACCGTCAGCCAGTGGCCAATCAAACAGGCAGCGAGATGTAAAATTGATTGGGGGAAACGTGGGATTTTGGCTATCACTAGGCCTACCGCTAAACCACACACAGGCATCCAGAACAATAGAGCACTATTCTCGACCCAATTGACAACTCTAACGGAAGCTACTACACTATAGACTGCAATCGTCAGCAAAGCCAGCACCATCCAGCCCTCCGCAGGTTTGAGCCTCCACCGCCATACAAGCTGACCCTTGCGAGACGAACCATCATTGATGTACAACCTAGCTTGCTGAACATCTGGTTTAGCACCGATATGTGATCTTGAAACCGATGAATGACCAACATCAGTAGCAGGCAACCGCATTAGATACTCCTTAAATACAGGCGACTCTCTTGTGCGTTGTTCTTCTATGCGACTAGCAAGATGCAAGATAGGAGTAAGCCCACCACGCTAGTATACATTGATATCCTTCTCTATGTCTAGAAAAAGGGAGATTCGGCAAACATTTGCAGAGGCCAGACCAGTAAGCCCGAAAATGATCTTTGAAAATTTAAGCCGCCAACAATTGTGCACAGGGTTGCTGGATAAAAAAGTCAAAGATCATTTTCGGGCCATCCGTCGAGGGGAGTCGTCACGAGGACATCCAACGAGCATGATTCCATCCTAGGTGAGCATGACTGTTCAGGAGACGAAGTAAAGGATAGAGAGGATGCCAATCGATAACACTGATCGTGGCTGGGTCTAAGAATATACGGGAGGATGATGTAAGTGGAATCCCTAGCGCAGTACAGAGTAAAGCTTTGATTACTACAACATGTGAAACAAGCACAATTGCTTGCTCAGCATGCACTTGTGCTAATTGCTCGAACCGTGGCCAGTGCACGCTCGCAAACCATAGCAAGACTTTCACCGTCTGGAGGCGCAAGGCATGGGTCTCGCTCCCACGCCAGCAACAGTTGCTGATCTTCAGGGCTACGCGCAAGCACTTCCGCTCGGCTCATCCCTTCCCAACTGCCAAAACTCCCCTCACGCAGACCACTTAGCACTTGTACCGCTAAGCCATGCCTAGCCGCTATCGGCTCAGCAGTACAGTAGGCACGTTGCAAGGGACTACTATAGACTGCCACAATGGGGAAGTCAGACAAAGCTTCAGCAAGTTGCGCTGCCTGTTGTCGTCCTTGTTCGGATAGGAGATAATCACCTGCTCCGACATAGCGATATTCACGATTAAGAGGCGTCTCTCCGTGGCGAACCACAATAAGACGTGTTCTGGATATTGTAGATACCATAACCATAGATTATCATATGAGATCGCAGAGCCGCCAGCGAATTTTGTCGGCATTGCGCATAATACGTTCCATAATATTGCGCTTCAGACGATAAATTTCCTCCTCGCTCCTAAACTCACCCGGACAATAGCGCACAATCTCACGTGGTTTAAGATTACAGTGAAAGTGCAAATAGGCGACACGCCGCTCCCGTTCGCTGGGAAGTACATTTCTGATCGTCTCCCACAGCTCATTCTCATGATATCGATCTTCAACCTGCAACTCGTCGGAATGACCATGATCGGGAATACTTTCAACGTTGGGACGTACATAGGTACGCAGTGTATCCATAACTGCACAGTGTAAACAGAGTCGTAAGTAGCACAATGCTCCCCCCAAGCTGTTAAAACTCAACTTTTGATCAGTCACAGCCTGCCAGAAACGTCTGAAAGCGTCATCAACATAATTCTGCTCAATCTCGTGGCGCAACGCAGCCTCGCGATGGGAATGGCGTGCTAGCCACAGACGCACATTCTCGCTAAATAGTTGGAGTAATACTGTCCAGGCCTCATTGCTACGCAGGACAGCCGCACGGCGCAAAATTTCCAGGCAATAGCGATCATCACTCGGTTCATTGCGTCGATATTTGCTAATTTCCAGAGCACTACATTTACTAAGAGTCGCCAAGGTCATCTGACCAAGAAGCCTCTCCATCGTGATACTCATAAACTCTCACGTCCTTTCTTCCCCTTTTCAGCTAAGACTGAAAGATATCACAGTCCATCTCTTATATTATGACGCAAATCTTCTCCCTGGATCAAAAATGACTTAGCTCACTGATAAATACTAACCGATTATAGCAAAATAATAGTCACACTAAATCAACATGGGACTTGTCTCATTTCTTGAATTCCCCGGCAAAGCAGGTATAGTTCCTGCCTGCCTGCATATATCTTATTTTGATGATACTATGTTTACTTGCACGGCACAATGTGTTACATAACATTGATAAAGTGAACTGTTACACACCCAGATTGTGAGAAACTCAACTTTCTTCTGGATATGGGCTTGTGAATAGGGGCAGGAGAGGATATTGATGAACAGCCAGGACCGCCAAAAGGCTTATGCTGATCTGGACACTATAGCCTACAACAAGCAGGCCAGTTCCTCTGGGAGTGTAACAGGAGCCTGACAGGTAAAATTCTGGCACACGTAGGCCGTCGCTTTTCCTTCTTTACATGTTCGATCTGCCAGCCGTGCTATCGTTTCAGCAGCGCGTATATCTGTCGGTGCTGCACAAGCTAGCACAACATTCGGCAGGTAACGTGTATTAATGACTGACAGCAGCGCTTGTGTGTCTGGCACATGTAATTCTCCTATGACAGCAATATCCTTGTGTGGCGAAATGGCAAAATCTAACGCACCCAGTGCGTGTCCAAAGGCTAAGGGATGCTGCACCATCACATCGACAAGAGATTGGAGGTATTCATCCGCTCGCCGCTGATATTCAGATCTACCACTGAAGGTTGCTAGACGCAGAAGTACATCCATGGCAACGCTATTACCTGCTGGAGTTGCATGATCCATGATATCCTTGGGATGGTTAATCAGTGCCTCATGGTCACTGCCTGTATCAAAGAAGCCACCATTCTGTTCATCTGCAAACAGCTCTATTGCCTGATCCATTAAAGCACGGGCTTCGGCAAACCAGCGAATGTCAAAACTCGCTTCATAGAGCGCAAGCAAGCCATCAGCCAGGAAGGCGTAATCCTCCAGATAGCCATTGAGACGCGCTCGCCCATCCTTGTAGGTACGCAATAGCCGCCCATTCGGTCGCAGGTGACTCAGCAAGAAGGAGGCACTATTGACAGCCACTTGCAGATAATCGGAGCGCTTGAGGTGACGTGCCGCCTCGGCAAAACTGCGCAACATCAACCCATTCCACGAGGTCAGAACTTTCTCGTCTCGTCCCGGCTTGACGCGCTGTTCACGCATAGCAAATAATGTCTCCCGGCTGCGTTTAAGGGAAACTTGCAATTCCTCCACAGTAATCCCAGATTTCTCAGCTACTTTTTGTTCGCCTTGCTTTACATGCAGGATATTCTTGCCCTCAAAATTTCCCTGATCGGTGACATCATAGTAGTCCATAAAGAGTCTGGCATCGTGAGGAGCAAGCTCACGTGTGACTTCAGAGGGTGTCCAAAGGAAGATTTTGCCCTCTTCGCCTTCGCTATCTGCATCTTGTGTTGAATAGAAACCGCCTTCAGGTGAGGTCATCTCCCGTACAACATAGTCCAGGGTCTCCTCTACAATGCAACGATAGAGTGGCTTGCCCGTGACAAGATAGGTATGGAGGTAGATGCGACTGAGTAATGCGTTATCGTAGAGCATCTTCTCAAAGTGAGGAACCAACCATTTGTCATCAACGGAATAGCGATGAAAGCCACCTCCAAGCTGGTCATAGATACCTCCATGCGCCATGCGTTGTAAAGATAGTTCCACCATCTCCAGTTCAGAGGGACGCCCCCACTCCTGTTGGTCAGCAGTTCGCCATCTCGCAGGTGAAGATGGACACGTAAGAGGAATTCGAGGACCATCGTATTGGGAAACTTGGGGGCAGCCCCAAACCCACCATCGACTTTATCAAATGCTTCCGCCAACTCGCGGCTAGCTGTAAGCAGCAGAGTGAGTTGGGACGCATGAGACAGATTGTTACTTCGGCTACGCAAAGGGACATTACTATGATGCTTCAGAAACTCTGCAAGCTCTGTCGCCTGTTTCTCGACCTCACTACGGTGCTCTTTATATGCCTTAGCCAACCTTAACAGAACTGATGAGAAACCTGGCATACTGGCATTACCTCCATAGGAGCGATCATATGGAGGAAAATACGTGCCTCCATAAAACGGACGCTCATCGGGTAGAAGAAAGACAGTCATCGGCCAGCCACCATGTTGTGTCATAGCTTGAACAGCCTGCATATACACATTGTCAAGATCCGGACGCTCCTCCCGATCCACCTTGATGGAAATAAAATACTGGTTCATGATAGCCGCAATCTGCTCATTCTCAAATGATTCGCGCTCCATAACATGGCACCAGTGACAGGCAGAATAACCAATACTGAGTAGAATCGGCTTATCCTCTTGCTGCGCTTTCCGTAATGCCTCCTCACCCCAGGGATACCAATCGACAGGATTGTGGGCATGCTGCAACAGATAGGGACTTGTTTCGTGGATAAGGCGATTCGTGTGTTTATGTGGGCTTTGTGTCTCTGACATCTTTCTCGTCTCCATAGCTCTGCAAACCTCTTTCTTCACCAAGCAATTGTACTACACAAACGACGAAATACGAAACACAACCAAATCTACCAATTGCTTTATCTCTCACTAAAATTGTCCCTAGAATCGACGAAAAATGAGAAATTTTTCTGGTATGCTTACATAAGGAAGGAGGTTGATAAGGATTATGGATAAATTGAACATACAGCGGTTCGCCAAAGTCTTGATCCCTCAGAACAAAGTAACTCACAGAAGAGGAAAGGGGTCAATCTTTCTGACGACAGCTAGAAGACAGGAGCATCAACAATGTTAGAACCACAGCGAGATTACAACTCGTATAACATACCTGGACAACCATTTGGCAGGCAAGTCATAGTAACGAGCAAGCTTGCATCTATCGAGCCTCCTCTGCCGAAGAATCATACGCGGAGTTGCGAGATAGAAGTAAGAAATGGTACTGATAGCAAGTCTAGTACCACTAAAGCACCTAATATTCTCAAAGATGAGATATTTTCACTCACAGGCGAGTTATCTTCACTCACAGACGAGTTATCTTTTCTCACAGGCGAGCTAGCTTCACTCACAGGCGAGTTATCTTCACTCACAGGCAAGTCACCTACTCGTACAGATGAGCTATCTGCTCATAAGGGTGAGTTACGTGATCATGCTGCAGATGGGCTACGTTATCATGCTGCAGATCTCTATTCCCGTACGGTAGAACTCTATTCCCGTATAGATGAGCTAAAAGAGAAGAATTTAGCATTCCATAAAAATGTTAAAACAACAGGACAGCTGAACAGCGCTTCTGTATCTGCTATAATAGATCCATTAGAATCAATGGAACAAGATACAAGCCATAGTGATGGATTTAAGATTAATGTCAGGCTATTAAAGTTCTTTACCGAAGAAGCTGATGAAGAGTTACAAAAATGGGAAGAAGATGATCTTGGTGATATTGGCTTCTTCGACGACCCCAACTAGCCATCTGATGGCCAATAACCGATATTCCCATAACCTCCACGACCCGGTCAGGCTGAACTGACCGGGTTCTTTCTTCATGCCTCGAAGAGCCCCACAAGCTTGAGATATTTCCACTAAAGACCGACAAAAGAAGAACCCAAAAGTACCCCCTGTGCAAGAGCCGCAGCAAAGGTAGCCCCATTCCCCCAATCCCGTCAACGGGATGGGACTCCTGGGCCAATTCATTGAACCATTGAACATAAAACTTGCAGATAAACCCGGCACATGCTAGAATTGCTCTACAATAAGCTGTATCTTGCCCAACCAGTAACGGGGCGAGTCCCCAGGGGTTCTGTGGAATAATCGAGAGGAGTACAAATTGGAACAAAATACTAGCCGCAGTTGGCTATGGCGTATCTTAGATTTTATCAATCCATTACGCGATCCCAGCCTAACCGTAGCAGCTGTACTGACCTTTGTTGAGGAAGCAGGTCAGCCCGACTCCTGGTACTCGATTATCATCATTGCCCTTGTCAACTGGCTAGCGGTACGGGGTGTCGTCTGGTTAATTGTGAACTCTACCTTTGCTTCCGTTTTTATCGGGCGCCGTCTCTGGTGGGCTATCCAACATCCACGTCTGGCTTGGCGTCTCTTGGATGCCATTGGGCACGAAGAGATTATCATTGGCAGTATGTCTTCCCTTACCGAAAGCATTATGCTGCAAGATGGCACAACCATCATGACCCCCGATCTGGGAGCCAGCGGCATTCATATCCTTGGTGAACTCCCGGCAGGCACTCAGTTGCCAATGTTGAACATGCCCGGTATGTCAACTATGCCACAAAATGGAGGTCAGCTTCCCTTCAACGCAACAGGGGGCTTCTTCCCCGGCTCCAATCCTCTCACCACCAATGGCTATAATGCTCAGCCCGCAATGGACTTTCCTCAAGCAAATCACAACGGTTTTGTCAGCGCACAAAGTACTGACGAGTTGCCACAAAGTTTTCCGCAACGCACCTCCGAGACAGAAGAACGCTTACGAGAGCAGCTTGAGGCTATCACACATATACTCGACGACTGGATGCAGTTCACCGAGGAGAAATGGCGCACCGTCAGCGATAGCCAGTTGGGCTGGAAAGCTCTGCATGGCCGCTGGAGCAATTGGGACGATATCTTCCAAGATGTCTACGCGGCCAAAACAACAGACGCAATCGCTGAGGCAGCAGAGTTATCAGGTGATGCCACTGGACGCCGTTTTGATACTGCTAAAGATAAAGGCTCCGCAGCTTCGGCTGTCGCCTGCTTTATGCGTGACATGCTAACTTTGCGTCGTGGCCTCGATATGCTCCTACAGCATTCAGAACCTCGCACTGAGGCATACAATCTGCGATCCACAGGCAAGCCTTCGCGAGCACCTCGCTTTAATACTGGCAACAATGGTTCCTTTAGCAACAATGGTTCTTTCAATAGAGAACCCTCGCTAAGAAGTTCCACCAGCGATCAGAAGCCACGTAATACTCTCATCCGTCGCCCTGCGCCAATTTTTGTTGATGCCGACACTAACAAGTAACAGAATGTGAGGAGTTCCGCGCTGCATAGCCTAATGATATAATACAACTTGCTGGCTGGAATGCCTCACTCCACATCACGTTCATTAGCAATAAGCATCCAGCCAAAACTTAACTAACACATATGCCTAGCTTCTACGGAGGATAGTATTTTATGCCAAATTTTTCAAGTGAACTTACAACAATTGAGGCCGTTACGGCCCGTGAAATCCTAAATTCGCGCGGCAATCCGACTATTCAAGTTGAAGTGCTGCTCATGGGTGGCGCTCGGAGTACCGCTGCTGTTCCTTCAGGAGCTTCGACAGGAGCACATGAAGCTGTCGAACTACGCGATGGTGACAAGCGCCGTTACGGAGGTAAAGGCGTTTTGCAAGCTGTTGCCAATGTCGAAAATGTGATCGGCGAAGCAATTGTCGGTCTCGATGCTACTGATCAGGTCTTAATTGACGAGACTATGATTGGCCTTGATGGTACTCCTAATAAGGCCAACTTGGGTGCTAATGCCATCCTCGGTGCCTCTCTGGCTGTCGCACGAGCGGCTGCTGAGACCCTCCAACAGCCGCTGTACCGCTACTTGGGTGGAGTCTTCGCACGCACGCTACCAGTGCCGATGCTAAACATTCTCAATGGTGGCAAACACGCTGAAAACTCCACTGATTTCCAAGAATATATGATTTTCCCGCTCGGTGCACAAACTTTCAGCGAGGCACTTCGTATGGGAGCAGAAGTCTATCAGGGACTTAAGAAGGTGCTCCACGATCGCAAACTCAATACGACTGTGGGAGATGAAGGCGGCTTTGCCCCATCCCTTGGCTCTAACCGCGATGCGTGGGAGGTTATTACTGCCGCGATTGAAGTTGCAGGTTACAAACCAGGAGTCGATGTTTTCCTTGGACTCGATGCAGCCTCAACTGAACTATATCAGAAGGGCAAATATCTATTGACACGCGAAGGCCGAACGCTCACTTCTGCCGAGATGGTCGATCTCTATGAGAAATGGATTGGCGAGTATCCAATCATTACGATTGAGGATGGCCTTGCTGAAGACGATTGGGAGGGCTGGGCACTGCTGCGCAAACGTTTAGGCCATCGCGTACAACTGGTTGGTGATGATCTCTTCGTGACCAACACCACACGCCTCAAACGCGGCATCCAAGAACAATCTGCTAACTCTATTCTAATCAAGCTCAATCAGATTGGCTCCCTGACTGAGACCTTGAGTACTATTGAGATGGCTAAACGGGCTGGTTTTACCGCTGTTGTCTCACATCGGTCTGGCGAAACTGAGGATACTACGATCGCAGATCTTGTCGTCGCTACTAACGCTGGACAGATTAAGACGGGCGCTCCCGCTCGCAGCGAACGGGTCGCGAAGTATAATCGCCTGCTGGCCATCGAGGATGAGCTGGGTACAGAGACTGCACGCTACGCAGGCTTTAGCGCTTTCTATAATGTTCCTAGCCTGTACTCAAAAGCTAAGTAGTCTTGGCAAAGAAGACGCGCTGATGGGATCGCCATATGTGCGAGAGACGTTCGGTAATGCATGAGGAAATGATTTTCGAATTATGGATGGCATGGCGCATGAGCCTTGCCTGCCAACACGGCGACTCCTCGAGCAATACTCCACGGACTCGATCGGCAATGGCGTATCCATCAGACTTAAACGTGAATGTGCATGGGGCAAAGAGAGGATTAGCTCTGCCTTCTCTTCACCACCAAGTCAGGCATTCGTTTGTCCCATTCGTCTGAGTATCTCGTCACGAGCCTCCTTGACCCAATCCAGCGAACTATCAAGAGTAAGGGCTCTGTCATAGTATGCCAATGCCTCTTCGTCTCTCCCCATCGCTTGATATACCTGTCCGCGCGTTCCAATGGCCCAAGCATTGTTAGGATTCAGCTCTATCGCCCGCTTCAAGTCCGGCTCTGCCTTGTCCAATTCACCCTTCCGTAGATACATCTCCCCATGACTCGCAAAAGCAAAAGCAGAGTTAGGATTCAGCTCTATCGCTCGAGTCAAGTCCGGCTCTGCCTTGTCCAATTCACCCATCTCTCGATACATCTCCCCACGACACGCAAGAGCAAAAGCATTGTCATGATCCAGCTCTATCGCTCGAGTCAAGTCCAGCTCTGCCTTGTCCAATTCACCCATCTCTCGATACATCTCCCCACGACACGTGAGAGCGAAAGCATTGTCATGATCCAGCTCAACCGCTCGAGTCAAGTCCGGCTCTGCCTTGTCCAATCGACCCTTCTGTAGATACATCTCCCCACGACACGTGAGAGCGAAAACATCGTTAGGATTCCGCTTAATAGCTCGCTTCAAGTCCAGCTTTACCTTATCCAATTGACCTTTATGTCGATACACCACCCAACAAATCGCGAGGGCACAAGCATAATTCCCATCCAGAGCAGAGCACTTGATGGTCCAATGCCTCGTCGCATCGTCCTGCCAGTCGACGTTTCTCTCCAGAGTCATAAAATTCTTTTATTGCTTTTTTACGTATTTTACTGCCTATAAGTTTATCTATTAAATTTTTAAAAATTTTGTTTTCTCGATTAAGATCTTCTATTACTTTAGAAGATTCTTGTGTCACACTTTGCGAATTTTTCTGCTCAAGGTCTCGTACCTGATCTTGCAGCTTCTTTATCTCTCGCTCAAGACCCCCCACTCTCTCTTGCCAAGCTTGTTCTTTCTGCTGGAACATTTGCCTCAATGTTTGGTTCTCGCTTCGTAACTCCTGAATTTCTCGCTGTTGGCTTTGTCCTTCTTGTTGAACCCTTTCTATCCTACTCTTGAGATCAATATTCTCGCTCTTCTCTCTTTCACTCTGCAACATTCGATTACTACTCTCTAATTCTTGCTTCTCCTGATCTATACTCTGTATTCTACTCTGCAATATCTCGTGCTCATTTTGCAATGTTTGTTTATTTTATATCATATATCCATAGCACTTTATAAGCATTTGGTATACGTAACTACAATTATCAAGGAAGATCTTACGATTTTCCTCAATTTTGATTTCTAGATCTTCCTTTTCCTTTTTTTCTTGAGCATCTAATTCTACTAATTTCACTTCACGCAAACTCGTATCCGGCATACTTCCCTGTCTCGCGCTCTGCCTACCTAACCCTGAGGTGGAGGCTTCGTTTGTATCTACTTGTTGATCTTGCCTTGAACCAAACATCCTCACATGCTGATTAAAGGAAATCCCCTGGAATGGTGCATCTTGTGATTGCTCCCCTTTTCTATCAGAGCAACGTCCGTTTGAATTGTCTGGTGATGAGTTCCCTTTGTGATACATGTGCGTATTCCTCTCATTTTTAAATCTAAAAAGTATCTTATTAAGAAAAGACGCCGAATGGACATGACAATGCGAAAATGAGGCATACTTCATTGCAGATTGATGATAACAAAACGCTCAACTATTCTCAACTATATTCAAAATATTTCTCTTTGTCAATGGAAGATGCATTTTGTATAGAATTATAGACAATGTGTGTATGTGTTGCTCTCTTATTATGTGACTTTTTCACACACTCCTCGGTCAACCTCTCGCCGAGACATGATTGAGTTTGTGGTCAAGGCCCTTTACCCATCATCTAGGCACTTGACTTTTCAGGGATAGGACGCTAAAATATCAATGGAGGGGTAGATGCGGGATAGGCGCTACCTCAAGGGGAGGTTCGAGGTCTTGCTGCCTCTATTGCCCTTAACCAAAGGGGGCAAAAATCTTGAAACTGTTGATGACATGATCAATGAACTGGTAGCGAAAAATCGTTCAGACTTATTGGGATTAGGCCAAATCTGTGCAGGACTCGTCTTTACAGATGAGATCAGCAAGCAATGGCTCAAAGAAAGGTTTAATAACGTGCAAGAGATCATTGAAAGTTCCTGGGCCTACCAGGAAACTCTTGAAAAGGCCATTGAAAAGGGCCGCAAGGCTCTTCAAGCAACGGCAATCCGTATCGCGGCAGCACGCTTTCCTGAACTTGAGCAGTTGGCGAAAGAAATCGTCGAGACGATCAAAGATCCGGACCAGTTGCAAATGCTGGCCGTTGAGTTGAGTATCTCATCAAGTCAGGAGCACGCCAAGCAGCTTTTGCTCTCGCATATCCCAGGTGCATGAGCTGAGTAAGCAATGGCTTGAATAAGAAACTAACAAAGTGCTCTCCTCCTCACATCAATTAACTACTAGTGAACCTCTATTAGCATTGAAGACCAACGGAGCATTCATGAGTAAGGAAACTATATCGGTTGTGTCCTCATCCCAACAGGAAATAAAGAGTGCTGTTCCTGCCATAGAGACTGTTGATCTCTGCAAGAACTTTGGCTCATTCAAAGCAGTCGATCATCTCTCTCTGACCGTGCAGCAAGGAGAGATCTTTGGGCTGCTAGGACCCAACGGCTCGGGCAAGACCACTACGATCAATATGATTAGCGGTTTAACTATCCCGACACATGGTGAGGTACGCGTGCTAGGCTACGATGTACGGCGCAATGCACGCAAAGTGCGTCAAGTCCTGGGGGCCGTTCCACAGGAGACGGCACTGTATGAGGAATTGACAGCCTGGGCCAATATGGATTTTCATGCCGATATCTTTGGCATTCCACGTAAAGAGAAAAAAGAGCGTATTATGAATGTCCTGGAATTGGTACAGTTACTTGATCGCAAAGACTCACGCGTTAGAACCTTCTCCGGTGGTATGAAACGTCGTCTTGCACTTGGACGTGCGCTGCTGCATGATCCGCAACTAGTCTATCTCGATGAGCCAACGCTTGGTGTCGATGTGCAGGCGCGTCGTGTCATCTGGGACTACATCCTCTCGCTACGTGATCAGGGCAAGACTGTATTGATCACTACCAATTACCTGGAAGAGGCACAGGCACTATGTGAACGTCTTGCAATCATTGATCATGGCAAACTGATTGCCGTTGATAGACCAGAGAATCTCAAGCAGACCTATGGTGGCAGTGTTATCCAGCTCGAAACGGAGCAGCCTATTCAGTCTCTAGATGAGATACGTGCTCTTCAAGGAGTACAAGAGGTCAAGCAAGAGCAAACATATCTGACCATCACAACTCAAGGTGTGACCAATGTTGTGCCACAGGTGATCAATATTATTTCGCAAGAGGGGGCACTACGCGAAATAACCGTTCGTGAACCCAATCTTGAAGAAATCTTTTTGCGTCTGACTGGAACAGCTCTGCGCGATTAGGAGTAATGTGCAATGGAACGACTTATTTACGATCTGCGGGTAATCTGGGCCTGTATGAAGAAAGATATCAAAAGTTCCCTCACTGATCGCGTGTTCACCATCGTAAGTATATTTCTTCCTGTCAATTATCTGATCTTATTAAGCCTATTTGTGATTAGTGGTGGTCAGGCACCTACAGCGCTAGTCATGCAGGATAGTGGACCATATGCTCAGCAGTTTTATACGGCGATGTCGCATGCTCATTCGTTCGTCTTGCAAAGGATGAGTCTGGATGCTGCTATGCAGTCAATTCATGAGGGTCACATTGTCGCGGTCGTCGTCATCCCTGCTAATTTTGATACGCGTATTAAGCAGAAGTACCCTGTACAGGTAGATGTCACGATCAATAACCTCAATACCGACTTCACCAACGATATTCGGCGTGCAGTACCGTTATCTATCACCACTTTTTATGCTCAGGCATTTCCTCATGTGGTCACTATCACACCACTGGAGAGTGATGCTTATGTGCATGATACCGATTATATTCCCTATCTCACTGTCTCGATCCTGGTCATTGCTCTGATCATTGGCAGTCTGTTGCAAGCGGGAACGGCAGCGGCACGTGAATGGGAACATGCTACTATGAAAGAGTTGTTGCTCTCTCCTGCCAGTCGATGGGCAATTGTGCTGGGCAAGATGCTTGGCGCTACTGTGATGAGTCTAGCTTCAGTTATCGTTGTGCTGTCCGTGCTCATCTTTGTCGTCGGCGTACGACCTGTTCACTGGGGTGAGATGATTGGCTATACCCTGCTCACACAAGTCATCTTCATTGCCCTTGGTACCCTGCTTGGTACCTGGATCAAGCAACGCCAAGCTTTTGCAGGTCTAGCCTTTGGTTCAACAATTCCACTCTTCTTTCTCAGTGGCGCATTTGGTCCCATATCGTTTGATGTGCCAGCAGTACAAGTTCTAGCACAGATTTTTCCAGTCTATTATGCTATTGTCTTGCAGCAACATGCGTTCCATAATTTTGTGCTCAACACCTATGGCATCAACAATGTCTTTATTCTTTGTGGTTATGCTGTGGCATTGGTAGTGCTTGCCGCAATTGTGCTACGTCGCAGTACGGTGGCAAATTAGAGGAGGAGCAAGATGACACCCAATTTCTTTCGGACCATCTTAGCCATTTTTAGGAAGGATCTGGCAATCTGGCTACTCAATAAGCGTAATGTGAGTGCTACCATTGTGCCACCACTTTCTTTCCTGCTTATCCAGGCCTTGGGAGCTGCTGCCGTTGGACGGAGTCCAGTTGCGCTGGTGACGCTCGATCAACGGGCCAAGAGTCTCCAGATGGAACAGATTTTTCATCAGGCCGATGTCTTCCGCATTACTGATACCGACCTCTACCCAAGCCCAGAAGTTGTATAACGATGTACAAATCATCGCCATCATCACGATTCCCGCAGACTTCACTGAGCGTGTGGATCGGCATGATCCTTCGCCAATCCTGGTGAAAGTTAACAACCTGAATCTTGATTTTACGAATGATATCCGCCGTGCTGTCCCTGATGCCATTACACAATTATATCAGGCGCAGGGAAGCAAGAGCCCAATTCTTGTCACGATACATGAGCAAGATCTGCGTGATCGTGATATTGAACTTTTCCAGTACGGAGTCTTGCCAACCATTATCCTGCTATTGACTATTTCAGGTCTAGTAACGAATAGTATTGCAACTGCTCGTGAGTGGGAGACACGTACCGTTAAAGAAATTTTGCTTTCTCCTGCATCACATATAGCAATTATCATAGGAAAAGTCCTAGCAGGGTTCGTAACTACCTTTTGCCTGGGCTTGCTCGTCTTTCTTCTGAGCTATGCGCTTGGCTGGCTCCATCCTGAGGGCATCTTCTGGTTAACGAGTCTGCTGATTATGGCATTAGTTGCCCTCTTTAGTACGGGATTGGGCGTTGCCATTGGTGCGGCTCTGCAAAAGATTTAGCCTGTCATTTCTATCTCCATCAACATAGCCATTTACCTTTTCTTCTTGGCTGGGGGAGTTGGTGTGCTAGCCTTTGAGCCGCTCTGGTTACAGAATATCGCAGCCTTTGTGCCACTGACTTATGGCATGCATGCTCTGGAGCAAGCTGTCTTCTATAGCGCATCAGATCAGTTTGGGCGTGATATACTTGTCCTAGCCTTATGTGCACTGGCGGCTCTGGGACTTGGCACTCTCTCGATGAGGCGTGGGATCGCAAGCTAGTGAATTAGTAGAGTTTCGCTAACTCCTCACGTGCCATCTCCAATGCAAGACGGACCTCATCATCAGGATGGCAGATGCTCAGAGAGATACTAGTACTCCTTCAGCAGAAACCAAGTTAATTAGATGTGTGTGGGCATTTTGGGCGAAAAAGGGGCAGATTTGAGAATCAGATGGTAGCTGTGCTAGTCTGTACACCGACTGCGATAGCAATCGAGAGTTGAGCCAGATCGGCGATACTGACATCGAATGCACTCAGCCCGAGTTGCTGGGCACGCAGTTTGGCCATGCCGTGCAGGCGCACCGATGGTCGTCCACTACGCAGTTGTACAATCTCCATCTCTTGCCATCTTACTCCGCGCATGCCAGTGCCCAATGCCTTACTAATCGCCTCCTTGGCAGCGAAGCGGCCTGCTAAGCGGGCAATTTTGCCCCGGCACTGCTGGACTTCGTTCTGGGTGAAGACACGGGCGAGGAAGCGCTCACCATGTTTATCATAGACCTTGCGCACACGCTCGACCTCAATAATATCAATACCTACCGTGACATTCACTCCCTGGGGCAGATGTAGTGAGGCGGGTAGACCTACCACGCCAGCAGGCCCGAAGAGCCAATCGGGAATAGGCTCTCCAGGCTTGTGCACTAATGGGGTGAAGAGTAGGGGCTGATCATTTTCCATGCATCGTCTTTCCCACTGCAATGGTCTCAGACACTTCGATGGTTTCGCTGGTATCTGCTGGAGGTAGGACAGAAGGGGCTCGTGTGCCTCCTCGACCGATACCGCGATAGATGAAGCCGAGGCGTTCCATTTCAGCAGCCTCGTAGATGTTGCGACCATCGACCAGGACTGGACGATGCATACTGTTGCGAATGCGTAACATGTTCAGCGATTTGAACTCGTTCCAGTCGGTAACGATCACGAGCGCATCAGCCTTATCTGCGACATCGTAGGCGTTCTCACAGAAGGTGACAGTATCCATATGGACATGTTCACGTTGCAAGGCTTCCCGACCAGTCTCAGTGGCGACCGGATCATAGGCCCGTACAGTTGCTCCCTGGGCTGTTACCCAGCGGATAATATCAATTGATGGAGCTTCACGCATATCATCGGTATTTGGTTTGAAAGCCAGACCGAGGATGCCGATGGTGCAACCGCGTAGAGAACCAAGGATATTAGTCAATTTGGTCACGACCAAGCGGCGCTGATCATGATTGATCTCCATCACTGCGTGCAGTAATTGTGGGTGTAGACCAGCTTCATCTGCCATATGCGCTAATGCCCGTACATCCTTTGGAAAACAACTACCCCCGTATCCTAGCCCGGCATCTAAAAAAGCATGTCCAATACGCTTATCATACCCCATGCCTGCAGCAACCTCTTTTACATCAGCTCCCAGGCGCTCACAAATCTGTGCAATTTCGTTAATGAAAGAGATTTTTGTTGCTAAAAATGCATTAGATGCATATTTAATCATTTCCGCTGTATAGAGATCAGTGATCACGATAGGGGAGCGCAGTGGGAGATAGAGTTGAGCGACCTTATGAGCAGCTTCCGGTTCAGAAGAGCCGAGAACGACACGGTCTGGACACTGGAAATCCTGTAGTGCAGCGCCTTCACGTAGGAATTTCTGGGTTCGAGACGACAGAGAAGATGACATCTGGTCGATTAAGGTTCGTGCGGATCACACGCGAGACTACGTCGCCGCTACCGACAGGGACTGTGCTCTTATTGATGATGATAGCATAGTGATCGAGATGCTCAGCGATGCTACGGGCAGCACCCTCCACATAGCGCATATCAGCCCCCCCTTGGCTATTGCCTGTTGGGGTGTTAACAGCAATAAAAATAAACTCGCTGTTTTCCAGACCTTGTTGATAGCTGGTAGTGAAATATAAGCGATCGGCCCGGACATTGCGCTCTACCATTTCCTCCAAGCCGGGTTCATAGATCGGCAATATGCCTTGGTTCAAACGGTCAATTTTCTCCTGGACGATATCAATACAAGTGACAGTATTGCCCATATCAGCAAGGCAGGTACCCGTTACTAGACCGACATAGCCTGTACCAATGACACAAATAACAGACACAATATTACTCCTCTACAGTTACAAACGGATTTTCGTACTTTTCTTCAGCAATAGTAGTTGGCTCGCCATGACCCGGAAAAACAACCAGATCATCTTCTAGCGTATACAATTTAGTGCGGATTGATTGCTCAATCTGTGCATAGTTTCCTCCAGGGAGGTCAGTTCGTCCGATATTGCGCTGGAAGAGAGTGTCTCCGCTGAAGACGCAATGAGACTGACTGACTAGGCAGATACTCCCAGGTGAATGGCCAGGTGTATGCAAAACCTTCAATGTCAGTGTGCCAAAGGTGATCTGATCACCCTCTTGTAAAAGGATATCCGGTTTCCGTTTGACGAGTGGGGCCGAACGTCCATATGGGAGAGCGTTGCGCTCATCGGTGTACATAGGAATGTCGGCAGGATGGATCGCAAGCGGAACGGGATAGACCTCGCTTACCTCATCAATGGCGCAAATATGGTCAATGTGCCCATGAGTATTAATAATATATTTAGGTATAAGCTTCTGCTTCTGGATCATCTCCAAAATGCGTTCTGCCTCGTCGCCTGGGTCGATGATGACTGCTTCTCGTGTCTGAGAGCAGGCATACAAATAGCAGTTCTCTTCGAGCATTCCTACGGTCACGCAAGCGACAATCGGCATATCTTGTTGATTTTCGGTCATGGCCCTTGTTCCTCCGAGTCCTTGGCAAGGTTATATTCAAGACATTATAGCATAGCTTGTATGGGAGATGGCTACTTAATATTTGCTATACGCTATCTAGCAAAGTTTCGTCGACAACTCTCTCTAGTTAATTATAGTGTGGACGGGAAAGCAAGAGGTAATGTAGAATGGGCAGTATATACTGCGCTTCGTTATCCAATATTTTGATGGTACAGCGAATGCTTATGCGCATATATGTATCCCCCGCCAGTTTGCAGCGAGGCAATAGGAGTGAGAGGAAAGCATGTCAAAGGACCCTTTGGGACGAAGATCCTATCGTAAAAGCCCCGGACGCCAGTATGGGTATGATTATGATCCACTGCAGAGCCAAAGTGAATCAGTAGCTAGCAAACCTAGCGGACTGCTTGTCCAGCGCCCAGATCCGCGTCGCACTCGACAATTCCTGCGTCAAAGTATCATTGCCAGTAAACGTTCTAGCACTGAAGATACTGAGCCGCTGGCACATCATGAGCAGGAGAGTGTGATAACAAGTACACCACCATCCCTTTCTGTTACTCATCCAAAAGTGACACGACGGATTGGGTATACATCACAGGAGCTTGTAGACGATAAGCAAGCAGGAGCTGTGCCGACAAGACGGTTGGATAAGCATTCTGCAACCCATCCGAAAGTGACACGACGGATTCGTCATACATCGCAGGATTTGGCAGGATATGATGAGCAAGGAGGAGCAGCGCTAACGAGACGGTTGGATAATCGTTCTGCAACCCATCCGAAAGTGACACGACGGATTCGTCATACATCGCAGGATCTAGATGGATCTGGTGAAAAAAGTGAATTAGCTCCATCTAGGCAGTTCGGTACTCATTCTGGTCATTTCAGTCAGCCTCCTTTGCCTGCGACGCGTGATTTAACACGTGATATGGAAGAAGTATCTGAGGACAGGGATGATTTGGTAGATGGAGATCCTGATCTGGACGCGCTCCAAGCAGAGAAACCTGTCTATGAAGGTGATCCTGAAAGAGCTGTACAGTCAGTTGTGATCCGGCGGCGGCGAGATGGCTCCTCACGTGCTCTAGGGCGTAAACGAAGCATAGATCTTCCCGAGCAGGAAGAGTCATTCCCTGATGACTATGACCCTGATCGTATCTATGAGGAGGGTGAAGAGTTGCCTCCTGGCCTGCATGTTGTGGAAAAGCACAAAACGTCACGTCGGGGATTGCTGGTGGGGGTAGGTATGGGTGTGGGGATCTTAGCCGTTGGTGGTGTAGTTGCAGCCTCCAATCTAGCTCCTAAAGCGGGATCGCACAGCAATGATACTTCGCATACCGTTCAGGAGGCATTCAATCGTGGGGTCACACAGGGAGCAGATTCTGCTCGGAGAGAAATGATTTCAGCGCTAGATTCGCTAGAAGGTTTTACGCTGCAAGGAGCCATCGACGCGGCCAAATTGACACGCGTTGCCTATGACGTTTTTGTCGCGCCTATCGTCCAAATTGGCTCTCAACTGACGGCAGATTTTCTCAAGGCCATGCTCAATGCATTAAAGACTGCTCGCGGCTGGCTGGCAGGGGTTTACCAGGATAATAGTACGTTAGCAGCAATTCAGCGCGTGCTCGAGTCGTGGGTTGATCAGGTCTCGAGGTTACCGAAGCAATTGAATGTCATCACGCAAACAGACCTAGATGGTGCTCAGGCATATCTAGCAGCTCTACAACGCAAGCTTGCAGATGAAAAAAGCAAATTAGATCATCCCCAGCCGACGCCAACAGTGCCAGCGAGCCGATTGACGCCTCAACCGAAGTAGCCGCCTGGACCGTAAGAGACTTCAGCTTACGGCTCTTCAGGCAAATTGTGGCAGGTTGAGCGTAATATGGCCTGGCTCATTGGTGAGCTGACCAGAAATTGACAAATCCACCCCGAGCTTTGCAACCATCTGGAGAAGTCGCTCAAGCGAGAAGCAACTTAGACGGGCTTGCAAAAGGTAGGATACATGGGGTTGAGGTATACCGAGCAGCTCTGCAGCTTGACGTTGGGAAAGTCCGCGTCGTGTAATCTCAAGAGCAACATAGGATAACAGTCGTGCCCGAAGTAGCCGCTCTTCAGGGTTGGGCAAGCCAAGGTCAGCGAAAGGATTGTCGCTGCTAATAGTATAATCCTTCATCGTCCTTTCTCCTGCAAGGCCAGCGGAGAAGACAGAACAGATGCACGCTTCGCCATTCATCTGTTCCATCAATACCGCTTTTTAATCTTAAAGTTCATTCTTTAGGCTTCTTTCTTCTACCCTTTTTCTGATTTTTACCTCCCTTGATTCTGTTTCCGCGCTCCTTTCGCCGCTTTCTCCCTCTCTCCTGGATTTTCGGAGGAATTCGGGATCGACATCAGAAGTATCAGGTGCCTCACTGAGATTGGAATCAGAATTCAAGAGCGACATCAGAAGTAACAGGTGCCTCACTGAGATCGGGATCAGGATCAAGAGCGACATCAGAAGTATCAGGTGCCTCACTGAGATCAGGATCAAGAGCGAGATCAGAAGTGTCAGACACATCACTGGTATCAGGATCAGGATCGAGAGCGAGATCGGAAGTATCAGGTGCCTCACTGAGATCAGGATCAAGAGCGAGATCAGAAGTGTCAGACACATCACTGGTATCAGGATCAGGATCGAGAGCGAGATCGGAAGTATCAGGTGCCTCACTGAGATCAGGATCAAGAGCGAGATCAGAAGTGTCAGACACATCACTGGTATCAGGATCAGGATCGAGAGCGAGATCGGAAGTATCAGGTGCCTCACTGAGATCGGGATCGAGAGCAAGATCAGTCAGGTCGGAGCTGACAATGGGATCAGGATCAGAAGGGAGAATGATTTGGGTCTGCTCAGAGCTGATCGGAGAGTCCTCATCAGAAGGGAGAATGACTTGGATATCCTCAGAGCTGATCGGAGAGTCCTCATCAGAAGGGAGAATGACTTGGATATCCTCAGAGCTGATCGGAGAGTCCTCATCAGCAGGGAGAATGGCTTGGGTATCTTCTGGGTCGATCGTAGAGTGCTCATCAGCAGGAGGAATGGCTTGGGTATTCTCAGAGCTGATCGGAGAGTCCTCATCAGCAGGGAGAATGGCTTGGGTATCTTCTGGGTCGATCGTAGAGTGCTCGTCGGAAGGGAGAATAGCTTGGGTATCTTCTGGGTCGATCGTAGAGTGCTCATCGGCAGGAAGAATGGCTTGGGTATCTTCTGGGTCGATCGTAGAGTGCTCATCGGCAGGAAAAATGGCTTGGGTATCTTCTGGGTCGATTATAGCATCGTGTTCCAGGAATAGAGTTTCCTGGTCTTGCTCTGCTGTTGCTTCGTCAGCTATAGCGCTGCTTTGTTGTCGCTGCTTCCTGAGAGGAATGCCATAGCTAGCGGCCAATTCTCCTGCAGGCACGGGGTTCGATGTACGGAATATCCAGTATGTGATCGGGAGTAGAACGATGAAAACGACCAGTGAAGTCCATTGTGCCTGCTTCAAGCCCCAGTCGAGGCCGAAGGGAGTCTCAATAGTATTGTCGCGTCCAAAGAAGAGCAGGAATTGTACGATACTATAGCTATACAAGTAGACGAGTATAAGCACGCCAGGACGGGTCAGACGTCGTGCTAGATAAAGCATCACGGCGAGCAAGACAAGGTTGCTGAGCAATTCATAGCCAGCGGCAGGTTGTACGGGTGTGTTACAGACTCCAGCTATTACATAAGGATTACAAGCCCAACTGTTGGGATTGACATAGACAGTAGACCAAGGCAGAGTGCTTTTATAGCCGATAATGTCTCCATTGATAATATTGCCAATCCGTCCGAAGATTTGTCCGGCTGAGGCGCACAGTCCTGCCGCATCAAGGTATACTAAAGGATTAATATGCTCGACGCGGGCACGCCAATAGACAGTCGCGAGGACGAGGAAGATTGCGCCATAGAAGGCCATGCCACCTTCCCATGTAGCCAGAATATGCCACGGTTGCAGGATATAGTGCTGAACAAGGTCATGTTGCTGAATCACAAAGTAGAGTCTTCCCCCAAGCAACCCAGCGGCAATGCACCACCAGAGTGTGCGATAGAGGGCCTCCTGGCTAATGCCTTTGCGTGCCAGATAACCTGATATGGTTTGCACGCCAACGAGAATACCTACAACGTACATTAGGCCGTACCAGCGCAGGGCTAACGGTCCTATCTGAAAAATGATGGGATTAATATTGATGTAAATGTAGGGTGGGCCGATGCGCAGCCAACCCCAATTGATAAGATCTGCAAGAAGCATTGATAACTCCCGGTTCTAAAGAATTTGCTGATTGCTATTGCTGTATGATAGTACTGGTTGGGATGATATGCAAGAGGGACTAGCGAATGAGTACCAACGGCGAAATTCCCATCGAATTTGTCTGTTACCGCCTTTAGCCCTGCTAGAGAGAATAGTTTTCTGTCGATCTTGACATCGATGATACGCAGTCCTATAATTGAATAGGACAAATGTACTAGATTAGGAGCAGCAAATGAGCGATCAAGGTAGCGAGCGGGGTCGTGACGAGCTACGGCAACTCCGTCCCTTTAACCCAAATGAACATTTAATCCAGATCAAATCGAATCAGTCAGTTAGAGACTATTTGCCAGTCCAGTGGAGATTAGTCTGGTTTCGTTCTCTTTGTCCAGAAGGTACGATAGAGACTGAGATCATCCATCTCGATCTTGATCGTGATACCGAAGAGGAAGTCTTTGTTTGGAACAACGAGAGGCAGCGTAGTGAGAAAGTTGTCAAACATGCGAAAGGGCTTGTAGTATTTAAAGCGACGGTTCATGATGGCAAAGGAGGTGTCGCGACTGGCACGAAGATGGAGAAAGCTGCATCCTTTAATGATTGGTTGGAGAAAGCGGAAACAGGTGCGATAGGCCGTGCCTTAGCCGCTCTTGGTTACGGCACACAATTTACCGGTGATGAATTGGATGAAGCTCACCGCATCGTCGATAGTCCGGTTAGCCGCAATGCTGCGTCAGTAAGTAGCAATGCTACCGATAGCAGTTCTCCTACAACTGTTCGTGCAGTTCAGGGAGTATCGCCTGGAGAACAGGGGGCCGAGGCTCCGATTACCGAGCAGCAATTAAATAGCATTCGCAAGTTATGCGAGCGCCTAGAGAAGCCCGAGCCACAGAATATAATGGCCTTCAGCTCAGTTGATGCTCGTCAGGTGATCCGAGAGCTTACGGCTGAATATAGAGATGCCAAGCAAAATAGCAAGGCCTCCTAAGGCACGCTGCTGTAAATTGAGTTTCGGGAACTGGGGTCATGATACATGCCACTCAAGGGCTGTGAGCTGGGTTCTGGAGCCGATTTGTGTCAAACGATACAAAAGCTCTTTACCATAAGTCTGAGCGTTTTTCTATCAACGAGGCTAATTAACCTTTCAATAGTGAAGAAGTTCACCTTCTAACTGTGAGATACCCGCTAGTATTCTCTATCCTGCTAAGGTATTCTTTGATCAGAAAGAGTGATTGCTAGAAACACAGTAAGCCAAATGGTGATCCACTCAAACCATCATAATGATGAGCTTACTATCTCAAGCTTTCACCTGTGAGTGTAGTTGAGCTATATATTAGCATTAGGAGATTGAAATGAATCTTTTTGAACTAACAGACGAGCAATTGGAGAAAGTCGTTGGTGGAACAGCTATTAACTACGCCAACCAAGCCAATTATGCTTTCGCACCTACGGACAACACTGTCGCATTTGGCAGGCACGTCAATCAATTTGGTAGTACTGTTTACCAGTCAAACGTAGTTTTGCAATCAGCTACTGACATCACAAAAGTTTTTGTCATCTAGAGTACCACTTGTTAGGTCTTTACCTCAACAGGCTAGAAAACATTAGGAGATTGAAATGAACCTTTTCGAACTAACAGACGAGCAATTGGAGAAAGTTGTTGGTGGAACTGCTGCTAACTACGCCAACCAATTCAATAGCGCTTTCGCACCTACGGAAAATACTGTCGCATTTGGTCGGCACGTGAATCAATTTGGTAGTACTGTTTACCAGTCAAATGGAGCTTTGCAGTCAGCTACCGACATCACAAAAGTTTTTGTCATCTAGAGCACCGCTTGTCCTGTCTTTACTTCAACGAACTGTGAAATGGGGAGAAGAGTCTCCAAAAGGAGAACTCCCTCCTCGGATTTAGCAGACGAACGCGCAAACATGTTATTCTTAAGAAAGGTCTTTTGCAGAGGAGATTCCAAAATGAACAAGGATATGAACATAATAGAGTTGACTGATGAGCAATTGGAAAGCGTAAGTGGAGGCACCTGGGTTTCTCATCACGGTGTGAATATCAATATTGCAACGCCAGTCAACATTAACGTTTCTCCAACCATCAACCTTGCCCTTTTCAGTGAGAATGTCAGCCAGAGCGGGTCTAATGCGAATTCTGCAAAATTACTCTTGGCAAGGCATTCGCTAGACGTTTCTCGTTTTGCATGTACTCTTGATCTCAAGGAGTATATGCAAAACGACTATCTCTTGATCATTGCATATGAGGTGATTTAGTATGAATAACAGACTTATAGTCATAGTTATAAGCATTATAGCAATATTGATGCTTCCAGCCTGTGCCTCATCATCTACTCAGCCGAAGGTAGCGACACCAACAGTACAACCAACACTGACAGTTCAGCCAACACCGACACTAGATTTAGTCTTTGGACAATCTCCGACGGATTTGGCACAGGACCAGCCATCTTCACAGCAACTTTTTGTCTCGATCTCTAGCGTCACGAATTAGGGCACAGCCTCAATCAAGGTGCACACTCTTCCTGGAGCTGCGATCGCGATCCAACTGACCTCTTGCGGTCAGCAGGTGAATAAGACCGAGCATGCTGACTCTACTGGAGATTATGCCTTAAATTGGACACCAGATGGAAATTGTGGAGGAATGGTAACAGCGAAGGTAACAGCATCGTCAGGCGGGCAATCTGCCACGAGTATGACGAGTTTCAGTGTTTCGTGATCGTCTAGCTGTTGTCTCTCTTCGCTCAATTCCTGCATTCTATTACACGTTTTGTAGGAGCCCAATTCATTGCGCCCGTTTCCCATGGGCTGGGGCATCGCAAAAACGTTATGCGCACCTGCTATATCCTGAGTGCCGAAATGAAATCAACCAGAGCCTTACTAACGGCATCAGGGGCATCAAGCAGGATCAGGTGACCAGAGTTAGATACGATCACCAATTTTGAGTCGGGAATCTCACTGATGAAGACGCTCTGCATCTTTCAACGGAGTTTGCTCATCTTTATCGCCCCAGATAAGCAGCGTTGGTTTCCCGACAACCCGCAAATCGGTGGATACAGCGTTCAGGTAATAGGGAATGAGCAAGCGAATATGCTGAAAGAACACTTCCTTACCCAGTTCGCTATTCCATGGCTCGACGTACTCGTTAATGACGCCTTTGAAGCGTTCGGTGTTGACGGCAGCCTTGGGCAGGATAGCCTGTAGGTCGCGGATCATATCCTCTAGCTCGGTCTGCTTGGGAGCATTGAGGTCCCGCCGCTTTTCCATCTCTGGTAGGGGCCAATCTTTTGCAAAGGTGTGCTGGTAACAAATGCTATCGATGAGCACTAATGCCGCAGTCTGCTCACGGTAAAGTCGAGTAGCGAGAACTTGTGCTACGCCACCTCCCAAGCCGTGTCCGACCAGAATAATATTCGTCAGATTGAGGTTTGTGAGTAAATAAGACAGGACATCGGCATGGCCCCAGACAGAGGTATCCGCGGGCCAAGGATGGTCAGATTGCCCATAGCCGAGCATATCGATAGCATAGATTGCGCGTTTTAAGCCTGCAAATTGACCGATAATCTCTTGCCAGCTAAAAGCACCAGCAGGAATATCGTGCAGTAGCACGATGGCACCATCTGTACCATATTCTGCACCCTGTACAAGGTAGCTGATATTGTAATGGACAGAACGCGTTGCGCGCCTCTCAAGGGCGTTAGCATCGTTAGATGTTTGACTTGCCATAATTTTTTACACCCTAAGTTTGTGTAGTAGAGACAAATGAGTGCAGAAGCTGTTCGACCTCCTCCACATTTTGCCGTGTCTCGTACGATTCACGTACGAACCTTACAATTACTACTGTAACATTCTACCCCTAATAAGTCAACTAGTTTCACTCAGATCTTCCCAGAGGGATTGACAATTCCAGTACTAACAGGTTATTGTTAAGCGACTAGGCAGGATGCAGCATATTTGTATAGAAAGCAGAATATATATTTAGGAACTGATATGATCCTCCTTGATTACTTGCTTGAAGCTACCAACGGAGTCCTACGCTACCCGGGGATGCATCACGAATTTGCAACCTTTAGCCATGACACGCGTCAATTGGTACCGGGTGAGATGTTTGTGGCCGTGCAGGGACCACGCTATAATGGGCTTGATTACCTGCTGGATGCGGTACGCGTAGGTGCTACAGGCCTACTGGTAGAGGCCAGAATGCTCAATGCACTCAGTGAGCAGGTACAGGCTACACTGGCTCAGGCTAATATTGCTGTTGTAGTGGTAGAAAATACGCGTCTCGCGCTCCAACAATATGCCAATGCAATACTCAAACGCTGGCATCCCACGGTTATTGCGGTCGCTGGAGGTGTTGGCAAGACCAGTACCAAAGAGGCTATCGCTACTGTCCTGACAGGTCGGTTTAAAACGTTCAGAAGCTGGCAAAACTATAATGATCTCCTGGGAATTCCGCTTTCACTTGGTCGGTTGGAAGAAGAGCATGAATATGCCGTGCTTGAACTAGGCTGTGATCATCCTGGCGAAATCACAGATCTCTGCCGCATGGTACATCCTCAGATCGGTGTGATTACCAATATTAGTCCCGTGCAACTGCAATACTTTGGCTCAATTGAGCATCTGACTAGCGAATTGAGCATGCTTCTCAGTAGCTTGCCTGAAGATGGACATTTCTTCTATAACCAAGATGATGATGCAAGTGCTGCCCTGGTAGCACACCATCGAGCCCACTTCGCCAAGCTCTCCTTCCACTCATTTATGCTCAGTCCTCGCATCGTAACCCAAGCGAGAGTTGATGCCGACTTGCAGGCAACTATTACTCATATCGGTTGGGGTGGTCTACAGGGAGAACTGATCCAACCAGTTAGCAAAGGTGATCTCCCCCCGGTCTCGCATGCTGAGGATGCTGTGGACTATCTGGCAACCTTGGAGTCCAACGTTGTCCACAATAGACCACTGACATCACAATTGCTCGGTGAGCATCATTTGTACACCATGCTAGCAGCATATCAGGTTAGCACCACGCTAGGTATGTCTCCAGAAGAGGTTCAACAAGCACTACAGGCTGTCACTCCCATGCCAGGAAGGCTCAATCCGTTGTCAGGAATATATGACTCTCGCCTGCTCGACGATACCCACAATGCCTCACCCGCATCCATGTTTGCTGGACTGCTGACGCTGGATGCACTGACACCGACCACAGGGCGACGTATCGCGGTCCTGGGTGATATGCTGAACCTCGGTAATTATCAGGAAAATGCCCATCGTGAACTAGGATGGCGGATACCACATTTTATTGATTACCCGATTACCCATGGAGAAAGAGCAGCGTTGATTGCAGAAGCTGCTCGGAAGGCAGGAATGGATAGCACCCATATTATCACTACGTCAACCCACGAAGATGCTGCTCAGGTCGTGCGCCACATTCTTGAACAACCCAGAGATGCCGCTCAGCCAGTGTCATCCCTATCTCGGCAGGAAACGCTGGTGCAGGATGTCGTGCTGATCAAAGGCTCCGAAGAAACTCGCATGGAGCGTGTGACAGAGATATTGATGGCATGTCCCTGGGAAGCGCCTGCAAGGTTGGTACGGCAGGCACCGGGCTGGAAAAAGACCGTCTTTCGCCAAGCAGATCGCCCGACCTGGGTTGAAATTGATCTGAATGCCATTGCCAGCAACACACGCCACATTAAATCGTTGGTTGGTCCCAATGTTCAGGTAATGGCCGCGTTAAAGGCTGATGCCTATGGGCATGGTGCCTTAAAGGTTGCTCGTACAGTGTTGCACAATGGCGCTAGTATGCTTGGTGTTGCCACAGTCAGTGAGGCAGTTCCATTACGTGAGGCCAATATTACAGCCCCAATCCTCGTCTTTGGATATGTTCCCCTCTGGCAAATGCGCGAAGCTATCCGTCTGGACGTATCTGTAACCCTCTATTCCACTGAAACTGCATATGCGCTTTCACGTGCAGCCCTCGATCTGAGCAAAACGGTCAAAGTGCATGTGAAGATAGATACTGGCATGGGACGTTTGGGCATTCATCATGAGCAGTTAAATGAAATTATAGCACTTATGCGTCTGATAAAACTCCTGCCAGGATTGGAACTTGAAGGACTCTATACTCATTTTTCCCAGGCTGATACCGAGGATAAAACGCATACCTATTTGCAGCTCGACCGTTTTCAATACATTTTGCATGCATTGCGAGAACTGGGGTTACGACCACCAATCGTACACACGGCGAACAGCGCGGCAACGCTCACCCTGCCCGCTGCCCATTTCGATATGGTACGACCAGGAATGGCTATTTATGGCCTGCACCCGTCACCCGCAGTTCGTCTACCTGATAGTTTTCGGCCTGCACTCTCATTCAAGACTCAGGTATCACAGGTCAAATGGCTGCCTGCTGGCGAGGGGATTAGCTATGGCAGTACATACGTCACCACGCGTCCTACCCTCGTCGCTGTCTTGCCAGTTGGCTATGCTGATGGTTTTCGCCGTGCTCCGACCACTTGGGGTAGTGTGCTCATCCATGGGCAGCAGGCACCCATTCTTGGTCGCGTCTGCATGGATCAGTGCATGGTTGACGTAACACATATTCCTCAGACGCGTATGGGAGATGAGGTAGTGCTCATTGGGCGCCAGGGCGAGGCTACTCTGACAGCGGAAGAAGTCGCGGAGCGCTTGGGGACAATTAATTACGAGGTCGTCTCGGAGATTCTGGCGCGTGTGCCACGAGTAGACTAGCATTGGCAGACCTTATTTCGATGGACGCAACCCATCATGGACAACAGCATTGATTAGAAAGATAGTACAACAGACGATGCCGAGTGCAATTAATCCACCTGTTCCTTGCTGACCTAGCACGAGACCGAGAGGAAGAATTACCAGCATGGAAAGAACTATTGAAACAATTGCAATGCCAGTACGTTGACCAGCCGAGAGCCGCTCACTTTTCTCACGCACTTTGCTAGTAGTAGCTTGGTTTGTATACTGGGCAATACGCTGAGCTACTGCTTCCACAAAATTATCGTCGAGTGTGCCATCTTGGGAAGATTGCTGATATGGAACCTCGTACTGCTGTTGGAACGAGCCTCGATTGCCCTCATAGGCACCATAAGTAGCACTGGATTGTTCATGGATAGGTTGATTGGGTTCGATTTGTGACATCTTAATGTACTATTCCTTCCCTGTATTTGGTCATTGCTGTTTTTGTTCCTGTATCATTTCTGGATAGGTAGCCTGAGGTTCTTCATAGAGCGAATCAGATGGGCCAACTTCTTGTACTGCGGGAGGTGTGGTACGCTCTTGGGCACGATAGCCTTCCTGATAGGTAGGGGCGTGCTGTCGCGCATCAGGCGATGTTGCCTGTCCAGTATAACTATTTTGCGAGAAATGTCGATACCATTGCTGGCCCGATCGCTGAGACCGTGAGTGATCAGGTGGTTGATATGACTGATTCATTTTATCGACTATACGGCGATATATTTGTGCTGGCCCCAAAAAGAAATAGAGAAGGGCTCCGAAGAACTGGGTCAAGAAGATAAAGAGGATCCACCAGAGTTTTTGCGGTCCCTTAAGATCTGTATTCACGAAACAATCAATCAAAAGCACGATCCAGATAAGACTCAGTGGAGAACTATCTAGACTGCGTAGAATTTGCATGAATAAGTACACGGAATACCTTCTCTTTTTTGCACTATAGTTTTCAATACCATTGACATCGACAGCTGTAGATCTCAATCCCTAAACGCCGACTCTCCTCTGTATATAGAATACGCGAATTCCTGGCAAAAATCAAATAGATAGGTCGAAACAGCCATAGTTTTCCCATATTAGTTACGAACTTCCTCAATAAGAGGTTAACAGCGAAGTCTTTGTGGGAAACAGGACAATTTTTGTGCAATACTGATGGAAACTTTTCCCGTAAGCCGTTCGTACTATATAATGTGCAATCTAGCTGAAATACGTTGATATAAAGAAACATACAAGGAGATAACGGCATGAAATCGAGCATACTACGCTGCATTCTTTGTGGCAGATTGACCTTGCGTCACTGCGCCTATTGTAATGAACCAATCTGCCAACGCTGTCGCTTTGTGAGCCGAGGCAAGTCATACTGTAGCCCTACCCATCGGGATAGTGATGCAGGGATTGGTCACTGGCTGCGTCGTCGCGAAAGTATGGTATAATTCCGCCACATACCGCCATTTATACCGTCACATACCGTCACATACCGCCATTTATTCTTCACGCCTTGGAGGTAAATAGCCAAGGAGCTTCTTGCCTGCGACGAGCCTCATAGGCAGCAATCTCATCGGCATGAGAAAGAGTCCAGCCGATATTGTCTAGACCCTTGAGCAATGCTTGCTTACGAAACTGGTCAATATCGAAGTGCAGGATGCGTCCGTCAGGCGTCATTACCGTCTGAGATGCTAGGTCCACATTCAGCGTATAGCCTTCGGTGTTCTCTGCTGCAACTATGAGTTGATGTACGGTTGCTTCATCGAAGGTAACGGGCAAGATGCCATTGTTAAAGCAGTTGTTATAGAAGATGTTGGCAAAACTGGGAGCGATGAGGCAGCGGAAACCATATTCGCGGATGGCCCAGGGGGCATGTTCGCGTGACGATCCACAGCCAAAGTTGTCACCTGTCAGGAGGATACTGGCTCCCTGGTAGCGTGGCAGGTTGAGCACAAAATCAGGATTGGGCAATCCATCAGCTAGCAGCCGCCAGTTTGCAAAAAGCGCACGACCAAAGCCCGTTCGTTTTATCGATTTCAGGAAGCGGGCAGGTATAATATCGTCAGTATTCACATTTGTCCGGTCTAGTGACACCACCAAACCTGTATGGGTTGTAAAAGGTTCCATAAATATCTTCTCTCTTCAATTACAGGTCACGGATATCTACAAAATGGCCAGCAATTGCTGCGGCAGCAGCCATAGCGGGGCTGACGAGGTGAGTACGTCCACCACGCCCCTGACGACCCTCGAAGTTGCGGTTACTGGTCGAGGCACAGTGTTCGCCTTCGTTAAGCCGATCACCGTTCATGGCAATGCACATACTACAGCCCGCTTCACGCCATTCGAAGCCAGCTTGACGAAAGATGTCTGCCAAACCCTCTTCTTCAGCTATGAGCCGCACACGTGTCGAGCCGGGAACGACAATGGCGTGTACATCTGGTGCAACGTGATTGTCCTTGACGTACTTAGCAGCCAATCGGAGATCTTCAAGGCGCGAATTGGTACAAGAGCCGATGAAGACTGTATCAACCTTGATATCCTGAATCTCCTGACTCGGCTGTAATCCCATATACTGGATAGCACGTTCGTAGCTCTGACGCTTGGCTGGATCTTGCTGGAGAGCAGGGTCAGGCACGCGACCAGTCACATCGGTGACCATACCGGGATTAGTTCCCCAGGTTACCTGCGGTGGCAAGCCCTCTACGTTGATTTCATAGACTGCATCGAAGTAGGCATCGGAATCGCTGGGAAGTTGACGCCATGCGGCAACGGCTTGATCGAAGAGTGCTCCTTTGGGGGCGAAGGGACGTCCCTTAATATACTCAAAGGTAGTCTCATCGGGAGCAACCATACCAGCTCTCGCTCCAGCTTCAATTGCCATGTTGCAGAGAGTCATGCGCCCTTCCATGGAAAGATTGCGCACGGTTGAGCCACTAAACTCGATCACGTGGTTCGTACCAATGCCCGTTCCCAGTTTGCCAATGACCGCCAAGGCTACATCTTTAGCGGTTACACCTGGACCCAGTGTGCCCTCGATGCGGATATTCATTGTCTTTGGCTTCTCCTGCAAGAGACATTGTGTTGCTAGCACATGTTCTACCTCGCTTGTACCAATGCCCATAGCAAATACGCCAAGTGCGCCATGCGTTGAAGTATGTGAGTCGCCACAAACTAGCGTCATACCCGGCAGAGTGATCCCAAGTTCAGGTCCAATAACGTGAACAATCCCTTGATCAGTATGTTGCATATCATAGAGTGTCAGACCAAAACTGCGAGCATTCTGCTCCATGGTTGTGATAGATAGGCAGCTCTCTTGATCTATAACATCAAGCATACCGCGTCCATTCACCGTAGGGACGTTGTGGTCGAGCACGGCCACCGTAGCGTCGGAGCGACGTACAGGACGCCCAGCGGTTTTGAGGCCTGCGAAGGCTTGAGGGGATGTGACTTCGTGGACCAGATGGCGGTCAATGTAAAGAATAGTAGATTTCTCCGGGGACAGAGCGCACGATGTGAGCATCCCAGATTTTGTCAAACATTGTCTTTGGCTGACGTTGTTCCGTATGTTGTTTTGTGGTCATGGAAATTTCTCCAAATATTTTGTTGGTGTATTGATTGTTTTTATCTAGTATAATAGCATAGCCTGCAAGTTAGTACATGGACCTACTAGCTTCTTATGATGGTCTCGTCGGTACCTTGTTGACTCAGGTATGCTCATTGTATCGATTTTAAAGAATAAGAGAAAGTACGAAAGTACTGTATCCTTCTCTGAGGATGTTCTCTTCCTTAGCCATAATTTGAGCTTGAAACACTGGCAATGTCAAGTCAACTCTTAGCTAAAGATACAATACCGGAAAGGATATCATTGCCCTCATCATTCGCACAATCCAGATGGGATAAGAGAAATTACAGTGCGATCGAGTCATCCCATAGAACTCCCTGCGAGCAGTTGGTGATCGGAAGGTATCGTGCGAGCTAGTCGCGAATAGAGATCAGGTGGAAAACCCAGCAGAGCAAGAAGTCTTTGCTGAACCGGATTAAGAGGTGTGATATGATAAATAATCTGGTTAGGCAAAGTGATGCGCGTCAGGATAATTTTCCGAAAAGACTGCAAGATGCGCTCCGCAGTTGGTCGGTCCGTCTCCTTGCGTGCACTGTCGAGGAATAAGCCAGCAATTTTGGTCTGCTCAGCTTCAAGCTGGCGGCGCACGGTGAACTCCACAAGCGTCAAGATGCAAACCGCAAGACTAAGTAAGCGAGACAGTCCGATAACCTGATCGTCACGTTTCACGAACATGGGTGCCAGAGCTAAGTATTTTCCTTTCAAGCGCTCGAAAAGCACGCTCAACCAAATATTCGTGGCGATATTCCAGAACGGCCTCTTGGAAAGACAAGCAAGCAACAGATGCATTAGTAACATAAGCCCGCCAACCCAAGGTGGCAGCCCGCGCCGTGATGGCCGTATCGATGCCCTCGACTACTGTCACCTGATAACGACAATGCTCGGTGATCTCTTTTTCTCGGTTGATGCTACCACGTCCTCGGCCAACGTACTTCTCGGTCGTCCACGTCTCCTGCACGTAATGGTAATGCAGCAGACCCACAACGTCATATTTGACAAGTATCGCTTCCGCAGCGGCTTGGAGCACGGCTTCCTCACGAAGCTGTCGTCTGCCCGGACCAATTGCTGGCGTTAGTGCTAGAATAGCTTTTTGGCTTTTTCGATCCGCTTCTGCAAATCTTGGGATTGCTTGTGGGCATGGGCAGGAGAATACACCACCAGGACACGCTCTTGCCAACTGCCTCCGTGATCGTCTTGGCAGCTCCTCGTGAATTCATAGCCCTTCGCGATGGTTATCTCCTGATCTCCATCCTTGATGACCACTTGCTGCCAGTTGTCTTCTCCCATGGATAAAGCCATCGTAACCCACGTTTTCATGGCCGATGCTGTTTCCCCCACCAGTGCTAATGGAGTGAGGTAGTGATGCCCAAGTCGCATGATACCCGCCCGTGTTGCTAGTGCGCTCATCTTACAATCACCGACCAAGAGCAATTGGCAATCTTCACCCAAGAAGGAATGGACGCGCTCAATCAGTGGGAGATAGAACGGGTCATCGGCATGTTGCCCAGCCAAAACATCTAGTGCGACTGGCAAACCCAGTGGCGCTAGTACTGCCATCATTAGCTTTATTTGACGTAATGCAGGATTATCTTTACTGTGACCAAATTGCCAGAGGCTCCCTTCCCCTCCTTCTCGATAACCTGAAATCGTTGTGGCGTCGATATGCATGGTCTTTTTACGCAGATCATAGACTTTTACCAGATTTTTGGCTAACATCTCCTCTGTCTTGTGCCAATTGTTATCGTCACTTAAATATGATAATGCGATGGTTAAGCGATCATCGCTGCAGTCGGTATCGCTAATTTTCTGGCCTGTTATTGCTTCTAGAGTGTCATGCATTCCACGTACCCAAGCTTGCACTGGTAGCTTGCGATGGTCTCCTTCGCTGATCATGTAGGCTAGCCAGATACACAGTGTCCAGCCCCAGCTTAGCCTCCCTCCAACACAATACCTCTTGCACACGATGTCGATCAGGGCGGGTAAACCCATACGCTTGATTTGTTCTATCAATACAACGACATCATCGATTATTTCATTGTCAACGGCTATATCTTGCATCAGGCGCTTCTCCTAATTATTTACTCACGGGCGTTTACTTGCCCCCATACGTGCTAGGGAGTCTGCCATTATCATATCCGATTTGCACCCATGCTATCCACTCCCACTATGAGAGCGTCCCTCCACTATTTACAAAAAGGCCCCGCTTGACTGTGCGAATGGTGAGTTGCCTCTGCAATGGACGCCAGAAATTGCATTGTGGTGCCAATGAGAAGCATTGAGAGTTTGCATTTTTGCATTTACAAGTCTTGACAATTTATACCCACATAAGTATACTATTAATAGTCCGTAAACCTTAACCTAGGAAGGCAGTTACGAAAGTAACTAGGACCAGAAAAAAAATAAAACCGAGCCGAAGACTGACCGTATGGCAAGCTGTCTAGCTTAGATCTTTGCTAGAATAGGTTCTGCCGTCCCTTTGCGGACGGTTTTTTCTGTCTATTTACACCTCAACCAGCACCCCAGATTTCACAGCTCTATCAAAAAGCTGTTTGGCCTCTCCACTATCACCATCCAACACATCACGTATAAAACCCGCTAAAGAGTCAGCAAGCCGAATCAAAGAATTATTTTCATCTTTCGCAACACCCATAACTTTATATGTAGAAACACCCAACTTACGAAGCTCACTACCATACTCATGTCGCTTTGCTTTACTCAATCCATCTACATATATAATGGTTGTAAGATCCTCCTTTGTTTTTCCCCAATTAACTGCTCTTGCAATCCCCTCAATTGTTACCAAGTCATACTCTTTTGTCTTTCTAAAGACAGAATACCTAAAGGCTCCCTTAAATTCTTTATTTTTAAAGAATGTATACAAATACGCTAGTCTATCAGCATACTCTGATTTCCTCCATTTTGTCTTTCCTTTTCCTGTTTTGATTTCAACATCTTCACAGAATTTCAGCAAGTCATCTCTCTTTTCTTCAATAACAATAACAGTCACAATAAATATACGACCTTTTGTATCCTGCCCGTTTTCATCAACATAGCAATACAACTTTACTTTATCTATACCCCTACCTATATCCATGTTGCTACCTATTCAAATAAGTACTAATTATTTATTCTTCGCTAAAATAGTCAAGATCTATCTTCTTCACAATGTATCTCGACTCTTCAGTAACTCCTACATCATGCTCTATCATTAATTGAACAAGCTGCTTCCCATCTATCAAGATAATCTTTAAATTATCAATACTATTGGCATATTCTATTGCCTGCTTTGAGAAATTCGAGGTTGTGATCAATATTCCCTTGCGAGCCTTTCTTCCTATAAGTGCTCCCGCAAAGCCTTGCACAATAGGACTGCCAACAGTTCCTTCCCATCTTTTCGCTTGAAGATAAATAGCATCTAGCCCTAATTTATCCTCTTTTATTATTCCGTCTATTCCTCCATCTCCAACTTGACCAACAGCTTGACCTGCGTCTTTTCTTGAGCCACCATAACCCATAGCAATTATTAGGTCTACAACGAGATTTTCAAAGAACTTAGGTGAACTAGTTTTTATATGCTCTAGTAATTCTTGTGCTAGGTCTTGTCGTAAGCTTTGATAACTTGTATCTAATAGCTCTTGGGGTGTTTGACTAGTTTTTTCAACGATTTCTTGTGTGACATAGGAAGCTTCATCTGCTTGATTTTCTTTGCTATTCGTGAATTCTAGGAATTTCAGGAAATTGCTTAAGAAACTTTACGTTGATTTGAGGTGGGTTGTCCTTTACTACTCTGATGCCTTGTTCAGTTATGCGAAATTTCGATCTTCCTGTGCTTGTGATAAGGCGAGCCTTGGCCAAATATGTACGTGCCCAATAGACGCGATTGTCGAATTTGCGTTGTTTACCACTAGGCAATATCTCTTTTCTATCTTGGTCGCTAAGATCAAATTGCTCTGCGAGAGTATCTATGATTTCACTAAGATTGTGTTCATTTCCATCAATAGCAATTTTTAAAAGTGGGAGCATAAGACTCTGATAGTCTGGAACAGCCATAATCAACCTCCTCATAACAGATTTTTTAGGCTTGTTTGTATATTTTTGCATTGGAGCATGCCAATAATAGCATAGAAGAGCTTTAGTGGCAACTCCAGTCAAATCAAAACATCTTTTTACTTAGTTCATCCACTCACCCGGCCTACGATTGATATGAATACTCCCTTCGCGACTTTTGAGCATCTTGCCGTCCTCGGCAATGCGACTAGGCAACTCTGATAGGTTGATGCTATGCCAGTAAGCAGCCGGGAATAGGCCAATGCCAATAGCCAAAGCTGCTGCGATTTCCGCTCGGTTGATAGGAAGCTTTGGAGGCAAGGGGTAGGGGATTTGCGATCGTGTGATCACACCAAAGTAAAAGAGGATGGCGAAGGCGAGGAAAGCCATTTCAATCGCACATACGGCGTAATAGCTGAATACCTCTTTTTTGTGTCGTCCCCGGAAGACAAAAGCCAGTACAATATTCAAGAGGCATAGGAAACCAGTAATCCACAATGTGATAGCCATTACCTGCTTGGGATTAACGGGTCCTGCCAATGGGCCAGTCAGAGTCAGACTGAGTAGAGAGCTGGTTGCAATTAGACTCATCGCATGATATCTCCATTAAGAACACAAACTGACAATAATACAAGCCAATAGATACATTTACAGCACAGATGCTAACGAGCTTAGGAATGGGTCAGAATGAGGTTAGAGAATGCAATTTCTGCTCCAGCCTGATTGACCAGCATGCCGATCTGACCACTCTGGAACGAACCATCCGAGACCGTGCCAACCTGTTTCCCATTTACCAGAAACGTGAAGTTAGAACCATTGGCCACAACCTTGACGGTATTACTATTTGCTGGTCCCTTTCCAAGATGGTATTCACTTCCCAAGGGTTGGTGCCAGAGCAAGTTCCAGGGATCAGATTGGCTACTATCATACTTGCGAAACTGGTATTCCGCATTATTATTAGTGGGTTTTATTTCAAAACAGTAAAATGTTTGAGAATTTCTGATTCTTCTGACTGTAACGCAGGACTAGGCCAAAAAGGTTGAGTTTAGTAGGATCGACAGTTGCATCATCACCTTTTACTTCATCAAGCGTCATCGTATAGGCAAATGGCTCTGGTATGTTGTCATCTGGCAAGAGCGCAATTGCCAGATTATTTGAACTATTGTTAGCGATGTGATAGGTCCCATCATTCTCAAACCCGAAGATGTGGTTATTGTAGGCACCAACAATCCAATTATGACTATTTTGGCTCAGGGAATCCGTCAGAATGATGTTAGCCTGAGCGGTTGCGGTTGCTCTTGCAATTATTGTCGCCGTCACGTTAGGAGTAACTTCGACCTTTCTAGCGGTCTGCGTTGATTGAGGACTACTTGTACGAGCCAGCAAGTAGATACCAGAAGTTAAGATGATCACCAGTGTTAAGATGACTACTGTAGCAACCTTGATCTTTTGCTTCAAGCCATCATTGGAAGTGCCCAGAGGAGATGAAGCATTTGTATCAGGCGTTTGCTGCAAGACAGGCAATAGGCCAGTCACGTACTGGCCTGGCTGGCCTGCTACTGGCACTTTGACAATCTTGACTGCCTGGGTTAGTTTTAGCATCCCAGTCTGTCCGTTATTCCCGTTAACCGGGACCATCAGTGCCCCTGTAGAGCTTCGTTGAGGAGCAGCCGCGTTGAGTGCCCCTGTACCCGTTGGCATTGATGGTACCATGGAATGAAAGCATTCTGGCAATACAATTGTGTTAAAAGGTCCTGGCGCTTTTGGTGCCAGAGAGGGATTAATGAGTTCTCTTGTCTTATGCTCCATCTTAGGAGGTAATGCAGGAGCGGGTGCAGATGGCTTTTCCTCTGCTACTTTTATTGCTTGCTCCTTAGCAGAAGGTGATTCAAGCTGTACTGCCTTGAGAGAAGATGTTGTAGCCTTCACAGGCTGGGTGTCTTTGACAATCAGGGGCGCGGTTAACCCCTTGGGTGCTACGCCTTGGTCTTCGGCAAGCAGTTTAGTTCGATGGGTCAAGCGTGATTTATCTGATGCAGGATTGTCGTCTTTAACATCTATTGCGGGTTGTTCTGCCTGCAATGGCGAAAGCCGATGGGGCTGAAGTCCCAGAAGGCCAGAAAACGAGGGAAGTGTCATGCTGGTCTTTGCGATGATGTCATCCTTTGGCAGACCATTGTTGGCCTGTGCTGAAAAAGTTGGGACGGAGACAACAGGTTTGATACTATTTTGCACCTTGGATTGCTGGGACAGTTCTGTGACAGCCATTCGAGCAGCATTACGCCACACCGGATCGAATAGGCTGCGTGGGCGGTTTGCAGTAGAGCGCTCACCATTAGGAGCCTGGACAGCTGCAAAATACCCTGTATCTAACATGACACCAGCAGTCTCTAAGGCCCGACGGAAAGCAGTAGCGAAATCCCGAGCACAGGAATAGCGATTTTCAGGAAGTCGGGCCATGGCATGTAGTATCGCCTCTTCAGCTGCGGCAGGCAGATCTGGACGGTGAATACGAGGTGAAGGTGGAGCACTATGCAAATGCTGAAGTGCCACTTTCATGGGAGTATTGCCTGTAAATGGCACAACACCAACCACCATATGGTAGACCAGGACACCTAGGGAGTAGATATCTGCACGTGCATCTACTCCTTCGCCGCCAAGAACTTGCTCTGGCGCCATATAATCTGGTGTACCCATTGGCATATCAAACTCTGAGAGCGGATTTGACGATATGTGCCCTTCCGCCACAATTTTAACCAACCAAAATCGGTAAGTAAGAGGCGCTTCTCAGGAGTAAGCAAGATATTGGCTGGTTTGATATCGCGGTGAATAACACCACGCTGGTGAGCGAAATCGAGAGCAGAAGCCATCTGCTCTAAATAACTAACCACCTTGGTCAAAGGCAATCTACCCTCGTACACCAATTCATCACGTAATGTGCCACCGCTGATGTAGGCCATTACCAGATAAGCTAGTCCATCACGTTCCCCATATTCATGCACAGGCACAATATTAGGATGTCCTAACAAAGCAGCAGCATCTGTCTCACGACGGAATCGTGCCAGGAATGCCGCATGTTGGCTTGGTTGCGCTGTTGTCATCGGTAAGAGTACTTTAACAGCTACCTGACGCCGTGGGCGAGATTGTTGAGCGAGAAATACTGCGCCCACGCTTCCACGTCCAATCAGTTTTTCCAACGTACAGGTTCCTAATACCATTCCACACAATGATTCTACGTTCATGAATATTTCCCCTTTTTTACCGTCGATGCTATATTATTCTGGCATGGCTTGTTTCATCGCACTTCTAAACCTTCCTCCCCCGTTGATCCAAGACACAGACATGCCAATGATGGTACTAGCTTTTTGTGACTAAGAGATTGCGAAAGGCAACCTCAGTCCCTTTGAGGTTGACAATCATACCCACCATCCCTTGGGTTAGCGAAGCATCCTCAAATGTCTTCGATAGCGTAGTCCCATTGATAGTGACGGTAAACTCGCTACCATGCATAAAGATCTTGAAAGTGTTGACTGCTTGTGGGCCATGTCCCTGATGAAACTCATTGCCGAACGGCCGTTTTCCATCTTAAATCAGAGTCCATGGGTTGCCTGAGTTCGTATTATCATATTTCCAGAAATAATACGCACCACCCTTCATGTTGACTACCTCAAAACTGTAGAAGGTAATAATCGGATCGCCGTTTTTATTCTTCTTGTTATCTTGCTGGCTAAAGTGAAAAATCATGCCGAACGAATTGTTGGCATTGGCATCATCGCCAGCAATCTCCTCCATTGTGAGTTGGTAGCCAATCGTACCACTGAATGAGTTGGTTGATAGGATACTTGCTCGCCCGTTCTGATCATTATCGTCGGTGATATGATATGCTCCATCCTTGAAAGCATAGGCAGTAGGCGGATCAGTATACCAGTGATGGGTATTCTGCTGAAGAGGATCAGAGAGAAGAATGTTGGTCTGCACGGTTGCTGTTATATTGGACAATCCTGCTGGTTTATTGGGTGTTGAAGGCTTTGCCCGATTAACGAACAAGATACCAAGAGCTGCAAAAATTGCCAGTAGACTCACGATAACCATCAGCCTCTTCAACCAGGGTTGGGGAATTTGTTCTCTCACTCTGTTTGACACCAAGCTTATGCTGTCCTGGAGTTGAGGGGTAACTGGTACTTCTTCGATCAGGGACTGACCGGGTTGATCTGCGACCGTAGTCTCCTGGACACCTTTTAGCGTATTTGTGTGGTTTATACTCGTTGGTATTTTCTGAGACCCTGATTCTGTATCTAGCGTTTTCTCAGTTTCTGGCTCTGCTAACGTCTTAATTGGCATCTTTCGTACGGTTGGTGATTGTTTCCTGCGTGTTGGAAAAGGCACAGGCTGCTTTGCTGACAGTATTGTTAGGCTATTGGCAGGAGTCAATGTGGAATCCTTCGCTAGTGCTGCTGGTAATATGCCTGAGCTGGCACCAATCAAGGGAAATTTTCCAGTGCGAGATAACAAACCGCTTCTATCTGATCCTGTAGCTGGACCGGTATTAGGTTTGGTTGCAGGTATTTCGCTGCTACTACTCGTCTCGTCTGGTACAAGGGCAGGAGCCACATCAGCTTTGGTTGCTGGCATTACCTCTCCATTGGCAATAGCGAACTTGCCAGTACGTAATACCAAACCTCTACGCAGACCTTTTGCAGTAATAGGGCTTTCTTCTGATATTACAGGTGTTTCAGGTATTAAACCATGTAGAGGATCAGGCTGGGTTGCGGTTTTGCTCTGCAGATCTTTGCTTGTAGCGAGCTTGGGAGGTGAAGTAGTCTGTCGGATGGGCTCAAATTGTCGTTTAGGAAGAGCCCGCCATGCGCCAGTTGAGCCACTGTGCAAGCCATTGATAGCGTTTGACTCTAAGTCGATGCCAGCATCGAGCAGTGCTTGACGGAATGCACTTGCCAAATCATTCGCACGTAAATACCGATCTGCTGGCTTTTTTGCCATAGCACGTTGTATTACTTGTTCAGCCCGAATAGGTAGATCGGGTCGTAATATGAGCGGCGATGGGGGTGGAAGCCGTAGATGCTGGGCAGCTATTTGCATAGGAGTTTCACCACGGAATGGTGTTGTGCCAGTTACCATCTGGAAGAGAAGGATACCAAGAGAGTACAGATCTGCGCGTGCATCAACATCATCGCCAATTACTTGTTCAGGAGCCATGTAATCAGGTGTGCCTACTGGAGCACCAACGCCTGTGAGGCGGACCATAGCAGACTGCCCCTCAGCAATAATTTTTACTAGGCCAAAATCGCCTAAGAGGAGGCGTTCTTCATGGGTAACCATGATATTGGCTGGTTTAACGTCTCGGTGGATGACACCACGATCATGAGCTACGTCGATAGCGTCAGCGAGCTGTTCTAGGTAATTGGCAGCTTTTGCTAATGGGAGGGGACCTTCACGTTCCAAGACATCGCGTAAAGTTCCGCCACTGATATAAGGCATTACCAAGTAGGCTATGCCATTAGCTTCTCCATATTCGTGAACAGGCACAATATTAGGGTGTTCCAATGCAGCAGCTGCATCTGTTTCACGTCGAAAGCGCTCGAGAAAGGCCGCCAGTTGATCAGGAGTCAAGGGAATCATGGGTAGGAGCACTTTAACAGCAACTTGACGCTTGGGGCGGGATTGTTGTGCTAGGAACACTGCACCCATGCCACCCTGCCCAATGAGCTTTTGTAGGGTGCAAGTACCCAATACTGTTCCTATCAATGATTCTGCATTCATCCAAACGCTCCGTGGAGACCCATCCCGTTTACAAGGTGGGAGGGGAACTTACCTCTGCCTGTTATACTATCTGCCTTTAAGTGCGACTCCATAGGTATCTCCGTGCATTCCCAGTCTGCAAACGGATTGAGCACCTCAAGCAGGGAGGTGTGAGGTCAGTCTACCATGTTCTATGATGATGATCAAGAATATAGACCATTTGAGCTATTCAGTCTTTCATGGTTAGTATGATAGTATCAACATAGCTATTTCTGCGTTAAATTGTACTTTTGTGCTCTCTAAATAGAAGGACGAATCATAAGCCATCAGTGAGCAGGCAGTAGGTGAAAAGGGCTATTTAAACATCCCCCACAAATGTTTTAGCATCAACTAACCCTTGTGGATCTCTATCTTCTTCTGCATCGAGAGGTACTTCCTCGTTATCAACATATGCAACCATGGAGGGTACTGTGCGACTCTGGACAATAATGCCGTGGAGGAGGGATGAGACAGCCTGTCCTAATAGGGGGCGCAGGCGTTCTAAGCGCTCGCGCAAAATGAGCAGTTGCTCTGTGCGCTTCTTGTGATGGGCAGAAGCACTGCGCTTGGGAAGTTCTCCTTCGGTCAACGCAGGTGGATTGTCTTCCCATATCGTAGGATTATCCAACACATGCCCAACGGCAGCTTGTACCTGCTGGATGAGGTCAATGGTCTGATTGAGCAGCATCAAAATGTCACCCTCGGCCAGATCGATACGGCGGAGAAGTCCATTTAGCGATGTGCCTCGTGACCAGGATAGGGCAAGACCATGAAATTCGGGGAAGATACCTCGTGTGAAGTTTATCTGTGCACGTTCTTCAATGGCTCGTACGTGCTGGGTGACTTGCCACAATTCGCCGCGCACGTGTTGTAGCTTGTGCGGTATACTCTGGCGGTTATTGAGACGACGATCGTTATCATAGGTAAACCAGCTGCATACCTCTGCTAATTCGTTTGCCGATAGTTCATCAATTACTCCCAAAGTCAATAACTCAACGAGCATAATCCCTGCTGGATGGAAGATATTGCTCAGCAATTGCCCCTTTAATGTGACTCTATCTTGCTGATCAATATAGCCGAGGGCACGCAAAGCAAAGATCGTGCCATTCAGCTCTGCCGCACCAGCGGAACTCAGCGGAAATGCGCCAATTTTTGCCCGCCGCTTCTTTAGGGCTCGCTCAGCCTCATGTGAGGCTGCTCCCTTTTTCTTACCTGTTTTCTTGGCTTTCTGGTAACGCTTCTCTAAGCGATGCAGTTCATCCACTTCCCAGACGCGATAGCGCTGAAACTCGCGTAAGCTGGCGGCGCAGATGTGGCGCAGATGTTGAAGATCTCCTGGACGCCACAAGTTCAGCACCGAGTTATAGCGAATAACAAATGAGCTGGTGACTGGCAACAGTTCTCCTGTGATGCGCTGAAATGATGCTTCAAACGGCTCCCATGGTGAGTAAGGGATGATGGCAGCTCCGCGAATGTCCATGCCGCGCCTGCCAGCTCGTCCGGTGATCTGGCGATACTCGTTGGGAGTGAGTAAGCGCATCTCCTGCCCATCAAATTTGCTAAGGCTACCAACAACCACGCTGCGTGCGGGCATATTGATACCAAGCGCCAGCGTATCGGTAGCAAAAACTGCGCGTAAATAGCCACGGGCAAAAAGTGTCTCAACTAGGACTTTGAGTCCGGGGAGTAGCCCGGCATGATGGAAGGCGAGACCACGAGGAAGGAGCTTGATAAGTCCGTGTACTTGCTGTAAATTGCGATCTTCCTTCGGCAAATTCTCAAGCCAGACATCGATCTCTTCCTGGATCAAGGCTTCCTCTTCGGGCGTGGTGAAGTTGTGGCGTGCAGAACTCATAGCTGCCTCTTCGACCACACGACGTCCCGGCAAGAAATACAGGCAAGGTAACATATCAGCCTCACGGAGGACGGTGAGGATTTCGCCTGGCGCTGGTGTTTTCCTTTGTTTTGGACGTGCAGGCTTTTGACGTTGCTGGACAGGGGCGTCAGCTGTGTTCTGAGCTTCTTGCGCAGTTAAAGCACCCGTGACAGTGTCTCCGTCGACCGTATTAGGCTTGACTTTTTTGCCTTTCTCCTGTCGTCGCGCTGAGACGTGTATGTCTTCGTCCTCATCCTCATCCTCGTCAAAGGGATAGGTCCGGTTGCGAAGCAGTTGAGCCAGTTTGGCCTCGCCACCGATATTGGGAAAGTGCTCAATACGATTGCCATCAGCATCCTGTACGAGGTGCAGCTTGCCATCGAGAAAGAGAGTAATGTTCCAGCGGGACGGCACGCTCTTCATGCGTAATCAATGAGATGGGATGATGGACTTGGCTAATCCAGTTTGCTAGGTCCTGTGCATTACTCATCGTTGCTGAGAGACCAACCAGTTGGACATGAGATGGCGAACAGATGATGGCCTCTTCCCACACTGGGCCACGCCCGATATCGCTCAAGTAGTGCAATTCATCAAAGACGACAAAGCCAATATCCTGGAGTGAGGGCGGGGCAGCACGCTGTCCTTCGATAAGTAACTCGCCTCCCTCTTCTAGCAGCATATTGCGATAGACCTCAGTCGTCATAATGACGATTGATGCACGGCTATGCTCAACGATGTCTCCAGTAACAAGTCCGACTGCATCATTGCCATATTGCTTACGCAAATCGCGATATTTCTGGTTAGACAATGCTTTGAGGGGAGTCGTGTAAATGACGCGTTGCCCGCGTTGCTGGGCCAGCCAGATAGCATATTCTGCCACTAAAGTCTTGCCAGTCCCGGTTGGGGCAGCCACCAGAACGGATTGTCCTTGTGCTAGCTGGTCCATTGCTTCTATTTGAAAGGAATCGAAAGGAAAGGGGTAGCGATTACCAAATGCTAGTATATCCGCTTGTACCTCATTTTCGTTTACTACATATTTATCCATTTTTTCCCCAGAAACACCGATGTCAAGATGTTGTCTTCAAATAGAGGAGAAACATCGCCTCTCTATTGCACTATTGGCTATTGTCGGACTATTTTAGCACCTATTGAAAATATCGACAAGAGAGAATTTGTCCCTCTTTCCCTCTAGCCCTTGCTATCTCATAGTGGCATTATAGAATAGGAATGATGAGGGAAAAGGAGTAACCACATGACTCGACACTCTCTTTTACAAGTAGCGATGTGCAACCTGTTGTTTATAAGTGTGATATTTGCAATTTTTATTGATCATAATCTGAATACACATAAATCCTACGCATTTTCGCAAGACTCCCCTAGCCAGTATTTTGCCCCGGATGTGGATGCAACTATTGCAGGAAATCCCTTTCCTACTGTCGTTGCTCAGGCCAATAAGCTTGCTGGCATTAAGTACTATGAGCTTGGTTTCATTACTACCAAAATGGGTCAATGCCAAGCAACATGGGGTGGAATGAACTCGCTGAATTATATGCAGGGAGATATTGCCAATCTACGAGCAAGTGGGGGAGATATCATCCTAAACTTTGGCGGGTATGCAGCTAGCAATCCAAATGACCCCTCTGTTGATCCACAGCAACAAGAAGAGCTTGCATTAGCCTGTCCGACCGTCGAAAGTCTGCGGGCTCAGTATCAGAAGGCGATTACCTCCTATCATGCAACACGCGTTGCATTTGATATTGAAGGAGATGCTCTTGCTAGCACTCGATATTCTGCTTCAGTTTTTCAGCGTAATAAGGCCATTGTCGGTCTCCAATCGGGTGTTCCAGGAACGAAGCTGTGTGTGGAGTATACGCTTACGGGAACGACCACTGGTTTGACCGATAAGGGAGAGGTGCTATTGAAGGATGCCATTGATAAGGGGATCAACATTTGCCTTGTCAACATTTTGGCGATGAATTATGGCTCTTCTGCTCCCGTTAATCAGCCTGGCATAATGGGCCAGTATGCGGTTAATGCAACCAAGGAGGCATTCGTTCAACTCAAGTATCTCTTTCCAAAAAGTTCGGACAGTCAAGTGTGGTCTATGATGGGTCTGACTATCATGAATGGCGTCAACAATTCGAGTGGTCAGGGAGGACGGGAGATCTTCGCATTGAGCGATATACCAACGGTGTTGCAGTTTGCTATGAAAAGCGGGATTCGTGAACTGTCGATGTGGGAATTGCATCGTGATCAGCCGCCTCCCAATAGAAGTGCGATTGCTCCCACGGATACGGTCACGGCCACTCCAACCACGAATAGCGGGATTCAACAGAAGCCCTATGAGTTCTCGACAGCTTTCAATAAGCTTTCAGCAAGTGTGCCGCCACCCTCCAGTAATAATAGCAATGGCCCCAATCCGATCATTCCCGGTCAAAATAGTTGCAGTAACATTGCAACTGTAGGTCAGGGTATCGAGGCATTGGCTCAGACAGGTGGTAGAAACCTGATAGCTACAATGAACGAGATGATTAGCACAAAATCACAGAATGTCGTTCCAACTAGCCATCCTACTACGGGTGGTCACTTGGGCCTGTCGATTAGCACAAGCGGCAATCAGTTCCAAGTTGGTCAGGAGGTCACCTATCGACTGACGCCCTGCAACGTATCACTGACAGGTACACAGATGGTTGCCATCAGCGATACCATCTTAGGTGGGCTGACTGACCTGAAAGTTGCTAACAACAATTGGCAAATTGTTTCCAACCCCACGTTTTCGAACGGCTCGCAGGAGATCATTGCACTCTATACTGGTCCTCTGAGAACGACTGCTGACGGTACCTTGCCACCGCTTATTCTCAGTGGGAAGTTGACAGCTGCTTCTTCCCTTGTAACTTCTATCGGGGTGGTTGCTCTATTAGCTGGAACATCAGGATCGTTTAAACCATCACCAACGTCGAATTCGTTAGGACCGATAGGTATGGTATCATTGAATGCCAGTATCACTGGTTGGGCGGCTACAATGGATACGCTCCCTGTGTTGTTACCAAAGAATCGGTAAAGGAATGAAGAGTCGGTCCCATCTGGTTGGCAACCTCTTGTTTGCATGCTAGAATGTCCCTAAATTGAAGTGATTCAGTAGCCCATCAAATTCACAGATAGAGAGAGTCATGCAATTAAGGAGTTGTTGATGGCAGTCATAGAATGCATTGAACTGTCTAAATCCTATAGTAGACATGTCACTGCACTCAAGGATATCAACCTGAGCATTGAGGCCGGCAAATCCTTTGGTCTGCTGGGAGAGAATGGGGCCGGCAAATCTACGCTTGTGCGCATCATGATGGGCTTTATCCATCCCTCTTCAGGCCGTGTACGTGTGTTTGGTGAAGAGCGAGTCGAACGTGCGCATTCGCGTATCGGCTATGCGCAAGAGCGTCCCTTGTTTGAGACGCATTTCTCTGGTCGTGTCTATCTGACTTATCTGGCCCAACTCTCTGGTCTGTGGGATCATGCCAACCATGTTCGTGTTGAGGGATTGCTCGAACGGGTCAAGCTACAAGAAGTGGCAGAGCGAGCCATTGGCACATATTCGAAAGGGATGCTTCAGCGTCTTATGATTGCCCAAGCGCTACTAAGTGATCCGGATTTGCTGATCCTGGATGAACCAACCAGCGGACTTGATCCACACAGCCAATGGGAGATACGCCAGATTATCCTGGCGCTGCGCAGCCAAGGCAAGACGATTGTACTGTGCTCGCATAATCTAGCAGAAGTTGAAGAACTCTGTGACACAGTAGGTATTCTGCAAAGAGGTCAGTTAATTCTCTGTGGTGATGTTGCTGATCTACTCCACTCTCAGGATGTCGTTGAAATCGCCCTTGCCAATGATCTGTCTGCATGGGATATCGTTTCACGCTTGGGTGTAGCAGTTATTAATGCGCAAAGTAATATATTGCGCATTGCATCCTCCTCACAACCTGTTGTTCTTTCTGCACTGTTACAAGCACAAATTCCTATTCTATCGCTAAATCCTGTCAGCCAAACGCTTGAGGAGGTTTATGTGCGAACGACGCTGAACAGTCAGGATGCGCCGTTGGTTGATGCTGGATGAGGGGATAAGTGCATTAAATCCTGCTAATGTGTCGACCACAATCTATCTTTCTCTCCTTCAGGCATGGAGACACCTCTGGCGTATGCCGACGGTGACGGTAGCGCGTTTTACGCTCTGGAGCTATATACGTAGTGGCTGGATTCTTGGTGATATCATCTTCATCTGGTTTCTCTATACTCTTCTCTTCTTGGAGTCTGGTGGCAACGTAAGTTATTTTTATGGGACAGTGGAGCCAGGGCTGGGGCTTCTCGCTATTCTGGATACAGTTGTGATTGTACAACGCGCTCTCAAAACACCCCGTCTCTATTTGCCTTTAGCCCATCTTTTATCACGCTCTGCTTATATTCGTGGTTTAATTCTAGCGACGGCTTTTCTCCGCATCATTGTTTTTCTACTGATCTTATTGCTAGCTATGAGCTATCATCGACTTCTGCCTCACCTAGGCATAGAGGGGGCAACCTTTGCCAATATGTTGCCTGGTGCTATCGGGCTACTGCTCAACTGCATAGTTCTCTCCACACTAACTGTCTTACTCTCAGCTCCCGTTGCTACTCGTCTAATCCAGATTGGGTTTCTGATCTGGTTGGTTGCGGTACTCTACGCCAATAACAACTTCAATAGCGTTGCACGCTATCTGGCTATTAGCCATGTACCACTGGAACCAATGCTTGCGTGTTATAACGTGGGATTGACGGCTTCAATTGATATGTACGGTCTGGTGATGGTTGCGCTAGCGATAGCTTATATTATTGGGCTGACTTGGCTGGCAGATTTCTGGCTGGCACGGCGTGATCTGATTGTGTAGTAAGAAGATTCAGAATACCTAAGAGCCAAGTTGACGAGCTTTTTCATGGCAAAGCTGAGCTTCCCTTAACCTGCCGAGCTTCTCCAAGACAGAGCCCTTGTTGTCCCATGCGAGAGCATATCTGTTGTCAAGACGGAGTGCTCGTTACTCCTCACTATCAAGCCAAATGGTCACAGGACCTTCATTGCAAAGATCAATTTGCATAGAAGCCCCGAAAATCCCACTGGCGACGGTGAGTCCATAGTCAGCAATCGCTGCTTTGAAACGTTCATAAAGAGGCTCGGCAATCGCTGGTGGTGCAGCATCTGTAAAGTTGGGGCGACGACCTCGACGGACATCTGCATGGAGGGTGAATTGTGAAATGACTAGGACTTCTCCTCTGATATCGAGAAGAGAACGGTTCATCTTGCCCTCATCATCGCCGAAAATGCGCAGATGAACAATTTTATCTGCTATGGCTTTGACTTGAGCTTCGCTATCCCCTTGTCCTACACCAAGAAGGACGAGAAGACCCCAACCTATTTGACCGACAATTTGTTCCTCAACGGTAACACTAGCTCTACTTACCCTCTGTAATAGTGCTCTCATAGATGCTCCAGGCTGATTGGTTTGGTTATCACCAGGATACCACAAATCTGTTGCACAGATCTGCTTTTGCCAATCAACGAGAATGGAACAATCGACAGGCAAAGATCGTGATAGGTATATCACATCTAGGCCCAATAGTCGACAAAAAGGAGAAGCAAATGGCTTCAGCCAAGTCAATAACCGAACATCCAACTATGCAAGCTATAGAAGCATGGCAGAGACAGATAGCAACTCCGGTCAATGTATCACCACCCGAGCGCTTAGTATCAACTATTGGGGGTGGGATGCTGGCCTTTTCTGGGCTTCGCCGCCGCAATTGGCGTGGTGCCATGCGGACTATGGTAGGTGGTTTGCTCCTCTTTCGGGGCATTACCGGGCATAGCTTTCTGTATAAAGCGCTGAACATTAATAGAGCCGATAATCCATTCCCATCGATCAACATCAGCTCTATTCCTGAGCAGGAAGGTTTTAGAGTGCAACGTACATTGACGATTAGCCGCACACCCCAGGAATTATATGCTTTCTGGCACAATGTTGAGAATGCTCCGCGCTACCTTCCTTCGATCCAGTCAGTCCAGAGGATAAATCAGAAAAGGTCACACTGGACTATGGTCAGCCCTACAGGTCAGAAGCTTGAGTGGGACGTAGAAATTACTGAGGATCAACCAGGACGCCTGATTGCATGGCAAATGTATGGCAACAAGCTCACGCTGGGAAATGGCGGTCGTATTAGCTTCAAAGAGGCTCCTAGGCAACGTGGGACAATGGTGACCTTGGAAGCAGATTTTGTGGGACGCAAGGGTCTGCAAAACACATTGGAGATCCCCCTGCTTGGAAAAGTTACAGGTATCATCCTTGAGTCCTGGGTATTGGAAACACTACGCCGCTTCAAAGCACTTATGGAGACTGGCGAGGTTCCAACTCTCGCGGGCCAGCCCGCAGGTAGGGTAAGCAGGACGCTCCAGCCAGTGGATCAGGTCAGAATGAAAGGAGCGTAAGCATGAAAGCACTTTGCTGGTTTGGCCCCTACGATGTGCGTGTGGAGGAGGTGCCTGATCCAAAGATTATCAATCCACATGATGCCATAGTCAAAATTACAACGACGGCAATCTGCGGATCAGATCTGCATCTCTATGATGGCTTTATACCCACAATGAGAAAAGGCGATATTCTTGGTCACGAGTTTATGGGTGAGGTCGTCGACGTTGGTAGGAATGTGAATAACTTGAAGAAAGGTGACCGCGTAGTGGTGCCGTTCCCGATTGCCTGTGGACATTGTATGTTCTGCGAAAAGGAACTCTGGTCACTCTGCGATAACTCAAATCCTAATGCATGGCTGATGGAGAGCCTCTATGGGTATTCGGGTTCAGGCATTTTCGGCTATTCTCATCTCTATGGAGGCTATGCGGGTGGACAGGCAGAATATGCACGCGTTCCTTTTGCCGATGTTGGGCCAATCAAAATCCCTGACGATTTGAGCGATGAGCAGGCGCTTTTCCTCTCTGACATCTTTCCGACGGGCTATATGGCCGCTGAGAACTGCAATATTCAACCGGGAGATACCATCGCTGTCTGGGGCTGCGGACCCGTAGGACAATTTGCCATCAGGAGCGCATATATGCTGGGAGCCGAGCGAGTGATTGCTATTGATAGCATTCCCGAACGGCTACAGATGGCAGAAGAGGGTCGAGCTGAAGTGGTCAATTATCAAGGCATTGATATTGTTGAGTTACTCAAGCAGATGACAGGCGGTATCGGGCCTGATGCCTGCATAGACTCAGTTGGAATGGAGGCCCATGGGACAACAATTGGGGCCATCAATGATACGATCAAGCAAAAAGCCCATCTGGCGACTGACCGACCACATGCGCTACGTGAAGCGATCCAGGCATGCCGCAAGGGCGGAATTGTTTCATGTCCTGGTGTCTATGCTGGCTTTCTCGACAAAGTTCCCTTCGGGTCTGCTTTCGCCAAAGCCCTGACCTTCAAGACGGGTCAGACGCATGTCCATAAATACCTACGCCCACTGCTCAACCGTATTCGGGAGAAGCAAATCGACCCATCCTTCGTAATCACGCACCGTTTCGATCTTAACGAGGCACCTTACGGCTATGACATCTTTCAACGTAAAGATGATGGCTGCATCAAGGTGGTACTCAAGGTTTGACGGCATGGTAAAAAGGAAGATGTGTCGGAGCTATGACGAGTATGCTCTGACACATCTCTTGCTCATTGTTAACCATCTTTGACGCGTCCAACTTGGGAAATAGCTTGTCCTTCATCGGTTAAGGCTTCTTGCAGATGAGCATCGTGCATCGCAATTAGGGGTATTTCAGGATATTTCAAGGCAAAACGGTGCAATTTGATCAGCGTTTGCAGGGCAACTTTGCGATCACTGGAAATAATAGACCAGAAAAGCGGATGCATGGGAGCTGGCTTCAAGTAGTTCTCGGCTAGCCATACTGCGTCCGCGATCAGGAAGAGGTGCGGACCATTGGCACGATGAATGAACATACCAACCTGTCCCGCCGTATGACCAGGTAAGGGCACTAACACTATCGATCCATCCCCAAACAGATCGTGACTGGCCTCAAAACCTGCATATGCAGGACCCTTGAGATCAAACAGTTCAATGGGGTTATCACAGAGCAAGCGTTTGACTAGACCTTGCGTCTGGGCAAGCAACCCTCGTTGAACAGCCTCATGCTCAACTCGATGAATACGCAATGGCACACTAGGTAGATCAGGAATACCACTTACATGATCCCAGTGCAGATGCGATAAGAGGGCAAAATCAAGATCTTGCGGCTCTATACCCTGCTGCTGAAGATGTGTCCTGATGGGCTTTTCCATGGAGAAGTTGCCAAATACTTTATGGAACCAGAACGGTTGATCTTTGATGAAATGATGAATATCTGCACATAGACCTGTATCAAAAAGAAATGTCGCTTTTGGATGACGTATCAGGACCGCACTATAGGCGATCCAACACGGCGCTAGTGAGAATGTGCCACGTACTACCAAACATGCAGGAGCCTTGGCGCTGGCACAACGCAAAAAAGTTACCTCTACATCAGGTAATGAGCCATCTGCTAAAGCTGTTTTCTCTCGTTTAACATCAATTGGCGCTTTCAGGCGGAGTGGCAAAAAAGTATGAACGGCTAGACCAGCGCCCACTACGCCTAATGTGGCTCCCCCAACCGCTAGCCAGCGAGAGAGTTGCTTGCTCTGTTTGATTTTCATTGTGATCTCCTTTCTTCAATATACTAATCCATAGCGAGGGCGATTTGCCAGAGCAAATGTGGGTTGCATTGCTAGTAGCGTGTAAAAAGCATATTTATAGAAAAAAAGCTGAAAAGCCTTGACAAATTCTCAGCATCTAGGTATACTAAAAGCGGTTCGAATACGTTCTGCATCGACGAAGCCCTCACCACAGGAAGTAGGACTAGCCAGTCGAAAGACGGGAGGTAACCATACCATGATTAGACTAACTGCTAAGACAGAAGCCGAACTAAAACAAATACTGGATGAACTAATAAAAGGTGTTATTCCAATATTCGGTGAAAAACTAAAAAGAGTTATCCTATTTGGCTCATATGCCAGAGGTGATTATGATGAAGAATCAGACATCGATGTTATGTTTCTCATAGACGACGATGCTAAAATTCTGCACAATAAATATAGAAAAGCTGTTCGTGAAATAATATCGGATATTGACTTTAAATACAGCACTTTACTTTGCAGTGTACTGCAAAATGAACATGATTTTTATGAATGTGTTAACAGCATACCATTTTATAAAAATGTGGAAACGGAAGGGATTACATTATATGGACACAAACATGTTGCAATACTCTAAATACAGAATGGAATATGAATACTGATCAACTAGCCTTACCAACGATCAACGGTTGTTGATTGCTGCCAAGGCTAGCTATACAACGGGTTACCTGCGTATTTCTCTTTTCTGTGTTAAGGCTTCTCTCGGGTAAAATAGTACCGGAAGACGAGGAAGTATTACTCCTGCGAAAATCGTCTCTGCCCCTAGCAACATAAGATCCCGCGTGAATATATATGCTATCAGAAGGGTAAAAAGCAAGATAAGAGTCCACGTAGTGAGGCGTTCCCTCATCTTAGTTTCGCTGTCTGCTTTGTCTTTTGGTTTTCTCTGTGGATACTGCTGCATCTGTCGTCCGTTCTTATGGGGAAAAGGCACTTGGGCAGATGAATTGTATCCTTCATCTACCTTCTTCGGTGGCAATTGAGAGCTAGTATTACCCATAGGGATAATATCACTAGCATCAGGGATATCTTCATTCTTTACGTCGAAGGGATGGTCTCCAGAGGTATCAGCCATAGGATGCCTCCTCCTTATTTCAAAAAATGCTTATAAAGCAAAACAATAGCTTGTTATGCCTTTCCCAAGAGTATGCTGAAATGTTCCCACAATTTTCCCATCAACACACTATGCGAAGATCTTCACCTATAAGTTTTGCCTTTTGCCCTCACCATTTGTCTTGCAGATGTCGCACACTTGTCCCTCTTTGTCAATTCTCACACTTGTGTTTTTCAGCTATACTGTTTTAGGAATGAAGGCGTCAACGTTGATAGCCTTATCCGTTGCTTTTTTGATGTTCTGGTACCCTACCCCATCTATGCTGAGATTTTAATAAAATTTTGATTGACCAAAATTTTATTCCATGCTAGAATGCAGAATTAAAGTGGCCTTTTTGTGTACACCACAAGGCTTCTTAGGCCGACATATATTCTTCACCCATACAACCTGCTCGTTTCCTAATCCTGGCCGGAGAGAAATAACAGTGTTGCATACGAGAATGAACGTAGGTCGATAGCAGTGATGAGGCAAGGGCAGTATCGCAACTACTGCTTAGCCTCTATCTATCAGAATAGGTACGTGGGATAGGGTATCTGTTACACAATGTACCTCCGCGCAGTTGAAACAGTAAAAAATGTATACACCCGCACTCTCCGTTCGCTAGTTCCTTGTGAAGCCAACGCACAAGCCAGTTTGTTCATGTGAAAATTGCGAATACTCATCAATGGCATTCGGCTTCGCAAGCGGATTTGACAAAAAAATGAGCGAACCGTGAGCCCGCAATATACGATAAAGGCGATAGAACTATTCTCCTATCACAACAATCGCTTGTATATTCTCTGGTATTTTGTAGACCCATAACCTGACAAAAAGACAGATCCATTTATAGCTCAGGGCGTCTTGCTTTCCTAATAGCTGGCACATAGTGCCTATGCTTAACATTTTTAAGCTCTTGGTAATTCAGGGATAAACAAGATGTACCGCCTCACGCCAAGGCTTATGGTAGTGTTTGGAATCATACCAATCTCCTCGCACCAATGTCAAGTTTGCACACCACGCTAACTCTAAAGTGGTACTAATTGACAGTGTGGTTCTACCACTAAAGTTGAGCTAAAAATATCCTCCTAATAATTTGTAGTACTACTGATATGGCAACCCACATCATTTCTGAAACTGTCCTGCTGAAACATACTACAAGTGTAACCAACCTCGATTTTTACGCGTGTCTAATACAGCAACCATTGAAATATTGTTGACCATATAACAGAATACTCCAAATTATCTATGAAAGAAAAAATACCTATGGCGTTATCGGTAGAGCACCTCCCCTGGAGATAGCTCTCACCCTGATAAATCTATCACATGAGGCCTGTGCTGTGCCGCTCCAATCAGCAAAGCAAGAAACCTATCCACACGCAGAAATCGCAATCGCAATCCCACTTCCAAATGGACAAGTCTGCTTGATCAGCCGAGAAGACAACGACCTCTCTACATATGCGTGGCACATGAGTACAAAAGGCGGATATGTACAGCGTAAAGTAAAAGAAGATGAAAAGAGAAAATATATTTTTCTTCACCGTGAAATTGCACAAAGAATTATTGGTGGATCTCTTACTCATAGCATTATTGTAGAGCATGAAAACGGCAACAAATTGGATAATAGAAGACAGAATATCTTACCTCTTACTGCAGCTGAAAGCACACAAAGACATAATATCAGGAGGTCAAACAAATCAGGATATAGAGGTGTATATTACAATAAGAGCGAGGAAAAATGGGTATCAAGTATCACTGTCAATAAACGTAAAATACATTTAGGATACTACAATGACCCAAAATGTGCAGCAAAAGCGTATAATGAAGCAGCAATAAAATATTACGGCGAAGATGCTAAATTGAATATCATACAAAATGCTGATAAGGAAGATTTCATTTAAATGAAAAATAGAAAAATAAGTATAAGCAAATAATGTATTTAAAAAATAATATATATCTACCTTCATCCCGCAAAGGTGAGCTATCACTTTAGTAGTTTTGTTTTGCTTTCTCTCTTGGAGGTCTTCTATATGCACTTGTGAGGCTGGCAAGCGCACAGGTGAACTGCTAGAGAAATCTAGATAGGCTAGTTTTGTATTTCTGACCTATATGAGTAACGTGTAAGAAGTACATTTATATAAACAAAACTTGAAAAGTCTTGACAAATGCTCACCACTCAGGTATACTAAAAGCGGTTCGAATACGTTCTGTATTGACGAAGCCCTCACCAGAGGGAGTAGGACTAGCCAGTCGAAAGACGGGGTGACTAGCTCTATACAAGCTAGCCGAAAAAATCCACCCCATAGGGGTGGGTTTTTTATATTTCTCTCATAAACCCTCTCTTCTCTAAATCATTAAAAAACTCCTTTGTATATGGCTCACCTTCCAGACAGTCACGCGCAAACCCTGCCAAGGCGTCAGCAAGCCGCAAGAGCTTACATCATCCCCGTATAGCCCGAACATACTGCATCCCCCCCACCTGCCTCACCATCCCCTTCAATTCCAGCGTCGTCAATGCTGCCGTGACGTCTTGAGCGGTGAGTTGGGATTGGCGAATGAGATCGTCGATATGACAGGGTTCTTGGCTGAGTAGAGCAAGGAGAGCTTGCTCTTCAGAGTTGGTTGGTAAATCTACCTGGGCTTCAACCTGTTGGGGTACCATGTAAAGGTTCAGGCTCATGAGAATGTCATTGATGTTCGTTACCGGGTGGGCCCCATCTTGGATGAGTTTGTTTACACCGGCACCACCAAGCGAGAAGATATTGCTGGGAATGGCAAATACTTCACGACCTTGCTCTAGGGCTGAACCTGCCGTTATTAATGCGCCGCTACGCTGAGGAGCTTCTGTGACCAATATGCCTAGTGAGAGACCTGAGATGATATGGTTGCGAGCCGGGAAGTTTCTGGCCTCTGGTCGCACGCCCAATGGGAAGGCTGTCAGTAGTGCACCCTGGCCTGAGTCAACTATACGTTTGGCGAGATTGAAGTTCGATGCGGGATAAATGATGTCTAGCCCACAGGCAAGTACGGCGATGGTACGACCACCAGAGTCCAGCGCAGCAGTATGAGCTACCGTATCAACGCCCAAGGCTAATCCACTAACAATGGTGACTTTGCCACGGACGAGTTCCTGTGCAAAATGTTCTGTCACCTGCCGCCCATAAGCACTCATTTTACGCGTACCGACAATCCCTAGCGAGTAATGGCGGTCATCGTCGGTGAGGTTGCCACAGATGTAGAGGACTGGAGGTGCATACTCGATCTTTCTGAGCAATGGTGGATAGGCCTCGTCTTTCCACGTAATGACACGCACCCGTAGACGTTCAAGGCGATCTAACTCTTGTTGGGGTACAATGGAGGTTCGTTGTTTGATAAAGCTCTTGATAATTTTCTGGTCGAGTCCAGCTTCGGCAAGTGCGACGGAACTGGCCTGCCAAGCTACCGCAACGTCTTGGTGGAAAAAGTCGAGCAGCAATTTGAAACGGACGGGACCAATGCCCACTACACGGCTGAATGCTATCCAATACTTTAACTCGTCCAGTGAGAGGACATCGGACGGATAATAATGGGCTGATGCGTCACTCACTACCATCTGCATCTTCTGCTTTCGCATCTTTTGTTTTCTCCTATTATGTTATTTTATATTTTGGTGGGCCCTGCCGACTCGACACGATATGCTGCGGAGTGTATTGTCTCTGCCGAGCCAATAATACCATCTGCCTTACCCTGCGCTGATAACTGAAGATAGCACCCAAGCCAAGGAGCGAGACTACTACTAGCACAATACCCAGCAAGAGAAGAAAAATGGTTGTGCCATTGTACGGGTTGGGTGGTGACTGTGGCATAGGCAATGGCTCTGCTAACTCATCTTTTGAGAGGGTGGGAGGCTGGTTCAGTGAGAGATGCCACTGATTTTCTAAGTGGGAGGAATTTAGTCCCAGGGCCTGACGCATGTCTGCATCAAATGATTGATAGGGGTTACTCATATCATGGATCAAGGTAGTCATTTTTTGCAATCCGAAGGTCTGGTACATATATGCTACTAGCTGCCAACCCTGGGCATAAGCCAAATACGCTGTATCAGCATTGGCTGGGAAATTCTGGGAAATCGTGCTCAGTGGCAACAGATGATGGTCATTGAGTGCCGTTTTGAACCGTACTAACATCTCGCTTTCATGGTAGATCTGATTGTTGACTGCTAATCCCTCATCAAACCAAGTTGGCGCTACACTTGGAGCAACGATTTGGTGAAAAACTAGATGTGTCAATTCATGTGGCATATCTCGCTGGAGCGTGTCATCACTCACCGATTGGGCGACGAGCGAGGCCTGGAATACAGATGGGAAAGCAATGCCTCCTACCCACTCATGCACATTGGGAGGCAAAGAACTCTGAAAATCGTTGGCATTTTGATATACCCAGAGGTTAATCAGGTGGTTTAAACCTCCACCCAGATTGTGACTGATATGCTGGATATCAGTGCCCACTTTTCCAAGCACCATATGACCGAAGTCCGTATCATGGCCATACCAGTTGACTTGGTACAAGCCTTTTGAGAGGTGCAGCCAGTTGAAGCGGTTGTCTAGAATTTCTATAGTCTGCGAAGAACTAGTATAGCTATTACCAGCAGTATCGGTAATAGTCCAATAATAGCTAATCTGTGTACCAACCAGAGGGAACTCGTAAATGTTCGCTAGCAAATTGTCATGCCACTGAAAGGTGTAGGTGGAAGCACCACCAGTAGCGGTGACTTGATGCGATGGCTGGTAGCCCGAATTTTGGTACGTGAGATAAATGATTGCATGAGCAAGAGAGCCTCCGCTATCATGCACACTGATCTTGAAATCAATCGATTTAGGAAACGTCAAGGTACTGCTCTGGGAATTCACCTGAATAGGATGGCTGACAGCCCGCGTAACCGAAGAAGAGAAGAGAAGTGATATACCTAAAAATATGCATATGACAAAGAAGAGAACAAAGGCTTTTAAGACGTGTGCTTGTCGTAGCAACATCAATAAATCTCCTCGTCTGCAATCATAAAAACAGCAGTCCTTATTGTACATGATTTTGCTGTGTTATGCATGCTATTGTGGAGGCAAGTAGTACCTTCTATTAGTGTCTGTTGCCAACTGGAGGCAGAACCCGCTATTGACGCATGCCTAAGAGATTTGGCTTCACAAGAGCCCGCATCCCCTACAATCCCCAAAAGGTACCTACAATCCCCAAAAAGTAATATCTGTTAGTGTGTGTCAGAGAATATCTGTTATAGTATTGATCAGTTCTTTGCAGCAAGAGCCATCGTGTTGAAATAAGCTGTATAGCTAAAGATTTTGTCTAAAAATAGCATAAATAGATAAAAATACATTTATTGATCAGAAATTGGCAGATGCCAAGATGCACCGTTTGTAGGTTGAAAAGAGGATAAAGTTTCATGAATGGCAATTGGCAACAAGGACCAGTAAATAACCAGCCGCCAGAGAATAAACCTGCTCGTGGGACAGGAGGTCTCTTAAGTAGTTATAGTCGGTTGCCATCACAGCAGTTGCCCCAATTACAGCCAACCCAACAACCACCTAGCTCAGGACACCCAACGGGAATGAGTGCTCCTTCACCCATAGCCCCAACAGGTTCAGGTCTTCTATCCCAACAACGGGATTTGCAGAAGCAGCAGAACTTGCAAATAGCCAACGGAGGGCAGCACCCGCCAATAAATAGGGCTGGAGGCTTGCTGAACCACACTTTTGAGACTATACAAGGCTGGTCTGGGAAATTCACCGCCATTTCTAATAAAATGGCTGCTATGGCGGGCTATGGCATACAGCCACCAGCCCCCTACATGGAACGCACCCATCCTCCTACTTCAGCATCTGAAACACCTGCTGAGCAACTATCAGAGCCATGGAAACGCTCACGGACGTTGCGTGTCACGACGATTATGCGTAAGCGGCGAGAACGCGGGGGCTCCCATGTTGGGCGTATCTGGCAGAGCATTGTCATCGCTCTTGCCGCACTAGTAGTGATTTTTAGTGCATCAGGGGCAGCCTACGGGTATACATATTACCAGAGCCAATTGCCCAAAGTCCAACAGCTCGCACACAACACCATCACACAAACCACCCATATTTATGACCGAAATATGAACACGTTGTATAACGCATATGACAGCAATGGGCGTCGTACGCCTGTGACATATAGCGAAATACCACAAGTCATGCAAGACGCGATGACAGCCAGCGAGGACCACACATTCTGGACCAACACTGGCGTCGATCCGCAAGGCATTACTCGCGCTGCCCTTTCCTATATTGAACATAATGCATCAATTCAAGGAGGTGGTAGTACTCTCACCCAGCAGGTTGTTAAAAACTTGACGAACAATAGAGAAGATACTCTTAGTCGTAAGATTTCAGAAGCAGCACTTGCAATTGGTTTGACCCAGCAATATCCTAAGTGGAAAATCATGGAGATGTACTTCAATGTGGCTAATTTTGGCCCCCTGGATATTGGAATTGAGTCTGCGGTGGAAGAGTACTTCCATCTGATGCCTCAGTGCGACCAAAATTTCAAGTGTACGCCAGGCATTACCAAGCTAGATTTGAATCAGCAAACTAACCAACACGATCCACTGCTCGGGTTGGCACGAGCCTCGCTACTAGCAGGCATGCCGCAGAACCCGGTGACCTATTATCCTGCCGGGGGAGATGCGAGTAAGCAACGAGCACTAGCACGCCAACAGTACGTTCTGGCGCAAATGATGCAGATGAACATGTCAGTTCAGGGTCTGGGACCTATCACCCCTGCCATTGCTCAACAGGCAGGAACCTTGATGGCAAATACGACCTTCACACCCTATCAGAATCCCAAGCTGGCCCCACACTTTGTGGACTGGATCATCAATCAGGTTGAGACAATACTAGGGAACGGAGATCCCAATCAGGGAATTGTTCCTTTTCTAACCGGGGGCTTCAATATCCGTACTACTATTGACGTGAACTTGGAGAACTTTGTAGAAGCCGCTGTGAAATTTCATCTGACACAACCGGAATTCCATTACTTTGGCAGTGAGGAGCCAATAAATACAGCGCACAATATTCATGATGCAGCTGTAGTGGTAATGAATACCCATACGGGTGAGATTCTGGCAATGGATGGCAGTGCCGACTATAACGATCCTAATATAGAAGTGGGGGGCGAGTACAATGTGGCCGATCCACCTGCCAATGCCGATGGAACGCCAGCGGGACGACAACCTGGTTCAACGTTCAAGCCCTTTGTCTATAGTACCGCATTCGAAATGGGATGGTACCCGAGTATGGTTGTCCCTGATATCCAGACATTCTTCCCTAACGGGGTATCGGCAGGAGCATCGAAAAGTGCTATGTACCATCCTCCCGATTATAGCGCGAATGGTGACCCGAATCACTACGGTGGAAACCGAGAGGCTACAGTGAGGACAGCACTGGCCCAATCACAAAATGTCGGTGCAGTGAGAGCCATGGAATACGCCGGGCCAGAAAATGTGCTGACGACGGTGCACCGCTTGGGGCTAACCAAGATGCAGAAATCTTGGCATATCCTGGGCGCTAGGTACAGAAAATGCTAGCGTGCTCCAGATGACAGATGCCTATCAGGCCTTCGCAAATGGTGGTGTTCGTGTGCCTTCGCAAGGTATCCTGGACATCTGGGATAACTATGGTCATAACCTTTTTCACTATGACCTAACTCATCCACCAACGCTACAAGTGTTCTCGCCACAGGTATCCTTTCTCACGACTTCAGTCCTTATTGATGAAAAGAGCCGTTACGCTGAATTTGGAGTTGATCATGATCTTTCATTTTGGGATATCGATCGAACCTGTGCATATGAAAGTTTGAATAATTGTCAGCACCCGGTAGCAGCAAAGACAGGTACAACTGATGGCCCAAAAGATAACTGGACGATGGGCTATACACCTAACGTGGTTGTGGGTGTCTGGTCAGGTAACGCTAATAATGAGGCTATGTACCCAGGAACACTAGGTATTGTGGGCGCTGCGCCCATCTGGCACAGCGTGATAGAAGCACTGGCAGGTGTTTGCCCCTCTCCAACATATCCGACAGTCCCATGTCCACAGAACTACAATCCGAGTACGTTCACTCAAGAGCTGGGCATTGGTCAGCAGCAAACCTTTACGCCACCTTCTGGAGTACATCAAGTCTGTACGTCCAGTAGCAATGGCCTGCTAGGCAGCGGAAATTGTGATTGGGTAATTGACGGTGAGGATCCACAAGCTGGCAACCCACCCAACAACAATAACAACAGTGGGGATAACAACACTAATGGAGACAATAATAATGGAGGCAACTAACTAGACGTGGGTTGCCAAATAAGCAGGAAGATACTACCTTCTGCGGGAACAAGAGGTTTCTGTATTTATGAGTGATAACAGTAATGATTGGAAACAACAAGACAAGAATTATTTATCTCTGCATACAGATAGCTTGACAAGTAATTCTGAAGAACAGCAGCAGCAGTTACAAGATCGGCAAATTGATGCTGCTCCAAAGTGGGATGCATCACAAACTTTGCCTACGTCACCTGAACGACCAGATATTATTCCAAAGTGGGATGCATCACAAACTTCGCCTGCGGCACCTGAACGACCAGATATTATTCCGAAGTGGGATGCATCACAAACTTTGCCTGCGTCACCTGAACGACCAGATATTATTCCAAAGCGTCCACGGAATGCGCATGTGCCAGACCAGCTATACGATCTGGTTGCAAACACGTTACAGGTAGTACGTGGCTGGACAGGCAAGATGGTAGCCATAGCAGATCAAGTTATGCAATTACCAGCTACTCCTTCCGCCGACAGCAATCCTGCTCCTGCATCTGGAGTAAGTACTCCTTTGCCCGAGCACCCGAAACAGTGGAAACGTTCACGCGCCCTGCGTATTACGATGATGAGGCGTCAGCGACGAACACGCTGGCAGCGTGAGCAACCCAAAACTCGCCAGATTGGGACTGGTATTTTGCTTGCATTAGCACTGTTACTTGTGATGCTGACAGGCTTTGGAACCGCATATGGGTATACCTATTACCAAAGCCAACTGCCTAGAGTGCAGAAACTGGAAAGCCAGCAAATTTCCCAAACGACGCGTATCTATGACCGCAATATGACGTTGCTCTACGATGCATATGACAACGGTGTACAAGGTGGACGCCGCACCCCTGTCACCTATGATGATGTGCCAGAGGTTATGCGCAATGCGATGATCGCATCCGAAGATCCCTCTTTCTGGAGTAACACAGGTATCGATCCACAAGGTATCCTACGTGCGAGCATTTCATTTTTGCAGCACGATGCGGTACAGAGTGGAGGAAGCACGCTCACGCAGCAAGTGGTCAAAAATCTAACTAACAATAAAGAAGTGACACTCAACCGCAAGGCTCTTGAAGCGGTGCTGGCGATTGGCTTGACACAACAATATCCTAAATGGAGAATCCTGGAGATGTACTTCAATGTGGCTAGTTTTGGCCCCGTGGATATGGGCATTGAGTCAGCGGTAGAAGAGTATTTTCATCTGATGCCTCAGTGTAACCAGAATTTTAAGTGCACTCCTGGTGTTTCTCAGTTAGATTTGGACCAGCAGACCCATAAGCATGATCCACTGCTAGGACTGGCACGAGCCTCCCTATTAGCAGGTTTGCCTCAAAATCCGGTGATGTATTATCCTGCTGGTGGTAGCGGGCCGTTACAGAATGCACTGGCTCGCCAGAAGTATGTATTGGGGCAGATGATCAAGCAGAATCTGTCAGTTCAGGGTCTAGGGCCTGTTACGCCCACGCTTGCTGAAAAGGCGGAAGCCTTGACGGCAAAGATGCAATTTACGCCCTACCAGCATGTCAAACATGCTCCCCACTTTGTGGACTGGGTGATCAATCAAGTTGAGACAGCATTAGGGAACGGAGATCCCAACAAGGGAGTTGCTCCTTTTCTAACTGGAGGCTTTAACATCCGCACGACTATTGACCTTAAGCTGGAAGACTTTGTAGAGTCAACGGTGGATTTTCATCTGACCCAGCCAGAATTCCATTGGTTTGCAGATACCACGCCAATCAATGTGGCACACAATGTCAATGATGCAGCTGTGGTGGCGATGAATGCCCATACAGGCGAGATACTAGCAATGGACGGGAGTGCCGACTACAACAATCCCAGTCCAGAAGTTGGAGGCGAATACAACGCGGCTGATCCACTACCTAATGCCGATGGAACGCCAGCAGGACGACAAACTGGTTCAACTTTCAAACCCTTTGACTACGCTACTGCCTTTGAGATGGGCTGGTATCCAGGGACAGTTGTCCCTGACGTACAAACATTCTTTCCCAATGGAGCGCCAGCTGGAACATCGATCAAGGACCCCGCTATCTATCATCCGCCTGACTATAGCGTGAATGGTGACCCGAATCACTATGGAGGAAACCGACAGGCTACAGTGAGGGCAGCAATAGCCCAATCACAAAATGTCGGTGCAGTCAAAGCCATGGAATATGCGGGCCCCGAGAACGTTCTGACCACTGTGCACCGTCTAGGGTTGACGGAGGTCCAGAATCTCTGGTGTGTCCTGGGCTCTAGGCACAGAGAATGTCACTGTGCTACAGATGACCAGTGGCTACCAGGCTTTCGCCAATGGAGGCAAGCGCGTGCCTCCGCAGGGCATTCTGGACATCTGGGATAACTATGGGCATAATCTCTATCACTACAATCCGACCCATCCGCCAGCGCAAATGGTCTTTTCACCACAGGTCTCTTATCTGATGACCTCGATTCTGACTGACGAGCCAGATCGTCTCGCTGAATTTGGTGGAGATCATGACCTCTCATTTAGTGATATCGACTCGACTTGCGCGACGGATTATAATGCCTGTCAGCATCAGGTCGCAGCAAAAACAGGCACCACTGATGGACCCAAAGATAACTGGACAATGGGTTATACACCCAATGTAGTTGTGGGTGTGTGGTCTGGTAATGCTAATAATGAGTCCATGAGTTCGGGCACACTGGGCATTGTAGGCGCTGCGCCTATCTGGCATAGTATTATCGAAGCATTGGCTGGCACTTGTCCCTCCCCGACATATCTGACTGTCCCATGCCCACAAAACTATGATCCTACGAGCTTTGCTCAAGAGTTGGGTATTGGTCAGCAGCAAACCTTTGTTGCTCCTTCGGGCGTGAGATACGCTTGCACCTCCAGCACCACTGGTCTATTGGGTACAGATAACTGTGATTGGATGATTGATGGTGAAGAGCCAACACAGACCGGAGCCGCACCGAATGACAATAATAATGGTGATGCTAACAACCCCTTCCCGTGGTTTCACTAAACGCGCTAGCTCCCTGAGACGGGGCTAGCGCAATGATTACCTAGGTAGTGGGTGATAGCATTTTCTAAATTCAGTCTTGAAATAATTCTTCAAGGCTTTTTCCTGGAATATACTCTATTAAGCGCCCTGCGGCTCTATCTTCCTCTATTTCTGCACGCATTCGCTCATGATAAGCAATAAACTCAGGTGTCGCGAGAACACGATCCCATTCCCTCTCTTCAATCTCTTCTAAAATGCGTTCTGAGACTGCTTTCAATTCATCCAGTGAGAGATGCATGACTTCTTCGATGATGTGGTCTGTTGGGGTATTCATATTGCTCTCTTTCTGATAGTGACACTCTGCACGGATCAGTATTATAATCTATTTTGCCACAAGCATCAATGCCCTAGCAAATTTCCTAATGGATCTGCTGACACTTGACAATCTCCGCCTCTGAGTGCTATGCTGTACTTGCAATCTCCTAGAGAGATTGCTAGCAATCGTATCCTACAAATATGCGACCAGAAAAGTAGGACAATTGAAGGTTGGAACTAAACTAAAAGCACTCGACGATTGGAAGAAAGACATTGGCACCACTGAGCCCTCGTAAACAGCAGATCTTGCGTGCGCTAGTCGAAGAGTATATTCATAATGCTACCCCGGTAGCATCTGAAACGCTCGTACGCAAATATGGATTGCCATTCAGCTCGGCTACAGTTCGTCACGAATTAGCAGGGCTAGAGGAACTTGATCTCATTAACCAGCCGCACACCTCTGCTGGCCGTGTCCCAACCGATCTTGGCTATCGCTACTTTGTTGAGCATCTGATGCAAGAATTGGCATTGGCGCTAGATGAGCAGCGTTTGATCCGACATCTTTTTTATCAGGTACAGGATCAACTGGATCAATGGGTACGGCTGACAGCCTCGGTGATGGCACGCCTGTTAAATAGCGGTGCAGTTATGACGTCCCCGCGTTCTAGCGAGGGGCGACTGAAACATGTGGAGGTGCTCTCAGTTACTGATTTTTCTGCTCATGTAGTCCTAATCCTGACGGATGGGACAGTACAGCAGCAACGATTGCTCTTAGATACACCAACACTTCAGGAAGAACTAAGCTCTATCACAGCACGGCTCAATCCACCCATCCAGAATATGACAGCAGACGAGATCAACACTTGGTTGATTGAATATGACCCGATCCCTATAGAACGGGTCATCGTGAATGCAATTATGCGTATGTTGGAGCAGCATAGCAATACACAGGTAGACGACTTCTATGGTATAGACATAGTGAATATGCTAGAGCAGTCCGATCCAGCTACAATCGTGCACTTAGAGCATGAAGATGAGCGAGTCGACCGCATGCGCAAGATGATGGAAGAGACGGAGCGCAAGCGCATTCTCAAAGTGATGGATGATCTAGAGCACAAGCACATTATACCAGCGCTTGCTGCACAAGTTCGATCAGCAGATGGAGTGCAGGTGCTCATCGGCGGGGAAAACCAATGGGACGAGATGAAAGATGTCAGTATGGTCATTGCTCGCTATGGACAGAAAGACAAGGTTGGTGGGCTACTGGGAGTGATCGGTCCTACCCGTATGCAATATGGGCGTGCTGTTGCAGTAGTACGCTACATGGCTCAAGTTATGAATGAACTACTAGCTGATGTTTACGGCGGTGAGTAACTTGGTAATTTATTAGGTATTTTTAGGAGGCAACTGTGCCAAAAGTTATTGGTATTGATCTAGGAACAACAAACTCTTGTGTTGCGGTAATGGAAGGCGGTGAGCCTGTCGTTGTCCCCAATGCAGAAGGGGCCCGCACCACACCATCGATAGTGGCAATTAACAAGAACGGAGAGCGCCTTGTCGGTGAGGTCGCCAAACGCCAAGCTATCACAAATCCTGAAAACACCGTTTTTTCTATTAAGCGTTTTATGGGACGCAAATATGATGATCCCGAAGTTGAGCGCGATAAACGATTAGTCCCTTATAAAGTTATTCGTGCCAATAATGGTGATGCTTGGGTTGAGGTCCAAGGGAAAGCATATAGCCCTCCTGAGATCTCCGCAATGATCCTGCAGAAGCTCAAAACCGATGCAGAGGCTTATCTGGGTGAGCGCGTGACGCAGGCAGTTATCACTGTTCCAGCCTACTTCAATGATGCACAGCGTCAGGCGACTAAAGATGCAGGCAAGATCGCAGGTCTGGAAGTGCTGCGTATTATCAATGAGCCGACAGCGGCCTCTCTAGCCTATGGTCTCGATAAGAAAAAGGATGAGCGCATAGCCGTTTATGACCTGGGCGGTGGTACATTTGATATCTCAATTCTGGAACTAGGTGATGGCGTTTTTGAAGTGAAAAGCACCAATGGTGATACTCACCTAGGAGGTGATGACTTCGATCAGCGTATCATTACCTGGCTGGCCAGTGAGTTCCGCAAAGAGCAAGGAATAGATCTGACACAGGATCGTATGGCCTTGCAACGCTTGAAAGAAGCAGCAGAGAAAGCTAAGAAAGAACTCTCTAGCTCAATGCAGACAGAAATCAACCTACCCTTTATTACTGCAGATGCCAGCGGTCCTAAGCATCTTGTGATGACACTTACACGTTCAAAACTAGAGCAGTTGGTTGAGGATCTGATTGAGAAGTCACGTATTCCGGTAACCAAAGCTCTCTCGGATGCTGCTGTTCGCCCTGCAGATGTCAATGAGGTTGTTCTAGTCGGTGGTCAGACTCGTATGCCAGCAGCGCAGGCACTAGTGAAGCGTATCTTTGATCGCGAACCAAACCGGGGCGTAAACCCTGATGAGGTTGTTGCCATTGGGGCTGCTATCCAGGCTGGTGTGCTCACTGGTGATGTGAAGGACGTGCTGCTACTCGATGTGACACCTCTTTCACTTGGTATCGAGACATTGGGTGGTGTCTTTACACGCATGATCGAGCGCAATACGACGATCCCAACACAGAAGAGTCAGGTCTTCTCAACTGCTACCGACAATCAGCCAAGCGTAGAGATTAATATTCTTCAGGGTGAGCGCGAATTTGCGAAGGATAATCGCTCCCTCGGTACCTTCATTCTGGATGGAATTCCACCTGCACCGCGTGGCATACCACAGATCGAAGTTACTTTTGACATTGACGCCAATGGTATTGTAAATGTGTCGGCACGCGATAAGGGAACAGGGCGTGAGCAGAAAGTTACCATTGTGCCATCGAGCGGTCTTAGTAAGGATCAGATCGATAAGATGGTGCATGATGCCGAATCCCATGCATCTGACGACAAACGCCGCAAAGAAGAGGTTGAAGAGCGCAATCTGGCTGATAGTGCAGCCTATCGCTGCGAGAAGAGCCTTGCTGAATTGGGCGATAAATTGTCCAGTGAATTGAAGAGTGATTTAGAGGCTAAGATTAGCGATGTCCGTACAGCTCTGTCGGGCAATGATGTAGCAAAGATCAAGTCCGCCCGCGAAACATTGGAACAAGCTTTCTATAAAGCTAGTGAGTCGATCTATCGTCAGGCAGGAGCAGGTGCAAGTAGTGGTAGTGAGTTCAGTGGAGACCCGCAGCCAACTGATCCAAGCCAGGGGCTCCATGAAGATACTATCGAAGGCGAATACAAAGAAATGTAGGACCAATAGGTACTCGGTCCTATTCAAGAGGGAGTGCTGGCCAAAAGAGGCTCAGTACTCTCTCATTGGCCTCAGGGAAAGCGAGGTCGGATGTATGCAAGTATGCGCCTAATTTCTCTGCTCTGGAAAACAAAGATACAAGTTGTCCTGTTTAGGCTATTAATATTGCGTACATACCATATTTTATGATAGCATATAAAGATAATCCAATATTCTATCATAGTCAGCAGATGAATGTCACATTTAGTTGCGCGGGTAAAATCGCGCCTGGTTCTGACCATAAAGGACCTGCAGATGGCCGCAAGTAAAAGAGATTATTACGAAGTTCTGGGTGTATCACGTAATGCTAGTGACGAGGAGATAAAGAAAGCTTTTCGTCGTCTTGCTAAACAGTACCATCCAGATGCAAATAAAGAGCAGGGAGTAGAAGCCCGCTTTATCGAAGTTAAAGAGGCATACGAGGTCTTGAGCGATCCCCAGAAGCGTGCTGCCTACGACCGCTACGGCCATTCCGGACTGGGCAATGGTGCAAGTGGGGCAGGCTTTAGCGACTTTGGCGGGTTCAATACGATCAATGATCTATTCGAGACCTTCTTTGCTGGGACAACAGGTGCTCAACGCCGTTCTGGCTCGCAAAGAGGCGCAGACCTGCGTTACGAATTGACGATTACTTTTGAAGAGGCAGTCTTTGGCTGTCAGAAAGACATAGAGTTGTCTCGCTGGGAAACCTGTTCGTTCTGTCGAGGTAGTGGTGCCCAACCGGGTACGTCTAAGGCTCGCTGCTCCTCCTGTCAAGGCACCGGCGAGATTCGCCGTGTTCAGCAGTCGATTTTTGGCCAGTTTGTGAATGTCACAATGTGCGAACGCTGCCGAGGTGAGGGTTTTGTGATCACGACACCCTGCGATAAGTGTCGTGGGCAGGGGCGCGTACGCAATAATCGGCGCGAGCTGGTGAATATCCCTGCAGGGGTGGATGATGGCATTAATGTGCGCGTAACTGGCGCAGGTGAGGTGAGTGCTCGCGGCGGGACACCAGGTAACCTATACGTCGTTCTGACAGTGAAGTCGCATCCGTTCTTTAAGCGGCAAGGCAATGACATCCTCTATGAGTTGCCGATAAGCTTCACACAAGCCGCCCTCGGTGATGAAGTCGAGGTTCCTACCGTCGATGGCAAAACCACTATTCTCAAGATTCCACCAGGGACTCAGAGTAATCGCTCGTTCCGCTTGAAGGGAATGGGTGTACCCGTGGTGCATAGCAATGCTCGCGGTGATCAGCATGTGATTGTCAAAGTGGTAACTCCGACTAATCTGACACCAGAACAGAAGCGCCTACTGGAAGAATTCGCTCGCCTTGAACGCGAACAAAATGAGCAGAACGATAAGAACATTTTCCGCAATGTGTTCGAAAAAGCGAAGGATGTGTTTCAGTAGATCTTTGGAAGACAAGAGCATCTGGTGGCACAAAGAGACAATTGGTTATCAATGATTGCGAAAATGGTAGCCTAACCGTGCCTGTCGTCAGAGATATAGAGCGTTGACATTCTTAAGTAAGCTGTTGCATAATCATAGAGACTTCCAAACTTTGCTGCATTTACGGAGTATCTCATGAAACGTGATCAACAGCACCTAGATCAATACGAACTACAACACTGTCTGAGAAGAGATACGACAAGCGAGGTCTGGAAAGCTTTTGATACTCAGCAGCGCCGCTATGTAACCATCACACTACTACATTTTACGTTGCCACCAGATGAGGCGATTCCGCGTTTCTTGCGTGAGACATGTCCTCTGGTGGCGCTGCGTCATTCTCATCTTGTGCCAATATTTGGAGTGAGGCTGCTCTCTCGCACAACTGCCGCTCTGAGCAGTAATAGTGAGGCCTATCTTGTAATGGATTATATTGAAGGCCTATTACTGACAGAGTATCTCCAAACCCTCAATCAGACCCACAAAATGCTTTCTCCTGCTGAGATTATACAGATTCTGGCTCCCATTGGAGAGGTAATCGACTATATTCACCAGCAAGGGATTATCCACAGTTTGATCACATCAAGTTCTATTTTACTTAGCAAGAATAGCCAATCTGACAGTCCCTTGGGTGCACCCAAGTTGATAGACCTGGGCATGCATAATACCTATGATCCTTACCAACTTTCACCTAGGGAGGTGGGCTATATCGCCCCAGAAATTATCCAGGGTGAGACAAATAATGTTCGCAGCGATTCTGTATTCTCTGGGCATTCTTCTCTACGAGATGAGTACAGGCACACTCCCTTTTCACGGAGTAACAACAGCTGAAGTTATCAGCCAACAGTTGAATGCAATGCCTCCTTCACCTGCGCTACTCAATCCCTCGATCGGGCCAGGATTGACAGCAGTGATGATGCGTGCTCTCGCTAAAGATCCATCAGGGCGTTTTCCTTCAGCCTCTGCGATGATCCATGCGCTGAGCAAAGCGTTCCAAATGCCTATACCACAAGTTTCAGGCCAGATGAGTAGCCAAAAGAGTCCGCAAGATGATGCTATGTCTGACAAGACTGCAATCACTGGACCTCCGCAGCAGATGGTAGCAGTAGCTTCCACACCTGTTCTGTCTGGTGCTGCTTCACCGTTCAAAAAATCAACACGGTCTCATACTCGTCCGGCCTATATTATCTTGACGATCCTAGTGCTACTGATAGTGATTGCTGCCAGTGTAGGAGCTTGGTTCTTCTTTTCACGTCCCACAGCTCCACAACGACTGTTAGCTGGTCATGCCTTCTTTATTAGCAGCGGACTAATGAGCTTGACGAGTTCAAGTGGTATCACAGACGGGCTAGAGGTCCACCTGCAAAATATGAGTGCTCCACAGCCAGGGAAAAGCTATTATGTCTGGTTGGAACCTGATACCAATGACGAGACAAATACATTACCTTTGCTGATTGGCACGCCAGAAATACATCAAGGCCAAGCAACGTTAAACTATGCAGGTGATGCAAATCATACTAACTTACTCAGTAAATACAGCCGCTTGCTGATAACTGAGGAAGATATTAATTCACAGCCAGTAAATCCGTCGCCAGATCCGACTGCCTGGGTTTACTCGGCAATTTTCTCGCACACACCGAATCCGTTGGATAGGGAGAATCATTTTAGCTTGCTTGATCACCTACGACACTTGCTTTCACAAGATCCGAAGCTCGCAAAGGTGAATTTAGTTGGGGGCCTGGACATGTGGCTCTATAGAAATACACTAAAGATCCTAGAGTGGTCGGGTAGCGCACGTGACCTCGCCCTTGCTAATGATGACACTGGCCTTATACGCAGACAGCTGGTACGTATTCTGGATTATCTGGATAGCTCCCAATACGTGCAGACTGAGAATTTACCACCCGATCTAGCCGCTACCCCTGTCCTGACAGATCCAAAAATTGCACGAGTTGGTTTACTGGAGATCAGTGCCAGCGCAGCAACCGCCAGGATATCTGAAACATATTGGTACCCACTTGACGGAAATCACACAATCACCTGGCGTTACCCCCGAACAGAAGGAATTGGCAATTGAGGTTAATGATGATATTAATAACGTCCAAAGCTGGCTAACTAGTGTCCACACAGATGCTACAGAGTTGCTCCATATGCCCGCCGACCAATTAGTGCAAACACAAACGTCTCCTATTTTCAACGATATGTTTGCCCAGGCAAACAAAGCGTTCATTGGTCAGACTGATCCCCATACGGGAGAGGTGAAGGAGGGCGTTGCTCAGATCCATTACAAGATTCAGAGCTTAGCAACTTTTAATATTACCGCATGTACAGGTAATACCTGTATAGGGGGACCTTTCTGATGAGTAATATGCCTCAACGTTTGGGTAAATATGAACTGGTAGAGTGCCTGGGACATGGGGCTACGGCTGAGGTGTGGAAAGCTTTAGATACTCAGTTGCAACGCTTTGTGGCGATTAAGATGCTACGCCCGAATTTGCGCGATGACCCGACATTTGTAGAACGCTTCCAGCGCGAGGCTCAGCTCATTGCCTCGTTGCACCACCCTAACATTGTTCAGATTTACGATTTTCAGGTATTCCAGCCACTAGCATCCGCCCAGGATAGCTCCCCCGATATGCATCCTATCGCTTATATGGTCATGGATTATATCGAAGGACCAACGCTAGCCCACTATATTAGCAATACGTCAAATAAAGGGCGGCTCATTCCACCAGCAGAGATTGTTAGTCTCTTGACATCGATCAGTCTAGCTATTGATTATGCGCATCACCAGGGAATGATTTATCGCGATATTAAACCAGCAAATATTCTGCTAGATCGGCGTAATACCAGACGTAACCCGGTGGGCGAGCCAGTCCTGACTGATTTTGGGATAGCCAGACTGCTCAATACATCATCGACTACACAAACTGGGATGCAACTTCGGCACTCCGGCATATATCTCTCCTGAGCAGGTGCAGGGCCACCCAGCTACTGAGCGCAGCGACCTCTATTCACTAGCAGTCATTCTCTATGAGATAACAACAGGAGTTATGCCATTTCAGGGCAAATCGCCGACTGACGTGATGATGCAGCATAGTAGTATGACTCCTATTATTCCTTCGTCGGTTAATACGCATGTTCCGCCTGCTCTGGATCAAGTGATTATGCGTGGGCTGGCAAAAGACCCAACACAGCGCTTCTCCAGTGCTGCCACCATGACGGTGGCCGTTGCCCACGCTTTGGGCGTACCAGCACCAACAATTCTGGGACAGCAACAGGACACCTCAGAGGAACAGGATCCACCGACGAGAGTAACACTATCCTCTACACCAGCATCTAGCGGGCAACCCCCTACTGGGTCGACACCCTGGTGGCAGGGACCTGCTAGCGGGAGTCAATATGTCCCAGGATGGCCTTCTATACGAACAGGTCAAACTGGAGGGATTGCGCCAGTGACACCAGGGCTTACACCTTCCCCACAATCAATGCCGAAGGAGGCTCATCTTATCACAACTCCAGCCCAACAGATCCATAGCCCTAAGCCACAGAGGCGACGCTCTGGCCGTATCGCCACCCTAATTGCTATTGTAGTAATTGTGTGTATCATAGGAGGGCTAGCTATTGTTTTTATCCCCGGACTCTTTCTAAGCAACAGCATTATAGGACAGGCCTTCTACACCAGTAGTGGGCAGATCACGCCTGGGACGGCCCAGGGGATTGCTGATCAAATGCAGATTGACTTGCACAATGTTCCCTCGCCTCAAGCGGGTAAAAGCTACTATGTCTGGTTGCTCGCAGATAAAGTCAAGGTGGGTAGCGATCAGGATCTGACCGGGCCTCCACCGATACACCCACCTCTACTGCTGACGAATAACCTACCCGTGAATAATGGGAACATTCATTTTTTCTACCCCGGTGATGCTCACCATAACAACCTCTTATCCGAGACAAGCCGTTTGCTGATTACTGAGGAAAATACTAGCCAGAAGCCGAGTGCGCCTTCAAGCGATCGTTCTACTTGGCGCTACTTTGCTATGATCCCACAGCAGCCCATACCGGGTGATCCGACACAACTCAATGCCATCAATCATATTCGCCATCTTTTCTATAATGGGTCGCATATCAAAGAGCTAGCCTTGCCTGGCGGGCTCGATTTCTGGGCATCAAGGAATACGGAGAAGGTGCTGGAGTGGTCTGTGGCAGCTAGAGATGATTGGTATGGAGCAGATACAACCACCGCACAGATACAGCTGATGCAGCCTCTGTTTATCCGTATTCTGGATTACCTCGATGGGGAGCAGAATGTCCATATTGATGTTCCACCTGGTACACCTTTACTGACTGACCCGACACAAGCTAGCGTAGCCTTGTTGACCGTCGATCCGTTGCGCCAGGGCGGAGCGAATTTAACAACAAACCCGCAGGGTTACATCGATCATATAGAATTACATGTAAATCAGATTGCACGAGCCCCTGATGTTTCATCTGATATGCGTTTGGAGGCCTCACAAATCCTGATTGCCTCGCAAAATGCGGGAAAATGGCTGTCAAATGCACGCAAGGATGCTGTTGCACTTTTTGCTATGAGCAATAATGATCCAATACAATTGCAGCAGTCTCAAGCAGGTCAGCTACTAGATGACATGGTAAATCAGGCTACTTGTGCATATATTGGTCAACTGGACCCAGTAACCAATCAGATACACCCCGGCCTAATTCAAGCACACTATGAGATTCAGAAGCTGGCGGTGCTGAATATTACTACTAATTTGCCAAATAGCCTTTAGAAATGGGGATTGCATTCTATGGACTCAAAAGGCTACAATCTTAGCAAGTATCAACTGGTTGAATGCATTGCTTATGGAGGGATGGGAGAGGTCTGGAAAGGCCTTTCGATACCCAGTTGAAGCGCTATGTTGCTATCAAACTGCTACACCCAAGCATGCAGCAAGACCCCGATTTTATCACACGTTTTGAGCAGGAGGCTCGACTGATTGCATCATTGCACCATCCTAATATCATCAAAATTCATGATTTCAAGATCGATAATCTCCATAGCTCATATTCTCCTAATTCTGCTTCTCTACTCTGTTATATGGTAATGGATTATGTTCCAGGACAAACGCTGGCAGACTATATTAGCAACACGTCTCGCAATGGGAAGTTCCCACCTGCCATGGATATTGTTTATATCTTTACAGCGGTTGGTCAGGCACTTGATTACGCTCACCAGCGAGGTTTGATTCACCGCGACATCAAACCCGCTAATATTCTGCTTGATAAGCGGACACCTACAGCGAGAGCGATGGGCGAGCCTATTCTTACCGATTTTGGGATTGCTCGCCAACGTGGGATAACAAGCGGCACTATGATTGGATCTGTCATAGGCACACCAAAGTATATTGCACCAGAACAAGCTAGGGGCCAGTATGATGATCCACGTAGCGATCTCTATTCCCTTGGCATCATTCTGTATGAGATTATGACTGGTGATGCTCCTTTTCAAGCAGATACACCACTAGCAGTTATGATGCAACATCTCCAAGAGAATCCTAGACCACCCGAAATAATTAATCCACATATTTCACAGAGTTTGTCGCAGGTGATTCTTAAGAGCATTGCTAAAGACCCGGATGAACGGTTCCCTACGGCAGCCGCTCTGGCCCTGGCTCTGGCTCAAGCATTCCATGTGCCAGCACCGCAAGATCTGACAGGTTCAAGTAATGAATTGCCTAGCAGACGCGATAAATCGGGTCCCTACACCGCAAGCAATAAATTGTCGCATTCAAGTATACTTCATGGTTTATCAAGCGAAAAGGTACGGGGCAGATTGATCGCGTCCATCGGGCTTGGAATCCGAAGTAAGCATAAGAGGCTGTGGGTGATTGGGCTGACAGCTCTCCTGGTACTTGTTTTGCTAGGTTCAGGCCTGATAGCACGCATGATCTTCTCACCATCGTCGATCAGTGGCCCTGCTGGAGAAACAGTTATCGGTCACGTTAGCTTTATTCAGCGTGGAACATCACAGAATTATAATGCAGTGCGAATTGATATCACACATGTGCCCGAATTGCCAGAAGGGATGGCTTATTACGCTTGGATTGAATTGGTGAATGTTAAAGACGATGAGAATACGGTCCCACCACATTGGGAACTTTCTGTTAGCAATCAGGCTATCCATACGTCGCCGTTGACATTTGCAGGATTTGCTAATTTGTATGTGCCTCCTAGCTTGTTCCTGATTACGAAAGAACAGACGACTATTGCTCCTATTGTGCCTGATCCAAATCCTACTGCTCGTCTGTATTACGCTTGGGTAACTTCTGCTACGATAGACCTGAAACCATGCCCTGCTAGTAAGACTGATAATGCTTGTTTTAGGTGAAGCGAGTATATAATTGTCAAGGTGGTAACTCCAACTAACCTGACACCAGAACAAAAGCGCTTGCTGGAAGAATTCGCTCGCCTTGAACGGGAACAAAATGAGCAGAATGATAAGAACATTTTCCGCAATGCCTTCGAGAAAGCGAAGGAAAATCGACACTGGTCAGAGTCCACCAAACTAGTTGAGCCATCAGCACTCCAGCTCATCCCATTGTGATTTTGCAGACATATCAGAACTTGAGAAACCTGTCCCTCTTTCTCCATTGAAAAAAGAGCCCCACTTGCCTATACTCACTATCAAGAACTCTGGTAACAGGAAGAGAGAATAAAGCCTTCACGACCCGATGACCTTACAACATTCAGAGAGTGTTGAGAGTATGACATCAACACTAGTCTCGATGACCTACGGATGCACGATCTTTCCGACTTGGGGAAGACATCTCATTCCATTCGTCATCCTTGCATTGGGAAGGACACAAAGACGTGAATAGAGAGAGAACAAATCCAAGTGATGGCAAGAACCAGCCGGATTTAAATAAAGCAAGAAATCCGCTTGATGTGATAAGAAATCTTGCACGTTGTTTTCAACCAAAAGTGCATGATCAAACTTCACCATCAGAAATGCCTGCTACTAGGCACCAAGAGAAGCATCATTCTTTGCAAAATACATATGATAATGCGATTAGTGATATATATGAAGGAAAAGTTAAGAGCGAGATTAGCAGATATCAAAAAGAACTTGAGAAATGTGAATCAAAACTGAAAGAAGTATTGTACGACCTCAATGCATCTCGTTACCAATTGGCACAATGGCAGCAACAGAGGGATAAACATTGGACCATCCTTGAGCAGAGCAAGCAAGTGTTAGATGACCACAAGCAACTGCTAAGAGATCCCCAAAGAGAACGAGAGGAACTCAACAAGATTGATGCGACAGTAGCTCCTCTGCTCAAAGAACTTCGTGATGTTCAGAAAAAGATCGCTAGTCTGACAAAAAGACGAGATAACCCCCGCAATAACATACAAAAAGTCAAAATAGAGCTAAATAGAGCTATTAATCCATTTAAGCATGCAATATATACCTATTTATCTCTTGGTTATAAAAATGATTTAGCACAAACAAAAATGCATAGGCATTATCAACTGCGATACGAAATGCAGAATGCATCAATCACTTCTGCCGACAAAGTTTGTATACAGTTTGATAAACACAACTCAGCTCTCAAAGAGATGAGAGCAATACATGAGAATGTTCACGAAGAATTAACGTGGTATAGTCCTCGCACAACTCCCTTCGCTCAGGAAAACTCGACCGCTTCACTTCCAGAGCAACCCTCGGTTCAGAAGATCACTCAATTGCGCAAAGATGTTCAGCGAATCCAAAATTTGATGAATGTGGGCCAGTGGTGTTCAGATGAGTCACGGGTAAAAGTTCAGGAACTTGCTGATAATATCCAACAGCTTTATAATTATGCAGATGCTATTGATAAGCAACTAAATGAGCATTATAACCACCTCAAGATATTTGCTGAGGGACTCCCCCAGGAACTGGAGAAATTAGAGAACTTTTGCAGTAAGTTCTGGCATTATCAATCCTCAGACTATTACAATCCCTATTACACAAAAAAGCGTGCACGCGTCGAGGGTATGGGCGATATCGATTACACGCTGCCTGGAACATGTTCTATCATGTCTACAAGACGAGGCTTGCGCAAACTGGGCATAGATATCCATTCTGATGCCACAGAGAAGAAGATTGCTCAACTTATTGAGTATCCAGTAGATCCAGAAAACAGGGGGGACATGGCCATCTAATATCCAAAAAGCATACCAACACTATGGCTTTGATTATATCCATATTGATACCAGTATCGATCCAGGGAAAGTAGTTACCATAGAGGATATCGATTGTGTAACGAAACATGGCCATGTTATTGATGTAAGTGTGAATAAACCGGACATTGGAGGGCATTCCCTGCTCATTGAGCAAGTGACAAGGACAGAGAATGGTTACCGTGTTACCCTTTATGATCCTTATAATGATAAGAAAGTAACTTTACCTTATGAAGAGCTTGAGAAGGTCTTAGCGGGTACGTACACTCTGCCCTCAGAGAAACAGAGAGAGACGCGGAAGCCCATTCTCAAAGACAATCGCGAAGAGGTGCCACCACATCTCCACAGTATGGTGCCCAGCGAGGAAAATATCCATATCTATTCAATGTTGCCTGAGTCATCTTATATCATGGCGATAAGACGAGGCTTGAACAAACTAGGCATAGATATTAAAGCCGACGCGACAGAGATAAAGATCGCTCAGCTTGTTGAGTATCCATATAGTAGTACAACAGAAGAGCCACTCATGCAGAAGATCGTAAAAGCATACCAACACTATAACATAGATTATACCTTTAGGCCGGGATTAGTAACCAGAGATGAGATTGATAGTGCAACAAAGCATGGCCATGGTATCCATGTTGTGGAAGCCAAACCTGGAGGTGGAGAGCAAAGCCTGCTCATCGAGAAAGGAAGATGGACAGAGAATGGCTACCATGTTACCTTTTATAATCCTGATCAAGGTAAAAGAGAAACTTTATCTTATGAGCAGCTTGAGAACCGCTTACTGAGTGGTTACATTCTTCCTTCAGAGGAAGAGATGAGAAAAAAGTATGAAGATAGCAAGCAATCAAGCAGTGGGTGTGTGGCGAAGAAGCGGAACAGATTGGAGAGGCTTTTTGCACGTCTTCAGCCAAGATCTGGGACACATTGGACTGACAAGTCATTACGCTCATAAATTGGTTATTGAAGTTTCTACGTTATGGCCCACAATTAATTCGATTTTCTTCTCTAGGTAATATCTGTTGCAGAGCAAAGCAAAGTAAGATGAGTATAGCAGGCATGAAGGTTATGAGATATGCTAGGTTATTGACAAGGGCAAGATTAGGATCAGTGAGCCCAAGCCAAACCCATAAATAGACATAGGTCGTCACTGAAAGTGAAGCCCCGTACACAAAAACGAACAAGGACAGCGAGATAGCAGCACTTGGAAGCAGTATCCCGAACATCACAGGCCAGATGGCATACCAGATTTCAAAGTTGGTCACTGCAAGTGCCAGGAAAAAGAAGAGCGCAAGAAAACATGCACGAAGCAGGTCAGGGAGACGTTGGGTCGAAAGGAAGAGCGCATAGAGATAGATAATCCCAAAAAGCACACGTCCTAATAGCTTGGCCCTATCCTGCGTAATCTGTCCCAATGAGATATTGGTTAACATTGTGCTAAATGAGGACATGTAACGCTGATCCTGGCTCAACAGGGGATTAAGGGTAGCAATCCCCCCCCAGAAAGGTCCATAGATAACAATAACGAGCAGGAGTGCGCTGAGAATGGCTAAAATCAGGTATTTTATTCGCTCACGGCCAGTCGGCTGATGCACAATACCATAGGTGAGGAAGAGCGGAAGCAGCGGCAAGGTAGCAAACTTCACTAATGAGGAAGCCACAATGAGGACGAAGGCCAATAGCAAACGATCATAGACTAAGGCCAACGTCGCGAGAAGAGCAAAGAGCATCATGCTTAAATCGTTATGGCTATTGGCACTATACTCGAAAAGTGTATAGGGGTTCCACGCAATGAAGAGAGCACCTGCAAGCGCAAGCTTTGGATTAACACGAGAAAGTATTTTATAAACGATAAATGCTTCTATTATCAGCATACTAGAGAACATTAGTTTAAGCAGCAACAGATTTGCAAGCAGATTTCTTGCAGCAATCAACGTTGGTAAAGCATCAATGAGAAGACCAAGAGGACCATAGGGAGCAACATAGCTTATCCAACCCCCAGCTAAGGTGATGAGAGGATCATTGGAGTACACGGCTCCTGGTACGAGTATAGGATTGGCATGGTGTTGGATGAGGACCAAGCTTTCAGCGAAATAGATAAACACATCAATAGCAGTGACCGGATAGACGAATATCATAGTGAGGGCAAAGAGACCACCGAAACCCAGGATTAAATAGAGGGTAGAACGATCGGTGAGATGGCGTGCTTTCAAACAGGCAAATCCGAAAAGGATAAAGAGTACGCTCAAGACGACAACAAACATTACAAATCCGGCATGTGAGTGTCTTAGTATATATCCCATGTCAGTGAGCCTCTGATAATACTTTAATAAGGGGAACTGGCGAACAAAATATAGGATATAGAGTAATTCACAACTCAGACCAATAATAATTAGCAGCAAACGGGACCGGATAAAAGAAACTATTTTTAGGGCAGAATCCATTCTTTTCCTCCTATCAATATGATCATTCGACTTCTCTCTGCCTCGTCTCGGGCTGTACATTCGCAGTATTCCCATTTTCTTGGTGTTGATCATTATAACTGTGATCCCGATTTTCCTGGGAAGGCTCTTGATCATCTTCAGCGAAATTGTCGCGATGAACCTTGGCATAACGCCTGAATAGGACGATTGGGACTACGAGTAAGACCACAACGATAATACATGCAACGACCGTGATAATATTCTGGAACGTATGGGCCTGCTGCGGGGTTGCAGAAAATACAGGCGGGTTGAGACCTGTGATAATAAAGTACGGACTACCACCAAGATCAAAGGTATTGGCAAACTGATGGGCTGGGATATCAAACATGGCAACCTTGCCATCCTGCAGTGCCACAAAGGCTAGCTGCCCATCACTGGTTATAGCAACAGAGTTCGGAGTGCTTGGCAGCGGAATGGTGCGACCCGGCTCCTGAGGTAATGCAACACCTGCATTGATTGGTTCGAGCACCACGAGTTGACGGTTCTTCTGATCGGGAACATAGATTTCTCCGGTATTCTCATCAAAATCCATCGCGGCATAACTGCCACCAGAGACCAACGTCAAAACTTTGTATGTATTGAGATCTACAGTAATGACCGTTCCCTGTTGAGTTGTCACATAAACTGCCGATCCGGGTGGAATAGAGATATAGCGAGGGCCCTGGGGAATCAGGATATTTTGGACCTGCGTCGCTTTGATGTCATCGAAGACAGTCAAACTGGCGGAATCGGCAACCCAGAGCTGGTTACCACTGTTGGGAGAGAGTGATGTGCCAACAGCAGCAACGCCAAGCCCGTAAATCGGCCCGTGCAACTGAAATGTGTGATTAATATGGCAGTTGTCAGGGTTAATCGAGGTCACAGTCGAGGCATCATTGCTAGCAGCAAAGAGGATGTTGGCATTGGGGTCCATGGCTAACAACGTTGGATGTCCGGGCACAGTAACACTACAGAAGATCTCACCTGAGCTAGCAATAACGACGGCGACACGTCTCAAGCGAGGCTGTGTGACATAGAGGTATTTGCCATCCAAGCTCAAGAGTATCATATGTGGATCACCAGGGATAGCCATATGACCAATGATTTTTTGCTGTGCAATATCGATGATTCCTATCCCTTGTGCGGCTCCAGCAATATAAGCTCGATTAGGTGCACCACCATCTGCATGAACAGTCGTCATAGGGGCCAGTAATAAGAGACACAGACAATTAAGCGTTGTGATGACAAACCAGAGAGAGAGACGCGCAAACATGGTCATTGCCTCTTTCTACATTTAAGATAGGCCTTGGAATAGCGTTTGAGCAGAATCATGATGAGAGCGACAAGTAAGACAAGAATGATGAGAAATATCATAGGGGACATGCTACTACCATTGAGTGACATATCAGCTGGCTGCTCTGCCTGTGGGGTCAATGAAGTCCAGAGCTTACTGCTGCCCTGATCGTAGCGATAGACTTCGGCTGGATATGAGAGTCCAAGGTAGAGCACTGCTGAATTGGTTGGATCAGCTACCAGAGCATAAAGCGACCCTTTATCGCCCGTAGGAGACGGTAGTGCGTTCCAAGTATGGCCTCCATCGGTACTATGGAAGATGGTGCTTGAGGTTTTGCCGTAGACTAATTGAGGGTTCACAGGAGATGCAGTTAGTGAGCTAAATGAAGCACCAGGATGGACTAGAGTGAAGGTCTTTCCCCCATCTTGCGAGACATAAATACCCTGATCTGCGCTTGCATAGATAGGACGATTAGGACCTCCCGTTGTGATACCGAAAACTGCTTGCTGATTCAGACCTGAAATAATCTCCCAGTGGACGCCACCATCGGTACTACGGGCAGCGCCTTGATCTCCGTACGCAAGTAATGTGCCCGGCGCTCCAGGGAGTGTAAATAGACCTTGAACATCTCCAAAAGGAAGTGTGCCTAGCGTTGTGAAGTGCTGACCAGAGTCATTACTCACCTTGAGGCCTCTAGCACCGAATGCATTCACATAGATATAGACTTGCTCAGGAGACTGATTGCCAGGTTGAACGATGAAATTGTCGTTTCCCAGTTGTGCCGAGGTAATGGCTAGTTTCCATGTGCGCCCCTCATCTGCACTGGTATATAACCCCAATGTGCCTTTAAGAGTAGTCACTAGTGCAGGGAATGTCATCACGTACAAGCGCTGCTGATTGAGTGGGCTAGCAGCAAGCCAATTCGTCATCATACCTTGATCGGGGCCAGCCGCGATGAGTGCCCAATGCTGGCCTCCATCGGCAGAACGGAAGAGCCCAAAGTGGGTAGCGAGGAGTAGCACATTGTTGGGAAGCGCGATCAAAGAATGAACATGATTGGCAGCCGTGCCGAAGAAGTTGACATTGGCTTGCTGAGGTTGCGACTGCGTGCCCTCTCCTGCTAGTGTACTGCATCCTGTGAGCAGCAGAACCAAGAGGATAGGAGTCAAAATAAGTGGTGTGATCGATCTTATTTTTCGGCTTGTATTATTCGATATTTTTTGTGATCTATGATAATACAATGAATAAATAAACTTCATGACATACCCCGTGCCTTTTCTGGTCTTTGCTGCTTTTTAGCATACCACAGAAGATCAATAGGATGCGAGGAACTTGACCTTCGCCACCTCTTCCACTGATCTCATACTAATCGCTCTGCGTACGTGATGATTCATCGGAGTCTGCAAAGTTGTTGAGAAGGTCATTCTCCAGATCATGAATTTCAGACTCACCAAGATTGTTCTCCATTTTATTCATATCACTAATAACTCATGGGAGGAGATTTCAGGGCTGCTGCTCCTCAAAGAATGCCTCAGAAACGCCTAGAGCGCAATGACAAGCAGACGACATCTAGAGGACATCTCCCAAGGACGTTGCTTGCCCATACCAAAATGTCCCTTTTTCCACTTAAAAACTCCTCCTTGATCAGGTATGCTATTTCTCAAGAGAAGTTCTAACTGGAAATGTGCAAAGAGAAAGAAAGGAATAGTTCTATCTTATGGAAAATCCTCACAAATATAGAAGAGAGTGCTCAAACTCCTCACCTGATCATGATCAGCCTAAGAGGAGGACAATAGATTTTGCAGTTGGTTATCATAGGGAGTCGTCTGAAACCATCAAACCAACTAGCGGTCAAGAAGAAAGTATCCTCAAGAAGCCTACTGAGTCATTGAAGCCAAAAGAGGATCAAGATGAGCAGGTAAAGGAAAGGATAATCAAAGCCTATCCCGCATTGCAAAAAATGGGAGTTTGCGACTCCCTCGGGGAGAAATGTGAGCAGTCTCAGATAAATGAGATTGAAGAAGCTCAGAAGTCTAAAATAGAAGATATTATTAATGAAGCTTATCAATCTAAGATAGACGAGCTTCAAAAAGAATGTACGCTTATTACCGAAAAAGATAGAGAAACGAACGAAAAAGCAAATAATATAAAAGAAAAAATAGAAAAGTTAAACAAGCTAAGTCCACACAATAACATATCAGAAATAGCTAGTGCTATTATGGAACTATTTGATAGGAGTGCGAAATTAGATATTGAAAATCATAAAAATTTAACATCATTTTACAAACAGAAGGAGAAACCTCCTCATACATTCCCAGGGACACTTCGATGCTTTGGTAAACATGCCAGAGACTCAGCAGCCAAGTGATCTTAGGGAAGGCTTTCAAAGCTTCCAGTCGGCCATAGACGACAAGATAACCTTGCAGCAACTAGGCGACCTTAGTGAAGGGCTTCAATCCCTTTCAGAAATCCACCAAAAGACCATGCAAGGGCACCAGGAGAACTTGCAAAGGTATCAGGAGAAGCTGCAAGAGTCGTATGACACTTGGAAGAAACGACCCGATCTCTCATTAGAGGAACAGGCATACTTGCAAGAACGAATCAAGACTCTGCAAGAGCTGAGTGAGACTCTGCAAGAGCACTGCAAGGTCAGGCAAGAGTTGTGTCGAACTGACATCGCGCTGATACCCCACAATCTCTCACCAGAGGAACGTCAAGACCTGCAAGATCAGAACAAGAATTCTGCAAGAGCAAAGCAAGATTCTGCAAAAGCGCTGCGAGGTCCTGCAAGAGTTGTATGACACTCAGCATCAATTGGCAAGTTCCGATCTCTCACCAAACGAACGTCAACGCAGGCAAAACGCTTGCAATAATCTACAAGATCAGAATAAAGTTTATCAAAAGCATTACGAGGTACAGAAAATTTTGTATAAAAATCAGAAACATACTCAAACCTATCGATCTATCACGATCACAACATACAGAGTTGGGAAGGGACTACAATGAACGGAACGAATTTTTCTCCAAATATATGGCTGAACGGAGCAAGTTGCTAGTCGAACGTGTAAAAGCCGATAATAATCCGTTATTTTGGCAGGAATACCTAGAAACCCAGAGTTTAATCTACCAAAAAGCTGGCGAACTTCTGGAAAAGCGGCAGCAACTCTTAGCTTATGTGCAGACACGTACAAATCTTTCGCAAAGAGAACAACAAGCCTTGAAAAACATTATAAAACTTTCTGCTGATCTCTCCAGTGACGTGCTAAGATTTTCTAACTCTATAGACGGAATATTGAGTACGTATCACTCTACTATAAAAAAGGAAAAAGATAGATTCAAACAATGGGTGGAAGAGGAGTTCCAACATAAAGAAGTGCACCTAATTATAGAAAGGTATCCCCACATTCTAAGCAAGTTACAACAGATGCCCGATGGAATGCCTCAGAAAGTCCTAGAAATGTCGGAAGAGAACTTGGGGAGCCTAGCATATAGCCTCATCGGCACTTATGACTCTCTGAAGGAGCAGAGGAAAGACGAGTATGGCAGCAGAGAGCAGCTTGACAAAGACTTAGAAACATTCTACTCTCACTTGACTAACTCTGATCTCCCACAAGGCCTGCAAGACTTTTGGTGGTGGGCCCTACAAATGCGGAAAGAGAACTTGGACAAGTTAGCTAATAACTGCGGCCACTGCCTGGATGGTTACCAACAAATGCAGCATATGATGTATAAGAATCAGCCCGAGAATAACAGCAGAGTGAAGCTTAGCAAAGCCCTAGAAAGATTCTGCTCTGACCTGACTAACAACTCTGATCTCTCGCAAGTAGATCATGCAAAGCTAGAAAGATCTAAAACCATGCTCGAAAATTGGTACAAGGAACAGAATAATAATGCAAAAATAGAATCCATAGAAAAGCAAGAGAAGGCTTACAATGACAGGGAAAAAGGAACAACATCCAACTCCTCCCAGGCGAAAGGCTTCAAGTGGCTAGGTCTTTTCTAGAGCGTGTCTAGAACGAGGATTTTGCCCCTCTTGGCTTGCTTTCCATTCTTCAATAGGTCCGTAGCCTACAAGGCTTGACTTCCCAGGCACGATTGGCTTCGGGACCCCGTTGGTTCCTAGATGTTGATTTTGAGTCCTCTGCACTGAATGGTTGGGACGTCGTCTGAGATGATATAATAGGAACATATGGGAGAGACTCAGACGACAGATAATCTTACAACTTTAGAAGCGCTACTCCAAGTATCGTTTAATGATCCTGCTCTATTGCTACGAGCGATCACACACCACTCGTTTTGCTCAGAAGAGAGGAGACGAGACTCATACGATACACTCGAATTTCTGGGCGATGCCATTATTGGCGCACATGTCGTTGAGTATATCTATCGCAGGTTCCCCAATGCTTCCGAGGGGGAAATGACAGCACTAAAATCTGAGGTTGTCAGTCGTCGTGTGCTTGCACGGGTAGGACAACAATTGGAGCTCTTTCCCTTTATTCGTGTGAACGTAGCTAATTTGCGCACCTTTAACGAGCGTTCTCGCGATTCGCTGTGTGCCGATGTTGTCGAGGCTATCGTTGGAGCCATTCATATTGATCAGGGGCCAGAGGCTGCACACAATTTTGTGGCATGGACAGTTCTGCCAATGGTGGAACATATTAGGCAACAGAGGATTGATACTGATCCGAAGGGTCGCCTCCAGAAGATTATACTCCAACGCGTTGGCATGCTGCCCGTCTACCGCGTCTTGGAGCAGAGTGGTCGCCAGAATGACTGTGTCTTTGAAGTTGGTATTTTTGTACATGATAAACTGTTGGGAGTGGGAAAAGCATCCAGTATTAAAGAAGCTGGGCGGATCGCTGCTCAGCAAGCTCTAGTCAGTCTGCAGAAGAAAGATATATTTTGATCTCTTTGATGGAAGCTAGCAGCAACCCAGTTAGTTGGTATGAAACCAGCTTGCCACCTCACGAACGGAAGCAGCGCGGCCATTTTTCAACACCTCCTCAACTTATCGAGCAACTCCTTGATGCTTGTGGCTATAGTGCCGAACAGGATCTCTCACAACTGCGCGTACTAGATCCTGCTTGCGGCAGTGGCAATTTCTTGATCGGTGCGACACGCCGTTTGCTGGCCTTTGGAAGACGCACTGGTTTGGATGATGACGCACTGGCTACGTTAGTCCAACGCAATATCTGGGGTTTTGATCCTGATCCAGTAGCATGTTTCCTGGCTGAAATGCAACTACAGACAACTTTTGCTCAGGACATAATGAGCCATTCGTCTATTGCAGATTCTTCAGTATCAAAATCAGGACAAGAGCAATCTACACAGTCTACAACGGTATCTCATCATAACAATGTTTTGCGCCATATGCACATTCATCAGGCTGATGGATTGGCATTTCCATGGGAACAGTGTGAGAATGTTGATCTGTTCCTGGCTAACCCTCCCTATCTGGCCACCAAAAATACGGATCTGAGTGCCTATACGTCAGCACGCCAACGAGGACAGGCTGATAGTTATTTGCTGTTTCTACGCCTAGCGCTGCAAGTTGTACGCCCCAATGGGTGGATCGGCCTAGTTCTTCCTGACCCTCTGCTGGCTAGAGCGAGTGCATCCATCGAGCGTCAACTTTTGCTTGCCAAGACAACAATTCATCATCTTTGGCATCTCTCGCGTGTTTTTTCAGCTTATGTTGGAGCTATCGTGATTATTGCTCAAAAGTGTTCTCCCAGCAGTAATCATCAGATACATTGGAAGCATGAGCAGTGGCAACAGCCTAAGGCACAGAGATCTGAGAAAAAGGCTATAAGAAAGAGCAAAGAAAAACCTTTTGCGGATCTCATATCCTCTGATGGCACACAGACAGTTTCTCAATCCCTTTTGCGCAGTCAGCCAAGAGCAGAACTGCGCTATTTGCTCAGTCAAGTTCAGGGGACACTCGTAGCAGACCTCCATGCCTGTTACCAGCAAGTCCGCCAGTCTGATAAGCCATCGCCCCTAGCGCCACTTGACGCATACGTACTGATCCGGCGCGGAGAGGAGATCAGCAAACACAGTCCCCTGCTCAGTAATAGAAATACTACGGCACATCTTGAGCAGCCAACAGATAGGCTATGGTATCCTATACTACGCGGTGGAGTGGATGTACGATTATACCGTGTTTCATTTGCGCAACGATGGATGCATCGTGATACAATCAAAAAGCCTCTGGAACGTTATCTGGCCTCCAAAATTTTGGTTGTTAAAAGCGCAGGCCGTTTACAAGCAGCACTTGATCTGCATGGACATGTTGCATTACAAACACTGTATATGCTTCAGCTGCGACTTGATCGGCCTCTGCTGTGCGTTGAGGAATACCGAGACGATATTGCAGATGCTCAGCAAGATGAGAATGACCTCTACTTTCTGCTAGCTTTGCTCAATTCACGCTTGCTTCAACAGTATGTCTATGTGCTACATACAGCATACAAATGGGTACAACCACAGATTGAACAACATGTCCTGACCCATTTGCCCATTCCGACCATTGCAACAATGACGCAGAAAGAGCAAATTGTCCAGCGATCCCGTCTGTTGATGACTACTTGCAACGAGTTGGAAGCTGCTGGAGAATTGAGAACAGAGAGTGAAGAGCTTTACGCGGAACAAGAGCAGGCAATATGCGATCTCTATGCAGATGCGATAAATTAGCAGATCTGTCATCCATGATATTGTCCCTTTCTTCCCCTAGCAAAAGAGAGAAACTTATACTATACTGACTTTTAGAACTGACAATGACACCCATGTTTCTAGGCCAGTCCTTTTGAACATCCCTGTAAAAACTGGCATTCTCGTCTTTATAGACTATTCCAAGACACGAAAGACTGTCGCCCCCACCAACTACGTGTCCATTCAATATTTGGATACCGATCTGGATGATATAACCTTTAAATGTTTAAGTGATTGATTGTCTTTATATATGTTGAATCATTGGAAGAAGCATATTCTTCTTCTCTATCACAACACTTTTTTGCGTTTTTGGGGAGCGTTTGTGGAGCATGGGACAATTTGCAAAATGTCCCTTTTTTCCTGCAAAATGTCCCTTTTTCTACTTGAAAAACTCCTCATTGATCAGGTATCCTCATTCTGGAGAGTAATTCTTGCCAGAAATGTGCAAGGATAGAGCACAACTTAGAGGGAGGCTGGTTATACAGAATGAAGAGATTTTTATTGCTGTCTTTATTACTCTTCCTACTGTCATGCTCTTGCATTGGCTACAATAGCTTTGTACTTTACAAAGAGAAAATAACCGCTAACATTCCACAGGGTGTAAGCGCACAGGAGACCGCATTCGCTTTAGGCTACCCTAATACCATGACAGGATCACAGAAAACTGCTTTCGCTTTAGGCTATCCTAATACCATGACAGGATCACAGAAAACTGCTTTCGCTTTAGGCTATCCTAATACCATGACAGAAATCACAGAAAACTGCTTTTGCTTTAGGATACCCTCCCCCTATGACTGACCAACAGAAGACCGCTTTTGCCTTAGGCTACCCTCCCCCTATGACTGACCAACAGAAGACCGCTTTTGCCTTAGGCTACCCTCCCCCCAGCTCACAGCAGTCCCCTGTTACTTCAGGATATCCTCCTAATGGCAAAAAACCTCTTCCGAACACTTCAGGATATCCTCCTAATGGCAAAAAACCTCTTCCGAATACTTCAGGATATCCTCCTTTACCAACAGGGAATAATCTATGTCCTGCCAATCAACTTAGCACTGAACCGATAATCTTTGTAGGAACTGATCCAGCCCCTGGTCAGGCTGTTGGATCTAGCGGGGAAATTAGAGTTTGGGTAAATGATGAAACCCCTCCTAAGATTGCGCCCAAGGAAATAGTTGATCCCATTACAGGTAAGATCACTCCTGGTGATCGAACTGCTACCGATGGAGCAGGTAATGGGTACTTTCTGTGGGAACCGGCCCTTTACATTACGCCTTTCACGTCGGCTAACCGAAATGGACCGTTTAGTGGTGATGCGGAAAATCATGGCAAGCCCTACTTCCCTACTCTGATCAAAGGGGATTTTGATCCCAATCCTGAGGGACAACAAATTGAAATGGTAGGTCCACCCATTGACACCGACTTTACCAACTTCGAGAATGGCCCTCAGAATGCACAATTGACGAATAAAGACTTAACCACAGGCTTTACGTCCGAATACGCCTGGTCTGTCAATTCATTGGGATTATCTCCAGGGGCATACCACGTTGAGCTTGTGATCCATGATGGAGATACCAATCTTGGCATCACCTGTATAGCTCTTCGTCTATAAGCTGTCAGACTCGCATCTTTGCCCAAATTTCATCCGCTTGGACATGGATTAAGTCCTCTTGACGCGCACTTCAAATTCGGGCAGAATTGCTTGGAGGCATCCACTTTTTGTGGTACGTCTGTAGCTATTTTCTTCATAGATACGACTTAGCACAACGGATGCCTGTCTTGCCAATCTCATGGGACTTTTATCCACCACTTAGCGGAGTCACACCGCAGAGGCTCTCCCATCCATGAATTTGTCCCTTTTTCCCCCTAGCAAAAGGGGAAAACTTATACTATACTGACTTTTGGAACTGACAATGGCATCCATGTTTCTAGGCCAGTCCTTTTGAACATCCCTGTAGTGCAAAATCTAGATACCGTTTCGGCAAGAGATATATCATCGTCGGCACTCCTCACCTTGTGATGATATTGAAATCAGCATTGCTCTTTAGGAGTTTGCGATAGTGCTCTGTGCAATCCAACTTTAGACTGAAGGTTACCCTGATAAAGATGCAAAGGTGGCCCGCTAGGTTGCATAAAATCATTTCTGTATGTACTGCTGACAGGTCAACATGCCTATAATAACCAGCCAAGTTCAAACGGTCGAAATCAAACCATACCTAAAAGGAGGTTTGCGCACCTCTCTCAAAGTTTAGGACAGAGATGAGTACGCTGAACTAAAAGCATGAGAAAACTGGCATTACTAAGTGTTTTACTTTTGCTGTCAATATGTGCATGTTTTAATTACACTATGGCAACAATGCCGCAAGATAGGCTAGCAACTATGCTACCAGATACCTCTTCAGAATCTAGTCTAGCAGACATTGTATCGGACACTGCCACAGCTAGCGACCTCACAACAACGCCCTTTGCTTCAGGATACCCACCCGCAGCACTCACTGCTACTGCTCTCGCTCACAAGCCTCATCCTACACCCACGCCCTTTGCTTCAGGATATCCACCCGCAGCACTCACTGCTACTGCTCTCGCTCACAAGCCTCATCCTACACCCACGCCCTTTGCTTCAGGATATCCACCCGCAGCACTCACTGCTACTGCTCTCGCTCACAAGCCTCATCCTACACCCACGCCCTTTGCTTCAGGATATCCACCCGCAGCACTCACTGCTACTGCTCTCGCTCACAAGCCTCATCCTACCAAACCCGCTGTGCATAAAACTCCCTTTGCTTCAGGATACCCACCCGCAGCACTCACTGCTACTGCTCTCGCTCACAAGCCTCATCCTACCAAACCCGCTGTGCATAAAACTCCCTTTGCTTCAGGATACCCACCCGCAGCACTCACTGCTACTGCTCTCGCTCACAAGCCTCATCCTACCAAACCCGCTGTGCATAAAACTCCCTTTGCTTCAGGATATCCACCCGCAGCACTCACTGCTACTGCCCTCGCTCACAAGCCTCATCCTACACCCACGCCGCCCACCACAGGATATCCACCACGATGTACTACAACTCACATTACCAACCAATCGCAAACTATCTCAGGAGTACTTGTCTATACTCGCTATAACATTTTGCAAAATGGCAAGGTGATCAATACACCTAATAATGTCAAACAAGTTCCATACACCTACACGGCAGGCAAGTTCACTTTGAGCACAGCTGCAACAATTACGACGCTTAGTGGTGCTGACGGAGTCATCACCTTACCGGACGGAAGCCTTATTGTCGGTGGCGAAGGCTCAATATGGAAAATCAATCCCAATACTGGCGCCAAACAGATGGCTAATCCAGGGGGCAGTGTCTTATCTGACCACGTTGCCTATGACAACCAGAAAAACGTCGTCTGGACCTCTGGCGATAACCCTCTTACGACCCTGTCAAAGATCCCACTGACTCCTTTTGCCGACGGTACCCCGATCCAGCTCAAAGGAGACGATACGAAGGTGACTCAGGTGGCCTTTGACGGTTCTCATAATGCCTACTATACCAGTAGCAACATACGGGGGAATGGCTCTTTCGGGGTAATCGACCTGACAACTTTTACGACGAAACGCAAGTTCAGTAATCTCCCTGCGGCACATGGGATCACCTATGATCCCTTCTCCGGCACACTTATATTATCTGGAGCTAACCACATTAGCCAGATTGATCCGAAGACATTGACGATTATCTCTGACTGGACCGCACCTACGCAATACCCACAGATACAGTTCGATCAGGATACAGTCGATGGACTAGGACACTTATGGGCTGCTAGCAATGATGGCAATCTCGTCTTTATAGACTATTCCAAGACACGAAAGATTGCCGCCACCACCAACTACGTGTCCATTAAATATTTGGACACTGATCTGGATGATTTAACCTTTAAATGCTTAAGTGATTGATTGTCTTTGTAGATGTTGAATCATTGGAAGAAGCATTTTCTTCTTCTCGATCACAGCTTAGAGGGAGACTGGTACACAAAATGAAGAGATTTTTATTTCTATCCTTATTACTCTCCCTATTGTCATGCTCTTGCATTGGCTACAATAGCTTTGTGCTTTATAAGGGAAAAATAGCCGCTAACGGTCCACGCGGAGTATCCGCACAAGAGACAGCTTTCGCTTTAGATTACCCTCTTATCGATTCCATGACAGACTCACAGAAGACCGCTTTCGCTTTAGGCTATCCTGCTTACATGACAAACCCACAGAAGACCGCTTTCGCTTTAGGTTACCCTGCTCGCACTACAGACTCACAGGAGACCCCTTCCGCTTCAGGTTACCCTGCTCGCACTACAGACTCACAGGAGACTCCTTCCGCTTCAGGTTATCCTCCTTCAAATCCGCAAAACCCACAGCAGCCCCCTTCAGATCACTCTCCTTCAGATCACTCTCCTTCAAATCCGCAAAACCCACAGCAGCCCCCTTCAGATCACTCTCCTTCAGATCACTCTCCTTCAAATCCGCAAAACCCACAGCCCCCTTCAAATCCGCAAAATCCACATCTGCCTTTCGGTATTGGTAGGATTCTGAAGCCTATTAGTACCATTATTTCGAAGCTGCCTTTCACTTCAGGTTACAATCCGCAAAACCCTGCTGGTGCAGAGGATTTAGTTTTTGCTGGAGGATATCCTGGCAAATTATCAAATACTAATTTATGCAGCAATAATATATTTAGTGATGAATTTCTAATCCTTATAGGAACCGACCCTGCCCCCGGCCAAACCATTGGCCCTGATGGCAAACTTCGAGTTTGGGTCACTGACGAAGGCGCTCCCAAGATTGCCCCCGGTGAAAAAGTCGATCCTAATACAGGCCAGATCACCCCTGGTGATCGTACGGCTACGGATGGAAGAGGCATAGGATTTTATCTTTGGGAACCAGCTCTCTATATCACTACTGTAACATCTGCCAATCAAAAAGGACCATTTAAGGGGAATGCAGAAGATGGGGGAAAACCATACTTTCCTTCTCTGATCAAAGGGGATTATAATCCCAATGCCGACACAGGTGTATACTACGGTCATCAATATCACGGGCCACCCATTGACGATTATACAAAGTTTGAGAATGGCCCTAGCTTCCAGCAAACAGATAATAGCAACTTTGCTTGGAGTCATGCGTTTACGGCTGAGTATATCTGGGACGTCAATTCACTAAAATTGCCTCATGGAGTCTATCACGTGGAAATTATTACCCATGACGGAGACGTTAATCTAAGCGTCGACTGCCTAGCTCTTAAGCTGTAATCAGCCTAGCCAACTATACGGAGACGAATTCTGCAGGAGTATACTTCTTCTCGTCCACTCCTTCCAGATAGCGAAGCTCGTTATTCTGTTGCTGAACTTTACCTTTCTGGTCTTAAAATGACACGATTAGGCCAGCGTTAGATACCCTTTTCTTGCTTTTGTAACCCCCAAAAGCAAAAAGTCTAGGCTGTCTATTCCTCCCAGATGGATAGTTGGACAGTTAATTCATCGCATGCTATGATGAGTCTGGATTTATATTGTCCGATGCCAGAATTTAGTCACTGAGGTAAAAAAGCGTGGAGACCCTTGTTGGAATAACCATCAGCGGGTATACATTAACCCGCGTTCTAGGTAGTGGCGGCATGGGCACGGTCTACCTAGCAGAGGATCAAGCCATCGGCCAACAGGTAGCAATCAAAGTTATCCGTGCTGGCGATGATGAAATATATACCGAGATGATAAGCAAGGAGCAGGCCGCAGAGCGCTTTCGACAAGAGGCACGCGCAGTCGCTAGTCTTGACCATTTGCATATCCTACCGCTCTATCGCTATGGAGAGGATGAAACAGCTTACGGCAAACAAGCCTATATGGTCATGCAGTACCGCCCTGAAGGTTCATTCATGGACTGGCAGAAGAGACGTGCAGGCAAGGTTCTACCCGAGGCAACAGATTCGCGATCATCTCAAACAGTTACACCACTTCCACCAGGACTCCCAACCAACTGGCCATTAAACATCGAAGAAGCCGCAGATTACTTGATGCAAGCTGCCTCTGCACTACAGTATGCTCATGATCATGGTATCATACATCGAGATATCAAACCAGCAAATTTTTTATTGCGTTTCGATACTAATCCTGCTACAGGCAAGCGTAACGCCTTTTTGTTACTCTCAGACTTTGGATTAGCAAAATTCTACTCCTCGTCAGGAGCAACGAGCAGTATTCTCGGCACGCCAATCTATATGGCCCCCGAACAATTCAATGGCAATGCAGGACCTGGAAGCGATCAATATGCCCTGGCTGTTATGATCTACTATCTGCTTGCTGGACGTCCCCCTTTTATGGGTGACCCAATATACCTTCTAAGTCAACACCTCAACGCAGATCCTCCCCCCATACGCACATTTGTCCCAACATTACCAGCAGGAATAGAGCAGACCCTAGCACGCGCTCTCTCCAAAAATCCATCCGAACGTTATCCTTCGGTCAGCGCATTTGCAGAAGATTTCATGCATTATATTCACAATCAGCAATATAATCCGTCTCGTACTCTGACAGCACCACCACTCTTCTCGCTGCCAACACAACAGCATGCGGTCCAGGGAAGTTCAGAGCAAGTGCCAACACAGCCATCAGCATCATCACAACCATTCCCATCTCCCACAGGTAATAGTACAGTAACAGCTTTCTCGCAGGCAGATTACGCTGCACCAACTGTGTTGCAAAATGCATCATCACCAATACCATCGACACCGCAATATCTACCACCATCTTCATCAGCACCAAGCTTGCAAACGTATTCGCCACAGAGCCAAGCACAGTTAGCATCCACGCTTTCATCAAGCCCATCTAGCATACAGAGTATGGAACATCGTACGAGTCGCCGTAGTGCCTTGGGCTGGCTTCTGGGAGGAATCGCGGTGATTGGTTTGGGCATAGGAGCAGGTATAGAGATCTATATCCACGAGAGTTCCCATCAGAGCAAACAATCCGCAAATAACACTTCAACATTACCAAGCAATGGGCCGCAGCCACCAACGCCCACAGATATAAAATATACTCTCACTGGGCATAGCGCAGAAGTAACAAAGCTTTCCTGGTCACCAAATGGTGCGCAACTAGCATCAGCCTCGCAGGACTATAGCGTTCGACTTTGGGATCTTACAACCCAGCAGAATACGATCACCTACACGGGACATACTCAGGGAGTTCTAACTGTTGCATGGAGCCACAATAGTCAACTGCTAGCTTCTGGAGGCGAGGATAACAGAGTACTTGTATGGGATACAGCAGGCAATACTATAGATAACTTCCCCAAACAGCCCGCAGCAGTAGAGGAAGTTATATGGGCACCAAATGATCAACGCATCATTGTTGATATTCACAATCATAAAGTACAAGAGATAGTATTGAGCCGTAAGAAACCCATAGCAATAGGAAGAGCTTTTGATAACTATTGTCTGGCCCTTTCCCCCAATGGACAGTATCTGGCAGTCGGTACTCAGGCTGGTATGGTCGTTGTCTACGACACGACTGACTTTAGCCCTGTGGTAGACCAAGGTATCCATCTCGACCCTATCCATTCACTGGCTTGGTCTCCTGACAGCACCCTCCTAGCATCAGGAGATGCAAATAGCAATATACGAGTAATGGATATTACCACACAAACCATCATATATACGTTACCCATCAACGGATTGGCAAATGCTATCTCTTGGGAGCCAGCTAACACGGGACGGATTGCTATCGCATCAAGCAATGGCACAATAATTGTCTGGAATACCAATACAGGCAACTCTACCATTTATAGAGGCCATCAGGGGTCAGTCGCAACAGTGGCATGGGGAAACAAGGCATTAGCTAGTGGTTCTACAGATAAAACAATCATCGTCTGGAACATCTAGCTACAGGCAGGCCAAGTGCATATCGCACTGCCTTGGCAGGTTATGGTTTATTGAGATGCACTGGACGGAAGCCAAGCGCAATGATACGGGCTGGAATATCGCGTATAAACGGCAGGCGCATCATTAGTCTGATCCAGAGCGGTATAGTAAATGGCTGATCTGAACCAAATATAGATGGAAAGACGTTCTTTTGTAACATGCCTTGATAGGCCTGGATGAGCCTCGTCGGCCACTCACGCGACCGTTGGACGGTAGCTAAATCACGTAGTTGGACGATGCCATAAGCCAGCTTCCCGCTTAGCACGTTTGCCGTAACTACGGCATCCTGGATGGCATAATTGATGCCAACTCCTCCAACAGGAGACATTACATGAGCAGCATCACCAATCAGTAGCAGGCCAGGACGATACCAGCAAGGCAAGCGGCTCGACTCAACAGAGAGGACCGAAATGTGTTTCCAATCCAGCAATTCATGAACACGATCGGCTAGCTCAGGCAAAGCTTCAACAATTGATTGTCGGAAGTGCTCTAAACCAGCAGCTCGTATTTCATGATAGCCTCCTTTAGGAATGACATATCCCAATTGCCAGTGATCTCCACGGTTGAGACAAGCTATCACACGACGCGGCAGAATACGACCAAATGTTCCATCTGGATCACTTGGCCTTCGAGGCAAGCGAAACCAGAGTACATCCATGGGAGGCGAGGTCTTAATAGGCTCAAACCTAGCTAGTTTGCGTATCCGTGAGAAACGGCCATCCGCCCCTACTGTCAGCACTGCTCGTACCTCGTGCCAACCATCATGCGCATGATAGCGTACACCACGCACTTTTCCACCTTCCTCGATCAACTCATCAACCTGTGCCCCCATTACCAGCCGGAATTCAGGGTAGTGCTGAGCCTCAGTTGTGATAAACTCGAGGAACTTGGCCTGTGGGATCAATGCTACATAGGGATAACGGGTACGTAAGCGTGTCAAATCGGCAAGCGTTACCACGCCATTAGCGGTCTGTACGCTCAAGCGGTTCAAACAAGTGTGAGGGATTTGCAGTAGACGATCAGCTAAGCCAATTTCATTGAGGATATTGAGCGTAGAAGGATGGATGGTATCACCCCGGAACTCACGATCAAAGTCCATATGCGATTCAAGCAAGATCACGGGGATACCTTTGCGGGCCAGCAAAAGAGATAGAATAGCTCCAGCAGGTCCTGCCCCAACGATACTACATGTCGTTTTTTCTACGCTTTTCACCTCGTGCATATGAGCACTATAAGTATGCTCGCCAGTTAGATGTTGCATGGCTCCTCCGGAAGGGCTCCATCCCAATACCATCCTCAAGTTGTGCTGATAGATGTCATTATAAGACTAAATCTTGAGCGAATTTATCAGGTTGATTATCTCCTCTGCATCATCTATTCTTTTCTTTATTCCACTTGTATTTGTAAACATGTATGTTCCTAATTTATCATAATCAGCCCGGTGGCGGAAATTTTTTAATGTATAAAGTTTCTTTCCTATTTCATCCCATTCTGGGTGAGCAGAATTTTCCATAAATATCTCAATGAGAAATTTATGGGATTCCATTCTGCTAGCCTGAATTTCTTGCTTGGTAGGATATTCGCCTATATCTCTGAGATAATCACAAGCCAAATTGTAAGCGGCATAATATGCTCTACTCAGGGCAGCTCTGAGCATAGCCTCTTCCTGAGAGACACCGTCAGCCAGTGAAAGCAGTTCCCTCGCTAGGATATAGTAGTCTTGCCAATCAAACATATTTACTCCATATCAACCGTGAGATGGATTTTGGATTCTTTTGATATTTCTTTCCACCATTCTTCATCAAACCAAGAGAATACCTTCCAAGCATCTTCTCTTGGCATATCTGTCTGTATATATGCTGCAAGAGACGCATCCTCTAACCAGCCTGTTTCGTCTATGTAATATAGGGTCACTGGTGCTTCACCAAAGTATCGAGATTTAATCTCATGAATTGTATTCAAATCAGCAATTTAAAAAGGATACCTCTTAAGAAATATTGCTATGTCGTCGGGGTGAATAAACTCATACTGCGCTTTTAATTGCTCAATTTGTGTTTCTAGCTGCTTAACAGGATTCTTAGAAGATCTGTTATCAATGCCTTTACAGAAAAGAAACGGTAAATTATCAGACTGCCCCTTGGAAAACTGCTTAGGATCTGGCTGCATTGACCTTGCTATCATGCTATTCATCTTCCTTCTTATTGAGTGGTAACGGCTTTGTTAGCTTAAATTCATCAAGGCTTCTATTGAATGTATCAGCAAATTCTATGAGCTTATCAGGACTCAAAACTAACCTCGCTACACAGACAACTGACATCTTTTCAACCCTGTAAAATTGCTCTAACTGCTCCTCTAGCGATCCAGTAAGCAATGGATCCCGTTGTTCAAGAAAAGACACGACAAATTCCGCTGGTCCAGGTTTCTGGACAACGATATGGGTTGCACGTTGTGTTGAGACAGTGTCAGGCACGATCCACTCAGCAGAGACATTTCTTACTAATTGTTCCTCATTATCAGGCATGTACTCTCTCCTCAAGTTTACACATATATTGCCAACTACTACACTCTTGGTACTCATAGATAGTAGCACATATGGGATATGCATGTCTAGGCTTTTTATCACAACTTTGGCATCAGAGAGGCTTCACAACCGCAAACAAAAGCAGAATGATCAAATTGGGAAAAACCGGATAGGGCATCCTGCTAAGGATGATCTATCCGGCATATATCAGTTCCGTAGTGTAATGCTTCCTCAAGCGAAGAAAGACAAACACAAAGAAAAACGTAGTACAAGCAGGCTTGTTAAGCCTATCTCTTCAGTTGCTGCATTTCCTATTGATGCACTTAAGCGACGCACTACTCATGAAACAAGGTCCAATGTTGAGACACCCAGAGCACGTGCAAGCATACGCACGTGATACGGTTGCGCCTCTTCGCGCCCGTCTTCCAGGTGAGAAATGGTATTCCTGCGTAAACCAGACAAATCGGCCAGTTGACCAAGGCTCAAACCTTGCCGCTGACGAACGACACGCAAGTTAGGAATACCGTGAGGTCTGATGGCTTTTGGCTTAGCGATCATTTGTTTCATGTTCCTCTCCTTCGAGGCAGCTTTGAGATCTTCTTCAGCGACATTGCAAAAGAAGTTGTCTGAGACAAATACTGTGGATACAGATTGTCCTTATACCAATTAGCATACCAGATAAAAGATGTTATTGTCTAGTGGCAAGCTATTATGCCCAGTAACGCAAGAAGTCACAGTTTTGTCACATTCAGAGAGGATATTTTAGGCATGCTTATGCGGATAAGGAGGATGGAGAGGAGCAGGATTGATGCCAAGTACTTCAAAGCTTGGTCCGTCAGCATCATCTCCACTATCCAGGCAAATGACATTATTAGAGAATAACCACGAAGCACCACTCATATTCTGAGCAACTTGACTTACAGGTTCCCCCATACCCGTACTATGACTTAAGTCGACCAGGGATAAAGAATTGGCAATCGAGCGCAATGTGTCACTATCGATCCCATCGCTTTTATCACCAACAATCCAGAAGACCACACCAGTCTTCTGATCCTCGTAAATGAGTTCGCTACGATCAGTATAAACCCAGGAAGGTGAGGAGGTATGGTCCTGCATCCATTGGCCTTCCACATAGATAGCCGAAGCAGACCCAGTACGCCCTATTTGCATCTGATGCGCAGCCCCTTGCTGCACCATCTCAAGCACCTTGCCCTGCGGCTTAAATTCGCATATGGCAATTTGTCGAGGTACTAAGCCGGGAAGAGCATAGGAGAAATTCAAGACAATCATAGGACCATCAGTCCAGGCAGGATCACCTGGATAGAGATAAATATTGCTTTGTGAATAACGACTTGGTATAGTCTGCGGCCAGAACATAGGGAAATGCAACTTGGCCTGCGCCTGCACGATAGTCATCTGGCTGTTACTGCTATTGTGAGGAGCCTTTGAAGAGGAGGTAGATACATGTGGATAAGTATTTACGAGGAGTACACCACTATGCCCGCCTGACCACAGGTAAGTCCAGCCAGCGGCAAATGAGGGGCTTGCCATCACCACGGTCAGAATCATAAAAAGCATACAGGCAGCCATAATAGTTACAAGAGGACGAGAAGGAGAAGAGAGAGAATTGAGCATGGTACGAACAGAGAATTGAGATGAGAAAAAAAGCGGGCGTTTGAGGCGCAATCGCCGAGAAACACGGACATAGATCTTTTTTTCAAAACTTGACTCGAGAGATTGGAGACGAGGATTTTCAGCTGCCAATACTGTCTGAACAAAAAGAGGTGGCATCTCTTCCCGGTCAAGAGAAAAAAGCGTATTCAGTTCCCGCGCAAACTCGAAATCCTCCTCAGAAAAATCGTCAGGGAACGCCCCATTGTACTTAGAAAGGCCACAATGATCAAAGTCTGATCCTGAGGGCATTTGTTCAAATTCGCTCGTACTCATGTGCGTGCTCCTTGAGCGCCTCGCGTAAGCTTTTCCTCGCTCGCCAGAGACGAGTATCCAGAGCATGGCGAGTCATGCCTGTTTTTGCTGCAAGTTCCTCTGTGCTGGCGAACCTAAAATAGCGCTGATAGATAAGGAAACGGTCAAGCTCGGGCAATGTTGCCAAGGCAAGACTCAGCTCTTCACGCCTCTCACTCTGCTCTAACAAGGATTCCATACTGGCCTCTTGATGGGCAAGAAGCCTGACTTTATGCTCATACTCAAAGTTACTGCTTTCGTTACTGTGATCTGAATGCCACTGTTTAATCTCATCAGCTGATTGTACCATATGGGTCTGACGGCGACACAATTGGCGCCGACGATCCAACGCGATATACTTGGCACGCATGGTTAACCAAGTGCGCAAAGAACCCCGCACGGTGTCAAAGGTGTCAATCTCTTGCCAGACAGTGACAAAGAGATCATTAACACATTCTTCCGTGTCCTGGGTGGTACCAACTCCATCAAGAACAAGACGAATAAAATAAAATAATTCTCGAGAATATCGAGAGATGAGTGTCTCCAATGCCTCAGGGTCCCGCTTGCGTAACCGTTGGATGAGATCCTCATCAGAACAGTCGTGTCGCACTGTCATCTCATCTTGCAGCGTAGAGCCCCCATGTCTCTATCCCAAGGTTCGCCGTGATCAACCACAGATTTTCCTTTCTGGGGGCCCATCCCCGCATGATGGGGGTTGGGTTCATGACAGTATGTCACAGATCAAGCGAACGGAAACGCTGCTTCTCCCTTTTTTAGTCATAATATATACGTCTGGTTGAGACTGCTATCTCTCATGGACGCAAGGCTCTTGGCAATCTTGCCTGACCAGGGCAGGCAAAGTCAAGAGTTTCAGGACTTTTGATCAACAAAAAGAGGAGCAATAGATCTATTGCTCCTCTTAACGCTTTCATCCTTATTTTACGTTGATGACTGGAATCTTTGAAACTGTCCAGTGCTCATTGGGGCTGGCAACTTCAAACTGGACCATCGAGATCGCATCGGTCGGACAACGCACGACACATAAGCCACAACGGATACACTTTTCCTCATCGATAATCATGTCAGCACCACCACTCCATCTTGCAGCGCACTGGTGCATGAGATCACCTTTCACTACACGCGAGAGGCCCTCCATGCTAATGCAGTCGTAGGGACAGATATCCACACAGCCAGAACAGAGAATACAGATTGAAGGATCAATCATAATATTTAACTGACATTGTAGACATCGACGAGCTTGACTCACTGCCTGCTCTGGAGTATAACCAGTCTCTGTCTCACGCGTATTGCTATAACGGTCCTTTAACGGCAAGGATGGGATCATCTCATGCGGAATGGACTCGTAGTCATCGACCATACCACGACGATAATCGGGCAGTTCAATCTCTTCGGCAGCCTCGGCGGGCTTATCAACACCACCTAGGTAGCGATTGATAGCAGCTGCCGCGTCACGGCCATTGGCAATTGCCGAGATCAGGTTACGTGATCCCTGCGTAAAATCACCACCAGCAAAGAGACCAGGACGGCTTGTCATCCAGGTATCAAGATCTAGTAGAGGAACACCCCTTTTGTTCACTTCCAATCCTAGTTCCTCGGCCTGAAGCCAGCCGGTATCGCTATACTGGCCGAAGGCTGGAATGACGGTGTCAACTTCGATCTCAAATTCGGTGCAGGGAAGAGCTATCGGGCGACGACGACCACTGGCATCAGGATCACCCAGTTTGTTCCGAATAAAACGCACTCCACTGACATGGACTCCATCGTTGCTTAAGATAGCAGTCTGTGCGACAAGATACTGAAACTCGACGTTTTCATACATAGCCTCGTCAACTTCGTACTCGTCAGAACCTGCCTCCTCTTTTGAGCGACGATACATGACGTAGACTTTCTCAGCACCAAAACGAATGGCCGTACGGCAACAGTCCATTGCCGTGAAACCAGCACCTAGCACGGCAACACGCTTGCCAATAAAGGCAGGCTCACCATAATTGGTCTTCTCAAGCAAACGAATACCGTCAATCACACCTTCCAGATCCGCGCCCACTATGATCTTGCCATCGGGACCTGTCAGCGCATTGGGAGTATAGCAGCCAGCAGCAAGATAGACAGCATCATACTGATTGAGCAGATCGGAAAGCTGAATATCATGTCCTACGCGGGTATTGTATTTAATCTCAACCCCAAGGTCCGCCATGTACTCGTCACACTCTTCCGTAGTCACAGTGCGGGGAAGACGCCAGACAGGGATACCATTGACCATTACACCGCCTGCTGTAGGATACTGTTCATAGATAGTCACTGCGTAACCCATCTCGCGCAAGTCACGAGCACAGGCTAGACCAGCGGAACCAGCACCTACAATCGCAATCTTCTTGTCCTTTGTAATTGGTGGGCACTCGGCATGATGACGATATTCACGGTGATCAGCTGCTGCACGTTTCAGCCAGCAGATGGCAACAGGCTTGCCATCGATCTTATTACGACGACAAACAGGCTCGCAGGGACGTGCACAAGTGCGCCCTAACACACCCGGTACTACATTCGCTTTACGATTTAACAGGTAGGCTTCGTCGAAACGGGCTTGCGAAATTAAACCAATATAAGTAGCAACATCTGTGTGGGCAGGACAACCAACCTGACAGGGGATGTTCGTCTGATACCAGTCCGGAGTAACTGCCACCGAGCGATATCTCGCTTCTAATTCACGATCAGGATCTATCATATTATCTATTCCTTTCCTGAGCATTAAATGCCTTTTATAGAAAAATATATGCTCTTTCTATTGCATATTGTAGAGCTTGCGTTCTTGCTATACGCATCAAATAGGATTATTTTCCATGTTGGATTATAGCATAAGGCATGGAATAGGAACAAGATATGATGAATGCACCTTCATGTTGACAATATAACATTAACAATGTAGAGTGATGCCAATACATCACTTGTAAATTTTACCCAACTAGGGTATTCTTTAATCATGAAGGATGGTCTATGGAAAAATTCAAACCCCATTGTGACCTGTCAACCGTTAAGGCCATGGTACAAGCCGAGAAAGTGCGCATGACCACAACAGCATCCATCGGTGCTGAAGCATTGGGACTCGACTTTGATGGAGTTATAGACATTGTCTTGGAATTAACCATAAATGACTTTTATAAGAGTATGACAAGCTATAACGACCACAGAGTATGGCAAGATGTATACCGTCCCACTACAAAAGTTGGGAAGGTGTACCTGAAACTGATTGTAATTAATGACATGCTGATTGTATCTTTTAAGGAGCTATGAGCTATGCAATGTCCGATTTGTGGAGGCGCTAAGTTAATACATGATACCAGCGACGTTCCATATACCTATAAAGGGGAAACAACTGTTATTGAGGACGTTACTGGTGATTTTTGTCCTGCATGTGGTGAAATTATTCTCGAACCGACAGAAGCAAGGCGGTTTGGGAAGGTAATACATGAGTTTAATAAACAAGTGAATGCATCCTTTGTTGACCCTGAGTTTATTGCAGAAGTTCGCGAGAAACTATACTTGGACCAGCAACAAGCCGCTGAGATTTTTGGTGGCGGACATAATGCATTCTCGCGGTACGAAAACGGTAGAACAAGACCACCGTTGGCACTTGTACAGTTGTTTCGAATACTCGATCGCCACCCTGAGCTGTTAACAGAGATCAGAGAATTTAGCCGTAGCAGCTAATGCTTAACATACAGGTAATTAAAGAATATGCATACTCGCTCGGCTTCGATGCAGTGCAGATTACGACGGCTGAAGGTTTTCCCGAGGCTGAGCAGGTTATAAAAGAGCGTATCGGCGAGGGATTGATGGATGGGCTTCCCTGGTTTACGGCTGAGCGGGCCGAGGTGTCCTGCCATCCAGATGTGCTGCTGCCAAATGCGCAATCTATCATCGCACTCGCTCTATGCTACCTGACCGAACAACCTTCGAAGGAACAGGAAGCAGGTTCACCCCGTGGCCGCATTTCACGTTATGCGTGGGGAGATGACTACCACGAGATTATCAAACCTAAATTGCACCTATTCGCAGATTGGTTACGCGAATATGCCCACAGTGAGATAGGAGAAACGCTGGAGACACGCATCTTTGTCGATACAGGACGAATGGTAGATAGAGCTGTGGCTCAGCGGGCAGGATTGGGATGGTATGGCAAGAATACGAACATTCTCACAAAAGGCTGGGGATCATGGGTATTCCTGGCCGAGATCGTCACGAACCTCCCACTGATACCGGACAAACCATTGAAGGCTAACTGCGGTAGTTGCGAAATTTGCTTGCATGCCTGCCCAACAAAGGCTCTTCCTAACCCTTATGAATTGGATAATACACGCTGTATTTCGTTCCTCACGATTGAGTTACGTGGTAGCATTCCCCTGGAATTGCGTCCGCTGATGGGAAACCTTATTTTTGGCTGCGATATTTGCCAGGAAGTCTGTCCGGTTAATAAGCTTGCTGAGCGACGATTAGCAATGCCAGATAGAACGGAAACACAGACCATTCCTATTACTAATATCCAGAGAAGAAGTATGACATCTAGCACCAACGATCCAACTGCCAAATCTCACTTCCGCCCCCACGACGAATTTCGCCCTCGCTCTACTGTGGGTAGTTGCCCCGAGCTGATTCCTTTGCTCTCACTGACAGAAGAACAGTTCCGCGAACGCTTCAGGCATAGTCCGATTAAGCGGACGAAGAGGCGCGGTCTGCTGCGCAATGTCTGTGTTGCGTTGGGCAATATTAGCGATCCTCAGGCTGTTCCTGCATTGATTGGTGCATTGCATGATGAGGAGGCGCTTATCCGAGGGCATGCAGCATGGGCTCTGGGGCGTATTGGAGGTGAGCAGGCATTAGCAGCACTTCGTGATGCTTTAGAGGGTGAGTCAGATAGAGAAGTGCAGAAGGAGATTGAGTGCGCATTGGCTACATCTATTTGTTTGTAGCCTGTCCTTCGAGAGCACCCTATTGAGGAGTTCAAACAGCCTCATTATCAGCTCACTCACTCAATAGCAATGCTCCCCTGGACAAGCATGCAGTTGAATCACTCAATGATTGAGACCTGATCAGCCTTTATTCCCACCAATTCATCATCAACAAACAAGAAATGGATGTTTTCAGACACAATCTCATCATCGATGGTTTTATCTCTGGAGAACCAGACTGTGAAACTGTTTCCTTGATGCTGAACAGCACAGACATTGTCAGTTGACAACACCTCGAATTGGGGAAAGCCATTGCGAGGAGCAAGATTGCCAGGATAGTGACAACACGCTTGTTCTACCACTTTCGGGTAGATGCACTCTAGCTCACCTAAAAAGCACTCATCATCCAACCATAACATAGCATGTTGAGCTACTCTATATGGCTTACACTCATCAGACATTCTTCCGAAAACAATATTGTACGTTCTTACTTCGGGTGTAAATGTCGATGTTACTGTTGTATCAACAGACTGCAATCCTCTCAATTTAATCATGGTTACATCTCCTTTGGGACTCCCAGGATTTTAATTGTCCCTCTTTGGCTGATTGATCTGTGGATATCCTGGGATGATTAATTAGTTTGAAGTCCCTTTAACTATTGACAACATAGTAGCTCCCTTTGAAGAGGCTACCGCCGATTACCTTTCATCAGCTGAAGAAGCTTTTTAAGCTCATACTCAATCCAAGGCTGTAAATAACGATCAAGCAATGGCTTGAAGTCAGCCAGAGCTTTCTTGTCTTGCTTCCATTCTAGATACGCTGCTCCACGATATATAACAGCTCTAGCATCATACATATCCCGTTTAATTATTTGATTAAACTCTTCCACTGCCTCCTGATATCGTCCTTCTCGCATATGTTTAATCCCAGCATCATAATATTCTTTCATTGATTTCCTATGTATATTGTGCAAATCTGCAAGTTCTTCCACAGCCCAAAGCCGTGAAAAACCAAGACCAAGTGCTCGAGTGAAGTTAGCTCGAGCTTTATCATATTGCCCCATTTTCCGATAAGCCTTCCCACAATGTGCATAGACCCTAGCATTTTTCTTATCATGAGCAATCACTTGCTTGAACTCTTCCACTGCCTCCTGATATCGTCCTTCTCGCGTATACTTAATTCCAGAATGATAATGTATTTTTATTGCTTTTTGACGACTTTCATCGTCTATGGGCTTATCTACCACCTTTGGTTTTTGACATTTGTCACCCAAAATCTTATACAAATCTTTAAGTTCCTTCTCAATCCAAGGCCGTGAATAACCAAGGGCAAGCACTCGTGTGAAGTCAGCCTGAGCTTTATCATATTGCCCCATTTTCCGATGCGTTACCCCACGATGCGCAAGAGCGTAAATATTATCCTTACCTAGCTCTAGCGATTGATTTAAGTCAGCCAGAGCTTCTTCGTAATTCTTCAATCCCAGATATGCCGACCCACGACATGCCCAAGCTCTAGCATTTTCCTTATCCTGATCTATCACTTGCTTGAATTTTTCCACTGCCTGATTATATTGTCTATCCAATATATGTTGTTCTCCAGCTTCAAAAGCATCCTTTATTGATTTGTCGCGTTCGCCATTTTTAACCTCAGCTGCGATTCGTACAAAATCTTTCACTATTTTAGGTTCAGCATGAGAAGATCCATCGCCAGAGCTATCAGGAACAACTCTTCGCGCATTAAAATTTTTGAACCATTGCTTCATTTGTATGCCTCCTTTTCAATGCATGTGCCAAGCTTTTCAGTTTCATTGAATAATAAGGGAATTATGAGTATTTATACTCATTCCTCCTTCGCACTTGATTGACTACATGGTAATTCCTTTGAAGAGGCTACCGCCGATTACCTCTTATCAGCTGGCGAAGCTCTTCAAGTTCTTGCTTGATCCAAGCTAGTGAACTATCAAGGGTAAGCACTCGAGTGAAATCAGCCCGAGCTTCCTCGTAATGCCCCATCTTCCGATGCGTTACTCCACGATGCGCAAGAGCGTAAATATTATCCTTACCCAGCCCTAGCGATTGATTTAAGTCTTTCAGAGCTTCTTTGTAATTCTTCAATCCCAGATATGCCGACCCACGACATGCCAAAGCTCTAGCATTATTCTCATCCATAGCAATCACTAGATTGAATTCTTTTTACTGCATCATTATATCGTCTAGCTCGTATATATCCCTCTCCAGCTTCATAATGCTTATCTATTTGAATACCTCGCTCTACTTCGTATTTAGCATAGGCATCCGAGAATGCTTTAGCAAAGGCCTTAACACTTTTAAAGCGTCTACTTGGATCATTATCCAGACCTTTGAGAACAACCTTGTTGATTCCATCCGAAATACCTGAGAGTGGCTTAGGATTAGGTCCGGGACGCGGGCCACCACTTAACCATTCATAGACAATAACCGCAAGCGAATACAGATCGCTCTCAGGGCGGGGTTTTCTATGACGATCAATCTCAGGGGCCATGTATCCAGGAGTACCCGCCCAGTAAGGGGGTTGAGATCCTGGATTGTGAACCTCTTGAGCTAGACCCCAATCAGCGAGTTTGATTTCCATCTCTCCATCTGGTCCTTCTACCAGCAAAATATTTCCCGGCTTGAGGTCCAGATGCATCAAGGGTCTTGCTTTACTCTTACCTTTTTCTATTTCATGGGGGCAGTTATGCAGATAGTCTAACGCATTGGCCATTTGATCCACATATTTGACAATCTGCTTTAGAGACTTAGGGGGAGAGTCGTGTAGTGTTCCATGGCATGCATATTCCATTACCAAGTAAGGAGGAACATTATTTCCATTATATTCTATAAAACGCACGATATTTGGATGGTTGAGGCTTTTTAGAACTTTCGCTTCGTACTCAAATTCATCGGCATATCTTAGATGCCTCCGCTGTAGTACTTTGATCGCTACTATCTCTTTTGAAGTCCTATGTTGGGCAATATAAACATCGCCAAAGCCGCCTGCCCCTAAGCGCCTGCCACAGCAGTAATTTCCATACCGGGACCCTTCGAATTTCTCTCCGGCCAAATCATTTCTGCGACTCGTTTCACCCCTATTCATACCACCCACCAAGATGAGATGGTTGGGAGTAAATTTGATTGAGAGGTCAATTCTTGGAACTTGCTTGCTATCCTCTCCAATGGGTATTGATTTGAGCCACCTCTCTTCCTCAGGAGATAGCGGGCGTTCCCCTTTCCAGACAATAGGGAGAGCTGATGCCTCTGAAGAACAATCTCTCGTACTCGGCTTACCCAATTCTGAGGTAAAGGCCTTGTCTGTACGAGGCTCTAAATAGAGATTCTAGTCCTCAGATGGTATTTACGAAGCTCCTGGAGGCGATTTGGGCATGGTGCATCTGATGATTGTTGCTCACTTCGCTTCTTAGGACGTTCGTTTAATTTCTCTGGCGATAAGATTATGCGATCCATGTGCATATTTCTCTCATTTCAAGAGCTAAAAACTACCTCATTAAAAACTTAAAAACATACATGAAAATACATTGCAGCTTGATGATGTTATACAATCTTCTACATAAGGTATCTACGTATAATACCAACTTGCATTCAGCAGTAGTATTCTCGCAAGAATTACTCCGCACTTGAGCATTATCTGCCAGAATGCAAGTTGGTACCAAAAATTCGTTGTGCAATAGGCAGTTTGGAGGATCTACGCTCCTCTACTCCTAAGCTCGACTTTGTACAAAGTTGAGCTTAGCGGTAACCCATTCTCTCCGATGGCTGGTTACGTGGTAGTAGAGAAGGGTGTACTCCATCGCCTGATTGACTCGCCGGTGGTATATCGTTTGGCTGTCTCGGATGCTCAGGCTGCCTCGGGCGCTCAGGTTGTCTCTGTTGCTCAGGCTGTCTCTGTTGCTCAGGCTGCTGCAGGATGGCTTCAACGCAATCGCCTACGCCCCTAGCGCCAGCACCTACACAGTCGCTTACGCCCCTAACGCCAGCACCTACACAATCGCCAACGCCCCTAACGCCTGTACCTACGCATTCGCCAACTGCGTTGCGGTTGGCACCACTAATGCAGTTGCCAACTGCATCGTAGCTGGCCCCAACGCAGCGGCCAGGTAAACTAACCCATCTGGGAACGCAAGAACTAACTTCTTCGCCGCATTTGTCGAATTCGCCGTCATAGCAGCATAAGAATGTGTCTAAACAATTGCCTAAGCACAAGCAGCCAACACCGCAAGCGCCGCAAGTAACGGCTAGCTCAGGACAACACACAATTCCTTGAGACAGTGTTGTACAGTCTTCGTCACATCCCCTTAAATGCCTTTTGCATGGCTCGCAGCAGCATGCACATACAAACAATATCATATGAGTAATCACTATACATTCTGCTAGCTTGCCAACATCAACAGAATACCCCGTACTATTAGATGGATAATCCTCCAGCAACGATATAGCTTGCTTTACACTCTTCTCATCCTTCAGTTCAGAGAGAGCACGCTTTCTAAACTCCTCATCCTGCATTAAATTTCTCATACCATCCATAGCCTCTCTATCATTGAGTAACTTTCTGAAGCCTCGCCGAGCTGCTTTATTCCGCTCTAGAGAGTGGACGAAAGATTGCAAAGAACTAATATCCTCCTTACTCAACTTTAGAGGCTCTGTCTCTTGGCTCCTGCTTTGCTCTAGCTGCCTCGATGGCATCTCCTTTTTGGATGCTTGCTCCTTTTCTTCTGAGTCTTTCACCATCTGTTCATACAAATTAGGCCATATTTCCTGTACTGGCGGGCCCGAGTAGGAAGAAAAACCTTTTGGCGGAACATACAGCTCTGTTGGACTTTTGCCAATGAACCCTGCTCGCTGATCGGGAAAAGCTGGAGGTCTCATCGCATTGTCGCCCCTCAGAGCAAGAGCAGTACCAGAAGCTTCAGATGTTGAGCCTCCAGTACCAACTATTCCCACAAATCCTCGGAAAGCAACTCCTCCAAGTATGAGAGCCGCAGATGCAGGACCGAGATACTGTATCAGTTTCTTGGTCAAGCTCTTGCCACCATTATCTTGTGACTTGGCTTGTCCTACATTATCCAATTGACTTTCTACAGTTTTATCGTTTGTACGCCTAATTTCACTACTCCCCAATTTCATACTCCTTTTGATCTACAAAAACGCCTAAATTCTATCAAACATCAATCATATGCGACTTAGCTTCTGCACGGTTCCTTGCATCTTTGCAAGTTGCGTGCGATAAAAAAGTATCGAAAGAGAAAGTGGTAAAAAACAACAATATATATATTTAGTATACCCAAAAAAAGTTCTAATATTCGTCGAACGGAGGGACAAAAAGTGGAGGGACAAAAAAGTGATTTCTCTTGATATTTGGTTATGTTGTCCGCATGTACGATAACAAAAGCGCATAACAAGCAGAAGGCCAGAGAGCTGTTAATTGTAGCTCTCTGGCCTTCTATTGTTATGTTTTTTCACAAACAGAAAAGTATCTTTCCTCATTTTTGCCGAGCCAGTGGTCAGCACGCGCTTCACCAGCGATCACTTCTTGGCTGACAAGCCTCTCGATCATCAGTCCAACTCTGCTGCACTTGTTACCAAGCTTACACATGTCGTCTGTCTACCAGGTCTTCTTCCTGGGATCTTCACACGTTCTCACGCGTGGGAAAACTCTTCTTGAGGTCGGCTTCGCGCTTAGATGCTTTCAGCGCTTCTCCTTTCTGGACGTAGCTACCCAGCTCTGGGGGTGGCCCCCCAACTGGCTCACCAGCGGTCCAGCCATCTCGGTCCTCTCGTACTGAAGATGACTCCCCTCAATTTTCCATGCGCCCACGACGGATAGAGACCGAACTGTCTCGCGACGTTCTGAACCCAGCTCGCGTGCCGCTTTCATGGGCGAACAGCCCAACCCTTGGGACCTACTCCAGCCCCAGGATGCGACGAGCCGACATCGAGGTGCCAAACCTTGCCGTCGATTTGAACTCTTGGGCAAGATCAGCCTGTTATCCCCGGGGTAGCTTTTATCCGTTGAGCCACATGCCTTCCACTCGGTCATGTGGGATCACTAAGCCCGACTTTCGTCCCTGCTCGGCATGTCCGCCTCGCAGTCAAGCTCCCTTCTGCCTTTCCACTCTTTGCGGGTGGTTTCCATTCACCCTGAGGGAACCTTTGGGCGCCTCCGTTACTCTTTGGGAGGCGACCGCCCCAGTCAAACTACCCGCCTGGCCCTGTCCACGGTTTTTGTCGTGTGAGAAACAAAACACATCGAGAGTGGTATTTCACCGTTGCCTCCCCCATCCCCACAAGGATGAGTTCTCCGGCTCCCACCTATCCTACGCACGCTGTCCCTCATTTCCAGACCAAGGTGTAGTAAAGCTCCACGGGGTCTTTTTGTCCTGTCGTGGGTAACCCGTATCTTCACGGGTCTTTCAATTTCGCCGAGTCCTCTGTCGAGACAGTGCTCAACTCGTTACTCCTTTCGTGCGGGTCGGAACTTACCCGACAAGGAATTTCGCTACCTTAGGACCGTTATAGTTACGGCCGCCGTTCACCGGGGCTTCGATTCATGGCTACGAACACCACTCCTCTTAACCTTCCGGCACTGGGCAGGAGTCAGCCCCTATACGTCCGCTTTCGCGTTCGCAGAGACCTATGTTTTTGTTAAACAGTCGGTTGAGCCTCTCTTTTGCAACCTCCTCACACCCAAGCCTAAGCTCAGACGCTACTAAGGCACCCCTTCTTCCGAAGGTACGGGGTCATTTTGCCGAGTTCCTTAACAGAGGGTCGCTCGATCACCTTGGGATATTTCTCCCTGCCTACCAGTGTCGGTTTGCGGTACGGGCGGAACGAGATCTCGCTAGAGGCTTTTCTTGGCGGCCTGGACTCCACTGACTTCCGCACTGTCGCCAGTGCTCGGTGCTCCTCTCACGGTCCTGTCATCGGGATTTGCCTCGACGACCCGCTTGATGAAACACGCCCAGCCTGTCCATTCGCTGGGTTCAGCTTTCCTACCGCGTCCCCTCATCACTGATAACGATCTCTTTCCGGTGCAGGAACATCTCACCTGCTTGCCATCGCCTACGACTTTAACGTCCTCGGCTTAGGACCCGACTCACCCTGAGACGATTGACGTTGCTCAGGAAACCTCAGGCATTCGGTGGGTCTGGTTCTCACAGACCTTACGCTACTCATTCCGGCATTCTCACTTCTGGTTGCTCCACTAGTCCTTACGGTCTAGCTTCTCAGCTGAACAGAACGCTCCCCTACCATTGTCTCCCAAAGAAGACAATCCATGGCTTCGGTACAATGCTTAAGCCTCCTTACGTTGTCGGTGCCAGGACACTCGACCAGTGAGCTATTACGCACTCTTTCAAGGATGGCTGCTTCTAAGCCAACCTCCTGGCTGTTTAGGCGTCCTGACTTCCTTTCCCACTCAGCATCGCTTTTGAGACCTTAGCCGATGGTCTGGGCTGTTTCCCTTTTGACGACGAAGCTTTGCCCCCGCCGTCTCACTCACCTGCACGCTTCTTGTGGCATTCGCAGTTTGATTGGGGTTGGTAACCAGCACTTGGCCCCTAGCCCATTCAGTGCTCTACCTCCACAAGGTTTTCACAGGTGGCTGTACCTCTATACATTTCGGGGAGAACCAGCTATCTCCACGTTCGATTAGCATTTCACCCCTATCCACAGCTCATCCCCCAGTTTTGCAACACTGGTGAGTTCGAGCCTCGACGGACTGTCACATCCGCTTCACTCTGGCCATGGATAGCTCACGTGGTTTCGGGTCGCATCGCCGCTACTTTCGCCTCCTTCAGACTCGGTTGCCCTCTGGCTCCCCAGCTTTAGCGCTGGTTAACCTGCAACGTGCGATGCACTCGCCGGATCATTCTACAAAAGGCACGCCATTAGTCCTAAGTGGATCAGATCCACAGTGACCTCTGACTGCTTGGGAGTACGTGGTTTCAGGGTCTCTTTCATCCCCCTTCCGGGGTGCTTTTCACCTTTCCCTCACGGTACTTGTTCACTATCGGTCGCTTGAGGTTTTTAGCCTTGGAGGGTGGTCCCCCCTGCTTCCCACAAGGTTTCACGTGTCTCGTGGTACTCAGGATCCCAGCCCACACTCTCCCAATCGTTCTTGACGGGACTCTCACCCTCTACGGTCACGCTTTCCAACGTGTTGGAGTGATCAGGTCGTGTTTGTTGCTGGTCCTACAACCCCAGTCGCTAGTTGCCCAGCCACTGGTTTGGGCTACTCCCGGTTCGCTCGCCACTACTACGGGAATCTCGGTTGATTTCTTTTCGTCGGGCTACTGAGATGTTTCAGTTCACCCGCTGCCCCCCGTCACTGCTCACCTTCATGAACAGGCGGTCTCCAGACATCACTCTGGAGGGGTTGCCCCATTCGGAATCTCAGGGTTCTCAGCTTGGATGCAGCTCCCCCTGAACGTTTCGCCGGTCTCCGCGTCCTTCTTCGGCCTCAAGCGCCTAGGCATCCACCTCGTACTCATACTTGCTTGTTTGCCTTGGTGATCTCTTTTTCTCTGCTTCAACTCGTGCTGACCTTCTCGGCTCAGCAAAAATGAAGAAAGATACTATTCAGTTATAAATGTACAAGCCTTCGCTTTTCCATCTTTTGCGTCGCTCCGAGCGGCGCCTACATACTATGCCACAGATCTTCCAAATTGTCAACACTTTTTTGGTGACTTTTTTGAAGGACTCTAGAAATCAGTCTCTAGGAAATCAAGGAAAACTAGTACAGGTTTTCCTATGAGATCTGTCCCTCTTTCCCCCTGGAGGTTCTTCCAAACCAAGGTTACAGTATACTCAAGACTGTGCCTTTGTTGAACCTCATTGGCAAGAAGAATTCCTGTAGTTGTTTTTTCAATCAAGGCTTGTAACACCAATGCTTGGAAAAGGCCTTTCAGGAAGTAGGAGACAATTGATCAAGCAATCGACTCCATCGAGCCACTCGCTTATTGCACATCTCTACCAACGCTCTGCACCTGAGCTTCTGCAGTACATACGTCGCCATGTCCCCACGCAAGAGGATGCAGAAGATGTCCTCCTCGAAGTCTTTATCGCTGCCCTAGAAAAGCCTGATTTAAGTACCATGAGTCAGCAGGAACAACTTGCTTGGTTACGACGCGTAGCACACAATAAATTTGTCGATTTCTATCGTCGTAGTACACGGCAGACGTCTATTCCATTGCAAGATCTGCAGCATGAACTCTACGACGAGGACAGAGCATGCTCCTGAAACTCGTGGCCTTGGGGAGTGAACGACATGCTCAGCTGCGTTCCCATCTTGCTCTGCTTCCCCAAATCCAGCAAGAAGTCCTACGCCTCCGTTTCGCTGAAGACTTGCGTTGCCCTGAGATCGCGAAGCGACTTCAGAAAAGTGATGGTGCCATTCGCACTATGCTCTCCCGCGTCTTAAACGTCTTACGCACTATCTATGCTAACAGTGAGGAGGGGCTATCCAATGGATAGGAGCAAAGAGCTGTTCACTCCTGATTCAATCGATGACGATATAGACTTTCTTCTGGATGAAAGCCACTTTCTCTTCCCAGATTTCAACTCACAATTTATCCGTGAATTACGCTCCATCTCGCAAGAAGATGCCGCTTCGCTCAATCGGGTCTGGGAGCGCTTAGAACACTACAGCAAACAGCAGGATGCTTTTCAAGAGCCAAGCTTCCAGATTCCTCAAAGGCAGGCAGCAGATGATTGCTACATCATTTCCTTTCAGAAGCTGGAGGCAGAGCAACCCACGAAATTCAGCTCAACCGCTCTTCACCGTGCTCGCAGCTGCTCTTACCGGCCTTTTCTTAGTCAGCAGTCTCGCCTGGATCTTGACTATGAGATACTCGGCTATACCAGCAGCACCTAGAACGGTTCAATCCCTACCAGCGATAGGTAGAAGCTTGCTCCAGCAGAATACCTCAACACCTTTGCTAACCTCTTCTAGGGTAACTCCTAGGTCAGGAGAGATCTACACCATTGTGAGTAGTAGTAGTGGCAAATTGCTAGAAGTGGCCAATGGGCAATGGAATGGAGCGGGAGTAGCCCTGTCTAGCTCCATTGGCTGCGCCTGCCAGAATTGGGCGTTTTGCTCGACAAATGATCCCAATTACCCAGATTCGTTTTATATCTACAATATGGGCGCGAAGTCCGGGACCGCAGACCAGTAATGATCACGTCCTAGGTGTGGCTAATTCATCGCCCAAATATCAAATGGGACTAGCGCAATTTGTGCCAGCTCTAAAACCTAACCTGTACTGGTTGCTTCAACCTACCTCCGATGGCTATTACAACCTTGTCAATGCGCGTGATAAATCTTACGCCGATGTTTTTCTCGGTTCGCAATACGATCTAGCTGCGGTCATGCTCTACTGGCCGAATGGGAAAGCCGAGGAGGAATGGCAACTGTCTGATATGGGCCAACCTTTCACTTGTCCTGTCGTGAAGTGATCTGTGGAGCGAAAGCGCCAAAGAAGGAAAGTGTCGCTATGAAAAAAAGAACACTGCTATTGTTGGCTATATGCGGGTTAGTTACGCTCGTGGTTCTCGTCACCTGTGCGAGTTGGTTTGTAGGCCGTGGACATGTGCGTGTCTATGATACCCAGCCTGTCACAGGTACGGTCTACCACATAGTGAACCGTCACAGTAATAAATTCCTAGAAGTGTATAATGGCGTACGACAGGATGATGCACTCGTAGACCAGTATCATGCCAATGGCTGTACCTGCCAAAATTGGGCATTTTGCCTTGCCGACTCGTCTCTGCAACCAAATGCGTTTTATTTATACAATGTGGGCACTAGTGGGGGGGACACTACTTATGTCCTGCATGTGCCTTACGCATCCATGGTACCGCAAATGACACTGGAGCAATACCACCAAGTAAGCGGAGATCTGAGCGAAGAATGGCAGGTTATTGTTGCCCCGGACAAAGGCTATGTCTACCTTCAAAATGTCAATAGTCATCTGGTCGCCGATGACTATCTCTTTTCGAGCAATGATATGTCTGCTGTCATACAATGGGTATCTAATGGGAAGGGGACGGATAATCAGCAATGGCAATTGAGGCCTGTACCGGGGGCTTCTCCATTTACTTGTCCATAAATTCATTGCCTGCTCAAAGTCTCTCAAATGATGGAGGCCAAAGAGCTTTTTTTAATTCACACCAAACATTCTAGACTATGGACACCTTCTTTTTCATGTCTCTTCTCACTCATACGTTAATTTTCCGACCTTTTATTAAATATCGTTAATTGCTTTGGCTGCTCTTCTGGATGAAAATTTAACATAACATTAACATGCACTTAATTAAGCTGTGATAGCTTATAGATGGGCGAAGTTTGTGGGAGGAAAAATAGTAGATTGATTGCTTTCGCTTACAGTATTTGTCAAAATTATTCAGGACTCATTCCTAGAGGGTTAGGAGATTATATGTGCAGAAAAGGTCGCATGACTGCCATGCTGGCTTTGTTGGCAGTGCTCTGTATGACTATTTCCGCTTGTAGTTCCTCTAGTAGTAGTAGTGGTAGTAATAATAACAATAGTACATCGCAAGGTACTGCTCAAGGGCCCCAATGTGTGAATGGAAGCATCACATTTGATGGCTCGACGGCCCTTTTCCCATTAGCCAATGATGTTGCTAATGCTTACGAAGATAAGTGTAGTGGGGCCACAATTACACCAAAGCAAAGTGGAAGTTCGGCTGGTCTCGTGGCAGTATCTAGTGGTAGCGTTGCGATTGGTAACTCGGATATTTTTGCAGATCCTGCAAAATATCCAGGCTTGGTAGACCATCAGGTTGCAGTTGTTATCTTTTCAGTTGTCCTGAATAAGAATGTAACTCATGTGACCAATCTGACTTCTCAGCAGATCACCGACATTTATACTGGCAAGATTACGAACTGGAAACAAGTTGGCGGTCCCAATCTACCCATTGTGACTATCTATCGCAAACTTGGTTCTGGTACTCGTGTTACTTTTGACTCCTATGTTCTGAATGGGGCCACAGAGAAGACGGATGCGGCTAGCATTAATGGTGATTCTTCGGGTGATGTCGCAACTGTTGTGTCGCAAACCGCCGGTGGCATCGCCTATGTGGCTACTTCCTATGCTCAGGCCAAGAAGTTGACCACCATCAAGATTGATGGGGTTGATGATTTTGAGGCTAACGTGAGAAACAATACGTATAAATTCTGGAATATTGAGCATATGTATACTAAAGGTCAACTGACAAGCCTTTCCAAAACATTCATCAATTATATGAGCAGTAACGACCCTGAGGTTGTAAATGCACGAAAAAAAGATGGCTTCTTCACCCTGAGCGATCTGACCCAAGTGGCAGTCGATGCCAAGCAGCCCAAGTGAGCAGCTTTTGCTTTGGGGTAGTATATAGAGTGGTACTCTACTTAGTACTGGAGTGCCTGTATCCGTACTGCATTTCCAGTGCCTATCCTGGAGAACGCAAAGCCAATGAGGAACACGTCATGGTAGACAAACTGACCAATCAGAAGCGATGGGGTGAAGAGATAATCCAAAATCTTTTCCTCCTGTGTGCTATTTTGATTGTCCTTATCATTTTCGGCGTTTTTATCTTTGTTGGATATAATGGTCTTCTGCTGTTTGCGCTAGATCATGCAAGTGCTAGTACATTCTTCACTAGTACAAGTTGGAACTTGGACCCTACTCAAGGGAAAGTAAGCTATGGTGCCCTGGGATATATCCTGGGATCGGTTATCACAACGGCGCTTGCAATACTGATTGTCACACCACTGGCTGTGGGTATGGCTCTCTTCATGGCAGAGCTGTCTCCTAGGTGGCTAGAACGTATGTTTCGACCACTGATTGAGATCTTCACAGGTATGCCGTCAGTGGTAGTTGGTTTTCTTGGATTAGTAGTCCTAGTTCCCTGGGTTGGCAGATTAGCTGCGCCCATTGCCCCTGTCGCTGCCACTGCTGGCTATGGATGGGCAACGGCGAGTATTGTTCTTGTGATCATGGTTCTCCCTACAGTTGTCAGTATTTCAATAGACGCTTTGCGAGCAGTTCCCGTCGATGTGCGTGAGGCGAGTTTAGCTCTTGGCTCGACGCATTGGCAGATGATGAAAAATGCTGTACTGCCAGCCGCCAAAACTGGCTTGGCAACTGCTATCCTGCTTGGTACAGGCCGTGCAATCGGTGAAACATTTGCAGTCACTATGGTCCTCAAAGCGCAGAATGCTCTCCCTACAGACTTGTTGACCCCTGGTGCTTTCTTTCAGCCAAACATCAATATTCCTCTAGGCATTGTTTCCTATTTTAGTGAAGCCCCAACGCCAGCAGCTTGTTCTGCCTGTATCATGCTAGGCTTTGTGCTCCTGGTTATTTCGTTTCTGTTTATGTGCATGAGTCGCTTTCTAACCAGTAGGAGCGTGTATAGATGAGCACTCATCAACCGTTCTTGCAGGGGACTGGATATGATCGAAATGAACTGGGTTCTGCGATACGAGAGCGCCTAGTACGGCGTCTTCATACTGGTAATCGTATTGCAGTGGCTATGCTATCAATCATGACAGGAATAGTCGTAATTGGGTTTCTCGCTATTATCATCTATCTCTTAGCGCAAGGTTGTCCATATCTCCTCAATCCGGATTTTTACAGCCTTGATCCTAATGTTGAAGTTAGTATCTTGCCAGAGCTGTACAATACCTTTTATCTCCTGGTACTCTCTGAGATCATTCTTGTCCCTATATCGTTAAGCGCAGCCATTTACCTTGTAGAATATGCTCGCCAGGGTTTACTGGTGGCTATCATTCATCTGGCAGCCGAAACATTGGCTAGTGTGCCTGCCATTGTCTTGGGGTTGTTCGGCTACCTAGTCTTTTCTTCGCTCTTAGGCTTTGGCTATAGCCGCCTATCTGGTGCTCTGACATTACTTTGCCTTAGCTTGCCATTTGCTCTACGTCTCTTTGAAGAGGCCTTGACATCAGTGCCACGTGATTTGCGTGAAGGCGGCTTGGCACTAGGTTGTACGAAGTGGCAAGTCATTCGCACGATCGTATTGCCATCGGCAATCCCTGGTATTGCGACTGGCATTGTGATATCCGCAGGTAAGGTATTGGCAGAATCCGCCGCACTCATCTTTACTACTGGAACTTTAAGCCCTCGGCATCCGTATACCTTAGACCCTTTCGTCGGTAGTGATACCCTAACCATCCATATCTGGTATGTGCAGACAATTGGCTCTGGTTCTTATTCTTCTGTTGATACTCCGACTGCTATCGCTGGGGGATCGGCAGCCTTACTGATCATTGTATTGCTGCTTATTAACATTGGGGCTCGTACTATCGGGTGTATCATTCAGCGCAAGGTCATGGCGGCCTAATGCGCTGCGAATGTTTCTATCATATAATTGACTGAAGTAAGGAGAGATCATGGTGGAGTACTGTATGAACACTTCAAATCCTGTGCATCTTCTGCTAGGCGCGGAAAGCAGTCCTAGTAAAACTAGCAGAGTGGAACAACAATCTGTTGTGCCCGTCGCTGGACAGGTTACAGGTTCTACAGGTTCAGCACAGTCCCTTGATACTGCTGCCAATATTAAGATTGATGTGCAGAATGCCACATTCTTCTATGGTTCAAAGCAAGCGCTTTTTGATATAATCCTCCCAATTCGTGAGAAGCAGGTGACAGCGCTGATAGGACCTTCTGGTTGTGGCAAATCAACATTCTTACGAACATTGAATCGCATGAGTGATATTATTCCTGGTACGCGTATCAAAGGCAAAGCCATATTCGATGGTATTGATATCTATGATAAACAGACTGATGTGGTCTTATTGCGCCAGCGCATTGGGATGGTATTTCAGCGCCCCAATCCTTTTCCTAAGTCCATCTTTGAGAATGTGGCTTATGGTTTAAGGGTTCAGGGCAAGCCAAAGAAATATATTGCTGAAGTAGTTGAGCAAAGCCTGCGCGGTGCCGCTCTCTGGGATGAGGTAAAGCATCGTCTCCATGCTTCCGCACTGAGTCTCTCAGGTGGACAGCAGCAACGTTTGTGTATTGCCCGTGCTTTAGCCGTCAAACCCGAGGTGCTACTAATGGATGAGCCCTGCTCTGCGCTTGATCCCATTGCCACTTTAAAGATCGAAGAATTGATTACTGTTCTGGTTAAAGAGTATACTATTGTAATTGTGACACATAATATGCAACAAGCTGGTCGTGTTTCACACTTCACAGGCTTTTTCCTAAATGGTAGTCTGGTGGAGTATGCACCTACTGTACAGCTCTTTGGACATCCGAAGGAAGGAGAAACTGAAGACTATATCAGTGGGCGCTTCGGCTAGGAGGAGATAATGGTGCGAAAAATACTGGTAGTTGACGACGAAGAGGTTCTGGCAGACACAATTGCTTATAACCTCGAACAAGAGGGCTACCAGGTTATCATTGCAGCAGATGGCACCAGTGCCTTAAGTGCAGTGGATAGTGAGCATCCTGACTTGATTGTTTTGGATATCATGTTACCAGGTATAGATGGCCTGGAAGTCTGTCGCCAGTTGCGCCGTGAAGACAAAACTGCTACAGTGCCGATTATTATGCTTACCGCCAAAAGTGATGAGATTGATAAGGTAGTAGGTCTGGAAGTTGGAGCTGATGATTATGTCACCAAGCCTTTTGGCCGCAGGGAACTGCTAGCACGTGTGCGTGCCCTTTTACGCCGAGCCGATTATCCCAACGTTGTAGAAGAGCGTCAACCTCCACAAGAAAGCAGCCTAAAATCCCAGCCCATCAACAATCGTAACAGAGAACTAGTAGCAGGGCCACTGCGTATTGATCTAGCCAGTAGATGGGTCAACTGTCGTGGACAAGACCTAGAGTTGCAGCCCAAACAGTTTGATCTGCTGACCTACCTAGTACGCAATCGTGGAACAGTATTGACGCGTGATCAGTTGTTGCATAACGTTTGGGGATACGACTATGTGGGTGACACGCGGACAGTTGATGTACATATTCGCTGGTTACGTGAGAAGTTGGAAGAAGACCCGGCAAGCCCTAAACTCATCCAGACGGTACGTGGTGTCGGGTACGTCTTTCGCTGGTAGGTACTAAGCCCCAAAAAACTCACGCGCTCTGTATTTCTTTGAGTGCTTCCAACAATTTTTGATACATGACATCCAGATGCTCTGGTATAACCTTAACATCAGCCAGTACAGGCATAAAATTCGTATCGCCATACCAGCGTGGCACAATATGGTAGTGGATATGGTCGGCAAAGCCTGCTCCTGCTACTTTTCCCTGATTGATCCCCATATTAAAGCCGTCAGGATTGATTGCCATCTGTAACGCACGCAATGCCAGTTGCACCTGAGACATCAGCTCTCCCAGAGTCATCGCATCAACATCCTCAAGAGTGCCGACATGCTCATATGGCGCGATCATCAGGTGACCATTATTATACGGATACAAATTGAGCATCATAAAACACCGCTCACCACGATGGAGAATATGATACTCTGGATCGCGATGTTCAGCGGGTTGGGTACAAAAGATACAACCTGACTTTGGTGGTGTTTTGGGTTCAATGAACGCCATGCGCCAGGGGGCCCATAAGTTTTCCATAGTCTTTCCTTTCTGGGGACTCACTCCCTTTTAGGGACTTGGGAGGAAAGAAAGGTAATAGTGAATCTTTAATTCACCATTACCTTTCAAGAAACTGCTCTTTCGAGCCCCTGGAAACCCAGGTGATGTTCGCCTCGACAATGTTATCGACCCGGTACTTTCCGATGAGCACTGGCTTAACCCTCGTAGGCCTGTTTAACCCATCGGTTCTAGAGCAGCACGCTGGCGTCGCACGCAAAGCCTAGGAACTTGAACTCTCATCGATAACGTAGCCCGATGCGCCATACGGCGCCTGGCTGAGTCTGGTCAGGTGAGCTTCATGAAACAACCTTGCGGCCGCTCTGCATGCCCATCCCCGCATGACGGGGATCGGGTTCCTGACACAAAATATACGCCTCTATTGGTCTTTTTCTTTACAGGAAGATGGTTCAATCCAGTGCCCTGCCCAGGTATGAATAGCCTCGATAACTGGTCTGAGCGCACGTCCTTTCTCAGTCAACTGATATTCAACACGAACAGGAATTTGTGGATAGACGACACGCTGTAGGATGCCTTCCATCTCCAACTCACGCAAGCGATCACTGAGAACACGATCAGAGAGGCCCTCAACTACCGCAGTTAACTCGCAGAAGCGTCGTGGACCATCCATTAGTGCATTGAGCAGCAGGCCCGTCCAGCGTTTGCCAAGAATCTGAATGGCATGTTCGTAGCGGGGGCAGCACGTATGGATTATGTCGGCTGGTGTTGTCTGTTCAGTTGGATTTGTAGTCATGACTATTTGCCTGTCATTTCCGGTCCAGTCATCGAAGGGCCAGAGTTAGGTAAACTGGAAATGGACACATGTTAATGTGTTATTTAGTATACCACGATTTGTTTTCTAAGGCAACTTTGGCTACCTGCGAAAAATAAGTAGTATGTGCTCTAGTTGACAGATTGGTTGGAGTGGCTTACTCATGTACTGTTTCGCTCTGCCATTGGCAAGTCTCAGGAATAGCCCTTTTGAGTGTATCGGCTAGACCATCTAGATCGGCCACATCGTCACGGTAGACAGCCCAAGCTTTAGCTTTCTGATCAGGTGCCGTAACTTTACGATAGACAATCACGCTGATCCGTTTGCCATTGGGAAAGAATTCTTCTTTGATCCGTGTCAAATCTTCCCAATGCAGATCAATCACCTCGCCTTTGCGGCTCCGTTTGAGAATTCCCTGAGGGCCGATCGTGATTGTAAAAGGGACGGGAGCGATAAGGTTCAAATAATAGATGAAGCCCCCGATGAACAGAAGTGCGGCAATCGTGCTTCCAATTGCTGATAAATCATTTCGGGCATTATGTTGATAGATTGCAATCCAGAGCACGATTGCAATCAGGAAAGTGACTCCTAAAAAAGTCACAATACGCTTGAACGGGCTTAATCCTGGCCCGATAAAGACCTGTTCGTTTGTTATTGAAGACATAAGATGCTCCCTTTGGCAGCTTCCCTATGCCTTTCAAGCTAGCTTTACGCACGCTGGAGAGACAGGAGGCATAAGCCTCCTGTGTTAAATGATGTTTTTGCCCAGCGTGGCCAAGAACTCAATATTATTATTCGTCTTCGCCATATGTTGTAGCAGGGCCTCTGTAGCTTCGAGGGTGCCTTTGCCACTCTGCTGGTCTGCCAGTGTTGAGAACATGCGACGCATGACAACAACGGCCCGTAGAGTGCGATCATCGAGTAGTAGCTCTTCACGACGTGTACTGGAGCGCGTAATATCGATAGCGGGGAAAATGCGCCGTTCGGCCAGTCGCCGTTCAAGCACAAGTTCCATATTACCAGTGCCTTTGAACTCTTCGTAAATTACCTCATCCATACGGCTACCAGTCTCAACCAATGCCGTAGCGATAATGGTCAAGCTACCGCCCTCCTCGATATTGCGGGCTGCACCGAAGAAGCGCTTGGGAGGAAGCAGCGCACTGGGGTCCAGACCGCCAGAGAGAGTGCGACCGCTAGGTTGTACAGCCAGATTGTAGGCGCGACTCAGGCGAGTGATGCTATCGAGTAGAATTACGACATCTCGTCCACCTTCGACTAGGCGTTTCGCACGATCCAGTACCATCTCCGCCACACGCGTATGTGCCTCGGTGGGCTCATCAAAGGTCGAACTAATCACTTCGGCTTTGACGGAGCGTTTCATATCGGTAACTTCTTCAGGTCGCTCACCGATAAGAGCAATCATCAAATGAACATCGTCATAATTTTCGGTGATGGAGTTAGCGATGGATTTGAGAAGTATTGTCTTACCAGCTTTCGGGGGAGAAACGATCAGGCCGCGCTGTCCGCGACCAATTGGAGCGACCAAGTTGACCAGACGGCCCGAAGTATTTGAGGGGTTGGTCTCTAGATTGAACATTTCCCGCGGGAAGATTGGCGTTAAGTTATCGAAGTGGGGACGGCGCTTAGCAATTTCTGGATCGACCCCATTGATAGCCTCAACGCGTAGCAAGCCGTAGTACTTCTCATTATCTTTCGGTGGACGAACCTGTCCCGAGACCATATCACCCGTGCGCAATCCGAAACGACGAATTTGCGATTGTGAGACATAGACATCCATGTTTCCAGGCAAGAAGCGCTCCTGACGTAGAAAGCCGAAGCCGTCCTCCACAATCTCTAGCACGCCAGCGCTAAAGATATTACCTTGTTGTTCTGTATTGGCTTGAAGAAGGCGAAAGACGAGGTCTTGTTTCTTGAGGGTACTGTAGCCAGAAAGTTCGAGGTCACGAGCGATATCACGCAACTCCGTAATTGTTTTGGTTTCTAACTCAGCTATATTCACCATAATCGCGGCAGGATGCCCCAAATTTGATGTCATGGGGAAGAATGCCGCTTCTCCTTTCTGATTTGATTGTTATCCCTTGTTGGGAAGGTGTTGTTTTAGTTGGGAATGCCTCAATCCCGCCAGTTACTGAGAAGTAATGGGGGTTCTTGGCTTTGGTGCTTGGATAGTTTGGTGGGAAATCTACACGTTAGTCCCTTTTTTAAAAACACTGAAACACTGAATGAAATGCTGAAATGTCCTCTTTCAAATGAAAGGTAATTTTGATGTGTATTCAACGAGGTCCAGTCAACGTACTAGAGATGTCCTACCCAGAAGCATTGTACAATTGACAAATCTCTGCATAAGTGGGAAGAATCTGTAGGACTGCTGGGCAATGTAGTACGTACCATCGAAGCTAGCTAGCACTATACCACAAGCAGGAAGGTTTGTCAAGAGATTCTTACTGCACGTTTTTGCCCTGAGTGCCACATGCCAAGAAAAATACCCCCTCCTATTTGTTCCCTCTGGATGTAGAACTGCTAATCTTATCAATGCCTGCCCAACCAGATGCACGTTGTCTATCATAGAATGAATACCAGTTCTTGTCAATCCACGCATGACAGCGTCGTAAGTACTCTCCTAATTTCCGCTGTTCTAACTCGCGATCGACAATATTATTAGCATGGGGATGTTTATAGTAGCGGGGTAACGGTGAGCCGAACCCGTGGGCATAATGGACCAACTCGTGAGCGATAGTTGTGATTAGAACCTCTTCTGGAACCTGTTGCAGCATGAGCAGCGTATTAATGCCAATAAAGGACGTGCTTTGATCTTGTGAGAGCCGGATAAGCCCTAATCGGCTTTTCCATGGATAGCAGTAATCTATGTAAACGTTATTGACGCGTGGTGTATCTGCGAAGTGGTGTCGCCAAATCTGGTTAAGGTAACGAGTCAGATCCCTCCTATTGGTTGGCATATTTGCCTGATCGCGGGCAGCACTGGTAAACGGTAGCATACAGAGACTCCTCTAGAAGAATAGAGATTGGTAAACAAGATTTTATGCTTGTGAGTCCAGTATACCAGGGGATATGATAACACTATAATGAAAAAAAGCCTAAATCATAGACACTCTGGCTGAGACCCAATCCAACCAGAGAAAACGTCTCATAACTAGAATGAGGAGGATTTGTGCAAAGTCGACCACGACGACCAAACATCTCTTTGCGTCTTGGAGGTGGCAATGTGCATGTCACTTCAGCTGTTGGTATGGAAGACACTGTTGGCTATCAGCGTGCTAGGCGAAATTCCATCGTCACCCAAACGGTGATAGGGATTAGTGCATTAATCTGTAGTGCTTTCTTGCTAGGAAGCTTCGCTCAAGCTTGGTCTAACAACCAGTTGGTACAGCAAGTGCAAGTTGCCCAACAATCCTTGCAACAGCTACAAGCCAAGCATACACAGCTTAAGCAAGATGCAGATTATTACAATGATCCCTCAGTGATTGAGAGTGAGGCACGACAGCAACTAGGATATGTCCGTCCTAGCGAGCAAGCTGTGATCTTTGTGAGTACAGATCAAGGGGGGCATCAGCCTATTGTGAAGCATAAGGATACATCTCAATCGCAAGGCTATTGGCGGGACTGGTGGCATATCCTTTTTGCTAGTTAACCTGATCAGGATTGTCGCATTGTATTCCGCTGAACTGAGGGATCTTGCCTAGGAAAAAATGTCTAAAAGCTTGACATTTTCAATAATCTGAGCAGATAATATAGATTATTAATACACGTATACAGCAGGGGTCAGGAACACTATAGCAAAAGTTAGGGACCGGTAGTCTAATATCGCTCCAGTATTGACTGGAGCTTATTGAATTTGTAATCAGTAAAGCTTGTTTCGCCGAATAATAGAGGACACTAGCTAGCGCGGAACCCATAGCTAGTGTTCTGCTTTTTTTATTCGGAGATTACTACTCAGGAGTGTTTGTTAACGAGTAGGAGTTATCATGGGTACACAATCAATGGCATCGAAGCAGCCTAAGGCTTCACCACAATTGTCTGTAAGGAATGTTGAGCAATACGTGCAAGATCATTTGCAGCGTTATCTCAAGGAGTTGAGTGATCTCTGCGCTATTGACTCAGGCACTTACTACAAAGAGGGGATAGATATGGTTGCCCTCTACTTGGAAGAGCGTATGCGCAGTTTGGGCATGGATGTTTCGCTTTGTAGACAGGAAAAATGGGGCAATGACGTCTATGCAACTCTGTATGGAGATGGGCAAGGGAAAGTGACATTGCTCGGTCATATCGATACTGTTTATCCTGTGGGAACTACCGCTGCTCGTCCGGTACAGGTGCAAGGAGACAAAGTCTTGGGCCCTGGGGTTTATGATATGAAAGGGTGCGTTCTCTCTGCTGTCTATGCTATTGAAGCTTTGCTTGCACAGAACTATCATCGCTTTGGCGAAATTCATTTTCTATGTGTAACGGACGAAGAGATTAGCAAGGAGCGCCATAGCAAAAATCTAATTTGGCAAGCTTGTCAGAACAGTCAGGGAGTGCTGGTTTTGGAGGGGGCGCGTGTGAACGGCGATTTGGTCAGTGCTCGTAAAGGCGGATCATGGTATAAATTGAGTGCACATGGCCATTCCGCTCATGCTGGTGTTGAGCCAGAAAAAGGTTGCAATGCGATTGTTGAGCTAGCGCACCAGATTATACAGTTTCAGAGTCTTAACGGCTGGCGTGAGGGTGTTACGATTAATATAGGGCATGTTTCCGGTGGAACTGTCACCAATGTCGTTCCTGACTACGCAGAAGTGTCTATTGATTTGCGCTTCTTGCACCCTAGCGATTGCTATGACACGGAGCAGCGTTGGCATCAGATGATGCAGAACAAAAGTGTTCCCGGAGTCCAATTGATTCTTGAACGTGACTCTAACATCAAAGATCCAATGGAGTGTACACCGCAGAGTTTGCGCTTGGTTCGTCAGGCACAACGCATTGCCCAGCAATTGGGTTTTGAGGTAGACCATGCTATGACAGGTGGTATCTCAGATGCCAATTATGCTTCTGGTTTCGGTTTACCCACGCTCGATGGCCTTGGCCCGATTGGTGACCTCGATCACAGTCCAGATGAGTATATCGAACTGAATAGTGTTGCTCCCCGTGCTGCTCTGCTGGCGGGATTAATCGCAGCAGTGGGAGAATAAAGCCATACCTTCCTAAAAATCAAATGCAAGGTCTTCTCGAAATATGATTGATGGCATCTTCTCAAAAAAGTGAGGGCACCTTAACTAAGGTGTCCTCACTTTTTTGATTTCTTTGTTGGTAGGCTTATGCTCGAATCTCTTCCAACATTGAGAGATTGATGAATAAATCGCAGCTCTGCCTCAATGTTGCAGACATAGCTTCGTCGAAGGCGGCCACTTCTACGCGGACACCGTGGTCGGAGCAATAGTTGAGCATGGGCATGAAATCGCTATCGCCACTGAGTAGAACAATACAGTCAACTGCATTTCCATCGACGAGACGCACCACATCCATACAGAGATCCAGGTCTAGATCGGCCTTTTTTGCACCACTGGAGAAGGTCTTATAGTTTTTGGTTGTAATACGATAGCCAAGACCTTTGACGGCTTGCAGAAACATCTGCTCATCCCCTGGTTGAGGACTGGTTGGACAGTATGCATGGGCACGGATGAGGCGACGATTTCCGCGCAGAAAGTCCAGCAATTTCCCAAAGTTAACGGAGATGCGCAAGGTACGAGCTGAATAGAGCAGGTTAGCTACATCAACGAATACTCCCACCCGCTCCGATGAAGGAAATGGAGGGAGACTGACGGATACATTCGTTGGAGCCTGACTGAGACGGCGAAATTCAGCTACCATGCGGTCTGTCTGTGTCTCAATCGCTTGTGAAACAATATTGGCAAACTGGTTGATCGTTGCTGACGTCAGGCCATTGTCACCTGCACGACCAGCAGTAGTTGGTGAAGGAGCTGATGTACGTTGTGCTCCAGCGCGTGTTGTTGTCCGCCCATCTCTGTTAAGCCCACTGCCGCGGGCAGGTGATGGTTCTGGTCCCAGAAATGGCCCGGCCCCATCATTTCCTTGGTTCATCTGGCTAACTGTGTAGCCCGACACTATTGAATAAGTGGGTGTGTCAGCCGAAGGTTGCACAGGTGTCAGTGGTATCTGTGGCATGAGTATCGGTGACTGCTGGGGCGCCGGTGGTACAACTGGGGCCGCAGATGGTTTGGACGGTGCTGAACTTGCAGGTGTGTTGCTGTTAGGCCCAGAACGATGCCGACGTCGCCGACGTGGAGGGTTTTTTTGCAGTTCAGAATATTCCAGTGGTGGTAGATCTTCGGGAGCAGTCTCTGCTAGTTGCATAGTTGGTTCAACTGCTGATTCTGCACTGGTCATTGTATCTACCAAGTTCGTTGGAATGGTAGGCTGTTCTTTTTGGCCATGGCGACGACGTCCTTGCTCCGATGAACTTATTGTGGTTGAGCCTGTGTTCTCAGCTGATACTGCTTCCTGGGTTGCAGTCGGTTTGTATGTTAGTTGCCCGATTGATTGCGTTTCAGGAGCAGTTTGCTCTCCCATTACTTCTAGGTCTAGTGTGGGAGCAACGCTCGCGCGTGCCTCTTCGTCTAGTCGCTGACCGCTTGCTAATGTGGGAGGTAGTGCCGGAGTAGAGCCATTTAGCCCGTAAGCTCCATTTGCTCCTATTGTAGTAGTGCCACGACGATCAAAACGATAGCGGCGTGCAGGTTTGGGTGGTGGTGTCACAGCTGGAGGTTCGCTGACAATAGGTTGTCCCGTAGATTCTGGCTGTGCTGCCGCAGGCGTTTCTTCTGTCACACTAGCTTGCTCCTCACGATGATAGCGGCTTGCTCCGTGTCGAGGCACACGTAAACGCGGGGCAGGGCGTAAGAGAGGTGATACTACACGCTCTCCCTGCAATATTGGGATAACTAATCCATTTTCGTCGGTTCGTAGTGAAGATGTTGACATTTCGTTAGTTGATGCAGATGGAATTGATGCATTATCTTCGGACAATACTACGGAATTACTAGTTTTTTCACTGTGGTCGGTAGTGTCAGGTGTAGGGCTGGATGCTGCCAAAACTGATTCTACCGAGCTGAGTAGTGCGAAATTTTCTACCTGCGATTCGTGCAAAGTAGTCTGTAACCGAGTTGCCTCTGCTAGACGGAATTCCTCGATAAAATCGGTAAAAGGTCGAATCTCTTCTTCCTTATCAGAAACAGGAATTTCCTGTGAATTTAGACTGGGTGGCGTCTCCGGTATCGTTGTAGTTTCTTGATCCATCTGCTCTTGCTCACTAGTGCGAGAGGTAGCATCCTCTCCTGTAGCAGGTGCTGGTGGCTCCGAGGAGGCATTGGAATTGTGCGAGAAGGGGACAGAAAAGGGAACTGCTTCCAAGGGTGTTGCAACTTCATATGAAGCGGTGGCATCCTGATGGTCCTCTTCAGGTATAAGAGCAAAGGTGGTACACTCAGATGAGGAGATATCACCTTCTCTATATGCTTCGACGGATGTCGTGGTTTGGTTTGTTGTTATATCAATTGTCGTTTCGAGGGCAGACGGATACTCCACGACCAATGTATCTACGTCGTCATGCTCATGCTGCAAATGTTCCGTTGTCACTAAGATCTCCCGTCTCAGTTGCTACGAACCGGAGCGCAGGTAGGTTTCTCTTGAAGATAGTTTGGGGCAATCACACGTTTCCTGACCTTTTTTCCCAGCTTTTAGCCGATACTTATGCTAATGGGCGGGGGCCATCAACTCTTCCGCCCCTCCTGTATCCTCGGCTCTTTTTATCACGCTACGCTTTTAGAGAAGAGACTGTACGAATGCATTATCCCTTACTAGATTCAGTTCGTATAGTAATCAAACAGCCTTTCCAATACAAATCTCTTACAGTAGCCGGTTCGATCTCGTCATGTTTTTTGTCATACGCCGTTGTTTTCACTCTGGTTGTGTGCCACTGGTAAACGGCGACAATCCCGGTGGGCACTTTAGGCGAACATGGTTCACAGGCATCTTGTTCGCCTTTATAGATCATTCGTCCCTACAGCATTGGGCAAGTAATGATCATTAGCACTGGTATCATGAGGTTCACAATAAAACGTTTCTCCAGATCGGCGTGTTGATCGCCATACAGAAATCATACGTTCCAGTGCAGTTAGATTGGAAAAAACTGCCAGAATGGCTAATGCCCAGATGCTCGTATTAGATAAGAATCCAATAGCCAGGATAATGACACGTTCTGGACGGGCAAGCAGTCCGCTTTTGCACTCAATTCCCAGTCCTTCGGCGCGAGCTTTGGTATAACTGACCATCAATGAGCCGACCACCGACACGAAAATGAAAGTAATCATCCACATTTGCTCGTGTGGAGCAGGCCAAGGTAGATCTTGGAGGTCAGGATGCTGCAACGTGTACCAGAGCAACCCAAACAGAATAATACTTTCTGAATAGCGATCAAGCGTCGAGTCTAAAAAAGCGCCAAAGGTAGTGGCAGCGTTACGGATGCGAGCCATAGCTCCATCAAACATATCAAAAATGCCAGCAAGCATCACCAGCAGTCCCCCTATGAACAGGTATCCTTGAGCAATCACCAATGCCGCCACCACACTGACCAACAGTCCGATACTCGTTAGCAAATTGGGAGAGACACCCAAGCGAGCCAGTGGTTGTATCAGTAATGTGACTACATGTCTTGCTTGTTGCTGTATGCGTCTGCTAAACATATCCCTATTGTACCACACTTATCCTCGATAGGACTAGCTCTTTGACTCCTTCGCTCTCAAACTCTTTAGGATGCAGGCAATTCTCAGACAAAGTCATTAGGATACCGACTCCTGGGGAACCATGACCTCTGTCTCTACTTGCGGGGAACCATGACTTATCCGACGTCGTAACCACTGGTAGTAAGCTGAGAGATCCCACAATTTACCACCAGAAGCGGTCAAATTGCACTCGATACTGGTGCGGAAATCCTGGGCATTCTTCCCTTCAAACCAAGTTACACCACTGCCGATAGCATTTATGCTATGGGCATCGCTATTACCTACCTCTGGTAGACCGTAGCGTTCGCGGTTCGCTCCCCTTGCAACGTAGTTAGAATAGATGCCACAGAAACTTGCATTCCACGTTTCTATGCCATCGAACCAGACATCCTTTGAACGGTGAATGCGATCCATAACGTGACGTTGGCAGCTATGGCGGAAAAAGCGGTGGAGCGGATGTGCAATCACTGCTAGCCCACCCTGTTGGTGGATCAAGTCGATGCTCTCCTCCATACTCAAGCCGGGCCGGATGCGTTTCTCAATAAAGAGACCTAGCAAGTGACCTTCGCGAGTAGTGATTTCTTCACCAACGATGAAATCAAACCGATAGGATCTCTTGCCCCAGAGGTCCTGTGCATGCAATGCTCCTTCAATACAATCATGGTCAGTGATAGCAATCACATCCAGGTCAGTATGCAGCTGGACATGCTCTAAAATTTCTTCGATAGTACCGCAGCCATCGCTATAGGTACTATGCATATGGGTATCTGCTTTGCCATGTTTCCCTGCCTGATAAGCCTGTTCTGCTGTCATCTTGCCATGTTTCTTCAGCATGGCCGTACCTGTGGATGTTCGTTCAATTCGGGTAACTGCCTGATCTCGTTTGCTGGTTTCCATGTAATTCCTTCTCTGGATTGGTTTGTCTATCCAACTCTGATGTAGCTTTCTCGCTCATTGGGGAGCGTACCTATTCCTCTGATCCCACATCTGCCTCAATCAATTCGGGTCCCATGAGCAACGAATCCATCGCTATGTTTGGATCGATGAGACTTTCAAGGCGTTGTATACACTGGTGAAAACGTTCTAGGTTGAGAGAACAGTAGACCTGTCGGCCACTGCGGCGCATCTGGATCAAGCCAGCATGCCGGAGTTTCCGTAAGTGCCATGAAACCAATGGCTGGCTAATGTTCAGATGATCAGCCAGATCTGTCACTGTCACTGCTTCCTGGCGTGCCAAATGATAGATAATGGTTAGGCGAGCCACTCCAGCCAACACCTTGATCATTCGTTTGAGGTCTCGCCAGTCATCCATCATCTCTTCCATTACTCTTTTAGATTGATTAAAACATAAAGTTATATTTATATTTTAAATTGTGGATAATGGATGTGTCAAGTGGGCTCCCCCAAAAGTAACTGGATGGGGGTGTGCCTTTTTTTGTAAAGAGGCGGCAAGGCGACAAAGATATTGTAATCCCAAGTATTCTATGCTATACTAGCCTCGTCAAGTGTTGCAAACCAGTTGACAGGTGTGCTATACTAATCCCATCAAGCCTACGTAGCTCAATGGCAGAGCAGCGCACTCTTAATGCGACGGTTGGAGGTTCGACTCCTCTCGTGGGCACTTTCTTCTTCCCATTTCCCCTCTACTGGCACACGTCGAATGCAATTCATTTCCCATCATATAGGGCCCCCGAGTTTGCTATCAATAATTTGCCTCCATTGTAGCTAGCAGGTGTCTCTATTGCTATTGGTAGCGTAAACGTGATGCGTGTTCCCTGCCCAAGGGTACTCTCAGCCCAAATGTTGCCACCGTGCGCTGTGATAATCGCTTTCACAATTGAGAGTCCCAGGCCGCTACCTCCAGTAGAAGTTGTCCGTGAGCGGTCGGCGCGGTAGAAGCGCTCAAAAATGTGGGACAGGGCGGTGGCTGCAATACCTGTGCCAGTATCGCTGACCCAAGTGAGTAAATAATGGCTTTGTACTGTAGCTCCGACTCGGATAGTTCCTTCAGCTGGTGTGTGGCGGCGGGCGTTGTCCAAGAGGTTGAGCAGAACCTGCGTGACGCGATCGCTGTCGGCTATGACCTGTGGCGTGGATGGCTTGATATCGTTATACACATGAATACCTTGTTGTTCACACTCAGGTGCAATCACCGCAATTGTCTCGTCGACCAGAGCATGCATATCCAATGGGGCGAGATCGAGTTTTGTATGACCAGCTTCCAGCGAGGTCATTTGCTGAATATCGGCGACCAGACGACGTAGGCGCTGTACTTCTCGTCCGATGCGTTGTGCAATTTCCTGGCGTTCATCTGAATTGGAGATGACATTATCGGCCAGGGCTTCGCTAAAGCCCTGAATTGCGGTAAGCGGCGTAGCCAGATCATGGGCAATATTGGCAATGAGGTCGCGACGCACTTGATCCTGACGACGCAATTCTGTAATATCGGCCTCGATCGTATCTGCCATTTCATTGAAAGTGAGTCCGAGGTATCCTAATTCATCGAGTGTTTTGGGTAAGGAGACGCGCTGGGTATATTTTCCTTGCTTCATTTGCTCGGCTGCTATTGTTAGATCCTTCAGTGGCTGAGTAAACCGTCGCACAAGCAGGATGCTTGTACACAGAGCAACAGCAGCAACTACTAGACTAGCAATCAGAATAGCTTGGTTGATTTGCTAAATCTGCTGCAAGAAACCAAATTTTGGTGATGAGAATTGCGGCTGGGCTAAAAACATTGCACCGACTATCTGGTTATGGATTCGTAAGGGAGAACTAATATAGATTGAAGAAATATTACCGCCGTCAGGGGCAGCGAGTTGTATTTCGCCGAAATCTGTGCTTTGTCCGTGTAATGCCTGATTGAGTGCCTGGATAAGTGTTGCATTGTTGCAGTTTTCAGTGCCTGCGCCGATAAATGCTTGCAAACATTCGGGCGTTTTTTCGCCATTCATCTGTAGTGCGAGCAGACTGCCTGGCTCAAAAAGGCTACCTGCAAAATGATGACCACGGGAAAATATCCAGCCATGTTCTAGGTTTGCTTCTACCGCATATGCAGTGTTTTGGAGTCGATGTTTTTGGAGATTAACGTAGTAGTTTTGTACTGCCCATGAGACCGCAAAACTCAACACGAGGACCGTCCCGAGGATGACAGCTAAGTAGCTCAGGACGAGTTTTGTTCTGAGGCTTAATGCGGAATGGGAAATATGGCTCTCCATACAGGTTCTCCTCATGTGCGAGGTGTAGATGGACTTGGCTCAACAACGAATTTATAGCCCACGCCCCAAACTGTCTGAATATGATGTGGAATGCCTGGAATGCTCTCAAGCTTTTTGCGTACGGTGCCAATATGCACATCAACAGTACGACCATCGCCCAGATAGCTGTAGCCCCACACCTGATTGAGCAGAGTCTCTCGTGTGAAAACGCGATCTGGCATTGAGGCAAGAGCAACAAGTAAATCGAACTCCTTAGCTGTTAGTGTGACGATTTGCCCATTGGCAATGACTTTGCGGGCGGGAATGTTGATTATCAGGGCTCCGAAACGTAGCTCGCTAGTGTCCATTGGCTCCTGCTCTGCTTTGGCTGGCTTATCTGCGTCGGCCACGGTTACTGCACTTCGACGCAAGATGGCTTTGACACGGCTTACCAGCTCGCGCGGGCTAAACGGTTTAATCAGGTAATCATCGGCTCCTAACTCTAATCCCTGGATGCGGTCTTCTTCTCCCTGGCGTGCTGTCAGCATAAGAATGGGTGTATTTGCCCAGCTACGAATGCGCCTACAAACCTCCATCCCTTCCAGTCCTGGCAGCATCAAGTCAAGAATAACCAGATCAGGATGTTCACGGGCATGCAGTTCTAGTCCGGTGATACCATCGCCAGCACTGATCACGCTGTAGTCGGCTTGCTCCAGATAGAGCCGGATGACCTGGATAATGTTGGCTTCATCCTCGATAATGAGTATTTTCATACGGTTCTCCTGATAGTAGTTTCGCATGTCCGTGTGAAGTAATTAGCAAAAATGTGTTAAGATTTCATCAAATTTACGACCTCTTATTTATTAATTAGCCATTTCATATATCCCAGGCGCTCCAACGCCATGTACGCAGCAGCAATCTGGCCCTGAACGAGGAAACGCTCGCTGTGAAGCAGTTCGAGTAGTTCTTGTGGCGTGACCAGAATGTTTTCAATTATCTCAGAGGGATCAATTTTTTGCTCGCCTGTCTTGCGTACATTGCGTGCTAAGTACCACCAAATTCTTGTCTCGGCATTAGTAGGATTTGCCAACATATGCGCAAGAAACTCTGTTTGCCCCGGATCAACACTATAGCCTGTCTCTTCCATCAATTCGCGCTGTGCCGCCTTTAGAGGATCATCTTCGTGCTCATCAAGGCCACCAGCAGGGAATTCAATTACCTCCAAACCAATGCCATGCTTATACTGCTTATTAAGAATGAAATAGCCATCTTCGGTTAGCGGCACGATACCGACCCAGCCCGGATTCTCGATGATGTAGTAATCGGGGAGGATTGTGCCCTCTGGAAGCTTAACGCGCTCACTACGGATTTTCAAAAAAGGTGTGTCAAGGACTTTTCTAGATGAAAGCACTTGCCATGGGCTATCTTTTGGTTTCATCGATACTCTCTTCTATCCTTCCAAGTGTGAGGGGAATATTGCTCTCTATATTGTACCCGAAACTCGATAACATTTGTACAGATGGGTCAGTTAGGCCATAGGGGGTCTATGATTCCTCCGCTGAGCGAAATTTCAGGTAGAAAGAGAAACTCGCGATTGCCCTCACGTCCAAGGATAGGAGAATCACTTTGGCCTGCCACCTCCAAAGGAGTGTGCAGGCCAATCCACTCTTCTAGTTCCAGCAGGACACGGCGATGAACCTGCGGATCACTGATAATGCCTCTACCACGATCGGCTTCAGCCTTACCCGCTTCAAACTGTGGTTTGACCAGACTGACAATCCATGTTGTTGCTGTTGGCATAAGTAGCGGCACCAGTGCTGGAAGGACCAGACGCAACGAGATAAACGAGACATCGATAGTGGCACATTGCATCGGCTCGGGAAGAGATACCAGATGACGGATATTGGTACGTTCCATAACCACGACACGGGGATCATTACGCAACTCCCAGGCTAGTTGTCCATACCCAACATCGATAGCATAGACACGTCGTGCTCCACGTTCTAACAGACATTGTGTAAAGCCACCCGTCGAGGCTCCCACATCAATAGCGGTCAGGCCAGTTGGATTGAGTTGAAAGGTATCAAGGGCTTTTTCAAGTTTGAGACCGCCTCTGCTAACATATTTGAGTTCCGGTGTAGTTTTGACCACATGGCAATCCGCATCCGACTGGATGAGCGTCCCGGGCTTATCCACCACACGGTCCCCCACATAGACCTGACCAGCCATGATGATAGCTCGTGCTCGTTCGCGGCTAGCTGCCAGTCCCCGTCGTACCAGTGCTACATCTAACCGCTCTTTGTTCGCTGCCATCATGCGTTCTCTGCCTTTCAGAATTATCACCTTACAAGGATTCTAGCAGGCCTGAAGGCGATTTACAAGTGATCCTGTGGCAGGGGGGAAAAGTACTGAAGATGCACGGATGATGAGAGGGTTTCTCTTATCTGGACAAGTGGGGGATGTCTCAGGAAGGCAAAGGAACAGAGACAGCCTAATGTCAGCACCAAAGCGAGGGCAGTAAAAGGAATGCGGCGCTTTTTGCTCTTTTCCACTGATCGCAGACTAGGATGGCTTGCTTGCTTCTGCGGTGTTGAAAGATTGCTCTCTGCAAGCTTGCCAACGAGTGTTTGTTGTTCTGCCGTCTGCTTTGTTGAGAGGAACGTGTCTCTTGTCAAGACAAGAGATTCTCGCTGGTATGCTCTGACTGTCTCTTTCATTGTTTCTTCCATTTCTGGCAGTTAAGAGAACCATATTCTCGCGATAGTTCTCTGCGCCCTTGTGCTCTTTTAGGAGAATAGCCAGATGGAAGACTCTTTAGGGATAGCAAGAGAGATGTGCTTTCCTCTGGCTAAAACATTTAGGCAAGCGTCAAGTTGAGGGTAGATTGAGTTGACAGTTTGAAGAGTCACAGATATCTCTAAAGCCTCTTGGCAAGGCACTTTCTGCGATTCAGTTTGTCAGAAACTGTCAACCAGGTTTGACGCATGCCTTAAAGAATATATCCGTTACTTTTTCAATCAGAGAATAGCGATAAAGATGTGCTTTCCTATGGCTAAAATCTCCTTCTTCTTTGCCAAGCTCCCTCTTCGTCCATTTCCAATTAGAATCACCCTTTAATAAAGAGAATACCTGATCAATGAGGACATTTTCAAGCAAAAAAAGGGACATTTTCAAGCAAAAAAGGGACATTCGGAAAATGTCCCTTTTTCTATAGGGGTAACAAGTTTCCTCCGTTACTTAGAGCACAGGATCTAAGGCAATACCCTCCATCGCTGTTTGCAATAGATAGTCAGTCACGGCATTTGCATCATTTGTTTCGCTATAGATGGCTAGCTGACGATCCGCCCCTGTCCCTCGGGAATCCTCTAGCAGAGCACGCAGGTAATGGATTTCGCGCCGAATGTTCAAATCATCCAACACGTCGTCCACAAAATCAAGTAAATCACTAATAGATTCTCTCATGCTTAAACGCCGATTATGCCCAAAATCAATGATCTGGGCATCTAGCCCATAACGAGCTGCCCGCCACTTGTTCTCTTCGATATAGTGGCTGGGAAACACAATTGTCTGTATGTTCCGTGTGTAGAGCCAGCTTAATTTTGCCACGAGTGCTTGGCAGAGAGCTGCTAGCGCAATTAAATCCTCGATCGTTGCAGGCATATCACAGACGCGAAACTCAATGGTCTTAAAAAACGGATGTGGGCGAATATCCCACCAAATCTTCTTTGCATTATCAATGCAGCCGCTCTTTACAAGATCGCCCACATAGCGATCAAACTCGGCTGTTGACGTGAAAGCCTGGGGAATGCCAGTACGAGGATAAGTTCTCCATATAACAGGACGATACGACTTTATGCCGGAGTTGCGGCCTGCCCAAAAGGGAGAGTTGGAGGAGAGAGCAAGTAGGTGAGGAAGCCAGGTACGCAATTGATTTATGAGGGGAATTGCCATCTCATGCTGGCCAATTCCGACATGTACATGCAAGCCAAAACCATTGTCGAGCGTGACACGTCCTGGTACTCCTCCAGGACTTCCTCATAACGATGCTGTCGAGTAAGATGCTGATCTTGCCAATGCGATGTTGGATGAGTTCCTGCCCTAATAAATGCTAGACCGTCTTCTTCCAACAATTGGGCTAATGTGTTGATCTTCTGCTGCAGGTCGAGGCGCAAGGCTGTAATATTGGGGCAGATGTGAGTATTCAGTTCTACGAAGCACTGCAATTTCTCTGCCTTGATATTATCACCAAAGGTCAGTCTTCCTTTGTCTAGGATTGTATGAATGTGCGAAACAAGCTGGCCTGTATTTCTGTCTACCATCTGAATCTCTTCTTCGATGCCGAGGGTAAATTGAGAGTTCATAGCATTCTCCTTTCAGGGGCGGTGATTGGATGAATATGGGTGTAAAGCACGAGCGGTATCAGTGGCGTTTTTGAATGATATGAGGTGTACTACCTTTCCTTTTGCGGATGTAAGGGGTGGGAATAGACTGGCCACAGGGGAAGGCAAAGATACATAGAGACTAGCGTTAGAGCCATAAAAGGCAATCAACAGGAGAATAACAAACAACGAGGCAAAACATGAAGCTACTGGGTAGTTGGTGTCTAAGTCTGACAACTGGTGGCGCACTATAGTACGCAAATCAGCATACAGGCACCTCTGAGTTCCCGTGTTCCTGCATAGATTGCACTAGCAGAGAACATTCTGGCAAAAATACCACTGAGGCTAACAGTCTACACAACTAGCTTGACTCTGTCAAGAGGATCATTTCCTTGGCTGTACTAGCAAGCGTCTTGACCGTCACGATATGATTGGGTAAAACGTGTCATCCAACAAAGGGAATAACAGTGTCCAATAAAGAGAAATTGTATGCTCTTTCCAAAGGATAAGAGAGATCAAACGAGGCTAAAAGTGACTTTATGACATGAGATCACTTGCATATCTGACCCAGGAACTACTAGACTCTTTCAGCAAGACTTTGTGCCGATAGATAAAAAAGAGAAATGTATAGAACTATTCCGATTGAAAGGCAGTCTATCGATGGAGAGCGAGGGTAATGAGCGTCTCTTGCTGGCAACTAAACTTGCCATTCCATCAACATACCACAAAAAAATTGTACCCCGCCCACGCCTCTACAGTCAGTTACAGGCAGGAGCACTGCGCCCCCTCACATTGATCACAGCTCCAGCAGGCTTTGGGAAAACCACTCTGATCGGTGAATGGCTACAGCAGTGCGAAATGCCAGTAGCCTGGATTTCCCTGGAAAACAGTGACAATAATCTGATCCACTTTTGGCGCTACGTTATCAAAGCCCTGAGCAGTCACCATCCAGCTATCAACGAGCAGATCGGACGGCAGTTCGAACTATCAGAACCATATCACTTAGAAACCTTGCCTCTAGAAACTGATCCAGAAACTTTAAATATCGAGGCACTTCTGACCACACTGATCAATACACTGATGACATTACCACAGGATACCATTCTTGCACTGGATGATTACCAAACGATTACTGAGCCCACTATTCATCAGAGCCTACAGTTCTTACTGGAACACTTACCATACCAGCTTCATCTCTTTATCACAACAAGAACCAATTTCCCACTACCCATTGCACGACTACGTGTGCAAGGAAAATTAACTGAACTACGTGTCACTGACCTGCGCTTCACTCCCGATGAGACAGCACATTTCCTTACCCAGGCAATGGGACTTGCTTTGAGTACAGCAAATATCGCAGCTATCAACGAACGTACTGAAGGATGGGCAGCTGGCTTGCAATTAGCAGCACTCGCGCTACAAGGATGGGATGATCCACCAACTATTGATAAACTTATCCTTTCGTTTAGCGGTCATCAGCATAATGTCCTGTATTATCTGACTGAAGAGGTTCTTGCCTATCAACCTCCAGAAGTACAAGACTTTCTACTAGCGACCTCAGTACTGGAGCGCATGAATGCAGATCTCTGCAATGCCGTGACAGGGCAGAACAATGGTCAGGCTACGCTCAAACAACTTGATGCGGCCAATCTCTTCTTACTCACCATAGATGAGAACAAGAAATGCTATCGCTACTATCACCTTTTTTCTGAATTTCTGCGCCATTACTTACAATATAATCATCCAGAGCTTGAGCCTGAATTACACCTGCGTGCCTGCACTTGGTACGAGCAACATGGTATGATCGTAGAAGCCGTCACCCATGCCCTGGCCTCAGGCTTTATGGAACGCGCCGCCAATATCCTCGAAGAGCATGCTTGGTCGTTGATCTGGCAGTTAGACGATAGTCTGATCTATTGCTGGCTCACACAACTGCCGACAAGTCTTTTCACTACTCGTCCAGCACTCTGTTACCTGCATGCATGGACACTGTATGCCAGAGCAGATATAGAGGGATCAGAAGCAGGCACTTAAACAAGCAGAGTCTCTCTGGCAAGAAGCAAAGAACAATGCCGTGCTGAACCGAATCCACAACTTTCGTGCCTATATGGCTCTACTGCACGAGAATGGAGCCGAAACTCTAAGGCATGCACAACAAACGCTCGCTCTGACAAATGATAAAGACCAGCAACTTCAAGCAAGCGCACTGGTGACACTAGGAGGCGCATACCTGCTGATGGGCGAGATAGCACAAGCACGCATAGCGCTGAAAGAAGCCTATTCCCTGAGTCAAAAGAGTGGCAACATTGTCTCCATGCAGTTGGCAACTAGCTATCTTGGCAAAGTATATATGATGCAAGGTAATTTACACATCGCGCATCAGACATACCAACAAATATTTTCCGAGATTGATAAAATTCAAGCACGGTATCGTGTCAATGCCCATGTACAATTGGCAAAGATTTATCGAGAATGGAATAATATTACTACAGCATACGAACATTGGAAGCAGGCCACCTGTAGCATTGATAAGAGCGCACAAGAAGAATTTACAAGTATAGAAAGTTCTATACTGGCAGCCCAACTCGCCTGGGTACGTGGCGAACAAGATGAGGTACTACCATGGCTCGAACCGAGCAGAACAAAGTGCACGACGCTTCGGCATCAATTACACAACACTGGCAGAAATTGCTAACATGCGCGTGCACTTTTTACTCGCCCAAGGCGATTTGAAGGCTGCCATCTCGTGGAGTAAACACTACAAGCGTAAGTCAGAAGTATCACTGTATGAAAAGGAAGCCAATGCTCTCATGGAAGCACGTTTATTGATTGCCCAGGAGAAATCGAAGACTGCCATCCCACTGCTAGAGGAGGTGCTACAGACCGCACTGACACAAGGACGCCACGGCAACGCCATCGCGATCCTAGTCTTACTGACATTAGCTCATCATGCAGATGGCACTACACAGGCCACTTTTCAGAGACTCGAACAAGCTTTAACCTTGGCAGAAGCAGCTGGTTATATGCGCACATTCATTGACGAAGGTTCCACGATGGCCATCCTGCTGAACGAATTTTGCAGTCGCTATCAGCGGAGATCAGTCGGCGATCAAGAGAAGATCTCCTTTGAGTATATCGATACAATATTAGCGGCATTGAGGCAAGACACCCCTGTATCATGGATAATATCGCACCAAGTTCAGGACAGAGAAGAAATGCAGCTCAATACCCTCAGTGAACGTGAGCATACCGTGCTACTTTTAATTGCCGAGGGCTTATCTAACCAGGAAATAGCACGGACATTGGTGGTAACAGTTAGTACAGTCAAAACACATCTTAATAATATTTATGCGAAATTGCATGTCCATACCCGTTTGCAAGCCGTAACGAGAGCATACGATCTAGGTCTGCTGAGCCGAGTGGAAACGGAAAATGGGCGGCTAAATCATCTGGATCACTCGACCAAGGTATGACGACTCCCTCTGCTGTACCCTTCTAGAGCAATGGGGAGATGAAAAATCATGCTAGCCCCTTGGCTATCCACCAGATAGCGCAAGCGAGCAGAGTCAGCAAAGTAAATATATCAAATAAATTCTTACCACTTACGTAAGAGGAAATTCAACAAAGAATGTCGTTCCTTCTGCCTCAGACGACTCTACCCAAATACGCCCACTATGCCTCTCAACAATCTCTTTACATATCGGAAGACCAAGACCCCATCCCTGCTTATTACTTGGGACACGATAAAATGGCTCAAAAATATGCTCCTGATATTGCGCAGGGATGACCAACCCATCGTTGTGAACTCGGAGCATGGCATGGGTTTTGTTCCGTCCAACATAGACCTGTATAAGGTTGTTCTCTGGCGAATACTTCACGGCATTGGTAACAAGATTAATAACAACTTGGGTAAGCCTCTTGGCATCCGCCTGAAGCAGAACAGGATCAGAAGGTATATCTAGATCGATACGACGTCCTGAAAGAGCTTGTTGATCCTCAACAACTTTCTGGCAGATGCTGGCAAGATCACACTGAGCAAATTGCAACGAGATTTTTCCAGAGTCAATACTACCCAGATCTCGCAGATCATCTACCAATACATGCAAACGACGGGTTTCTGCTTCAATTTTTTCCAGGTATGGAGAAAAAGACGGTTGTTCAGCAACTGTTTGTAACACTTTGACAGAGCGACGCAAAGCTAGTTGCACTTGAACATTTATTGCAGCGATTGACGTTTTTAACCTATTTGACGTTCCGGAGTCAATACTACCCGGATCTGGCAGATCATCTACCAATACATGCAAACGACGGGTTTCTGCTTCAATTTTTTCCAGGTATGAAGAAAAAGACGGTTGTTCAGCAACTGTTTGTGACGCTCTGGCAGCGCGACGCAATGCCAGTTGCGTTTGAGCCTTTATTGCGGTAATTGGTGTTTTTAACTCATGTGATGCTATTGAAAGGAATAGGCTCTTAAAGCGATTTGCTCGATCGAGTTCTCGTGCTTCCTCTTCCACTGCCTTTTTGGCCTCAAGAAGATGACGACGACGAGACTCACCTTGAATTGCGAGATAAGCGATGAGCGATTGTGCAAGAATAAAAGGGCCAAATGTTACCAGATCACCCCATCCTCCAAATTCAAAGAAATGAAATGGAGAAACAAGAAAGGTATCAACAGCAAAATACTCAAACATAATAGTAAAGAGTACAGGACCCACTCCCCAGAGCAGAGCAATGGCAACGGTTGCAAAGAAAAATGGCTGTCCAAGAAAATATGGTGCCGATGAAAAAGATTTGAGCAGGTAGCTTAAAACTGTCGCTGCACTAACTAAAAGTATGCTCATAGGATAGCCAAGAAGATGAGACCGCCACCAGGGGAGCCGTACAACCGAGGTATCAGCTATCTTGCCCTTCTCGCGTACACTGGAACGTGGTTCCTGGGAATGTTGACCTCCTGTTTGTGCGTGCAGAGAGGACTGTGAACTCATACGCCCAGATTGCCAATCTACAGGACTATCACTCATGATCTTCTCCTCTCCCTCTGTATAGAGAGCTTTCCTGCTACGAACGAGAAAATGGATGTGCTATACATCTTATAATAAAGAAGAGCTTTATCGGTATTAAAAAATGATGAGATTTTTTGGTAACTTACCAAAAATTTCTATATAATAACTATACTATAAAAATGAGAATTTGTGACACAAAAAAGTGGTATAAAAAGCACAAATAATCCAATATGCAAAATCTGTTAATGCTTCTATTAAAGCGAATAACCTGATTTTCCCATAATTTCTTCATTCCTTTATTCATGCAGAAGAATTCTAAGCAAGAGACAACGCGTCAATCAGATATTTCGCAGCATCATTATAATAACAATAGAAGTTAATGCGCAAGAAACGAGACGCAAAAGAAAGACATAGCTCAGCATGTTTCATTCTGGTGCACGTTCACATTCCTCAAGACACCGTCATGAGGGAAAAACTGAACGATCCGAATAATTAGGCAATCCTTTTCTCTGAACATGATAGAGAGCAATCCTTTAGCATCAAGAAAGTGGTAATCGAAAGGGAGAGAGTCAGAGGTCTTTTATGTGGCAAACTACTCAAGCCACTCAGATAGACAGACACACGTAAATCCAACTCCTTTATCCACCATTTGGTGGAACAAAAATTTAACACTTCCTCCCTATACTAATGCTGTAAGACTTTCTTTGTAAAATCGGCAAAGGGACAACAACTATTTGCGCATGTGACAGGAATAGAAAGGGGGACACAGATTTGCTAATATCTTCCTGTGCTGAGCAGAGTATCCATTGCTCCGATCAGAGAATCAGAAGAGACATACATAATTGCCAGCACACGGATAGTCAAAAAACCACTATTGTTATTCGTGTTATATAGGGAGACCGAAATTGGGTATGCCCTGATTCATACTAGTATCAGTATTGGAAACGTTGCTTTGATTTGTGGACAGGTATTGACGAGAAGGAACGTTGATGATATGATAAAAGAGGAATTCTCACAAGTGGAATACTTGTCCATTGAAAAGGTAACTATCTAGTATCTCATTTGGAGTGAAGAAATGATGGAAGCTGAAGAACTACTGACCGTTCGTGAAGTCGCACGCCGCCTGCGTGTTGACGATACCACTGTACGCCGCTGGATCAAACACGGAACGCTAGAGGCTGTCTCTCTGCCACACGTAGGCAAGCGGCAAGCCTATCGCGTACGTCGCCGTACGATTGAGAGTCTACTCAATCAGCCTCAAGCTAGCATGCCTTCCTAAAAAAAGGCATTAAACGGCGAGTCCATACCTAAAAACAGTAAATCACGTTAGTCAGATCAAATTAACGAAGCCCACGTCGGAGACAAATTCCCACGTGGGCTTCGCTGTGCTAGCGAGAGACAAGAAAGGTACGTAACTTGGAACAGGCACGATAGTAGTATGTTTTAGCAGTCGTCATCGGCATCTCTAATACCTGACCAATTTCTGAAAAGCTATATTGGTGGACATAGCGCAAGAGTACCACTGAGCGGAATTTGGCAGGTAAAGACTGTATAGCAGACATGAGTCTCCGTTGTAACTCATTGAACTCTGCCACTTCATCAGGCAAAGGATGTAGATCGGGCAAGGTCGCCAGGGGGGAGATATCATCTTCTTCAGCTTGCCATTCGAGGGCAGAGAAAAGCGTCACACGCCGTCTGCGTCGCTTGCGCAATTCATCGCGACAGCTATTCTGAGCCACACGTAATAACCACGGCTTCAACTGATCACCAGTCAACAGTTTCGGAAGAGAAATATAGAGCTGCAAAAAGACGTGTTGCACCACATCGCATGCTTGGTCATATTCACCAAGGTAATGATAGACAAAACGATATAACAACGAATGATATCGATCCATCAATATTGCAAAGGCGTCGTGATTGCCACCTAATACTTGCTGTACAAGTATACCGTCAGAGGCCTCTTTCAGGCATAGAGGAACACATGTCGATTTTTGCATGAACAACACCTTCCTGAATGGATCTCCCATTCACTCTACTGCTTGCCACGTTGCAATATTTAAAAGTGTAGCGGATAACCGAGGGGAATGTCATCCACCAAAGGGACAATTCGCGAGATGAGAAGGCATAGTTCGTTCAATGTTGTGCATCAATGAGCCACTGTCCACACGTGCACAGTTTCATCGCTTGCTGAAGCTAGAGTATGACTGTCGGGCAACTAGGCCACGGCAAAGATCTTATCGCTATATCTAGAGTAGTAATTCATGCTAGTGTTCGCTAGGTCCCTCAGTCAACAAGTTGATGGCATGTGGCAATATTGGTAAGGCATAGTCGAGGCACTCTTTCACCGCTTTGGGACTACCTGGCAAGTTGATGATAAGAGTACGACCCCGCACACCCGCTACACCACGTGAGAGCATTGCCATAGCTGTATAGCGTAAACTGACGGCACGCAATGCCTCAGCAATACCCGGAACCTCACGCTCAATCACCATTTTTGTCGCTTCAGGAGTTACATCACGGGGAGCTAGCCCTGTACCGCCTGTGGTCAGGATAAGATTGAGCCGCTGCTCATCACTCCATGTACGCAGCAATCCAGCAATCTGATCTTGCTCATCAGGGACAGTTGCCTCAATGCGAACAGTTGCATCGGGCAATTGCGCGATCAGAGAACGGATAGCAGACCCGCTCTGGTCCTGCCGCTTTCGCTTAGATACACTATCACTAATAGTCAGTATGCCAATTGTAAACATGGATTAGCCTCGGGGAGCCAGAACACGCATGATTGCGCCAATCTGGCGACGTGAACCATAGAGCCAGACGGTATATTCGTCAGGCAAATCTTCCACTTCAATAAAACAACCCATTTCAGCAGCAAACTTGCGCATAATATCGAGGAACTGCCCACGTGCAGCCTCGCTACGGCTCTGCGTATGCAAGGCAAGTTTCCCTAGGCGTTCTTCGGGACTCAGCACGCCATTGATGATATCTGCTAGTTCTTCAAGACTAAAGAGTACCTTCAATGGAGGAAATTCGCTAGCCTGTGAGGGAGACAAAGCAACTGCCCGGCCTCCATTGGCACCATCCCCATCCTTGCAGTCTTCCTCTTGCACTTGCGTCGCCACAATGTCCTTATAGGTTGTCCGCAGCTTCTCTAGGATCAGCAATCGAGCCTCCTCTGAAATATTCGGGCGCGGATGCACATATGCTAGCAAGCCATAGGTCGGATCAGAATAAATAAAGGGAGTCGCAAAGGCCGCACGCCGTCCGCAGTTGGGACAGAGGGCCACGTTTACTAAGCCAGCAAGCACAATGTAGCGCAGCAGTGGATCTTCCGCTACATTCACATATTCGTATTGTTGATAATCAAAGACCTTGCCACATGGGCAGGTAAATGTGTGTGTAGTTGAACGAGACATAAAGCGACTTCTTTTGTTATACTCCAACTAGAAACTGATCTTGAGATGCGTCTCATATACCAAGAGTATAGCATATGACATCTTGCAATTTCATGTCTTGACGATCCAAGCCAAGATCAGTAATATAGGACAAAAGAGATCATTGAGGAGCCTATATTGCAGATGCTTTCTCTATCTACAAAGGTACCAAGTTCAGAAACGGGTAAGTCCCCTTTTCCACGAAGTATGTTCAAAACCCACTTTATAGACTGGCCTCTCTATAGTATTCTAGGAATATCGGCATTTTTCCACTTTTTTCGTATCCAAACAACCGAGTTTGACTTTGATCAAGCTAATCTCTTCCAACTAGCACATGATGCAATTGCACACGGGCTTATTCCCTTGAGCAGTAATCAGGCTTCGATCGACGTCTTACATGCACCGTTCTTTATCTATACATTATTGCCAGCAGCGGCATTGAGTTCAAATCCGCTGGGAGGCGCTATTACAGTTGCGCTCTTTAGTACTATTGCATCTGTATTGGCCTACTGTTTTACATATCGTTACTTTGGGCGCTTACCAGCTATTATTGCCGGATTATTAAATGCAACTGCATATGTACCATTGAAATATGCTCGCGCCATCTGGCAACCAGATATCCTTCCATTCTTTATGATCTTATTCTTATTTGTGATCTTTCGTGGAGCGGTGGAACGCAGGAAGGGCTGGTTTGTTCCAGCAATTGCCCTGATGGCCATTACTTATCAGCTTCATCCCTCATCTATCGTAGGAGTAGGCACACTGCTTACTATCACATTGATATTAGCCCCAACAACAGTACGCTGGCGCGAGATCTTTCTGGCTACTGGGATACTCATCCTGCTCTTTTTTCCATATGCACTCCTAGAGGTCACTGACCTTTTCGCTGATATCAAAGGACTACTGGCCTTCGCGCACCTACCAGCTCACAATGATACTCAAGCGCTTCACTTCTATCGAAACCTGGTTTTGCCTTTTAATGAGGTCCAGCCAAATGGGATGGAAACTACTCGGCTGGTGTATTCAGGGACTGCCCTCGTCGGCCTAATGGCTACTATAGTTCGTCTATTTCGACCACATCAACGCGGATATACCCTCATTGAGGAAGAGAAAGAGAAAGAAGTTTCAAATAGATGGAATAGGTTTCGTTTTAATCCAGGACAAGTTCTTTCTTTACTACTCCTGCTATGGCAGATTATCCCTTTTGTCAACCTACTGCACCACCCAATCAATTTGCATATGCAATACCTCTTGCTGTTCTTGCCAGGCCCCTTTATTCTGATGGGACTAGCATTAGAGGAGTTCATTCACCTCACCAAACACTTCCAGACAAACCTGACTGGAGTTGCGCAGATTGGCATAGGGCTTTTGAGTACACTACTAGTTATTGGTCAATTTGTGAGTTCTACAGCGTATCTTCTCAAAATGAGCGAAGGGCACTTCAATGACCGCACTGTCCAGAATATTGCCTATGTCAACGATCTGAACTCAATGTGGAATGCTGTCCATCAAGCTGATCAACTTGCACAAAAGGAGCACATCTCACGTATATATGTGAGTATGGACACCAATACTCAGCCATCAATGAGTTATCTTGGCGAACTATTACACACTCCGACAACCGTCTTTGGATATGATGACTGCTTAGTTCTACCATCTGCTGAAGTCGGGCCCGCGGTATATCTGATTGGACCCTATGCAGACCATATTGATATGATGCTCCATCAATTCGCCTCGGTCAAACTCGTCGCCCAGCCACCGCGGTTGGGAGGCCGTCCATTCAAGTTATATATTGCAACACCCCAAATACCAGGAGCATGGCTAGATCAAAAGCCCCATGCTCTCACAGAGCCAAATGGGAATGGGGAAATAACGCATCAGAGCATTCAACGCGAAGCTCCTACTGCTCCACGCACACTCTATAACTACCAGCTTAGCATCAAACCTACCAAAGGAGTAAAACCAGTAATAACGACATGTGCAGCTACAGCACTCCACAAGCATGATCAATTATTGGCAATGTTTCAATTACCGAAGAATGAGACGGCATCAACACAACAAGCTATTAATGTAGTAGCTTATGATAGAGTACCAGAGGTGTATTACTTTGGCCCTATACAAGTCACGTCATTTAATACAAAAGAGATTAATGTTCGTTCCTTTGTACTATGACTCTTGTACGGCACCCTGGCTGTCTGACCCAAGGACGTAAGCGTGATAGTTCCCCGATGGAGGGTCCCACTCAAACTTGACTTTTTCACGCCTGATCGGCATATTGGCATAGAGCATCTCTGCGCCATCTGTATTCATCAAGCTAACCTGCACCTGCTCTTCGTCAATGGCTAAATGCTGCGAAACCACTTCCAGGATTTCCTGGCGGATAATTTCGAGTTGCGCGGGATTAAGCTTAAGGCGGTCATGCACCAACAACACCTTCAAACGCTCTTTTGCTAACTCGCTGGAGGTCGGGTTCTTACGACCAACGCGAAATTGAAAAACACCCATATCCATATACCCCTCTTAGGACGACTGAGAGCGGATACGCTTCTCGGTCGGTGCAGGACCAAATCCAACTAAGCGACGTAATCGTTCTAACAAAGAAGGAAATTCTTCAACTTCATTGAGTGGTATTTCATCACCGAGTAAGCGCTGTGCAGTATTAAGAAATGCATTACCAGCTTTTGAACGCTTGTCATAGACTACAGGCTCGCCTTTATTGGTAGCAACGATAATCGCTTCGTCTTCAGGAACTATTCCCAACAGGTCGATGCCTAGCACTTCCAACACATCTGCAACATCCATCATATCGCCCCGTTTAACCATTTCAGCACGCAAACGATTGAGAATCAGACGTGGCTCCGCCTTGCCTGCAGCTTCTACCAGACCAATAATCCGGTCGGCATCACGCACTGAGGCCATCTCTGGGTTTGCAACAATCAAAATTTCGTCTGCACCAACGATAGCATTGCGGAAACCTTGCTCGATACCAGCAGGCGAGTCAATCAGCACAAAGTCAAATTCCTGGCGCAGTTGCTGACACAACTGCTCCATTTGGATGCTATTGACAGCATTTTTGTCACGGGTCTGAGCGGCTGGTAATAAGTAAAGTTCAGGCAATCGCTTGTCTTTAATTAGGGCCTGACGTAGACGACATTGACCCTCAACTACGTCAACTAGGTCATAGACAATTCGATTCTCCAGCCCTAAGATTGCATCAAGGTTGCGCAGGCCAATATCAGCATCAACCACAGCTACCTTTTTGCCTTGTATTGCCAACGCGGTACCCAGGTTTGCCGTTGTGGTTGTTTTGCCTACTCCACCTTTGCCCGATGTAATGGTGATTACACGGCTATCCATACTTTTTCTCCCTCATACAAAGAACTCTTCAGGCTTCCGTTGGAGAACGATTTGTTCTTGATCCTTACCATGATCCAGTATACCACGAATTGGCGCAGGAACAGAAAGACCCTATTCAGAAATATTGGTTTATGTATATCTAGTAGGCCACCTTTTACTTACGTGGAGGATGGCCGTTGATCCAAGTCTCAACAATAATCTGCTCCTTGCGGATAGATGCCACTTCTGGTAGCTGCTGGGCCTCGAAGCCCTCGGGAGGACGTGAGAGAAGATGTGCAATACGCAATTGGACAGGAGATAGCTGCAACGAGCACACCAGGGCACTTTGGTTATTGGGATAGCCTGCATGGACCATTCCTCGCAAGACTCCCCAGACGATAATGTCTCCTCCAGCAATAATCTCAGCACCAGGATTGACATCGCCAAGGACAACAACATTACTATGATGATGAATAGCCTGCCCTGAACGAACAGTGCGCCGTAAAAAGAGCGTGTCCTCAGATGCTCGCGGATCACGCTGCACATAGTCCATAGCTTGTTGTGTCATGGTCTCCTCACTGACAGGGGCTGACAGAGGCTGTGTGACACCCTTTACTTCCTTGCGTTTCTCGATTACTGCGTCTAATGGGATGATGGACATTTGATAAAGCATAAGCAGATCTTCTAGCTGCATGCGCTCACTGGTATGCAGCATACGTTGACTAGTATCAACGGTGATTGATGCACCACGAAAAAAAGAGGGGACTTCGCAAGCCGCTCGGCAAGAGCACTTAGCAGTTCTTTAAAAGGTGTTTCTGGTTCCAGCGTTAAGCGCAAACCACTGCGTGTCCCTTTGATAGCAATGAATCCTGACACAGACTGTTTCTCCTCTCTTTCCAGTCTGCCTACATTTTGCTGTGATTGTGCCGTCGACGCTTCTTCTCCCAATTACGCCACCAAACCCTTGTTTTCCCAGTTTTTACCGGAAGCTGGACGCATAAAACAACGCATAAACTACAATGAACTCACTATACTGTGCAAGAAATATCCGATACATATACGCACATGTATGGACATGCGCATTGGGTAGCGCCGATCATAACTGGATTTCCTGACGCTTATGTTATTGCTGAGAATGAGACAACTCAACAAATCCCCTGATATCATACAGTATAAGTGGGGACTCCGCAAGTGACTATAGCCCAAGTTTAGGACTTTTGAACATCGGTCAAATATGCCCTCTGCCCGCTTGAACTGTCCCCTGGTATGAACGTATGAACTACACCACTTGACCAGATCAGACGGTATCTCTAAAATAAAGAGAGGGAATTTTTCCCCTTTCATCTATCTAGCTACTCACAAGATCAGAAGGAGAATTGGTAATGGTAGACCAGAGAATCCACATCGGCCAGCAGGTCGGGGAATATCGTCTGCTCCATCAGCTTGGTCGAGGCTCCTTTGGCATTGTCTACCAAGCTGAACACATTCATGATGGCTCTCAGGTAGCGGTCAAAGTCCTTCAGCTCCAACTCACCCGCTATGAGGACCTTAAGGGCTTTCTCACCGAGGCTCGCACAATGCGCTTCCAGCATCCATATATTGTATCTCTGCTCGACTTTGGCCTCAGCCACGAGCATATACCATATCTAGTGATGGAATATGCTGTAGGAGGCTCATTAAGGGATCAATACCCCTCAGGTTCGCCACTTTCTCTCTCTACGGTCAGTAGGTATGTCTGCCAGATTGCCTCTGCTTTGCAGTACGCTCATGATCGTCATGTGATTCACCGTGATATCAAGCCACAAAACATCTTGCTGAGGGCTGATGGAACACTGCTACTCAGCGACTTTGGCATGGCTGAGGTAATGGAGCAGAATAGTCCTGGCAATCGGCAAAGCAGGGCAGGCACACCAGCCTATATGGCTCCTGAGCAGAGCCATGGCAAACCCAAACCAGCCAGTGACCAGTATGCCCTTGCCGTCCTTACCTACGAGTGGCTTGCGGGCAGGCTGCCCTTCCAAGGCACACCTCAGGAAGTTGTGGAGCGCCATCGCTTCGATACGCCCCCTCCGCTACAACAATTCCGTCCAGAGCTGCCTCCTCAGGTGACACAGGTGATTTCCCGGGCCCTTGCCAAACGGCCAGAGCGGCGTTTTGACTCTGTCAAACAGTTTGAGCAGGCATTACAGCTCGCCCTTGCACCTGTGTTGCCGGTGAGGCAGACCTCACAAGTGCAGGCAGTGATCTCTACTGCCTTACCCTCACCCTTCTCACGCCACATGGCCGTGCCTCATCGCCCCCGCCGCAAGAGTCCAAGCTATGCACAGCTCGCAATACTGATATGTCTGATCTTACTGGCTGGTATCGGTGGGGCAGGAACATGGGCTCTGGCCCAACATCACTCCCAGCAACCCCACATTGCGACAACAAATAGGACAAAACCTAGTAGTGCTATCTCTTACGATACTGCTGTTACTACCGATGGTACCCAATTGGGATTTAATGCTCAAAATACCCGCAACAACCCTTATGAGCATATGATATCGCCAGCGAATGCATCCCAACTGAGGAAAGAGTGGAGCTTTCAAACTAGTCTGTTCATCAGATCCTCACCAGCCGTGGCTAATGGCCTAGTCTATGTCGGCTCTGTCGACCACAGCCTCTATGCCATCAATGCTGCCACGGGTCAGAAATGCTGGTCCTTCCAAACTGATGGCGCCATCAACTCCTCACCAGCCGTGGCTAATGGTTTGATTTATGTCGGCTCGGCTGATGACAATCTCTATGCCATCGATGCTGCCACGGGTCAGAAACACTGGTCCTTCCAAACTGATGACGCCATCAACTCCTCGCCAGCGATGGCTAATGGCCTAGTCTATGTCGGCTCTGCCGACCACAGCCTCTATGCCCTCGATGCCTCCACGGGTCGGAAACGCTGGTCCTTCCAAACTGATGACGCCATCAACTCCTCGCCAGCAGTGGCTAATGGCCTAGTCTATGTTGGCTCCGCCGACCACAGCCTCTATGCCCTCGATGCCTCCACGGGTTGGAAACGCTGGTCCTTCCAAACAGGCAACGCCATCAACTCCTCACCAGCGGTGGCTAACGGCTTCGTCTATATCGGCTCTACTGATGACAGCATTTATGCCCTCAACGCCACCACGGGTCAGACACGCTGGTCCTTCCAAACTGCTAGTGCCATCAACTCCTCACCAGCGGTAGCTAACGGCTTCGTCTATATCGGCTCTACTGATGACAGCATTTATGCCCTCAACGCCACCACGGGTCAGAAATGCTGGACTGCCCTGATTGGTAGCGCCATTAGCTCTTCACCTCTGGTGGCAAATGGTCTGATCTTCATCGGCTCTGCCAACGACACGATCTATGTTCTCAATACTTCTAGCGGTCAGAAAGTCTGGAGCTACCAAACTGGTGGCTTTATCGATTCCTCACCTACAGTGGCCAATGGGGTCATCTATGTCGGCTCCGCTGATGATAACCTCTATGCTTTCAAGCTGTGAGAGGCCTTTAGGACTCTATGAAGACAACGTCAATGTTGCCATTAACTGTCCCTGAGTATAGGCAGTGATGGCACCCGCTTCACCTAGGATGGGCTCGATGATGCCATTACCATTCTGGTCAAAACCGTGGTAGGCATGATCCGACCGACTGATAATTTCTGCTACCTGGGATGTATCGGATGGGTTACTCAATAACTGAATCGCATCCCCTTTGATCTCCTCTAACAAAGCTTTGATATTAGCGATCGATACCTCAACATTTCTGGCCCGATTGCGAATGAGATCAGTAGAGTCGGGCTGATTTGCTGCAAGGGCAGCATGCTGGGCTGCCATAGCAAGATAGCCATGACTCGTTGCTGACACACCCGCATCGAGCAGACCAAAGCCATCACCTGCCTGCGTGATGTTTTGTGCCATACACCAACTAGAAAGTGCACTATAGCCAGCACCATTTGTACCTTCAATAATGTCAATTATACTCTGGGCAAGACATTGTCTTACATGCTCCTCACCATTCCCAAGGCTGTTCTGTAAAATCGCAGCCTGCGCATTGAGTTCTTGTGTTTCGTTCAATAAGCCCACCAAAAGACCTATCTGACCTGGTGTGGTAGGAAACTTCGTCAGCAGGTGACGGATATGCACAAAAGCCTGAGGTGGAAATTTTGCGGAGAGGATGAGGTTTCCTGATGGCTCACTGGGTTGCCCCTGCTGCTCTTGCGTAATTTCAACTTCATTTCCTTGACCAAGCAGATTCTTGTCAGGTTGGTTGAATGTGAGGGTAAAACTCTTGCCATTTTTGCTCAATGCGCCGAGGGAAAGAATTTGCTGATTAACAGTATCGATTAGCCAAGCATTATATTGATATCCAGATGGAAGATCACTCAGGCCAGAGGCAGTAATTGAGAGTGCATCGGTATTACCAGTAACAGAGGCTTGACTATCAAAAAATTTTACCTGTCCACTGGCAACTGTCAATACCGACGGAGCTGGCTTTGGCCTGAGCCAGATGGCACCCGCGATTGCACCACCAACAATTATTACGGCTAAGAGCAATGAAATAAATATTTTCCTTCGCATCGGCCCTAATTGCATTGGTGGTTGAGCATTTGTCCCTAGCCGCATAGGAGGCTGAACAGGTGGAGTATCTGATTGTTGGTGTTGTTGAATGTTGGAGACACCACTGAATGGATCACGAGCAGAAATAGTTGAGCGTGCATCATTCTGGCTGGACAATTGAGGATAAGCTGCTCCTAGCGGGGGATTAGTCAAGACCGTAGGAGCAGTACCATCCGATACATCGTTTATGGAGGCAACCTCAGATCCCGGTCGTGGCCTTAAGAGAGCGCCGCAATGCCCGCAAAACACTTCTGCTGCTTCTAAAGGCGTATTACAATTTGGACATTCCATGATTCTTGATCCCTTTCTATTCAGACAATCAATTGCCTAACGGATACAGTATTGTCAATCCCTTTCTAATCTCACTCAGCAATTAGCATTATACCAACTCGTGCTCTAGCATACAATTCAGCATTCCTTTTCTCCTTCATAGGAAAGATGGTTTGAAAACCTTGCCAATAGCACTGGGGAGTGAGAAAATTGCATGTACAGGGTCTCCCGAGTATACTGCAAATGTAGACCTATTTAGACACTTTATACGTAGTTGGCAGACCCTGAATATCTTAAAATTTAAGATTTGGCGTTGTTAGCGAGTCATTATCGATAGGTACAAGATAGGAGATTTCTCACAATGGTTTCAGTTGGTGTCATTGGTAGCGGCGCATGGGGAACAACATTAGCCCTCCTGCTCGCTCGCAAAGGCATTGCTACCACGCTGTGGGAACACAATAGCGAGCGTGCTACACAGATGCAGCGACAGCGAGAAAACAACGTTTTCCTCCCCTGTTTCCACTTCCCTGATATCCTACAAATTACTTCATCGATAGAGGAAGCTGTAGCTAACAAGGACCAGCTCCTACTGGTTACACCCTCACAGCGTATGCGCGAGAATGCACAACTCCTTGCCCCCTACCTCGGGGCAGAAACTTTACTGGTGAGTGCTAGTAAAGGGATTGAGATTGCTAGTCACAAACGTATGACTGAAATCCTTGCAGAAGAAATACCAGCAGCCAAAAGACGCATTGCCACACTGAGCGGCCCTAACCTTTCACGCGAAGTAGCTGAGGAAAAACCGACAGCGGCTGTTGTCGCAGCCAGCGAAATGGAGGTCGCAGTACAAGTCCGTACTCTGCTCAGTACTAGCACATTTCGTGTTTACTCGTCTAAAGATGTGATCGGTGTCGAGTTCGGTGGCGCACTCAAAAATATTATTGCTATCTGTGCAGGCATTACTGAAGGACTGGGCTATGGTGAAAATACTAAAGCGGCTATCATGACCCGCGGTCTAGCAGAAATCTCGCGTCTGGGAATCGCTGCTGGCGCTAATCCCCTCACCTTCCTGGGTTTGGCTGGAATTGGCGATCTGATCGCGACCTGCTCCAGTCCACTCAGTCGCAATCACCAGTTTGGACGCCGTCTGGCAAGTGGCGAGCAACTCTCCGACATTTTGGCATCCACTCGCTCTGTTACAGAAGGTGTCTCAACCACACAGGCCGCACTGGAACTGGCTGCTCGCTATGACATTGAAATGCCCATTACAAAACAACTGAGTCTCGTCCTGTTCAAAGGCTTGCACCCATCCAAAGCTGTGCAAGAACTGATGAGGCGCGATCTCAAAGGAGAACTCGAAGGAATATTCTAAATCCGACCTCTTGTCCCTCTTTCCCCCTTGAACCTTGCTCTTGGATTAGGCATCCTTAGCAGAGAGACCACTCGTGTGAGAGCAGAACCACTCTCAATAAAATTTCTCAAAACTTACCTAGAGAAGAGTTGATAAAGCAACAAATCAGAATCATTAAGAATTCACATTTAAAGTATTTGGCACAAAAACATACAAAAATATTAGAAAATGAAGAAAAGCTTCTTAAAGATGAGAAAAGAAGAATAGATATTATTAAAAATAGAATTAACATAAATATAGAAGATATTTGGAATAAAAACTTAGAAAAGCTTTCGAAATCTTTTTGAAGAATATGGAGTGTATACTGATGATATTAAACTGGAACTACCAAGGGGTTGGCTGGGAGCAAATAAGCAGAGAGATGTCTGCATCTCGATCCTTCGTCTCCTGCTTCAAGAACAACATGCCCATACCACCGAACTCGGAGAGAATGTTGACCATACCTCATGACTTCTTGTCCCTCCTTCCCCTGGAAGCTTGCTCTTTCATCTGGCATCCTTAGCAGAGAGACCACTCATGTGAGGGCAGAACCATTATTGGATCGACCCTTCCCTCCATTGCTCGAGCCAGCAGAAGAGTAAAGCCTGCTCTTAGGGGCCAACCATAAATAACTCCGTCATCTAGCCTGAGTATGGTATCGTATTAGGTACCATGACCAGAAAACAACTAAGCATAGAAGAAAAATGGCGGGACACCCTGCCAGAACTCAATGAGAAACAGAAACGCTACTACGCCGCCCGTGAGGCCAAGGCCTACGGCTTCGGTGGAGTCGCTGCCTTCTCCCGTGCCACGGGCATGAACCGTGATACGATCAACCAAGGTATCAAGGAGCTGGAATCAGGCAACACGCTCCAAGGCGACCGTATCCGCCGTCCCGGTGGTGGCCGAAAAAAACAGGAACAGCACCAACCAGGCCTGACCGAGACAATCGAAACCGCTGCCAACCCCAAAACGGACCACAAAGTCCTCGTCAAATGGACGAGTCATTCCATTGCTCACATCGCCGCAGAGGTAACCAAACGGGGCTTTACAGTAGGGTTAGAGACCATCCGCCACATCCTTCATGAGCAGGGCTTTGCCCTCAAAGCGAACAAGAAAGACCTGGAGGGTGGCAAGAATCATCCGGACCGAGACGCCCAGTTCAATCATATCAACATGCAAGGTCTCAAGGCCCAACTCCAAGGCTTTCCCATTCTGTCCATAGATGCGAAGAAAACCGAAAAGATAGGGAATATGAAGAATGCAGGAAAGGAATGGACCGCTCCTGGTGAAGACACAAAGGTAGATGTCTATGACTTTGGAAAGACCGATCCTATCAAAAAGGGGCGCATCATGAAGGCCATTCCCTACGGTGTCTATGATATCCTCAAGAAACAAGGGTTCGTGAACGTCGGGATTGACCACAATACTGCCGAATTTGCCGTCGTCTCCCTGGACAACTGGTGGCAGACCAGGGGGAGCAACGATTACCCCGGTGCAACCGACATCCAGCTCTTCTGTGATAGTGGGAGCAGTAATGCATCAAACAATAGGCTCTGGAAGTGGTGTCTCCAACAATTCGCCAACCAGACAGGATTAACCATCCACGTGTGTCACTACCCACCAGGTACCAGCAAGTGGAACGCCATTGAGCATGAGATGTTCTCCTTCATCAACATCAACTGGCGAGCAAAGCCACTCATAGCCTATGAGGTTGTCCTGGAGTACATCAGGCATACCATGACCAAGGGAGGGCTCAAGATCGAGGCCGTACTCGATACCCATGACTATGCCACCAAGCAAAAGGTTCCTGACGAGCAGTGGCAGAGTATCAATATCCAGGGAGATGCGTTTCATCCAGAGTGGAACTATACTGTCAGACCACAGGTGTAGATGACGGAGTTATTTGTGGGTGATCCCTTAGCCATTTCCTCCGAGAAATGGACCATTTGACAGCCAATAATTACTCAATCTCTAATGCACCATTGTTTTCAATAAGGAGAAGAACAATGCCAAGGAACAAAACAAGAAAATTTGATAGATTACAAATAAAATCTGATTCTGGTCAACAAGCAGAATCTTCAAAAAAGATTGATCAAGATAAGCAAAAAGATAATTTTTTAAAAGAGAAAATATACAAAATTACAGATAAACCAGAAAGCAGCCAATTGTCCAATCACTCCCCTGAAGAACTTGGACAGATTCAAAGAAAAAAAGAGACAATAGAGGCTCTCAAAGCAGAGTATTTAGAACTACAAAACGCAATAGATGAATTTAATAAGATTTCCCAAGAAATATCTATGGAAAAGTTTACAAAGCAAAACAGCACACTTATCGGAGATAGCAATGTGAAGAAAATAAAAACAAGAAATTCAAATGAAAAAGACGATTTTACTAAAATAAAAGAGCTTGTCAATAAACAAATCAAAATTATTGAAAGTTTAAAATCAAGCGAACTAATATCAGAACATATAAATACCGTAAATGATCAACTTAACTTTATTAAAAGCGAAATTAAGATAATATCAGATCTGAGAAATATGGTTGAGGATGATATAGAAAATACTTTTAGGCCATTGAAAAGCCGCTTTTTATTGCTTTTTGCAACCAAAGGAGTGAACACTGCTCCTAATCTGGAAATTTCATGGAAATGCTCTATTTCAAATATACCCGAGTACTACCAAACATTTAACCATTTACTAGCTAACAGCGAGTTACGAGCTAGTGAAAAAGAAAAAAAGTTGAAAGAAATAAACACTTTTTTTAACGATGATCCTAACATAAAACAATTTAAAGAAATCTCGGAAGAAATCTTGCTAATACATAAAGCGAAAATTACAGTATACAGTTGGGAATACATAAATAAAGTTTTTGATAAGCATAAAAAAATATTTCTTGATGTTGATCTAAAGAATACTGAAGCAGTTAGATGCGCTTATAGACAAATTCTTGAAGATTCGCGTGTTCAACATGCGAAGATGTATATACCAAATCTGGAGTTTCAGGAGTGTGAACCGGTTTGGAAGATTTTCAAAGATACTTACATGAATCAACTAAAAAATTCTAATGGCGGGAAGAAAGTCAAAAAGTCAATAACCTTGCAGAAAGCTAATGAAGTTTTGGAGAGCTTACAAAGCAATACGCTAAGACAAGCCGAGAAATATTTGCAAGAAAATAAAAACCTAGACAAGCAGCAAATAGAATTCAATAAGGGATAATATAGAAAAAGAGTTTCGTAAAAAAATGGAAGATTTATTCTATAATACTCTTAAGGAGTATTGTGACCTTATTCATTTTTATGATTTTATAAAAAACAACATCCCCCATCATCTCCTCAATAGCCTGGATCAAAGTCAAAAGAAATGCGAAGAAGACCGCCGCTTCCATGAAGAGGATATTGAGCAGCTTAAATTGATTCAGGCCCAAAAGCAGAGCGAGTCGTCCGATCAACCACAAATAGCAATGGAGCAGCAATCTCCAGCAAACAAGCTGCAACAGCGTCTTGATACTGCACTCAAAGATACCAACATGACTGATCAATGGAAACACACCGTCACTTCATACATGCATGGTTTATTTGAAAAATCCCATCATCAATCCCTCGATGATGCTACGATTACCAAGTTTTACCAGACAAAAGTCGAGGAAGCCAAGCAGGTAGCTACATATCTCGAACAGAAGCATTTCATCCACCACAAGATACAAGACAATGCTATCCAGTTCGCTGTCCATTTGAAGCATACATTTGGCTTTCCTCTCTATCAGGCAAGTATTGACGAAGACTTTAACATCGTGAGATCTCATCCCTCACAGGAGGGCTCATCTTCAACACCCAGGCTCGATATCGATCGTCAAGGAAGGATACTTAAAGATGGCATAGAGCAAAGAGTCTATCTCATCGGACTGCAATATCCACTCCAGGAAGATTCACTCCAGGCTTCAAGCAGTGATGCTCAGCCCAAACCCAAACCCGCAGCTCTGCTTCTTGCCATCCAATCCACTAAGACGAGCTATCCCAAATTTGCTGCCGGGACACCTCTTCCAACAGGTGGAGTGGTCGACGTTGAGGCTGCACTCTACACCACACGTGACCAGCCCAATTTGTATAAAGCCACCTTAGCCATCGAAACTCTCCAAGAAACATATCATAAGAAAGAAGTTGATCTGCCAACGCTCAAACTCTTTGAGACTGAACAGGTCAAGCACTCTAACGCCAAGACTTCCCTCCGTGGCATCACCACTTTCACAGGGGAAGTGAAAGACAAGCCACTTCAAGATCTACCTGAGAACTACAAGCAAAAGAAGGCATATCAAGAAACGACTGGACCATGCCTGGTCTATCTGGATAAGCTGCTCTCCGATGTAAAACAAGAGTTAGAAACTACTCGCATCTTCCTTACGCGCTCGCATGTCATAGAAATCTATCGAAAGGCAGATAGCTCACCAAGTTCTTGGCGAAAAGCAAGTTCCTACACCAAGTCAAGGCTGGGAAAAGATTGGTGCAAGATGCTGGCCTGACTTCCGCAATTCAACCAGTATGAGGATGCTTGCCGAATATATTAGGGATACATATCAAGAAGAATTGGGATTAGCCAGGAACAAATCAAGAATATAAGATGAGTACCTCCATACCTTTCACTATCTTTGCGGTTTCTGGAAGAGAAAAAAAAGGGGAGCGCAAGTAGATCATACATTCATGAATCTTCTTACCGATCTTCTACAATTCTTCGGTTTTTAGGACAGAAACAACTAAGGCCTGCTTTAAGGCTTTTTTTAGTATTTTATCAATATTTGGGGGAAACGTCGCCGATGAACTCTCGTCATGGCGTTTCTGTTCAGTATTCACTCCATATCCCAGCATAAAGAAATTGAGCTAACCGCTCGCCCCACCTAAACACTCGGCCCATGCGGCAACTTGTTCTTTAGCTACTTAACGCATATTACAAGCTTTTTTTCTTATCTCTAGATATTTACATGATATCATTCTTAAATTCTGATGCACACTCTAAATGACAGATAGCCTCTAAGCAAGAATTGCGCATCCAATGTCATTCTTTCTTATCTCTAATTATTTGCACGCTATCATCCTTAAATTCTGCTATACACCCTGAATGACCGATAGCCTCTAAGCAAGACTCACGCACCGAAGGATCTTCTTCCTTATCTCTAATTATTTGCATGATATCATTCTTAAATTCTGCTGCGCACCCTGAATGACCAATAGCCTCTAATCCAGCCTTACGTACATCCCAATGCATCTTAAAATCTGGTCCATCCACGACATAAGCTCTCAGATCAAAGATCAGAAACTTTGCACGAACACAAGGTAATCGAGAAGATACACCAAAATGATAGTCTTTCTTATCTCTAACTATTTGCATAATTTCATTCTTAAATTCTGCTGAACAACCTGAACGAGTAATAGCCTTTAATCCAGCCTCACGTGTCTGATAATTTTCTTCCTTATCGGTAACTATTTGCATAATTTCATTCTTAAATTCTGCTATCCATCCTAAGTTGACAGTAGTCTCTAATACAGCATTACGTGCCTGATAATGTTCTTCCTTATTTCTAACTATCTGCATAATATCATTCTTAAATTCTGCTGCACACTCTGAATAACCAATAGCCTCTAATGCAGTTTTACGTAACTGATAAGGTTCTTTCTTATTTTCAACTATCCGCATAATTTCTTTTTTGAATTCTGATACGCATTCTGCATGGAACATAGCCTCTAATCCAGCTTTGCGCACTGAAGGATCTTCTTCCTTATTTTTAACTATTCGTATAATTTCTTTTTTGAATTCTGATACGCATTCTGGATGGGAAATAGCCTCTAATACAGCCTTGCGCTCCGAAGGATCTTCTTCCTTATTTTTAACTATTCGTATAATTTCTTTTTTGAATTCTGATACGCATTCTGGATGGGAAATAGCCTCTAACACGGCCTTGCGCTCCGAAGGATCTTCTTTCTTATTCCTAACTATTCGCATAATTTCTTTTTTAAATTCTTCTGCGCGCTCTGGATGACCGATAGCCTCTAACACAGCCTTGCGCACCAAAAAATCTTCTTTCTTATCTACAACTATTCGCATAATATAATCTTTAAATACTTCCATATATCCTGAATGGACAATAGCTTCTAACCCAGACTTGCGCACCCAATGATCTTCTTTTCTATCTATAACTATTTGCATAATATCAACTATAAATTCTGCTGCACATTTTGAATGAACAATAGCATCTAATCCAGCTTTGCGCACCAAAGGATCTTCTTTCTTATTTCTAACTATTCGCATAATTTCTTTTTTAAATTCTTTTGCGCAGCATAAACGATTAATGCCATCATTCACTCTATAATTACGAAGAATATCATTTATAGCTGTAATAAATGTCATATCACCATCTAACCCAAATGCCTTAACTATCCCACCACGTACACACCACTCGATCTGCTCATCGGGAGACATCCTGGCCAAGTCCTCGGCTCGCATGCCCCTACTCACATCCGTCTGATTATCAACATGATCCGGGCGTTGCAGCTCAGCATGGCGGTTGGCTCTTGCTCCTCCATCTGGCTGCAAGCTAGACCCCTCTCCTCGAGGCACTCGATCCATTGGGGCAACTTGTTCTTGCTCCCGTACTTCCTGCTTCTCAGCACTACCACCGCCTCGTCTCATAAGTTCCCAGAATCGCCTAGCAAATCCTCTTTTCTCTTCTGATTCTTTTTGTAAAGATTCACGATAGGCTTGCTCGAATGCTTCAGCAAACTCCTTTATGCTCTGATAGCGATCAGCCGACTTAGTTCGCAGAGCTTTGAAAAGAACCTTTTCGATGTCCTGCGACATGCCTTGGACTTTCTCTTGAAGTGACTTGGGACTTTCCCCATACAGGGGTGCGATGAAAAAAGGACGATTGCCACTTAACAATTCATAGGCTATAACCGCAAGTGCATACTGATCGCTAGCAGGGCGAGGTATATGATACAGTGCACGCTCAGGAGCTACATATCCCTCAGTACCGCCACCGAACAATGGCTGAGAAGCTGGATGGTGAACATCTTGAACGAGACCAAAATCGGCAATTAAGACCTTTTTCTTTCCATCAGGCCCGTCTGCCAGCAAAATATTGTCAGGCTTGAGGTCGAGATGCATCAAAGATTTCTCTTCACCTTTATAGTCATGCTTCTGGTTATGCAGATAGTCTAAGCCATCAGCAATTTGATTGACAATTTCGATAACCTCATCGATGGACACAAGTGTGCGCTCAGGGTAGGCATCGCGTAGTGTTCCATAGCGTGCATATTCCATCACCATGAAAGGGGGATCACTCTTTGGATCATATTCCATGACACGTACGATATTTGGGTGGCGCTTGAGCTTGGATAGCACCTCTGCTTCGGTGAAAAATCGCTCGAGATTTTCTGGGTCTCTCTGACCCTTCTGGAGTATTTTGACTGCCGCTTGCCTTGGGAGCTGACTGTCTTGGCCGTCTTGAGTCGATGGCTGCTTGTATTCGCCAAGATAAACATTGCCAAAGCCACCTTTGCCTAAACATTTGACAAGGCGGTAGCTTCCCAACTCTTGCCCAAGGTAGGAATATTTCTCAATTTCCTTCGTCCTGTCGTCTTTTGATCCAAACACCTGCTCGTAAATGGGAAGGACCTCTCGACAGTAATGTCCTGCCTGTTCAAAGTCACCCAGCTCCATATGGGCCTTAGCCAGACCGATTATCGCCATTGCCGTCTCACGGTGACCTAGTCCCAACGTTTGCGTGCAAACGGCAACAACATGCTCGCCCCACTTTACTGCCTCTTTATACCTGCCATGGTCCAAGTAGACCTCCTTGGTGACACGGCGCAGAGTGTCCATAGCTTCTTGAATCGTGAAATGGTCTAGTCCGAAACCTCTGCACCAACTCAGTAGTGACATGCCTACACAACGCTGCTGTCTCTTCATGATCATAAAGTTCTAAATGCTCCTTTATACCATTTATACCATCTAGGCCATTTAGAACCTCTAGGCCATCTAGGCTAGGATTACAAGCTTGTTGATCGTTTTGTCGACCAAACATGCTCATATGCTGCCTAAGGGAAATATTACGAGGTGATGTATCTTGTGATTGCTGATTGGTTCTCTCATGGTGACGTTCGTTTGCATTCTCTGGTGATGGGCTTCTGCGGTCCATGCATCTATTCCTCTCATGTTAAAAGCTAAAAAGTATTTCATTAAAAAAGGCGTAAAATGGGCATAAAAAATACGAAAATGGGGCGTATTTCATTGCTGCTTAATGATGTTCTATTTGCCAACCAGTTCACTTGGTTTTGGGCTCAGGGATTGATAAGCACTGCTTTACTGCAAAACCAACTCACGATCATCTGGGGAGATGAATTGCCGTTGTTGTGTCTGGTATGGAGAGGCCATCTTGCTAGTAGAAACGCTGGTGCGGCAAAGCCGCTCACCAAGCGCTTCTCTCTCTGGAGCATGATCTCTCAGCACAAAGATGAGAGAGTTCGGCTTTGATTACGAAGCATCGAATATTTCTCCTTTTTATCAAGTAGTCATTAAAAAAACGGCAAAACGATTAACTATTTTCAATTATACTCAAGATATTTCTCTTTGTCAATGGAAGATGTCCCCTGTGGAGAAATTGTAGACAAAGGGTACAATTTACAGCAGAGTATATGTGTTGCTCTCTTCTTCTGTGACTTTCTCATACCTTCCTCGGTTAACATCTTGCCGAGACTATGAAGAGTATACATAGCGAAATCTCAACTTTTCCAGGAGGATAGAGGGACGGTTTGTGCTCCCTGCCAAAGTGGTGTCTCTCTCGGTGACAGGCTCTCTTCAGCAGCATATTAGTCCCCTACTAAATAAAAAATAGTTATCACTCCCTAGCCAAAAGGTCCCTCTTCAGATAGAGGGATGAATGGCACGGGAATGATAAACTATTAATGCGTTACTTCCTGCTGCCCCTTAGTCCAACGTAAGTTGGGTTTGCGTGCCGCTAGCGCCTGATCAAGTCTGCCTACCACTGTCGTGTGCGGAGCTGTCTTGACGACTTCGGGTTGAGTGAGTGCCTCTTCAGCAATCTTCCGCATTACTTGCACAAAGTAATCGAGCATCTCACGTGTTTCCGTCTCCGTTGGCTCGATCATCATCGCTTCTGGCACAATCAGCGGAAAGTAGATCGTTGGTGCATACATGCCGAAATCGAGGAGGCGCTTGGCAATATCCGTTGCTGTAACTCCACTTTCTTCCTTCTGCCGTCTGGCCGTGGCTACAAACTCGTGCTGACAGATGTATGGGTAAGCAATCTCGTAATCAGTCGATAGTTCATGCTTGAGATAATTAGCATTGAGGATGGCACTCTCTGATACGTGACGCAAACCATCGGGTCCATTTGAACGAATGTAGGTATAGGCACGTACCAGCACGCCGAAGTTTCCGACATTGGCACGCACTTTGCCGATCGATTGCGAACCTGGATCTTCCCAGGAATAACGCTGCCCATTCTTAGCTGGTAGCGGACCAGGCAAGAAGGGGACCAGATGTGCTTTGACTCCAATGGGACCAGCTCCTGGCCCACCACCGCCATGTGGCGTGCTACATGTCTTATGCAGGTTGAAGTGGACAACGTCAAAACCCATATCACCCGGTCGCGTGATACCCAGCACAGCGTTAGCATTTGCTCCATCATAGTAGAGCTGTGCACCCACGGCATGGATCAGTCGACCAACCTCTGCAATATTCGCATCGAAAAGGCCTAGCGTATTAGGATTGGTCAACATAATTGCTGCCACATCCGATCCATGTTTGTCCAGGATCACTCGCAAGTAGTCCATATCGACGCCACCTGTTCGCAGATCACTTTTGATCTCAACAGCTTTATAATCAGCCAGCGTCGCACTCGCCGGGTTGGTGCCATGAGCATTGTCAGGGATGAGCACCAGATTCCGCTGTCCCTCACCGCGACTGCGATGATAGGCTTTGATCAACATCAGGCCAGTCAGCTCTCCATGTGCACCCGCCGATGGCTGCAACGTCACACGAGCCATCCCCGAGATTTCTGCCAAATACTGCTCCAATTCATACATCAACTCAATGGCACCCTGCACAGTCTCTTCCGGCTGCAAAGGATGAATACGTGCGAAGCCGGGCAACATCGCCATATCTTCATTAATCTTGGGATTATACTTCATGGTGCAGGAACCGAGCGGGTAGAAACCAGTATCAACCCCAAAGTTGCGCTGGGATAGGTGAGTATAGTGACGTACAACCTCAATCTCACTCACTTCAGGCAATGGTGCAGGTTCTGTGCGCAAGAGATGACTAGGGATCATACTCTCCAGCGACTCGGTCGGCACATCCATGCTTGGCATCGTCGCTGCACGACGTCCCAGTGCTCCCTTCTCAAAAATCAGTGTCTCAACGCTCACGCCTACACCTCCTTCAATACCTTAACCAAAAGATCAATATCTTCTTTTGTACGTGTCTCTGTAACGCAGAAGAGCATACAATTGTCCATGCCCGGATAGCCTTCAGAGAGCGGATAGCCACCAATAATCCCAGCCTGCGCAAAGTGCCGCTGCAACTTAGCCAACGAACAAGGAACCTTAATCACAAATTCATCGAAGAATGGACCGCTAAAGACAGCTTCAAAGCCTGAAATAGCTGTAATCTGGCGAAAAGCATAATGGGCTTTCTGGAGACAAAGCTCCCCAAGCTCACGGAAACCTTGCTTGCCCAATGTCGCCAGGAAAATCGTTGCGCCTACCGCCAGTAAGGATTGATTTGTGCAGATATTTGATGTGGCACGTTCACGACGAATATGCTGTTCACGCGTCTGCAATGTCAAGACATATCCTGTCTGCTTCTGACTACCCTCCTCAACGGTCTGCCCAACTAAGCGCCCAGGCATGAGGCGTAGAAACTTCTGTTTTGCCGCCATAAAACCCAGTGCAGGTGCACCAAAGCTCATTGTGTTACCAAAACTCATCAGCTCACCCACAGCAATATCTGCGTTGTATGATCCGGGAGGAGCTAGCACGCCGAGGGACGCAGGTTCGGTAATCACACTCACGAAGAGTGTTTTGCCTTTGTGAGCAAGCGGCTCAATGGCATGCATATCTTCAATGCAACCGAAAAAGTTGGGTTGTTGCACGACTACAGCAACAGTGTCAGGTCCCACCGCTGCATCGAGATCAGCAAGCGAGGTCATCCCATTACATACAGGCACTTCCTTGACATGGAAACCGCGTGCAAAGGCATAGGTTTGCAGCACACGCCGATACTGGGGATCGACTCCTGCCGATATAATGACTTCACCACGCCCGCTTGGACCAAGAGCCATCAGCACTGCCTCAACCATCGCCGTCGAACCATCGTAGAGCGAGGCATTAGCAATATCCATCGCAGTAATCTGGCAAACCATGGTTTGGAACTCATAAATGGCCTGCAACATCCCCTGACTCACTTCAGGTTGATAGGGAGTGTAGGATGTAACAAATTCTGAACGGTACTGCAAATGAGGGACGATACTGGGAATTGCACGATCGTATGTGCCTGCACCGAGAAAAGAGAGGCTCGTATCAACATTTTAATTCTTAGCGGCCATTGCTCCCATCAAGCGTTTGAGATCCTGTTCAGGCAATGCTTCAGGCAACTCGAGAGGACGATGCAGACGCACTTCTGCTGGCACTGGCGTGAGCAGATCTTCAATCGAGGAAAGACCGAGATGGGCAAGAATTTCCAGCTGTTCTTCTCGCGTATTGGGTATATAGCTCATATCTGTTTGTTTTTTATCCTATTCCAGTTCTCAGTTGTCCCCTGTAGAGACAGCAAGGGACAGTGAGGGCACGTAGCAGAAAATTATGCCACGTTGATCAATAATATATCATCTTTATTGTATCATTTGATTCTCACTTCTTCCCAGGAACTTTATTGGATGTGTACATGCACGAAAGGGTAATGCATGCTGTACGGTTTACCGGACAAATTCAAAAGGGTAGGACTGTCTAGATTGTTGCACCCATGACCTCACTAGTCTGTCACAAAAGTATTTGCCATAATGTGTCATGCCATACCATATTAAGAATGCATTAAGAGATTTCGATATCCTCAACCAAAGCTTTACCAGTTCATAACCCCATCAATAATAAGTATGCCACATACTATGAGTATCATATGAGTGACAACAAGTCAACGTCGTAATTTTATTAATAAATCCAAAGGAAGGTCTTTACTATCATGCATGAATTTACCGACAAAGAGCTTGAAGCAGTTGTTGGTGGAACTAAAATTCGCGGTTATATTGGTGACTGAGCCTATACAGAAGGTACTGGCTTCAGCCGTGTTTTCTCATGGAGCAGTTCTAGCATTGTTCCTAACAATATTGCTTCCTCGGCAGTCAATGACAGCTATGCTCAGGGGAAAGATGGCACCTATGCAGAAGGCAGCATCCATACCTTTGCAGGAGGATCCGTTCCCTCGCGCTAGTACTCAAAGGCATTTTTGTACCACGGCTAACATGTTGAAGTAAGACTATTCCCTGATGGGATATGGGCTAGGAATTTGTCTTGACAAGCTGCTAGCCATTCCCGCTATTAGGAGACACAAAATGCAAGAGTTAAATGACGAACAATTGAAACAAGTTACTGGTGGAGCGCTCTCTTTCTCGTCAAGTAAGACCTTTCCATACCCAAGTAATACAGGCAATTCAGTAAGTACAGGAGTGCTTGCAGGCGGCGCAGCTCAAGGCAAGCATGCAGCAGGTGTCCTTTCTCAATCGCATTCGTTTACCATGCCAGGCCCTGACGGGTCAGTCTATTCCTTCTCATGGGGAGCCGCTGGAGCTGTTGCTGGTTAGTTTCGCTGGAGAGAACTCATGCATTGGGTTCTCTCTTTCGCTTTTTTCGTTATACCTTTCCAAAACCCAAATGCAATATCCCTTACCACAAGACCTCCGCAAGTGCAAAAATCATGCTTATCTCACTTCTACTGCTTTCATGTCTCTTTTTGCCAAGCAAAAACCCGCTCCAGCTAGCTACTGCCATTGCTGGTTCCTGTCTTATGCCATTTTCTCTAAAAAGCTTGCAACTGTGCGTATCCCCTTATAAAACTGGTCAAGAGAGTATTTCTCGTTCGGCGCATGGATATTATCATCTGGCAAACCAAAACCCATCAGCACGACAGGTACGTGCAAGACTTCGTCAAAGAGAGCCGCTATCGGAATAGAACCACCTTCACGTAGGAAGACAGGCCGTTCGCCATAGACTTCCTCTAGTGCTGCCGCAGCAGCCTTTATTGGATAAGTATCAGGCGAGACGAGAAACCCCCTCACCACCATGCAGATTGCGAACCGTTACGCTAACTCCCGCAGGGGCTACCTCTTTGACCGCCTTCTCGAAAAGTGGATACACCTCGGCTGATTTCAACCCTGGCGGCAAGCGCAGGCTGATCTTGGCTTTGGCAATGGCGGGAATGACCGTTTTGGCTCCTTCGGCAGTAAAGCCACCAACAATGCCATGCACCTCTAAGGTCGGACGAGCCCAAATACGCTCCAGTGGGGGATATTCCACTTCCCCAGAAAATTGCGTCACGCCCATTTCTTCTAAGAGGGCCTCGTTAATGTGCAATGGGTCATTCCGCCAGAACTCTTTTTCAGTCGCAGTCGGTTCACTTAGCTTCTCATCAAGACCTGGAATGTGAATGTGGCCCTCAGCATCTTTCAAACGACTGATCATGATGGCAAGTGCATGTAGTGGATTAGGAGCAACACCACCATAAGTGCCAGAATGCAGATCTCTCTCCGCGCCTTGTACCTCAACCTCGGTATAGAGAACGCCACGCAAACCATACATCAGAGCTGGTATATTTTTCGCCGGCATGTGCGTATCACAGATAAAAGCTGCGTCACAGCCCAACCGCTCAGGATAGGTTTTGATATAATCTGCAATTGACTCGCCACCAGCCTCTTCCTCACCCTCCAAAAGTACCTTCACGTTGATTGGTAGCACTCCATGCACCGCCATTAGCGCCTCAAGAGCCTTGAAGACAAGCATGACCTGACCCTTATCATCAGCAGCTCCTCGTGCATAGATATTGCCATTACGTACAGATGGCTCAAACGGCGGCGTCTTCCACAATTCGACAGGGTCAACAGGCTGGACATCATAGTGCCCGTAGATGAGCAGAGTCGGCTTGCCGCTCGCCTTAAGCCACTCTCCGTAGACTAGGGGGTGTCCCTGCGTTTGCAGAACCGCCACATTGGCTAACCCGATGTGTGTCATTTGATCGGCAGCATATTGGGCCGCACGAAGCATGTCGCCTGCATGCTCTGGCAAGGTACTAATACTGGGAATACGCAACCATGCTTTTAAGTCATCCAAAAATTGCTGTTCATGTTTTGCTGCATATGTTTCTAATTGTACCATAGCTTGCTTCCTCCAGATACTTTGGAAGCTATGTTAGCAGGGACAGCATAAAATGTCCAGAGCAAAAGGTCCTAGACCCATACCCAAAATTCTCTAGCCAATTTGGTCAGAAATGAGCACGATTCCCCAAAGATCTAGACGCGGACGCCATAGTATGATAAGCTGAGCAGCAATCATACCGATGTCACTGTGCCCTCTTAAAAATAATACTAAATAATAAGAACTTTGAGGACTGGCCACTATCAGAATTTTGTAGTGTGTAGGTAAGAATAGGATCCAGGCATGCAGGAACGTTTTAACCGATACAGTCTTAGTAGGGAAATTGCGAGTAAACCTTCAGGCTCTCTCTACCTAGCTCATGACATCAAGCATCCTTCACAGAAAGTTGCTCTTAAGGTATTCAAGGTCACATCCTCCATCCCTGACTCACTCCAAAAGGTGGAAGAGATCAAACAATTGAGACACCCCTCTATTGTTCCAATCCTGGATCTCGGAACAGAGGATGATCACCTCTATGTGGCAAGGGAGTATCTCTCCACCAATTCGTTACGCCTGTACATGGATAGTCTCTCTCCTAAACACCTGGATTTGCAAGAAGCATGCAAGATTGTCTCCCAAGTAGGACAAGCAATCTCTTATGCTCATCAACATCAAGTTATTCATGGCAACCTCAAACCCGAAAATATTTTCCTCAATGAGGATGGCAAGATCCTGCTTACAGACTTTGGTCTTGCTTGCTTCACCAACACGGCAAAACTCGACAATAAGTCTTATCAGCAAACTACACATCTGGCTCCAGAACAGCTCGCTGGCACCATAACTGAGAAAAGTGATCAATACGCTCTTGCTTGCCTAGCCTATGAACTAATCACCGGGTGTGCACCATTTTCCCCTCAAAGTTTCTATGCGGTCGTCCCATCGGCCTCAGTTGTAAAATCGGCAAAAGCTTTCGAGAATAAGAATCTGGCAGAGCCCACACAAATAGAGAGTGCTTGTGAAAACAGCCAATGTCCAGGCTACTGGAAAGGTGGGAAACGGTAACATCCGCAAGTTCGGTAAGACACGCAGAGGTGTACAACGCAGGCAATGTAAAACATGTCAAACAACCTGGAGTTCTTCTTCCACATCAGTAAAATCTCCTACGCAACTTATTCCACTCTCTGACCTGATCCCAAACTTGCCAGAACCGATTGAAGATGTCATCCTCAAGGCTATGGCCAAAGATCCCTCCGAACGCTATGCTAATGTCACTATTTTTCTGAGAACCCTTCAGGCAGCCCAACTCTTATCAACCCCTGAGTCTACTAACTCGCTGACTGCTTCTCCAATTATGAACAGGATAAAGCCACTCGAAAAAAGAGAAAGTGAGGCTCCAGCCACCTCTCACCTGCGCGAACCTTGGAAGCATGTACAGAATGATTATCATGTCAGCAAAGTTTCACCAATACCTAATTCAGATAGGTATCATGCTAGCAAGTCCGCAACAGCACTACCTAATTCAGATACCCATTGCGCCAGTAGATCCGTAACAACACTACCTAATTCAGATCCATATCGTAGTGCCATCAAGCCTGTCACAAGACCAAGAATAGAGATTTTTCGCACAAAGAAGGATATAACTGAAGCTTTCCCAGAAGGGAAGCGCCCCCAAATTAGTAAGCCATTGCCTGCTGCTACCCTTTGGCTGGCATTCGCCCTCTCTGGTATCGCTCTTTTACTAGGAACGATGAGCCTTTACCTTTTTGTGCCCTCACAATCACCAGCTTCAAACAAGCTTGCCAAGAGTAGTCCACAGCAACAACCGACCAAGTCGAATACTCCAATAGTACACATTGGGCAGGCTAGTACACCTCCAGCAACAGTCAATACTTTGACGGAAGTAGAGCCCAGTGTCTTTAATAATTGTAATGGAGCAGGTTGGGCAAGGCCAGCTAATAATGCACATGACGATTATCCCAATAATGCATACTATTTGGCAATTCTCAACGGCAATGCATCCTGTTATACGGCAAATTGGACCATCCCAGCCAGTTCAACAACAGGCAAAACTTGCGATTTTATAACGGTTTTTACGAAAAACACTAATGCGCAAGTTATATATACATTTACTGATAAAAATAGACAAAAGTTTTATTTCAATGTGAATATAGCTTCTCCCGCTTGGACGACTTTTTCATCATTAAAAGATATTATTTCAATAGAGTTAACCGCCCAGAATAATGGTCAGTCAGGGACAACGATGAGTGCAGGGCCATTTACTATCAATAACTGCCATTGAGCACTGCACTCTGACTGTTTAGCACTTACCTATTTCCGCTATACTGCCAGTACCATTTTCTTCTGTGATGGTAGAGAGCTGCTCGATTGCCGCCTGCAAATCTTCAATGATACTGGCAATCAGCACATCGGGCGAGGGCAAATCGTTAGCATCCTCCAGACTTTTGTCCCGCAGCCAGAAGATGTCCAGGCTCAGTTTGTCACGCTTGATCAGTTCATCATAGCTAAAGCAATGAAACCGTTCGCTTTCCTGCCGTAGATGACAATTCTCTGGATGGTAGCAAGCTACGAAGTCGTCCAGATGTAGACGAGTCAAAGGATTGGTGCGCAGAGTAAAGTTCTGGTTGGTACGCAGGTCGTAGACCCATAATGTTTCTGTGGCATGCTGGGCACCTGCTGGCTTCTTATCGAAGAAGAGTACGTTGGCTTTGACTCCGTTGGCGTAGAAGATGCCAGTTGGCAGACGGAGCAGTGTATGCATATCGCAATCATCTAATAGCTTGCGGCGAATGCTTTCACCTGCTCCACCTTCAAAGAGTACATTATCCGGCACAACCACTGCCGCACGCCCGTTGATCTTGAGCAGAGTATAAACATGCTGGAGAAAGTTTAGTTGCTTATTGCTAGTGCTGGCCCAGAAGTCATCACGTACTACAAAACTAACTTCTCGCTCCTCACGTCCCTTCTCGTTAATATAGGTCACGCTACTCTTGCGCCCAAAGGGGGGATTGGTCAATACTATATCAAAGTACTCGCCTGCACTGCTACGCAAACTATCGGCAACATGGATAGGCTCTCGCCCTTCCTCATCACTGCCAATCCCATGTAAAAAGAGGTTCATTAGGCATAGCCGAGCTGTGTTATCCACAATTTCCCAGCCGCGTAGCGCATCAAATTTCAAGAAGCGTCTCTGATCGCGATCAAGTTCATAGTGATGGGCAATATAGCTATGCGCCGCAAGCAAGAAACCGCCTGTACCACTGGCTGGATCACAAATACGCTCATCAGGAGTTGGCCGTACAACATCGACAATCGCCTGGATGAGTGGTCGCGGAGTAAAATATTGACCAGCTCCGCTTTTAGTGTCTTCTGCATTCTTCTGTAGCAATCCTTCGTAGGCATCGCCCTTGACGTCGGTATCAAGCGTGCTCCAGTCTTCCCGATCAATCAAATCTACGATTAGGCGACGCAGATGAGCAGGATTTTGGATCTTGTTGAGCGCCTTGCGGAAAATAATGCCCAACATGCCTTTCTGCTTACCCAATTGCTCTAGCACATGCCGATAATGCGTTTCTAACTCATCACCGTCACGCGCCAGCAAGCTCTGCCAGTTGCAATCTTTGGGGATACGCTGCTGCTGCTCTGGAAGATACTGCTCTCGCTCATGAGCCATTTTGAGGAAGAGCAGATAGGTGAGCTGCTCTAGATAGTCGCCGTAGGACATGCCATCGTCACGCAGAACGTTGCAGTAGCTCCACAATTTCTGCACGACTTGTTGTGCGTGTGTACTCATAATTTGTTAGAAATCCTTTCAGTATATTTTTCCACGAGAGGAGACTTTACGTTTCTGTGCTGAGATCTAATTGCTATTTTTATACTTTTTATTTGATTTTAAGCTTTTTTACAAGTAACGCTCATTTTATGACAACTACGATGGTTCATTGTGACTCTTGTGACTGATGTTCCTTACTCTACTATCACTACGATGGTTCATTGGGACTCTTGTGACTCTTGCGACTCTTGTGACTGATGTTCCTTACTCTACTATCACTACGATGGTTCATTGGGACTCTTGTGACACTTGTGACTGATGTTACTTACTCTATTATCACTACGATGGTTCATTGTGACTCTTGGGACTCTTGTGACACTTGTGACACTTGTGACACTTGTGACACTTGTGACACTTGTGACTGATGTTACTTACTCTATTATCACTACGATGGTTCATTGTGACTCTTGGGACTCTTGTGACACTTGTGACACTTGTGACTGATGTTACTTACTCTATTATCACTACGATGGTTCATTGTGACTCTTGGGACTAATATTACAATTTCATCACGACTATGAGAAGGCTACTACTACGACTTTTTTACAAAAGTTACTTACTTTATGCAAGACATGAGAAAATTTCTAAAATTAGGCTTTTTACTACTATATAGTATATATCAGAGGTTACTCCCGTGTCAAGGGGAGATAATGCCCTGCATTGATAAGCCTCACGATATCTTGCGCTTCTTAAGTATCGCGAGCATCCTGGTAACCTTACAGATGCCCGCGTTATTTATCTTGCACCACTAATTTCACATGTCTGCCACTACTTTAGCATCCTATTCATGAGGAGTCAGATTACTATACGTGAAGATCCCATATTGTTTGCCCAGACCCAACGATATCAGGCGAGAAATTGAGCACGAAACTATGGATGGATGAGGGAACTTCATAGGCGAGGCTTCCTCGCAAAGGACTACCAGCCTCCACTTTGCCGTCCAGTGTAGAACTGGCATTTGGGTCAATAGTCTCATCATATTTCTGCCCGGTTGAGTCTTGCAGCGTGAAGAATAACATGCTGCTCACATTCTGCTCAGTACTGGACAGATTGGTCATAGAGATATCCAGTACCAGATAGGTATCGCCGCTCTTGAGAGCAGAGAACTGGCCGCCATCATCCGTTTTCACTGAGTTGACAATGATCTGCCACGTGTCGCCAACCTTCACCGTGTCGCCAACCTTGAAATGCTGAGTATTAGTACTATTGGCTGTCGATGAGTTACCTGATGTGGTAACAGCCGTTCCAGTGTTGCTCTTGCCACTATTGCTAGCTATGCCGATAATCGCAATGAGAATCACGACAGCGGCTATAATGCCACAGCCTATACCAACTTTGCTTTTCTTCTTGGGGGCCTGCTGAGGCTGTGGTGGCTGTGGTGGCTGTGGTGACTGCATAGGTGGATATCCTGGTGGGGGATATCCTGGCTGCATAGGTGGGTACTGTGTGTAGGGTCCTGGCGGCGGCGAAAATTGCGGCTGGCCAGGATTGGGCTGTTGAGGCCCGTCCGGGTATTGATTCATGAAAATACCTGCTTTCGCGAAAGATAGAGGTGTGCATCTTACAAATATACACATATATCGAAACGAGTGCATGAGGGGATGGTAACAGTACAGGTATTTTAGTAAAGCAGATGAACCATCAGATTTGCATTATAGCGCTATTCTGAGCCTATCTATTTTCCGTACTCCTTCAATAGGCTAGCGATGCTTTGAGCTTCTGAAGTATCACAAGCATCCCGATAACCTTACAGGTGCCCGCGTTATTTATACCGCTTTGTACTAGCTATACTGTCAGCAGCCATAGATTGTGAGTTCAACAAGCTGAGAGGATCTCATTTTGTGACCATCGACAGTATAGTAGGCTGTCAACGTAACCTCAGGCAAGTATCGCAATTTCACAGATCGAATATTTCTTTAGGGCAACAATGAGAGTCAATCAAGAGCATCAAGCTTTATATCACGGCGTGTTGTGAATCGAATGAGTAATGTCTGTACAGCATTTACAGCTTCATCCGTTAAAGAGACGATACGCTCCAAGTCTTTTAATAAATCTGGATGAACTGTTGTTACCCGCCGAAAGTCCACGTAGCTTTCGCCCATTATCTCACCATAAGCTGGTAAATAGCAGTAGCTAAAATTCTTATTTTCTCTAATAAACCCTTGATGCTCTGGTTGTACCAAACCCAATGGACGTATCAAAGCTACCTGTCGATGTTTGGGGTCTTTATCCATTTCGCAGCCATGGGTGAGAATCATACCAAGGGCTACTTGACAGGATGCCAAAACTTGCTCGCCTTCAGGTTGGGTAATTTTTAATCCCCCCTGCGGAACGCTTAAGCCATATTCATAAGGAGTCAACCTCATGCCCCACTTAGTGGACTCTTCACGTATGATTCTCAGGGGCAGCGGAGGTCTTAGATGAATATGCGGAACATTGCGGACAATATCCCCATAGCACCAGAGTGGATCTACATTCCGGTAATATTCCTCTGCCTTCATTAATCTATAGCACTCCCTACTTAAACTACAGGATAGTCATCAGGATCGAATGGCAGAGGAATATCTTCTATCTCCGTAGGACGGCTTATTCTATCCAGTGCACTTACCAAATCCTTAAAAGACAAACCTTGATTAGTATCTACGTGAATTGTTTCTAGCTCTTCTTCCTCTTGTAGCACTTGTATTGATACCCAAGGGGTCCTAGTCAGATCACTTATACTGCGTCTAGTCTGCATTCCTAGATATCCGAGAATTGACTCAGAAAGACCATATCTAGAGCAGGTACGAGTCTCCGTTGGTGCTTCTAAGCAAGAGGAATCGAGATAAGACGCACTTAGTCCTGATGTATTCCCTGTATCTGGAAAGTATTTCTCATAATCAGCTATATGCTGAAAAAATACAAATCGGTGAGCAACAGATGAATTGACTGACATATTCACTGCAGTCCCATACGTAGAAGTAGAACCTGTGGAACGCTCAGCAAGCTGCAACGATTTTTCTTGAGAAACACGCTCCTTGCCTAAAGTCATCGTAGGCATCCATACAGCACACTCATCAAAAGAGTTACTCTTGCTAAAAGTAGCTGGTAGTACCATCATAAATTTTCTCCAGGGGAAATTTCGGGGAATGGGAAAAGTGACGCCTTCACCTTTAAAAGCAGGTCATAGCTCTGTTGAAAAATTTCTTTGAGTAATTCAAGGGATATGCTCTCAGGGTTAGCAACGTGGGCATTACAGGACATGAACAGATCGTTTGTTTGTGCATTCTGCCCTCGTGGCTCAATAACCAAGGTATACATCACCCCAGAATCATCTGATAAAAACATACGAACTGCCCCACCTACAGGACTAATATTTTTTGGTAAGAAGCTATGATTTTGCTGCAAGAGTTTCTCCGTAACTGCTACAGCAGCAGAAATCCCCTCTGGTGATTTGAATACTACTTCCCAGTTCGCGCCAATGGCACTTATATCCTTTATATTAAGCGCATCTACTAAGACAATAGCTGTCTTAGGGATCTTTGCTCCCTCAGGATCGATATTTCCTGAACGGTCATGAACTTCAACACGCAAAGGACCTAAGCTAACAGTCTTTTGGCTTTTCATGCTCTCAATTTGTAGTGTTCCTGTAGCAGCACCAATGGTCAGATCGAGATTAATCCCTTGGCCGATTGTCAAAGGTTTCCTCATTAGCATTGCAAGGCCGCTTCCCTCAAACAATAACAGCGGGTTTACGGTTTGCGGCAAAGGCTTTTCAGGAATAATGACGATATTTGCGTCAAGGATTTCAAACACCTCATCACTTGACATAGAACTCCCCTCCCTTTAGGGATGAGCGAGCAATAAGGTCCGAACGGTGGTTGGTACCCAGGATCACCAAAATCCGAAGTTAAATTTCGCTCATCCCTAGTTTTGTCCGTCAGTGCAATAGCGACGACCCACTGAGCTTGGTAATACCCTATGATCTAAGCTTACAGTACGCGGATTTTCCGCTGACGGAATTTTGTAGTTGTTCACCACATAAGTATACACCAAATTACGCAAGATAGCGCACTTCATTACAAAGTTCTGCAATAAAACAATATCATCGGCCATACCTCTGCCTGCAAGAAGAAGATCAGCGACCCTCTTCCAAGGCGGGACGGATGATCTCAAAGCGTTCTTGGGCTTGTGCTCTTTGAGCTTCTGAAAGGGCCGTAAGTGGTAACGGTGGTTTGGACATTCCCAGTCTTCTCTCACCCGCAAGGAGCCAACAACTTGCTCTTCTTTAAGTATATCTGATAACCAGAATAATTGTCAAAATTCTACAGAGCTATATTCGATTTGAGACCTAATCCCACAACAGCAGCGGCATCTGCACCAAATCATACAATTCCTCCTTATCCATCTCATCCTGTTCCACATCACCTTTCTCCGCAGTGCCATTCTCATGTGCACTCGCACTGCTGAGCAATCCATCAAGCAATTCTGACGGTTGAGCATCTTTCAGCAACTGCCATTGGGGAACAAACTCTTGCGCCTTCGCTTTCTTACCGCGTGCAACCTTTACCCCTCCATTGCTACCACGCCGCTTCCCCTCCACAACTCGCCTCGTACGCTCCTGCTGAATACGCTCTAGCAGCACGCTAGCTGGCTCATCATTTGGATCTTGCAGCACAAGCCGACCCGAAAATGCCAGCTCAAGTATGCTCTGCCGTGCCCGCTCAATACGATTGAGACTGGTCTCGATGGCAATTTCCGCCTGCTCAATGACGGAGAGACGGCGCTCGACTTCGGCGACGATTTGCTGTTGTTCAGCTAGGGGAGGCAAGGGAAATGGTAAGTCACGACAAATTTCTAGTGTAAGGTTGTGCTGACCTGCTGTAGTTTTTGCTCGCTTTGTCGCCCAAATAAGAATATGCTCTGTCAATATAGAAATAACCAGCAATTTCCTATTATATCCATCTATTGGCCTAAAAAATACTATTGCCTGATTTATGTTCCATTCGGAGTAAGTATCAGGAACGACAGAAACTTTACCTAATGGAGGCCCAACAATATTCATTAAAACATCGCCAGGAAACACTTTTGAACGAGCAAGATCATGAGTATGGGTATCTTTGTCTACAAAAGTAGGCTTAACGCTAAAGTCCAGATAACCATTATGTGTTAAATTATAGACCTTAATAAAAGGAATATCACCATTTTCATTATGAAGCTTATCAGCAGCAGGAGTTGTTCCCTTAGTAATGAACTCACAGAATTGTTCTGCTCTTGCCCAACACCACCCCTCCGGCAAATCCGGCAACACAATCACATCAGGCTCTTTAGGCTCCTCATAGCGCAACTTCCTCGGATCTTTCCCTTTCGCCAGTTGCTCAGCCTCCCACTTCGCACGACGCTCGGCCAGGATACGCTCTAACAATTGCGGGCCTGACTCGACGGCAGGATGCTCGGCACGCCATTTCTCGGTGAGCTTCCCTTCAATGGCATGCTTGAGGACTGAGGCACGAGTTCGCTTGAGCTTTTGCTTGTTCTGCTGCAATGTTGTGGTAACGACATCAAGGATGGTGAAGCGTTCTTCGATGGCTGAGACGATGCGTTGTTGTTCACGAAGAGGTGCAAGAGGTATCTGGAAATGCCGTATGTGTTCTAAACCTAAATCAGGTTGAGCTGTCGCACGTGTATCGCGCTTGATCTGTGCTTGAACAATCTCTGATCTAAGCGCAAAAACAAGATAATTTGTTAGCATAGGTATCGGGATCGTTTTTATGATTGCAATGCTATAAGATGCTTGAAAATCCATATTTGTGGAAATTTTACGAACTTCTCCAACTGTTCCATAACGTGATAAAAGTATATCTCCCTTCTCTGGTTTTATCTTACGAGATAAATCCGCATAGTCTTCATAGGATATTTGTTTAGCCGTCTCAAAGTCAATATTATCCCGTCCATAAAAGTTCTTTGTACTAATATATGGAATACCAAGATCCACTGGTTTTGGCATTTTATGATCGACATCACCAATACGATATGCAAGTTCCTCCAAACTTGCCCAGCACCACCCCTCAGGCAATTCCTTTTCCTCGCTCATGCAGCTAACCTCTCGTTCAAGTCTTGTAGGATTGTGGGCAATTCGATCCCAAATAGTTGACGGGCTTTGCCCAGGCCACCACGCTGGATGAATGGGCTCTGCTCAAAGTCGTCGGTCTCGATGGTGACCGATGAGGCGATGGTGTCGCGGATCATGGTCAGCCATTGCAGTTGCTCGGCGGTGAAGGGTTTGCCTCGCAGGCGCTCTTGCTCCTTCAGCCAGATGGCGAAACGTTGTGCAACCACTTCACTGTATGGCTCCAGCATGGCGTCCTCGTTATGGTCGCGCTCTATAGTATAACGGATGAGCGAGACGATGTCAGTAAGCATGCGTTTAGTACTCTTGCCACTCTTGACACGGGGACGGTCGAGCATTTCGTAGGCCTGCCAGAGCTTGTCGGTGGTTAGTGCGAGCGGAGGACGGGCTATGGCTTCGTTGAGTTGTTTGACGTCTTCGTAGCGCAGACGAGCAGTACGAGGACGGCTGTAGAATATTTGTAGGGCGGCAATCTCGTCACGGTGCTGCTCGATAAATTGATGGAATGTGGTGATGGTCTGGCGAGCGCTGTCTTCAGCTTGAACATCCCAGTCCGCAGTAAGCAGGCGATCCTGACTGACGATATCGATGATCTGCTCGTCACGCTGCTGAGTCTTGACAAGCGCATCACGCAGGTCTGGATTGTCGAATGGCGCTGCCGCTTCCATGATGAGACGCTTGGCTGCGGTGAGCACTTCAGGATCATCTACACTGAGATAGGTCTTGCCACTTTCCCGTTGCACTACCTCCAATTGCACCTCTGGATTGAGGGCCGTCACTAGATGGCTTGCCAACTCATGAATACTATGCCCGCTGATGGCTCGGATCATGGCCTCTTCCGCAGGATTTGCACGCTTGGCTAGGCGTCCAAGGCGACTAACTAGCGTTGGTAGCAGGTCTGGATCACGCCTCCATTTGCCTACAGCTACAGCATCCAGCACTTTTTTGAGTGGCTCAGCAGCTTTGCGCTCAAGCGGCGGATAATCAGTCTTGACTTGCTCACAAACACCTACAGCATCGACAATTACAAAATGCGTCTTACCACCATTTGCAGGCGTCACCGCTTGAAATTCATTGTCATCGATTGTGCGACTACCACGACCCTTCATCTGCTCAAAAAGCCCTCGACTCTTGACCGAACGCATGAAGAGCAAGACTTCCAATGGCTTGATATCTGTTCCAGTCGAGATCATATCGACAGTGACGGCAATACGGGGATTATAACTGTTGCGGAAGGAGGCAATCAGTTCTTCTGGCTTGACGCCCGTGGTCTTATAGGTAATCTTTTGCGCGAATTCATTGCCACGCGCAAATTCTTCACGTATGATCTGGACAATCTCGTCGGCGTGATTATCATCTTTGGCAAAGATTAGCGTTTTGGGTACGTCGTTGCGACCAGGAAATAGGATTGTTGGCAGGGCATCACGATAGGCCCGAATGACGGTGCGGATCTGATCGGGAGCCGTGACAAGACGATCCAACTGCGTTGCGCTATAGGTTAGATCCTCATCAATCTGCTCCCAGCGCATAGCGCGTGTACGCCGCTCACGCTTGCCAATAAAGGAGAGCGGCTCAATTGTGCTACCACGCTCGGAAATCTCGGTATTAATCCTAAACACCTGATAATCCACATTGACGCCATCTGCGACCGCTCGATCATGACCGTACTCCATCACGAGATTCCGATTGAAAAAGCCAAAGGTCTGCTTATTAGGAGTCGCCGTCAGACCAACAATGGAAGCATCGAAGTACTCCAATACACTACGCCACTTGTTGTAAATGCTACGGTGACACTCGTCGGTAAAAATAATGTCGAAGGTCTCGATCGGGATCAGAGGATTATACTCCACTTCTTTGGGTGGCTCCCGATCGGCATCCGTCTCAAAAAGGGATTGCTCTTCCTCCAAAGGATCGAGATCGGGTTCACCACGTAGGATAGCGTACAGACGCTGAATGGTCGTGATACACACACGCGCAACTGGATCGATCGAATTGGCCTGCAAATGCTGTACGTTATACAGTTCAGTAAATTTTCTGCCATCATCTGGGGTGACATACTGCTGAAACTCTTTGAGAGTCTGGCGTGCTAGATTTGAGCGATCGACGAGAAAGACTACCCGTTTAGCCCCACCGAATTTGATCAGGCGATAGATACTACTGACTGCTGTGTAGGTTTTGCCGCTACCCGTCGCCATCTGGATCAATGCACGAGGTCGGTCTTCTGCAAAGGACCGCTCAAGATTGGTAATCGCCTCTATCTGACAAGCCCGCAGACCCTGAGACGGTAATGGGGGCAAACGGCGCAGGCGAGCACGCAAGGTGTTATTTTGCTCATTGGGGATATTTTCAGGAGCTAGCGCAAGCCATGCCGCCAGTGTGTCAGGCCTATGGAAAGCGAAGACCGGACGACTACGAGGTACAGGGTCAAGATAGCTAGTGAAGCGTGTCTCAATGCCAGTGGTTTCATAGGCAAATGGCAACGGGAAACGGGCCGCTGGGAAGTCTTCGGGCAGGCCACTACGGTACTCATTACTTTGCTCTTCCACTCCAACGAGCGTCTGCCCCATCTTCTTCGCCTCAATTGTGCCAACGGCCTCGCGATCGACGAAAAGTAGGTAGTCTGTGGCTCCCTTCAAAGTAGAGAATTCGCGTACAGCTATGCCACGGCCCGCGCCCAAGTTCAGTCGAAGACGATCCTGCACAATCCAACCAGCCTGTTCGAGCAGTTTATCAATCCTCAATCGTGCCTGTTCTTCCGGTTTCATTGTGTCAATCCTTGCTTTGCTCGCTGGTTAGAGATTACAAATAAATGCCCTTGTCTGTAGGGTAGTATAGACGATTTCTAATTCTTATACAACAGGCTATGGGTGGCATAACCGGAAAATGTTCCCAAATGCTTGACACAATCCACTACAGAGTGGTATAGTATAGTTGATCCGAATACGTTTCAGTTATTGACGAAGCCTGCAAGGGAGTAGGATTAGCCAGTCGAAAGACGGGGTGATTAGTTCTACACAAGCTAATCTAAAAATGCCCACTCTACGGAGTGGTTTTTTTATACCTCCTGTATAAACTTTCTTCTCTCAAAACCTGTAAACAACTTCTTCGCATAGCTTTCTCCTTCCAAATAATCACGCATAAATCCCGCAAGCGCATCTGCAAGACGCAAGAAGACACTTTGTTCATCTTTCATCCCTCGAATAGTTTTATACTTCACTCCCAAACCTCTAAGGTTAATCCGCATCAAATCAGCTTCTCTCTTATTCAACCCATCAATCACCACAGTAACAAAATAATCCCCAGAAACCGAAGCATTCACAACTTTTGAAATAGTCTAACGCAGTAGAATAATTATATTTCTTTGTATCCCTGTAAATCGAATAAAACAGTGTTTGCTTCAATCCATCAACTTTTACAATCTCCTGCAAAAACACCTCTTTCAACTTGTTATCTGTATTTTTCCATTTATATTTATTCTTTCCTGTATCTCTTTCCACTTGCTCAAGAATAGCTTCAAGAGCCTCCTTACTTTCCTGCTCAAGCAGCACAGCAAACACCAGAAAAAACTTTCCATAGGTATCTTGACCAGTCTCATCCACAAAGCACAGTAACTTAGCCTTATCCATATACACCCTACTCTATTAAGATCATCCAATAATACCCGAACACACCCAGCTTTGCAACCAGCAGGAGCAAAATTAACAGGGTTTTTTGGTATACCTCAAATACATCTTTTGCACATGTATCAGTATTGCCATCCAAGCTCACTACATGCGGGCAATAAAATGCTCTACGGGTAAACCTAAAGGCCCTGTCATAACCGAATAGCCATAACCGAATTACAACTTGCCAATTTTCCCAAAAATGTTATTGTGCTTATCAAGAATGTTCCGATATAAAGTTATGTAGACTTTTCTTCCCAACGAGATTACTGTAGAAAATGAGGCTGAGATGACACGAGGCGACTTAAATCGATGGTTATATCGTGGACAGCGACCTAACTGGATTGCAAGGATAATCAATCGAGCGTGGGCTGCTCTCTTTTCCTGGGGTATTCTGCCCGACTATACGACGACATTGCAAGTAACTGGACGAAAGTCTGGACGGACGATCTCGCTACCAATGGTAGTGACCGCCGTCAATGGACAATGGTATCTCGTGTCAATGCTTGGAGAGAACGTGCAGTGGGTACACAATGTACGTGCAGATGGAGGAAGAGCGGTGTTGCTGAGGAAAGGTCACGAGGAGGTCCACTTAGAAGAAGTTCCCGCCGATCAGCGTGCACCCATTTTGAAGGCTTATCTGCAGCACGCACCGGGAGCACGACCTCATGTGCCCGTGAACAAGGATGCTCCACTTGCGGAATTCGAAAAGATCGCCACAGCATTTCCAGTCTTCCGGGTGGTGAAGGATATCCATACAGATTCAAGAGCCTAAGTCTATGCAGCACTAGGCTAGGTGCAAACTCATATGCCAGCCGAATGGTAAGCGATGGATGACTATATGGTACGTTGTACTTTTTAGCAACTTCCGCCTACATATAACTAATAGCCCCACCACTACACAATATTGATGATTTACAATTAGCGCCAAAAGTCATAAAATCAATACAGGAGATAACTATCTCCTCATCCAAAGAGGCAAAGAGAAAATAAGAGGTAGCAAATGCTAAAAACGGTAATAACTCATTCTTCATACATTCAAGACGAAGCTGGTCAAATGGTTAAGCGCTGGCTCCAAGAGGCTTTTAATGATGATGAGGGGATCTGCTATTATAAACATCCAGCCGTTATTACCAATACAGGAGCAATGCCAGATTTTACGCTCTTTACTAGAAAAAATCAGCCTCTCGTTATCAAAACTATTTCTCAAAATATAGATGAGATTAATTTTATAGATGGTGATATGTGGATAATAAATGATATTTCCTATGATTCTCCTCTTTTAGAGCTAGAAGATTTAGTATTCAAGCTAGAAAATAGATTTCGAGATAGAAAGAGAACTCCGTAGCTTTCTAAGACCTCGAGGTATATTGGCACTTCCTTTCATTGCACAAAGTGATTTTGAAGAGAAGTTTGGACCTCTACCAAATAATGCAAAAAATGCTAATATTCTTTGGAAAGGCAGCAATACTGATTTTCTCTATTGTACATTAGAACATGCACTTTCAGATACAGAATTCACGCTCACACGAGCAGTTATTCAGGGTGCTACCAGCCTTCATAAGCCACAAAATGTACTCTCAAAAGAGATAACGACTATGGGAGCTGCTATTCGAGAATTAGATAAACAAGTTGCAGCATTAGATGATAAACAGGAAGCGGTAGTACTACAAATGGCTCCTGGCCCTCAGCGCATTCGTGGTCTAGCGGGAACAGGCAAAACTGTATTGCTGGCAATGAAAGCCGCACATATCCATATCAAGGAACCTGATAAAAAAATTCTTTTTACGTTCAATACACAGAGTCTCTATAACCAAGCTAGAGAACTTATTTCCAAAACATACCGTGCACATTGTGGCACTGATCCTAACTGGGATCAGCTTCATGTACGACATGCCTGGGGAGGACGCGGTTGAGCAGGTGTCTATTCTGATATATGCGCTCGCCAAGGGATTCCTCCCCTGATATTTAACAGTATAAGAAAGACTAAAGACCCGTTTCAAATGTGTTGTATTCATGCACTACAAAGACCAATATCTGAAGAGTACGACTTCATTTTAGTGGATGAGGCACAGGACTTTCCTAAAGAGTTCTTTCGGATACTTTATAAGTTGTCTCGTGATATTCCTGAACCTCGCATCTATTGGGCATATGATGAATTACAGAGTCTTTCTTCACTAGAGATATCCAAGCCCGAAAGCCTCTTCGGCACTCGAGATGATGGTAAGCCACTTGTATCTTTAGAGGGTGAGAATTATCCAGGTGACATTGAGAAAGATATTGTTCTTTATCAGTCCTACAGATGCCCACTCACTGTACTTATGCTGGCACATGCTATAGGACTGGGATTGCATAATCCCAACGGTGGTCCAGTACAGATGCTAGAAGACAAAGGTTATTGGGAAGCTATTGGGTATACAGTTGAAAGTGGAAAACTACAGAAAGGCGAAGATGTGGTGATTTACCGTGATCCTGCCAATAGCCCTAACCGCATATATGAGATTTATAACAAACAGGAACTGGTCACTAGACACGTTTTCCAGGATCGCAGTGCCGAGCTAGATTGGATTGCCGAATTTATCAAAAAAGATATTAGAGAAGAGAATGTGCCTCCAAGACAGATAGTGGTCATATCTTTAGATACTTCTAAAGCAAAAGAGTATCTCACAGGACTTCAAAGACGCTTGGTCGATTATAGTATACCATCAATGATACCTGGCTTGATCGATGATACTTCTGCTTTCGCTGAGGAAGGACGGGTTACACTTTCCACTGTTTACAGAGCAAAAGGCAATGAATCTCATATAATATATGTTTTAGCATTTGAAGCTTTATATGATTATCTAGAAGGGATTGGTAACCGTAATCGCGCATTTGCCTCAATCACTCGATCAAAAGCGTGGGTACGAGTAACAGGTACAGGCAAAAAGATGGAAATAGCTAAAAAGGAATTTGATGATATTTTGTCAGATATCCCAAGATTTAAATTTAAATTTCCTGATATGCAAAAAATACGCCGTCTGGACGCAGAAAACAGTAGTAGACGTAAAGAATTCAATACTACAGATAAGTACGCTGATGGGCTTATTAATTCCAGTAAAGGAGCATTAGGAGCATTAGATTCAGAGAAAAGGGCACTAATACGAAAGTTATTAGATGAGGTTGAAAATGAAAATCAATGAAGTGCACCACCTTCTAAAATCTGCCTACATGGACTGGTCTCATTTTTTGGCCAATCCTAACTATATACGCTCATCTACAACCACAGGACCATGCATCACCTGGGCCAATCGCACACCAGGCATTATAAAGCACCCTGTGCTAGCTTCACATGTATCTAAACTATTTAACGAAGGGCAATATACTTTTCAGATTGCAGAGGATGGTTCACTGATACAAATTTATTATCAGTATAATCGTAAGGGAGATATTCTTACATCAGCACGTCTTGCTTTCTATAGTGCTCGATCAAACGAGCAGAGAACAATAGATATAAGCAATATATCAGAAATAACGATTGAAGAGGTTACTGATGCTACAATTCTCTCTGAAGACATTGACATAGATAATAAGCTGAATGATTCTTACGAAGACACTACTTCTGACATTGACCTTACTTCATTGTATGATGCCCCCGTCAGTTGGTTGCGAATTGAATATGAACCAACAGCAACAAGAGGCATTTTACATTATGATTGTCACATGCATTTGAGTTCTTTCCCATATTCTCGATTTATCGTAGCAGGCATCCCAAGTCCTGCACAGTTCATTGAATTTATCGCTGCATTCTATTACCCTGAAAGCTACAAAAACTACAGGCTCGATGAACTAGGACAATACATTAGCTCAGAGAAAATTAACGCTATTAATTCCGCTTGCTTCCCGCTGATAAACAGCACTTTTTTCGATCAAATAGCGCATTTTCGTATTCCTATTAATACATAATCGTAACCCCATCCAGATCATCTGTTAACCACAACCCATATTCATATTTATATTCAGAAACGTCAAAGCGCCAATATTCCCATTGGCCACTTTCCATGTTATCATTCCCTATGAACACTCGTTCTTATCTATGGAGACGATTGCGTTGTGTCTTGATGGAAAGAGGAGATTTTTATGCCGATAAAACAACTTGCCCCTGAAGTCGCTGCCAAAATTGCTGCTGGCGAGGTGGTTGAGCGTCCCGCTTCTGTCGTCAAAGAGCTGATTGAAAATAGTATCGATGCCGGAGCTACCCAGATTCGCGTTGACTTGATCAATGGCGGTTTGCAACTCATTCGAGTCACCGATAATGGCTCCGGTATCCCAACGGATGAACTTACTCTGGCTTTAGCACGCCATGCTACTAGCAAAGTAGCACAGATTGATGATCTAGAACATATCCGCTCACTGGGCTTCCGAGGTGAGGCCTTGGCGAGTATTGCTGCCGTGGCCGAAGTGACGTTGCTCAGTCGCGAGCATGGCACGACACAGGGTGCACAGGTTGAAGCACACAATGGTCAGATCTCTGAAATTACTACCGCTGCTCCAGCGGAGGGTACAACCATTACTGTGCGCAACTTGTTTAGTTCCGTACCCGCTCGCCTCAAGTTTCTTAAGAGCCGTAATACAGAAGTGAGCCATTGCCATCATCTATTACAACAATATGCGCTGGCTTACCCCGAAATTCGTTTTAACGTGTTTAGCGATGGACGGCAGATCTTTGCTACTCCTGGCGATGGCAAGCTCGCTAGTGTCCTGGTCGAGGTCTATAGCTTGCAGATTGCTGAGCAAATGGTGCCAATTAGCGGAGCACCACGCCCAAATGATACTGAGTATCCTATAGTGACAGGCTATGTTAGCCGCCCTACGTGCTATAAAAGTACTCGCCAGTATATCTCGTTTTTCGTCAACCGACGCTGGGTTATGAGCCGTATGCTCACGGCCGCCGTGGAAGGCGCATACCACTCGCTGTTATTGGCAGGACGTCACCCACTAGCTGTGGTCAATATCCAGATTGATCCTACCTTGCTTGACGTGAATGTCCATCCCGCTAAAACCGAAATTCGCTTCTTGAAAGAGCGTCGGGTCTTTTCCGCAATCCTGAAAGCTACGCGGCAAGCTCTACTGGAAGAGCCTGAGATACCACAGTGGCAACCAGCACAACAGCCAGCTGGCCCTACTTCCCTAGATGAAGATCTGTCCACGATTGACAGTGTAGAACAGGACGACGAAACTACAGCTAATGCGACTTCCAACCATGAGACAGCACAACCGTTACCACTCGATAGTCCATGGATTACAGTAGCAGAAGAGGAGACTGGCACAAAACCGCCAATATTATCACAATTATGGCAAAGCCATGTACGGAGTGTTGCGAAGTCTGATAATTCAACGGAGGCGAATATTGATAGGGAACCTGAGATCTCTAACTTTTCGCCTGACAAATTTGTTATCGCTTCTAACGCTCTTGATCAATCAGATCCATCCCTTAGTGCTTTAGCGCCCAAACAAGATAGTATCACGGATGCAAGTGATGATAAGGAACCTGGGGTTTCTACCTTTTCACCTGATAAATCGGTTATCGCTTCTAACACGCTCGATCAATCAGATTCTTCCCCTAGCACTTTAGCACCCGAGAGCATAGAGAACATATTTACCGTCCCTATTGGTACCAGCTCGCCCACACACCGACTACCACATTTGCGCGTCATTGGGCAGCTTGCACAGAGCTATATTGTGACGGAGGGCGAGGATGGCAGCATGTACCTGATCGATCAACATGCCGCTCACGAACGCATCCTACTTGAACGTATGGTTGCCGCCATGAAGTCCCGCCAATCTATGTCACAATTATTACTCACACCGATCACTCTAACACTCGTCCCCAGCGAACTGGAGGCCATTGAAGAGCATCAGGCACAATTAGAGCAGCTCGGCTTCTCCTTAGCCATCACAGAAGAGAGTTCCCTGGAGATACGCGCCGTTCCGAGTGTGCTCGTCAAACAAATGAATGTACGTTCGCTGCACGAGCTGATGGTTGACCTGACTTCTGAGGAGAGTCTGGGGCATACCGAGACGTGGGAGGAGCGAGCATTGGCAAATGTTGCCTGCAAAGCAGCAATCAAGGCGAACTATTTTCTAACAGTAAGCGAGATGCGTGAGATGATTGAGCAGTTGGAGCAGACTTGAGCACCCTATAGCTGTTGCCATGGTCGCCCAACGATGGTCCACTTTAGCCTATCAGCACTTGCTCGTGCTTTTGAGAGACGTTGACTGCATTGACGCTTGCTCTCGACAAATCCGTTCGTACTATGTTATACTTGATCTATCTAAGAGGTATGGTAGATGGTTGAATTGGTTTTCACGCTATTTTGCCTAGAATTTTAGCAAACGTGGAAAGAAGATTTCAAGGAGGATTAAACCGAAAATGGGAGAATGGGATGGGAAGATGAAACATCTTGCGAGTGTTGCGCAAGAGGATTTCGTTCACTGGCTGGTCAAGGGTGCGCACTTCGAAAGGGAGTTGTCAGCCAATTTTGCTACACGCGATCGGGATGGAGACATCCTATGGCAGCTCAGCATCGAAGGGAAGCCAACTCTCCTGAATTTGGAGTTTCAGTTCAAGTCAGAGGAGAACATGGGTAGGCGTACATGGGAGTATAATGTGGATGCAGCCATTAAATACGAGCAACCCGTCAAGTCTGTGGTGGTCTATCTCAGAAAGCCTGGTCACCCAAAGGCTGCACCACCTTATCAGTTGAAATTGCCCAACGGGGAAGTCATTCATACGTTTTCTTTTACTGTAATTGAATTATGCAAGGTCAAAACAGAGAAGCTCTTCCAAACAGGACTCAAAGGCATTCTGCCACTAGTACCATTGACACAGAATGGTCTAGACCACGGTGCCATTGAGTATGTGATCAAGGAATTGCGTCAGCCTAGAGTCAAAAATGCAGAGGAGTTGCTCACGCTAACCTATGGATTGGCAGCACTCGTCTTCGAAAAGGAAAGTGAACATCTTTGGCTTCAAAGGAGGTTTGCCATGATCGATGATATTATTAAGGGAAGCTGGGCTTTCCAAGATATGGTACAGATAGGGCATGAAAAAGGGCTCAAAGAAGGGCTCAAAGAAGGGCGTAAAGAAGAAAAAAAGCAAGATTTGCTTCTGTTTATTCAGACGTACTTTCCGAATCTTGCCCCACTCGCACAGAACGTCTGTAATGCCATTCAGACACTTGATGAGTTGCAAAGCCTTTTTGAGAATGTTTTGCGCACAAAAGATGAGGAAAAGGTCCGTCAGATCCTCCTTGATGCAAAGAAGTAGGTGTATCAATTGGATGTTTATGACGCTTGAGGAAGTACTTGAAGAAAGCTGGGCTTTCCAAGAAATGAGGCGGAAGGCCTATGAGCAAGCCTACAAACAAGGCTACAAAGCAGGCTATAAAGAAGGGCTCAAAGAAGGTCTGCAAGCGCAGAGACAAAGCCTGATTCTGCTTATCCAGAAGTACTATCCTGCTCTCTTGCAACTCGCACAAAATGTCTGCAATACCGTTCAAGCACTTGAAGAGTTGCAAGAGCTTTTTGAGAAAGTTCTGTATGCAAAAGATGAGCAGGAGGTTCGTCAGATCCTTCTGAGCGCACAAAAGTAATACACTCGCCGCATCCACTGGGAGCGGAGTGGGGCAATTGCTGCCTGGAGAGTTACCTTGTTAGTAAATGTTTTGACTTCTGCTGCCAGTTGGAATAGCGAGCATCCATTGCTCACCTATATCGTACCCACCGAATTGGAGGATACGATCCGCATCGGCCAACTGGTAGCAATACCATATGGTGAACGGCTCGTCGAGGGCCTGATCTGGGAAGTTATTACGCCCTCCACTGAACGCGATTTATCGCCATCTTCTCACGGACGCGATAAATCGGGTCCCTACAATTCGGGCAATGAATTGCCTGATGATCTATCGTCATCTGTAGGGCCCCCTGTTGACCCTCAATCCATTGCGCCCACCCTGCGTCCAATTCATGCCATTCTTGACGTTGAACCTGCCCTATTGCCACACCAGATTGCTCTAGCCCAATGGATATCTGCGTACTACGTGACACCGCTAGCTCAGGTGGCATTGATGATGCTCCCTCCAGGATTGATGCAACGCTCACGTACCGTCTTGCACCTCGTTGAGCAGGAGTCTCAAGCCATAGAAACGGCTATAGGAAATACATCCTTGCAGACACGCGCATTGATTGGTCTCTTGCTTGCCGAAGGTGAAATAGATGTTGAGCGCCTCAAGACTATGCTAGGCTCAAAACGAGCTAAAGAGATCTTGCAGGAGATCAAGACTAGCGAGTTGGTTACACGCGAGGCCCAACTCGCTACTCCACGAGCCAAAGCTCGCATCAAACGCGTTGTACGGCTGGTCGCACGAGGCGAGAAGCTAGAGGAATGGCGTCAACGTACTGAGGCTGTCCTGCAAAATCATCTTCAATCTGTCAAACCTGTTTCTCTAGAACCCGATAGTATGCAACGTCATTCCCCTGCTAGTGGCAGAAAAAATCGCCGTGGTGGAATGCCTGATCCCTGGGCATTACCAGGAACTGTTGGGAATGCTTCAACATTGATAGCGATAGAGCAAGATAAGGAAAGTCTCCGTGCTCAACGTCAATTAGCTGCTGTGGATTTGCTCCAACAAAATAGGCATACTAACGCCGAATGGACTCCTAATGCACTTTGCAAAGCCAGTGGACTCACAACCGGACAATTACAAGATTTGGTACGCGAACAGGTTTTGGCAATTGAAGCATTAGAAGTACGCCGCGACCCACTGGCAGAGCGTCCACTGGTTCCTTCAATGCCCCTTAAGCTCACGACAGACCAGCAGCAGGCACTAGAGAGTATTATCGGGGCAGACTCTCAATCACGCCCCATCCTGCTTCACGGCATAACTGGTAGTGGTAAAACAGAGGTCTATTTGCAGGCACTCGCTGCGATGATTGCTAGAGGCAAACGTGGCATCATGCTCGTGCCAGAGATCGCCCTGACAACACAAGCGGTTCTACGAGTAGCAAGTCGCTTTCCTGGACGTGTGGCAATTATTCACGGCGAATTGGGAATAGGTGAACGCTACGATGAGTGGCGACGTATCCGCAATGGTCAGGTAGACATTGTCATTGGGGCACGCTCTGCACTCTTCTCGCCAGTACCAGACCTGGGAATTATTATCGTGGACGAAGAGCATGAGCCAGCCTATAAGCAAAGTGAACGCAAACCAACCTACCATGCTCGCGAAACTGCTCTCATGCTGGCACGCCTCCTGGACATTCCAGTAGTCCTGGGAAGTGCAACGCCATCCGTCGAAACCTACTACCAAGCGGAATGTGGCAACTATCATCTCATCGAACTGCCGAGTCGCATCGGTTCTTCACTTCCTCCAGTGGAGATCGTTGATATGCGTAACGAACTGCACGCTGGTAATACCAGTATTATTAGTCGCCGTTTACATGAGGAACTTGTGCATGTTTTAGCACGGGGGCAGCAGGCCATTCTCTTTCTTAACCGTCGTGGCGCGGCCAATTACGTGCTCTGTCGAGACTGTGGCTATGTAGCACGATGTGACCGCTGCGATATTTCTATGACGTATCATGCGACTGAGCAGATTTTGCTGTGCCACTACTGTGGGCAGGAGAGTAAAGTGCTCCGTTTTTGTCCGAATTGCAAAAGTTCGGGCATGCGTTACGTTGGTCTGGGGACTGAGAAAGTACAGGAAACCATTCAATGCAGCTTCCCACAAGCACGCCTGTTACGCTGGGATCGTGATACCGCACGCAATCGTCGCGACCATGAACAACTCTTCGACCGTTTCGCCAACCGCGAGGCTGACATTCTCATCGGTACGCAGATGATTGCCAAAGGACTAGATTTGCCTGGAGTGACTCTGGTAGGTGTCGTCTCCGCCGATATCGCCCTGAACCTTCCTGACTATTCGGCCTCTGAACGCGCCTTCACGCTGCTAACACAGGTAGCTGGACGCGCGGGTCGTGGCACCGAAGCTGGTCACGTGATCATTCAGACCTTTAATACGCAACATTTCGCCATCGAAACCGCTTCTCGCCACGATTATCACGAATTCTACGCCACAGAAATTGAAATTCGGCTACGCTACAACTATCCACCGTTCCGACAGTTCGTGAAATTCACGTACAGTCATGAGAACCGTCATCGCTGCCAGAATGAGGCTTTGCTACTCTATGAACGCCTTGCCGAGTGGATCGATCGCCTCGCCCTGCCGGATACAGACATTGTTGGGCCAGCTCCTGCACTGCTGGAACGCCTCAGAGACCAATATCACTGGCAAATGATTGTACGCGGGCCCGATTTGCATCGGTTGCTGCGCGTCGTGGATGCTGCGGGTTGGAATATCGATATTGACCCGGTTAGTACTCTTTAGTATGCGAGGGGACTTTTTATTTATTACCGTTCCTCCGTACAGTAAAACTGTATAGAGGGGACGTTGTGGCTAGTGGAGGTTCAAAAAAGCTCTTGTGTATGGCGGGTGCAGAGGACCTAATCGACCGAGGATGAACGTTTCACAGCCGTCAGGCAATAGTGCTGGTGACGATCCAGATGGATATCCAGGATGGAAAAGGCTTTGAAGAGGCCACGAAGTTCCTCAGGCGTAAAATAGTGATGAGGTAAACCTGCCTCAATTCCATCGAGTGGAATGGAGGTACCTGGCTCGATTTGCTTGAATTGTGTTCCCTGGTTCTGCAACTGGGGAACGGTCACAAAAAGGAGGCCGTCGGCTTTGAGGATACGGGCCATCTCATCCACTAAAGCAGTGATCTGAGCCAAGCGAGCATGGTGGATCACCTGGACGGAGAGGATTGCATCGAAAAACGCATCCTCAAAAGGCAGCGAATCAAAGATATCGCTCTGCACCAGATGAACTGCCAGTCCCGCTTCTTCCAGACGATGCCGCGTGGTGACGAGGGCAATTGCGGCACTATCAATTCCATAGACCTCAAACCCACGTTCTCCGAAATAGAGCACGTGGCGCCCAGTTCCACACCCAAGATCAAGCAACGTCTGAGCTTTCACTTGTCTGAGAAGATCAGCCAGATGCGGCATATCATCATGGGGATCAACGAACACTACTCCCTCACGGGCAAAAATCGCATTCCAGACGGTCGAATGGTCTTGCATACGCTCTTCTCGCAATTTTTGATCTCATTATACTCACATACTTGCCCACCTACGCAACAACTTGCGTTTTTCTCAAACCCATGTGCCGGTAGGCCGATGTTCATTGCACACTAGGTCTCTTAAACCTGCACTAGTGCCAAATTGTAAGTCAAGTATAGTATGGTACACCCTCGGCTGTCAAAGAGAATATATGTTCCAGTGGCTATTGATTAGATTTCCTTGAGACTCGCTTCTCCATATCTGTTTACATGCAAATTCGACAAGCTATTACCCCTATCCAGGACGTGGCACAACTGAGAAACTTTTCTCGTCAACTGGCTGGCCTCTCGGATAAGGAGGAAGTCCTTGCCTTGCTGAAACGATGCTTCCCAACCCAGTGAGGACAGTGCAGGAGGGAAATATGCATATGTGACCCACATCGTAGCTGTGAAAGAATAGACTGCACCATTGAGCTGCCTCGATGGATAAGCTCAGCCACAAGACCCTTGACATTGTTTCTCCAAACTGTCACAATCGACGCATGTATTCACACGAGGAGAAATCAATGGTATCATCTACTGACCAAATCCAAGAACATTTCAACGGCACTCAACTTCCAAGCCACACAGTCACCGTCGCCTTTCAGGGTGAACCTGGAGCCTTCGGAGATGAGGCCGTACGAGCATATTATCATCGAGAAGGGCAACCTAAGCCTGATCCCCACCGCACGTTCGCCGATGTATTCCGCGCAGTCGCAGCAGGCGAAGTTGATTACGGACTCGTGCCAGTAGAAAATTCACAGGCAGGCAGTATCAATGAGGTGTATGATCTGTTGCGCCAGCATGACCTATTTGTGATTGGTGAAATGAGTCACCAAGTTAATCAGTGCTTACTCAGCTTACCAGGACAACAAATCAGCGATATCAAACGAGTAATTTCACACCCCCAAGCCCTGGCACAGAGCGATGCATTTTTGCGCGAGTTGGGAGTTGAAACCGTCGCTACCTACGATACAGCAGGCAGCGCCAAACAAATTCGTGAGGAACAATTGTCAGGGGTTGCAGCTATTGCTAGTACAACAGCTGCCGAATTATATGAGTTGGAGACCTTGGCATACGGTATTCAGACGATCAAAGATAACTATACGCGCTTTATCGCCATTAGCCGCGAACCTGCACCACACAGTGAGGGTCCAGCTAAGACGATGCTTGTGATGGCAACATCCCATCAGCCTGGTTCACTCTATAAATGCTTGGGTATTCTGGCCGCCAAGCAGATTAACCTACTCAAACTAGAGTCACGCCCATCTCGTCAGCATGCCTGGGAATACGTCTTCTACCTCGATCTGGAAGGTCATCGTGAAGATCCACCTGTACGCAGTGCCTTGGCAGATTTGGCAGGCTATACTACCTTCTGCAAGGTTCTCGGGTCATTCGCTAGAAACTTGTAACTGACATCCCCTGGCAGAAATGCACAGGGGTTCTTCCTTCACCTACCAAACTTGCCACTAGTCATAGCTGGTTAACATCGAGCTTGTCCCTCCTTCCCTCTAGAAGAATATGCCTCTCTATGCTACACTATACTTATAGCAGTTTTTAGAAAAATTGCACCTATGTGTAGATCATTGGTTCATGAACAGTGGCAACCTAATGATTCAGTGAACTGCTGTAAAGAGGATGCTATTGTTGAGTATATATAGCAAAGGTGTTCTGCTATTCTTCTTCTATATTATCACTTTTTAGATGTAGATTTGTAAATTCGTAGAAAGGATTCAGGTATGCAGGGTAAGATGCGATCACCCCTGATGCTCTCATCCACTATCCTTTGTCTGCTTGCTATGTTGCTTTCCGCATGTAGCCAGACCAGCACTTCAAACCATCAGAAAGCTCCCGCCAATAAGCAGGTATTTGTCAGCGGCTCGGTGGATATCAACACCTTTGACCCAGCCCTTGCAAGCGACCTCAACTCTGCCTCCACCATCCAAATGGTATTTACAGGTCTGGTCTCACTCGATGACAAAGGGAATGTGCAGAAACAATTAGCTGACTCGTGGGAATTCTCGCCAAGCAATTTGACTTGGACCTTCCACCTCAAACCTAACCTCAAGTTTAGTGACGGGAAACCATTAACTTCCCACGATATAGCCTGGAGTATCAACCGCGCTCTCCAAAAAGATACGAAGTCACCTACCGCTCCGTACTACTTGCGCTATATCAAAGATTCAGATAAGCTTAATAGCGGAGCAATTTCATCAATTATCGGCGATAGCCTGATTACACCCGATCCTAACACAATTGAAATCAAGGTCTCCCAACCAGTCGCGTTCTTCCTTTATACATTGACCCAGCCAGCTGCCTATCCAGTTGAACAAACGCTGCTTGAAAAGTATGGCAACCGTTGGACTGATCATCTTAGGGAGGGCGGCGGCAATGGCCCTTTTAAGGTGAAAAGCTACGTTCACCGGAAAGAGCTTGACTTCGTACCCAATGATAACTATTATGGTCCTAAGCCACAGCTGAAGGAAGTACAGTACCTTGTTTATCAACAGATAGATGCCACATACTCAGACTATCTGGCCAATAGATTAGATACTACAGGTATTCCACTAACCCACTTAAGTCAAGCTAAATCGCGCCCAGATTATGTTCAACATGTGATACTATCAAATAACTATTATACGATGAATTACAAGCAAAAGTCCTTCGACAATGTCCACATTCGTCAGGCATTTGCTCTAACCATCAACAAACAGAAAATCGCGGACAAGATCTGGAAGAACTTATATATCGCCACCAACCATATTATTCCACAAGGCATGCCTGGCTATAATCCGGACCTCAAAGGGCCAGATGGTACGACCAATCTGACTGGCAACTCTAAGATGGCACGGGCACTGCTTCAGCAAGGCTTGAAAGAAGAGGGATGGAACAATGTTTCCCAGATACCTCCCATAACGTTGACCTACGCCAGTGTTGGTAGCCAGGAGATAAAGGATGAGGTAACCGAACTGCTCCAAGAGTGGAAGGACGTGCTCAATATTACAGTCAGCGCAAATGACATCGATCCCAATGTCTTATTCAATAATATATCACAAGGGGCAAACAATCCCTTGTCATTCTACTCTGCTGGCTGGATCGCTGACTATCCAGACCCAGAGGACTGGACGACCTTGATATTCGGCAAGGATTCAGCTCAAAATGGTATGAACTATGGGCAGAATAACAGTGCCAATGCGTCCCAACAGCAGGCTTTGCAGGTTCGCATGGAAAAAGCTGACATCTTGCAGGATCAAAACCAACGCTTCAAAGAGTACAATGCTATTGAGCAACAGCTAGTCAACGACGTGGCTTGGATTCCTATGGAACAGCAGGTTGCGGCTGGTCTGCGTAAGCCATGCGTACGGGGTTTTCACCAAACAGCGATGGGCATCATGCCGCCCGATGACTGGGCATATGCTTATATCTCAAACGATCAGCCCTGTGCCAATCGAACAGTGTAGGGCACACGCGATATATCGGGGGACAACGGACGCGAATTATTGCTAGTCGTTCGGAGTCCCTACGTGACGCGTAATCAATTGTGTGGGCCTCTGATTTATTGACGATCCATGGAGGTTTTTGCTAGGAGGGAGAGTCTACATGTTACAATTTCTGGTCAAAAGGTTAGTTGGCCTGATCTTTGTTGTCATTTGTGTGACCTTTATTACTTTTATCATGGGCTACTTTGCACCAGGAGATCCCATTCGTTCCATGATGGGGCAGCATTTCGATGGAAAGCTTTATCTACAACTTAGGCATCTTTATGGATTAGATCTCCCTTGGTACCAGCAATATCTCAACTTCCTGATAAATATACTCCACTTTGATTTTGGATATTCTTATAAACAGCAGCAAATGACTGTTATCTCAATCATCGCAGGTAACTTACCAGTAACACTCGAACTCGGCACCTGGGCTCTTATATTGCAGTTTCTGATCGGTGTTCCACTAGGCATCCTCTGTGCTATTAAAGCTAATACTTGGATCGATACGGCCAATATGAGTACTGCGTTGCTCTTATACGCTATTCCAGGCTTTGTTCTTGCTGTCTTTGTGCGATCCGCCATTGCACAAATTGATCAGGCAACAGGGGCTAGTTGGCCTCCAACTGGCTGGGGTAACCCATGGGAATATACATGGCCGGATATCCAGGCTAAACTCGCTCCCATCCTGATCTTTGGCTTCGGAGGAGCCGCCTATATAGCACGTCTTGCCCGCACAAGCATGCTAGAGATTCTGCGACAGGACTACATTCGTACAGCACGGGCTAAAGGCTTGCGAGAAAAAGTTGTCATCTACCGCCATGCGTTGCGCAATGCCTTGATCCCACTGGTGACAACATTTGGCTACTCGCTTGGCTTTCTGGTAACCGGGGCGTTCTTTATTGAAAACATCTTCAATATTCCTGGCCTTGGCAGCGTTACCATGGCCGCTGTTACTGCACGCGACTATCCAGTGATCCAGGCAACGGTACTCTTGCTGACTATTGCCATCGTCCTTGGAAATCTAGTCTCGGATCTTCTTTACATGATCATCGATCCACGCATCAAGGCAGAATAGATATGGTGAGGAGGAATTCATGAGCATAAAGGGTAGAAACACAGAAATGAAGGACACTGGAGCGAGGCCCTCTGTAATGCCAGCTTCTTCAAGATCATCTTATCCAGATGACCAGCAGGAAAAGTCAGGCCAGCAAAAATCGCTGACACCCTTCCAGCAGTCTATCCGACGGTTTTTACGAGATAAACGCGCTGTGATCAGTCTGGGGATCATTGTGTTTCTCATCCTGCTCGCCATTGTTGGTCCACCGATTTACCAGCATATCGGTACGCCCTATATAAACGATGCGGGACAATCAGTTGGTCCAAAGGTTTATCATAATCCATTCCGGCATGATCTCGACTTTGAGGATGATCCCATATCGGCCCGTTTCTGGCTCGGTACAGACTCGGTGGGAGCAGACTTACTTGCCCGTCTGATGCAAAGCCTGTTAATTTCTATCTCCGTTGCCGCCAGTGTTGAGGTGGTTGATATTCTGTTCGGTGTGATGATCGGCGTACTGGCAGGCTATTACGGAGGATGGATAGATCAAGTTCTGGCACGCATCACGGATGTGATGTTTGCCTTTCCAGGCTTGCTCTTTGCCATTTTACTCACGGGCATTTTTGGCCCGGCAACGGACCAGTTCCTGGATACACTTCCCGTTATTGGGCAGCACGGCAATGCCCGCCTGATCATTGTCTCCATGGCATTTGCCCTGACTTCATGGCCCGTCATGGCACGCTACGTACGAGGTCAGACTTTCCAGATCAAAGAAAGTCAGTTCATTGAAGCAGCCCGTACAGTAGGTAGTAGCGATTCCAAGATCATCACGCGCCACATCATTCCCAATCTCTTTAGCATCGTGATTGTGACATCGACATTGAATATCTCAGGGACAATTATTGGCGAGGCTGGTCTCAGTCTCCTGGGCCTGGGCGTACAAGATCCAGGAGCAAGCCTTGGCTTGATGATCTCGGAGAGAGCAAGTGCGATTGAGACACCTCATCCATGGGAGGTCTTGCTTCCTTGTATCGTTCTCGCTATTATTGTATTGGCGTTCTCCTTCCTCGGAGATGGACTGCGCGACGCATTCGATCCTCGATCAAAAGATTAATTAAGCGGAGAGACATACATGACAGTAAATTTGCTGGAAGTGAATAATCTAAAGACATACTTTTATACGCGGGGTGGCGTGGTAAAAGCAGTCAACAACGTTTCTTTCAGTATAAAAGCGGGTGAAACACTAGGTGTTGTCGGCGAAAGCGGCTGCGGGAAGAGCGTGACTGCTCTTTCCGTGATGCGTCTGATCACCAACCCGCCCGGCAAGATTGTCGATGGACACATCAATTTTAATGGTGAGGACCTGCTTCAGAAAAGCACAGCAGCATTGAGTGATATCCGTGGCAGCAAAATCTCGATGATTTTCCAGGACCCAATGACCTCGCTCAATCCGGTCTTTACGATAGGATATCAGCTTGCCGAGACTGTCAAACGCCACCGGAAAGATGTTACGAATGATCAAGCCTGGAAACGTGCAGTGGAAATGCTCGACCTTGTACATATTCCAGATGCCAAACGACGAGCGAAGAGTTACCCTCATGAATTCAGTGGAGGTATGCGTCAGCGGGTGATGATTGCTATCGCACTTGTCTGTAATCCTCAACTGCTGATTGCTGACGAACCAACTACCGCGCTCGATGTTACGATTCAAGCCCAGGTGCTCGAACTTATGAAAGGACTTTCCCAGAAATATAACACAGCAGTTATGTTGATCACTCACGATCTTGGGGTTGTTGCAGGCCTTTGCCAACATGTTAACGTCATGTATGCAGGACACATTATCGAAACCGGCTCGGTAAAGCAGATTTTTGAAACGCCAGCGCATCCCTATACGGTCGGGTTACTTGAGTCCATTCCACGCCTCGACGATCAATGTGGGGCTCGGCTCACTTCTATCCCTGGTCAACCACCCGATCTTATCAATCCCCTTGTTGGCTGCCCTTATGCACCACGCTGTCCCAAAGTCCAGGCTCAATGTTATAAGGAGCGGCCAGAGTTGATGCCTGTGGGACGCGGTGAGCAACTGGCAGCGTGTTTTTATCCGGATTAATAGATTCAACCTTTGACAGAAAAGGGCTTTAGGGCCCTCCCGGGAACAACTTGAATAGGACCATGCCTCAAATCCCGAGGAAGATAATCACATTATTGACGGAAGGGCCCCTTAGCCCAACGCAAGCCACTGGGTTTTAACCCAAACGGTTAGTCGCCCAAAGCCCGTTCACATCTGAATTCGTGACTATTTTTCCTCATACGATCATACTTTGTTGGATATTTCAATGTTACTCATACGAATATGCTTCGTTCTAGAGAGTAGGGCACCTTAGCTATTTTGCGCTACGAAGGTACAGATAACCAATCCACGGATTTAGGAAGGATAACTTCTATAAATCAGCCAACAATTGAGGATTTAATCAAACGAGTAGAGAGTCTAGAGGAAGACTGGAACAACTGGAAAGCAATCATCAGTGACTCTGCCCACAAGATCGGTATAGCGGAAGGGCTTTCAATGTCTCTACAGAGTGATAGTATTCAAACGAAAGTCGATCTTGCCCATGTTAGCCGCCAAGTGGCTACTGTCATCAACAATCAGATTGAGGCAGACAAGAAGTTAGATGACCATGGAGAAATGCTCAGACAGAATTCTAGGACTACTCCAAGCAAAATAGGAAAAAAAGGATGGCACGACAAATACAACCAGAGACAGACACTCCACTCATCGAAGTGAAAGGATTAAAAGTTCATTTTCCCATCAAAGGAGGCTTGCTAAACAAAACAATTGAGAAGGTCAAGGCAGTGGACGGCGTTGACTTATCCATTCGCCGTGGCGAAACACTGGGTCTGGTGGGAGAAAGTGGCTGTGGCAAATCCACAACTGGACGGGCCATCTTACAATTGATCAAACCGACAGCAGGAAGCGTCAAGCTGAACGGCGTGGACCTCACCAGATTATCACCACTTGAAGTACGTCACAAACGAGCAGAGATGCAAATGGTTTTCCAGGACCCATTTAGTTCGCTCGATCCACGCTATACCATTGGGCAAATCATCGCCGAACCCCTGGAAAACTTCAAGCGAGGCAATACAAAACAGATCCAAGAAGAAGTTGCATATCTCATGGAGATCGTTGGCATTAATCCCCATTATATTAACCGCTTCGCCCATGAATTTAGCGGCGGGCAACGACAGCGTATTGGGATAGCTCGTGCATTGGCATTGCGACCCTCATTTATTGTTGCAGACGAGCCTGTTTCCTCACTAGATGTCTCAATCCAGGCACAGGTATTGAACCTTTTAGAGGACTTGCAGCAGCAATTTGGACTTACCTATCTCTTCGTTGCTCATAACCTTTCAGTGGTCAAACATATCAGTGACCGCGTAGCTGTAATGTATCTTGGACGAGTGGTAGAAATCGCCAGCAGTGAGACACTCTACAAGGCCCCACAGCATCCCTACACACAAGCACTACTGTCTGCCATTCCAGTACCAGATCCAACGATTGAGGCTCAACGCAAGCGCATCATCCTTGAAGGAGATGTCCCCAGCCCCGTCAAGCCCCCCAACGGGTGTCCTTTCCACCCACGCTGCTGGAAAGCCCAGACTATCTGCCGCGAACTCACTCCTCCCTTGGAAGAGAAAGAGAGCAATCACTATACAGCTTGCCACTTCCCAGGATAGAAAAGGCAGCATCATCATCTCATGACGGCATTCAGACAGCCTCTGGAGCGTAACGGCGAGTCTTGCGGACGGAATCAGAGACTCATCGTCGTTCTGAGGGTAAAGTGGACTCATCCATAGCTACTTGTGAGCGACCCATTCACAAAGAGATTTTAGTATAGTACCTAATAGTCTTGATGTTACCTCTTTGAATGGGTTAACGTTGTACTATAATAGATATATGGCCACCTACCCAAATCTAGCCTGAGCCGCAAGGCTATCGGGCTGCGAGATATGGTTTCTTACTCCTAAAAAACCCAGGCTGGTTTTCTATCGATTGCTCTATCGCTGTCGATAATTTGTCCCTCAGTCCCCCTACTAAGCAGGAAAATCGCCCTCATACTATTCTTGTTAAATTTAAAGACAAGGAGGCGGCGGGTAATGAGAAAGGAAACTCAGTATTCATGGAGAAACCACGTACCAATTCGCACGTAAGGTTTATGATTCGTGGATATTATCTGGAGGAGTTACTTGGCTATGGAAAGGTGACATCACTCTATCGTGCCCGAACAGAAGAACTCTGGCAGACCCCTGAAGTTGTGATGACACTCCTGCACATGCCCGAGACATTCTCAACGCAGGCACAGAAACGGTTTCTGGACAGATTTTTGCACGAGGCTAGTCGGATCGTCCAGTTACGCCATTCTTCGCTCTTACCGCTCTTCGGATATGGCGAGGAGGATGGACTTCCCTATCTGATAATCCCTGATGTGACAGGAGAAACACTGGCAAGCCACCTCAAGAAGAAGAAACGCTGGGATCCATCAGAGATATTGCCAATCCTAGAACCCATCGCTGCCGCACTCAGCTATATCCATAGCCAGGGATTGGTTTACCAATTCTTTAGTCCAGCAAATGTCTTATTCCAGAAAGGGGCACCACCACAAATTACTGGTTTAAACCTCTCACAGATCCTATGTGTAGCAGGCCTTGAAGAGGAGAGCATCAACATCTCTTCCTTTGAACATCTCAAAAATATTGCTGGCAGCTACTTAGGTGCACCAGAATATCTGGCCCCCGAAGTAGTGAGAGGTGCCAAGCCAGACCCACGCTCGGATGTCTACTCCCTGGGGGTGATCCTCTTCGAGATGCTGAGTGGACAACCACCGTTTACTGGAAAGGACTACCTAGAAATTGCACAGAAGCGTACTCACGTGCTTCTACCAGCACTCCATGGGATCGCGCCAGAGCTGCCAGTTGCATTGGAGCTGGTCGTGAATCGTGCCTTGCATCGCAATCTTGACTACCGCTTCCAAACACCGAACGACTTGATTGCAACCTTCTCACATGTACTCGAAGAACGCGTACATAGAGTGAGACAAATTCCTTTATTGCCAGCAGGTGAACACATACGCGCATTGCTTGCAGCACCAAGCAATAAGAGACCTGAGATTCACCAGGAACTCGCATCTCCCCCACAACAACAATCAGCAGCTCATCATCAAAAAATCCCGTTTGAGAGTGAGTGGCAAATGTCTGATGGACGGACAATCCCTCCTGTTGTGACCCTCCCCACCTCCTCGTCGAAGAGGAGCAGGTTGGTAAATAGTCCCATTGTAGCGAAACATGAAAAATCCCTGCGTGCGTCACGAGGGTTTTTGCCGAGTGAACCAAAGAGAGATCTAAAGCCACCCACTTCCTCCTTAGAGAGAAGCTATCAGAGCACAGACAGGCAAAGCAGTGCAGATGAAAAGCCAGAAGCTGTGTCAACAAAGCACACAGATATTGCTGCAATGGCACAAGAGCTGCATCTCATGATGAGAAAACTTCGAGCATCTTTAACTAAATAAGCTTTAGAGAAATGTTTGAGCATGACAGTAACTGCTACTCATAATAATGCTATTCGTAACTATTGCCAAGAACTGGCTCACTAAAGCAGAGGAAGAGTGAAAAATCTGACAAAATTGCATCATTTGACAAGCAGAGATCTATATAGGATACTCTGAATATATATTCCCAAGCACAAGTAGAGATTTCTATCACGGCTTGTCTGATAATACTTACCAGTAAGGTCTGAATTTACCTTAAGCCAGGAGAATTTCATTAATGACTACCAAACCAGCTATAAAGCTAAGCGAAAGTCTCACGCGGAAACAACTGATGCAACTTGAATTAATCATTGCGTCAGTCGTGCCTGCAGCTGCTATTCTTATCGTAGCGGTAGGAGGCACCACCGTACAATTTAATTGGTTCTTCTTCACACTTGATGTCCTGACTTGTGCGATAGCCGTGTTTTTCAGCGAACGTTCTATTATCTTAAAAATGCAACATACTATGGACGAACAACTCACCGACCTTATCACCGCCTGTCGCGAATTTATCAAGGGAAATAAACACATACGTGTCTCGATGCCAGGAGACGACCAACTGGCACAGCTTGCAAGTACCCTTAACCGCCTTTTCGACTACCAGCAAATGGTCTCGAAAGAATCACCCCAAATGCGTGACGCTAAAGGCCATCCTGAGGTAACTAGTCACGACACAGAGCAGATAAGCAAGCAACTTGAACAACTCGTTGAAGACATCAGCCCGGCGCTTGACGGAGACCTCCGCGTCCAAACAGAGATCGATGACACAACAACCAACGATGGTGTTGCCATGATAGCAGACCTCTGTAATGCCCTCGTCGAAAACTCGTCCAATTTACCAGATGGACGCTCTATGCATCCGATAGAGTTATCAGCACATCCCGTAATGTATTAGACCAATCCATAGAACTAGCACAGACCACAGAAGCACAAATGCTGGCCTTAGGCACAATGACCGCAGGGGTGGAAAAGCTGGTCGCTTTCATCCAACGTATGGGCAGCGCCCTTCAACTGAGTGCAGATATGGCACAGGAAATCTATTTGCGCCTGCAAGAAAATCAAACAAATGTGAACGCAGTGGGGGCACCACCATTGTTGCAACAACTCACAAATAATGCACAAAGACAAGTACAACTGCTGGAAGAAATCCTTGAATCGACCCACAATACTACCACCATTGCCGAGTCTGCAATTGGAGACCTCTACACCTTTGCACAACAATTTCACCAATCCAGTACAGCTGTCATTAAAACAGCTGAAAGTATTAACTCAATCGTAACTATAGCTGAGGACTGGCGCAATGCAGCTGGAGCCTTATATCTGCCAGATGATGAAGAACAAGATAATTTCTCTCTTGAAGACAATGACATAGAAATTCAAGACCATCTAGGGAAAATCTTATCTGACAAGTAGAGGAGAGCCGATATATACTCTCCGATCGTCAACACGAGAAAAGGAAAAGCAGATGTCCAATAACTCACCAATAGACGAGAATAAATTTCCTGATATTCTAGATACCCTCCATCAGGAGCACTGGTACGTCACAAAAATATTGGTATTACTCATTATCATCTGCATTACCGGTCTAGGATCAATTTCTCTGGCACAACACCTTATTCCTCTAGATTCGCAAATACAAAAAACACCGATACCCAAGTATTCGGATGGCAAATGCGATAGCCACGCCGACCCAGACAAGATACAGTATGTACCACTATTCTCACCATCCAAGTCTCCTAATGCATCAACCATACCGTCCAAACCATCTGGCATCGCGCCCACGCCATCCACCAATAAAAAACATTCTTTAAATATCACCACCATTGCCCCTGGAGCGGGAGGTCTCTTGATCAATTCAGAAATGGGACACGGAAGCTTGAGTCATCTCCAAGCCAAGCCTACTCCAGCTCCACCACCACCTGCTTCGTCTTCAACGCTAGGCCCATTGCCAGCTAATTGGTCCTCTGACGGATTAACAGCTGATGATGCTAGATACGTGGCAGCATGCGCTGCCACCTTTGTGCAGGCATATCATACTTACGATGCTAGTAACCCACAGACATTCGAGAATGCTGTCTATATGCTCTCAAAACAGGCTAAAAAAACCTTTTACTTGGGAGGGCTTGACCCATACAATATCCATCTCCGCATGCTTCCTCGTTGGCAACAGACTGCTGAAAGCCGACAGCAAGTTGAGCAAGCTACCGTCGCTATACCAACTATTAAGGTCCTCAGTACTGTTTTTCCAACCTATACTGTAACTGTGGAGGTTGGTTACAATCTCGCTAAACAGACAGAGAATCAAGCCACCACTCTTGTTAAGCACGATACTGTTATTCTGCAGAACACGAGCCCTTCACCAAGCATGCCACAGCAGAAAATAGGCTGGCAAGTTATAGCTTGGCAAGATGCAGATGCATAAAGCGTTCAGGCTTCCTCCTTAGGCTTGGAGATAGAAGCTCGAACGCATGCTACTAATCATGGTGTCATGTAGCATTTCATCCACCTTATCCATGGGATAGGCATAGCGCACACGACAACGAGTACGAACACTCTCTGCCAACGTTGTCTCTGCTTTCGCAGGAGCAACAACCCTCAGAGCAAAAGTAGGCTGGCGCCTATTTGCAGCCAATATAGCCACATAACAACTATGCAAATCTAGATGGATCAAATCATCCCGCTCAACCCCCAATTCTTTATGCAGCATCTCAGCATCCTGGGCCGACATATGAAAAGCGATCATCTGCTTCACATGAGCCTGCACCGCCGAAAGCAAAAGAGGATTCAACTTCTGAATATACTCGAGCGACTGACAACTTAAGAAAAAAGTGAGTCCACGTTTATGCAATGCAGCAAGCGCCTCATAATCAGTCCCCAATAGCGCCTCAAACTCATCAATGATAATTGGCAAATGGAATCTTCCAAGGCATTCGCTTCCCCAGTCCTGAGCAGGCTGTATGGGAACCGAATGCCTTGCTCCCCGGTCTGCTACTTTGAAACCCTGCTCTTCAAGCGCGAACTGGACAAGTCCCAGGACAGTCGCACCAACTAGAGAAGCTATATCTCCACCAACAACCCTCTTTGCCAGCTTGAGCAAAATGATCTTCCTCTCAGCAATCATCTGAGGAATATTGAACGTAGAGGCACCCTGACCAATAATACGCCGAGCACTCGTACTCTCAAACTTGGCTACCTTTGTAGTCAAAGGAGTGATCGCCTCTCTCTGCTGAGCAAAAGACGATGGTTCATAGTACTCATGCCACCAGCGGTGCAAGTAATCGTCCTGGACTTGCTGCAAAACCACGTGGCAAAATTTATCATTCGTTAGCAGTGGCAATACATCCAATAGCGTATATTGCCGTCTAGGGGCTCCCTGTATATCTTGATTCACAAGTATTTTATTTGCCTCAAACAACGTACGAAGACTCATCTCGAAAACATTCTCTATCTTGGCATTCCAGCTTGAAACCCAAATGTTGGCAAGCACCTTTAAGAGATCAGAGATGGTCTTCTCACATCCACGGCCTAACGTCACATCTAGCGGATTGAGGCCAATAGAAGCCGTACGATCAGACAAATCAATCAAAACGACATCTTCAACTCGATCGTGAGGCACGACCTTCAACACATCCTCGCACAAATCACCATAAGGATCAACTAACAGGAGGCCACCACCCCGAGCCATTGCAGCATATCCAAGATGCCTCATAAAGGCATTCTTTCCATCACCTGACTTACCAGCAATCAGCGTGTGATGCAAAAAGAAAGAGTTCGGAAAATGAAATGGTATATGACCACCACGGTGTTCCGTATACCCAATAGGGATCATCTGATCAATGACATCAGGAGGTAAAGGAACCACACGCGTGCTCGGTACTTTGCGAGGAACAGAAGACGCAGTACGATCTCGTGGTAAGTGCCACAAAACAGCTAGAACCTGAAAACTCACAAGATGATTCGACTGGAGTAATCCCTGGTGCCAGCCATGGCCAAGCTTACCCAGCTCCCGGCTCAGTAAAAGATGTGCAGACCTTGAAGAGACTGGCTTGGCAACGAAAGCAATACCACTTATCGCATGGAATTGCCGAAATGTTGCCATAATTCGCAAAAGTATTTCTTCACGCTTTTTTCCACCTTTAGAGGAAAGGTTGGTAAAAGACGATAATAGATGGACATATAACTCATCTGGTGATTTTGGTCCTATCACATAGAAGATGATTCTCGTGCGATACGCAGACTTAACATCGATAACTGGAGCCTGATCACGAACCTGATCACGAGGATCACGAACCTGCTCAAGAGCCTGATTTTGACTAGGAGGAGCCTGGAGAAAAAACCGTTGTACCACCTTAACGACTCCATAGAGGAAGAGGGCTTCCACAACTAGGAATGCCACTGCCCACCAAATGAGTTGTTGGATCTCAGGAGATGTCACAGGAGGAAATTGTCCCCATAGAACAAACTCTATTATATCAATCCACAACCAGCCGGGAAACCATGGACTTGCCAATAAAGAGAGGATGACAAGCACAAGCACATTCACTATTGCTACCAGTCTAATATTTAAAGAGACGCCCACCCGAGGTAATGGCAACAAGGCAAGTGCAGCGGGAAAGTGCCAACGAAACTTGGGCTTTAAACTCTTACTAACACTTAATTTATCAGTATTACCCAAAACCCTGCTTTTAACTCTTACTGTGCCCAACTTCCTCGTGGTGATACTACCCGTCAGGGGAACTAGTCCGATTTGGACTATAGCACGCATCTGATTTGGCAACTGACCTAGGACGGTAAGCAATCCCGGTAGAGGATCCCTTTCCTCTTTGGAGAGGCGCCCGGAGGAATAAGATGCCTTGTCCTCTTCCGGTATGAGTTCGACTGCCGAGACGGCCTCGTGTGAGTCCAGGTGAAAAGGATCATCCTCTTCCCGAAGGTATCGGATGCCGATGCGAGGATACTCTGTACGCAGTAAGGCTTCTACATGATCAAGAGCAGTTTGTGTCGTTGCCCGAATGAGAAAACTGGCTTTCTTTGCAGATCCAGCTAACTCCAAAGCAATTGGATGCTGAGTATCGAGAACCATGCTCCGCAGAATGATTTCCATTGAAGCGATGAAGTCCCTGCCCTCCTGACGCGGAGGTATGATTTGCATACTACAAGGCATCGTCGCTGATATGTCTATTTGACTGTTAAACGTTGCTTTCATAGCAAGACTGATCCTTCCCATCAAAAAAAGCTACAATGCACAGTCTAATCTTTTTATAATCAAATGCCGACGATTTTCAGTTATGTGGGATCACAAAGGGAGCAATGAATTGGGCCCCTACAAATGTACATGAGAAGCATTACCGAAGTGTTGCAGCTTCTAATAATACATATCCTCTGTTCCCATTACTCTGCATTTCTGTATAGTCAATAGTAAGCTTCTGATCAGGCAGGTTTGTACTGTAGGTAATCGTATAGACAGCATTATCGACATTTTTTGTCGGATCATGTGTCATATCAAGCGAAGCATCTTTACATGTTATCCCACCCAATGATGCAAAGAACAACCCTCGCGCCAGATTAGCCCCTACATATAGCCTTAACGTCCTGGGCGTTGTGCTTGCGGGAACGGTGATCGAAAAACCATTATTGATGCCTGTTACGTGAATGGCCCCTGTACTCCTTTTCACACTTGCGTTTGGAGTACCATCAGACCATGTAAAACTAATAGGACTTGTATGGTCACTTGCGATATGTCCATTTCCTAACAATATAAAATTGCTAATCTGTGGCTTTACACCAGCTTTACGATTGACATCCGTGGCTTTATTTAAGCCCCATTGTTCCCAATCGAGAGTTCCTTCACTCGTCAGATTGGTATATTGATTGAACTCTTGATAAGGACAGACAAGATTTGTCTGTGGCACTGGCGTCGGTGTTGGGGTCGGCTTCAGTACTGGTACCGGCTTCGGTGCCGGTGGTGGTGGTAGTGGTGGCAGCGGCGGCACGATCACAGGCACTGTATGGACAGGTGTCGGCGAAGCTACTACTGTTGCTATAACCGAGGAAGTTTCTGACGTCGATGATGATGTTGCTACATCTGTAGGCGATGACTGAATTCCGCTTGTTGGTTGTAGGACTGGCGAAGTTGCATATTCATACGGCGTAGGCGTTGCTACCACAGCCTGCGTAGGTTCTGTCTTTGGAGGAACATGAGTAGCAGGTGTGGCAAAATGCGTATAAACAATCCCTAGGCTGAATATCAGGACTACTATCAGCAGAAGGAGTAGTCCTTTTCTAGATCGAGCTTGACGCGGTAGGGTTGGTGGCACTGGTGCTGGTGCTGGTGGAGCTAGCGGCGGTTCATCCAGGTCTGCTACCAGAAGCTTCTCTCCCTGTAGCTTAGTCTGCTTCTGAGATGGGGGTTCTGCAACACTCACAGAGACTCCACCATTGTTGTCATCGTCATCGTCATCGTCATCTAATTGTTGTCTCAGCCCTTGCCTCGACCTAGATTTGAGTACTCCTGTTCCCTGACGGGAAAAATTTCCTGATCCGAAAGGAAATGGAGTCCCTGAAGATGGATCAATGTCATCCTCGTCATCTATTAAGCTCTCATCCTCATACTCATACCCATACTCAGCTTCTGCTGATCCATCACCATCGTAATCATCTTCAAACTCTAACGAGCTATCATCTCCATAACCATCTTCAAACTCTAACGAGCTATCATCTCCATAATCATCTTCAGACTCTACTGGGCTATCGTCCTCATACTCATCTTCGGCCTCGTCAAAGGAGGTCACTCTCCGAAGAGAATTACTTCTAGGCCTGAAAGAAAATGTAGCCCCTGAGGATGAGGCAAAGTCGTCGCCTTCAACCGAAGCATAGTTCTCATTTTCATCTGCATACTGATCATCTGCATACTGATCTTCTGTATCCTCATCTTCCATTTGATTCTCCCACATCCTGATCCTCTGTGTCCTCATCTTCCATTGATTCTCCCACATCCTGATCCTCAAATTCATCAAACGATGGGGCTATCCGACGAGCCAAACGACTTCTAGGTTCAAAAGGCAATAGCGACTCCGCAGGAGAGGCGAAATCATCACCCTCTACTGAGGTTTCATCCTCATTTGCATCTATGTACTGATCTTCTTCCTGTTCATCCCCCATAGGCCTTGCCACATAATTATATTCATCATCTTCTCCTGGCTCTTCCACTACATATTCATCATCTTCTCCTGGCTCCTCCACCACATACTCATCATCTTCTCCTGGCTCTTCCTCCACATATTCATCATCTTCTCCTGGCTCTTCCACTACATACTCATCATCTTCTCCTGGCTCTTCCTCCACATACTCATCATCTTCTCCTGGCTCTTCCACTACATATTCATCATCTTCTCCTGGCTCCTCCTCCACATATTCATCATTTTCTCCTTCACCATCCAAAATATATTCATCATCTTCTCCTGGCTCTTCCTCCACATATTCATCATTTTCTCCTTCACCATCCAAAATATATTTATCGTCTTCTTCCTCCCCTACCGTATATTCATCATCCTCTGTATCTTCAATGGCATGCTTATCATCTTCTTCCATTGATCCCACTATATATGGGTTCTCAGCTTGCTCATTAAGTGCATCCGGTTCCCCATTCTTAAAGTTTGTATGGGAACCGGATGCATTTCTCATTGATCTTGCCATATACGGGTCCTCACCTTCTTGCTCATCTCTCACTGATCTTGCCATATACGGGTTCTCACCTTCTTGCTCATCTCTCATCGAGCTTGCCATATACGGGTCTTCATCCTCACCTTCCATTGATTTTGCCATATACGGGTCTTCATCCTCATCTTCCATTGATTTTGCCATATATGGGTCTTCATCCTCATCCTGATCTTCCACTGATTTTGCCATATATTCCTCACCTTCCATTAACCTTGCCATATATGGGATTTCACCTTTATTATCATCAAATGCATCCGCTTCCCCATCCTTAAAGGTTGTATGGGAACCGGATGCATTTTCCATCGACCCTAGCACATAGCCATCTTCGTCATCTGCCTTTTCCATCATTGAATCTAGCACATGCTGTTCATCTTTTAATTCCGACGCATGCTCCTCAGCCTCTTCATGTGCTTCCATCAGTACCGATACTTCTTGCTCTTCACTTTCTTCCTCCTCCATCGATGCATCCTCAGGCTCTTCATCTGTTATCGAAGCGGCCATAGACAATTCATTGAGTAGCGGCGGCATGCTCGAACGACTCACAGTGCTACTTTCGCTCGAACGCAGATGCGGATAATTCTCCCGCGTCAGGAGAGGAAGCAGCATTGGCAAGGGGAAATGCAGATGTCTGCACTGCCTGTACTGGTTGTGGCAACAAGACCGACTGAAAGGGCTCAATAAAGGTTGCAATATCATCGTAGCGTTCGGCTGGATCATTGGCCAAGGCCTTGAGCAGTGCTACTTCGACAGATTGTGGCAAGTCAGGAACAATCTTAGAAGGAGCCTCAGGAACATCTGTCGAATGCTTGAGCCACATTAGGGAGAAACTATGAGCTGTAAAAGGTACACAGCCTGTGATGAGTTCATATATGATACAGGCAAGAGCATACTGATCGCTCTTTTCGCTGACAGTGCTAATAAATTGTTCCGGCGCCATGTAGCTAACGCCATGGACCTCTGATTTATAGCCAAGCTTATTTATATCAATGAGCCCTACAAGGCTGAAGTCTGCCAGTAATACGTTGCCATCAGCATCAAATAAGATATTTTCTGGTTTGATATTTCCATGAACGATATGAAGCTGATGGATGTAACTAAGGGCTTGTCCTAACTGTATACAGATATTGAAAGCATCTGCACTAGTCAGACGTTCAGAGGATGCGCTATCCATCCGGCTTCGTAATGAGCCGTAAGGTAGATATTCACTGACTACATATGGCTTACCTTCCTCAACCCCTATGTCTAGGACTGGTACAATACGTTGGTGATTGAGTTGTTTGATAAGATTGGCTTTCTCAACAAAGTCTGCGTAGTCATAATTAGAAGGTAAACACGTAGCATCAAACACCTTGAGAACAACTTGATGTTCAGGCTCATCAACGGGATAAGCAAGGTAGACATCCTTTAAGGATTTCCTACTAAGTTGGGCGGAAAGATGATATTTACTAAAAGATGTATGCATACGAGAATCCTACTTACCATGACCTTTTGGCCTCACGTATTGCTAGGCATAGGCATGACTACTTTTACTTCGTTTTCATGCAATATATGCGCTACTCCCCTAGCCACCCCATGCCTATCACCATTTATCTCTTCTGCGATCCTTTGAAATTCATCTAATACTTCCCTTCTTTTTATAGCATCTATTTCTTTTCTACTTCTTATTTCCACGACTAATTTCTTTTCATCAAACATTCTCTCTATGTATGTCATTTTTCTTTCCGGCCCAAAACCTTCTATCACTAATGTAACATATTCCATAGATAGTGTCAGTTTTCGCCCGTTATCCTCTGACTTAATCTTTCCTCGATCAATTGGATATTCTCCATTTTTGTTAACAGATATTTCTTTGATTTCTTTTTCAGCAATTTTTCTCCTTATTTCTTCTTCATAATTTTCATCTTCTATGGTTTTATCATCATCGCTATCATTTTTATCATCTTTAGCCTCAAAATCAATTTCATCTTCAACTCTACATTTTATCACACGCCCTCTCTCTAAGGAATCTGCAACGCCAAATGAGAGTTCTCCATTCATTAATGCTAATTGGTCACTCGTAATCACCAGTTCGATGGGAAGAGCCACTTCTCCCCATATTGAGACTCTACCCCCAGCTTCAGACGGCTCTACTTTTATTGACGTTTTTTCTTCCTTTACCATTTCTAAGCCATAGCCAAGAAAGTCAAATACATTTCCATGTATTTCTAATTTACGCTCAATAACAGTATTGCAATTTTTGGCCCTTTCTTCTAGTTTACTACGAATTTTATCACTATAATGCATTTTTCCCTCTCTTCCTAGACATTTCGTTGTCATTGCTATACAAAGCAATATACTCACATACTTGCTGTTAATTATCTAACTTTTTGTATTCATACTTTTTCTACCTTCACCTTTTTCTGCTTTAGGCTGGTCTAGTCCTTTCTCGAATGCATTGATCTTGTCATCTTGCCACCTACTCCATGCATCAGTAATCATCTGATCTGCCCATTGTCCCATTTGCGCATTATCTTGGCCAGCTCCTAACTGCATCAATTGCCCAAGTCCTCATCAAAATTCTGGCTTAATCCTCGTATATCGCCATCAAGAGCCCCCCCTAATTGAAAAAGCACAAATTGAACTTGTTTTCGCCTCTTCCATCCCTCAAGACGATCCTTGTCTTTTTCTAGCTTATCTTCTTCTCCCATGTTTACGATAGACTCAGTAGCCTCCTCATCAGTGAATGAGACGTTGTCTATGCTCGTTTTTTCCATTTTTTCCTTTATGCCCTCATACTTTTCTGGGGGAATCTCTATAGTTCCTTTGTCATCTTTGAGTATTACCTGACATTTATCTTTATCAATTTTTACCTCTGATACTTCATCTGCTGAAATTTTTCCATCTGTACCTCGTGATTCGTTAAGAATATTTATTCTCGCATATGTTTCAATTGATTTTTTAGCGTCTTCTTCCAGCGTCACTGCTTCTAGGCTTTCTTTCACAGTCACATATTCACTTTCACTATTAGCTCCTTCTTCTTTTTTCTCTATTTTTCCTATAATGTATATATTGCTCTTCAGATCATAATATTCAACCCATCTTTTCTGTATTTCCTCTTTTGGAACAGCGTTAACATTTTCATATAATCCTTGTGCCACTACTGCATGCCTTAATATAGACTCCCCTAATTCTTCTGACATGTTGCGTATATTTCTGACAGGCAAGCCTGAGTCAGACACTTGCTTTTCTAGTCCTCTCAGTTCTTTCAGGTTGTCCGTTTCCAGCGATATTGGCGCTGCAGTACAATCTCCTTGAGCTACGTTATGAGCATGACAATATTGCCCTTCTATTTTTCTCACTACTTGATACTGTTTGGCTTGTTCTCCTAATACAATGTTTAAAGCTCCTATTCTAAGACTACGTAAAAGTTTTTCCTTTTCTTCTGTCGTACACACTTCGCTCAGATTAATATCTCGTGATTTATCCTTTCCATTATCTGTATAATTTACACGAAATTTAGCTTCGCCAAGACTTTGAATTTTTTTAATGCTTCCTTTTTCTATCTTACATTTTTCATTACATTCGTATATCAAATTTTCTACATGTTCTCTTGCAAACTCAGGAACCGGTTTCCCTTCGGTTTTTTTTCCTAGGAAGTTGAAGAACTTGTCCCCACGAAATCCTTGTTTATCCCCAGATTTCATATTAGGCTGACTATCCATAATCTTTTTCTCCTTTATTGAAAGATTACTATCTATTCACGTTGGTCCAATGTAACTGTTCAGAGTATGGCGGGTGCAATGATGATGGTTGACAAGTTCATCTGGCCAGAATGGCATGCGCACCTGCTCCACTCCCTACGGACAAGTTCATCGTTAACTCGCCTCTTTACTACAATGCTTCGATACTACAAGTCTATTGACAATTCTACTAACGGCCTCTGTCCCTACGATTTTCATCGATACTTCTATTATTCCCTAACAAAAGTGTCAAGACAAGGGGGAAAGAGGGACAAAATCTAATTGAGGGTATATGTCCGTGGGGACTTTGGTATTTTGCGATGTTACGGACATTTTATGCTTAATTTGGTATAATGGTCACAGCGGGCGCAATGAATTGGGCCCCTACCGCACGCGCAATGAATTGCGAAGTGTGTTTTATCAATTGGAGATTGATGGATTAGGTAATCTATGCAATACGGGCACAATGAGTTGCAGGTTGAGTTCTTCCCTAGACAACCCCTCACCCTGATGATGTATGGACTGTATGACCTTATTTGTCATGCTAAATTAAATATCAATAGAACTATGGTACTATTGCAACTCATCTATTTATGGGTTATCATTGATCATAGTGGATGTATAAATGGCAAATGGTTCCACGTTGTTTCAAGCATTACCAGACCATTCCCATTTATCTTGCCACGTCTTTTTCAATTAGGACATGCCTCAAGCACAAAACTGTCAAGTTGATTTGATGCATACCTTAGCTCTTTAAAAAATAAAAAGGAGTTCCATACGAATGAGAGAATTTAAAGTATTGCAAGATACCAATGTAGAAGAAAGATCACAGGTTGAAAAGAGAGAACAAGGGAATGTAGATACCCCTAAGTCTCACACGTATTCACTAGCGAAGAAGGCCCTCGGAGTTGCCACTGCTGCACTGATTCTCGGAGGAGGTGCGATGGCAGCTCTCTCAAGGACTGATGCATCTAGCTCTGCTCTGGATCTCAAGAGCAACAATGATCTTATGAACCGAGATGCTCTACCACTTCCTGATAAGAAATGGCTCGGAGAATTTGAGCCTCCTTCCTGGCGCTTCAACGCTCCACCAGATGTCCAAACAGCAACTAACGAGGGGACTTCTCAACTCACGGAGAAGCAGCAAAGGACTCAGGGTATTCACTTGAAGGAGAAGGTGAAAGTTGCACGCTTGTCTGGTGAGGTCCGATCGCGGAAGGTGACACCCGAGAGGAAGCTTTCTCAATCCATGAAGGAGATTCCATCACGTCAGCTAGAGCAGGATCAGGGCAAAGAGGTAGAGCCTATCAAGTTGAGTAAGGAGGAAATTGATTCCCTGCAATTTCTCTTGAATACCCTCATGCAGGATGAGAAGGCCCTGCAAAGCTTCAAAGAGGTTTGGCAGGATGAGAAAAGCGTGGAAAGCATTAAGGATTTGATGCAGGATGAGAAGGTTAGAGAATGCGCATTCTCTGCGCTGAATAATAAGGAGTGTATAGAGCAAGCCATTTCGTCATTGAAGGATCCAGAGGTTCTGCAAGCTGTCAAAAAGGTGCTGAATAATAAGGAGTATATGGAAGATATTAAGAATTTAATGCAGGATAAGAGTTTACCAAGGCGTAGACTCATGAGCAACGCGACTTTTAATCTAGAGTTGGCAGGTGTAGTAGCGTTATTCGTCGGAGTATGGGGCACAATAGCCTATTGTGCGAATTGGTGTGATTGTTGTGGTTGCCCTTCTCCTATGAGAACTCCTGGAGCCTAACACTTATATACAAGTCTGATGAGCTTGCTTAGGAAGCGGCTTTCCAAGCGTATTGCCACTGCGGAACTTTTATCGAAACTCTACATTGTGAGCCAGCTTGTGGAGCGACTTTTCCAAAAATGTGTATAAGTGTCAGGAAACGAGCGGGATATTTCGCCTGTTTTATAATCAATAGCGTGTAATGTTGATTTAAACGCGATTTATCGCCAAACGGTAGGGGCCTAATTTATTGCGCCTGTTGTTACCATGTTGCGTGCCTTGCATGTATCATCGCAGCACACCAATTGAGACCCTATTGCACGTGTAAGGTATGACGGGATGGGCGTGATGGGTTGTGGCATGGATGTGTCGTGTATGCGAAGATCACATGTGCGTGTATAACGGGCGCGATAAATCGGGCCCCTACCCAGCACGCAATGAATTGCATTAGGTGACGGTATCAGTTTTTGTGATATGTCGATCGATATTCACAGAACATGTATAATGTATTGGGCACGTTTGGCAATCCATTACACGTGATACAATGTAAACGCGATTTATCGCCATCGGTAGGGGCCCCAAGATTCTATCAAGAATTTGCGCCCGTTGTTAGATAATACACGCATTTTGCATGTTTTGCCACATACGCAATGATGACGTAATAGATGTTAATCATTTACTATACAATGGAACAGGCAACCAATGTAAAAAACGGGCGCGATAAATCGGGCCCCTACCCAACGCGCAATGAATTGCGAGATGGGCACGATATGATATATTCAATCAATATCGTTGAAACGGGCGGGGTATTTCGCCCGTTTTAAGATCAACGGCGGGTGGTGTAAATTTAAACGCGATTTATCGCTATGGGTAGGGGCCCGAAGATTTATCAAAAATTCGCGTTCCTAGCAACGCACGGACAACTCGCTCATCTGAGGCAAAAAGCAGCATTCACAGATGGCATCCACTCTCTTCTCGTCATATCACTCAGTGGGCAAACCCAGCGCTATGCGAACGGTTTGCTCATCTGGTAACCGCAGCACTTGTTGAAAGAGCAACTTGAGTGTATCAGCATGCTGCATAGGCATGATAACAGACCGTGCTCGATCTGCCAGAGCAGCAGAGAAACGAGCTGTTAGAACACAGAGGATATCATCTTTTGTGGCTTTGATCTCGCCCTCAAGTATACCTTCAGATTTGCCCTCAGACTTACCTTCAGCCTTGCCCCGAGCTTCACCTCGAGCTTCACCCTCAGCCTTGCCCCGAGTTTCGCCTCTCAACTCCCTCTCAGCAAGAAGACTCTGAATGATGGGATCATCTTGAATCAGTTCTCTATAGTCAAATTGCACTTCGAACTCCTTCTCTATGATTTGTTTATCTTTTGCGGACACCGTGCCTGTCCTACGCAACATGCAGGCGAACCACCTAAAACGGTAAGCCAATTGTGGACGATCGTAGACTTGGCTCATCTCGTAAAGCGCTTTTTTCATAAGATCGACAGTGGGTGCCTTGGTAGCTGGAAGGAGAATATAGAGAGGAATGAGATGCCTCTCGACAATCCATGCGCTCTCAACTTCCCACAACTTGATCACATCATAGTCAAACACAACCGATCTTTTATCTGCGCACTCAATGATATAGGGCGGCTCCTCCACTTTACATTTAAACAAATAGATCACTACGCACAGAATTGGCAAATCCTTGTAGAAATCGCACAAGCCTGCTATATATTGCAGCAATCTCGCACCAATGTAACTATCTTCCCTGCTCTGCATCTCTAAATTGAGGATTGCGAGCAAGCCTTTGTACCAGATCTTAAAGACGAGGTCTGCCTTGAGTTTACTCCGGTCAATCTCGATATTCTGCGCCGCTTCCACTTGCACTCCCGGTATCAATTCCGGAATGATTTTAGCCCCGTCTAGCCCAAATAACGCTTTGGTCAGGTTATCGAATGGGTGCGCATCCTTTTTTGGCTGCGACTCCTCCTCAGGCATCTTCTGCCCCTTCGATCTACGAACCTGTTTACCAGATGCTTGTTCATTAGGTATTGCATCCAATGCTATTTTATCCCTTCTCACTTCCATTTATCCCATCGCCTGCTTCTTTATGCCATTGTAGTACTCTCGACCCGGTGAGATACCTACATGCACGACTAGCAAGCAAATAGATAGGCACTCTACCGTTAGTATAGCACACACCATCTTCTAAGACAACACTATTTTGGCAGGAATAACCATAATCATAATGTAAAAATGGTGTATGACGCACAGGTACCTTTTATCGCCATCGGTAGGGGTCCCTATTTTCTGAACGAGAGAGAGCTATAAGTGCGATATATATCGAAATATTCATTAGCCAAATTGCCAAAGCAATACTAGATGCCTGCCAATAGCTATGTTACAATACCTTATAGAAAAACGTCACATGGCAAATTAGTTGAGGTAGCCACAATGAGCAACGTCAAAATTGAATTAGAAATACCTGAAGAAATATTGATTAACTTGAAGCAATCCACCGAGGAGTTCAAAAACGAACTCAAACTCATGATGGCGATTGAGCTTTACAAAAAAAAGAGCCTCTCTCTTGGGAAAGCTGCCGCGCTTTGTGGCTTTACCAAAATAGGCTTTATCGATGTCCTCAATTTTCGTAGAGAGCCTGTTTTCAATTATACTGATGATGAAATAGAGGCGGAAATACAAAATATCAAAAAGCTTTCAATCAATGAGGACTCTGATAGTGAAAGTAATATGTAATTCAACGCCACTTATTGCTCTTTCAAGCATTAATAAGCTACAACTTCTCCATGATTTGTTTGGAGAAATAATCATACCCGAAAAAGTATACAGTGAAGTAGTTATTGCGGGCTCTGGTAAATATGGCTCAGTAGACGTAAAGACATGCCCATGGATAAGAGTAGTCAGAACGAGTAATTACTCCCTTAAAAATATTCTCATGCAAGTGCTGGATGAAGGAGAGGCAGAAGTAATAGCTCTCGCAGATGAGCAAAAGGCTGCCCTTGTTATCATAGACGAGAGGCTTGCTAGAAAGTGTGCCTCTGTTGCTGGATTCAATTTGATTGGCACATTAGGAATTATCGCGAAATCCAAAGTTAAAGGTTACATACCCGAAGCCCGAGGTCTTATTGCAACTATGCTTGAAAAGGGTATCTGGTTCAACAATGCTTTGGTTAATAGGATATTAATCGAGTTGGGAGAAGAACCGCTTTAGTACGGACACGAGTTTCTTGATAGGACCTTGGGACCCCCATAAGGATTACCGCTTGAGCTGCACATTCTCATCAGGCTTTTACGCATGCGTCAAAAGTGGGCGACTCTGCTTGACAGTTTTGCTCTCTTACAAGGTCAACATTGTCAGGTTGATTTGACATATGCCTTAGGAGATTTCTGAAGCAACCTGCTTAGCTCCTCAAAGCCTACGGGCATTGATATAATCCCTGAGCAAGGCCTTTCCGATTTCGATATCACCTGCGAGCATATTGTCTACACTTTCTCTGAGCAATCCCTCTCTGAACGCAGGATCGTGTAATGCTCGCGCCTGAACTGTTTCCTTGAAGTCACGTAAAAATGAATTGCGGGATGGGCATGATATGATATATTCAATCAATATCGTTGAAACGGGCGATGTATTTTGCCCGTTTTACAATCAATGGCGTGTGGTGCAAATTTAAACGCGATTTATCGCCATCGGTAGGGGCCCCAAGGTACTATCAAGAATTTGCGCCCGCTGTGACCATAATGCCAAGTCGTTGTGCATCATCGAATATATCTGCGATCGCTGCTAGACTCCAAGGATCGGGATAGCCAGAGTGCGATTGATCGACTTGCTATCCCAATGATGAGATTCGTCTTGCATTGGCAATGGCTCGTCTCGCCGAATTTTTTCACATCCTAAGTTTATGCAGCAGAAACCAGTGAAAGCAGACGCTGTTGGGCCTCTTCCCGACTTGTAGCAGCGCTCAGATCAATAACCAGCACTTCCAATCGCTTCAGATCGCTGACCGTGGCGATAAGGGCTTTTGCAAGCTGCTCAAGACCTGAGAAGCGCATAGCAACCATCTGGACGATTTCTCACTACCAGTTCATTGATCATTTCATCCACGGTTTCAAGATTTTTGCCCCCTTGGTTAAGGGCAACAGAGGCAACAAGACCTCGAAACCAGGTTGCTTGGCCACTTCCGGTGGAATTTCCCACAACTTAATGACCTGAAAGGTGAAATGATGACCCATTCCGGTCCCTGGAATCTCTCGCACATAGGGCGATCCCACCAGAGCATCTTCCTTGTCATCGTCTTCTTTCGTCATGTATACGAGGACAGAATAGACGAGCATGTTCTCCGTTATATCCATCGCCACGTTATATTCCCATATTCTTCTGCCCATATTTGCATCTTTTTTATTTTGGAACTCGAAATGCAATATAATCGGCATGCTCTCCAAAATCGAGTAGAAGAAAAAATCCCCTTGGACACTTTTGATCTTGAGTTCTTTATCCAGTGCCATACCCACTTCTATGCCCGGCAGGACCAGCGAGGCCAAGGCCTGGACTTCCTTGCGCATCAGCAATTTCGCCAGCGTATCCCACGAATGGGGATCTTCTGTGATGTTTTTCCCCTTTTTCCCCATGTTTATCCCCTAAAATATTAAAATGGTTCTTTTGCCAAACCCACCAGAATTGCATTCCCAGGTTGAGAGCATCTATCCCCCTCACCTCTTGAGGTAGCGCCTATCTCGCATCTACCTCTACATTGATACTTTAGCATCCTATCCCTGAAATGTCAAGTGTCTAGTTGCCATATCGCAAATAACCACTTGACAGATGGCATAGTAACTACTAAATTGTAGTTATATTTCATCGGAGGGAAACGTTTGTGGAGGATACGAAAAAAGATAAAAATCTCTTTTAACAAGCAATGGACACAGGATACTGTAGAAATTGTAGGTAATGAGCAGTAGATATGGAATGAAGGAAAGGAGGCAGCTAACAAGAGGAGAGCTTATGAAGAAGGCAACTTTTAATCCCCTCACTCCTGAGCAACTGGCTGATCTTGAAGCATTGGCAGCTTTGCCAGACGACCAGATCGATACATCAGATGCCCCCGAAGTGCTTGACTGGAGTGGGGCAAGACACAGCTTGTTTTACCATCCCATCAAGCAACAAATCACTCTGCGCATTGATGCAGATGTGATTGCTTGGTTCAAACACAGCAAGCCACGAGGTGAAGGGTACCAAACAGACATTAATCGCGTTCTTCGTGAGTACGTTATACAACAGACGGCGAAAGAGTAAGCATTCTTTAAGAATTTGCGAATTGTTTGTTCATCTGAAGCAATATACAGGGCCTGCTGCAGCAAGTTGAGCTTTTCAAGGTCTTGAACGGAAGCTACGGCTTGTTGCACTTGGGATGTAGCCGCCAAAGCAGAGAACCGATAACTGTGGATCTATCTCCCCTCAATCGCCGTTCCCTTTGGAGTCTCATGCTGGAGCTGACTAATAGGGTTCTGGCACATTCCCAACTTTCAAATCACGTTCCTGAGAATGCTCAGTTAACCATTCATTAACAGCCTTTTTAACAGTCTCTCTGTTAATAGTATCCCTATTCTGATCTATCCACGCACTAATATTTTCCTTATCCTTTTCCATCATGGACCTAATTGTATCAATCTTATCAGGTGACATTCCTGCATTCTGCAAAGCATCATACATATGTTTTCCAGCTTCCTTATATAGAAGCTCATCCTCTTCATTTTTTGCCATATCTTTGACAGAACCTACAAACTCCGCTTTATAACGCACTGAGTTATCAATTTTATCCCTATAATCATTTTTATTGCTACGAATTCTCGTGAGAATTTCTTCAAGATTTTCCCCATAACGCTTCGCCACTTCATACATCTCTTCTCCCTTCTCTCTGGCTATTTCTTGCCGAAGAGGCAGTGTCTCTTTCGGAAGAGATGACCTTCTACCTACTATTGCTAGCTTCTCAAATTTGTTGACAAAGACTTCTTTTTCCATATCAATTCCTCGTTTTTTACCTCCTAATACCTCTCCTATTTTATTTCCTACTTTCTCTAGAGCTTCACCAGACGGATTACCATTTTGCTGATTATTGTTCATAGCATTATTTTCAGCTATCGGGACCCTAACTTCAGAATATTGCTCCAATAATTGAACTATTGCTTCACCAGGCTCACGTCCCTTCAATTGCTGATTTATAGGATCAACATAGTTATTCAGGAAATCATATATTTTCTTAGCTTTATGAATAGTTTCCTTCTTATTCTCATCCATTTCATAGCCTTTTTCTTCCAATTTATCAAGTTTTTCCAGATTTTGTCCTAACTCCTTATGTTCTCCTCTTAAATATCTATCCGCATCTTCCTCGAAGTTCTCTTTATCTTTATTTTCCACTAATTTACGAGCATTGTCTTCTATAGCATCAAATTTGCTATTTACAGTTTTTACTGATTTATCTCCTTTATCTTTTACATCATTTATACTTTCTTTTCTATGATCATCACTGTGCTCTAGATGCTCCGACCCTTTATCATGCTCGTGCTCTTTACCAGCAGCAGGGGCATTAGATTTAGTCAGGGTACTAGATTTATTCGAAGTACTAGCTTTAACAGGAGTACTAGCCTTAGTCGAAGTACTAGCTTTAGCCGAAACACTAGCCTTGGCAGACCGACCAGCCTTAGCTGCGCCACTTCGTTTCCCTCCACCTACATCCTCACTGCTAGCTTCGTGATTCTGTAGCACTATGAGAAGCTTTTCCTTGAGGAGATTTTCCTTGTTTTTTACCTATCGATTGCAATTGATTTCCCATTTTCGCTAGCTTCTCACTAGACGGATAAGCAGTTTGCTGATTGTTGCTCGTAGCATTGTCTTCAGCCACTGGAACTCTAACTTCTTCAGAACTTTTCTCCAATAATTGGGCTATTGCATCTTCCATATTATTATGAAGCTGCTGGAATTGCTGATTTTCAGGTTCAACATAGTTGTTCAGGAAATCATAGATTTTTTCAACTTTATGCATAAATCCCTTTTTACTCTTATCCATTTCATAGCCATCTTTTCCCAATTTATCAATTTCTTTTAGATCTTCCCTCAACTTCTCATGTTCTTCTCTTAAACATCTATCTGCATCCTTCTTGAAGTTCTCTTTATCTTCATTTTCTCCTAATTTACGCACATCATTTTCCACAGTATTAATGCGATCACTTATTTTTTCTACCAATTCGTCCCCTTTAGCTTGTATGTCATTTATATTTTCCTCTTTCTGGCTATTATCTTTATCTTCATGCTCATTTATTGAATTTTTGTTTCTATCGACATCTTCGCTCTTATATTCTAATCCTTTTTCTTGATACAGCATATTTTCTACTTTTTCTGTTTTATCACTAATTTTTTCTTTTTCATCAAGTTTTTGATTATTTTCGCTTTGTGTGATTTCTGTATTTTTTATAGTACCAGCATCTTCCACAATTTTCACTTCTTGCACTGCATCTAAAATAACACTTCCCTTTACACTCATAGATGCCACATACTCCATAGTACTAATCTCTCCTGCGCCTTTAATATACTTTGCGGTCTCTATGTCTTCTAATACATGTGGAGAAGCATCTTTTAGATGAGATACTTTTTCAGCAGTATTTTCTGTGTTTGTATTTTGTTTGTCTTGCTGCATATGCTCTATGCCTTCCTTTGGCTCTTTGTAATTTGCCATTTCTTTATCATTTAGCATCCTTAGCTCATCCCTTCCTACCTCTTGCAAGGTAAGATCTTTATTTATCATCTCTTGATTATATATTACTGAACTTCTTATTCCATCGAGCGATTCATCTGCATATTTCATCGGTTTACTAGTATAACCATTAAGTACTCCTCTATTGAAAGACCATCCACTCGAGGTGTCATTGTCAATTTCCGACATTGAACGAACATGCGATGCTTTTGACGCAATAGAACCAGATTTCAGCCATGGCCGCGAATATGGTGATTGAAGCCTTTGGCGGTCTCTACATCTTCTAAAAATCCTAGGAGTATTAACTTCATTATTATGCGGATTTGGGATACTTTCATAAGTATTTGCTTCTATTTCTTCCCCATCTTCATCTTTTATGTTTTTTGCCCATTCATTGCGATTTTCTTTATGCAACCTTTCATTTCTATATGTTATATTTGTGCCATCATTGTCAACTATATTGCCATCATTGAATTTTTGCTCATTTTCATTTACTTTATCTACATCTTCTCCTATTACATCATTCGATAATCTAGTTTCACCTTCACTAGGCACCTCGATACGAGCTGATACTAAATTTGTCTCACCCTGAAGCATAGCCTTATTTACAATGAGTGTTCCATGAGAATTCTTTACATGATCGCTTTGTTCTTTTTTCATCTATAACTCCAGAATCATTTTTCTAGAAGCTTTCTCCATTGTCCAACTGTTTTGACTTGTTTCTAATTAAATCAAATACGTTACCGCCCTTGCCAAAAAATTTTAAGCACTCATTTATCTGGGAATCACCATATTTTTCAAATAAATTATTTAAATGTAAAGTATCATTTTCATTTATAGCCTTGATTAACTGCTTAGCTAAGTCTCCCTTTGCTGCGCCACCCACTTCCTTACCCCCCGCATCCGACACCATTTTCAGAGCTGGCGATCCTGTCATATCCCCTATTGCCCTACTCCCCTTCCCTATTGCACTACCTACTCTTAATATAAAGCTCATATCAGTACCGCCTTTCTTAGTTCCACATATATTCTATGGAACTAATATGCTGTCAATGATCACTAAAAGTCTAAATTAATTGGAAATCCTCAAAATTTTACTAGTCCAGTAAAAATGACAAATACTTCCACATAATGGGAAGTTATTGTCAAACTAGCCCACGCTATTTGTCTTTTCAGCGCGAGGAGCGTTTCGTCTTTTGTTTCTCACTCTTCCCCTTAGCTTTCGCAATCTTGTTCTGAGCTTCCTCCTCCGCTGCTAGTTCCGGCACAGAACGCCTAAGATCTGCATCGTACCTAAACACCTCAGGCAGGGGCCCATCGAAGGGATTCCCAAAGACAAATGGGCTATCATCATCATCATCTTCTTCTTCTTCTTCCTCATCCAACTCCTCTTCATCCACAACTTCATCAGCACGACCCAGCTTCGGATCAACGGTTACTTCAGAAGACGATGGCACTCCTTGAGCAAAAGGATTTTCCATCAAATCCTCTTCCCCTGGGCTTCGTGTCATTGAGTCATGACGTAGACTCGAAGTACGATGCGACTGCACACTCCCCGATTGCCCATTGCGCGACTGCACACTCCCCGATTGCCCATTGCGCGACTGCTCATTGCGTGACTGCGCACTCCCCGATTGCCCATTGCGCGACTGCACACTCCCCGATTGCCCATTGCGCGACTGCTCATTGCGCGACTGCACACTCCCCGATTGCCCATTGCGCGACTGCTCATTGCGTGACTGCACACTCCCCGATTGCCCATTGCGTGACTGCGCACTCCCCGATTGCCCATTGCGTGACTGCTCATTGCGTGACTGCGCACTCCCCGATTGCCCATTGCGTGACTGCTCATTGCGCGACTGCACACTCCCCGATTGCCCATTGCGTGATTGTTCATTGCGTGACTGCACACTCCCCGATTGCCCACTGCGTGACTGCTCATTGCGTGACTGCGCACTCCCCGATTGCTCATTGCGTGACTGCGCACTCCCCGATTGCCCATTGCGTGATTGTTCATTGCGTGACTCAACGCTAGGCAAGCGCGTGTTCTCTGACTCAACGCTCAATGGCTGCACGTTACGTGACGGTATACTAGAAGACTTTACCTTACGTGATTCAACACTAGGCAACTGAACGCTACGTGACTCAACTCTAGACGATTGTACACTTCTTGGTAGAACATTAGGCGACTGTACACTATCTGATGGATTACTACGTGCTTTCCAGGAAACCTCTTCAGATTCTCCTCTTAATGGAGACGCTGTCATACCCAACTGGCCTGTTGTCACATCGACACTCTTTTCTCGTCTTAGGGAGGTCGGCGTATTGGCTTCCCGTTTCAGCGGAGCTGTTGTCACATCGACACTCTTTTCTCGTCTTAGGGAGGTCGGCGTATTGGCTTCCCGTTTCAGCGGAGCTGTTGTCACATCGACACCCTTTTCTCGTCTTAGGGAGGTCGGCGTATTGGCTTCCCGTTTCAGCGGAGCTGTTGTCACATCGACACCCTTTTCCCGTCTTAGGGAGGTCGGCGTATTGGCTTCCCGTTTCAGCGGAGCCGCTGTCACATCGACATCCTTTTCCCGTCTTAGGGGGGTCGCCGTATTGTCTTCTCGTTGCGGTGGAACTGTTGTCATATCGATACCCTTTTCCCGTCTTAGAGAGGTCGTCGTATTGGTTTCTCGTCTCGGTGGAACTGTTGTCATATTGATACCCTTTTCCCGTCTTAGAGAGTTCATCGTATTGGTTTCCCGCCTCGGCGGAGCCGTTGTCACATTCAAATCCAGCTCCTCCAACTGACCCGTCATGATATCGAAATTCAGATACTCCAACTGATCCGTTGTCATGCCGAAATCTTGCTCTTCCAACGTATCCAAACCCACATCGAAATCCTTCTCAGGTAAGTTCTTCGCAAGCATCTGTGAAGGGTCCAGCAAGGACCCATCAGAAGACTGAAAGGCCAGCAAGCGATCCAACTCTGCCTTTGACTGCAAAGTCATCAGATAAGCCCCCTCACGCAGTACAACCCATACCAACAATCCCCAAGCGATAGCTAACAAGAGAGACTGCACAATCAGAATAGTGAGCGGAAAAATTACCCCAGGCCCCTGACTCACGAATAACCGATTTAACTGAGGAATCGTCTGGAAGAGATATCTCCATGTAGTAGGAGGAAAACCACCAGACACGATAAACACCAAGATGGCTGTACCCACAATAGGAAGACAACTACGGATGAGTTGCCCCCTATTGTTAGAGCGCGGCTGACTAGGAATTATACCGGATAAAGACTTCATCTTAAACCTCAGTGTCGGCGACCATCACTAGAAGAGTTACGCTCACCAATAGCTCGCGTAGCTGAAGAATTGACTATCACACGCTGCCCAGAAGAGGAGCCATCTTTCCCTTTCTCAGCATCATCACTTGCTTTTTGCAAAATCAGAGTTGTATTGGCCATCTCTGTCTCCATAGGTGAGGCCATAACCTCCATTTGAGTCCAGGTTTTGGTAGCGAAAAGACCTTCACCACGTCTGGCCCCTAACAAGAAGGACCTCTGGCTCGGACTCAACTTAAAAGTATTGACTACTGAATCAATGGTACTAGAATCTTGCTTCATCAAAAACTTCATCGTTGACATTGCCAGAATCGTCTTGCCTTCATCCGAACTCAAGAAGTCATCGGAATTCTGCGTCGTACACCAGAGACCACCACCGTATTTTCGAATACGCCTCGCAAACTCCTCAAGGAACTTTGCACCCTGACGAAACTGCATCAACAACCAAGCTTCGTCAATCAAGATGATCGTGTTGGACTCAATCACATTGGACCGCCGAGCTTGGCGCATTTTTGTCCACAAGAACTCCGTAATCATAAAGAGACCTATCGGCTTGAGCGCCTCATTGAGTTCACGGATATTGAAGTCTATATAGCGATTTTCCAGAGAGATGCGCGTTCTGGCAGGGAAAAGGTGTAGGTAGCGTTCCAAACGTTCACTAAGACCATAGGTATCTTCACCAACACCAAAGCGATCATCTCCACGTAGAGCACTTGACATAATGACAAAGAACTCCTGCATATTTGGAGGCTGGCGGGGATGCGTTGCAGGGTCCATCGTGATGCCACGGTTCTCATACGTCTTAATCAAACACTTATACAGGAATGCCTTCTCCTTCTGAGGAAGCGTGCCATCATCGGATAACAGCAACTCCAGCAAGGTAATGAGGTTCAAAAGTTTCTCACGGAAAAAGTTGCCTTCCTCTTTTGCTATATCCTTATCAAGTGGAGCGTTCTTTGACATCTTTGTAGAACCATATAGCTCAAAAGGATTGATTTGCAAAGAATCAGTGGAAAGACGCACATATTGGCCATTCACCTGACTGCACAAATTCTGATACTCAGCTTCCGGATCAACCACATACACATTACATGTTGGTAGTAAACGGCAAGAAACGGTTTTGAGAAAGAAGCTCTTGCCTGAGCCCGACTTAGCAAACACCACTAAGTTGGCATTTTCTACCTGCTTACTATTGAACGGATTAATAATAATCAAGCCGCCATTAGAATGGACCCCAAACATCACTCCATCTTCCATGCTAATGTCACAGCCTGTAAAGGGAAAGAAAGTCGCAGCAGCTCCCGTACCAAACAAGCGACTGCGAACTAGCAAGTTATTGCCATCAGGCATGCAAGTAAGCAAGCCCATATGATGCTGCCAGTGAGTAGGTAAAGCACGAAAATCGAGGCTACGAACCGTAGAAATGATGCGCTCACAGCGCTCCGCCAAGACCTGTCGACTAGTAGCCCGAACTTGAATAAACGCGTTGATTGAAAAAACACGCTCATCACCACGAGCCAAATTCTCACGTAACTGTTCAACATCCTCGAGAGCAAGCGTGACAGAAGGATCAGGGGCTCTTCCTTGGCGTTGAGAAACAATCACCGAACCACGAAATTCAACGGCCTTCCGGCCCAAGCGAGCACTGATCACCTCCGGCGGCAGAGGAACTATATGAAGAGTAAAATCCACATTTGGCTCGTCAATCTGAACAATACTATCAAACCAACCAGCATAAGCACTCCTGGGATAACTGACCAGAGCCAATGTCCGCGTAAACTCATGGCTTAACTCGCCATCGATACGGAGAAACCAGGGGAAAATTTGAATACAACTAGGAGTAACTAAATCAGGGACACGCACGAAACTAGGCATGCCCTGCCTTTGGGCAGATGCAGGCGGCACTCCCAAGAGTGAGGCGAGTAACGAAGGTTTCTTTTGCGCCTGTTCTCTCGCCTGCAAAGCCTTCTGAGACTCTAGCAGATTCGCGATCATCTGCTCCTGTTCAGGAATAGTATACTGAGTGAGAGCCTTCGTATTGCCACGATTGGCATCACTCCCAGGAGTAATCATCAGCTTGCCAGTAGCATCTAGCATTGTCTCCTTGACTGCACCAAGACGTGCAGCCTCCTGAGACATCAAACAACTTTGATAGAGAGCAACAATTTCCGACGAAGTCAAGCGCTTACCACTCAGCCCCATACGTTCGATCTGGCGCAACAATTCCTCAACGCGAGTTTTGACTTGCATTTGCGCACCAATCATTGCCTCAGTCTGATTCTTACCACCCCCCTGGTGATCCGCAGGTACAATAATATAATACTCACGTTTCACCAGAGCCCGGCGCGAAGCAAGCACACGCACGAACTGTGCATGATCGCGGGTCATCTCAGCTAGATCTCCCTCAACAGATTCCATTGACCGCAAGTAATTGTCTAAATTGTGAGGGAGATTGCGAACCAAAATCTGAATAGGAAACGCAAGCCCATTCAGAAAAGACTTAAAGCCCTCGATGATACCATCCTGCTCAGACTCAGACATCAAAGAAAAATTGACGGAATTGATGCGGATAATTCCTCGAAACTCCATATTCTTGCGCCCAAGATCCAGGCAAGCGACATCACCAGTGACTTCACGTAGCTTAACAAAAGCTTTTGCGATATTAATCGGCGTACTCAGAAGCAAACTAGGAATTCTCGGCGCTGTCTGCATAAACGTGCCACTCCAATTCTAGAAATCGTCCTCATCACCTTGACCAGGCTTAGAGAGCTGATATTGAGCACTATTTGCACTATCGCTCTCACCGCCGAGTTCTTCCGAAGGCATATAGAGGTAAACCTTGGGTGTCAAGAAGTAGAACACACCAATGGCTCCCCATTCCTCCAGCGGTCGCGAGGCAATTTTGATAAAAGCTACAATAAGAGAACCAATCACCGGGACTGTAGAAAACAGTCCCTTGATTAGCAGAGCACCAATGCCTGAACCTAGAAAAAGACCCATGTTTGTCCAGACCAGATATGCTCCCGTTAAACCGATCAGAATAACCAACAGTTCGCGTGTAGTACGCCCAAAGACAACTGTTGGTTGTTCATTGAGAAATGTTGGAAATTCTTCTTTCTTCATTCCTCACTCTGCTTCTTCTTGCTTACGAAAGGTTTGAACAACTGTTGCTGCCTTGACCGAACCAATTGGGGACCTGACCACCTAAAGTCACACCAAGGAGCACAATCACGAGGCCAATTACAGCACAAGTGATAGCCTTGTTGGACATCGCTATCCTTTGCTCACTTCCCCAGGCTGTCGCACGCATCAAGCCTCCAACAATAATACCGATGACGGCAATGGCAATTCCCAGTCCCATCAGAACGCTGATGATCATACCAAGACCATGTACGAGAGTCGAGACAAACGGATCACTGCAGTTCGCAGTTGGGGCAGAGGCTGCAAGCACCATTGGTAAGAGAGGAATAGCGCTAAACAACATCGAAGCACGCTTAGTGGCAATGGGATTGAGCCGAAGGAAAACACTATTAGTGAGAGCACTTAGTCCTTGACGACATTTTTGTAGTGAAAGCATCTTTTTCCATCCTTTCTGGTTGGCTAATAAATCCCCAAAGGGAGCACGGCAGGCAAGGTTCTTACATACAACTTTTTCTGCCTGTACATCAAAATAGTAAAAGACTGAAGGACAGATAGCAAGGGGGATAGAGGGACGAAATTCTCTGATCTTTTACCTAAATGCGAATAGCTTCAAATTTCTGAGCAAAAGGCATAATTTTTTACCTACCCAACACAAAACGTTCCCTCTTTCCGACTAGGAACCTTTTTCAGGCTATGTTACAATTCGACCATGTATAAAGTTGCCGTATTCCTCACACTCTGGCTTTTTGCCATCTTCTTTTTTATCAAGAGTGTATCATTCATCGATCCCGATTTTGGTTGGCATTACCGTATAGGAGAGTTCATACTTACTCACGGAATACCTAGAACAGATATCTACTCCTATACAATGCCAGATTTTCCATCTGTTGAGCACGAATGGCTAACAGATGTAGGAACGTATGTCTTTTATCAAATTTTTGGTTATTATGGGCTAGCTTTTTTTTGTACTATAGTAGTATTATTAACACTATACATACTTTATCAGCAAATACGTAGTTGGCTATCACTCATACCGATCTTATTTACCGGAGAAATATTCATCCTCTATGGAGGGATACGCGATCAGGTTATCCCTTGGCTATTGGCAGTACTTATCTTGTGGATATGCAATACCAGACACAAGTGGAAATATACACGGTACCTGATACCAATCATCATCATTCTATGGGCCAATATGCACGGAAGTTTCCCATTTGGGATAGCAATCACAGCAATGTATGTTATAACTCGTGGCATAAAAGCAAGGCGAATTGATTGGCAGGATACTCTTGTGTTGATACTTTGTGGCATAGCAACACTGATCAACCCATACACATGGCATATTTGGGAAGAAGCATGGCGAGTAGAATTTATGACTTCATGGCACGGGACAATTGAAGAATGGGAGCCAGCATTTTTCATGAGCATCTGCTCATTTGATTTTTTTGTACCTATTTCTCTCATCTTTATCTGGCTATATAAAAAAGAGTACTCATTCTTCTCACTGCTATTGTATAGTGTTTCACTACTGATGGCATCATCAGCAAACAGACACATACCACTTTGGGCCATCGCAGCCTTTCTACCAACCACAGAAGGATTAGGTCATTTGCAAAAGCAACTACAACCATATCCAGAAGGAGAGAAAAGCTACTATCAAATATATCTTATGCTTCTGCTTATCACAATAGCAGGAGTAGGACTTGATACATGGCATACCCCACCTAATGGACAAAGTGTCTATCCTGAAAAAGCCATACAGTATCTCCAAACGCACCCGGTGAAAGGACATCTGTTTGCCGATTACAACTGGGGAGGAGAGATTATTTGGCACTTACCGGGTGTCAAAACATTTGTAGATGGGCGCATGCCAAGTTGGCAATTCTCGACGAAAATCCTCATGAAAGCACAAATGCATATCAAGAGTATTTGGATATTGTTTTAGGAAAAGAAGCATTACAGTTTGCTGCAAGGAAATATGATATCAGCACCATTTTATGGCCAAATATAGATAAGCACTCAAAGAATCAAAGCATATTAAGATGGCTGAAAGCAATTCGTAATGCAGGCTTTAAAAGAGTGTATCAGGATAATATAGCTGTTATCTATGAAAAATAAAGTATTGATAAAAAATGCACTGCATTATATCACAGAAGACTATCAATGATATTCAAACAAAAACTGCCTGGAAAGAGGCCGCTTGCATATTATACAGAAAATTGTTGTACAGGGACCCTACTACATAGCGTGCCCCAAGGCCCAATGACGACTGCACAGAAAAATGTCCCTCAATCCCCCTGGACTTGAGCTGACACAGTATGGTATAAAAAATTAGAAGATACACGATGAGAACTGGTAAAAGCATCCACAGGACAGTTTTGTCAACTTCTAAAGATGCATATCCAAACGATATACGATGGCAACATCGATGACGGTGTATAAACAAGTAAGGTGAAACTATGATCCCAGGTTTTGATGTTGAATCTCTCAACGTACTAGGAAAACTGATTGGCAAACTCGAGCGCTTCCACCTAGAAGGCGCTGTGCCACAGGATTTCGATCCCCGAGAACTATTGGAAGGAAGTAATCAAGCCTACTTTTACATTCAAGGATTATCCAGCTTCTGGAATCCTCAAGCCGGTCGCAACTCAAATGCCAGTGTGAATTTTGGACAATACATGGCTGATCTGGTCATGGCAAGTCATAATCAACCTCAATTCGACCTCTCCATGATCATATTGAGTTCTCCTCAACGAACGAAAATCTATATGTCACTGGGCACAGAGAAAAATACACGCAGTATCCTAGAAGGCCTTTTCCCAGGGATCAAGCTTGAGCCCACCTCTATCCAAGAACTGACCTCCATGCTACGTACTCACCTTGTCATCAAGGGAGTAGTCACGGGCATTCCCAGTAATAAGTCTTTCGGTGCTGGTACGGACGTTTTAACCGCAGCACAACACACGCAAAACTCACAAGTAGGCTCACAGAGTCAGGAACAATCAGAACAACTCGAACAAATCATACGTGGGATGCACGGAGCCACTTGGGGTTATGTCGTACAAGCTCATCCACGTCCACGGCACAAAGTCATAGAAGAGCGCATGAAAGTTATCGACCTGCTCACCCAGGTCACTAACCGATCGCGGGTTCAGTGGAACGCAACTACCAATGAAAACCTGCAACTCACAACAGTTGACTCGGGAGGATCATCACAGACCTACAGCGGTGATGTGGTCAACTACCGTGCACAATACCTAGTTCAATTACTGGAACGTGACCTAGAGCGCCACGATCTGGCTATGGCAGCAGGCCAATGGACAGTCAAAACATTCTATGGCTCCTCCACCCTCGATGACGCGCAGCGACTGGGTTCTCTCTTACTTGGCGTACTAGCAGGAGCCGACTCACGCCCAGAACCATTGCGAACAACACTGTGCAGACCCGGCGGGCTTGCACTAGAAGGCTTTCACACCTTCCTGAACTCACACGAAGTAGGCATAATGGTCCGCTTACCACGTCAAGAAGTACCCGGGTACGCTGTCCATGACCATGTCCTCTTCGACGTCGACTTCTCAGCCCCTGAGTCAGATTCACTCCCACTCGGTCACATCCAGCAAAACGGACGCGATACCCCCGAAATGTACAATATCTCCATTAATGCGCTTGCCAAGCATGCCGTGGTGGTCGGGGTTACCGGTAGCGGTAAGACAACAACCGTCATGAATTTGCTTGATGCAGCAATAGAGGCAAAAAAACCCTTTCTGGTCATTGAGCCTGCCAAGACAGAATATCGCGCCCTCTACCATGCGCTAAAGCCAAGGGCTGACCTGCGCGTTTACACATTGGGCAATGAGATCGTCGTCCCTTTCCGCATGAACCCCTTCGAATTTGAAACGAACGAAGAGCCAGGAAGTGTATCGCTGCTTGGACATATCGACTTCATGAAGAACGTCTTTAATGCGGCCTTCCCACTCTATGCCCCAATGCCACAGGTGCTGGAAGCGGCATTATACGAAATTTATGAAGATAGAGGATGGGACTTGACTAGCGGGATCAACCATCGCCTCAAAAATTGGGATGAGCGCCACATCTATCCTATTTTTCCAACCATGACTGATCTCTACTACAAGACGGAAGAGGTCACTAACCGCCTTGGCTATCACCACGAAATAGAAAGCAACGTCAAGGCAGCTCTGAAGTCGCGTATCGGTTCACTGCGTATCGGTTCTAAAGGGCTCATGCTCGACTGTGCACGTGGTATTCCAATGGAAATACTGCTCAATACGCCAACCATCCTCGAGCTAGAAAATATCGGCAACGATGATGAAAAGACCTTCATCATGGGACTATTCCTCGCCAAACTCTACGAATATCGCCGCATGCTAGCAACAATGGGCTTTATACCATTAGGAGCTGGCTTCCAGCATTTGATCGTCATTGAAGAAGCGCACCGACTCCTCAAAAAAGTCGGCGATACCCAAGTCGGTGACGAAGGATCGAACCCACGAGCACAGGCAATCGAAGTCTTTACCAATATGATCTCGGAAGTGCGTGCATATGGACAGGGAATAGTGGTAGCAGAACAAATTCCTAGCAAACTGGCTCCCGATGTAATGAAGAATACCAACCTGAAAATAGTACACCGCATCATAGCAAAGGATGACCGCGAGAGCATCGGGCAGACCATGAACTTAAATGAGGAACAGCAAAACCATCTTGGTGTACTCACGCCAGGAATGGCTGCTATTTATGCCGAAGGTGCAGATCACGCATACTTGGTGCGTCTTGAAAACTACAAACGGAATCTCAGCCCACTTATAGAAAAAGACCTCAGGAAGCTGAGCCGTACGTATGCATTAGTCAAGCCATTTCTAGCTATTGCCAACTTTGAGGACTATGGGGTCCCTATGGCCGACACAGGTGGTCCAGAGCCGGGCGTCTATCAGGCTGCGGGCAAATTGCTTGATGCCCCAAAAAGCAAATGGCTCTGGGGCAACATTTTGTTACGCCTGATAGCAAATCCAGCGCACCTGTTTGATATGCTATTCCGTTTCTCAGAACATATTGAAGCAGAAATGTCATATTTACCTCCAGAAGATCATATAAACCTTTTGCAGATGCTCATCGTAAGAGGGACCTCCGAACTCATCCAATTGCGAGGAGCACAGTTTGGTTGGCTTTATCCAGAGGTAGAAGAATTGCGTGATCTGCTCACCCGTGGCTTGCTCGGCTTTGCTCGCGCATATACCAAAGCACGCGAAATAACTAGTTTGCAAGTGGAAGAGCTAGAAACTAGTTTTCTCGAAGAGATGCAAGTTTCAGGTAAATATCTTGAGCAGTTTACCAATCGGTATAGATTACTCATGGAACGCCAACAAGGGCCCTTTGCAGGCTGCGCTCATTGCCCAGCGAAATGCCTCTACCGTCCAGAGGTGAAATCTCTGCTGACAAAGAAAAACCGAGAATGGATGTCTGAAGAGCTTTCCAGTGATGCGCATGGCACAGAAGCAGAACGCTATGAATCCGTAGCACAGGCTGCAACACATATTGTGCAAAGCTGGTTTGGCGATGAACCAGGGGCCTCTGCCGATAAGGGTATTGCAGGAGTGGGTTATTGCGCAGCGCTGCATACTATAGCGAGCCCCGACTATACAGAGTATGAACAAGCTCTGCTCGGAAACAACCTCCAGATGCACTTTATCAGGAAGAATTAGCTAGCTATCATTCAAAATGTTCCCTCTTTCTGACTAGCATTCTTCAAGAGCTTATTCTATACTATCTGTATAGGAGTTTTCTTGCCGACGACTGTATTATAAAAATTTTATCATTGGGTAATTTATAGTAAATAAGGGGAAATACATTTATGAAGAGAGTAGCTAGCTATAGCTTTCTTAATGAGTTATCTGATAAGAATTTATGCTTCCTAGGATTATGAGAGGAGAAAGTCTCGTGCCAATAATAAAGTGCCCTTTTTGTGAATATCGCAATTTTCATGCAGCAGAGACATGCATCAATTGTGACAGTCCATTGTTCCCACAACCACCTGTAGGAAGAGACCCATCAACAAAGAATAAGTCCTCTCATGGGAACAGGCCTCTCTCCAATCAGCCGCCTGCTCCTACGAACAGGTCTACTTCCAATCAACCTACCATTCCCAGGAACAGGCCTCTCTCCAATCAGCCACCTGCCCCCAGGAACAGGTCTATTTCCAATCAGCCGCCTGCCCCCAGGAGCAAGCCTCTCCCCAATCAGCCGCCTGCCCCCAGGAGCAAGCCTCTCTCTAATCAGCCACCTGCTCCCAGGAGCAGGCCTCTCTCCAATCAGCCGCCTGCCCCCAGGAAAGGCCCCCCCCCTCATCAGAAGACTAAGAGGGTAGCACACCCTAAGGCTCCTGAGCCTGGGAGGAGAGCTGAGATATACCCTAATAAGGCCGCTCATGGTGAGCAATACCTTGAGCATGAGCTGGACTCCAACAATGACCCATACTCCGAAATTAGAGCTGAAATATACTCTGAGGTTATCAATGATGAGCAATTTCTTGAGCATGGACCATACTCCAACAATGACCCATACTCCGAAACTGGAGCTGAGATATACTCTGAGGTTACCAATGGTGAGCAATACCTTGAGCATGGGCAGGACTCCAACGATGACCTATACTCCGAAATGAGGGCTGAGATATACCCTGAGGTCGCTCATGGTAAACATGGGCCTGAGCCAGACTCTGATGACGAAACGTATTCCAGGGACATTGTTCCCTACCAACTAGGCGCAAATTACGGACTAGTGCCGACCAACCCAAATACGGCCCTTTCGCCTTACAAGGTCAGCAACGCCGTTGAACAGTACCATCCTCAGGGTATCTTGCCCGCTTTGCCGACTTTTGTCAAAGAAGACAAGCGTCCACCACACGACAAGGACAAATTACCCTGGGGACTGCCAAGACGGGACCCCGATGTCGCAGGCACGATTATCGTAATTCAACAATCGCAGGAGCTACCCGAATATCCAAATCTCATCGTAGGCCTCACAAACTTGCTTACCGAACTCATCTGGTTGATTCCCAATGACACGATGAGAAAAGAAGAAGAGCGATTGCAAGTCACAACCATACGCATCCGTTGTGAAAACGATGAAAAAAGGGATATACGTCTCATAGGCTACCTCAGGGGGGCCAATCTCACATTGGGAGACGATATCTGGTTCTGGGGTTGGCATCGCAAGGGTAGCCTTATTGCCAGGAAAGGATATAATTGGACATCAAAAGCAGTTGTGACCACACATACCCTGGGTTTAATAGTACCAGCATTGACCCTGCTCATACTGCTAGGAATCGGGTTTTTACTATTCTTAGCTTGGCCTTCCATAGGCTCAGTCATAGACTCCTTTGTTCATTTAGTACCAAACAAGCCATAGCAGTACTTACAGGACACACCGTAGCTCAACTCTTAGACTAGAAAATTGTCTTCACCAAAGTGGTTAAGTCCTCAAAGACTGAGGACTTATCACGCTGTGGACCTTCCCGGGTGTTGTAAGCCTTACCTGAGACTGACAAACTATAAATCTTCAGGTGGCAAGACCTCAGGAAGAAGCAAGTAACCATAGCCTAGAACACAATACACATAGATACCTGTACCCCGCAGTTTACCACGGATACGATCTATATGCTTATCCATCATTATACGTACCTTTTCATCTACAGTACAATTATAGACAATATAAGCCAAATCAGAGTAGGTAACAGGTACACCATGCCGTAAAGGAAATAGCAGCCGATACTCTGTCGCTGTTAGAGTAATCATCCTATTCCTAACAACAATCGTATGCTGCTGAGTATTCCACTGTACGTCCTTAATACGGACTGGTGAACTGATGTCTTCATGCAAGAAAGTTGATATCATGCTGTCTCCCTCCTCAGAAACAAATACACAAGGGCAGTTATTAATCAGGTTTCGTTTATAGCTCTGTCCGCTCCCAGAGCGGGAAGAGAGAAAAAGAGCGGGAACGAGCTTGTCCACCCAACCTCTTTCTCATAGGTACCAACTCAAGATATGCCATTGTTAGTGGCACAGTCCCAAACACCGAGTTCGGGAAGGAGGCCTGCTGGAAACAAACTTACGCCATCCCCAGCAGACACCGTTCATAAAGGCAATCTATCATCTAGAAGGTTTCACTTTCACGTATCAGCCCCAAATTATGGGGACGCAACTTTGTCAGGGAGCTGGTTCAAATCCTCAGCAATCATCGCCATTGCTGTATCACCTACTAGCTCGTGTAACTCTGCATGAACCTTCCACATGTTTTCCATTTTAGCTGTAATGAATTTGTGCTGCGAAGTACCAAATGCTAATCCAGAGAGACCATACTGTGCTGCCTCGTATTCAGCGCGGAAGCGGGCTAGCAAGCGTGCGACTTCACTGTCGTGTTCTTCTATTTCTAGCATCTGTTTCCTTCTCTTTCCGTGCACTTCTTTGCACTCACTATGAAAGCGGTAAGAGCGACTCAAGAGACAAGCGCCCTGCCCGTAGATGGGGAGACGAAGTCAGCCCATCATGACAAACACAGTGGGCTAGCCATCTCCAGTACCAGTAGAACCCTCAAACATCATAAGATCCATAAATCTCCTCGAGTTATATGTATCTGTGCAATCGATGGATTGCTTGACTGCGGCAAGGAACACCACAATGTTCACAATCACATCAGACATACAAAACCTTTAATCTTTTCCAGAGGCCTTTGCTGATACCATCCATCCAGTGGTGATCCGTTTAAAAATTTAGAACTATCACCAACTAGTTGGTGTATCTCTACCCTAACTTGTCCTCTCTATAAAGAGTCAAGAAAGAGTCAAGGAATGAAAAGTACCTCTTGTCTATGAGTATGACAGACAAGCGCCATATGATACAATGACAAGGAACTGTCAACTAACGGACAACTTTATTCTCTCTTGCAGACATGTTACTTTTAGCGGAAACCGACAAGGATTATTAGGCATTATTACAAGCAATAGTTGCACCAAGAAAAAAGCATCTTGGCAAGAGAGGAGGATGTCAAGTATATGATCTCTCATCTTCGCCTACGAAGAGAACGACGCGGCTGGTCGCAAGCAACGCTTGCCCAAGTACTTGGAACGACAGTTGCCACCGTAGCACAATGGGAGGAGAGCCTCTCGATCCCTCCCCCATCCGTACAGGAAACTCTTCATCTTTTGTTTGGAGCGGATGACGAGGTCTATGATGTCCCGGCTGATGCAATGCCACACCGAGAGCAGGCCTTTCTTTTGCTTCCTCACTGCCCTCCTGCCCTGCCTTCACCAGATGAGGAATCTAATGGAGCGGGGATCTATGACCCTGTACTTCCTCCCCCCTTGACAGGTATGAATAGACTGATTGGACGAGATTGTCTTCTTGAGCAACTCAAAGAGCGGTTGTTAGAGCATGCAAGCCTTGCACTCTATGGCTTACCAGGAGTTGGCAAGACAGCATTAGCGCTGGCACTGGCTCATGATCCTGACATACGCACTCGTTTTTGTGATGGAGTGCTATGGGCAGGTCTCGGATTGCATCCCCATGTACCTGGCGTACTCCGCCGCTGGCGAACCCTCCTGGGAACAACAACCACAGAGGAAGAAACTAGAAGTCGTCAAGAAGACTGGACTCAGGCACTCCAAGCGGCAATGGAAAGCTATTCCCTACTGCTCATATTCGATGATGTATGGCATATCGAAGCCTTAAATGCCTTGATGATCGGCGGATCTAAATGCGCCTATCTATTGACGACGCGATTTTGCCACATTGCCAACCACCTTGGGGCAGAGAAGGCTGTTCAGGTTCCCGAGCTGGAGGACACCGATGGCATACAATTACTCACTCGCTTTGCGCCGGAGGTCTTACAACATGAGCACGATACAGCCTTGACGCTCGTCCGTGCTGTCGGAGGTCTACCCTTAGCACTTACACTGATGAGCAAGTACCTGGGCGGTAATGCCTCAACACGGCAACCACGTCGGCTACACGCGGCTCTGACTCACTTGCACGATACGGAGCAACGTCTACGCTTACAAGTCCCTCAAGCCCCCATTGAGCGCCCTCTCACACTTGCCGCCGGGGTAGAAGTGTCCATCGAGTCAGTAGTGGCCGTAAGTGATTTTTTGTTGCCGCCACCAGCTCGCAAGGCTCTACAAACTCTTGCCATTTTGCCCGCCAAGCCTACACTCCTGACACGTGAGAGTTGCCTTGCCGTTGCAGGTGTTTCAGTTGAAGTTCTTGATATCCTTTGTAATGCCGGATTGCTCGAACGATATGGCTCCGATCACTATATGCTACACACTCTGATCGCCGACTACGCTCAGGCACAAGGACCTGAGCCAGAAGCCTGCATCCGCTTAATTCAATATGGCATTAGCTTCATCGAGACACATCGCACAGATGCACCTACTCTGGAGCGAGAGAGCGCGATGATTCTCGCCGCACTAGACCAAGCTTGGAATATGAAACGACATCGGGAACTTATTCGAGGATGCTGTCTGTTCGCACCATTCCTCTTCCGTTGGGGCTGGTATACCTTGGCCGAAAAAGTCTTGCAGCGAGCCTCAACAGCTATCGCCCAGCAAGAAAAAAATGCATTTGCAATCCATACCATCTCCAAGAATGGGATTGCAAATGCATCTCAGCATTTTAAAAAGCATTTGCAATCCATACCATCTCCAAGAATGGGATTGCAAATGCTTTTCAAGGACAAGATTCATATCCTGGAAAATCTCAGTACTCTGTCTCACCTACAAGGTAACTATGCTCAGGCAAGATCCTATGCCCAAGAGGGATTGGCTCTGGCACAACAAGAATACAATCAACAGAAGGGAAAAATTATAAATACTATTGATACAATTGGCCTACTAACAGCACTAGGAGTTGTCGAACAAGAACTGGGCAACTATGCTCAGGCAGAGATTCACTACCAAGAGGGACTCGTACAAGCACGCCAGCGCGGCGATCAGGTACCGGGGAACTACTATCAATATTGCACTCTTCTCAAAAATCTCGGTGTGCTCGCCAAAAAACACGGGAACTATGCTCAAGCATATACTTACTATCAGGAAGGGTTGATGCTGGCACGTCAGATGGATCTTGGCGACCTGACATGTCTGCTGCTCATGAATATTGGCGTCATTGGCACTGAACAAGGAGATTATACCCAGGCTCAGAAGTATTTCCAAGAGGGATTGACCTTGGCCCAACAGTTAGGTCTCCGCGCACAGATCTGTGTCTTACTCTCCAATCTAGGCGTTGTTGCCGATGCCCAAGGAGATTATGCTCAAGCAGAAACGTACTTCCAGCAAGGGCTCGCACTAGCACGCCAATTGGGACACCGCGAACGTATCAGTTTGCTACTCCTCAATCTGGGTGTAATTGCCAACCGACAAGGTAATGACCTAGGAGCAGAAGCATACCTTCGCGAAGGGCTGACACTAGCACGTCAACTGGGACACCGCGAACGTATCAGTTTGCTACTCCTCAATCTGGGTGATGTCGCTATGGAACGAGGACAGGATGAACAAGCACAAGCGTACTTCCAGGAAGGACTCGCCCTGGCCTACCAACTGGAACATCGCAAACGCATTAGCGACTTGCTGCTCCACCTGGGAGCATTAGCAACGAAGCAGAATGATCCAATACAAGCGGAAAAATATTTGCAGGAAGGCTTAACTATAGCTCGCCAACTTAATCATCCGCAATTGATCTGCCGCCTGCTGGCCGCATGGGGCGAACTACATCTCCAACAGGAACATATCGAGGCCGCCAAATACGCCTTTTCAGAAATGTTGACACTGGTTCCTCAAGGCAACCAGACACTTATCGCTCACGCAAAGTATGGGCTGGCGTGCGTAGCTGCAAGCCAAAGACAGTTTGATCAAGCTCGCATACTCGCAAACCAGAGTGCTGCAACCTTCGAGGCTCTGGGTCATCGTAAGAAACTTGTTGTCCGGACCTTTCTGGAATGTATCTCCACGGGTAAGGGAGGTGCTTGATGTCAGAAAACCAACATCCATTGAAAATTGAGCGCAAGCTGCGAGGTTGGTCCCAATCTCGGATTGCAGAAGCGCTAGGAATCACTACCAGAACTGTGAGCCGCTGGGAGCAGGGTCTTTCGGTACCCTATCCCTACTATCGCGAGCAACTCTGTGCTCTTTTCGGCAAGAATGCCCGCGAGCTAGGCATGATATCTGATACCGATGAAAATGAGATATTACAGGAAGATGTCGCAAACGCAGTTTCAACAATAAACCTACCCACAGGGCCCACAACAACTGAAGCAGTTACTGAGCCTTTCGCACCAATTGTCCCAGATCTGGATACATGCCTCATTGATCCGGCCATCCCAGAGGTGGTAGGTAGCGCCAACAGACTATTGGGACGCGCCAACCTACTCATGCATGTGAAGGAACGCCTGCTACAAGGCGATAGTCTGGCTCTAACAGCCCTTAACGGCTTGCCCGGTATTGGTAAAACAGCCCTGGCAGTCGCATTGGCAACGGATTTGGAAGTCCAAACCCGTTTTCGCGACGGTATCCTGTGGGCAGGGTTGGGACCACATCCGAAAGTACTGGACTTGCTCGCTCGCTGGGGGAGGCTGCTAGGAGTTGCACCAAGCGAGGTGGAAAATGTCAATAGCCAGGAGGCTTGGGGGAGAACACTGCGAGCGACGATTGGTAAGCGTCGACTACTGCTGATTATCGATGATGCTTGGAGTCCCGAGGATGCTCTAGCCTTCCAAGTTGGGGGGGCACACTGTGTTCACCTGCTGACAACGCGCCTGCCTCAGGTTGCCTTTACCTTCGCTCAACAGGGGGCTATCGTCGTTCCCGAGTTGGAGGAAACAGATGGTCTGGCTCTACTGGCTCGCTTTATTCCACAGCATGTGCAGCAAAATCCTGAAGATGCTCGCGCCCTGGTGCGTGCCGTGGGCGGTCTGCCATTAGCCTTGACCTTGATGGGCAAATATCTTGCCTCCCATGCTTTCACTGGACAACCTCGACGCGTGCAGGCTGCCCTGTCACAGTTACATAACACTGAGCAGCGCCTGCGCTTGAGCATGCCAGTCGCTCCCAGTGAGCGCTCCCCCAGTTTATCCGATACAACCCCTCTTTCTCTACATGCTGCCATTGCCATTAGTGACCAGCAGCTCGGTTCACAGGCCCACGCAGCATTGTGCAGTCTCTCTGTCTTTCCACCCAAACCAAATAGCTTTTCGGAGGAAGCTGCCTTGGCAATTACTCAGGAACCTGTCGAAGTATTAGACACCCTTTGGGATGCAGGACTCCTTGAGAGTAGCGGACCAAGTCGCTATACATTGCACCGAACTATTGCTGATTATGCGCAAACGATGCATTTCCCATCCATACAATCTTCAAGAATGGGAGAGGAAATGCATTGCAATACCCAAGATCTAACAGCAATGCATTCCCCATCCATACAATCTTCAAGAATGGGATGGGAAATGCATTGCAAGAAGCGGTTGGTCAACTATATGCTACCATATATCCAAACCCATCAGCGGGATTACGAGGCTTTAGAGCAAGAGGCCAACAATATCCTAGCAGCACTGGATGCCGCCATCGTTATGGAGATGCAATACGAGCTGATCGAGGGTGTGATCATGTTGGTTCCTTTCATGCGTGTGCGTGGACGCTATGCGCAAGCCGAGCATTACCTGCAACAGGCATTACAGGCTACCATCGCCCTGAATGATGAGGAAAGGCAGACGACAGTTCTACGCCATCTGGCTACTTTTGCAGAATTACATGGGGACAATCCGCTGGCAGAGCGCTATAGCCAACAAGGACTGGTCATAGCACGACGACTTAACCAGATCGATGCAGTGAGTGCTTTGCTCACTACACTGGGATTGGCGGCATTTCACCGTGGAGACCACGCTCAAGCACAGACCTGCTATGAGGAAGCCTTGTTGATAGCACACCAACTAGGGGCAAACGAGCGAGTGTGCACTCTACTTTCCTACCTCGGGGAAGTTGCTCTTTTTCAGGGGAACTTCACACAGGCGGAGGCTCTCTGCCAAGAGGGGCTAGCCCTGGCCCGGCAAATTGAGCATCAGAAACTCACGAGCCTTCTGCTGGCATCCCTGGGAGCCGTCGCCGGGAGACAGAGCAACTATGCCAAGGCTGAGCCGTATTTGTTAGAAGGGCTCGCTCTGGCTCGCCAGTTGGGACATCGCGAACTCCAGAGTCGCTTGCTGAGTAATCTGGGAGTCATTACCCATCATCTGGGAAACTATGAACAGGCAGAAGCCTATCTCCAAGAAGCACTCGCTCTGGCACGCCAGATCGGACATCGTGTGCAGTTCTGTCGCCTCCTGACTAACCTAGGAGGATTTGCTATTCGCCAAGGCGATTATACTCAGGCTGAGCGCTATTTGCAGGAAGGTATCGAACTGGCACGCCAGTTTGGCCATTTCGATTTACCACTCATGCTGATGAATCTTGGGAAAGCTGTTGGGGAGCAGGGAGATTATTATCGAGCAAATGCCTGTTTCGAAGAGAGTATTGAACTCGCACGTCGCCAAGGTGCATCCTGGTATATGGGAGCTGCTCTCATTTATTGGGGAGAATTGCATCTTGAATATCAGCAGTTGGAAGCTGCCAACATTGCGTTTCGCAAAGTTATCTCCCTTAACAGTGGACCAGAGCAGAGAGACCTTCAAGCTCATTGCATCGGCCTACTATGGTTTAGCCCAGAGTGCCGCCCTGCACGGCGATATCACCGATGCTCGCTCTCTGGGCACAGATAGTCTGATTGCACTGGAAACTATAGGAGATTCTAAGGCCGAAGAAGTCAGACTCTGGCTGAACTCGTTGCCTAAAAAGGAAGATGCGTCTGTGTAAGGACTCCAAGGATGCGATAATAATGAACAAAATCGGCAATTCATTGCGTGTGGCGTAGGAGCCCCAGCTAACTATCAATATGTTGCGCCCTGCGCTTTGCGCCGAAAAAGGATGATGTGTCAGATGAAACCTCATCTGTTAAAAGCTGAACGGGAAAGGCATGGCTGGTCGCTGGTCAAATTCGCTGAACTGCTAGGAACCACTACCAGAACCGTGAGTCGCTGGGAGCAAGGACTGGTAATTCCCTATCCCTACTATCGCGAGCAGTTGTGTATGCTCTATGAGAAGACCGCTGAAGAGCTAGGCTTACTACCAGATGACTGTGATATTGTAAGGGCCCCAGCGGACGCGATAAAAATGCATTCGGTTCCCATACAACCTTCAAGGGTGGGGGAGCGAATGCATTTCAGGGTCCCTACCTATCAATATGTTGCACCCGAAACCACTTCCCCTATCTCCCAGGACGTAATGCTCATCGCCCTCGTTCTTCGCTGATCCAGCAATTCCACAAATGGAAAGCCTCTTAGGGCGAACTACCCTTATGCAACATGTGAAAGAGCGCCTGCTACAAAGCAGTCCTTCGACCTTAATTGCCCTGAATGGTTTGCCTGGCATCGGCAAGACTTCCCTCGCAGTAGCACTAGCAACAGATCAGCAGATACAGGCCCACTTTTACGATGGCATCCTGTGGACTGCCTTGGGACCTCATCCCAATGTACTGGCTCAGCTTGCTCGCTGGGGTACACTCTTGGGGATTGAGCCAACAGGAGTAGAAGACACCACGAGCTGCGAGTCTTGGGGGCAAGCCCTACGGGCCGCCATTAGCCATTGCCAGATGTTGCTCATTATCGACGATGCTTGGAGCGCAGAAACAGCCTTGGCTTTCCGCATTGGAGGTATGCAATGTGCCCACTTGCTTACCACCCGTATGCCCCAAGTCGCTTTCACTTTCGCACAAGAAGGGGCCTTCACAGTCCCTGAACTAACAGAGGCCGACGGAGTCTCTTTGCTGACCTCCTTCGCCCCTCAACTCGTAGAGCAGAACCCCCAAGGCGCATTAGCACTAGTGCGCAAGGTGGGCAGCTTACCATTGGCCTTAACCCTCATGGGCAAGTATCTAGGAAGTCAGGCTTTCACAGGACAGCCACGTCGGTTGCAGGCTGCCCTGACTCAGCTGCAAGATACTCAGCAGCGCTTACATGTGAGTATGCCTATCCCATTGAAACAACGTTCATCTGGTCTGCCCGGCAATATGCCCATTTCACTCGATGCGGCTATTGCTATCAGTGATCAACAACTTAACCCACAGGCACATGATACTTTATGTGCTCTCTCTGTCTTTCCCGCCAAACCGAATACGTTTTCGGAGGAGGCCGCTTTGGCAGTCAGCCAGCAACCAGTAGAGATGCTGGATACGCTGTGGGATGCCGGGCTGTTGGAAAGTCAAGGACCTAGGCGCTATACGTTGCCACAAACTATTGCCGACTATGCCCGTACTCGCTGTAAAGGCTCACAGGCACCACAATTACTGGTCAACTATATGCTAGAGTATATTCAGAAATATGAACAGGATTACAAGGCCTTGGACCCAGAGATCAACAATCTCCTGGCCGCATTGGATACCGCTGACACTCTGCATATGAGCGATGCCTTGGTTCAAGGAGTAATTGCGCTAGTTCCCTTCATGCGCATACGCGGACTGTATGCCCAAGCTTCCTATTATCTGCAGTTAGCACTCAGATATCCAACAGCAATAGAGGATCAGATAGGATGTATGACAGTTCTGCGTCATCTGGCTGCCTTTGCCAGTCTATCCGGAGAGTACTCCCAGGCAGAGGCCTATGGTCAGCATGGGCTGACTCTTGCGCAAGATTTGGGACAAATTGAGGCTGAGTGTGACTTCCTTGCTATATTAGGACATGTGGCTTTTCATCACACTCATTATACCCTGGCAGCTACCTTCTATGAGCAAGCATTGCAACTAGCCCGCCAATGGGGTAATCGTGACATCCGCCCCATGCCTGAAGGGCAGGGGCTTCCCATCCTCACGGATGGGCTTTCCTGTTTCACTGGGGGTTGCCCGCCTGAGCTTTCGCCCAAGCGGGTCTTAGGGGCCAACCATAAATAACTCCGTCATCTAGCCTGAGTATGGTATCGTATTAGGTACCATGACCAGAAAACAACTAAGCATAGAAGAAAAATGGCGGGACACCCTGCCAAACTCAATGAGAAACAGAAACGCTACTACGCCGCCCGTGAGGCCAAGGCCTACGGCTTCGGTGGAGTCGCTGCCTTCTCCCGTGCCACGGGCATGAACCGTGATACGATCAACCAAGGTATCAAGGAGCTGGAATCAGGCAACACGCTCCAAGGCGACCGTATCCGCCGTCCCGGTGGTGGCCGAAAAAAACAGGAACAGCACCAACCAGGCCTGACCGAGACAATCGAAACCGCTGCCAACCCCAAAACGGACCACAAAGTCCTCGTCAAATGGACGAGTCATTCCATTGCTCACATCGCCGCAGAGGTAACCAAACGGGGCTTTACAGTAGGGTTAGAGACCATCCGCCACATCCTTCATGAGCAGGGCTTTGCCCTCAAAGCGAACAAGAAAGACCTGGAGGGTGGCAAGAATCATCCGGACCGAGACGCCCAGTTCAATCATATCAACATGCAAGGTCTCAAGGCCCAACTCCAAGGCTTTCCCATTCTGTCCATAGATGCGAAGAAAACCGAAAAGATAGGGAATATGAAGAATGCAGGAAAGGAATGGACCGCTCCTGGTGAAGACACAAAGGTAGATGTCTATGACTTTGGAAAGACCGATCCTATCAAAAAGGGGCGCATCATGAAGGCCATTCCCTACGGTGTCTATGATATCCTCAAGAAACAAGGGTTCGTGAACGTCGGGATTGACCACAATACTGCCGAATTTGCCGTCGTCTCCCTGGACAACTGGTGGCAGACCAGGGGGAGCAACGATTACCCCGGTGCAACCGACATCCAGCTCTTCTGTGATAGTGGGAGCAGTAATGCATCAAACAATAGGCTCTGGAAGTGGTGTCTCCAACAATTCGCCAACCAGACAGGATTAACCATCCACGTGTGTCACTACCCACCAGGTACCAGCAAGTGGAACGCCATTGAGCATGAGATGTTCTCCTTCATCAACATCAACTGGCGAGCGAAGCCACTCATAGCCTATGAGGTTGTCCTGGAGTACATCAGGCATACCATGACCAAGGGAGGGCTCAAGATCGAGGCCGTACTCGATACCCATGACTATGCCACCAAGCAAAAGGTTCCTGACGAGCAGTGGCAGAGTATCAATATCCAGGGAGATGCGTTTCATCCAGAGTGGAACTATACTGTCAGACCACAGGTGTAGATGACGGAGTTATTTGTGGGTGATCCCTTACACTCTCTCCACAGGCCTGACTTCCCCTGAGCCCCAGGGTAAGGAGCGACCTTGGTTTTCGTCTACTGCATGACTATTCTAACAGATGTGCTAAAATGGGGAAAGATGGATAGGCAAAAGGTACCCCTGTGCCCAAGCCCCTCCATGAATAGGAAAGGATCAGGCATCAGATGAAAATCCATCCACTCAAAGTTGAGCGGGAGTTGCGTGGGTGGTCTCAGGCCAAACTCGCTGAGGAAATCGGGACGACTACCCGAAGCGTAAGCCGCTGGGAACAGGGGCTGGCAATGCCCTACCCCCACTATCGTGAACGATTGTGTATCATCTTTAACAAGACTGCCAAAGAGTTAGGCCTGCTACCTACTGCCAACGAGAGCGATATCCAGACGACGACCTCAGAAGAAACACCATTTTTGCTTGATCCCACGATCCCAGAGATCAGAGGCCGTGCCAACAGCTTATTGGGACGCAATGACCTGTTACTGCAGATCAAGCAGCGCATACTAGAAGGCGATAGATTAGGCTTAACTGCCCTCAGTGGTTTACCCGGCATTGGCAAGACCACTCTCGCAGTCATGGTTGCCACGGATGAGAAAGTTATGGCTCATTTCCATCATGGCATCCTGTGGGCTGGTCTGGGTCCACACCCCAATGTGCTTGGTCTACTCGCCCGCTGGGGCATCCTCCTAGGGATCAAACCCACTGACATCGAAAATGTCAATAACTGGGAAGCCTGGGGACGAGCACTACAGGCAGCTATTGGCAACCGCCGCTTGTTGTTAATCATTGATGATGCCTGGAGCATTGAGGAGGCTCTGGCCTTTCAGATTGGAGGAGCACAGTGTGCCCACCTGTTGACTACCCGTCTGCCACAAGTCGCCTTTGCTTTCGCTCAGCAAGGAGCCTTGATCATTCCTGAACTGAAGGAAACCGATGGGTTGGCCCTGCTAGCCCACTTCGTTCCGCAGCTTGTACAGGAAGAATTTAAGAATGCATACGCCCTCGTGCAAGCCGTGGGCGCTTTACCCTTAGCCTTGACTCTGATGGGCAAGTATCTGGCCACCCAGGTCCCCACAGGACAACCCAGACGCCTCCAAACGGCTCTGGCTCAGTTATATGATGCCAAGCAACGTCTGCGCGTGAGCGTGCCAACTCCATCTAGCGAACGATCTCTCAGCCTTCCAGAAAAATACTCCCCTTTCTTTGCATGCTGCTATCACTATCAGTGTTCAACAGCTTAACCCACAGGCCCACGCAGCCCTGTGCGCCTTGGCCGCTTTTCCTGCTAAACCAAACAGTTTCTCGGAAGAAGCCGCCTTAGCAGTCTGCCAGGAACCAGTTACGACCTTGGATGCCCTCTGGGATGCAGGGCTCCTTGAGAGTAGTGGGCCCAGCCGCTATGCTCTGCACCAGACCATTGCCGACTATGCACAAACTCAAACCCAAGATCAATGCATTTGCAATCCCACTCTTGGAGATTGTATGAATTGCAAATGCATTGCAACTATACGCCAACGACTGGTTGACTATATGCTCTCTTTTGTTCAGATCCATGAACAGGACTATGAGACCTTGGAACTAGAAGCCTGCAATATTATTGCTGCCCTCGACGCCGCTGTCGCCTTGCAGATGCGAGAAATCCTGTTGCAAGGTGTGGTTGCTTTCGTCTCCTTCTTGCGCGTTCGCGGGCACTATAGTCTGGCTGACCAGTATCTCCAATCTGCTCTACAGGTAGCTACGGCACTAGATAACCCAACATGGCAAATGACTATCTTGCGCCATCTGGCTACCTTTGCCGAATTATGCGGTGACTACTCCCAGGCAGAACACTACGGCCAGCTGGGACTGGGACTGGCTCAACAACTCGGGCATATCGATGAAATAAGCGCTTTGCTGGCCACTTTGGGGCTAGTGGCTTTCTACCGCGGTGATAACGATTATGCACAGACCTGCCTCCAAGAAGGATTGCAACTGGCTCGTCAGGTAGGCAATAGCGAGCAGATCTGCACCCTGCTTAGCGATCTTGGCAGAGTAGCCCGATCTCAGGGAAACTTCTCTCAGGCTGAGGCACTCTATCACGAAGGACTTGTCCTGGCACAGGAAAATGAGCATTGGGACCTGATGAGTTTTATGCTAGCTTTCCTGGGAGCAATCACACGAGAGCAGGGTAACTATGATAAAGCCAAACAGTACTGCCTCGAAGGTCTCGATCTGGCACGTCGCCAAGGCCATCGCGAACACCTGAGCCATCTCCTGACCCAATTAGGCGCTATTGCATATTATCGAGGAAAATACAAAGAGGCAGATGCCTATTTCCATGAAGGGCTGGCAATTGTCCGTCAGATCGGACACCGTGCTCAGATTTGCCGCCTACTGGCCAACCTGGGACCACCTTTAACTGCCCAGGGCCAGTATGCCCGAGCAGAACTTTATCTGCAGGAAGGTGTGGAGTTGGCCCGTCAGCTAGGAAATCGGGATAGTTTGCCTTTCTTGCTGATGAACCTTGGAGGCGCGATTGGATACCAGGGGGATTACGAACGGGCCAATGCCTGCTTCCAGGAAGGTGTCGAAGTAAGTCGCCACCTTGGATCATCTTGGCTGATCAGCTCTGTCCTGAGGGACTGGGGCGAAATTCATCTCAAATATCGCCAACTGGATGCCGCCACAGCCGCGTTTCAGGAAGTTCTCGCCCTGACAAGCGATTCAGGACGAGATCCATACCTGATCGCACAGGCTCACTATGGGCTAGCCCAGATTGCTGCACTGCGCGGAGATACCACTGAGGCTCGCCGTCTGGGCACGAATAGCCTGACTACCTTTGAGGCCTTGGGCCATCACAAGACGAGAGAAGTTAGAAAATGGTTGCTGTCACTACCAACTGTAAATTTTGGAATTCCGTGAGGTTTTTTTGACAATTATCTGAGGTGATGATGTCTCACAATGCCATGAAATGTCTTAGGTTTGGCACACTAGTTCTTTGAACCATATGTTCTACCACTTTCAAATAAGGCCATGCGGTTCATTCTAGTTGACAATTACATTGTATTATTGTAATATATTGATACTACGATATGGAGAGGAGAGGAATGGAAAACTATCAGGACACCCTCGAAAACCTAGAACAACATGCCGAGCTACTGAAAGCTCTTGCGCATCCTCTACGGCTCTGTCTTATCAGAGGATTGCTTGGCAAAGGCCAATGCAATGTTTCTTTTATGTGCGATTGTTTGCATTTACCGCAATCGACGATTTCTCAACATCTGGCCAAACTGCGTTCCGCTGGCATCATTAAGGCTGAACGCCGAGGTCTGGAAATCTACTATTCCGTGACGGACCCACGTGTTGCGCACATTATTTCAGCACTCTATCCAGAAGAAAGCTGATTATTCTGTACGCATTCGCACCAGAGCCGTCTATATAGAAGGGAGTTCACATTGGTATCAAAGAAAATTGTTATTGTCGGTGGTGTGGCTGGCGGCGCAACTGCTGCTGCACGTTTACGTAGACTTGATGAAGACTCACATATTGTTCTCTTTGAGCGTGGTGAATATATATCGTTCGCCAATTGCGGTTTACCTTATCACATTGGCGAGGTGATTCCTCAGCGAGGGCAGCTCCTTGTACAGTCTATTGAAGGACTTTCTACGCGTTTTAACCTGGATATTCGTCACTTGAGTGAGGTGGTGGCGATTAACCGGGAGCAGCAGTCAGTGACGGTGAAGAACCTCGCGACTGGCGACATATACACTGAAACATATGATACATTGCTGCTTGCTCCTGGGGCGAGGCCGATTGAGCCTCCTATTCCTGGCCTCAGCGAAGCGCAGAACATTTTCACGCTACGCACTATTCCTGACACTGATCGTATTAAACAATTTGTCGATCAGCAACATCCACGTACCGCTGTGATCATTGGTGGTGGTTTTATCGGCTTGGAAATGGCTGAGAATCTCGTCCTGCGCGGTGTTCATGTCATCATTGTGGAAAAAAATAGTCAGGTCATGCATCCGCTCAACAAAGAGATGGTTGCTCCGCTTCATCAGCATCTGCGTGATCACCACGTTAACCTGCACTTTGAAGATGCTGTCGAAGCCTTCGAACAGCAGGGCCACACGGTCATCATGAAGAGCGGAAAAACTATTCAGGCAGATATGGTAATCCTTTCGATTGGTGTTCGACCCGAAAACACATTAGCTGTTCAGGCTGGACTGGCAGTGGGCACGCGTGGAGGTATCGTCACCAATGAATACTTGCAAACCAGTGATGAGCATATCTATGCTATTGGTGACGCGATTGAGATAAAGAACTTTGTTTCCGCCATCCCCACGCTTATTCCGCTCGCTGGTCCAGCTAATCGTCAGGCGCGTGTCGTTGCTGATAATATCTACGGCAAGCGGACGGTTTATAAAGGGGTCCAGGGAACCGCCATTGCGAAAGTCTTTGATCTGACCGTTGCGGTTGTCGGCCTCAATGCCAAGGAGCTAGAGCGTATCAGGCTGCCGTATCAAGTAGCACATACCCATCCGATGTCACATGCAAGCTACTATCCTAACAGTCTGCCACTCTCATTGAAACTGCTCTTCCATCCAGAAACAGGTGCGCTGTATGGTGCCCAGGCGGTTGGATTAGATGGGGTCGATAAGCGTATCGATGTGCTGGCCACGGCGATGAAAGCTGGCCTCACCGTCTTTGATCTCGCTGATCTGGAGCTAGCCTATGCGCCGCCATACTCGGCAGCAAAGGATCCCGTTAATCAGATTGGATACTTGGCATCCAATATTGTCGAGGGTTCGGTCAAGACAATTCAATACAATGAAATTGATGCGCTTGTTGCCCAAGGTGGCTTGTTGATCGATGTTCGTGAACCGATAGAGTTCGCCTTAGGAGCAATCGCAGGTGCGTGCAACATTCCACTTGGTGATTTGCGGCAGAGTTTAGCCGATCTGCCACACGATCAGCCCATCTATGTTTATTGCCAAGTTGGACAGCGTGGATACTACGCAGCACGTCTTTTGTCTGCGCATGGCTCCAATGTATTCAATCTGGATGGGGGATACAAAACCTATCGTGCTGCCTTCCAAGTTGACTGGCTAACCGATAATACCCACAAACAGCAACAAGCAACAGGAGGAGGTTTATCCATGATTCCAGCGGCAAAACCAGCCACAGAAGAGCATTTACCCAAGGCTGTACCACCAACAATAACGATCGATGCATGTGGCTTGCAGTGTCCCGGTCCGATTCTAAAAGTCTATCAGGCGATGCAGAAATTGGCTCAAGGAGATACGCTCCACATTTGCGCCTCTGACCCTGGTTTTGTTCCTGATATTCAATGCTGGTGCGAGAAAACTGGCAATACACTTGTAAATACAAAAGAAGATGATAGAAAGTATACTGCTATAATAATGAAAGGGGAAGATCCAGTTGGCATTACAGGGCAGACTAGTAGTGCATACGGTACTGCACCTTCGACGCAGAATGGCGTAACCTTAGTCGTTTTTAATCAGGACATGGATAAGGCTCTGGCCTCCTTTATTATTGCCACTGGTGCAGCCAGCGATGGGCAAGCCTGTCACCATGTTTTTCACCTTCTGGGGCCTGAATATTCTCCGTCGTGAGCAATCTCCCCCAATAAAAAAAGGCTTGCTCGAGAGTATGTTTGGTCAGATGATGCCTCAGGGTCCCAGTCAGCTGCCGCTGTCGAATATGAATATGGGTGGTCTAGGTAAAAAGATGATGACGTACATTATGCGGAAGAAGAATGTTGATAGCTTGCCAACGCTAATCCAGAACGCGCAACACCTGGGCGTAAAAATCGTTGCATGTTCTATGTCGATGGACGTGATGGGTATTCGTGCCGAAGAACTCATCGATGGCATCGAAATTGGTGGGGTAGCGACCTTCCTTGCACGCGCCCAGGAGTCGAACGTCAATCTGTTTGTCTAAATCCCACGGATTGCACAACGAGATTTAGAGGTAGCACTGTGGGATAGACATTTGGTGAGGTGCATTGCTGCCCTTTTCCAAATGTCCCCCTTTCGTTACCCTGTTTCCGAACCTCGCGGGGTACTTTTGCATCACGAGGCTCGCGCATTTCAGGCCTTGATGGAAGCTAAGAATTCACAACTGGATAACCTGAATTTTGCCAGGCCGTGATGCCACCACTAAGGCTATGGACATTGGTATACCCCTGCTGTAGTAAGAAGGAGACAGCCTGCGCACTTCTATGGCCTGTTCGGCAATAAACGTATAGTGGTTGACTCTTATCATGTAATGCTTCGGCAGCTTTTGAGGCGAGCGTATCAAGTGGCAACAGAATGCTATTGTTGATGTGGCCAGAATTGTACTCTTCCACTGAGCGCACATCAACAATGGTTATATTTGCCTGTGTATCAATGGCTTGTTTAAATTCTTGGGGTGAAATCGTTGAGCCATCTGGCAAACTGGATCTTGTAGAGTAAAATACCAACAGACCAATCACTGCCACTACGGCTACCAGTGCTCCGCCCACAGCGAACCAGGGACGGCTATTCCTCCAGCGACGTTGGCGTTTACGCTTTTTGGGCTGATGCTGTGAGGCGTGTGGTGCATGAGGTTGATCTGTGTGCTGCGTTGTCGATGATGATGATTTCTTTGATTGTTTCGACATGGCGTTATTCCTTTACCTTCAGTATGGAGAGAAAAAGGCCTCAGTTCTCTTACGATGGAACATTGTTCCTAGTCCAACGGTAGCTTCTTTGATCCTATTATAATCTAATCCAAAGATCAAGATGAGAGAGAAAGAGGGACAAATGATAGTGGTACCAATTGTCATCGGTCATGATGACGCCTAACACTTGGCATGCCTCTTGCAAGAGCCCGGTGAGGAATTCGAGATAACGGTGGCGTCTCCTGCAGGCTCTCATGCATCCGAGGGAGAGCGAACCAGACGTTTCCCAGCCCAAAGAGCGAGCCAGTGACCACACGTAGCATCCAGGTGCTCTCGCGCCATCCGACCATCTGTGTCAGACCATCCCAGGCTATGGGTAGTAGCATCAATATCCAGATCCACCAGGGAAGAGCAGGCACACGCTTTTTGGTTAGCACAAAAATCAGACTGCCCAGGAACATCATGGTATAGATGGCGAGGCAACGCGTGCACAGACCACACTGATGCCCGCAGAAATAGCACGAATGCGATGGAGTTTGCGCACATAAATAGTGGAATGCAAAGAAGAGCGGTTTTGCGATGCAATCTAATCCTAAGTAGGAGATAAATGGAATAGCCAGAGCAATCGAGATGGCAGATCCTAGTCCAATCACGAGACCATGTGCCCAATACTCCTTCATAAAGTTGTTCGCAAGATGGCATACTTTGTGCAAGCATATCCTGAGATTGGAACCCTTCGCCAGACATTTTGGCAATCTGCACTTAGGACGCATAAAGTGTAACTCTCCTCAATGTTCTGTCGCCTTCCCCAGACTTGTGGAAGTTATTTTACCACAGCTCTTGAGAGGCTGGTGCAATGGCCTCAGAGCAGACTTGAAATGCCGTTTCTTGCCACTTTGCACACAGTCTCTCAATCTGCCATCAGCTTGAATGTCGTCCCAACACTATTAGGAATATAGGCCTCTGGCAGAGCCAGGGATATCTGCTGTACTGTACAGTGGACCCCATTGTCAAGACAGGAGGAGGGTCAATTTTAAGAGCTACTCTCCTCCTTTACCTTTCTTGTTTTATACCGAGATGGCTGGTGTAACAGTTGAATACACCTCTGCAGGAGTTCTATAATCAAGAGCCTGGTGAAGTCTCTTATGGTTATAAAACTCGAAATATTGAGCTAACTGCTGGCGAGCCTCTTTAGGTGATGTATAGTCGTGCAAGTAGACTTCTTCATATTTGACTGTTCTCCAAAGGCGCTCTGTGAAAATGTTGTCTAATGCACGACCTTTGCTATCCATGCTAATCTTGACATGTGCATTTTGCAATAATTGCAGATATTGTTGACTGGTAAAATGGCTCCCCTGATCACTGTTCCAGATAACTGGCACGGCTGTTGAAAGTGCATTCTCAACAGCAGATACGACAAACGGCATTTCGAGTGTCTGGTCCAGCTCCCAACTAATCACATAACGTGAATACCAGTCTAAAACTGCTACAAGATACATCCATCCTTTCTGCAATCGAATATAGGTAATGTCAATTCCCCATACATGATTCGGGGCCAAAATCGTTAAATTTCGTAAGAGATATGGGAATACGCTTTCTTTGTGTTGTCTTCGGCTCAAATTCGGTCCTGGGTAAATGGCAACTATTCCCATCTCTCGCATGTGTCTTTGGACCGCTTTTCTATTGATTAACACTCCTTCTCGTTTCATATGTTCCGCTATACGCCTTGATCCATAAAATGGATATTGCGTGTATATTTCATCAATGCGATGCTTGATTGCTATCTCCTCTGACGATGGTTCTTTCAGCTGATAGTAGAGACTTGATCGACTAATACTCAACAATTCTACTTGTTGTGTCAATGGAATATCACATCCTTCCCTTTCTACCATCAAAGCTCGTTCTCCATGACTCAAGCTTGACACTTTTTTTTAAGCCAGTTCAGTTGCGTCGTCAACCTGCCGATCTCTGCATACAGATCAGTCAATTGTTGTTCATATGCTCCTTTCAGACCAGCAACACTATCTTGCTTCTCAAACAGAGTTGGCAAGCCTTCTATCGCAATTGCCCTCCAATTCTTCAATTGTGTAGGATGGACCTCGTACTCTGAGGCGATCTGGGCTAGGCCCTTCTCTTCCCTCAGTAGCTCATGAACGACTTTGGCTTTGAATGCGGCTGTGTATTGTTTTCTCATCATTCTGTCAGTATATCTTATTTCTGGCTCTCTCCCTGTCCAAATTTCTGGGTCCATTATACCTTCTAAAACACAGAAGTTTCTTGCACCTCCGATATATCATGCCAGATACCATTCAAAATAAAGTAGCGCATTTGCTCTAAATATGATTTAATGTCTATATTTTGCTCTTGGAGCCAAAGGGAACTATAATAGGTATCATGATAGAGATCTCCTGCATCACAACCAATTATGACTAACGCACCAGACTCATCTCGCTGCGCCATATCAGCCATTAACATACAAGCCCCATAAAAGTTTGTGCCTGTAGAACCGCCATATTTTCTCCCCACAATCTCTTCCAGCAAATGAATAGCAGCATAAGATGCAACATTAGGCACTTTTATCATACAGTCAATAATCTCTGGAAGAAAGGAAGGTTCCACTTGAGGACGCCCAATTCCCTCAACCCCTGAACATCTCTGAATAGCAAGACCTTCCTCACGAGTGTGGTAGTAGTCATAATAAACAGAATACTCAGGATCAACAACACAGACTTGTGTCTCATAGCTGCGGTAACGAATGTAGCGACCCAATGTTGCAGCAGTTCCGCCAGTACCAGCCCCGCAGATAATCCAGCGTGGGTGTGGATACGGCTCATTAGAGAGTTGATTAAAGATTGATTCGGCAATGTTGTTGTTGCTACGCCAGTCAGTTGCACGCTCAGCAAAGGTAAATTGATCCATAAAGTGGCCATGGATCTCGGCAGCTAACTCTTTGGCACGAAGTCGATCTTGACGTTGATCATCGACAAATATACACTCACCACCATACCTCTGAACACGACGAATCTTTTCAGGTGACGTGTTACGAGCCATGACAGCGATAAACCGCAATCCGAGCAAACGTGCATAGTATGCTTCAGAAACAGCCGTACTTCCAGATGATGCTTCTATAATCGGGGTATCACGCTGAATCTTACCATTACAGAGCGCATAAAGGAAAAGCGAACGAGCTAAGCGGTGCTTCAGACTTCCTGTGATATGAGTTGACTCATCTTTAATGTACAGCCTCACTTGGGGAAATGCTGGCAGCAGAACTGGAATCAGATGTGTATCAGACGAACGGCTAAAGTCGGCGTTAATGATTGCAAGGGCTTCACGAATCCATGGATCGGACATGAATATTCTCCTCGATGCATATGCCATGAAGGCTCAACAGTTCAGCGAGCCTTTCATTACAGAGTAAATAGACAACTCTCTACAGAGATAACACAACATATGTAACTATTATATCTGCCTAAGTCCAGATTAAGCACAGCTTTCAGTAGTAGTATCCGTGGTTTCTTTGTCGTGACTGCGACCACATCAATACTAGAAGCAGCTCTACAGGCCAAATTGTGCTCACTTCACAATGATCATGCTGATTTAAAAAGTTAATATAGTTGATCAAATATGTCAATTTTATCCATATTATAAAAATTATTTATGGCAATAATAACATTGAAGAAGAAATAAAACCGTGGTACTCTTTAATCTAAGAGGCTGAACTAGTACACGATCGCAGTTGACATATGCTTTGCCATCATGTCTTACCACTATTGCCAGAGTAGATCTGAAAAGCAATTATTAAGCCTGTCTTAGAAATGCATAGATGTGTCATTGACTTGGCTCCTGCAAAGACACATCTATGCAATAAGCTGAAAAACAGCTAGATTAAGGAGAAAAATATTATGGAGATTCTGTCAAACTATCATAGGGATTTTCGTCTTCGCTCGAAGAGAAATGAGTCTTTTAGGAATGTCAACGACCTGTCTAGTCGTCTGCGTAACAGGTCGTCCGATATTAGCAGTGAAGAGAGAGTTAATATACAGGTTCCCCAACGTCCTAATACAGATGAGGATGATACTCGCTTCTGAAACCTCGAAAAGTAACTTCGAGTGGCTTAAGAAAAAATCGCTTAAGTGGAGTGATAGTACAGGTAAAAAGGACATTTCTCTAGAGACATCATCTTTACAAAAAGACGGTGATGTAAAGATGACAAAAATCTTTGATAACTTAAGCCATTTAATTGCAAATGAATCTGCTGATATTAGCAAGATACAACATAAATATCTAGCTGCAGTAGAGGATCTTTATCAGGAATATGTAGAGTATCCAAGACATAATGACTTCAGAAACTTTAACAAAGATGCAGAAGTTAGTGCAAAGAATCAAGATAGAAGATACAGACTGATGAATGAGGGTTTAGCCTTTATTGCGTTACAGAAACTTAAAGCAATCGCTCCCTCTATTACCGATACATCAGAGTTTAAAACTATCCGCGATCTCATATTGCACCAAGGAAGTTCAAAAGATGATATAGAAGATATAGCTAAGGCTAAAAAGGAATTAGCAAAGCTAACAAGTGAAGCCATGACATCTAAAACAACAAAAGACTTTCTAGCAAAGGTTGAAACATGCTGGGAAAAAATTGCAGGGGTTATTGCTAACCAAATTAGTAAAGCCAATCAACGTATGACGGAACTTGAAGAACAACTTCAAGAACATGGAAAAATGCCTGATAAATATCAAGAGCCTATCATACATGACATTCCCTCACATGCTAGACAACGCGCTGAACAATGTGCGAGACAATACAGCGAACTGGCGGGACAAACTAAAGACCGAGCTAAACAATACGAGAAACGATTGAAGTTGCTTGAGGCCTCTGGTGCTGATCAAACAGTTGTCCAGCACGCTGCTTCATGTGTGAGATGGGCAAAGCAAATTGCACACTTAGAACAGAAAATAAAGGATGAGTACCTCACCATTGCTAAACGTGCAGACGATATCAAACCGAATGCTAACGAGCTTGAGGATAGCTCTACAACCACACTCTCGCCCTCTACAGCCAAGCAGAAACTTCTTTTATCAAAAATAGAAGACTTCTATAGGCAAGAAATGAAATCTCTACAACTATCGAGGATGCTGAAAAAGATCTTGCAGAGTCAGCTCGCAAAGATAGAGATGCTCTTGACCAACTCCGCCAGCACGTTGAAGACACCCTAGAATTTTCCACACAAAATGCTCAACTTACAGCACATACAGGGGAAACAGCAGGTGATCCTAGCACATTATTACAAGACCTGAGAAACTCTATAGGAAATTCTTCTCTAGAGAAGGTCTCTGATAATAATTTACGTTATATCCAACATAAAATGGAATATACTTCTGACCAAGCGAAAGAGATGCTCAAAAAGATGAGTACTAGCTCAAAAGACAGAGATGTTCAAAAGATAACAGATCTATCAGTGGGACATATGATCATCGACCCTGAATTTTCAGGGATGACCATGATAAATGGTGTCTGCATGTATACAAGAGAAATTCGATCTTTTAAGTGCGATAAAGCAACAGGAATAACCACCATTGTATTCAGAGAAGATATACCAGAGTTCACAGTATTCGATCAAAGAGAGTATACGAAAAGAGTTTCCTCTTTTGAGATCAATACAAAGAATCAGACACTTTCATTTAAAACTCAAGGCAACACATATAAAAGGCCAGGTGATGACAGGACTAAATGTATTATCAAAGATGGTGATAAAGAGACAACATATGACACTAAGTCACTCAAAAAGATAGTTGTTTCAAAACACGAAAAACATGAAGGAGATCTTGAACTTTCATATCGTGTTGAGGTTAAAACCATGCCTGATGATACTGTTAAGCATGATAACAATATTACTTGCTATAGCCGAGAAAGTTTTGCAAACATGCATAGATTTAATCTAGCAGCAAATAAGTATATAGCCCCAGACAATCAGCTTACTGCCAATCTAGGTGACTTTGATTACACTGAAACTAGGATAGATCCCGAACACGGCCTCATACTTATAGGTGAAGGGGAATATAGCCAGCTTTGCCTAAAATATGTTGCTACACTTAGTAGCTTTATCAATAAGCTAAATGAGGTTGAACAAACTTTGAAAACTAAAACCATAAATTATGAAAAAGATTGTATAAATCTTTTAGATCAGGCCATCGATTCACACAATCAAAGTATAACTGGATCAACGATTGCCATGATAGAACAGAATAGCGGCATTTTAGCATCTAATACATCCGCTATAGAATATCAGCTAAAAAGACCTCCAAAGCGTATAGAGGAGCTAAAAAGGCAGAGAGAGGAGTCAAATGGTGCTCTCAAAAGAATATCACTTGCTCATATGCAAAGCGCAGAAGAAATGCTCACAGCAAACAATGATCTCCACCATTCATTAATGAAGCAAGTAAGAACTTCACTGGAAAATGGCAACAATGATGCTAAACAGAAGTTACTTCATGATATACATGCTGCCTACCATTTAGATAAAAAATTTGATTTCCCGCTCTTGGTCGATCCTACCCAAGGCAGAGAAATCAAGTGCTCTCGCCCTAACATACGCATGCTTGCTGAAGAATACAGCATGTATATGGATAAAAAACTTGCTAAAGAAGGAGGACTTGCGGAAGAAGAACAGCAATATGTAAAAGAGATAGAAAAGTTCGCTAGTGAAAGCGATGATGATTACCTAAAGAATGAAATTCATCTTATCAAAGCAAGTAGCAGCGACGACTTGAATCAGACTTTTGATGCATTAAGAAACTTAAACGGAGGGAATCGCTCCCACAACTCTGGCAGTGCTGCCAGTTTGCAGGATTTAAGACAAAACGCTGAGTATCACTTGGTGGACTACTTAGATAAAGCCATAGCCAGAGCGACAACTGAAGGCATTGATGGACTTATACGGGGCCCTTTAGGCATAGCAAAGCGTGTGCGACAATCCAATCTCGAAACTTTAAAACGTGTCGAAATGGCACTCAACCCTGACACTCCAGCAGATGTTGCCCTAAGAGCTATCAATAAGCAGCCCGAAACACTACCGCCATCTCTTGCGATAGTTAAGGAAAATGCGCAAGATTATCACAAAAAAATTGACAATCTTGAGTCCGAGGTTGAACGGAATATAATGGATAATGGTCTAAGAAAGATGAATCCAGCAGCATATGCGAAGAAATCAATAGACCTGTGTTGGAAAATGGCTAACCTCACATATCAACATCTGCTCGACGCAACTGCACACGATCCTATGGCGAAAAAAGACCTTGAGGCACGTAGAATAGAGGTGACTACAGAGATGGCAAAGCAACACCTCACTGAGTATAAGTCCATCTTGCACCTACTCACTTTTGAAGACAAGAAAAAAATGATGTATTCTATGATGATGCATGATCTATTAGCAGTGCTGGCTATCAATGGAGCTTCTCGACTGACACAGTTTGAAAATCGCATTGGAAACATCTTTCAAAGATTGATGGGAGACCTATTAAAGACAGTAGACAAGTAGAGTCCACTAGAGGTACTTTATATCCCACCCCGTGCCAGAAGATCTCTTTCTTGAGAGGTCAGGAACCCGATCCCCGATTAGGCATATGACTAGGGACAAGACTCCACAATATTCTGGGTATATGGTATTACATTGTCGATACTTTGTAACAACATGGGACGGCTTTGGAGCTGCGCGGCTCTACAAAGTGATCCCATAGGAAATAAGTACATCATTACAGGGCATAATCTGTTGTCCCGTATGTCATTACTTGAGTGTAGTTATAAGAAGCTGTTGTATGGTCAAATAGAAATGCACACTCGTAATATGGAAGAATAGATAAACATCACACAATTTGCTAAATGCCTCTTTTTGACTAGACATGGCTCGATCAATTCAGGTACAATGAGTACTGGATACTCGATTTGTCAGAGTTGACAGTCAAGGTATCACACCTTTGTAAAGGAGGAGAACGTACGCCAAATTTTGATTATCCTCTTCTGAAATTTGTAAACGTTTCGTGTGAATGAGAGATGTTTAGACGTTGAGACGTTTGCGCATATACCGTCGAGATTTATCCTCCAAGGAAGGACAAGCTCATGGGACCAAGAGAAATAGCCAGATCAGAAGGTGTAACTGCTAATTCAACAGGAAAATCAGGAAAATCAGGTCCAAAACCTTGGGAATTACAGCAGTACATATTAAAAGAAGATACAATAGACGATAAGAGATTGTCGCACAGTGACCCAAGGTTGGAATTAGCACTGCAAACTCACGGTCAGCACCCAGACGACTTCATCCCCTCTGATGGTGACCCCGAATTCTCCACCCTGCCTTCGGTCTGGGCGCCACGCCCGACCTCAATGCTAGCGCTTCCACCGCAAGCGATCTGGGGACTCTGGCAGGAGGAGGGCGTTACAACACAATACCGCAAAGGCGTGGCTCCGCTATTCTTTATAATCTTGCGATGGAAGCGCCACGTAAGGCTTATTCAGAACAACAGTATCCTCCCAATAGTGCTAATTGGGCAATGACCCACTACTTCAGAGGAAGAATAAAGCCAAAGGAAAAATAAAGTAAGAGGCACACATCACCCGGGTTTCTGGAGGCTCGAAAGAACAGTTTCTTGAGAGGCGCTGCTAGGCGAGCTAGACAGCGCCTCTCTTTCCTCCCAATCCACGATATTGGGATGGGTCCCCAGAAAGGGTAATCTATGGAATCAAGAAGCACTGAAATAGGTTGGATATCTCTTTAGCTCAGAGTACAATCGTCTGATAGGTCACCGAGGCAATGCTCTGCACAATAACCACAGCAACTAGCAAGACAGTCCAGTCGAGAGCAGCATTCGGAACATTCCCATTGATTAAGTACCCTCGTAGCAAGTCAACAACATAGCTTAGTGGATTGACCTGCGCAACCATACGTAACCAATCCGGCATTATCGCCAACGGATAGATAGCATTGCTGGCAAAGAAGAGTGGCATTGTGATCACTTGTCCAATACCCATGAAACGTTCGCGTGTCTTCACTAAGATGGCAATCAACATCGACAGGATCGAGAAGAAGCTGGACCCCACTAGAACGGTCAGCAAAGTACCAACAATGCCTACTACGCTCCACTTAAGCTGCACGCCAAGCAACAAGGCCAGCACAAAGATCACAACGGCCTGACATAAAGCCCGCACACCCGCTCCTAATCCCCTGCCAGTTATAAAGCTGGCACGTGGTACAGGCATCACGAGGAACTTCTGCAAAATCCCAGCATCGCGTTCCCAGATGATACTAATCCCATAGAAGATAGAGATAAACATCAATGACTGTGCCAAGATGCCCGGCGTCATGAATGTTAGATAGCTCACACTACCTGTGGGGATAGCTCTAAGACGCGAAAGCGCTTCACCAAAGATGGTCAGCCAGAGAGCCGGCTGGACTGCTCGAGTAAACAGTTCAAAGGGATCGTGACGTAACTTGCGTATCTCGATCTCAGTAACCACCCAGACTCCGTGCAAATAGCTGAGTAACCAGTCTTTAAGTGTAGGGGGACGTAAGAGTCCTGCAAGTTCCTCAGCAGGTTTAGTTGAAACGGCTAGCACGTCGACGAAGCTGTTTGACTTCACGATAACTTCCTCCTGATTTTAGGGTATTACCTGTCACGCTTGTAAAGACATCTTCCAGAGTTGCATCAGGTCGATTGAGGCTTTTTTTGAGTTCTGCGGGTGTGCCAAGAGCCACAATTCGCCCATGATCCATAATTGCAACCCTCTGGCAATAATTATCAGCTTCTTCCATATAATGGGTGGTAATAAGCAATGTCATCTGAAATTCCTGGCGTAACGCATCCACCGTTTCCCAGACGGAACGCCTAGCTGTCGGGTCAAGCCCAACCGTTGGTTCGTCAAGGATAAGAATATGGGGACGATTTAAAATAGCCTGACCGATTTCGAGACGGCGGACCATACCACCCGAGTAAGTCTGGACCATTTGATGCGCGGAATGCGTGAGGTTGAGTATCTCCAGCACTTCCTCGATGCGCCGCTTACGTTCTTGCGCAGAGAGGCCCACGAGCTTAGCAATCATTAGTAGATTTTCATAGCCAGTAAGTGCTCCATCTGCTGAGAGCGACTGGGGAACATAGCCCAGTAAGCGCCGAACGACTGTTTTGTTGTGCTTGACATCCAGTCCAGCTATAGACATGACACCGCTAGTAGCAGGAATGAGCGTGATCAGCATACGAATAGTCGTTGTTTTCCCAGCTCCGTTGGGGCCGAGGAGCCCAAAGCATTCGCCCTCCCCAATGGAAAAGCTGATATGATCAACAGCAGCATGCTCACCAAAACGCTTTTCTAGGTTCTCAACTTCAATAATGTTACTCATTACTGCTCACTTTCTTCCATTGCAACGCTAATAGGGGATGCAGCTGTCTGCTCTGTCGCATCCAGTACACACTCGATAAGTCGTTGCAGCTCGTCTTGCTCTTGCTGAGTTAGTGGCGAGAGCATACGTGAGAGCATCTCGCGCCGCTCCTGTTGCCATGCTTCTATCCGTTCGACTCCTTGAGGGGTCAACACCACGAGAACGACACGTTCATCGCAGCCCTCACCTTGCCTCTCCCGCTTCACTAGACCAGCTTTTTCAAGACGTTTGCAGCCGGTAGTGATAGAACTTCCAGTGACACCCAGTTCCTCAGCCAGTTCGCTAATGCTCATCGGCCCTCTTTTATGAAGGAGACGGAGCAGCCAGTATTGTTCTGGCGTCATTTCAGCACGGCGAACCGGGTGCGTACAGGCTCGCAGGAGTCGCCACAGGGCCAGAAGATCCTCAACGAGACGATCCGTTGCCATGAGTCCCTTCTCTCTTTACACATTAATATATTGACAATCAAGTATATTGATAGCATACATTGTTGGGTGCGGATGTGTCAAGGTAGAATTAAAGACCAAAAACTGTCCCTCTTTCTTCCTGTTAAGAATCCTCAACCTTCTGTTACACTATCCTTAACCGGACGAGGTCGTAGCTACATTTAGCGATGGAACCTCTATTCGCCATAAGCTTTCACTTGATACAATAGAAGATGTGACGTTTTTTGTCACTAGTGGTTGTCTACTCGGTAGACAGTCACCCGAATGCGAGCAAAACTATGGAGAGAGAGTTAACAGCTATGACGTATACATCTATCCGCAAAATCGCCGATGAGATCCATTCCGGCGTGCTTACTCCCACCGAACTGGTTCAGGAGACCTTTGAACGTATTGACAGGCAGGAGAGCAAGATCCAGGCCTTTGTTACTGTGATGCGTGAACAGGCATTCAAAGATGCACAACAGGCTGAACGTGAGATGCGCACTGGTCTCTACCGCAGCCCACTCCATGGCATTCCCATCGCTATCAAAGATCTGATTGCCGTCAAAGGCGTGCCCACAACGGCCAGCTCAAAAGTGCTGGCAAACGCTATTTCATCTGAAGACGCAGCGGCTGTTGAGCTTTTGCGTAAAGCTGGTGCAATCATTATTGGCAAGACGAATACTTTTGAGTTTGCCTATGGCCCCTTTGCACCACCAACACGCAATCCCTGGGACCATACACGCACAACTGGAGGCTCCAGTGGCGGGTCAGCAGCGGCAATCGTGACTAGCATGTGCGCAGGCTCCATTGGTACAGATACCGGCGGATCTATTCGTATCCCATCCGCATGCTGTGGGATCACTGGTCTCAAACCGACCTATGGCCGCGTCAGTTGTTATGGAGTCATTCCGCTAAGCTGGTCACTTGATCATGTTGGTCCTATGGGACGGAGCGCCGAGGATTGTGCTATCCTCTTTGATACCATCGCCAAATATGATCCTCGCGATCCCAATAGCATTGCTGGTCCTCCTACGCGCAACACATCCGCACTCATCACAGGCCCAGAGGGACGTGATCCCCTCTCACTGCAAGGACTCACATTCGGCATCCCGCAAGATTTCTTTGTAGCTCCGCTAGATCCAGAAGTACGCAATGCCTGGAAAGCTGCATTACGTGTGTTTGAAGAAGAAGGCGTGGAGCTTGTTGATGTGGAGTTGCCACGACCAACGATGGAACTCTACCGCACGGTCCAAAGACCTGAAGCTACACTGACGCATATCCAGAAGGGTTGGTTTCCTGCTTGTCAAAATTTATATACTGATAGTGTACGACTTCGTCTTACTCAAGGGCAGCAAGTAACAGCTATTGAGTACTTGCAAGCGCAGCAAGAGCGCAGGAACTTTACAAGTAGTATACGTGCAATTATGCAACGTGTGGATGCTTTTGTCCTGCCTACTCTGCCTATTCCCGCAATACCTGCGGAATTGATAGACCAGACAATCGAGATTGATGGCGTGCCAGAAGAGGCTCCTACTGCCTTTCTGCGCCTAACTATGCCCTTTAACCTTGCAGGATTGCCAGCGATCTCATTCCCTTGTGGCTTTAGTGCAGATGGTCTGCCACTTGGCCTGCAAGTTGTTGGTAAACCGTTTGAGGAGGCTACTGTTCTGCGTATTGCCCATGCCTATCAGCAATTGACAGACTGGCATCGCAGAGCAATACCCCTTGCTCATACGTAAAACGATACGAGTATCTTAGAGAGCGTATGAATTCGTGCTTTTGTATATCGACTGTCTATCCATTGGCATGCATGCCATCAGGTTTCGCTGGCACTTGTCCCTAGCCAACACGAAGAGTTGCATACTGCGACTACCTCCTAGCAAGGATGGCAAGACATGCTTAATCAGGTGAGAATCCATGAAAGGGTTTTTAAGATGCAAGATCTCAGAAGCTATGCAACAGATAAAGAATTTTTACGCTCTATTGCTAGGAATAACTATAACATTCCTGTCTCCCTCGATTCTTTCGCTTTTGCCAGCGAACTCTTATCAAACTTTTCCTCTACCGACGGTGAATTACGCGATGAATTAAGCTATATGATCTTTGCCAATGGAATTATCGCCAGACATACGCTAACCCCAGAGCAATCAGAGAAATTACTCCACACAGCTCTAGATAGCGAACACCTGTTTTACAAGATTGGTGAGTTTGATACTGACTCTGTCTTTATGCGCAGCTTTTCGAAATTTGGTTATCGCGGCACTGCTCTATAGCGACGCTCACAAGCCTACCTTTTCCGCCGAGACCATTCAACAAACAAAAAAAGCTCTATTTGAGTATGCACACTTGGAGAGGGATTGGCGCGGGTATGTGGAGAGAAAAGGTTGGGCACACGCAATGGCCCATCTAGCAGATGCGCTGGATGAATGTACGCAGAATCGTACCCTGGGTATGCAGGATCGTAAAGAGATTCTGACTCTGATCAGCAAGCTGGCAAAGTCACCAGAGCCACTCTATCACGAAGAGGATGTTCGTCTGGCTATGGTAGCCTATCATATCATTCTCGGCAAACAGGTCAATGAAGCATTTCTTAAAACATGGGTAGATACCTGTTTTGTGCAGCGTGACACCGACATTGTTTCCTGGGCCCAGGGGACGAATACTAAGAATTTCTTGCGTAGCCTCTATTTCCTGCTACGCTGGGACAATGTTGCCCCAATGCTAGCAGAACGGATCTCTACTGTATTAAAGCAGCAGGACGAGATCTATCTCTTCGCCAAAACAACTAAATAAGTTATTTGGCTGTTTTTCCCCTACCACCTACTCACCCCTTTCTTGTAGAAGTACGCAACTCCACTTTTATGCCCCGTAGACAGTGCAGAAGTCCAATCAGAAACATTGCGACAATTCGCGTCCCGAAACTGAGGATGGATCTGCTGGTATGCCCCTCGTAGCGTAATTGCCCACCGCCTGTTGACTGTACGCCCAGCTATCCATACGATACCAACATGGCCGTAGGATTTATTGACTCCATTTACTTTGGGCTGCAATACCTCAATATCCCCCACATGGGGCGCACGGTCCATCCTCCACCCTAGCCTGTGCAGCCAGCTAGACCACTGATAGGCATTAGGGTAATTAGCAGGAAGATGGTAACGATTAGCCACATAGGTCGTGCACCAACATCCTCCATCAGGAGCACCAAAGATTGCTTGTGCTTTAGGGGTAAAATTCGTGCTCAGAGCCTCCGCTATTAGTAGAGAGGCCAAACTCATAAAAAGGACGAAGAGAATGCTTTTTTGGCATAGAGAATCACCCTTTGACTTAACTGATCTGGACACGTTGCTTGATGCATGGTCAGGTAGAGGGACATAACCTAAATATGCCTCTCTATCTACTAAACTATAGTCGTCACTTATAGCTGTTGAGATTATGGTAGAAGTGTTCATGGAAAAGACTCTCTGCTTCCAAGTGGGGAAAAATAAATACAATGTCGAGTAGCAGAATGGCATTGCTACTCTGCTACTCGACCAGTATGCCTAACGATGGTTAGACCTAGATCTACGCGGCGAGGTGGACTTCCTAGTCAGGCTAGATGATATAGGCTTCTTGGTCTGCTGAGACGGTACAGGACTAGGGGTACGAGTAGGTATAGGCCCAGGTGCAGGTGCATAAGGCTGTTGGGATTTATGCACGGGATGCAATTCCCTGGATGTGTCTGATGGCCTAACATGCTCGTTATGCACGGGCTGCGACTCCCTGGATGTGTCTGATGGCCTAACATGCTCGTTATGCACGGGCTGCGACTCCCTGGATGTGTCTGATGGCCTAACATGCTCGTTATGCACGGGCTGCGACTCCCTGGATGTGTCTGATGGCCTAACATGCTCGTTATGCACGGGCTGCGACTCTCTGGATGTGTCTGATGGTCTAATATGCCCGTCACGCGATGGTTGAGAATCCCGAGCGTATGGCGATTGCTCTCCTCTCGAGTGATGTGGTTGGAATAGCCCAATTGTGTGAAGCGGTTGGAATAGCCCATTTGCATGAGACCCATCTGGAACTAGGTATGCTTGACCAGGAATAAGACCTCTATTCCCACATTTCCCTATATTATCCCTATAGTTTCCAAAACTAGCTCCACGGTTTCCCACGTTACCCCCATAGTTTCCACTCCTGTCCCCACGGTTTCCAGAGCCTCCACGGTTTTCCACGCTGTCCCTATTGTTTCCAAATCTATTCCCTATCTTTCCAACATTACTACCCTCATCAAAGTAAGTTGGCACTCCCTCAGCTTGATCATGATTTATCCCTCTTCCAGCATTATTATCTGTAGAAAATGGTCTATTTCTATCCAGCATTTCACTCGGAAGAAAATAGCCACTATCACACGGACCTGCATAGTAATACCCATAGCTTCCTGGATTAGTGGTATTAGTTGAAACAGTGGTGCTTGTGCTAGGAGCAGGACTGACAGAATTGGATGAAGCAGCAGCAAATGTAGGCGGGAAACCTGGTGTCACAGTCAATTCGTCCAAGTTGAGGGCATTCACACTATTTTGCGAGCTGTTAAAACTGAAGGTGATGGTGTTATTGCCCTGAGTTAACAATACAGGAATAACATCGAGATCATATGCATTCCAACTATCGGTACCAGGGAAACTAATTTGGGCAATGGTAGAATTGGAAGTGCCAGACGCATAAATGGGCCCAGTTGGGATATTAGCTGTGTTCTGAGCGCCATTGACTTCTAGATAGCGGTTGGCATTGCCAGCTCCCGCAGAGTAGCGTATGACCAGCAATTCTGTCCCAGCAGCAGGAGCAGAGACAGCGAAACTCACCGACTGACCATTCTGAGTCCAGTTTTGGATATATCCACTATTGCTCAGGTATCCTGCATATTGCGTTCCTAAGCTCAGCCCACCCTGCAAGGTTGCATCTTCTGACTGATAGGTGGCAATATTATTATCGTTGGGAAGTATCTGTAAAAGCTCGACCGCTGGGGCCGCTTCCCACGACTTAATGGAACCTGTTGGAGCTGGCTCTGCCCAGTCCGCTCCGACCAGATTGCTAGAGGGAAGCCGATCGTTCCAGGCTATAGCTGCATTCTCATCGAGCACCTGCCCGTAGACAGCACTGTTAGAAACTGCATAGTTGCTGTTGAAGGCTAATTCTCCTAGATAGTGGGCATAAATTCCCTTATAGAGAGCCCGCTCATTGATGCCTCCATTGCAAGTATTATTTTCATTGACGAAGGAACCATTATTGACGAGGTTCCCATTATTACCACTCAGACTGTTACTGGTATCGCCCACTGAAGTGTTAATACCACAATCCGACTCATACTGGATGATGCCATTGCCATTGATGGTAAGGTTGGTAAGGGATGCATTGGCAACAGTGTTGGCGTCAGATAGATAATTTCCTGACTGACCGTTCGTTGTACTTGAGCTATTCTTGGTTGCATCATTCAGCGCTAGTGCGGCCCCGATAAAGAGCCCATAGTTGTCGCTAAACTGATTCATCAGGATAGTGGCACTGGTATTGTTGTACCGATCATAGACAGCCCCCGATGTGCCTGACAGGTTGGTTAAGTGAGATCGTATCCAGCTATAGATACTCTGAGATTTGGTCAGATAGCCACTATTCCCTAGAATAGTAGAGAGCTGAGCTGCTGTCATAGCCGCTAAAGCATTAGTAGCCATGTTCTTCTCAGTGGTCTGATTATTTAATGTCCAAATCCCTCCACCAGCCTCAGTAGTATCCCAGGACTGATAGATCTTGTCAAAGAAAGCCTGAGCACAGGTTTTGTAGGTGCTATTGTTTGTAATATTGTAGGCTTGCACACTGGCTTGAGCCCACCAAGCAAGAGTCTGGTTACTGTTATTAGGGACCTGCCATTGTCCGCAGTTGGTGCCATAGACACTAGTGACATGATTATAAACATCACCAATCATCTGATTGTAGTTTGCACTTTTTGTACGATTATAGGCATCCATCACCATTTCCCAGTCGACAGCTTCGGTCCATAAGTCAGCTTCGGCATGGTTCTGGGTGTCGGTGTAGAAAAAGTGACTGGTTGGGTCATAGAAAGCACTTAAGAAAGAGGATATGGCCTGATCCTGATCTGAAGGCGTATAGATTGGGGCCGCCAGTGCGGAAGGAAGTCCGATAAGCATCGTAGCAACCTCGAGACTAACGAGGGCAAGCAGAGCAATGACACGTGTTGTCATCCGCATCGGCCAGTGGAACTTACAGGCAAGAGTAGTGCAGCTTCTTTTTATCCATTTTGTTATCTCTTGCATACTATCTTCCTTTCTACCTGTTCCTGTACTCGTGAAAAGTCTGATCAGATTCTGAAGATGGAAGTGAGGAACATGCTCTTTAGTATTACGAATATTCTAGACAAAGCCTCTACAATTTAACAAGGATAAAAGAGGGACAAAGATGGATAAACTAGAAATTTGTCCCTCTTTCCCCCCAACTGGGATGTGTAATCTTTTGTCATTGTGTGCTAGAACTCCAGAAAGTCTCTAACATATTAAAATGTAAAGTCTCATTTAGCAGAATTGTCCCTACTTTCGACTAGTAAAATTCACACAGATAGAATATGCTTAATAGCAGTGATGCATTCTGGCTTGCATTGATGTTCCCCCTAAACCATTTAATAAAGGAGATTTATTATGGAGCGTAATAGAGAAATTTTACACTACGCATCGAAAGAAGCTGCCGACTGTCGACCAGCTAGCCAGCCAGGAGATTCTCAAAATCTAGAGCAGTATCGCAGGCGAGCTAAATGGCTTGATGATGCAAAAATTTATCAACAGGAAGTAGAGTCAAAGCATGAAGAAGATGACCGAAATGATCACATATTAGATAATAAGATCATATTGCAAGAAGAAATCTCAAAAGATGCAAAAAACAAATCGTTCTCTTTACATTGTATCCAATCGTGGCCCTGTGGAATATCAGATCACTGAGGACCAGAAGTTCGAAATCAAGTCAGGTGCTGGTGGGCTAGCGAATGCAATGAATAGTCTCATAGAGTACAAAGTACCAGTTGCTAAATGGTTTTCGTCACCGATGAGTGAAGGCGATCGAAAGGCAATGCAACTAGGTTGTAATGGTGATTATCATTTTGTTCCTCTTGAGCAAAGGGTCTATAATGCTTTCTATAATAAGATCAGCAATGAATTTTTATGGTTCGTTCTTCATGAGATGTATAAGCCAGGGCAGCATAATGTTTCAGAAGTTGGATGCGAAGGATCATCTTCCTCACTCCCTAGCAGGTACAAGAAGCCTTCAGAGACCGAACAGAAATGGGAGAGTTATACTCAGGCCAATCAAACCTTTGCAGATGCGGTGTATTCTGAGATTAAGAAGAATGCGAGGAAGAAACCAATAGTGATAATTCACGATTATCACTTCTTGCAGCTTCCAAGTATGCTTCGTAAGCTTCATCGAACTATTATTCTGCAACATTTCATTCATGTTCCCTGGCCCAAGCCCAAGGTTTGGAAGGCATTGCCTTCCTCTATTGTCCAGGCCATCTATAGTGGAATGGCAAGTAACAACATTATCGGCTTTCAGACTAATGAAGATGCACAGAATTTTTTGCAGGGAACTAAGAACTATCTGCCTGAAGCCAAGATTGATTTCAAAAACAGTAGGGTTCGCTGGCACGAACATAACACGCAGGTGCAATCCTATCCAATATCCATCTCCGTTGAAAAGGTACGCGACACAGCCAAGAGTGCCAACAAAGAGAGAAGAGAAGGAATGGAAGAGGTACAGAAACAAAGGAACAGTAAGCAGGGTCGCCCGGAAAAGATCCAAAAAATTCTCCGAGTGGACCGCATTGAACCAACCGAAAATCTTCTGGTGGGTTTCCAGGCCTATGACCTGATACTTGAGAGATTTCCCAGTTGGCGTGGAAAGGTTATCTTCCAATGCAAATTCGTCCCATCTCGTCAAAATGTGGAAACCTACAAAGAACTCCAAAAGCAAATCGTATCAGAGATTGACAGGATTAATAAAAAATATGGGAACGAGAACTGGAAGCCTATTGATGCTTTCTTTGGCCATGATCATGCAGGTGCCCTAGCAAAGATGGCATCCGATGACGTGTTGCTCGTTAATCCAATCAAGGATGGGATGAACCTCGTAGCCAAAGAAGGAGTGGCGGTTAATCAAAATGATGGTACCCTTATTCTTTCGCAAACGGCAGGGGCCTTTCACGAGTTAAAGGATGGGGTGATTCCCCTTGCATCTCCTAGCAATGTTGAGGAGACAGTAGAGGCATTAGAAAAGGCATTAACGATGCCACCAGAAGAACGTAAGATCAGGGCCATGAGAATGAGGAATATTGTAGAACGTAATGATTTAGCTCTCTGGCTAGCGAAACAATTACAAGATATTAATTCTATTACCTTTTAAATAGCATAAAATAGCACATTTGCAGCAATCTACCACTAGAGCGGTTATTTTGAAATATTGATCTACCATACTATGTGAAATGATACACATGTATATCATCAATCTTTCGTGAAACCGCTATAGGGTATATTGAGACCGAAGATAGCCAATAGCAGGACAAGATGATCAGGCATCCTGTTTACAGCAACTGCTTCCTTTGGTCATACTATCAACCAGCGTGGAAGTCAAATCTCTCACCACTTAATGCCGGCCCTCGCATATGCCTCTATCTCATCTGGGGAGAGATATGCCCCCGCATATGCGTAGGGATGGGGGAGCGGAATGTGTCCTCCACACATGCTTGCAAGCTCCTCCTCTGTCAACTCGATTAGCGTGACAGACTCTTTCTCTTTCTCTTTCTCTTTCTCTTTCTCTGTGTTAGTCCTAATCATTCCGATGTTCTCCTTCTCTCTTTTCATTCAACTACGGCAACGGGTGGTAATGGAACGTTCCGTTCCTAATGCATGGAATCACTCTTCAGCATTCTCTCAAACAATCCGTGGTGGAAGGTTCCACTTGCTCTATAGCAAAGTAAATCCTACAACGGTCTTTGAGGAGATAGAGCCACCACTCGTCCATCTGATAGTCAGTATAGAACGCGTTGACATCTTTGGTAGGGGGAAACAGGGACAAAAGTCTTCTGGGGCGTTAGCCATTGCTATTTCATCCATTGTTATGGTTCAATATTTCTACTGGCTACTGCTAAGATCTGACATCCTACCATAGTCTTTATCTCAGGCCAAGTTTGCCATCCCAAAAGAGCTGGAAGGTAATGGATCTGCCACACTTACAACGCCCTGTGTTTCGTGAACCTGCATGGCAGCATCACTTGCAAAAACGTGAGAAAGACATTCTTCCACACTTTGTGTCTCCTCCGACGTTTGTCTGCATCTGGATCTTACTGTGTTTGGTTGTTGGTGTTGGCCTTTTTGCTAGCACGCAAGAAGTGCCTGTTCTGGTTAATGGTGTAGGTTTAGTCCTTACTCAGGAGCAGATTGGGAGCAAAGGAGGAACGGTTCTTGTCTTCTTGCCTGCGAGTGAAGCCAAACTGGTACATGTTGGCGAGCCCAGTCGACTCCAGATTGACCCCACAGGACCGAGCTATAGCAGTAGCATTGCTCAGGTTGAACCCGGACTGCTGAGTCCCAATGATATCTACAAACAGTATGGTGTTGTTTGCTCTACCATGCCGCCAATTACTGAGCCTTCGGTGGTTGTACATATCAGGCTCGTGCCATCTTTGTCCTCTCATCTCTATGCTGGCAGCCAAGTCAGAGCACAGGTCCAAATTGGCACGCAGCATCTACTTTCATTGACTGGGTTGAACGATTTAATTGGAGATTAGCTTGTGAGTACAGACTTGCATCCCACCCCCAATCAGCAAACCCCAACACAGAAGCAAGAACCGAATTTCGCGTTTAGCTTCTTACACAACATCGCTAGTCCCTTACGGAGCAGACTGCGACGAAGAGTACCTCCTGTGCTTCAATTGACGGCTGTCGAATGTGGAGCTGCCTGTCTAGCTATGATCATGAGCTATTATGGTCGTCAAACCAGGGTTACCGAGATTCGTGAAAGCTATGGAATCGGTCGTGATGGACTCTCGGCTCTGGATATTATCAAAGCAGCACGCAGCTATGGCATGCGTGGGAGAGCGATCTCAATACGTGGACGGATAGACGAGTTGCGCTTTGTCAGCTTTCCCGCTATAGTCTACTGGGAATTTAACCATTTCATGGTGATTGAACGCTGGTCTGCAAAGTATGTCGACATGGTTGATCCTGCTGTAGGACGCAAACGTCTGAGCAGAGAGGAATTCGAATTAGGATTCACTGGCGTTGTCATTATGCTGGAGCCTGGAGAGCAATTCGATCGTCATACCGCTTCTCTTCGCAAACTTACATTGAGTTCCTATATTGCTCAGTATTTCAAGCGTGCCCCTATGACGTTGGTGCAGCTTTTAGTATCTTCGTTATGCTTGCAGATTTTTGGCCTAGGCGTTCCTATCTTAACAAAAGTGATTATTGACCGGATTATTCCTCTCAGTCTGACCTCGATTGTACCTATTTTGAGCATTTTCGTGCTAAGCCTGTTCTTAGCGCAGCTAGTGATTATGGTGTTGCGTGCATTCCTTTTGACGTATCTGCAGTATCGTATTGATATATATGCCTATCCCAATTTCTTTGAACACCTGTTTCTGCTCCCGCTCAAATTCTTTCAACAGCGTTCGACTGGTGATATCCTGACGCGCATATCGAGTAATAATACCATTCGCGATATTGTCAGTACACAGTTTCTCTCGACAATACTAGATGGAAGCCTCGTCGTGGTTTATTTGATTATCTTGCTCTGGCAGTCATGGTTATTTACTCTGGTTGTGCTTATACTTGGTATACTTCAGTTCGTCCTCTTGCTAGGAGCCAATAACGAGTATCGTCTACGCTCGGCCCATGAACTAGAGACGATTAGTAAATCTCAAGGCTATGTGGCAGAAATCTTGACTGGCATGATGACGGTCAAGGCTGCTGGCGCAGAGCAGCGCGTCTTTCAAAGGTGGTTCAACCTGTTCTCTGATCAATTGAATGCTTCCTTACGCCGAAGCTATCTAGCATCGTTTCTGTCCATGTCTATCAGTCTACTGCGTGTTGTCTCTCCACTTCTGCTCCTTTGGTTAGGAGTGATTCAGGTGCTCAATGGGACCATGCCACTGGGCACGATGATTGCTCTCAATTCTCTAGCCGGGGCTTTCATAACTCCATTGGCCTCGCTAGCTTCGAGTGCAACTCAACTGCCAGTCATTCGTTCGCATCTAGAACGCCTCAGCGATGTAATGGAGACAGATGTCGAACAAGAGGTTCTACAAGCCCAGGAACCACCACGACTGACGGGGCGTATCCAACTACAAGATGTCAGCTTTAAGTATGATGCCAATTCCGCACCTGTGCTCAAAGATATTACAATCGATATTGCTCCGGGGCAGAAGATAGCTATTGTTGGAACAACGGGCTCAGGCAAAAGTACCCTGGGGAAGCTGTTGCTTGGATTGTACCTGCCAACGGAGGGCGAGATCCTCTATGATGGCATCCCTTTACGATCACTGAACTATCAATCTGTGCGCTCTCAATTTGGTGTGATTATGCAGGATGCCAGCATATTCAGTGGAAGCATTTGGCAAAACATAGCCTTCAATAATCCTGGTATGAATATGGAGAGTATTATCAAGGCAGCAAAATTGGCTGCGCTCGATGACGATATTCAGCAGATGCCGATGGGCTACGAGACCTATGTGGCCGAGGCAGGTAGTACTATCTCAGGAGGACAACGCCAGCGTCTAGCGATTGCTCGTGCTCTGGCAAATAATCCCAGCATTCTCTTGCTTGATGAAGCAACTAGCGCTCTGGATGTGATTACTGAGCAGATGATCGCGCAAAATCTCAAATCGCTGTCGTGTACACAAATCATCATTGCTCATCGGTTGAGTACGGTGCGTGAAGCGGATGTCATTCTTGTACTCGATCAAGGCCGCATTGTCGAGAGCGGGTCACATGCGGAACTGTTGGCAAAGAAGGGCTACTACGCTAAGCTGATATACAATCAACTTGCTACTCCCCATTCACGTAAGAGGGTAGTCAAAAGAGGAAATATCAAGGATACTGGAAGAAAGAAAGAAGATATAGAGATCACAACCGAACAGATAGATGACTTTGTAGTGCTGCTCACGTTGATGAAACAGATGGATCTTCCCACGATCCTAGATAGACAGCTCAAGAGACACCATCTGCAGCAAGGCATCAGTTGGGGCTGGACAGCATGCATATGGCTGGCCCATATCATCAGCCAAGGAGATCACCGCAAATTGACCGTACGCGACTGGGTGCGCCAAGCGTATAGCACATTGAAGGAGGTGACAGAACTGGAGATACGAGAGACCGACTTCACCGACAATAGGCTGACAATCGTACTGAGGTATCTGAGCGAAGAGAGCAGATGGCAATTAATAGAGCAGGATTTAGGAAAGCACCTGATCAAGATTTATGACTTGCAAGAAGAACCACTCAGGGTAGATGTGACGACTGCCCCCAAGATGAGCTTATCTCTCACGGATGCGGTTCGTGAGGAGTATCATGTTGAGCATGGCTTTGGACGCTTCAAGAGGGCTCCTCTCTCGATTGCTCCCATGTTTGTCCAACGCGATGATCAGGGGGCAGGCTTGACCCATTTGCTGAGCCTAGCTGAGCGTGTGCTGACCCTGATGGAGTTCGTGGTTCGTCGCTCTTTAAAGGCTCGCGAGCAGAAGATAGTTGGACTCTACAAAGAGAGCCCCAGAAAGGCCACGGCTACTCCAACTGCTGAACGCCTTTTACAGGCTTTTGTCCCTATTACTATCACAAATATCTATTATCCTGAACGCATTGTTCACCACGCCACGCATCTCAATCCTGCACAACAACACATCCTTGCTTTATTAGGTTTCCCCCTGATCTCTACTCCTCCTTAGCCAGGACCTATCCGCGAATTCTTCCAACTTCCTTCGCCTTACGCGAATAATGAGTGGAATACAGTCAAAAACACCAGAGAGCGTGCATACGCCTTACTCTTATCAATGTATTCAATCGGTCCTCCATGAACACTTATTTAACTATCTACAATCTTATTCATATGTTTGCAAATATTTTTACATCAGTAAGGTTAAATACATATCTTAGCTTGTCATCGTGGAAAGTCTTTAAGATTTGCTATTACTAGGCATCCACTTTCTTGCACCTCTAGAAATAATAGATAGCACACTCCACTTGCAAGCCAGAGCACAACATTAATGATCAATCCAATATCACCTGATTTGACCATCTGCGTTTCTTGCGCATGATTGAGACTGTAAGCTAGCGACGAAGTGAAAAGATCGTGTTGGGCTTGCACATCCACGAATTTCTTGCAATGAAAGGAAAATAAGTCTACGACCTCATCGTTCTGTGCTCAGTGAGATAAATCACAGATTTCTCGTTAAATTCATGGTAAATTCTGCAAACATATGGTAGACTTTGCTTGCATAAATTCATCCAATCCAATAAATTTATGTGAAAGGGGAGGAGAAATACCCTTTGTCTGCCTTACAAATTGAAGGGAATTTAAGTCATGAATTGTCAATTCTGTGGGTCCCAATTGCCTAGGGAGGCGCATGCTTGTCCCAATTGTGGCACTATTACTACGGAAGTGTATGGTCCAACCGCTGCATCGATTAATGCACAACAATCGACTGCCACCTCCTATAACTCAAACCCCTATGGCGACCAATCAAATCCTTATCTAACCTTTGTTCCACCACCACCGCCTCAAGCCTCTCGTAAGAAGAAGCTTGCTCTCATAGTTGGCAGTAGTTCGCTCATCTTGATATTTTTGGCAGCTAGTACCTTTGTTTGGCTCTACTGGTTATCGCCACAAAAAAGCTCACAAATGCCCTCGAAATTAAAGCCGACTGAGGCTCAGGCTCTCTATAACCGGACAACTCATGCTAGCCCCAATATCTATGATACCTTGGCAGGCCCAGACAATTACGGTTGGGATAACTACTCACAGGCCAATACCAGTTGTGCTTTCCTCGGTAATGCCTACCACTCTCAAGCGAAACCTGGCTATTTTTCGCCCTGTTATGCCAAAGCGACAAACTATGGCGATAGTATTGTCCAGGTACAGGTAACTATTGTAAGTGGTCATTCTGCAGGTATTGTCTTCCATGCTAACAGCACAAATGATAAAGGGTACCAGTTTCGCATTAGCACAGATGGTACTTACATTCTCAATATGTTCTATCTTGACAGCAAAGGACAGGCTAAAGATGCAACTCTGGCTAGCGGCCATAGCTCGGCCATTATTGGTGGTACAAATCAACCAAATCTCGTGTCGGCTATTGTTCAGGGAAGCTCTATCTATCTATTTGTGAATCACAAGTACGTGGATAGTGCAAGTGATGACACATATCCGTCTGGTCAAATCGGTGTTTATACTGATAGTGATTCAATTGAAGTAGAATCAATATTCCAAAATGCAGAGGTATGGAAATTATGAAACCTCTTCAGAGCCTTCACTAGGAGGAACGATACCCCATGCCTACTATATGTATACGTTGTCATGCCTTGCTATCCAATGCCACAAACATTTGTGGACAATGTGGCTATGTAATGGGTGCTTCAACAGGTATAGCAACCACAAATGGTACATACTCTTCTGATAAGAGCATACAGTCTTCTAATGACAAGGCTAGACTACCTTACAATTCATATGAACTTAGCGATCAAATTCAGGATCAGCCTTTATTAAATTATAGTGGCGGATCTGATACATATGTTTCCCATGAGTATATTGCCTCTCTAGGTGCAGAGGGTCAGGTTCATCTCCAAGAGCCGGGACAAATCCATGCCTCTCACCAGCAACCAGGACAATTTCATCCATCACACCAACAACCAGAACAGTTCCACGCTTCTCATCAGCAACCAGGGCAATTTCATCCATCACACCAACAACCAGAACAGTTTCACGCTTCTCATCAGCAACCAGGACAATTCCATCCATCACACCAACAACCAGAACAGTTCCACGCTTCTCATCAGCAACCAGGACAATTTCATCCATCACACCAACAACCAGGGCCATTCCATGCTTCTCACCAACAACCAGGGCAATTTCATCCATCACACCAACAACCAGGGCAGTTTCATGCTTCTCATCAGCAGCCATATCTCAAAACGCATCTAAAGCATGCCAAAGTTACAAACGACGGTTGCCGTCCTTCTTGTCTGACAATGGCTGTTGGACTGGGAACTCTTATTGCCATTATCACAACAACTGTCTTTGTCGCATATATGCACCCTTTCAGCTCCAGTACACCAACGCCATCCCCGAAGATAATTTTGACAGGACAGGCAATTCTGGGACAATCGATCATATTGAAGGGGAGTAACTTCCCATCTGGAGATAGGGTGATAGTGACACTTGATAACCAGTCATTGGCTGGTATGGGTCACTCCACGCAGGTTCCAAAGACAACACCCGTGAGTATGATGGGTGAACTCCTATTGTTCGCTTTCCAGTCTCCTATTGCGGGAAATTGGGTAACTATCAGCCATAATGGAACATTTGCTATTACTATCCACGTCAATGAACATTGGGACGAAGGAAGCGTCCATTCTTTACGTATGTATGGACAGGATGGTAAATTCATCACAAGTATAGACTTCAAAACCGTATCTAGTGTGCTGAAACCATCACTTGCACCCTGTATAACCACTACATCCCAGACTACGATGAACCTTGGTCCTATAGCTGAAGGGGAAAGCCAGACAGTGTCCATGCCGTTTCAACTCTGCACAAGTGGTTCTGGTAAGTTGGATTGGACCAGTAGCTGGGATCAGCAACAGGCCCCTTGGCTTCAGGTAGATCAGAATGGGCAGCTCACGGCACCACAATCGCAGCAAATCCAAATACGTGCATCAGCCCAGAACCTCAAGGCCGGCACTTACACCACAGACGTTACCTTTAGCAGTTCGCTAGGCAATACCAAGGTTGTGTTACAAGTCACCTTCCTCGTGCAAGCGAAAGATATCCCGACATGTATACAGGTAAATCAGCCAACTCTGTCTTTGACAGGCCAGTTGGGCCAAGGGAGTCCTGTATCACAAACGGTAATCATCCAGAATGGTAGCGGATGCGGAGCAGGCTCTTGGTCGGCTTCTTCAGATGCGTCTTGGCTCAGCGCGAATCCTGCGAGTGGTTGGATCGATCTGGGTGGAAGCGCAACCATTGATGTTAGGGCATCTCTCACTGGACTTAATGCAGGGCAGTATACAGGACATATTACCTTCAGTCCTGGCTTAGCTACCATAGCTGTGAATTTAACCGTCCAATTGCCACCACCTTGTCTGAGCGTGAATACATCTACGCTTAACTTTAGCGTGACTCAAGGAAATGTCCCGTCTAATCAAAGTGTGACGATCAGTAATGGAAACCAGTGCAGCGCAGGCTCTTGGTCAGCTTCTTCAGATGCGTCTTGGCTACAGGTTAATCAGTCAAGTGGGCAAATTGGGACAGGAGGTAACGCGACGGTGGCAGTTGGTACCGCTTCGTCTACTCTCAATGCGGGATCGTATATGGGGCATGTAACCTTTAGTGCAGGTTCATCGACGGCTGCTGTGACTGTAAATGTGAGCGTACTGCCTAAGCCATGTATTAGTGCACAGCCAACCTCCCTTACCTTTTCTAGCACAGCTAATGGTTCTGATCCAAATCCACAATCGGTCACGATTTCTACCTGCGCTCAGCGTGCTGGGACTGTGTCTGCATCAGTAGATAGTGCTAGCGCAAACTGGTTGCATGTAAGTGGAGGAGGGTCGATAAGCGCAAATGGGCAGTTACCATTCAGTGTGAGTGCCTCCGCCAGTAGTGCAGGGCTGGCATCTGGTAGTTATACTGGCACGATCACTTTTGTGATTACGACAAGTGATAATGTATCAGCACAGGTCACGGTGAGTGTAACCCTATCAGTTAGCTCTCCTATCACTTAGGATCACTGAGGTCGTCGAAAAAATTTGACAATGTGGCACCTAGACTGTATAATAGAACTGATGACTCCCTCCTGCCACCGTCGGCAAGGGCACAGCGCGAATGTCTCCAGAGAACTAGACTTGCGTCGGCTCCGTATAAGCCAAACAGTTGTGACAACAATCCCCGAGCGAACCGTTCCGCTCTTAAAAGCCACTCGGATCAAACACTGGTTAGTGTTCCGAGAGCAATTCTCCGTCGAAGCTAGTCAAACGCTCTTAAGTTGTTGATCAAGTGCATGCTAAAGGGAGGACGCAAATGTTTTTCAACGTATTAGCAATATTGACAAGTGTCAATATCTACTTTGTTCTAGGATTTTTCGTTGTATTGGCAGCATTAGCTGCTGTACCCTCTATCGTAGTTTTGCTATTCCGGCTGCCGGTAATGTTATTGATGCTGCTTATTACTTCTATCCAGAAGTTATGCAGAAGTTTCAACAAGCAGGAAGACAGTCAGGAGGCCACAGAGGAAGAGCCAGCGAATGATTGCAAATCTTGTTTCGAGAGAAAAGCAGTCAGAACTGTGGGGGCAGATGTAATATACATGCCGGCTCCCCAATCCGCCTCAGATCGATCTGCTGTGGTTCGCTCGCATGCAGCATCCATTGGCTACACGGCTGATCGGGCATACCAGCAGCATAGCTATAAATGTGGAACGACATCTGCTGATAGGCGTCAGATGAAAGGACGCATTGAACATGCTGGAAATTCTTCTCTGGCAAGAAGAGAAGTTTCTCCAGTTGGAAGTCGGTGAGCAGACGCACTCACCACAGTTGCTCATGCGGTCGAAAGTGTTGACCATACTTTCATCTATTCTTCTCGTCGCAGAGTGAGACAAGACTTTGGTCTGAAGCTGTGGGTATGCTGGTTGCCACATGGCGTCTTGTACCTGCTGAACCACATCAGTGAGTTGTACACGCGCCAGCCCTTCGGCTTCTGCCGTCTTGGCCACCTCCACAGCCACCGTTGCAGAAACTACACGCAAATTTTCCACATGCGGCAGCAACATTCTCCAGGCAAGTGTACATCGACTAGCCCTGCTACTGCTCTAGCTGCCGCCATAAACATGCCATCACTGATATGACACGCCCGTGCGACGATCGCCCCCAACCCAAAACCCCGGATATAGCAGGGCGTTGTTGGCCTGACCAATAGCATAGGTCACGCCCTTGTAGGTGAAGGGGCGCGAGGGAATACCCGTCGCGACGAGCGCCTTGCCGTTAGTCCAGGTGAGGAGATCAGCGGCACTGGCCTCCATCAGGCTGGTGGGATTGGAGAGTGGAAAAATGATGGGACGATCGGTATGAGCCGCCATGTCTTTGACAATGGCTTCGGTGAAGGTCCCCGGAGCCGTCGATGTGCCAACTAAGATGGTAGGGTGAACTTGGCGTACCACCTCTGCCAAGCTGATGCCTCCATTGGGCATGTCGTGGGTCCAACTGCTGACCTCGGAAGCTCCCCGAGCATAGGGAACCTGGAAGTCACGCAAGGCATTGCCCATATCGTCGATTAGCAGGCCCTGGATATCAACACACCAGAAGTGCTGTGTGGCTTCCTCCTTTGAGAGACCTTCGGCGATCATGGCCGCACGAATTTGATCGGCATTGCCAATGCCTGCGGTCCCCGAGCCAAAGATGATCACACGCTGCTCACGCAACGGTTTCCCAGATACCTGCACGGCTGAGAGCAAAGCTGCTAGCGTGATCGCTCCTGTTCCCTGCATGTCATCATTAAAGGTACCAATCTGATGACGGTACTTCTCCAGAATACGCCGCCCGTTACTGGGTCCTAAATCTTCCCAGTGCAACAGAGCATGAGGGAACAGTTTCGTCGCTGTCTTGACGTAGGCGTCTATAAAGGCGTCATAGCGCTCTCCTCGCACCCGGGAGTGACGATTGCCTAGGTAGAACGGATCATTCAGCAGGCTTGCTCGATTGGTCCCCACGTCGAGCATCACCGGATCACGCGGGTCGGATCAATGCCGAGCAGCCACCGTGTAGACGATCAGCTTGCCAATGGAGATATCTATGCCTCCTACCCCCCAATCGCCAATGCCCAGAATTTCCTCTGCATCGGTGGCTACAATTAGGTCAATCTCATCAGCCCCGGCACTAACATTGCGTAGGGACGCTTCAATGTCTTCGGGATGATCGATCGAGAGATAGACCCCACGCGGACGACGGTATTCACGGCTATAGTGTTCAATCGCGAGAGCGATTGTGGGATCATAAACCACTGGCAACATCTCGGAGAGGTGTTCGGCGAGCAATCGGTAGAATAAGACCTCGTTGCGGTCCTGCAGGGCGGTCAAAAAAACGTTTTTGCTTAGATCATTCTCTTGCTGCTGGTACTGAGCATACGAACGCTTGACTTGTTCGTCCAGGGTCGTGACCACGGACGGAAGCAGACCAACTAGGTCCAACTCCCGTCGTTCCTCTAGCGTGAAGGCCGTCCCGCAATTCAACATAGGATCGCCCAGCAGGGCAGAGCCAGTGACCTTGGTTTCTAGACATCGACGTCCATTGGACTGGCTGGGAAGCAGGTGGTAGTTTCTCACGATCGCCCATCCTTTCTTTTCATCCGTAAAACATGATGACCGATTGAACACAATGACACAAAGATGTACATTGACATCAACTCAACCATCATATCCCTTGTGTGATCCGCCGTCAAGCCAAAGCGGTGACGGAAAACAGGTCAGACTTGGCTTTAAGATGGGGGAAGAGGATAAGGCCATACTTCAGAACCTGACGCCGAATAGGCCGCCATCTTCAGTTGCATCTGTGAGATGTATGGGCAAGATGTATCCTTTGAGGTCAAAGTCATCGGAAAAGTCATGTGGCACTGGCATCTGAAATTGATAGTAACAATGTACTGGAAGTTCAAATCACGGGCAGTTCTCTCTCCAATCTGGAGAGCCTTGGCTACTTGGCGCTCGTCTACACCATCAAAAATATGGCTATCATGAACTAGGAAGCCTGGGCCCATACCTCGTTCTGCCCACAGTCGCATGAGCATCATGTCAAAGCAGAAAATCTGCATGTTGCTGATGCCTTTACTCTTTTGACCATGGATGGTGACGTCGAACTGAGGGCCATTCAGAGATGCATCAATTGTAAGACTACCAGCTTTCTCATACAATGCACCAGAGATATCTTCAAAAGCAAGAATTGCATGCCGTAAGATGCCTTCCTGTTCGCGATAATCCTGACGAAGGCGAAGCTCTAACTGTCGACGTTCAACTTCAAGCTCACTTTTCAGTCCTTCCAGCTGTTCAGCAGAGGCAAACTGCTGACGGATAGACTCTGTCTCAGCTTCTCGTTTTGCCAACTCCGATTGTAATTTGGCGAATTGATCTAGAGCACCATGCGACTGGAGAATTGCCATGATTTGAGCCAAGCGCTCGTTGCTTCTCGTCGTCGGCTCTTCTCGATTCTTGATTCGTCGCTTCGCTTGCTCAAGCTCATTGCCAAGATACGACCTGCGGTTTTCAATAATAGACTCATGAAAAAGCCTCACGTCCTCAAAACGACGCACAACGGCTTCGGGGAGTACAACACCTGCCTCCTCGTAAAGACGTTCAAGGTTATTGACAGAGGAATCAACCTCATGGTTTAAGGATTGTTGGAGTTCATCGAGCAATTGCCGATCAATAGTATTTTCATCTGCTAAGACTCCCAAGTCACGCGTTAACTGAGAAGCCTCTTTCTCCAAGCTACGGTACTCTGGAAGGACTTGGAACTTGCTTATCTGTTCTTTCAACTGGCGAGAACGCTCTTCAGATAGTGCTAGTCTTGTACGAAGTTCTGCACTCGCTCCTATAAGATCACCAAATACTCCACCAGCTGCTGCCTTCTTTATTTCTTTTAATGTCTTTTCTTTTTCGTGAACATATTGCCATTGTTGAGGGATAGTCCAGTCAAGTCCTAGTAGATATGATATTGCTACCTGCTGGTCCCAGGCCTGCTGCTGAATAGATTGTTTAATAGGAGAGATAAATCCTCCTGCGGATTGGCGTCGGACAAAATAGGAAAATAAGGAGCGAAAAGTAGGGCCAAACTTGGAAGCCTGTACACCCTCATCATCTTCCATCAAGCCAAACATGAGCCTACCAAGCACTACCCGCCAATTAGTATTGGAGATGAATAATGCTCCTGACGATCTGTCGCGACTTGGTTTGATTGGCCAATTTTCTGGATTGGCTTGCTGTATAAATACTTTGCTTGAAGTATTGCCAGAACGCTCAACCTGTGCTCTAGCCTGACCTAGATCAAATTCCATACCAAAGGAGTATTGACTCAATGCATCTGTCCTCCAAAGGGAGGATGGATCAAGGTTTGCTCCCATTAAGAAATGGATCAATTCAATCAGACTCGACTTTCCTGCACCGTTACGGGTCTGCTTTTCGGTCGCTCCTGGACTTTTATCAGCTAAAATGACGTTCAGACCTTGGTGAAAATGGAGTTCTTTGAATGTTGGCAGATTGCTGTAGATTTATAAATCACTGCTTTGTCCTCTGTATTCTCCCCTGATCCATCTCTATTGCACCTAACATATAGAGGAAATCCAAAGTGAGTACAAACCAATCGTAGTTCACCTTTCGTGTTGATGAACGTTCATCCATTACACGCTTCAATTCGTCCCAAAGGCGCGATACAGTTTTGGGTTCGGTGAGGAGCTTAAGTACTTCTGCACCGACTGTGAGGATTGCTCGTTCTGGTCTGAGGTGCTTGGTTGGAAGGATCATAGTGTTTCCTCTTCTGGTGGTCGCTCGAAAATGTTGCATCGCTCAAAAAGATATGCAAGGACAGCGAGAACGGCAGCCTCGTCAGCAGGTGTTCCTCGCTCGCTTCCTCCTGTAAATTCCTGTAACTTACAAAATATGGTGTCTGGATCTACTCCCAGCATCTTATATCTTTTATACTCATTTTTAAATGCTGATGCAATTTCATCTCCATAGGTAGGATTGGAATAGTCATTGAAGAACTGTCCTACAAGACCTGCCTTTTGCATACCACAAGTAAGTAAAATTTGTACATGCGCAGATAAACGGTTAAATTTCAGCTTATCCGGTGGAACAGGCCGTATGTCCTGAATAGCTGAAGAACTTCTTGCCGAGCTATGTGCCTCAAAACTTCTTGGACGTTGTCATACCGCACATCAAGCATATCTTTACTCGAAGGAGCTGGCCCAAGAAGTGAGGCTAGATTAGCTGCATTGAGTGTAAATACTTTCTGTCGTAGTTCCTCAAACCCCCATGAATGCACAGTCACAGACCTATGATAGGTAGTCAACTCATTCAGCTTCGCTACAATAGCTGGTCCAAGACCATCCCTAGAGTTATGGACAAATACCCATGTGTCGAAGTACGTTTCCCAATAAGAGAATGCCCCGTGGAAGTCCTCGTTAATTTTTGCAATGGCCTCACTAGCACTCATCTCGTTTGGGGCATATACTTGAAACAGTGTGCGATCCGAGCGTAAATAGCCATCATTCTTCCTATCTCCAGCATTCCCCCATGGACGAACGCGCTGAAAGTCACCTGGGTGGCACTTCTCCATTATTTCAGAAAAAAAGTCCTGAAATGCATTCCCTTTCTTCTTCAAATAAACATTTTCAAATACTACTTCATAATAAGAGCGCCTAAGCTGATCCATATACGCTTCCCCATGATGAATATAATACCACCGCAGTCCCAGTTTCAAAGACTGTGCCATTAAGTGCATTCATTATAAAACATAAATTCTACAATATTCAATGTTGAGGTACTAGTTTGCTATGCTATTGCAGACTATAGCCTGTAAGTAGTCTTCTTGTGTACAATGCTAGTTGCTCATCAGTATGGACAACCTTTAGCAGAAAAGGTTCGTGCAGAATTGGCACATAGACGGAGATGAACGCAAGCGGATGATTGTCCCTCTTTCCCCCTGGCAAATTCTGCTTATGTTAGGTACTATTGCTATTGATCTATTACTGGATCAGTCCCGGATTTGTGTCATTGAAGGAGAGAGAAAATGGATAGCAACAAAATCGGACAATCAGAGCAAGAATGTCATGATATGACAACAAAAGAGCTTATATGTGATAATATTATAAAATATAAGGAAATATTTAATCAATTGCTAAGGAAAACAGGAGATGTATTTGATGCCATTAAGAGTTCCATTAAATGGATTAGATATATGTAACTTTTCCTGAATTAATGATCAGACTTGATCAAGACAGAAGGCAAACTTGATCAAGACAGAGGGTGCATAAGACCACATCTCGCTGCTAGACATTGGTTATTGTCCAGATGCTACTGGAACCCCTGCCAACGTTACTTGCCATAGCCAGCGGCAACAATATTGGCCTGCACGGCGTTATCGGCGGCATTGGAGGGGTAGCCAGCCATGATGGCTCCCTCATAGAACGTACCCGGGCTCCAGCTGGCGTTGGCGAGGCAGCAGTCACCCCCAGCGCCCAGATCGATGGCACCCTGCTGCTTCATCGGGTTGTACCAAGAGGGCAACGACCCGATGTACAGCGTGGTCAGTCTTCCCGATTGCGCATTCCCGCCTTTGAGCGCCATTTGGGTCGTGCCGTTGTTCTTGAACATGGCAGTGACGTATCGGTTGGGGAAAGCACGCTGGTTGGGGTTCCAGGTTTGGCTTCCGCCGGGGTACACTCCCCCTTCGAGGTCAGCCTCCACCCAAGGGCCGGTTCCGGTGCATCCGCCGAACCAGCAGCTGGTGCCAAAGTAGATGGCATCCATCTGGCCGCCTTGGCCGGTTTTGCGGTCGGTCTCGCTGTTGCCGTAGTCGAAGCAGCAGATGCCGCTGACGTGCGTGCCACTGGTCACCATGTAAATGCCCTGCGGAGAACTGCCCTTCGGCATGCCCGACGAGGACCCATCGTGCCAGTAGCCGTTGCCGACATTGAGGTAGAGCGAGTAGACCTTTTTACTGGCCACAGTGAGTGACTCGGATGTCGCGCTCGCCGGGGTGCCTTTGCCGTCTTTTACCCCGCCAGGCCCCTGGTAGGTGAGGTTGTTGCCGTGCCCGGACTGATCGTAGATGGTCGTGATGCCGCAGGTCGTGCCAGCGCAGAACTTATCTTGCGCGGCGGCATTGGCGTAACCTCCTCTGGTGAGGGGTTTGATGTCCATGGTTTTGGAATCCGACGCTCGCCGGACTTGGTAAAGTTTCCCGTTGTATGTGGAAAAAAGCGCTCGCACCGTGCTATGTGCAGCGACACACGGTGTTTTATATTTTTTATAAATGTCACAGGGCAGCTGTAGCTTCTTCTGAAGCTTAAGATTCTTTTGCTGATTATGCGGATTATTCTGTAGCGTGGCTGCCAAGGTCAGTGGCATGTTAGAAACACCAAGCATGTCAGAAATACCAAGCGTGCCAGTAACGAGACTCACAATGGTAAGTAGTGTCAGTACGGCTCTCCATCTACGAGAGCACAAACCTTGAGAGTATGAGAGATATCGTTTCACGTCCTTGTATCCTTTACCCTCAGTTCCTCCAGGGCTGGCGCGATGAAGTAATTCACGCGACCAATGGAACAATGTCGCAATCAGTCTGCTTGAGCCAGGATGTGAGAGCAATAGCCAACGAATAGAGACAAACAAGCCCTTGAGAGCAGCCAGAGAGGGTGCGATGAACGCAGTTAAGACACTTTCCTGTGCCTGAGCTGTATTTCACGAGAGAAGGGTGGATATCATCCTCCCTGAATGGCACTTCCAGCATCAGAATAATACACGTTTTGCGCAATGTCAATGCCTTGCTTGTCTGTTATTTTCATAAAATACACACATTTATGCGTAAAATACTATGATTGCAGCATCTTTTCCAAAGAAGCTCAAAGCGATATATTGGTAAAAAATAGCACTAAATAGCGTTCCTGAGAGGGGCTGATGCCCTTTTAGCAGTTTTAGCATGTTCTACGACGAAACTGCAAACATAGAAATGGATACTACTAGAGCTATTCCACTGGCTCGAATAGGCCCAACGAACAGATAATCTGCGGCTCTTGCGGCTCCACCTGCTCCTGAATATGGCATAATCTATTCTCGTCTCGCAGCCGAATAACCAGATCAATTAAATCATCATCGGAAATTTCACTTCTCAGTTGCCGATTGAGCGTATCCTTGGCCATTTCTTGCAGAGGATAATGATAGATCTCGTCAATTACTTTGTTCAATTCAGGTGGTGGTGGAAACAATGTATTCTTCCTGCGCTCGCTGATATGCCTCAATCGCTCATACGTACGTAGACGCGCCTCCAGATGGCTAACAAGTTGCCTCCAAGGCCATGTGTCTCGCCAGCGATAATGTGTTCTACACCCTTGAGGACAAGATCATGTTGTTCTGGCGGCCTTGCAATAGCAGGTTCGTGAGCGTTACATGCAGCAGCACGCAGAATAGCTAGTTGCGATTGCGTGACACTTTCCCCTTTGCGATTTATCCAGGCAAGCAAGTCATTTCCGTCTGACGTGCGCATGTAGACGAGCACTCCTTCTGGCGACGTCGCGCTATTGGTATGGGCTCGTGTAGAGAAGACGACGTGGGGAAGCTTCTCAATAATACCCTTTAGCTTGGGATCGGCATCTGTCGCGTTCTTCCAGATTTGGTACGCTTGGGATGCAAGGTCTATTTCTGTATCGGCCTCTGCATCGAGAAATCCCTGATCGTTCGTTGTAGAGGTCGTGTATTGTTTGGCTGTCCATGTCACCTACAAAAAAGGCTTCATCTGTGCCAACTACTTCGGCATTTTCCTTCAGACGTTGTTTTACTGCGCTCTCGGAGTCGGATAAGCCGTTCGATGCCGTCACAGGTAGAAAGGTGTAGCAGTAGATGGCATCTGCCTGTTGACCAATACGATCCACACGACCAGCACGCTGGATCAGACGGATAATTGCCCATGGGAGATCGTAGTTAACGACGATTGCAGCATCCTGCAAGTTTTGGCCTTCGCTGAGCACATCGGTGGCGATCAAGATACGTATCTCTTCCTCTGGCTAAATCTGTCGACGTTTGCCATTGCTAACTGGACTGAAACGCCATGCTGTTGCCGTTGGGTCCTCTGAGTCTCCAGTAATACCCTCAACTGCTGTGAGACCACAGACTTGCAGTTGAGAAGTCAGGTAGTGTACAGTGTCGGCAAATCTTGTGAAGATCAGGATTTTTTCGTTTGGATGTTTCTGCGTTAGCAAGTCAACCATGGCCATTAGCTTGGCATCTTTTGTCATCTCCCATTTACCACACTCATTGAGGATTTGGAGCAGCTTCCTGGCATCTTGCAGCAGATCCTTTTTCAGTTGGCTATTAAACAATACAGGTCTGATCCAC
>CAVSHN010000015.1:0-686063 GCA_963727755.1 uncultured Chloroflexia bacterium
CCCTGTCCTTTAGACATGGGGATAGAAGGCGCTTCCTTGTTTGGGGCTTGGGCACAGGGGTACCCTTTCTGTATGAAAAAATGTTCACTATCATCTTCTGTAGAATGAATATTTGTATATTGACATATATGGTATGATATGCCTATATTCGTGAAAGGAGAGAAGGCAATGAGCAAGACGAAGCGAGCATACAAATATCGCATCTCACCAACCCAAAGCCAAAAACGTATCCTTGCGCAAACGTTCGGATGCTGCCGCTTTGTCTACAATTGGGGACTCAGTACCCGCAAAACTGCCTATTTCCAGTATGGGCAAAAGCTGACCTATGACGATCTCTCGGCTCTGCTTCCCGCTTTGAAGAAAGAGCATCCCTGGCTCTCTGATGTCTCCTCTGTGCCCGTTCAGCAATCCCTCCGTCATCTGGATCGTGCCTACAAGAACTTCTTTGAGGGACGCGCCAAATATCCCACTTTCAAAAAAAGACGAAATACCCAAGCGGCAACCTATGCCTCCAATGCCTTCACCTGGAAAGATGGTCAGCTCACCCTTGCCAAAATGGATGAACCTCTCTCTATCACCTTTCATCGAGCCTTGCCCAATGATAAGAAACCGTCCTCGGTCACTATCTCCAAGGACGGTGCCAACCGCTACTTTGTCTCGATGCTCGTTGAAGAGGAGATCACACCTTTGCCAGTCGTGAATGCACAAGTTGGCCTGGACCTGGGCTTGAAATCGATGGTGATCCTCTCCACTGGTGAGGCAGTGGGCAATCCTCGCTACTACTCAAAAGATGAGAAGCGACTGGCAAAAGCCCAACGTCGGCATGCCAAAAGGAAAAAGGTTCCAAGAACAGAGAGAAAGCACGTCGTAAGGTTGCACGTGTGCATGCCCGTATCCAAGACCGTAGGCGAGACTACCAGCACAAACTCTCGACACGCATCGTACACGAAAACCAAGTGATTTGCGTTGAGGGTCTGGTCGTCAAGAACATGGTAGAGAATTCACTGTTTGGCCAAAGCCATCTGTGATGTCGGATGGGGTGAGTTTGTCCGTCAACTGGAATACAAAAGCCAGTGGTACGGACAAGCCTTCGTCAAAATCGATCGTTGGTATCCATCGAGTAAAACGTGTCACGATTGCAAGCATGTGGTTGAAGACCTTCCATTGGATGTGCGTGAATGGGTCTGTCCTGAATGTGGCGTCTGGCACGACCGGGATATCAACGCGGCAAACAACATTCTGGCCGAGGGGCTCTCGGTGTCGGCCTGTGGAGGAGGTGTCAGACCCGCTGTGGTACGCAAGGGCAACCCCCAACGAAGCAGGAAAGCTCATTCGTGAGGATGAGAAGCCCCTGCCATTCAGGCATGGGGAGATGTCACAAAGGTCGTCCAGAAAGATTGATCTCTTGTTTCTCCTGTGAGTTCCCTTTGTTCTGAGGGATCAAGACTTTGGCGAGCCGCTCGCTGTAAGCGCAAATCACAACCGCTCAATTGATATTGAGCAAACTAGTTTTCAGTTACAGCAGCTAGGTGCCATCGAGAAGTGCCGAGAATCGAGATCATCACTCTTCGGGTTCCTCATCGTACATCTCTTTCCACAGAGCATGGACGGCGTGGGTAGTGACTTCATAACTAAACCCGCGCCGTTGCAAAAAAGGGCCGAGGCGAGCGCGAAAGGTTTTGAAATCCATCCCAGGTTGCCGCACAAGGAGAGCAGCTTTTTTACGACCAGCCCGTAAATGCATGCTCTTTGATCCTGGTCATTGCTAATCAATTCATCTACCAGCTCGCGTTTGACACCTTTCGACCGCAACTCATTTTCAGTGCCTGCGCTCCTTTAGGGTTAGAGCGTTCACGTGACTCAACCCAGAACTCGGTGAAAGCCTGATCATTGATCAGATTGAGATCGTCCAGACGTTGCATGACTGTATCGATCAGCTCTGGAGGAGTCTCTTTCTTACGCAGGTAGCGCCTCACCTCTTCGCGACTACGAGGGCGAAATGAGAGGAAATTCAGGGCTCGATTGGTTGTCTGCTGGAGTGCTTCTTCTTGGCGCAACTGCTCCAGTTGTTCTAGTTCTTTTGCAACAACTCGCACTTGAGGGATGTATCGTGACGATTGATGCGATGGGAACACAAACGAAGATTGCTCGTCAGATCATCCAGCAAGAGGGAGACTATGCGCTGGCGCTCAAAGACAACCAGGGGAATCTGTATGAAGAGGTGGAAGCGACGTTTGCAATGGCGGAGAAGGATGGCTTTCGGGATCTGCAATGGGAGTCAGATCGTCGCGTCGAGAAGGGGCACGGGCGGCTGGGGATCAGAGAGTACTGGACCATCCATGACCCAGACATCCTCTCGCATCTTGATCCAGAGAACAAGTGGGAAGGTTTGAGAGGCATTGGGATGGTCCGATCAGAACGTCGTATTGGTCAGCAACAAGAGCGGGAAACTCGCTCATTTCTTGCTCTCGTTCTCGGCGGTGAACACCTTTGCCTATGCCGTCGAAGTCACTGGGGGATTGAAAATAGTGTGCATTGGGTGCTCGATGTGGCGTTTCGCGGGAAGATGATTCACGCGTCCGTCAAGGTCATGCTGATGAGAATCTAGCCGTGTTACGCCATATCGCCTTGAATCTCTTGCGACAGGAAAAAACGTCTCGGGTGGGCATTCATGCCAAGCGACTTAAATCTGGTTGGGACAACTCCTATCTCCAGCGCGTTCTGGATGGGGCTATTTAGATGCGATTGCCCTCTTTTACCCTTTTACCCTTTTACCCTTTTACCCTTTTACCCTTTTACCCGTGTGCAGTTCATTTTTTTGCAAGGTGGTAGCGCCTCCAAGGATGAGGTTGAGCGGGAAGACAGGTGTTTTTAGTATCAGAGAAACACCAGTAGATGGAGAAACTAATTCTATTTGGGAAGGATTAACGGTATTTTTGCTTATTTTAGGTTTGCATAGATAATACATGAGCATAAAGTTTATAATATTTTTCTCCACTTTCTGCTTCAATTCATTATAGCGTTTCTTTTGACGGTCGATACGCTTGGATAGGCGTATTTGAAGACGATGGTGAAACGCCTGCTGTTACATTTCGTGCCATCGGTCATTACACTCACTAGTTCTTAAAGCGAGCATGGGATTCACAGAGCGTGGCTCCCAATGCATGCCTGCCCCACACATCCGTGATTGCACGACATGCGTGTTAGCGCTTTCTACGCTCCCGCTGCCAATCGGCCAGCCATCTTTCTGAAAAATCGGATATTGCATCATCTCTCGGCGCTTTTGCAAGTAATTAACCTTTTGCTTTAGTTCCTCTAAATGTTGATGCTCGCGGAGTAAACGATCTATCTCCTCTAATACTTTGTTCGGACCTTGATGCTTTAGCTCATGTAATTGATCGTATAGCCAGCTCTCTGGGAGGGCGGTACCTGCATTCCTGACAATAGTGGCTATATCGTTTAAATACTGACTTGCATGATAAAAATCGAGGATCCGGACGGCATCTAACCGATGTGCACCAAAAAAGGTTTGAATCCACTCCGCTCCGTCTGACACAGCTGCCACCTGCTTCACCTGAAAAAATCCACGACGCGCAATTTCACCAGCTGCTAGCTCCGTAAACGTTTGTGATTCTGTCATACGCGAAAAATAGGTAATATTGGTCATTTTGACTTCTTGCGCTGGTCGCTGACGAGAACGCTTGCTATGCTCTTTCACTTCTCCTAGCGTTACCGTCTTTACTTCCGCATAAACCTTATCCCTCAGTGATATATAGGCTCCATCACTACTTATAACCTGTTTCTGATTTTCTAAAGTAGAAGACACCTCCCCTCGTAAGGCGGCTTCCTGCTTCTCTATTTCCTTAGCTTGCTCATTTTGCACTGCTTCCGCAGATGCCCCTATTGCCTGTGTCTGCCTGCGCGATGTTGAGGTACTCACCTCTACTCCATGGTGCTGCTTGAGCAACTTGACTGCTTGGCCAAACGAGACGACTGAGGCAAATTGCGCCAGATGACTCAGCTGTTTTGGGGTCAGACTGCCGGGTTGCAGCTCCAATTTCTCATCTAGGGGGAAAAAGACTTGTCCACATTTTGGACAAGTCCCGTACATTCTTTTTAGCTTGATTTCTTGACCCTGTGCTCCTTGTAAACATCGCTTACGCTTACCTCGCGAAATTAGTGGAACTTTACAGTTTGGACAGGTTGGCCTGCTTCCTTCCTTTAGATCTTTCCAACTATCTTCCTCACGCTCCAATACAACCTTCTCTACTAATGCTGCTTCTAATTTACTCACCAATTCCCTCGACTTTTCCTCTATCTCCAAAAATGTCGCATCTTGATGAGCTTTCTGCCAATCATCCATATCTACAAGTATTTCTTCACTTAAATCTTTCAGGATCTCTTTGTCCTTCATTTAATTTTCTCCTTCCTTCCCCTTAAAGATATTTCTCCTACAAAATATCTACTATCTCTATTTATTCCTCCCATATTAACAATATCTTGTGCTGCTGGCAAATGGAAGGACTCTCTCTATTTTACCTCTCCTCCTCCTCTCTGGCAACCCTCTCCGTGCAAAAAAATGAACTGCACACCTTTTACCCGGCTCCCTTGCCCATTTCCGACGCATGTGTTAAAATGGCTGTATGCTAGATCTGCCCTGGAGTTGAAATAGGGGCTATTGGCAAGCATATTTGATTCGATTACAAATTCTGGCGATTGTTAAAGGTGATGCTGTTTATTTTTTATAACGCTCGTCAGAAATAGTCTCAGTAAGTCCATGGAGGAGACTTTGCCTGCTAGGTCTAGAGAAGCTCAGCCAAGATTCCTACCTTTCTATCTCTTTACTGATCCCAGTGTATCATCTCAAAAATCCGGGGCTGATCCATTGTTGAATCCAGGACAGGAGTGCTCTGACGAAAGCTCATCGGAAACTTTTCCCCAAAATATTGAGAAGATACGATTCCACTATAAACCCACATTCCGCAGTTGTTTTTGGGAATTAGCTTCTGAAGCTGGTTTACATTGCAGAGATGATCGTAACCTCTGCTTTGCAAAGCCGCTTCGGGAGCCATTCACGATTTAAACTGCGGAATGTGGGATAAAGATCTAAAGAGCGAGGTGAGAGCCTTTCTTAGCGGGACCGTTTGTTGACTGCCCATTTCTCTTCTGGGTAAAACAGCTAAGAAGTGATTTTCAAGCTAAAGAAGACTTAAGAGATAAGCTTCTTCCTCTGGTGTCAAGTGCTTGAAGAGCATTTTTTCTGATTTTCACGAATAAGCGAATAACAAAGTCTTTGTCCAAAAATGGGCTGTCATCGTAGCCCAGTCCTCGGTCTTTAGTTTTCTCTACAGAGATCAATAATTGATATTGTCGGCACTGGAACCAAAGATGAGTTATTGATCGATACATTCCCTTATATTGGTTCGTGTTCAGATATTGCAACCAGAAGAAGTAATAAGCAAGAGGTTGGTCACATAACAGTTTTTCAAGTCAAATGCGAGGGATGATATTGATTACTTGACAGTTGATAACGGATTTACGCATGTTGGACCATGAAGACATCTGTTTTTTGGAGAAGAGGAAACTGTGTACAGTCTCGATTACAATATGATGGTTCAGGTTTTGCAACAGTTTCGTTACTCAGGGGAAGTCCATGCTAATGTGCCTCTACAAGCAAAGCTAAGGGAGGAGGGACGGGTTATTTTAATGGTTTACGATGGCGTTGTTAGATCTTGTCTCATCCTTAGTAAAAGGGGACAGAAACAGTTTCACGACGCGGAGGCACAACGCTTCTTTTCCAAAGTAGGAGTACTAGAGTGGGAGCTTGTACCATTCACGTCTCCACAACCCACGGAGTCAGTGTCTCCACAACCTACGCAGCCAGCGCATCCACAACCCATAGCGCAGGCAAGCTCTCCAGACAGTGGAGCCCGTTTCTGCCCTCGGCGTCTAACCGTTTCCCAGACACAGATGCGTACTTGGTCAGTACTCCAACGATCTGCTTATTCGCTGAGTGATGGAATACGCGACCAAGCGCAAATCGCGACGCTTTTATCGCGACCGCTCAATATCATTGAGCAAACTATTTCTCAATTACAGCAACTAGGTGCTATCGAGAAATGATGAGAGTGAGATCATCACTCTTCATCGCTTCATCAGTATCTTATCTTTAGAATGAAGAAAGGAGATGTGATATATCTTCTATGCAGAAGAAGTATCACACAAGAATCAGATGCAAACCTCGATACAACGAAGTACTATGGACCGTTTATTTGGGTGGTGGTATGCCATCTCAACACCGTCCCCCGTGTCAGAAGATGCTCCTTTGCACGAACGAGAATTCATGCGCAAGGCAAAGTTCACCAGTATTGTCTTGCTCATTGAGATTATCGAGAGTTTTACGGTCTTTATACTACCGCTAAATAAGGATGCAGCATTTGTGACGCCCGTTATCATTAGCGTGGCCATGTTGATCATTGGAGTATTTTTAAATCGACATGGAAAAGTACAGGCTGCTGGAGTTCTCATATGGATAACCATCAATCTCGGCATGTATGTAGCTTTCACATCTGCGGGATTGCATGGATTATCTTCAATCTCGATCCTAAACTTCTTCACCCTGGTTCACCCCGACCTCATTGCTATTTCGTTGCTTCCTGCCCCAATGGCCACACTAATCGGGATTGCCAACTGTTTATATACTATTCTGGCTCTTACATTTCTCCCTAAGACACCAGAACTGCTTCAGCAGTTTTCCACACCAAATATTATTACTATCTTTTATCAACCTCTATACGTTCAGACCGTCGTTGTCTTGATAAACCTCCTCTGGGTAAGCAGTCACTCTCAACAAACTAAACGAGCGGATAAGGCTGAAGAAGTAAACAAGCTTACTCAGGCTCTGGCATATCAACAACAAAATGAGTTACAAAAAAAGCAACAACTTGAACAAGATATTCAGCGCATCGTCACTGTTCACATGCAGGTTGCCAATGGGAATTACAGCGCTCGTGTGCCATTAGATCAGATCAGTCACAGCAATGTGCTCTGGTCGATTGCTGGTTCGCTTAATACTCTGCTTGCTCGCCTCCAACGCAGAGATCAAGAGACACAACAACTACAACGTACCGAGCAGGCTATATATCAAACGTTACAGCATATTCAACTGGCGAAGAAACAGGGAATGCCTATTCATCTTCAAAGGACTAGAACTTTGCTTGATGCTCTGCTTGCTGAGATGATAGGAGATATATCTTCTCTCAAATAACGCTCTTAATTCTGTGGTCTTAGGGGGTGTTTTTTACCTTTTACCGCTGCTTTTCAGAAGAAGTTGTCTAGCAGATGTCTATAAGTTGTCATTCCCAAAGCTCTCTTCTCTAGGTTATACTTCCAGAGAAAGAAGTATCTAACTGCTAGCCAGAGACAGGATAGCTAAGTTGAGACTGGACATCCAGATAGTCTCTCCTCTTCATTTCTGCGCAGACCACTTGGCCTTCTTTCATCTTTTCGATGGCGAACAATGTCTGATATCTGAATAAAAGGATAAGGAGCAAAAATTATGAGAGAAGGTCTTTTTAAATTAAGCAATACTATTGATTTGGGAGAGCCATCAAGCGGGAGCCAAAGCTCGAGGAGGGATTTTTATCGCAAGGATTTTGAACGAAGACGACAGGAAACAAAAGAAAATTTGCTGGAATACCAAGAGCAAGCAGAGCGAATTGTAGAATACTTAGATCAACATGGCAATGAATTAAAAGAGGCGATTCAGAGACTTGAACAAAAAGATCCAGTTTTTGAAATAGCACGCAGAAACTTCCTGAAATATCATATAGATAATATAGAATCAGCAGAGCATGAAATGCAAACAACGGCGAAGCTTGAACGGGGTGAGGCTCGTAACTTGTTTTCTAGAATGGTAAGTGATGGAGGAGCAATAGTTTCTGATATTGATTATACATTAATAGATAGTGCACAACGTGATAAGGTTATGACGATACCAAAAGATTTTATTGAATTCTGCAGAGAGGCTTATGAACAAAAATATTCCAATTGCAATTGTCACGGGTAGAACTATCGATAGTACAATCATAAGTCTCAAAAATGGAGGTGCTACGCAGGCATTTATAGATAAATTAGAAATTTATGGGGAGTACGGTGCTACATATAAAGGACCTCGTAGTGATGGAAAGATAATAACAAGCGACAAAAGACTAGAAAATTATATTCATTTAGCAGAAGAGTTAATGACTACTATTGAGAGACATATAAGTGAAGATCAGGAACTAAAAGAATTTACTAATATAGCAAAAGGAGACCAGCCCCTTATTAGAATACGTAGGAAAATGCTGGGAGGAGCAGTAAAATGCCGCAACTTGAGGACCTACTAGAAGGACGCATTCAGCAGGGAGCATCTATAAATGTAGAAGAAAAAGAAAAATTCGTCTACAGGAAACTTAATGAGATCATATCTAGTGTTTTAAAGGAAAAAGAAGATTACAAAGCATTTTGTATAGATAATAACTCAACGGGAATTGAAATACGCTCGAATACCGATACTAAAGGGACTGCCGCAGCTTCACTGGTTAAAAGGTTACAATTGAAGAGTGTTGTTTTCTATGGTGATGATATGCCAGATCTTGATGTACCTAAAGCTCTTCTACAGTTTATATCTGTCAATAAATATATTGATGGATATATATCAAATACAGAGAGAGGCAAGAGGTTTGAACTTCTTAAAAAGGCGATATCAAGCCTAACTCCAGAGGACGAGAGTCTTGCTCCGATGGAAAACGAAATACAAGCACGAATTGAACAAATACCGCGACGAAACCAACTTAATGAAGAGTTTTTATCTCTTCATAAAAATACATTGCAGTCTCAAGCCTTTGTAGGTGTCAAACACCTGCAGGGCGTGGCACCTACTGAAGCAGCAGTCACGGAGGCATCCTCCATTATGCTTGAAGGACCAGATGATGCAGTAGCTTTTATCAAGGAAATGACTGATGAAATTATGAAAATGAGGAAAAATGAGGTCGAGTAGCAGGATGATGTTACCACCATCCTGCCCTCTAAGAACCGAACGAGAAGATTTCTCTTCCTCTATGTCATGATGATTCGCACCAAACGTTATGTTTATTACTACTAGTTCATCGTATTATTGTTTTGTTATATTGTTACTACTTTACAAAAAGGAAAATCGTGCTATGTTTCGTGAAAAAAGCAAAACTCTCCTCCTTAGCCTTCGTTCGTCAGTAGTTGGGGTCCTCCAGCTTTTTTGCTAGGTCCTCTTCTCAGCACGAGGTCACAGACTCTCTTTGACCGTCTTGTGGAGATGCTCGCCTTTACAGCGTGATTTGGATAAAGTCTAGTTAAGTTGATTCGTATGGGTAAAAATGTCGGGACCCCGTTATCAACGAATGAAGAATCCCAATCTTGCTTTGTAAAACAGCATCGATTTGATGGACTAATTTATAGAAGAGAGAAAGAAAATTATGGATCAGAGAAATAATGAACAGCTAGATAAACGGCTTCCTGTGGAAGAGTCAAATGGATCTTCACATGATAATACTCTATCTAAGAGAAAAATAGATATGACGTGTAGCATATTTCGAGAGAGCAAACGCGCACGACGGTCTCAATTTCCTCCACCTGCTTCTGATTTAAAAATACGTGAGCATGAGGCAAAGAGTGATGAACAAGCAGGAGACCAGCGTGAACTTCGCAAGAGTCAACAGACTCCTACATATGAAAGGCCCTACAGAATTACGTGATGCTTACTGGGCCAAGCGGCAAGTGCCAGCAGAAAAATTTGCAGCAGAGTATGGAGTATCTGTTGAGGAGTATAACCAGATGTGTCAACAACGGGTAGAAAAACTAGTTGAAGGGATGCAATTGTGGATGCGCAGAAAGTCAGAAATACTCGCAACCATCTTAGAGAGTGGAAGGATCAAAACATTCTTTGAAACGAATTGTTCAGATGTTCCATGGGCGAAAACAGCGGACTATCTGGCAATACGCACACAAACGGAGAAACAGATGTTTGGGTATGATCCAGAAACGAAACCTGAGGACCGTCCAGTTTATGTATACCTCTCTCATTCTCCTGATGGAGCAGACCCGCACCACGATCAGCGCTTAGACATCTATGGACCTGTTGCCATTCGTTTGAAAGATAGTCTGCGAGAAAGGACATCTTTCACGTTGTCTGGTTCACGAAGTGCAAATGCATCTGGTACTGAGGTAAACCTTGTTCCCAGTCCATTGGAGCAACCGTCTTTTTGTACGTACTTCTATAACAAGGATTTACTTGAAATACATTCTATTAAAGATTTGCCGAGATATGCTGAGGGGCAGGTGCATGGTGGCCTTTCAGTAAGTGATATTGAAGAAGTTGTATTCCTCCACGGTGTGAAACCAGATGATAAACTCATAAGTTTGTTGAGGGAACATGCCATCCCATATCGTGAGGCGTGATTATCCACTTAGAATGGAGTCTTAGGATTATTTTTTGCTAGATACGAAGGAGAAACATGCATTATGAAAGATCAACGTATTCTCTTTGTTTCTGGAACCATTGGTTCCGGAAAGGAAAGTTACCTTCTTGCTGCAGGGAAAGAGGAGAATTCTGATATGGGGCAGGTCCTCGACTTGGAGGTCCGACGCCTGTTCCCACCGATTGAGATTGCTGATGTACTGAACCAAGGCTACTGGTGTGAATATACAGGGAGTCAGAGTATTCTTTCTGAGTTACTCAAAAAACTGGAGGAGTAATCTTCTGTTTTCGATTACTGACTTACTTGATGCTTTTAAGAAGCTTTTAGTGGAATTTTAACAAATGGGAGCAATTTAATGAAACGCAGGAGGAGTATCGATAATCCTAGCGAATTGATGTTTGGACAAAATTCGTCTGGATCGGCCTGGGAAGCTGTTTTACAGCCTTTTTTGAAAAATGGTGTAAACTGGCTCTACAGGCTGCTTGAGGCCCCATTTAGTCTGATTTTGTCCAAACGTCAATATACTAATATACTATCTCAACTGTATTTTTGCATAGTGTGGTTAATTTGCACTATCGATAGAAAGATAATATCTTACCTTTCTTATTGCAAAAATATAGCACAAAAGCAAAAAGACGTGCTACCTTGGCGTTCAGGCATGCTGGCGTGCAAGAAACTGTCCCTCGAATTCGACTTGACAGGGCAAGAAGGTTAGGCATAATTGAAAGTAAAACATGTCTTGTATGATCTATTAAGAGATGTTCCATAAAAGTAAACGCAGTTTCTGTTCCATTGCTACTCGACCCCGATAAGGAGGCAACCTAATGAAAGACAAAATAAAATACCACCAAGATCAACCTGAAGAAATCAGGAAACCGAGTTCATCCTCACAAAACGATAGACCTAAATTCACTGGGTCCAGCCACATAACACTTGAAAGTCTCCTTCCTGCACTCCGTCAGGCTAAAGAAACTCTCAATGCATATTCTAAACAAACCAAAAAGCGGAGATGATTTACCATCAAGACCTGAGTCCCTTTATGAACAGCAGGATCATGAGCGGCAGATTGAGGGTGGCGAAAGGAGCCGTAGCTATGATAGAAACAATGTTACTCCTCCTTTCCCCAAACGCTTATCCTATGATAAATCCCACACGCCGATACTGAAATAATCAGCGGGGATAGGAAATTTATTGAATCCCCAGTGAAGGGTAAAGTAGATGCCGTCTTCCAGAAAGAAGAACAGGCTTTGCACAATGATCGATGGATTGCAAAAAGAGGAAAGAAATTTTGACGGAACAGGCCCCTCAGATGGCCGTGAACACTATTCATCCGAAGAGCAATTTGAAGCTGCCCATAGAGTTGTAAAAGAGTTATTGACAGAGAGTGTCATAAATAAGCTAGTTGGGAATATCACAGGCAAGATTAGTGAGAAGAGAAATTCCTTTGGGAAACAAGATAATCCTGATTGTATAACTGTCTATATTCCATGTGTTGTCAAGGATTCGGCGATAAAGATTCCAAATGTGCTCCCGATAGCGATGGCGCATAAACTTACTGAAAGATTAAATAGTATTTTCCAGCGCGATGACTTACGCCATCTAAATGTTCATTTTGATGATGGGTCTAGCCAAGAAAAGTTTATAATATGCATGAAGGCACCCCGCGCTATCGAACATCATAGTGGAGCAGACAAGGGAAAATTAACCATAAAGCCAGCCACGGGAAATGAGGGGATTGCCAGTCTAAGACGAGCCGAAGGTGATTTGCTGACCCGGCTAACGCTACAGCCCTTCTATTATTCTCTTGGCTTTAAGAAGGGAGATATGGTGATTCTAGCTGATGACCATGTTCAAACAGGTGCAAGCTTGGTAGGACAGTACAATGCTTTTAGAGAACGAGGAGTTGAGATTGTCGGAATGATTGCTCTTGCAACAATGCCCGAAGCAAGCAATATTCAGCCATCCGATGCAGTACTTGAAGGAATTGACCAAGCCATAACAAGAGCTGCCGACCAGTCGGGTTTATCACCCACGTCAGACAAGAAGTCCCTGAAGCAAGAGTACAAGCACGGTATTGAAGAGGGGCTAGCAAAAATCGGGCTGTCAATCCCAACGTTGACGAATCGAGAAGCGCTGACGGTCATAGCGTATATTCTTGATGGTCATAAGCACGATAATGCAAGGTGGTTTAAGGATCTTGCGAAGGGTGTTGGAGCTGACGAAAAAATAGTAGAGCGGAGCGATAGAATCGGTATTTAAGCAGCTTATGGAATCTCCCATTTCTCCCTTGGAATTAGCGCATATGATTGATGGGCGTGTACCCAAATTTAATATACGAAAAGGAATGGCATAACAGGCAATATTGTCCTGCATCATACTGTGACAACCGACTGTCGCCAGGAGAAATACTATGAAAAAGACACACAAAGACAAAAACCTTGATAAACAACGGCTAGCATACCCTGCTCAATGGCTATTAACTCCAGATAAAGTAGAAGAAAGCAAAAACAAGACTATCGAACTAATCGAGCAATATAAACGTTGGTATGAAAAGGCTGTAAAAGAACCACCCTGATTGGCTCTAAGAGAGTGCCGATTTCATCGGGCTCTTACACTCTCTCAGCTCACATGATCGGGTATTAAGTGATTTATATAACATATAATGTTATCCGGGTCACATGATGATTGACGTTTGGACAAAATCAGACTAAATGGGGCCTCAAGCAGCCTGTAGAGCCAGTTTACACCATTTTTCAAAAAAGGCTGTAAAACTGCTTCCCAGGCCGATCCAGACGAATTTTGTCCAAACATCAACAAGTTAACAAAGTGGAGCAAAAGTAATTTGCCGTTGATATATATTCAGAAGGAGAAATATTATGTTCAAATCTGATAAACCTCTTGCCGAACCTTCTGGGAGTGTTCGAGATAATTCACCTGAAAAAGAGATTATTACTCGTTCTGGAGATTATAAGTCTTTGAATACTGTTAAAGTAGCAATTGATACTACTTCGAGCAATCTCTCAGAACTAAATAGAGACCTCTCCTCTTCATCTCTGCGCAGACCACTTGGCTTTCTTTCATCTATTAACCGTCAATTTTTTAAAAAACCACAATCGGGTCTCCACCTTCTTCTCACTATCATTCACCTATTGACTCTCATAGTTATGAGACTTGTAAAATTATCCGCGAATGGTGAGTGGACATGCTAAAACAACTTTTGTAGCACAATAGTACCATTGCAAAATGTTTTTTTGTAGATTATCATTGATTATAGTGAATGTAGTAATAGTCTCTGGTTCGAGAGCATTTTAACCAATACCAGACTATTCCCATGTAACTTTTTACTTTTTAACACTTTTTGGTAGTGTCCCCATAGAGTGTTGATAGGCTCAAAGTGCTACTGGATGAACAGCTTCTAGTGAGCATTGGCTATTGCATCAACACTGTAGCGGAAGACTACCCACTTTTTAAAGATGAAAGCCGCTTCGGAAGCCATTACAGATTCAAACTGCGGAATGTGGGTTTCAGAAGCTTTTAGTGGAATTTTAACAAATGGGAGCAATTTAATGGAACGCAGGAATAGTATCGATAATCCTAGCAAAACAAGCCATCAGAATCCGGTAATGCGTAAATCACGGCCAGACTTTGCAGCAGGGAAATGCTATTGGGGCTCATGTCCTAAAGAAGTACAAGCAAAAGCTGATTGTGCTCAAGCAGGACAAACAAGTGATAACCCTGTATCAGCCCAAAAAGATCCAAAGGAAGCTCAAAATCATTTTTTATCACAAACAATTATTGAAATGGAAAACCTCAAAGTACTAGGTCCACCACAAGACGTTTTAAATCGCTATGAGCAGAAAGCAGAGCAGCATTGGAGGAAGATATACCAGCGTTTTTATCCAAATGGCTTTAATGGATCAAGAGAAGAAAAAGGATATATAGCATTTATTAAAGCATTGGATGATCATGCTAAAAATTTAGTGCAAGATATAAATTTTTTCAGGCATATCAAAATAAGTGAAATTGAACACCTATTAGCTAATCCAGATGAGAAATTCCCAACAAAGTGTGACAGTAAATATCCACGTAAAGTTATAAAGCGTGGATTAAAAAATAAAGCTTTCTATAATTATCCTAATGATAATACGGGGCCATGGCATGGATATCTCTCTACTAACGAGAATGGATCTAAGGAAGGCATAGATGAAGCACTCAAGGAAATATATGGTGCGATTCGTCTTCGTCTTAAGAAAGAAAAACTGATAGGGAAATCAACTGTTACATTTGATGATTCTTGGCATTATTATCAGCTAGAGAATAATGACATTACTATCGTGCCAAGACCCCTAGTTCAGCCAGATAGAAAAGTATTCCCTATAGAAGAGAATCGAGCAGTTCCCTATCTCCAGGAAAAACTGTCCCTAAGAAGAGAAGGACATCGTGAACCCATAAGAGCACTCGATATTAATGCTCCATTGAAGAATGAAGAAATTCGTGGCCTCGTTGAACAACTGTTTAACAGTAAAGTAGAAAGAAGCAATGAAGAAGAGCATAAACTCATAGTCCAGCTAGAAAATCTGTTAAATAAGGAAAAGGAAATAGATTACCTAGTCAATCCACTGAACATCAAAAGCATTAATGACGTACAGCCATATGCGGAATTTCAATACCACTTTGCTGATCTGAAGGTTGATAACATAGATAAAGCATATTTACCTATGTATGATGATAATACTGAAGCTTCGATTAAAAATATAATAAATGGGTTGATTGCCCACAATATTGAATATGAATTTTATGATCGTATAAAAAACGGTGGATCAGCTAGAGAAGATTTAATAGCTTCATCCTCCAAAGATGAGGGGCTGAATCAAATATTACAGGAAGCATATGATGAACGTTTTTTAACAAAAACCGATGGTATGGATCTATCTCAGAAGGAAGCTATCTTTGACGCTGCTGTAAAACCTTCTTACCAGAAGGTTTTAGATAGCTCAGGAAAAGTCATCTTTACAGAAAACGATCATCGCTATTATCAGCACGACAAAGACCAGATAGCTGCATTTCTTCATGAGGACCATAGTACAAAAGAATTACTAGACTGTTTGCAACAAATCCCCTTTTTTAAGGACCTCTATGGCATGAGTGTAGGTGTTAAGGAAGGATACACTCTTGAACAGCATACATCCATGGTCTTGGGACAATTTGAAAAATATCAATTGAACAATTGGGCCTCTTCTTTATTGACAGCAAAAGAATTTCAGTTGATGCTAGCAGTCCATGATATTGGGAAACCACAATGTGTTAAAGATACAGGTAGTAGGTCAAAGCAGCATGAGTATAACGGTAAAATTGTCGGAAAAGTTTTACCATGGCTGGGAATTGATGGTCAGAAAGGCAAACTGATACTTGCTCTCACCAAGCAAGATCATCTAGGAGATTTTTTGATGCAGGCGTCTCGTATGGACTCCAATGAGGCATCAGTAAAAGCTAGATCCGTCGCAGAAAATATAGCAAGAGAAGCTAGAGAAATTGGGATGGGAGCTGAAGATTACTTCGATCTAATAACACGTTATTATAGGGCTGATGCGGGATCTTATCCTGCTCTGGGCAGGCTGTTTGAAGCAGAGACAGAAAACAATTGTACCAGGCAATTTGCTGAGTCGACACAAAAAAATTACGATATCCTAGCTCAGACAATGGAGGTATATGAGTCATCCCCGAATTTTCGGGAAATCTCTTAGCCTATATGACCTATATTCCCGTACTCAGTCTTCTTCTGGTTCCTCATCATACATCTCTTTCCACAGAGCATGGACGGCGTGGGTAGTGACTTCATAACTAAACCCGCGCCGTTGCAAAAATGGGCCGAGGCGAGCGCGAAAGGTTTTGAAATCCATCCCAGGTTGCCGCACAAGGAGAGCAGCTTTTTTACGACCAGCTCGTAATGCACGCTCTTCATCCTGATCATCGCTAATCAATTCATCTACCAGCTCGCGTTTGACACCTTTCGACCGCAACTCACTTTTCAGTGCCTGCGCTCCTTTAGGGTTAGAGCGTTCGCGTGACTCGACCCAGAACTCGGTGAAAGCCTGATCATTGATCAGATTGAGATCGTCCAGACGTTGCATGACTGTATCGATCAGCTCTGGAGGAGTCTCTTTCTTACGCAGGTAGCGCCTCACCTCTTCGCGGCTACGAGGGCGAAATGAGAGGAAATTCAGGACTCGATTGGTTGTCTGCTGGAGAGCTTCTTCCTGGTGCAACTGCTCCAGTTGTTCTGGCGAGAGTTCTTGGCCGATGCGCAGTCCCATCTGCAGAACGACTAAGGCGCTGACGCCCAGTAAGAACTGGTCATCAACAAAGAGGTTGATACGATCCTGGTTATTCGTTTGTGGTTGTAATGCTGTGATATGCATGTAATTTTGTATTGATCTGGCATATTAGTCAGGATAATCGACAGTTGAAAGATGACGACCAATGTATCCAATGATCAATTCTTGCCCATATGCTATAGGGTGGAAATAGATACGCCACTCGCCAGGAGTCAACCGCATATGCCACAAGAAAAGGCGTTGCATACAAATCTTCCTGAGTACGTATTGATCGCTTTACGCCTTTTGTAGTTGCCATTACCACAGTGTTGAGAAAAATTGACATTCTTTGCTGAGCTACCCGAATATCATTAGCTGGTTGCAATGACAATTCATTCAACGCCATCTCGACTTCCATGCTTTTACATCCCCACTCTCTACATATTTCCTGGCAATATCAATGACTCTAAGCTTTTATCCCATTCATCAAAAAAGCCGTCAGGCCACTGATCAATAGTCATTAAATACGTACTCATACGAAATTTTGTAGGGTCAAAAGGATCAGTAATTTCTTTATCACTACTTCTATCCTCAACCTCCACATCTGTATGACCATCTTCAATAATTTCTTCTTCCTCTGGTTCATCCATATCTTTGGTCATATATGTTCCTCAACTGCAAAAATGAAAAGGTGATTTGCTCCAAGACCTTACAGCATGGTTGATCAGTGATAGATCATTCCTCAACTATTATACGCTTCCATTCCTCGAAAAGCTATAACTAAAAATGTCTATTTCTCACATGCCATAATGTGAATTGGGAGGGAATATGAGCGATAATACAAGAAACAGTTCATTCTTCTGACTCAGGCAGCATTTCGCTTAATGGGACATGTCTCTGTTCGGTGATCTTATTATTCTCGTCGACGAAGACAACCTGTGGCACCAGGGAGCGAATTTCTTGTTCGGTGAACTGGGCGTAGCTAATAATAATAACTTTGTCCCCTTCAGCGGTCAGGCGAGCCGCTGCACCGTTCATGCAGATGACGCCGGAGCCACGTGCGCCGGGGATAGTATACGTTTCCAGGCGCGAGCCATTGTTGAGGTTCACAACCTGGACTTGCTCATAGGGATAGATATTCGCAGCGTCCAGCAGATCCTGGTCAATCGTGATGCTGCCAGTGTAGTTCAGGTTAGCCTGAGTGATGGTGGCACGATGAATTTTCCCTTTGCACATAGTACGTAGCATGAGTCTAACGATTTCTTTCTCTTACTCTCTTGAGATGGCAACTAGAGAGATAGATTCCTCTCTCCAATTGACAATAATCGAATTTCTAGATTTGATTTTACAACAGAATTCACAAGCATTGAAATATTTCCGTTCTTTCTGTCCTAATTGAGGGTGTACAAATTACTAGAGGAGGGAGCGCATGATCGCCCCTGCCTCTTCTGTATTCAAATGTTCAAAGTCGGTTCTAGGCAACTGGCGAGGAATGACGGAAAAAGGTCCTGTCCAGTTGCGAGCGTGTTCCTCTAATATGTCCAGGGTTTCAAATGACCTCTGGCGTGACTGCTCAACGATGGAGTAGCGTTGGGCGGCACGGTCGAATACTTCCTGATCTTTGGTGTAGACACTATAGTCTTGCAGTACGACGACATCTATATAGAGATCTGTGTAAAACATTTCTTTGGCAGTATTTGTATAGTCGAAGTTTGGTAAAATCACGTCGCAATATCCGCTGATGAAGCTGCCATCCTGATTATATCCAATATGAATGGTAAACCAAGCTTCGCGCCAAAAATAGGTTAACTGGTGTTTTTGTGATATCCAGGGGCCTGATTTCCAGTCCATTTCTGTCCCCATTGGGGTCCAAATGACTATGTGTTGGTCACTCGCTGGGATGTGATACCCGTGCCAACTGGCCCACTGGTTGCCATTTACTAACAATTTCCGAATGGTCGTATCAAGCAGCATGTTATGATCCCTCTTTGAGAACAGTCAACCGAGTTCACCACTGGGATTATAACCCAAGAGTTAGGTAATCGACAAGCACAGATTTCGAAGGCTCTGCATTTCTGCACTTCTGCACTTAAGGAGTTGACAGTGATATGGCTATAATGTTACTATTATTGTGTACATATTATAGTGATGCCAATTGCATTGTAAGATTGAATAGAAGGAAAGGAGTCTCCCATGAGCGAGGTAGCGCGTCTGAAGCGGCAGATTGAGACGGAATGTGAGGCCATGAGGTTAGCTATAAAAGGCTTTCGGATGGCAGGTTCTCATGATATGATAAATCATCAATATCATCAGTTAGGACAACACTACGAGCGTTTAGGGAAGCTGATTGGAGAAAAGGAAGCAGTGGAGATTTCTCATAGTTACACTCTGAGATGACAATAAGGTCAGAAGAAAAGGCAGGACGTCTGACTGTAGGATAACCGCCTTTTTTCTTAGTCGCTACCAGAAATCAAAAGGGGCAGGAAGTGTCCCACAGCTCTCCCCAGTGGGAGAGCTGTAGAAGTCTCTGGCAAAAGCCCTGGGGTACTTCACTGTTATGTTCTGGGCTGACCGAAATTATTGATTTGCTCCCCTGGCTGATAGTATGGTTGCTCTTGTGCATAGGGCTGAGACGGCTGGTAGTAGGACTGCTCTTGACCAGTTTGTGGCGAGGGCTGGTAATATGGTGGTTGGGGATGGTAGCCTTCTGCATAGGGCTGAGATGGCTGATAGTAGGACTGTTCTTGACCATAGGGCTGAGATGGCTGATAGTAGGACTGTTCTTGACCATAGGGCTGAGATGGCTGATAGTAGGGCTGCTCTTGACCATAGGGCTGAGACGGCTGATAGTAGGGCTGTTGCTGCCGTGAGGTAAAGCGTTGCTTCCACTGATTGCCTGTGTTCAGCATAGAATTCCAGGCTCCTTTTGCACTCTTCTGCGAGATTGCCTCCATGATAAAAACTGCCAGAACTATGATCAGCAGGACCATGGCAACTGGAAATACCAGATGAAATAGCTTTAGGGCCAAGCCCAAGCCTAATGGGAAGATCAGCGGAAAGCCTATCGGGATAATATGGGGAAAAAATCGTATTCCCCTTCGATATGGTCGCTTTCTATTTCTCATGATGGATTGCCCCTTATCACGTTTGTATGCACATTTGATAAAAAAACAACTAATTGACACCATTTGATCTATCTATGATACGAACGAGATGGTATGTGGTTAGAGAATCAACCCCCGGAGCGTTTGACCTTGTAGCCCAAAGTTGACAGTTTTGTCACAACTTTATCGCAGTGATCTCCCTGGATTTCGATATGACCATCTTTGACTGTACCACCAGAACCGCACAATTTTTTGAGTTGTTGCGCAATCGCGGTAATTGTTGTGTCATCTTCTTGTATCCCGCTAATTACGGTAACCGTCTTGCCGCCTCTATGCTTACGATCGCGCATGACCCGCACAATTCCATCACTTTTCTTGGCTGGTATGTCAGGCTGGTCACACCGACAGTGGTTATACGGTTGTCCGCAGGTAGGGCAGACATTAATACGCCCGCTCTCAGTTGAATAGACAGTACGATCTGGCATAATAGTTTCCCTCTTGAATGCTTGCTCCTTAGCTATTGTTTCATGCATCAACAAGCTGCCATGTGAGGCGCTTTCCCAGACTGGCAGCATAGCGTTGGAGAGTTGAGAGGCGGGGATCACGCTGCCCACGCTCCATACGCGCAAGGGTGGATTGCTTGGTCTCCATGCGTGCTGCCAGGATTTTCTGTGTTATCCGTTGGCGCTTGCGCTCTTGGATCAGCATATGCATCAGCCTTCGGCGCGTCATTGCTTCCTCAAGTTTGCGAGGAAAAATCTGGATCTTTTTCTGTCATCTCTGCAATGAGTTCTTCTAGCTCATCAGGGCATCCATCCGCTTCATCAATCTTGTCTGCCAGTTGCATACGAGCCAATCTCTCATTATCCATAAAAGTACCTGCCTTTCATAAAGTGGTACCACGTCGAAGCCAGTCATTGCAGCAAGGATCTCGTTCATGACGTCTGGAGGTTGTGCACGAATAAACTCCAGAGTAGGACAGGTCCCGCTCTGTGTCCGATAGTGCCTCCAACGCCGCTTGCTCATGACATCCCTTTCTCCTTCGATTTATATTATAGCCGATTGGCTATTCGCCTGTCAATAGGTCAGGAAAAAAGAATCTGTTTAGACCAAAATGGTTACTCAGTACATGATAGTTGTTAACAAAGTGTATAATTTATCCATTGAAGAAAATAAAGCAGTAAAATATAATTAATGCAGAGTCTCTTTATCGCTTGATATTGACTTATGGTTCGCTCGTTTTCCAAGGGGATTTGAAAAAATTGACACGTGCGATGCATCTTTTACACTTTAGATAGGTAAGAGCATTCCACATATGCGGAAAGTACCCTTACCTGATCGCAATCGTTTAAAATGAAAAGCAGGAGAAAAATATTATGCAGCCAGTAGAGAGATTGCAGTCACGAGAAGAACAAGATCAGCGGTTGGATCAGACGCGCAGAGATGCCTCTTCCAACAAGGACCGAGGAGTACGCGATTTCTGTATACGTCAGTACCAACTCCACGATCTCCAACGACAAGAGGTCCAGCAACAGAGAGAGAGCAAAGAACCAGCACCCTCCGAAGAAAAAGATCCGCTTAACGAGGTAGCGATTGGTACAGATGGCAAACCGATTGAAAAGCAAGTCAATCCACAAGAGCACTATGATAATAATTATCCTGGAGTACCAGAATCAGCGAATTTTATGAAAAGTATTTGCGACGTACTAAGCGATTCGAATGCTAAGTTAAACAGTGGCTCAGTCTCACGCTTTATATTGAAGTATATGGTGAATATGATACGTGAAGAAAGCGCCGAGCAGAAAGATATGTTGATCGGGGGCCATTACAAGGACGGATTAAAGTTGCTTGAGAGAGCCGAAAAGCTTGATGATGATAAGGGAAGGCAGACATCGATTGAAAAGGCAGCTATTCAATTTATATCGGCATCAGATGTAAAATATGGCACTGGTTTTATGCAGGCAAAGTCAATGTTTTACACTGCAGTGTGTTACCACTTGCTCGGCAAGCGTGACACTGCCATGAATTGGTATGGGGAAGCCTATCAGAAGGGCTATGAGCAAGGCGAAAAATTTATAGGTCAAATACATGAAATGCAGGAAAAGGGACAGATGAAGTACTATTTTTTGGAGAAACTCCTCAAAGGATACGGTTTGAAGTTAGTGAAGGCCAACCCTACGGACTTTAATTATCCTACTTGTTTCGGTTTTGTGGGGATAACAGGACTAGCTGCCATAGGTGCTAGTTGGTATTATACAGCGCAAGCAAACGAGGCAATAGATAAAATGAAAGCTTTCAATAATGAGTTTATGGTACCTCTCGGGAATATGCTTGATTCTTGTCCCGCCACCTCCAGACGTGCTGCAACTCAAGAATATCTCTCTATACCAGATAAAAAACACCACTGGCTCTCCTCTATCCTTCCGGGTGATTTTTGCTGCGAAAGCAAGTGATCAGAGGTAACGGTTCCAGCAATTATGGGGCGCTAGGCAGCTTTGGCATGCGTCAAATCAACTTGACAATATTGACCTTGTATGAGAGCAAAACTGTCAAGCAGAGTCGTCCACTTTTGACGCATGCCATCATGAAAGCGAGAAAGCTCGTGTCTAGTCCAGATCGATTAGAGATTCTCAATCTCTACAGGCTCGATCTTCTCCGGTAGATCAAACTTAAAGATCTGCGAGTAGAAGTACAGTTCAGCCTCTAGAGAACGTTTAATATTCTCAGCACGGCGGAAGCCATGCTGCTCACCTTCGAAGGCAAGATATGCCACAGGTAGCTTTTTAGCTCTCAATGCATCCACCATTGCTTCTGCCTGATTGGGAGGTACGATCTTGTCTTCTAAGCCCTGCAAGAAGATGACCGGGCAGGAGAGGCGATCAGTGGAATGGATTGGTGAACGTTGATCGTAGAGGTCCTGCCGCTCAGGTAAGGGACCAATCAGGCCCAGCAGATAACGAGACTCGAACTTGTGTGTATCATTCACAAGAGCTTGTAGATCGCTAACCCCGAAGTAGCTTGCCCCCGCCTTAAATGTGTCACGGAAGGTTAGAGCACAGAGCGTCGTATAGCCGCCTGCACTGCCTCCACGAATTGCTAATCGGTTGCCATCAGCCAGTCCTCGCTCGACAAGATATTTGGCCCCATTCACACAATCATCAACATCAACCACACCCCACTGACCTTTCAGTCGCTCACGGTAAGCACGTCCATAGCCTGTACTACCACCATAGTTGACATCGAGGACTGCAATTCCTCGGCTAGTCCAAAACTGGATTTCTAGACTGAGTGAACTGGAAGCAGCTGCCGTCGGACCTCCATGACTGATGACAAGCAAAGGTGGTCGCTCATTGGGAGCTGCCTTGAAATCAGGATTACGTGGAGCATAATAGTAGGCATAGGCAGTCTGACCATGCTCAGTTGGGAACTCAATCGGTTGAGATGGCGAGATATAAGCAGGATCAAGCACAATCGAGCTGGCACGACGCAACTCTTCAGTGCTTCCAGTAGCCAGATCTAGCTTCACTATCGCCGTTGGATTGGAACGTGAGCCACCTAAAAACACTACATATCTCGCTGTAGCATGTATTTCAGACATTGAGGTATAAGGGACTTTAAGCAATGTTAATTCGCGGGTTGTGGTGTCCATACTTGCTAGGTGTGCACCCTCTTTGTCACTATACCAGCAAATGAGGCGTTGTGGTGAAACGAACGCATATGTCGACATGCCAAAAACCCACTGTGGCAGACCAAACTCAGCCGCCCTGTCACAAAGAGGCTCAACCTGCTTATTCTGCCAGCGATAGAGATTCCACCATCCGCTACGGTCAGAGATAAAGTAAAGCACGCCATCAGGGGACCACTCAGGCTGGAAGATAGACTCTTCAGGACCACCAGCAACGCGCTCGGATCGGCTAACAGAGCCATCGGCAGCCAGCTCGGCAACCCATAATTCGCCACCATCCCATGGCATATTGGGATAATTCCAGGCCAGCCATGCCAAGCGCGAACCATCAGGGCTGAGACGCGGCGTCGAGTAGAAATCATTGCCACCAGCCAAGGTTTGAAGACTACTATCACCATTGCGATCAAGCGAGATGCTAACCAGTGTATTGATCGGTTCGTGCTTTGTCCTGGTATGATCTTCACATACACAGATCAGACGGTTGCGCTGCTGATCTACGATCATATCCGCATAGCGCCGCTCAACAGCGGGCGTTATCGGTTGAGGTTCGGAGTCAGCAGTCTGACAATAAAGGCGCTGATCAGCGAAGTTGGTGAAATAGATTACACCATTATTGATCGTAAAGGCACCACCGCCATACTCATGGACACGAGTGCGGACATTGAACGAGGGCGGAGTGATGTCGGTAATGGAACCATCGGCACTGCGCCGCACAATCACATTGCGCCCACCTTCAGATGGACGGCCTTCGCTCCAGTAAATATCGTCACCATCCAAGGCGATCGAACCCAGTCTGATGCTATCTGAAACAATTAAGTCAGCCGTGATAGGCGACTTCCAAGAGCCATAAGGGGCTTGATTACTCATGTACAAAAGACCTCCTGTTTCTAAAGAGTGCTGACATGTTTCACGTCCTTGTGCCCTTTCCAATATCTGAAACTGCACATCGCTAGAAAAAACAATCAGCATCAAGATGATACAACACTGATGAAAGAATTTTCACATCCACGTGAAGGTCTCCGTAGATGGTACTGATAAATGACTTGTGATAGTCAAAAGGTTCATGGTCTCTACATCCCCATATACTGCTTTTGCTACTTATACTGTTTCTTCACTTAAATCTGCTCTCTCATCTGCTCTATTCGCTCTTGCAATTGCTTTTGCGCTCTACGCTTTTCCTCCATTTGAATCTGCTCTCTCATCTGCCCTATTCGCTCTTGCAATTGCTTTCGCGCTCTACGCTTTTCCTCCATTTGAATCTGCTCTCTCATCTGCCCTATTCGCTCCTGCAATTGCTTTTGCGCTCTACACTGTTCCTCCATTTGAATCTGCTCTCTCATCTGCTCTACTCGCTCCTGTAATTGCTCTTGCGCTCTACACTGTTCCTCCATTTGAACATTACCCATCATCTTATATTTCCACATTTTCGGCTCCTCAAGCACATTATACTGTTCATTTGGCAATACATCTAATCTTACGCCAGATATATTATCGTTCGGTATTTCTTTTTGCTTTTTTTGTACTTTAGCTATACTTTCATCACATAAGATTTTTATTTTATCAATAACCATACTTTGGATATCATAATCGTTTTTTACTTGCTTTAAAACCACATCATATGTATGATTCATATCTTTGCAAATGTCTAATAACATATGATTTATTTCTCTTATAAGCTTTTTAGAGATCTGATCTACTTTTTGCGAATTATACACATTTTTCACCTTTGCAAGTATTATATTATAAATATTATGCAACTTTCGTCTCTTTTCCTGTATATCGTGTTGCACTTTCAGTATATCATGGTTGTTATTGAGAATGATTTTATAATCCTTATACATAGCCTGTATATCATTTATGTCATCCAATATTCCCTCAAATTCTGAGTGAGAGGTAGAGCTTCTACTGACTTGCCTATCAGACTGTCCCCGGTGGGCGTTTTTAGCAATGTCTGGAGAATAAGTTGCGACCTTCTGGGAATGATCATACGTATCACAAACTTGAGTTAAATCCTCGTCATTGCTAAAACCAGAGCGCATTTTCTGATTGGTTGAATGATGAGGTGATAGGCTTTTACTAGTTAGTGTGCTATTCATAATACTCTCTCTTTCATAGCTATCGTCAAAGGCTTCTTCTCTCAATAAAGTCGCTGAGGCTGATCCTGCAACCTTTACTAGAGGGGAGGCTTCTGCCATCACAGAGGACGATACCAGAGAATGCACTGTTTTCTTACGCGCATAATTAATGAAACTGCGTTCCTGGATAACGAGCTGTACAAAGAAAATTAGTAGTGCCCACGTTATTAACATTTCCACCATCAAAGACATTTTTTGGATCCCTTGCGTAGATATTATAGTTGACCAGAAGAACACATTTGGAATAGTTGTTGTAAGATATTGGCTACATCTGACTTCATTCTCTAAATTGTATCTCCCAACCAGCCGTGCTATCAGATGAAGTACTCCGAATGCTCCAACTATGGCCAGAAACGTCTCACCTAGAAGGATGACATCATCAGGTGTCGTCATAGAGTCAAGCAGAGATCGTGGAGCAAAATAGTAGGTTGTGAGGAAGGCGAGTGGCAATGACGCCATCTGTCCAATCCACCCCCAGTTCGTACTTAGGGCTCCAGCCGCGATTGGCTGTCTCGCACGATACCATTGTGCCACAAGAGCTGACACAAGCAGTGCACCAACCAAGACAGGAAATGCAGTGAGTTGTATTGGCAGGGACACAGATATGCCCCTTTGAAAAATGGTGAAGATGGGCGTTGTAGAAAGAACCTCCAGAGGCTCCTAGCAAAAGGAGAGAGAGGGCTGACAACAGAAGAGTAATGCGTAGCGCCAGAGCATAATCTCCTCCCCATAACAAGGCAAGTGATGGGACCAGAGTTGCAGGCGGAAGGAGAAAGAACGTACCAAGAATTTGTACGAAGACATTTTGGCCGAGAATGAGTAGCCCCATACCTATTAACACGCGTATGAGCAAAGAGAGGCGCATACCCTTCAAAGAACTGGTCAATCCTGTAAGACGAGACGGGTCGGCGTATAAGAGTCCAAAAAGGTACTCACAGCTAGACACAAGACCACTCCAATAGTAAAGGCAATGGAAGGCAAAGACCAGCCTATGATGAGTTTGGTGGAAACACCTAGCACAGCACTACCCAACATTAGCTGCGGTAGATGAATTTCAACTAGCTCCCCTAAGGTATTGACTGACTGTGGCACATGGGTTGCTAAATGACGTAGTTCTTCTTCTGATGAGGGACGCGAGTTCGGTATTTTAAAGTCACAATAGTCTTCGATAGCAAGGTTGGCAACAATTAGTGCAAACATTTCCACAATATATTTGTGCGCGACGACGAGGATCGTTCGACCACATTGTGACGCAGGTAAGAGCACCTGCTCATAGTAGCTACGCACACGATCATACATCTTTTTCCATGCCTCGCCGCCAAGAGGATTGCCACGGAACAAGTGAAGCACCTCGTTGTAGCACTGATACCCCAGAACTTTCTTCCAGAGGCTCTTGTTGCGTCCTTGGAGAAAGCCAAAATGTCGCTCCTGCAGAGCATCAGAAATATGAAGTGTTGCAGTTGTGTTCCCACTGATATTAGCGATCTGCTGCGCAGTGAAACGGGCACGTTGTAATGGCGAAACATGTATCTCATCAAAAATCAGGCCTTTACGGGCGATAACATGGCCAGCCCGCTTTGCTTGCTCAATTCCGAGGTGAGTGAGGGGGGAATCTTGACGCCCCGCAAACTGATTACGTTCGTTCGCTTCAGATTCGCCATGACGGATGAAATAAATCGGCATTCGATGAATTCTCTTTCTCTGTGGTCTGGACCCCAAATTCAATTTTTCTCAAACTTACAGCAGTCGTCAGAAAGATTGATCCCTCTATCTTCCTGCCAGTTGCTTTGTTCTGAGGGACTAAAACTTTGGCGAGCCGCTGTAGAGATGACCTCTAATGTGTTGGCAGAGGCTATTTTCGTCTCGACATCGAGACAACTAGTAGAACCGAGTACTCGTTGTATGGCTGAATGAACGTGTTAGTTGGAGTCGTATTAAAGTGGGTAACATGGTCATTCTTATGAAAGCGTTATAATGAGTAGAGAAACCATCATCGACTAATCCGGACCCACCAATGATCGTAATGTTCACTTGTCCTTTGTGGGCAATTTCCTATCTTTTAGATCTCCTGGTCAAATTCAAGAACATACCATTTGTTTGCCTAGAAAATTTGACCTTCTGGTGATCTCACATCACTGTTGTCAATAGAGAAAATGCTTATGTATGTACCCCAATGCCAGTATAGGAGATACTTGGAAATATTCCTAGGGGGAAACAGGGACAATCTCTGCGGCATTCCCCATACCCTAAACAAATCTTGTGCCTATTATCCCCAAAAGTAACCTTCTACCGAGCAAATTGTAAAAAATGTGCGTATGGCAACTCAAATAGGATAGCGGCACTATTTGTAGCATTTAGAGGCTTTTCCCGAACTCCTTCACGGCCCCGAAGACATTTATTTTCCAGAAGCCGTGTCCTGTGACCGTGCCTTCAATTGCCTAGTGCTAGTAGAGCAGTGTTGTCAAGAGCAGAAATTGACAAAGAAAATTTCCTATGGTATATCAATGACAGTTTTGTAAACGTTTGCAAGACAAGGTGCTCACCGTCCGGGGCAAATGATGATCAATAACCAGGGGGTGAGCGAGGTACAATTGAACATACGCTTCCACCAGGAGCCTGGTCGCAAGTTAGTCGAACTGTTGCAGAAGGAGTTTTCACTGATCGGAAAAGGATTTCGATCAGCATTGTCGCTTATGATACAAGGAAAAGCTAATGAAGAGCCAAGGACGCATTCATCTTTTGACTGTCCCCAGAGCGGCGCTGGTGCTGTGCACGCTCACAATTACCGCAACCTCTCTGTTTCTGTACTCCACTTCCCCGTCCCTGGCACGTGCGGCTCCGTCCTGCCGCAACGGCAACGGCAACACCATAACCGGGAGCCAAACTGGCACCAATAACGGCTACTACTACTCGTTCTGGACCGAGGGTAGTGGGTCGGTCTCCATAACCTTGGGCCAGTGTGGCAATTACAGGACTCAATGGTCCAACGTGGGGGACTTTGTTGATGGTAAAGGCTGGCGGCTACCACTCCGTGACCTACTCGGGCAGCTTCAAGCCGTCCGGTACCGCATATCTAGCTCTCTATGGGTGGACGACGAACCCGCTCGTGGAGTACTACATCGTCGACAACTGGAGTGGTTATAACCCCAGTTCCGGGGGGACCTACAAGGGCACAGTTACCAGCGATGGCAGTACGTACAACATTATCCGAGGACACGCGAACCAACGAGCCCTCCATTGTAGGCACCGCAACCTTCAACCAGTACTGGGCTGTCCGGAAGTCGCCGAGGACGGGCGGGACCATAACTACCAGAAACTTCTTCAATGCATGGGCCAGTCATGGAATGAAACTCGGCTCGTTCAACTACCAGATCCTCGCAACAGAGGCGTTCAACGGTGGCAGTGGTAGTTCCAACATAACTGTCTCAGTCTCAGGTAAACCTCATCCAGTCAGTAGACGAAAAAAGAAAGGCAGAGTAAGCTCTTCTCAAAGCAGAGGTTTTTGAACATTAGGAGAGTGAAGCAGGGAAAAGTCTCACAGTATGGGGGAATGAGGACAAATGTCCCCTATCTCTTTTAGACGGTAATCCGTATGGGGTGAACTGCGACACCCTCTATCCCATTGTCGGTAAAGACGTTTGGGACTACTTTTCTGAGGATATTGTAGCTTCCGTTAACATCTGCATTGATCTTACGCCCAGTGCTTGATTTGTACATCCCTCTTTTTATGCGCTTTCCGCTAAAGACTGGCTCGCTTTCTTCTTTCCCGTAGGTTGGAATATCATCCAAATCGAGAAAACTAGCCTTGCTCGTATAGCTCTCCTCGGAAACAATCACCTGTATTCCTACGAGTTGAGCCTTGTAGTTGAGCATGCTAATAAAGCGGGCGTGTGGCATTTGCACAAATTCCTGAGCATTCTTTCGGTTCATGTTGGGATCTTGCTTCCAGCATGGATTTTTGCCAATGACCAGCGTACCAATCCCTTCCGCAATGAGCAAATCAATGATACGACGAGACATCGTATGCAGATAGTTATCTATGCGTCTAGTGCGTTTGTTGGTAATGCGATCAAGCCTATGTGAGTTGTATTGTTTTTTCATCTTCTTCTGAAAATGCTCTCTTTGCTTGTTATAGAATTGGTTCACATGCTTCATTGGACGCCCGTTAACAAGCCTAGGAATAAATCCTACTTTGTTTGATGTTAGCGCAACTAAGTTATTGACTCCAATATCTATCGATGCAACAAGAGATTTATCAACTGGCTTCTGCTCTATCTCTCGATCATAAACAACTTCCACCACATAATAGCCATTATGCGGCACTATACGTGCTTGTGCGATATCTGCCTGTTTTGTTTCTACTTTAATCCCAAGCTTAGAAGGTTGAACAAATCCTTTCCTAAGTTCTTTCTTGCTAATTGCTTGGATATCGTAGATGAGAATATTCCGTCCTTGCTGCTTGTCTTTGTATTTGGGAAGCTTAGGATGGCCCACGAACTTAGCGGGATCTTCGTTGTACGCTTTTACCGCTGCAAAGTACGATTTCCAGTTCTTGTGGAGTTGATCAAGAACCAGATTAGACACTTTTGCAGGGAGAGCTTTATATGCTGACGTATGCTTGATAAGGTGGAAAACCTTCACATTGTCCAGATAGACATGCTCGCCGATAAAAGCTTGACGCACAATATAGTTGGCAGCGTTATAAAGGTTCTTAGAAGCAAAAGCGGCGTTATCAATCTTCTGCCAACGCGCATCGTCGCGCTTGATGACATGCTGCTCAACTAATTGCATGGTTCTTCGTCTCCTTCCTTTGATTTTAGATCTTCGACTATCTTCGCTGTTTTGCGTTTAGCTCTTCTCTGCCCATACAGCCTTGCACAAAAACGGTAGATTACAGACGAGAGATCAGCAAGTAAATCCTCTTTATCATGCTCTGCTACATTTACTACTTCGATAATGCGCCCTTGAGCTTCGAAAAGCGTCTCGATGTAGTTGAAGCCGAAGCGCGTAAGACGATCCTTATGCTCTACCACCATGCGGGTGATGCTTGTATCCTTGAGCAATGTCACTAGTTTGGGACGGCTATCATTAAGCCCTGATGCTATCTCTTTTACTACCTTAGCTACTTGGTATCCTCTTGCTTCACAATACTGAGAAAGACGTTCTGCCTGTCTTTCGAGATTGGCTTTGTGCTCAGCAGAGGAAACCCTCGCATAGATAGCAACGTTCTCGGGTTTTTGTGCTGGCTCATCCATTGTGACAATGATTGTGCCTGATGCTGCCTGATACCCCTTGATAGCACCAGCCTTCCACCAGCGTAAAGCTGTCTTGTAACTGATCCCTTGTTGTTTGGCATATTGGCTTAACTTCATGGATAGAGTGTAGTTCATTTGGGATCATTTGTCAACATTTGGGAGTACTTCTTGGCAACGTTCTCAACACTTATAGTTCCTTTCCCCAGCATCACTAGCGCTGCAATAACATCTGGGCCGCTTGCAGCAGGTTAGGCAGCCAAAAAGGTAAAACAACACCCAATACCAGTGTGCCGAGTGTAGTTAAGCCAAGTGCAAGCCATGTAAACCATCTGTGTTCTTGGGTGGGGAGAGCAGGCGCGACGAATTGGGTTCCTACCTGTTCAGGCGACAAATCGCTCGTATTGGCTAATTTGGCAGTTGGTGTCTTGACTGCTACTGCTGTTGCCATACCTGTCGCAGCAAGGTTGCCTGTTATTACACGTTCGGCGCTATTTTCCCCTGCATCTACTAATCCTCGGCTCGGTGTGGCAGGAACAACTGGCGAAGTTGGGATGCTTGGCATAACTACGCTTTCTTCCTGCTGCATAAACATAGTGGCGATCGGACGGAGGTAGTAGTAAATACCAAGAATACTGGCCAAGACGCCGATGATGAGCAATTCAGGATGACCATTGCTAAGGGCTATGTAGAACATATAATATTTGGCTGCAAAACCTGCCATGGGCGGAAATCCTGCTAGTGAGATCAGGAAGAAGGCTAATAGGCCAGCTATCCATGGACAGCGATACCACAGTCCACGCAAATCGTTGGCATCATACCCGCTGTTGTCGATACGCTCCAAGACCGAGATCACTCCGAAAGCCCCGAGATTCATAAACAGGTAGCAGGATAGATAGAAAAGGATTGCCGATGCGCCAGCCTGACCACCTACTACAACCCCTATTAATAGGTAACCACCGTGTGCAATGCTAGAATAGGCCAGCATACGCTTGACATTGCTCTGCGTCAGCGCCATTAAGTTACCAAGCACGATCGTTAGCACTGCCAACGCCCAGACCACAGGCATCCAATCATTTTGTACTGGCAAAAGGACAAAGCCGAAGACGCGAACAAAGGCCAGTAGCGCTGCAACCTTTGTACCAACCGACATAAAGGCCGTAACTGGAGATGGAGCACCCTGGTAGACATCAGGCGTCCAGGTCTGGAAAGGAATGGCTGAGACTTTAAAGGCAAATCCTACCGTCAGCAAGCCCATGCCCACTAAGAGGAGTATGGGGGCCTGATGCAGAGGTTTGACGAAATTTGCGATGGTTGTTAATGCTGTGCTCCCAGTTGCCGCATATGTCAGAGCGATGCCATAGAGCAAAGGCAGATGCAAAAGAACTGAGCAAGAAATATTTGATACCAGCTTCCTGGGAAGCTTTGCGCTGCTCCACGAAACCACACAGAATGTATAGGGCCAGCGAAAACATCTCCAGACCGATAAAAATAGTCATAAAGCTGGTTGCAGCAGCCATGAGCATCATGCCAATCATAGCCATCAGCAACAGAGCGTAATATTCGCCCTGGTTTACCAAATGAAGGCGCTTGAGATAAGATGGAGAGAATAGCACGCCTAACCCACCTGCACTGAGTATGATCAAATAGGCATAGAGTGTGCCAGCATCAGCTCCAACCATAGAATTGAATACCTGCTGCGGATGATCAATTCGAAAAAGACCAATAGTTATAGCAATGGTACTAATAATGCCTATAAAACTCAAAATAGGTAGTACAGTGAAATTAGTAGAACCAGTGTGCTTCGACTTTTCTCCTGCATTTGGCAGCGTTAGGTCAACAAGCAAGACCAGCAGGGATATAATGGCAAGCACTACCAATGGTGCGATTCCCAGCCAGTCAGCAGGTGTGACTTTATAGGTAAATGTCATTGGATATGCGGCTTCTCACTCCTTCTCATTTTACATGAGAAAGGGAAAAGTCGGTCTCCTTTCTTCTTACGAGAATGGCGGATGGTATTCATAGCTCTATGGCAGATTACTCATCTGGCAAGTCAAGCACTAGTAGAGCTGATTTTTCATCATCTGCCCTGAGCAATTGGCGATAAAGTCGCTTGAGAGCTTCATAGTCCTGAATGGGCATGATCACTGGTTGTGCTTTAGCTGCAAGAGCAGGTGAAAAACGGATGCTCAGGGTGCTCAAAATTACGTCTTTCATGTTCTCGACCTTGCCCTCAGCCTTGCCCTCAGCCTTGCCCTCAGCCTTGCCCATTAGTTCTCTCTGAGCCAGCAGGTTCTGGATCACCGGGTCGTCCTGAATGATTTCTTCGTAGCCGTATAGCATTTTGATTTCCTCCCGAATGGTTTCCTTGTCTTGATCGGACATGGTGTCGGTTCTACGCAACATGTGAGAGAACCACATGAAACGGTATGCCAGCTTGGGCCGATCATAGTGATGGGCCATCTCTCTGAGTGCTTGTGTCAAGAGTTGTACACTTGGCACCTTCATCGCTGGCAAAAAGGTATAGAGCGGTAATAAATGTTTAGCAACAATCGGTTGTGGGTCCATTTCCCACAGACAGATGACGCGGAACTTGACCGCGAGAATTTCTTCTCCATCTTCATCGCATCGCATGATGTGGGGAGATCTCACCACACTACACCGAAACAGATAGATGATCACACAGATGATGAGACATCTATAACGTTCGTAAAGTGCTGCAAGGTATAACAGCAACCGATAGATAAGATCGGGATCATGACCTGCTTGGAATTCAAAATCATAAACGGCATTTTGGCGTTTAGTGATCCCATAAGGCCCTTTGTAGATCACATCGGCTTTGAGTTTGCTGCGATCGAGTTCCACGTTCTCGGCACTCAAGACCTCTGCTCCTTCTACCAGTTCGGGAACGATCTGTGCACCGTCCTCACCAAAGAGCGCTTTGACAAAGTTGTCAAATGGATGCGCATCTTTTTGGGCACACTCTCGTTGCGTGCCTTCTTCTCCATCCGCTTCTGGACCTTTTGAGCTTCCAGTTGCTCTTCTGACGGGAAGTCCAATTTCTACCTCTTTTTCAAGAAGAGGAGAGATCTCAACACTTTCAACCTCCCCCATGAACCTATTATATCATATTTCTTCTACTTCCACTTCACACAATCTATCACAATTCACGGGATGAACGTGCTACCCAGCGTATGCATAACAGTGGGTACACTCTGCTGTAACACCCAGACTAATGGTCCAGGCTGGATACCAATACAAAAGATTAAGAGCAGCAACGGCGCAAGAAGCCAGAACTCGCCAAAGCGGAGATCCATCAATGTGCCTTTGCGCAGGACTACACCAACTGGCCCTTCTTTCCGCATCGATCCCTGCATACTATCCTGGAAGAAGCGCAACATGTACCACGCAGCAGGTACCACTACTGCCGTCGCCAGAATACTAAAGACAGGAGTGACGCGGAAAACTCCGATCAATGTTAAAAACTCGCCCGCAAAGCTATTCAAACCTGGCAATCCCAGCGATGAGAGGGCCGCAATTGCCATCAGCGTTGCTAGCACGGGAACCCGAGCAGCTAGACCACCAAAGTTGCCCAGACTACGCGTCCCAGTGCGCTCCTCCAGAAAGCCAACTAGCAAGAAGAGGACCGCAATCGTAATACCATGGTTGACCATTTGCAGCACCAAACCCTCAACGCTCTGGGTCGAGAAGGCAAACAGGCCCAACATGATCACGCCCAAATGGCTGATACTGGAGTAACCGAGTAGCCGCTTCAGATCCGTTTGCACCAAAGCCAGCACGGCACAATAGAGAATACCAACGATTGCTAGAATGCTGAAGAGCGGGGCAAGCATTTGCGCTGCATACGGGAAAAGGGGAATACACAGGCGTAGAAAGCCATAGGCCCCCACCTTGGACATCGCACCTGCCAACATCACCGTAACTGGCGCAGGTGCCTCACTATAGGCATCAGGCAGCCAGCTATGGAATGGCACAAAGGGCACTTTTACAGCGAAAGCCGCTGCAAATCCTAGAAAGAGCCAGATCTGCATATTATTCGGAATGGCACAACTTGAACTGGTGTTCGAGCAGGGTATTGAGATCAAGAGTATAACCACAACCAGTAGCTTGATGGAAATAGCCGATCGCAATGATACTGGCCAACATCAAAAAACTACCGACGGCAGTGTAAAGCACAAACTTAAAAGCTGCATAGATGCGACGCTCACCCCCCCAGATTCCCAGCAGGAAATACGCGGGAATCAACATCACTTCCCAGAAGGTGTAGAATAAGAGGAGGTTAGTGGATAGGAAGACACCTAGAATGCCACTTTCTAGCAAGAGCATGAAAGCCATATAATTCTTGGCTTTTTTCTCAATACGAAATGAGGCAGCGATACACACCACGGTCAATAGAGCAGTCAATACCACTAGTAGCAGGCTGATACCATCCACACTGAGACTATAGTTAATGCCAAGACTCGGAATCCATGGCACGCTTTCTTGTAAAGGCGAGTTATCGAGAACACTAGCAGCCAATTTTAGGTCGATGAGCGCAGCGACGAAAACCAGAACTAGTTCAACCGCAGCAATGCCCAACGCCGTCCAGCGGATCGCATTAAGCCGATCCTTTGGGAAGAATAGCAGCGCAATCCCTCCCACTACCGGAAAGAAGATCGTAAGCGATAATAAAAACATGATCCCTATCCCCTAACCGCGTAATAGACAACAATCAGAACGACACCAAACAGAATGCCTAGAACATAATTGCGTATATAGCCTGTCTGTACTTTGCGACTGCCATTGCTAATACCACGGAAGAGCCAAGCAATACCACGGCTCCCACCATCAAGCACGCCATCCTCTAGAAAGGAATTACCAATCACGCGGCCAAATCCCAGGATCGGCTTGATTAGGATAAGTGAGAGTATCTCATCCACATAGTACTTGTTGAGTACGAGGCGATAGAGCGGGTTACGGCTCTCCGGGTTACGGTTTATAAAGCCGGAAAAGCCTTTGCGGTAGAATAGCCACGCAAGACCAAAACCTAGCAATGCTAAGAAAATGCTCAGACCTGTTGAGATCCACATTGTCGCTAAACTCGGTTCTGGCATTGAGGCTCCCTGGAAAGATACAGTATTCAGGAAATTGGGCAACGGACTAAATTGTGCAAGACCTATCAAACTCAACGATCCAAGGAAGCCCCCCAATCACTGAGAGAATAGCCAAATGAGAAGTGGGATAGACATCACAAATGGCACTTCTTCAATGTTGTAGTAGTAGACACTGCCCGCGTGATGGTGTCCAGCTGCTTGCTCCTCATCCTCGTCTTCCTGCTCTGTCACAACGGCTTGACCACGATAATGCCCACTAAAGATAGCGAAGAAGAGCCGGAACATGTAGAAAGCTGTCAGACCAGCTGTCAGTAGTCCTATACCCCATAACACATAGAGACCAGGATCACCTGTTTTCATTGCCCGGGCTAGTATTGTGCTAAGAATATCATCCTTGCTCCAGAAACCTGCCAGTGGAGGAATACCACTGATCGCCAGTGTCGCAATCAAGAACGTCCACGCAGTAATGCGCATGCGACTCCACAGTCCTCCCATCTTGCGCATATCCTGCTCACCCTCCAGAGCATGAATGACAGCACCAGCCCCTAGGAAGAGTAGCGCCTTGAAGAAAGCATGGGTGACGAGATGAAAAATGCCAGCGCTATACCCTTGCACACCCTCAGCCATGAACATATAGCCCAATTGGCTAATCGTTGAATAGGCCAGCACGCGCTTGATATCAAGCTGGAATAGCGCAATAGTAGCAGCAAAAAGTGCTGTCGCACCACCAATCCCGGCTACCACGTTCAACGCTACAGGTGCCAGATCAAAGAGTACATGGGTACGTGCAACCAGATAGACGCCAGCGGTCACCATCGTCGCTGCATGGATCAAGGCGCTTACGGGAGTTGGACCTTCCATAGCGTCTGGTAACCACATGTAGAGTGGTAACTGGGCCGATTTTGCAGCACAGGCTACGAAGAGCAACAGGCAGATAGCAGTGATAGTACCAGTATTAACGCTATTTGGAATTTGAAGCACATTTGAGAAATCTAATGACTGGAAATTAACAAAGATCAAGAAGATTGCCAGCATCAGACCGAAGTCGCCGATCACATTGATGACAAAGGCTTTCCGGGCAGCGGCAACGGCTGAGCGTCTCTGATACCAGAAGCCGATCAAGAGGAACGAGGCCAGACCAACCAGTGCCCAACCAACCAGCAAGCAGAGAAAGTTGTCAGCACTCACCAGCAGGACCATAGCGAAAATGAAGAAGTTCAGGTAAGCGAAAAAGCGCCAGAAGCCTGGATCTTCTTCCATGTAACCTGCTGAATATATGTAAATCAGGAGACCCACACCCGTAACAACCAGCAACATCGTCATCGATAATGGATCAAGGTACTGACCGAAGTTAATAGTAAGCAACGGAGCGTTGCCAGTACCAGAAGCCAGCCAGTTGAAGACAACCTGATCACTCACGCGTCCCGATACTGGCGTGCCTAGCATGGAGAGGAAATTGATGAGAGCGCACAGAAACGCAAGACCACAGGCTCCCCAAGCCACAGCCAGGACCGCCGAGCGTTGCAAAAACCTACCTGCTAGCCCCAGGACGATGAAGCCTAATAATGGAAACAACAATACCCATAGGCTGAAATTCGCCATAGTTTGTTTATCCTCGCAATATGTTCATCTCGTCAACATCAATCTTGTGGCGTGAACGGAAGATCGAGACGATGATTGCCAAACCCACAACAACCTCGGCAGCAGCGACTGTCAGGACAACAAAGACAAACATTTGTCCATCCGCTGAATCGAGAAAATGAGACAAGGCCACAAACGATAGGTTGACGGCATTAAGCATCAGCTCAATTGACATAAAGATAATGAGCGGGTTGCGCCGGACGATTACTCCAGTTGTGCCAATGCTAAATAGGATGGCGCTCATTATTAGATAGGCCGATAGAGGTACAGAGGCCATGATTTTTTCTCCTGTTTTTACTATAAAATGACACACACGTATAGCACCCTACTCAAGTTTCGGCAGCACACCACGGGTAACAGTTGGTAACCAATCTGCAAGCTGTTCCTTACTCATCTGCCCACCTGCAACAGCCATCATCGCATCATAATACTGCGCTTCTGTGGCAATTGGCTCCAAGCCATTGAGCCGCAGAAAGGTAAACATGGCCATACCTGCTGTCCGCTTGTTTCCATCAAGAAAGGGATGATCTTGACTCAAGTGAAATCCATACGCAGCAGCCATGTGAAAGACAGTCGGATGTAAAAACTCTCCACCGAATTGTGCTTGTGGCATGTGAAGAGCTGCATCTAAAGCGGAGGCATCACGTACTCCATATGAGCCTCCGTATAAACAGAATCTGATCATCATGCATAGCCATAACGATACTTTCAGGCAAAAAACGGATCACCAAATCTACTCCGACAATTTACGATTTGCATTGCGATAGCGTGGTTCAATTTCTTGATATGCATTCCACGCATCTTGAAAATCAGCGGTGGCACGCGTAAGCATAATACGATCTCTGGCAACCTCAACAGCAAGCTCATCATTTTCGTGTAGATGTAATGCTTCTATCACTGATGGTGGGAGCGTAACGATTGTTGAATTGCCTACCCTCCGTAATTTTACTACTTGCATATGGAACCTCCTCAACAAGCATGCTAATATAGTCACGTATACACAACAGTATATACAGCAGACCAAGCTTTGTCAAGAGAATAGCAGGCTACTCATGCCCTCCTGCCAAAGACCAGCGCCCCCAGAATAGCAATGACGATCAACAGACTGGTCACTTCGAAAGGGAACAGATAGCCATGAAAAAGGGCTTGCCCAAATGCTTCAACGCTGCCTTGCTGCTTCACGACATTTGAGAGGCTCTCTGCCGCACTAGCTTTTGGGAGATTTGCAGAAGAGACAGATCCTTTGAAAAGCAAATAGCTCAGAGTACCCACCAAGACTAGACCCAGGAGGCTACCCACTCCTTTTTGCCATACTATGCGATCGCGTCGTTCCTGCTCATCATGTCTTGGTGTCATCATAGTCACGACGAAAAGGAAGAGCACCATAATAGCACCATCATAGATCAGAATCTGGACGATAGATATGAACATTGCTTGCAATAGCAAGTAGAACATGGCTAGGAATAATAGTGTGAGGATTAGACTCAAGGCACTATACACGGCATTCTTGAAGGCGATAACACCAATAGCGGTAATAGTGCTAGCAACTGCCAATACAAGAAATGATAACCATTCAGGTGTCATAAATACCTCTTTATCTCAAAACTTGCGTCTATCTTCATCTTGCTCTTCATTGACTAGCAGCATTGGACGTTCGACATGACAAGTTCCCAGACCGACTGCGGCAGCACTAGCCTGTGATCCATCAAAAGTCCGCGACGCTTGCGGGACTGGTTGCTCAGCTTCAGCCGACGGCTGCTCGGCCCAGACCGCATTCGAGCCAACAGTTGATTGTCCCTGAGATTCGAGTAATTGTTCCTTGTGATAGACTAGATCCTCTGGATAGTAGGAGGCTAGCTTGTAATTGTTCTCTAGTGTGATCGCTCCAGTCGGGCAAGCGGCCTGACAATAGCCACAGAAGATGCAACGCAACATATTTATGTCAAAGACCTTGGCATAGCGTTCACCAGGGGAGCCACGATGCTCTTCGGTATTCTCTTCTGCCTCGATATAAATAGCATCTGCGGGACAAGCACCAGCGCACAAATAGCAACCAACACAGCGCTCCATACCATTTTCATAGCGATGGAGGACGTGCCGTCCACGGAAACGTGGTGGCAAGTCACGTTCTTCCTCGGGGTAAGAGACAGTTGTTGGCTTTCGACCGATATTTTTGAGGGTTGTCGCCATACCCTTAATGATGTCAAAAGACATTTCTCAGGAACTCCTTATATTATCCACCACCAGAACTTTTAATTTCGGTGAAGATGGTAAACGAGCATCATTTGTGAGAAAGAAAGACGCAGCACCTTTGATAGCAGTCGCCATTTGAATGGCATCCGGAGTACGAATGTTATTTAAAGCCCGCAATTGAGCAGCTTCCTCTGTAATATCTGGAGAGAGCGGTAAAGTAGCTAGACCTTTGGTACAAAATAATATATCTCGATATCGGTTTGCTAGATCCTTATTGCCATTCCGAAGCGGATGGACGAGCGTTTCCGTTAGAGTAATAACTGATGTTACAACCGAAATTTCGCCTCTATCTACCACTTGAAAGAAAGGGCGTAATATATCTACATAGACAGGCTTTCTTTCAATATAATAAATAAGCGGTGCCGTATCTAGGCCTATGACCATGCCTCGTAAATCTTCTACCCACCCCATAAATCTCTCTCCTGTTGCAGATACTGATCCACATCAATACCTTCCCAAATTTCTTTTCCCAAGCCTTCTAACTCTAAAATGCTGTGAAGAGGCTTAGTAACAGCTCGTTGCCGAATTAGTGTGACAAAGTCTTCTAATAGCTGAAATTGTTCATCCGGTGAAAGGTACTGAACCTGCTTGAGCACCTCTTGGTATGGATAGATTGACATAAGCTGCCTCCAGATCTCTGAAAAATATCTTCATACAGTTATAGTTGCTTTTGTTTATTACCTTTATCGCTTAGCAATGTGCGTTATCCCTTCTCCGTAACGCATATGAATATAGCATAAACGCTATCTAAATACAAGAGAACTTATTTTAAGTATCGATCTTTTGACAGAAGGAGGGTTGACAACTAGGGACCCTCTAATATCGTAATGCATTGGGCCAATAAGCGCAACATATCGACCATGGTCACGCGTTCCAAATTTCTGTCCCTTTCTCCTCCTAGAAAAAAGCCCCTATCATCAGGTATTCTCTCTTCAAGTGTTTATCTCAAATCTGGTTAAGGAGCAACTATTCAGATTTCATGTAGCAGAAAAAAGGGAAGTCAGATGAAAGCTTTTGGGAATTTTTCAAGAGAGACTAAAAAAGCAATAAATGAAGGCAAACAAAATATCCAAAGTAATGATTATCATCGCAGTTTATGTGGAGAATTAGATACAATAAGTCAAAAAATTGGAAAAGAAATTTTACATAGAAATATCACAGAAAAAGATAATAATCCCCTTATTTTAGAAGATAGACCTGTTGACATAATTCAAAATGCAATGCAAGTGGAAGCGGCCAAGGATTTTCTTAAGGGCTATATGCCATTAAAACTTGTCCATCATCAGCTATCCAGAGTTCGCAAGATCTATAACCAGTGTCAAGAACAATTATCCTCGTATGAGCGGTGTCAAGAACAATTATCCACGGCGACACAAGACCTGAAAGATATGTACCTGTCTGTTCAGGCATGCAGCAACCTAATACAGGCAGTTCAGGAGGTACTAGAGAAAGATTTTGAAAAGCAAGCGAAGGATCAGATCCAGACGGTCAGCGACGAACAGTCGAAGAAGAATGAACAGTCTGGAAAGCAAACAAGAGACCATATCAATACGTTTGTCCATAACCAATTGGTCAAGATATGCAGGGGCATAGCGGAGACGGCAAAAGTCATCGGACAGAGCGGAGAGGATTCCAATTCCGATGCCAAAGCGACTCTGGAGAATATGCTCCAACGTTATAGACAGTCCAAGAAGCTGATCCAAGAGCTACAAGAGTTTGATATGGAACCATTAAAAGCTGATTTAATCAAAACAGGCGATAGCATATTAAATAAGTATTTCACAGGTAAATTCTTAGCTAGACTGCAAGAGAAACATATAGCTGTTCCGCCAAAGCTGCCAGAGTCCTTTGATCGCCATATGGATATCAAAAAGGTGAAATTGCAATACGGCGATGAAGCGGCGCGAATATTTGCTGCTCTAAAAGGAGAGATAGTGATGATCAAAAGTGAAAGAATGTCATATAATGAAAACATCGCTAAAAAATTTAGAGAGTGTTATGATAGAAAATATAACGAAAATAGAGCAGAAAAAGGTAAGTTTGAAGTTAATATAAACACTAAAGCATCCGGGAAAGAAGAATTTTATGGTACTGTGTACTTGAATAATCAAGCAATAGGAGTTGAAAGATCCTGCAGGATTAATAACAAAAGTTTGCAATTTTCTCAGTTGCTAGGAGAAATTTTAAAAGATTTAGCTTGGGAAGATTCAGCAGATAGATCTATTAAACAAATAGACCGCAACCAAATTGAAAATAATGAGACAAGATCTACAATATATTTATTTATAAAAGGAGCTAAAGCTAAATGCAAAAAAGGAACTGAAAAAGGAACTGAAGAAGATTTTGCAATAGCTAAAGGATTAATTGAAGAAGAAGGAATTGAAATACATGAAGTTAAATATGAAATGTTAAAACGTATAGTAGGGACTTTCAAAGTAAACAAAATTGGAACAGATGCTTATCTTGCAATATTGGGTACACCAAATGGTCGTTCTCAACAATACTTATTAAAAGAATACAAGCAATATTTAGGGAATAGGGAAATTACCAATATTGAAGTTGAATATGAATTTGAAGATGGACAGCTTTTCATAGGCAAAATCTGCTTTCATATTGACGAAAAACCTATCTTATCCTAATGAGGATCTTGCCTACATGAGGAGGCGATAGTTTCCAAGTTGTTGTCCAATGCGGTTGGGACGCTGTGCCATTTTGTGCTTCCTTTGCTGGTGTGGCTTTGCCTACAAAAATGTGGGCGCAAGTGCACATCTTTATATCCTGTATTATAGGAAGGAGATACACGTACGTCAAGATACGGGCTTGGCCGGGGTGCACCTAACGTTTTTGCCATGCCTCACCCCACGAGAAACGGGCGAAATGAATCGTGTCCCTACAAATCAGGCAATAAATTGCAAACAAGGCAATTCATTGCGCCATTGGTAGGGACACGATTTATCGAAACCGTTTCCCGTAGGCACCTCCATGCAAAAATCCTCCGCACACCCCACCGACACCAACGGCTTGACATCAGGAATCTTTTTTTGTATACTAGAATCGGTATAGCAGAGCGTGAGCGCGTTTCAAGTTGATCCTCCCATCATGAAGCTATTTTCTGGAGTCCAGCGCAGGCTACACTCTGAATCTGCATTTAATATAATATAATAACGATATTTTGGTAGGCATGGAGGCAAGAGTGGCATGGGATTTGTTTTGGGTAGGATCATGTCAGAAAGACTTTGGGGCTTTTCCAGAAAAAGTGAGAGCTAATGTCATGGCCGCACTTTATCTTGCACTGGATGGTCAGAAGGCAACGAACGTCAAGCCGCTCCAGGGAAAGTAACTATCATGATCGACGAAGAGATAAGCTACACCATCAGTAGTGGCAACATTTTTGCTGATGCTGGTTTGCCAAACCCTGACGAATACCTAGCGCGGGCAAAATTGTTAAGCTATGTAGTCTCAGAGATTAATCGGCGCGATCTCTCCCAAAATCAGGCTACACATCTATTAGATGTACCGCAGTCTCATATCCGTCTACTTTTACGAGCCCACTTGACTAGTTTTTCGCTCGAAGATCTTCTCCAGATGGTCAAGAAACTGGGGATGCATGTGGTCATCTCCTGTCAACCAACTATGGCAGACGAGCAGGGGCATGTTACCATAAGCCTGCCGCAATCGGCCTAATAGGATAGAGTCATGCCAAGCCCACGTTGGTATCATTTCTTTAGATCCTGATAAAATGGTTGAGAGAAGACTCAACAGATTGGGTACCCAACAATGCATTCAGGTGTATGGTATAGAGGAGCAGCAACTTGCCAGACGGACGCGATCAATGATCCTGCTGGCCAACTTGGTCTGTATGTCAGAACGAGATAATCTCAATGATTGATTTGGTTGGTGCGTGGCAAACTTCACGGGCGAGATAAATCGGGCCCCTACTTCTTCTCCCGATAAATCGGGTAATCTCATTTTGCACAATTATCGTCTGATAGGAGTTTTTACTTCTTTTAATCGTAATACATTTCATTGTATATTATGTAGCAATTTATTGCACGAAAAGGTAGGGACCCGATTTATCGCGTCCGTGGAAAGAGGTAGGGCCATTGCACCTCCACAGAGAACATCGCCCTCCCTCACGACGCCTCCCACACCTGCACTGTCTTGTCAACGGAGCCGGAGGCGATGCGCTGGCCATTCGGTGACCACGCTAATGCAGTCACAAAACTAGAATGCCCACGGTAGGTGTAGACATGACCGCCATCAACGGCATCCCACACCTGCACTGTATTATCCCAAGAACCAGAGGCAACGCGCTTCCCATCCGGTGACCATGCCACTGCATCCACTGGCCCAGAATGCCCACGGTAGGAGTAGACATGACTTCCATCGACGGCATCCCACACCTGCACTGTCTTGTCATAGGAACCAGAGGCGATGCGCTTCCCATCCGGTGACCACGCTACTGCCCTCACCCATTTAGCAATACCCCACCAACTAGAATGCCCACGGTAGGAGTAGACATGACCTCCATTGGCTGCATCCCACACCTGCACTGTCTTGTCATCAGAGCCGGAGGCGATGCGCTTGCCATTCGGTGACCACGCTACTGCCCTCACCCAACCTGAATGCCCGCGATAGGTAGAGAGTGTGGTTCCTCTACGATGCGAGAGTACCAATGGGGGCATAAATGGCTGATGCTGTGCTGGCTGGTCAGTTTGCCCCAGCATGGACGAAACGTTTGGAGGCGTCACGGTCATTGGTTGTTGGGCAGGTGGATATGGCGGTGAGGCAAGAACTGTTGGTGGCAAGGGCGCACTTGGCGCAACCACGGTGGGTGCAAGTGGCTGGCTCTGGGGCTGGTTGACTGGGCTGGCTGGCCTGCTCTAGGGCCGTGACAAAGGCTTGGACGGATGCGAAACGGTCTTCTGGCTTCTTGGCAAGGGCTGTAAACACGACCTGCTCGATCTCCGGTGAAAGGTCGGGCAGTTGTTGGCAGAGGGAAGGTGGAGGAGTGACGCTGTGCTTGACTGCGATCTCGGTGAAGGAGCCGTGAAAGGGACGGTTCCCGCTGAGCCATTCGTAGGTCACGATCCCCAGCGAATATTGATCGCTGGCAGGACGCGGGTGCGCTTCAATTTGCTCCGGGGCCATGTAGGTGATCGTCCCCGCCATGTCTTTGGTACTCTGATAGCGCGAACTCTGTGCCACCAGGGCAATGCCGAAATCACTGAGCAGGATCTCTCCATTGCACCCAATGAGCATGTTTTCCGGTTTGACATCACGATGAATGATTTTCTGGTCATGGGCATATTGCAGGGCTTGAGCACATTGCTTGACATAGCTCACTACCGTTGGCACTGCTAGGCGCATCCCTTTCGGATGGCGTGTTCGCAGGGTGCCACTAGGAGCGTAGTCCATCACGAGATAGGGGGTATGGTCAGCAACGCCGAAGTCCAGGACACGCACAATCTGAGAGAGAATGAGGTTAGCAAGCATGCGAGCCTCGCGCTGGAACTGTGAAATATCATCCTGCGCGACTCGCGTATAGAGGATCTTGATAGCGGCATGTGTGCCTAAATAGGTGTGCTCTCCCAGGTAGACCTCTGCGAAGCCTCCCTCCCCAAGGAGACGAAGCAGGCGATAGTTACCGAGCTGTTGTCCAATGCGGTTGGGGCGATCTGCCATCTTTGCTTCCTTTGCTTGTATGGTTCAATATGCAACGTTCGGGTTTAGCAGCGATTGGAATACTGTGATAGTGGTCTATTAACCCGCTTGAGCAGTTCTCCAATCCTCTAGAAACTGAAGAACCTTCTCATACTGCTCAATGCGGATATTCTTGTAGCTGCTGACTCCAAAGCGGCGGTACAACTCAGCAAATATACCTTGATAGTGATTCTTGCTCGAGTCCTTTGATGCCATCAGTTCAGCCAATGCCTTAACGGTTGATGATATCGTCTCGGCCTGCTCTTCAGTGACGTGATTTGCCGGGCTTAGCCTTTTCTCGACAGTAGTTAGACGACGGTCAAAGCTTGTGAATACCTTGGCGGCCTTATTTAACCGTTGCTCCATCTCTATTTGCTGCTCAGCCATGTGAGCGATTGCTAGCCCCATCTCTCGAATTCGTTCTAAGGCCATAGTGCCTTGTGTCTGCTCGAGATCTTGAGCACCGAGCGGTTGAGCACTGAACGCCTCCCACAGTACGCGGTAGCAATCTCGCTGGTACCTTATGATCTTCCCTCTTAGCTCAGACTTAACTCTGCTAGCATGGATACCAAATAGCCAGCCATTCAAGTATTCAACGGGGAGGCACAAACTACCAGGAACACCACCCGTAGCAGTTATTCGTGTAATGCGAATGACTGCTGCGACCTCGGATAATACAGGGTCCCGTTGAATCCGTTCAAATTGCCCTGACCAGATGAGTCCCAGATAGTCACTGATGGGCTTGATCGGCACATACATCGTAGTGCGGCCGTCGACGTCTACCAGAGCAGTAGTAATCTCATCACCGTAGAAATCGACCTTTTGCTCTTCAATTGGGATAAGGGCTTTTTCGTCTGACATGTTCCTATGGTCACTCCTCTTGATTTGCTATTTCACTTCCGACAATATTAAGTCCCTTAATATCATCTGCCGTGTAACTTGTATGCAGTCTCGTGTTGATTACCAAAAGAACTGACTGTACTAACTCTTTCGTTACCCGTTCCCCGCCTTCAATTCTATAGATAGATGACGGCGAGACATTAGCTTCGCGAGCTAATCTTGCAATCTTATAGCCAGCCTTCTGTCGTAAGTCCCTAAAGGAATTTACACTTGCCATAATCATTTTGACTCTCACTTTCCCTATTATGGACTTGACATAGTGAAGCATACTACTTTATAATTCACTTTGTCAAGAAATAAATTATTATAGTCACTCATAGTTAATTATGAAAAATTATTTCTCTCTAGTCAACCTCCCTGAGCCATACCAAACCATGGGCATTCAAGCTATAGCAGAGCATTTTGTCAATACAATACAAATACATGGTTCCACCAAAAACCGAGTGCCACCAAGACCACCTTCAACTTTAGGCTTCCTTTGCAATCCGCTCCACATCTTGTATGGGAAACGTTTCTTTGATTTATGATCAGGTATTGACAAGAATGCTCATCTATGATATGCTCTAAGCATGAAGTTAATCGATTATGCCAAGAGCATAGGGGTGAGCTACCGGACGGCATGGAGATGGTATAGAGCAGGAAAAATTCCCGGGCATCAGATGGATACAGGAACCATCATTGTAGATATTGAGCAGTCATCGCCTGCAAGATCGCTGAAAGTTGCTGTCTATGCTAGAGTCTCATCAGCAGAGAATAAGTCCAATCTGGATAGCCAAGCAGAACGATTAGTAGCCTACTGCACAGCCAAGGGCTATCAGGTAGCTAAAGTGGTGAAAGAGGTTGGCTCCGGTGTCAACGACAGTCGCCCAAAGTTCCTTGCTCTTCTGGAGGACAAGACGATCGATTTGATTGTTATCGAGCACAAAGCGAGAGGGACACGCTTTGGGTTCCACTATATAGAAGCTCTACTCAAAACGCACGGGAGAGCTATTGAGGTTGTTAATCAGGCTGAGAATGCTAATGAGGACTTGATTGCAGATCTGCAATCGATTGTCTATAGCTTTTGTGCTCGCCTTTATGGGCAGAGAAGGGCTAAACGCAAAACTGAGAAGATTGTGGAAGAACTAACAAAGGAAGGAGACGAAGATGCAACTGGTAGAGAAGCACATGATCAGCAAAACTGATGCACGTTTTGAGCTCATTGATCGTGCAGCCTTCGCCTCCAAAAACCTCTACAATGCGGCGCTCTATGAGATCAGACAGCATTTCATCTTTTGTGGGAAGTACTTGAACTACAACCAGATGGCTAAGCGCATGCAGAAGCATGAAGCCTATCGATCGCTTCCTCGCAAAGTGTCACAGCAGGTGCTCAAGCTTCTCGACAAGAACTGGAAATCGTACTTTGAAGCGACACGCGCCTATGAGGAAGATTCATCGCAGTTCAGAGGCCGTCCCAAGCTGCCTGGCTACAAGGACAAGAAAGAAGGGAGGAATGTACTTGTCTACACCATTCAGGCAATTTCGAAACCAGCACTGCGCAACGGTATAATCAAGCCATCTCAGCTTGGAATCGAGATTAGAACCAGACACCGGAACATTGATCAGGTTCGCATTGTGCCCAAGAAAGCTGGATGCTATATCGTTGAAGTTGTCTATACTGAGGAAGAAATGCAGGAAGATGTCAATCATTATTTAGTTGCATCAGTAGATATTGGAGTAAACAATCTTGTCGCGCTAACTTCAAACAAAAGAGGCTTTGTTCCTTGCCTTGTTAACGGGCGTCCGATTAAGAGCGTGAACCAATTCTATAACAAGCAAATTTGCAAGATGCAAAAGAAGATGAGTAGCAATCATCACACTAGTCGCTCGCTAGAACGCGTTGCAGCCAAACGAACACGACGCATTGATCACTACATGCACACCACGAGCATCCGCATCATCGATTTGTTGGTTCGTGAGGGCATCGGCACGCTGGTCATTGGCAAGAATCCAGGTTGGAAGCAAGAGTGCAAGATGAGCAAAAAGAACAACCAGCACTTTGTGCAATTGCCGCATGCAAGGTTCATTGATATGCTCACCTATAAAGCGAAGCTGGTTGGCATCACCGTCCTCGTGCAAGAGGAAAGCTATACGAGCAAAGCCAGCTTTCTGGATCGCGATCCCATACCCGTCTTTGGTGAAGAAGATGCGGACAAGGTAACTTTCAGTGGCAGGCGCGTGAAACGTGGCATGTACAAGGCCTCAAATGGGCGCAAATTTAACGCAGATATCAATGGCAGCTACAATATCATGCGAAAAGCACTCCCAAACGTCTTTACCGACAATGGGATAGGGGATGTGAATAAGGCCATAAGGTCTTTAGTAGTGCATCCTGAGAGGATAGTCGTTCCCCTCCGAACACCTAGTCATGGCATACGTGTCCATTGACAAGGTAACTATACTGGAAAAGCTCCATTCATCAAATCGCGGCATAAAACCATCATAGGAAGATGTCACGATATACAGGGCTTTCATCGTACCAATTTCATCGGGAAACGGAAAGAGGAAGAGCATTGGCCTCTACAACTTACACTGATCTTTTCACACGCTTTCAGCAGCGACTTGCCTCTGCTGGTGGTCAGTCTCACTTGGTAGCAAATCTGGCAGAGGCCACAGCGATCATTGCCTCTCACCCGGCATTGATGGCCTCTGAAATTGTTGTCCCACCGAACTTTGACCAACATCAGCAGTGGGGAGCAATTCTTCCACTCCTTGGCAGTAAAGGCATAACAATACACGAGGTTAGAGATCCAGCCAGCGTTGCCGATGCTCCCGCTGGCCTTTCTAGCGCGGAACTGGCTATCGCCGAGACAGGTTCTGTTCTCCTTGCCGAAAACGCTCTCGAAGCGAGACTCGTCAGTATGCTGACACTGACCCACTTTGTACTTGTGAGCGAGAACCAGCTCGTCTCTATGTTAGATGACGCGGCAGCAGTATTACAGCAACTCGCCAAAGCTGGTCAGGATCAGCGCCATTATATGTCTTTTGTTACAGGTCCAAGTCGCACCGCTGATATCGAGCGCACGCTCACTATCGGTGTGCAAGGGCCAAAAATGTTGTGTGTCATTATCGTTGCAGAGAGGGAAAAAGCAGAGCTATGACAAACGGCGACCAAACGGCATCTCCTCAGCCGATTGTAAGCGAAGAGACGAAATCCACAAACCAGGATCAACCTTTTGAAGAACGTTTAGAAGGAGCGCTCAGGGATGAGGACATGCACCGTGCCCTGGAACGTTTTGCTCCATCTTGGCGTGCATCACGCGGAACCGTTCTTGCCTCCCATGAGACCGATTATGGCCCCGCATATAGCTTTATGCATATGCGCTCTCTGCTGCGCGATGCCAAAAATTATGCGGTTGAGCACCAGCCAGAGTTGATTGCTCAGTTTAAAGCTCAGGCAGAGGCGGCAGGAGCAATTGTCTACGAGGCAGGTACAGCGGAGGACGCCAATCGCTATATTTATGAACTGTGCCAGCGTAAGGACATTGAGCTTGTTGTCAAATCCAAGACCATGGTGAGCGAAGAGACCGAGTTGAATCACTATCTGGAAGCGCGTCAGATCAAGGTCGTTGAGACTGATCTTGGTGAATGGGTGGCCCAGCTCGCTCATGAACGTCCCTCACACATGGTCATGCCGATTATTCACAAGACGAGGCAACAAGTAGGTTCATTGCTGTCAGAGGCCACAGGACGCGAGATCTCGCGTGAGGATGTTGCTGAGCAGGTAGCTGTCATCCGGGTCGAGCATCGCAAAGCCTTCCCTGAATGCGGAAATGGGCATCAGCGGAGCAAACGCGCTGATCGCTGAGAGTGGCACTGTTATGATGTTGACCAACGAGGGAAATGGGCGATTAGTAACGTCTCTCCCGCCAGTGCATGTGGTAATAGCAGGATATGAAAAGCTGATCGGCAAATTTGCAGATGCCATGACACAGATACGCCTGCTGGCGTGCAGTGCGACTGGTCAGCAGATTACGAGCTATACGACACTGATCACAGGACCCGCGACACCCGGCAAAGAGATGCATATTGTGCTTGTCGATAACGGGCGCAGTGAGATGCGAGCCGATCCACACTTTAAAGAGGCGTTGCGCTGTATACGTTGCGCTGCTTGCTCGAATATTTGTCCATCCTACCAACAAGTTGGAGGTCATGCCTTCGGCTATATCTACAGCGGTGCTATCGGGCTGGTCGTGACGCCTTTCCATCACGGCCTTGAGGCAGATGCTGGGCCACAGAGTCTCTGTGTAAGCTGTAACGCCTGCGAAACCGTCTGCCCGGTCGAGATACCTCTGCCGAGTCTGATCCTAGATGTACGCAGTCGCGTCGTTGATGCGTACGGATTACCCTGGCTGAAGAAGCTGATATTTGGGATAATGGCACATCCACGCTTATTTGATCTGACGACGCGATTTTTGAGCTTGGCCCAGACTCCGCTGACACGAGGCAGCAACTACATCAGCACACGCAGCCTGGGTGTATTTGGCAAGCTTCCCATTGTAAATACGATTGCGCAACTCGCACGCTGGCGCAGTCTTCCCACCTTCGCGATAAGACCGTTGCGCGATAGGGTCAAAGCACAGTTATCTGCGCCTGCGAGGACGACAACAAGTCAGGACAGTGCAGAACATGCTGGTCTGACCGTCTGCTACTTCGCGGGCTGTATGATAGATCGTCTCTACCCTGAAATGGGTGAGGCAGCTATCAAGGTACTGAAGGCTTGTGGTGTGCAGGTCACGTTCCCACAGCAGCAAAGCTGTTGCGGTCTGATTTCCCTCAATTCTGGCGATCGCGCGAATTGTGCGGCAATGGCACGCCAGACGATCACTATGCTGGAGCACGCGCTTAAAGAAAGCAAGGCAGACTATATCGTTGGTGCTACCACAAGCTGTGTTGTTACCCTGACGCAAGACTATCTCAGGCTCTTTGAGGATCTCCAGCAGCCAGAGTGGTTACAGCGAGCTAGGACTCTGGCTGGAAAAGTCATGGATTTCGCGAGCTTTGTGGATCATGTGCTGCTGGCAAATGGCATAAAACTGCCAGTTCGGGCCAGTTATGCCCAGTTTACTGGCAATGATCTGGTTGTGACCTATCACGATTCCTGCCAGTCGATTAATTGTCTGGGACTGCGTTCGGAGGCACGCCACATCATCCAGGTTTTGGGGCTAGAACTGCGGGAAATGCCGCAGTCGGATGTATGTTGCGGATTTGGAGGTTCGACTTCCATTGAGCATAGCGATGTGTCTGAGCGTATCATGAACAATAAGCTGAATAATGCCGAGAGTACGGGGGCGACAGTGCTTGTAGCCGATAACCCTGGCTGTCTGATGCATCTGCGTGGAGGAGTTGATGCTGGTCGACGGCATCTCCGTGTCTTGCATCTGGCACAGTTGATTGCCGAACACTTGGACATCGCTTAGAGAATCACGCAGTCACGCACCAATAACTTGACAGAAAAAGGCTTGCGGCGGGCGGTTTTAACCTGTGCGGTTAGGCATCGTGGCAAAAGCTGTAAGCCCGTTTGCATATGATTCCTTACTATTTTTTCTCATACGATCCCACTGTGGTGAAATACTTCGATGTTACATATTCGAATATGTTTCGTTATAGGTAATAGAGCACCTTGAGATCCACTCAGTACTCAAGCCAGAAGTCCTACTAACTTGACATTTTTTGCCACCATAGTGTAATTTCTGAACTCGGTGTCAGAGACACACTTGGGATATGCTTGCTGAAAAGCCGAAGGTTGTCAAGTAAGATTGTCCTTATTTGAGCCTTCCCTGCTTTAGATACATCTTTGAAAGAAGTAGAGCAGGTCGTATTTCATATTTTTAGGTGCTCCTGACGGAAGCATGCCAGTAACATGCTCAAATAGCTTACTGTGTAGTTCTATAGACAAAGGAGTTGAACTATGGCTAGTACTCTCCCTAAAGGTGAAAAGCATCATTTACCTTTGCTGCTTTTGTTCATTCCGTTCTCCTTATGGCTCTTTCCCCCCTTTTACAACTATGTAGAACCAACGCTTTTTGACATCCCTTTCTTCTACTGGTTTCAGGCCGTATGGGTAATTATTACTGCGCTGATCTTAGCTGTCGTCTACTTCTTGGGGGAGTAGAACCATTTCCTTCTTGTCCATTTCACATTTCAGAGACATTTTTAGTTTTTAGCACAATTGAGTGCGTCAGAGGGATGGACATCCCATAGATTGATCTTGACGGATCTCAGCATAAAAAACTCAGAGACTCCTGTTAGATCACGAGTTGTTTGCACGGAGATTTATATTTTTTGACGGTCTTTAAGAGTTGTGCTTGGTTCCTAACCGCTGTGCGATTTCATCGGTGAAAAGCGCATCATGGGGAAGGTCTACTGATATTTAAGTACAGCCGAGTGTAAATACATTCCCCATCGATCCACTTTTAGTGATTTCTCTGGTCATATGGACTTCGATTTTATGTCTGCTTGTACTACGTACTTGGTGAAAATAATTTGTGGCTGTCTGCCTCTCCTCAAGATGGGAAAAGGGCCTCAACAATAGAAAGGGTGTCCTTTGATGAATTGGCAAACGTTATTGGTCTTCATATTCGTTGTCACGGCTGTTTCAATCCTTGGTTTCTTAGCTGCACGATGGCATGCAAGTGATCTCAGCAAACTACGCGAGTGGGGATTGGGAGGACGACGCTTCGGCCCCCTTGTATCATGGTTCCTGCTGGGAGGTGATATATATACGGCTCACACGTTCATTGCTATGCCAGGTCTTGTCTTTGCGCAAGGAGCAGTGGGTTACTATGGGATTCCGTACATTACCCTTGCATATCCAATAGCCTTTATTTTCCTATCCAAATTTTGGACTGTGGCTAGGCATCGGGGGTATATCACTGCTGCCGATTTTGTACGTGAACGGTTTGATAGTCGAATTCCTCGCGCTGCTTGTTGCCGTGACTGGCATTATAGCTACCTTGCCTTACATTGCCCTGCAAATTATTGGCATGCAGTTGGTAATTATGCAGATGGGCCTTCCCACAGAAGTCTCATTGATCATTGCGTTTATCATTCTCTCTGCCTATACCTATTTCAGTGGCTTACGTGCGCCTGCCTTGATAGCCATCGTCAAAGATCTTCTTATTTGGCTAGTATTCCTAGTGGCAGTTATTTACATTCCCATCAGATTAGGAGGCTTTGCGCATATCTTTGCCGCTGTGCCTCAAAAGAAGCTAGTGCTGCAACCAAGCCAGTATAGCACCTATACGACACTAATAGTGGGGTCAGCATTAGCCTTGTTCTTATATCCGCACACGATCACAGGTGCCTTAAGTATGAATAGCCGCAAAGTACTCAAGCGTAATACCATCCTTTTGATTGCCTATCCGTCCCTAATCAGCTTGATGATTTTGACGGGGATTATGGCTATGGCTGCTGGCATTAAAGCATCGCCTGTTTATGGATCGAATGCAGTTATCCCATTGTTATTTGCAAAAATGTTCCCTGCCTGGTTTGTAGGTCTTGCATTCGCCACCCTTACCATTGGGGCCTTGGTACCTTCTGCTATTATGTCAATTGCCTCTGCCAATTTGTTCTCGCGGAACATCTACCGAGAGTATTTCCGCCCCTCATGTACCAGTCAAGAGGAGTCCATGGTAGCTAAGACGGCATCCCTAGTAGTCAAATTCGGTGCGCTTGTCTTCGTTCTGATCTTTCCAACATACACGGTTGCCAATAACCTCCAACTGTTAGGAGGTGTCTGGATCTTGCAAACATTGCCTGTAGTCTTCCTGAGTCTTTATACCCGCTGGTTTCACCGTGTGGCACTGACCATGGGTTTGCTGGGAGGTCTGGGCGTAGGAACAGCCATTGCAATCTCACAAAATTTTGCATCGGTCTATCCATTGTTTATAGGCGGCACCAAAGTCCCGATCTATGGAGCTTTGATTGCATTGAGTGTTAATCTGCTCTTGAGCGTTATGTTAACACCCGTCTGCCGTACCCTCAAAATTGCATCAGGACGAGAGGTACTCGCTTCAGCGGATTTCAGTGTCCAACCTGTAAGCCCTCGCAAGCAAGAACAAGCAATTCTGGTCGGCCATTAGAGAACCTACCTATTGCTTCAGTGAACAATGTACTGTGTATCAGATGAAAGCAGTGCAGGAGGCTGATTTGTGTTACAAGATCGAGAAAGCCTGACAGGGCGATTAATTGATGTTATTCAAATGATTTAACTTAGCCGTGGGACTTGCCAATTAAAAGTCAAGCGAGGCAAAGGACCTACAGCAGAAGAGGCATATCTTGCATTTGCCAATGGGCAACTTGTTGAAGCTAAGAGTGGATACCAAACAGGCATGGAGGCATTCAACCGTATCAGCGTCTGGAAAGACTGTCAGGTTCTGTTTCTGTCGTCCAATCAAACTAACGCTGCACCTCCTGTTATTTCAATACAGCATGAGGATCATAATGATCATGAGCAAACAATGAAACCTCCCGCTCCTCCGTTTCAGGCAATTTCGCCTTTAAGAAAAAGGGCTGCTGGTTCATTGGAAGGAGGTGAGAGGAATACGCAGGAGAGAGAACCACCAATGGCCTCACTCTCTCCTAGCACGGTGCCAGTTGCGATCAAACCACTCAACATATCTTTGCAGATGATTGAACAAAAGGAGCTTTCACGAGTCCATCGACAGCTCTTCTTGCTTGTAGACGGACAAAGATCTTGCGCAGAATTGGTGCGCCTTACTAGGCGGAAAACAGAGGAGGTTGAAAAAAGGCTTCGTGACCTGCAACGCATAGAGGTAATCGGATTATAAACAATATATGCTCATTGCATATGTGCTGTAACAAAGTGATCATTCCAAGTTCGCAAGATTTAAATAGCATACCAAGAAAGGACAAAATATGATTGCACCTACATATGTGCTTAGTAGAAATCAGGCATTGATGGAAATCTCCCTTGCGCTGCGGGAAGAGCGTGTTCCTCTGTTAGATAATGCAGATTTGCGAAGAACTAATCTGTATGCTTTAGATCTAAGCGGAGGGGATTTCATCAAAGCTGATTTATCAGATGCCAATTTGCAGGACGCATACCTCTCTGGTACTTATATGGAGCAGGCAGTCCTCTGTGGGGCAAATCTGAGCAGAGCAAATCTGAGCAACGCATACATGGTTGGTGTCAACTTAGTCGGAGCCAGCTTGCATGGAGCCAACTTAAGTGGCGCAGATTTACGAGGGACAAATCTCTGTGGAGTTGATCTCAGTGGAGCTAACTTGAGTGGTGCTTATCTGATTGAGGCAAACCTCATTGGCGTAAATCTCGATCGGGTCGATTTGAGTGGGGCCGATCTCAGTAAAGCCAATTTGCGCAAAGCAACTCTGAGAAGGGCTGACCTGCATAATGCCAACCTGAAAGAGGCTATCTTGAGTGAGGCAGACGCGAGCGAGGCGAATCTCAAAGGGGCTCTTCTGAGTGGTGCCGATCTGAGTTCCTGCGATTTAACTCAGGCAAACCTCGCTCAGGCCAAGATAAATGCGGCGAGACTTAGTCAAGCAAAATTGTTTGGCGCTTATCTATGTGATGCAACTTTACTGGGAACGAACTTGGTTGAGGCAGATCTGAGCATGGCTAATCTAAATGGAGCGATCTTGCAGCGAGCACATCTATTTCGGGCACAGTTGTATAAAACCAATCTCGCCAATGCAGATCTACGCCATGCCAACCTGGCTAAGGCCAATCTTACTGATGCAGACTTGAGCAGGGCGGATCTGCGTTGGGCTAACCTCCACGCCGCTTGCTTGAATTTGGCATATCTACGTTCGACCAATTGCAGAGGAGCCATTTTGCGGGGTGTCACGCTGAAAGGGGCTCTTCTGACAGATGTTGCTCTTGAGGAGGCAGATCTGCGAGATATCCAGGTGACACCCGATGAACTTGCAGGGATGGCTCTCAGATAATCGCAAACGGGGTAGGGTTGGGCAATTGCGCCTTCACCCACCCACACCGCATCTTTGGATCTACAGAGACAACTGAAGTAATTGGCACGACAATAGTACGCCCCAATATTGAAAGTCCATCTTCTTGAACAACTACTGCAGGACGAATTTTTTGAATTTCAGTTCCTACAGACGGCTCAAAGTTGACTAACCAAACTTCCCCTCTCCTAATAGTCTTCAATAATATCATCCTCTGCATTAAAGCTATTCAATTCTTCATTCTTTCTGTATTCCTCTGCTGCATTGCATGCCATTTCCGCAAGAATCACATTTCGTTCTTCATGCGAAAGTTTCATGAGATCTCGTGCAGTATACCGGCCCCCTGGAGATTGCGTTATTTGCGCCTCACTCTCGCAGATGCGCCCAGGACAAAGCTTCAAAGCCTCCTCTCCAGAAATGACCCTTTCCGCAAGAGCGCGTAACGTCATTTGTTTCATTCTTCTTGGCTCTTCCTTCCCAATAGAGTCTACAGGCTCCTGCTTACTATCACCTCTCTCCTTAAGATGCTTGAGCAAATTATTGCATAGGGCGTCATCAATAATATTTAACTCGTAAGCACGTTTTATCCATGTTCGCATGTTTAACCCACATTTCTGCTTCAAAAGGGATATCTCTTCTAGTTCGATCCTTTTTCTCTTAGCTCCCAATTCATGGATGGCCACATTCGCTGGCACTAAGAAGGCTGCCGCAAAGCGTTGTGCCAGTTTTTCTTGTCCATCCTCAGCAAGGGTGTCACAGAGCATGATCATATGACCCAGCTCATGGGCTAGATTAAACGTGTTTACTCCTAGTTGACACATATGGAGACTTCACATATTTTTGTCAACCAAAGTATACCATAGAGGGACATAGGGCGTATCATTGACAGTAGCGACGGCGATCAGGTCTCCATAGAAGTCAACTTCCTGAGTACTCGTTGGGATTAATGCATTCTCTTCCACCTTTTGCTTCCTTCAACTATGTTTATAACAAACATGGTTACCTTTGGGTGTGATCAATAAGACGATTGTGGGATGAATTTACTTTTTAGTTCGATACATGTATACTAGTGAAGATTGCACGGAGGCTGGCAATGAAAGTTCATGATGTTATCAAACTTGTGGAAGCTGATGGATGGTACCATGTAGTAACACGGGGAGGACTACCAACAATATAAGCATCCGGTAAAGAAAGGGCGAGTTACTATTCCAGGCCATCCTAGTGCAGAAGCAAGAGACCAATTCGGGAATGCGCTGACTTTTTGTATCTGTGATGATAGTGTGAAGCTGAGCATAGCGCATGTGATACCGTTGTGAGGCGCATGCCGTACACTTATGGTGGGAAGAGAATCTTCCTCATGTCCGTGCCTTATTTGAGGAAAGGAGCGTTATGATGATACCTCAAATACCTAGTGACAAGCTACAGAGTGAAGAACAGCTACCATCTCCTGTTGAGAAGAGGAAATCAAACAAAATGACCGCAAGAATCGCCGGAGGATTATTCTTCACTGCGACGGTGGCAAGCATCGTAAGTCTTGCTTTTTTGAATCCTCTGCTCACTACTCCAGAGAATCTTAGCAAGTTTTCTGCCAATGAAAACCAGGTCATCCTAGGAGCGCTTTTTCTGTTAATTGGGGCCTTTGCCTCTGCTGGGATTGCCATTGCGCTGTATCCAGTTTTACGAAAATATCATGAAGGTCTTGCTCTTGGCTTGGTCGGTTTCAGAATTATAGAGGGAGTGCTTTATAGTGTCGGTGTCATTTGCATACTATTACTCTTGACATTGAGCCAGGAATTCGTAAAAGCTGGCGCTCCGGATTTATCGTCTTTTCAAACCTCTGGTGTCCTCTTACGAGCAGGATATGATGTGGCGAACCTTACAGGGATCCTGGCCTTCTACATAGGTGCTTCTGATGTATTATATTGTCTTTTATCAATCAAGACTCATTCCCCGATGGTTATCAGGTTGGGGTATTGTGGGAGTCACCTTGGGCTTGGTTGCAGGCATGTTCGTTCTGTTCCATGTCACCGGTTCTATGTCGACGATCCAGGTCGTTTTAAATTTTCCCATAGCCGTGCAAGAGATGGTGCTAGCGGTATGGCTGATCGTGAGAGGATTCAATATATCTGCAAGCGCTTCCGCGTCTGTCAAACAGCTAACGATGAGCTAAAAAGAGCATAGCTATTCTGGTTGCGTAGAGCAGTATAAAAATCAAGATCGCTTGCATCAGGCTCTTGAGTCGCAAACACCCATACACGTGTATTGCCGATCATGATTCACCACGTTTTTTTGAATTGCTGAGTTACTCTTATTTGGTGTTCATTAACAGGTCCAGCGTCCACAACGAGGTCGGCTTGTCGAAGGTGCGCGGTTTGCGGGCAATCAACTCTTCGACTTGCTCAGCAGAAAAGGCATTCTGAGTATGGTGAGGGCGTGAGGGGCCTTCTTTCAAGGCCTCTAGCCCCTTGTTGTTGAAAGCATGAAACCCACCCTTTATAACAGCATATTGAAGCAAGCACAGATAAAGAACCAGAACCACATGCATCTCCTTCCGATCCTGAGATTGCTGGAGACCCAGATTTGATCCCCATCTATATGGACATTCCCATTCCTCATCGGGCGGCGTGATTTATTATGAGCATCGGCGCTGCTAATCATCTAATTGAACAAGTGCGTGTATATTGCGAGCACCGTGTACAACACGTATAATTTCAATGCCATTGTTTATGTGTCGGTATAAGATGAGGTAATTCTTCACAGGAAAATAGCGTAAATCAGGCATAATATCTGGTCTCGCCATACCCAGATACTTATTCTCAGCAAGCAACACCAAGTTTTCGTTCAGGGTGTTAAGAAGCTTCGTTGCTGCTTGCTGGTTATCCTCAGCGATATATTGCCAGATGTTCAGCAGATCTTCTTCAGCTTTTGCAGTGAGTCTATAGTGTGCCACAGTTAAGCCTCACTTGCCTTATGCTCAGCAGCGAATCTCCGCTCGGCTTCTCGAATAATCTCGCTCATATCACCGAAACGTCCTGCCCCACTTGTTATCCCTTCCCGCCAAAGGTTTCTTATTTCCTCGATCTGTTGCTCTCTAAGAGAGCGTTTTGCTCTCCAGTCTCGTAAAGCCTCACGGATAACCTCGCTGGCAGAAGCATATCCGTCATGCTCTACTGCTTGTTGGACAAGAAAAGCTAGATCGGGAGTGAGAGCAATGCTCATTTTTTCGACGTTAGGCATCAGACACCTCGCAGTATAGTATGACTTTTTCTTACTTTATCCTACCACAGGCAGACCTTTCTTGCAATACCAAAGCAAGCATGCCATCATTTATCGCGTCCAAGGTGGTGAGATGTGACATCACCCACCCTCACGACGCCTCCCACACCTGCACCGTCTTATCAGAAGAACCCGAGGCGATGCGCTTCCCATCCGGTGACCACGCTACTGCATTTATATAACTTGGATGCCCCTTATACGTGTAGACTTGGCCCCCGTCGGTTGCATCCCACACCTGCACCGTATCGTCCCAAGAGCCCGAGGCGATGCGCTTCCCATCCGGTGACCACGCTACTGCTTTCACATGAGTTAAATGCCTGCGATAGGTGAAGACATGACCTCCATCGGTTACATTCCACACCTGCACCATACCATCATTGGAACCGGAGGCGATGTGCTTGCCGTCTGGTGACCATGCTACTGCATACACATAATCTGAATGTCCATAATACGTGTAGACATGACCTCTGTCGGTAGCATCCCACACCTGCACCCTGTTATCACCACTTGAGGCGATGCGCTTCCCATCCGGTGACCACGCTACTGCACGTACTGGGCATGAATGCCCATGATACGTGTAGACTTGGCCCCCGTCGGTTGCATCCCACACCTGCACTGTACAGTAATCAGAGCCGGAGGCAACACGCTGGCCATTCGGTGACCACGCTACTGCTTTCGCCGTATTAGAACACCTCTGATAGGTGAAGACATGACCCCCATCAACAACATCCCACACCTGCACTGTCCCATCAGAAGAGCCGGAGGCGATACGCTTGCCATCCGGCGACCATGCAACTGCATTCACTATAGACAATGCTCCTCCTCCTGCCCATACCCAGTCAGAATGCCCCTTATAGGTGAAGACATAGCCCCCGTCGGCAGCATCCCACACCTGCACTGTATTGTCACCGGAGCCGGAGGCGATGCGCTTGCCATCCAGTGACCACGCTACTGCATTCACCCCACATTTATGCCCGCGGTAGGTGTAGAGCAGGGTACCTATGGGAGGTGGAGTCGGAGGAAGAGGCTGAGCCGCTGGTGTGTCCATCTGGCTGGGTGTTCTGGACTGGTGTCACTGGCGATGCAAGAATTGTGGGAGCTGGAGGCGGTGTTGGTTCAGATGGCACAAGATTTGGTTGTGTCGACACAGGGATCGATGGCTTCGTCTGGCTGGCCTGCTCCAAAGCAGTGGCAAAGGCTTGGATAGTGGCGAAGCGCTGATGAGGATCTTTGGCCAGTGCTGTCAAGACGACTTGCTCGACTTCTGGTGGCAAGGTGGAGACTTTCTCGCGCAAGGGAGGAGGTGGCGTCATGAGGTGCTTGGCGAAGATTTCAGTGTAGGAGCCTTCGAAGGGGCGTGTACCGCAAAGCCATTCGTAGACCACGATGCCAAGGGCATATTGATCGCTGGCAGGACGAGCCTGGGCTTGGATCTGTTCGGGAGCCATGTAGGGGATTGTTCCAACGGGGATCTGGGTGCTCATGGATGAGGTGCTGTGAGCCGTCGCGGCTATGCCAAAGTCGCTGAGCAGCAGAGCATTGCGGTGTCCGAGGAGCATGTTTTCCGGCTTGATATCCCGATGGATGATCCTTGTTTTCGTGAGCATACTGGAGAGCGTCGGCTATTTGCTGAACATAGGAGACGACGGTCGGCAGCGGGACATGGTCTCCTTTGGCATGGCGTTGGCGCAGGGTGCCATCGGGACAATAGTCCATTACGAGGAAGGGGAGACCATTGGTGACGTCAAAGTCGAGGATGCGCACGATGTGGGGATGAATGAGCGCCGCAATGGTCTGGGCCTCTTGCTCAAATCCCTTGATTCTGTTCCTCTGAGAGATGAGCATGCAGCACTTTGATCGCCGCTGTCTGTTTGGAGAGTCGCACATGTTGGCCGAGATAGACCTCAGCGAAGCTCTCCACGCCCTGACAATTTCACAAGCCGATAATTGCCTAACTGTTGCCCGATCAGATCCCTCATCATAGCATCTGCTTTCCTCTCATGACTATCTGACAGACTCTTCATGCAGAAATAGAATAGCAAATTGAAGTTGATGAGTCAAGCAAATTTAGAAGATGTCGAGGCTCTGACGGCGGAGCTTTGCTTGGCAGCCTTGACCCTGCACAAACAAGCAGCTACTTGATGCATATGCCTCAAAAATGATATACTAGTGACACGAGAATTGTACCTGATCGAGAAGAACAAAGATGCCAATAAGTACGAGAAATCACCGAAGAACTGGTTAGCCTATGCTACATTCCTCGAAGTTACGACCTCATCTGACTTCGCGTGAATCTTTATGGTTCGAACAAATCAATCAGTTGCAACGACCTGAAGGATATCTGGGTTGCTGGGCTCGTTTGAAAGGGTGTGGAGAACCGGTAGCTGGCTGGTTTTCGCCTTTTGCATACCCTCGCCTGGGAAACGTTCTCTATGTGGATGACCTAGTCACCCGCACCGATTTTCGTGCTAAGGGACACGCTCGTCTCTGATGGAGTGGTTATTCGCAGAAGCACATCGTTTGGGCTGCGATCAGTTGCACCTCGATTTGGGGCCACAACGCATAGTTGCCCATCGCTTCTATTTCAATCAGGGATTGCATATCAACTCATACCATTTTGCACGTGATCTCAGGTAATCTTTCCAAGCAGTAGTATCCATTACCAGCAACGCTTCCTTCCCAAGTCGTGCCTGATTTTCCTGTCAGCGTTGAGCAATTCTTTCTCTGACGAGCTCTTCTGTCCTATCCGCCGTATTCATTGAGGACAAGCTTGAGGTTGTTGAACGGTTACACCGATACGTAAACCCATTGCACCTAAGATTTTGTGTAAAGTATCGCAAGACCTGCGGATTCCCATCGCGCGGAGAGTGTCCGATAGAGGGTTTCTCTACTCAGATGAGTCACTTGAGAAAGGTAGCTCATACCACCACGAGCATCAGCCACATCTCTCAGTGCCAGAGTAAACAACTGCATATCTCCATCCTCCAGACATTCTTCTAGATAGAGTGCTGCAAGTTCTGGATCTTTGAGCATCTTGTGGAGTGTCTCGCTAAATGGTTTGCTTGGCTTCATCATTTTTCTCTTCTCTGAAAATACCGCCTCACAGACCTGTGATTGGGGAAAAAAGGATGTACATACAGATACTCTCCTACTAGGATCTTCAAATCAGAGAATCACGCAGCTTGGGCAGCAGGCTTCAAAGAGACATTATAGCCCATCTTCTCCAAACGTTGAACCAGTCGCATTTCCAGAGGCTGCGGGTCCTCTTTTTTGTCAAAGAATGTGCTACCTAAATCCTGATAGGGTTTCTGCTCTTTCAAGACGTGGAAAGCGATCACCAAGATCGTATGGCCCACTGCCACCGTGGCTTTCTTTTTGCCCCGTTGAGCCGCCAGCCGTCCATATTGCGCTGACAGATACGTGTTCTTCGTATGGGAAGCTGCATGGGCTGCTTGAATTAAGAGTTTTCGCAACCAAGGACTGCCCTTGTTGGTTCTTCCTGAGAGACGCTTGCCTGCACTCTCATGGTTGCCCGGACACATCCCTGCCCACGATGCCAGATGCTTGGCTGTCTTGAAGCGACGCATATCCAACCCGATTTCTGCCAAGATGCCTTCGGCAATACGTTAACTGATGCCAGGAATGCTACAGAGGAGACCTGTTGCCTGCCCCCATGTCAGGGGCTCTAGAGGGTCATCTGTTGGCAAAGGGGCTGCCTCCGAGGGGTCAGCTGCTGACGGTGATCCTGTTGGCAAAGGCCCATCCGATTGGCCTCTTGGCTCAGCAGCCTCCGGTTCGTCTCCTGAGCCCTTTTCTAACCCGCTCTCCTGGACCCGCGCCTCTGGTTCGTCACCTGAACTGTCAGGTGGCAACCAGGGACCCATGCGAGCTTGGATCTCGATCCCCATTCGTTCAATCGCTTTCTCCAACTGATCCATATGCCCCAGAATCTCGGTGAGCATGAAGCGGTGATGCGAGGTGACGGTTCCCTGCAATGCCGCTTCCAGATCCGCTCGCTTGGCTTTGAGCCGCCCCGGGCCAGATCGGCCAGCTTGTGGGGATCGCTTTCTCCAGCAAGGAGTGCCTTCAAGATTGCTTGGGCTGACTTGCCTGTGATATCACTTACAACATCTCCCAATTTCAAATTTGTGTCTTCCAGTTGCTTATGCAAACGATTTACCGCTCGTACTCGTTCTTCAATGAGGGTTGTCCGATAGCGGGTCAAATCACGCAGCTCTCGCTGTTCAGTACTTGGGATAAAACTGGATTTGAGCAGGCCATGTTGGAGCAAATCAGCAATCCACTCCGCATCCTTCACATCGGTCTTGCGCCCGGGAACAGCCTTGATGTGCTGCGCATTGACTACCAGCAGCTCCACATGCCCTTCCAAAATGTTGTAAATCGGTTTCCAATACACCCCTGTGGCTTCCATTGCCACATGCGTACAGCCTGCGGCTTTGAGCCAGTCCAGTAATTCCAACAGGTCAGAGGTCACGGTTCGAAACGTTCGCACTTCTTTGTGTCGCTTTCCATCCGGGGTTGGATTGATCAAACAGGCAACCAGCATCTTTTTGTGAATATCAAGTCCACAGCAGCATTGATAGAGCAATTCCATCTGCAATACCTCCCAAAAAGCTAAACAATCTTGGAATACCTCAAGGGGGATGCAAGGCAGGTGCAGATTCTTCTCTTCGTGCTCGATCCTCACAGCCCTGGCTCCGAGAACGGCGACAGCTTGTGGTGCCTTGGACTCCATCCCGGATCAGTCTCCTTTTCGGGCTTATCGCACCAGTGAATAACCGACCCACTTCCTCGCAGGATATCCTTGAGGTCTAGTATACCCTTTTTCATGCCTTGTGGTGCGCCCACGGCGCATGGGTGTCTCCTTTGATAATCATCCCAATATTGCTTGGCCCTAGCAATTACTCTGCCCTGATCCCCTTTATCTGAGCCCGCCAGCAAGAGAATAACTGTCTTTCCAACAAAACCAAAATAAATGCGATATCCTGGTCCAAAATGGATTCTGCATCTCGAAAATACCTTGAGCATTCTCCAGACTCTTCCAATCCCCCAGGTTACCACAACGCACACGGGCAATACGTCCTAAAATTTTCCTTTTTGCCTGTATGTCCCGTAGCCCTTCTAACCATTCCTCGAAGGGACACTCCCCAGCTTCAGTAAAATATTCTTCAACTTTGTACACTATCTGAGTGTATCCTATAAGCTACAAAAAGTCAAGTGATAAAATTCACGAGCTAGGCAGCGGCATTGCGAGAATGTGCGGTCCTCATTTGTCCCTACTTCCCTCTTGCCTCTCTGCTTTAAAGAGAGAATACTAGAAAGGTTGGATAGGAAGGGTTAGATAACATTTTGCAGAAAGAGGTATGACGGCCATGAGACGGTTTGTGCATCTGGTATTGATATTCTTGCCCATCTTTAGCAGCTGGACGGTAGCGATTTCAGCATCAGCCCGCAAAGTCACGCCTGTCTCACGCAAGTGCATAACTAGCAACACGACAAATACTATCCATAAGACTATGCCCAGTAGTGCCAACGTCACGATAGAAGTCCCTGCAAACTGGAATGGGACGCTACTCCTTTACAGTCATATATTTCTTGGTGCCTCCGCACCACTCCTAAATCCGGGCCCAGATGCACCAGATGGGACTACTGCGGGCAAACTGCTGGCTGAAGGTTATGCGCTGGCTGGCTCGTCCTTCAGTACGAACAGTTGGGTGGCGCAACAGGACCTGCGAGATGAGATCGATGTGCTCAATTATTTTGCTTCCACTTGTGGTACAGCGAAGCGTACGATCGCCTGGGGTAATTCGATGGGTGGGGCGCTCAGCGCCGGACTGGCACAGTTGTACCCACATCGCTTCTCTGGAGCAATACCGATGTGCGGTGTGTCTAGCGGACGCCAGGGTAAGTTGATAATCCCTGTTCTAACTATGCATACGATTGGTGATAATGTGATACCTGTCCAGCTTGTACTACCCTACGCCCAGACGATAAAGAAAGCAGGCTCTGGTGCGATGCTGCGTCAGGTATTTGTCGATCATACCGGGGATTGCAACTTCACCGGGGGATAATCTGGCTGCGATGCACACACTGATAGATGATTGCCTGAATCACGGCAGTAAGTGGGGCAAATATGATCCTAATAAGCATCCTGAGCGGCTGAACCGTAAAGCTAATAGTTATGGCCCGCAATACAATTCCGTACCTCCAGCTTTTGTTACCTATACCCCAAAACCGATTCTGACACCCATTGCTGGCCCCCCAAAAGGTTTATAGTATAGGCTTTCGGCAAGCAAGAGCTAGGCAGCGGCTTTGCGAGAATGTGCGATCTTCATTTGTCCCTATTTCCCTCTTGCTTCTCTGCTTTAAAGAGGGAATACTAGAAATGTTGGATAGGAAGGGGTTAGATAGCATTTTGCAGAAAGAGGTATGACGGCAATGAGACGGTTTGTGCATCTGGTATTGATATTCTTACCCATCTTTAGCAGCTGGACGATAGCGGTTCCAGCATCAGCCCGCAAAGTCACGCCAGTCTCACGCAAGTGCATAACTAGCGGCACGACAAATACTATCCATAAGACTATGCCTACGGGTGCCAACGACACGATGGAAGTTCCTGCAAACTGGAATGGGACGCTACTCGTTTACAGTCATGGCTTTATTGGTGGAGATGGCCCCCCCCCCAAATCCGGGCCCAGATGCACCAGACGGGACTTCTGCGGGCAAATTGCTGACTGACGGCTATGCGCTGGCAGGCTCGTCCTTCAGATCGAACGGTTGGGTAGGGAAAGCGGGCATGCAAGATCAGATCGATTTGCTCGATTATTTTGATAAGACTTGTGGTAAACCGAAGCGTACGATCGCCTGGGGTCATTCGATGGGTGGGGCGGTCACTGCTGGACTGGCACATTGGTACCCAAATCGCTTCACTGCAGCACTGCCGATGTGCGGTGTACTTACCTTACACGAAGGTCAGTTGAAAATCCCTGTTCTGACTATGCATACGATTGGTGATGATTTTGTATCTCCCCAGATTGAGGGCAACTACGCCCAGGTGGTAAAGAAAGCGGGCTCTAGTACGATGCTACGCCAGATATTTGTCGATCACGGCGGGCATTGCAACTTCTCCTCGGGGGATCATCTGGCCGCGCTGCACACACTGATATATCAGTGCCTAAATCACGGCGGGAAATGGGGTAAATATGACCCTAATAAGCATCCCGACCAGCTGAACCGTCTAGCTAATAGTTATGGCCCGCAATACAATGGCGAGCCTTCAGCGTTTAAGACCTATACCCCACAACCGTTTACTCAGCTACCGCCAAATTATCCTGCTAATCCGTTTTAACTCGTGCTAAGTGCTAATATGCTAATAGGGTTAGCGTATACGGCAAATACGCGGCAAGCGGGTGGTGCAGAAAGGCGACAAAGTTTCCAGAAAGAGGTATTACAACAATGAGACGGTTTGCGCATCTGGTATTGATATTCTTGCCCATCTTTAGCGGCTGGACGGTAGCGATTCCAGCATCGGCTAGCAAAGTCGCGTCAGTCTCACGCAAGTGCATAACTAGCGGCACGACAAATACTATGCATAAGACTATGCCCAAGGGGGCCAATGACACGATAGAAGTTCCTGCAAACTGGAATGGGACACTAATCGTTTACAATCATGGCTTTGTGGGTGACTCTTCACCACTCCTAAATCCGGGTCCAGATGCACCAGACGGGGCTACGGCGGGCAAGCTGCTGGCTGAAGGCTATGCGCTGGCTGGCACATCCTTCAGCAAGAATGGTTGGGTAGCGCAACAAGATATGCAAGATCAGATCGATTTGCTCAATTATTTCAATGCCACTTGTGGTACACCGAAGTTTACGATCACCTGGGAATTTCGATGGGTGGGGCACTCACTGGCATGCTGGCACAGTCGTACCCACATCGCTTCTCTGGAGCACTGCCGATGTGTGGTGTGGCTGGTGAAGGTAAGTTGCTAATCCCTGTTCTGACTATGAATGCGATTGGTGACAACGTGGTACCCGTCCAGCAGGCGCGATCCTACGCCCAGGCGATAAAGAAAGCGGGCTCTGCAGCAATGCTGCGTCAGGTGTTTGTCAATCATGTCGGGCACTGCAACTTCACCCCGGGGAATAATCTGGCTGCGATGCACACGCTGATAGACCATTGCCTGAATCATGGCCGCAAATGGGGCAAATATGACCCTAATAAGCATCCCGATGAGCTGAACCGTAAAGCTCTTAGTTATGGCTCGCAATACAATGGCGAGCCTCCAGCTTTTGTTACCTATACCCCAAAACCGATTCTGACACCCATTGCTGGCCCCCCGGGAGGTTTATAGTATCGGCTTTTCGGCAAGCAAGAGCTAGGCCACGATCTTGTGAGAACATGCGGTCCTCATTTGTCCCTATTTCCCTCTTGTTTTTCTACTTTAAAGAGGGAATACTAGAAATGTCGGATTTAGGAAGGGGTTAGATAGCATCTCTATCTTTGCACATTTCCAACTGGAGCCACTCTCTAGAAAGATGATACCTGACCAATGAGAACTTTTCCAAGGAAAAAAGGGGACATTTTGCAGGAAAAAAGGGACATTTTCCTAGTGACCCATGCTTTACAAGCTCTTTCCAAGAAAACGGAAAAGAGAGAGATAGCACTTTTCAGAAGGAGGCATTATGCCAATGAGGCGATTTATGCATCTGGCATTGATATTCTTGCCCATCTTTAGTGGCTGGACGGTAGCGGTTCCAGCATCGGCTAGCAAAGTCGTGTCAGTCTCACGCAAGTGCATAACTAGCGGCACAACAAATACTATCCATAAGACTATGCCCAGTAGTGCCAACGTCACAATAGAAGTTCCTGCACACTGGAATGGGACACTACTCCTCTTCAGTCATGGCTATATTGGTAGCGGACCACTCCTAAATCCGGGCCCAGATGCACCAGACGGGACTACGGGGGGCGAACTGCTGACTGAAAACTATGCGCTGGTTGGCTCGTCCTACAGCGCGAACGGTTGGGTGGCGAAACCAGCCATGCAAGATCAGCTCGACGCACTCAATTATTTTGATTCCACTTGTGGTAAACCGAAGCGTACGATCGTCTGGGGTAATTCGATGGGTGGGTTGGTCACTGCCGGACTGGCACATTATTACCCACGTCGCTTCGTTGGAGCACTACCAATGTGCGGTGTGCTTACCATAAGCGAGGGTAAGTTGCTAATCCCTGTTCTGACTATGCATACGATTGGTGATGATTTTGTATCCGTCCAGATTGAGAACACCTACGCCCAGGCGGTAAAGCAAGCAGGCTCTAGTGCAATGCTGCGCCAGGTGTTTGTCGCTCATGGCGGGCATTGCGTCTTCACCCCGGCGGATCAGCTGGTCGCGATGCACACACTGATAGATCATTGCCTGAATCACGGCGGTAAATGGGGTAAATATGACCCTAATAAGCATCCCGACCAGCTGAACAGTGAAGCGAATAAGTATGGCCAGCAATACAATGGCATATTTCCAGGTTTTCAGACCTATACCCCAGAACCGCCTCCAACACCGCTAAATTATCCTACTTTGTAAGATATCCAGACGCGGGTAGTGGGTTAGACTCGAAGGATTATCCCGACTGGCAGGAACGTTTGGTGCTTGGTCAGAGCAGGAACTCTGTGGAAACTCTTGAGCAGTCGGATCCTCCTCAAGAGACCCACTACCCAGACGCGGATTGCCAATTTTCAGAGAGTGTGCGATAGTTTACTATGGTCCTAGGACCTTCAAGCGGGGCTCTACCCCCAGTGACATGTTGGTTGTATATAATTAGGAAGGGGAAACTTACGAGATAGTTTTCCTATTGACACCCGTCTTTATAATGTTCTGATCGACCACTTGCCGATTAGATTTAGAGATGATTTAGACAGGGAACAAGGAGAAAGCAACCATGACAATTCGCATAGGTATTAATGGTTTCGGGCGTATCGGGCGTCAGTCTCTCAAAGCAATACTCGATCGCTACCCAAACGATCTTGATGTTGTAGCAATTAATGACCTTACCGATACCAAGACAAATGCTCACCTTTTAAAGTACGACTCGACCTATGGGCATTTCCTTGGAGAAATTGAGGCTAGAGAGGATTCATTGATCGTCAATGGTCATAAGCTTCAGGTCATTGCACAGAAGGACCCAGCGCAAATCCCCTGGGGAGATCTCGGCGTCCAGATTGTTATCGAATTCTACGGGCTTCTTCACTGATGCAGCCAAGGCGGCGGCCCATTTGCGGGCTGGAGCGAAGAAGGTGATTATTTCAGCTCCCGCTAAAGGAGAAGATCTGACCATTGTCTTAGGCGTCAATGACCAGATGTATGATCCTGAGAAGCACAACATTATTTCTAATGCATCCTGTACCACAAACTGCCTCGCGCCAACCGCCAAAGTCCTCAACGACACATTTGGCATTGAACGCGGCCTGATGAATACGATCCACTCCTATACCAATGATCAGCGCATTCTTGATCAGGTACATAAGGATCTGCGTCGCGCCCGTGCCGCTGGTGCCAGTATTATCCCAACCACCACAGGTGCTGCACGTGCCCTTGCGCTCGTCATTCCAGAATTGAAGGGACGTTTCGATGGCATGTCCCTGCGCGTACCCACCATGACCGTCTCAGTAGTTGATTTCGTGATCACTACGCGCAAAGAGACCTCAGTTGAAGCTGTCAATGATGCATTCAAGGCAGCGGCGGCTGGTCCATTAAAGGGTATTCTGGACTATACCGAGGAGCCTCTGGTTTCAGCGGACTTCCGTGGCGATGCGCACTCTTCGATCGTTGATGGTCTGTCGACGATGGTGCTAGGTGGCAATATGGTCAAGGTTCTCGCTTGGTATGATAACGAGTGGGGCTATTCGAATCGTGTTGCCGATCTTACTCACTTCATTGCTCAGAAGAGCCTATAAGCAAAACAAATCTGAGTGGGCAGATGTTTCATATGAAACATCTGTCACAGCCATGTATGACTCACAGCTAGCCTTTCCTGACGAGTATGGCCTCTCTCATCAAAAATATAGCAGAAATCGTAGGGTTTCATCAGATGAACAAAAAGACAATACGAGATATTGATGTTACAGGTAAGCGCGTCCTAGTACGCGTCGATTTCAATGTCCCTTTGGACGAGCAACGCCAGATTACCGACGATACACGCATTGTTGCGGCTCTGCCTACCATCAAATATTTACTCGATAACGGAGCTGCGGTTATTCTCATGTCACACCTAGGGCGTCCGGATGGTCAGGTGGTTGAGAAGTTGCGCCTAGCACCTGTTGCCGAGCGTTTGAGCAATTTGCTCTATACAACAGTTCAGACAGTTCCAGATTGTATTGGACCACAGGTAGAGGCCACTGCAAAAGCGCTACAGCCCGGACAGGTCTTGTTGTTGGAAAATTTGCGCTTCCATAAGGAAGAAGAGAAGAATAATCCTGAGTTTGCACGTCAGCTTGCCTCCTTGGGTGAGATCTATGTCAATGATGCGTTCGGCACCGCACATCGCGCTCATGCCTCAACTGAAGGAGTGACACATTATCTGCCCAGTGTGGCTGGCTTCTTGATTGAGAAAGAAATTAATTTCCTTGGCTCCGCACTGGAACATCCTAAACGTCCCTTTGTAGCTGTAGTTGGGGGAGCCAAGGTTTCTGATAAGATCAAAGTACTTCAGCGCCTAATCAGCATTGCTGATGCAATTCTGATTGGAGGCGGCATGGCTAATACTTTCCTCAAAGCGCAGGACTACGAAATTGGCGCTTCTTTGTATGAGGAAAGCAAAGTTGATGTTGCACGCGATCTCATCAAAAAGGCTCAACAGCAGAACAAGACCTTTTTGCTACCAACGGATGTAGTTATCGCCGACCGCTTTGCCGCCGATGCTGATCATAAGGCTGTTCCCGCCAATCAGGTGACTCCTAGCTGGCGTATTCTGGATCTGGGACCTGAGACCGTGGAGCATTTTCGCAGTATCCTGGCCAATGCCCAGACAATCCTGTGGAATGGCACGCTGGGCGTTGCAGAAATGCCAGCATTTGCCATCGCGACCAATGCACTGATTGCGATCCTGAGTGAGCGCACCAACAAGGGTGCCATTACGATTATTGGTGGGGGTGACTCGGCAGCCGCGGTAGAGAAGGCTGGAGCAGCGGACCAGATGACACATGTCTCAACTGGTGGAGGAGCCTCGCTCGAATTTCCTAGAGGGTCGTATTCTTCCGGGCGTGGCCGCATTAGAAGATAAATGAACGCGATTTGTTACGTTAATTTGGCAATTTATTGCCTGTGATGTAGGGACCCCGAGATGATTATCAATCATTCGCGTCCGTGTTAGAAAGAAGCAATTATGACAGTTATACGCCCTGCAATCATTGCAGGCAACTGGAAGATGAATTATGGACCCAAGCAAGCATCTAGCTTTGCCTTGGAGATTTTGCCACAGCTCGGGCAGATTGTACGTAGCTATCCGTATATTATGAGCATTCTGTGTCCTCCTGCTATTTCGCTTACTGCTGTACGGGAAGTGCTAGATGCTATGCCAACACCACGAATAGAGTTGGGTGCTCAGAATATGTACTATGAGGAAAAGGGAGCCTTCACGGGCGAGATCGCTCCAGATATGGTCCGTGAATTGTGTAGTACTGTTATCCTTGGCCACTCAGAGCGGCGTACGTATTTTGGCGAGACCGATGCGCTGGTTAACAAGAAAGCTCAGGCTGCAATCTCGCACCATCTGCGTCCCATCATATGTATCGGCGAAAATCTTGCTCAATACGAAGCAGGCCAGACCTCAGAAGTGATTCACACACAGGTTGATGGGAGCTTGGCAAACTTTACCCCTGAGCAAGCTAAGGATGTTGTGATCGCCTATGAACCGATCTGGGCTATTGGCACAGGTCGGGCTGCAACTGCCAAGGGAGCAGGTGAGGTAATTTATCTGATCCGTCAGCTCTATGACGAGATGTATGGTGCTGATGCAGCCACAACCATGCGTATCCTCTATGGCGGTAGTGTAACCTCTGGGAATATCTGCGAATTTATAGCCCATCCTGATATTGATGGTGCTCTTGTTGGTGGGGCGAGCCTCAAGGCTGATTTTGTTGAGATTGTACGGAAAACGGTTGAGGAAATGCAGCAAGCGTGATCAGCAATTGCCATTAGCCAATTCCTCTTCCAAAGCAGGCTCAACAGGTACTTCCACCCATGGCAGGTAGAAGCTAAAGGTAGCGCCCTCATTGGGAACGGTGTGCTCGAGCCAGAGCTTGCCATCCATAGCCTCAACGAAGCGGCGAGCAATGTAGAGTCCTAAGCCAGAGCCGCGTACGGGAGTCGTAAGGGAACGTGGGGCCCGCACAAATTTCTCAAAAATGCGTGATTGGTCTTCAGGCATCACACCGGGCCCCTGGTCTTTGATACGGACCAGTAAAACCTCATAATCTCCTCTTTCAACCAATAATGCATGATCAATCTGATCCTCGGATAAGTATTGTTGCACCTCGGAGAGCATCATCTTTTGGGCAGAAACGGTGATAGTAGTATGGGGGGGAGAATACTTGGCCGCGTTGTCTAACAAACTGGTAAGCGTTTGACGAACACGTGGGCAATCACCAGTAATCCAGAGGTCCTGCGATAGATCCAGAATTATTTCATGATTATCTTTGAGGGAGAGCATATTTATGGCCATCTCAGCAGCAGCATGAAGCTGGACAGGCTCGACATGCAGATCTTGGTTCTTATCGATCGCGCCGATCTGGGCTGCCTCTGTCATACTCGATACCAAGTCGCTGAGCTGTTGGGCGGCAACATAGATCTGTGTAGCAAAACGCAAGATCTGCTGGGGAGTAGCACGCGAAGCCTGACGCTTTAACCGACCTGCATAACCGTGAATAGCAGTTAAAGGGGTACGTAATTCATGAGAGGCAGTGACCAGAAACTCGTCCTTGAGCTTGCTCAGACGCTCAAGTTCTGCATTGGCCTCTTGAGTCGCTGCAAACAGTTGAGCGTTACGAATAGCACTAGCTGCCTGAACCGAGATGGCCATTAGCGTTCCGACCTCTTTAGGGCGGAATGGACTATTACAGCGCATACCAACGCCAAGAAAGCCGAGAAATTCCGTCTGATAGTTCATTGGAATAACGAGCATTGAGTGAAGACCAGTCTCACGCAAGAAGATGGCACCAGCCTCATTACTTGCCTGTGCCAATTCTTCCAACTCAGGAGGATTGAGATAGAAGAAACCAACATCCATTCGCTTTGACAATGTATCCTTGAAGGGCAACTCGATCTGCGTGATCAGTTGATCTGGCTTATCTTTGCAAGGAGGAGTCATCAATTCGGGCAGACCAGTGTCCTCATCGTACATCTGTTGTGTACTAGAAGGAGCATAGAGAGCCTGGGCCGTGAGTACGTCGCCAGAAGGGCTAGGCTGAAAGAATACACATAATTCGGCCTTGAGCATCTTGGCTGCCCAATTCTACTAAGTTATTGAGCAGTAGAGTTATATTCAGAGCCGAACTTACCGATTGCAATGCGCTATTGATCTCAGCCAGATCAGACTCGCGCTGGCAAGCCGCTTGCAGAAGCTGGAGGTCGCGCTCATAGAGCCTCGCATTCTCAATATTGACAGCCACTATCTGGGCCATTGTCTCCAAGACTTGTATTTCCTCCGGGCGGTAGGCATTGGGATATTTACTGGTGAGAGTGAGGGCCCCCACTACCCGTGAAAACATCTTCATCGGCAGTAGCAAGAAAGACTCAGCTTGAGACTGATTACCACAAACACCTGTTAGCAGTTCTTGATACTCCTGCGCCCTCTGGTGATCCTGAGCTGGCGAGAACGAGAGTGCCCCTGTCTCATGCTGAACAACACGCCACCAGACTGGACGTTCCTCCTTGAGGCGTACCAGAGGTTGCTCCGTCAAACCATCAATGCATTGCCCATCACGAATGGCGAAGACATCGTAGAGACGATTCAGATCGCGATCATAGACAGTCAGCAGCATGCTCGAAAACGTCGACGACTTGCACCGCAAACTGATGTACGGTCTTGACCAAGTCTGCGAGCTGAACTGAGCTAGGAAAGACCGCACTGATACCTTGCAAGAGCCGCAAATATTGGGTTGTACGTTGCTGGTGACGCAGCAAACTAATATTCTGGAGATAGAGTGCAACACGCTCAGCATACTGCAATATCTGAGTATGTTTCCTATTAAAATCTGGAGGGTTGGGAGCTAGCTGATAGAGGACAATCACACCAAGCACTGGCGGGCGGCGCTTAAGCCCAAGAGGCTCTTCAAGCATCGACACTTCACGAACTGGAACGACCAGATACCCAGTAGGTATCACATCAGCCTGGGGAGGATGTAGATGATGAGCATGTAAAAACGCCAGATAATCATCGTGGCTCAAAGCATAGACTTCATCTCTATGCCAAGCATGGCCGATCAAATCTCGCCCACGGGGGTAACAGGTACCGACAGCGAAGAGTTCACACTGCTCAGGTAGCACATCCTCGATCTCAACCGTCTGTCGAACTGGAGCACGGACTGGTTGAGTTTCTTTAGAGCTAGCGAGAGCATAAGCATTTGTTGAATTCCGGTGCAGATTAACAGTGACACGGCAATTCTGCTGCTGCCTGACATCATGAGAACGAAGATCCAGTCTGCGCACGGGGATAGCAGAAGCGGGAATGTGAGTTTTAGATAGACGTAGATGGGCGTGGATGCGCATCTGTCCAACAGTCTCATCACACAACGCAATACAGGCACCTTGAGCACCAAATTGCAGAACCATATCCTTGAGAAAATATTTGAGCATAGACAAGGGATATGGTTGATCAGAATTATCTGACTCGGGTCCGCCCCAGATAGAGGTAGGCATGAATAACTCCTCTTCAAGACGAAAGGACCAGAAAAACACAAGCAAATAATACCGAGATCTTCAATGAGCATAGAAGATCCATCACATACAAAGGTAAGCATACCACACAATTCACCTAATATTCAAATATTCAACAAAGGGGCGAAGTTCAAAATTTGACAAGGACTCTCGTGTAAGGCTATCATGCTATGAGCTAAGGAATATACTGATACAGAAGACTACAGGTGCGGACACATATAAAGAGTGTCACGCGTGGGAGGAGCAACCAATGTCAGAAATTACAGGCAATGGGACGGTATTTCATACCCATACACTTAAGAATGGTCTACAAATCGTCGCTCAACCAATGCCCGACTTTGAATTGGTAGCGGTCTCATACTATGTTCGTACAGGATCGCGGGACGAATATGATCCAGCGGTAGCTGGTGTGTCTCATTTTTTAGAACATATGGTATTCAAAGGCACCAGAACCCTCGATTGGCAAGAGATCACGCTGGAATTCAATAAAATTGGGGCTGAACTGAATGCCTTCACTTCACACGAAGCAACTGTCTTCTACGCTCGTGTGCTTGGCGAGTACTTAGACCGTGCATTGGAACTATTGAGCGATCTGATCTATCCACGTCTGGATGAGAGCGATTTTCAGACAGAGAAAGAGGTGATTATCAACGAGATCGCACGCTCAGAAGATCAACCATATAATATTACGTATCGCCGTTTGATGCAGACATATTTCGGTGAGCATCCACTGGGACATGACGTGCTGGGCACGCGTGATAGTGTTAGAAATATGCACGTCGAGCAGATGCTAGATTATTGGAAAAGGCGCTACGTTGCCAACAATATCATTCTCTCCATCGCGGGCAACTTCAACTGGGATCATGTTGTAGAATTTGCGGAGAAACAGTGTCACGAATGGCAAACTGGCAATAGTGGACGCGACGTTTCGCACTATGAGCCAGAGAAGCCAATCAACAATATCATAGTTGACAAGAATATCAAGCAGCAGATTATGATTATCGCCATGCCAGCGGTTGACATCAAAGATCCTGATTACTATGCAGCAGTGCTGGGAGGGAGTATCCTGGGAGATAGCGATGGTTCACGTCTATACTGGAACATCCATCAGCGAGGCCTAGCAGAGTCAGCAAGCGCAGGTGTGTGGGCGATGGAAGGCACTGGCTTGATGCTGATGGAGGCCAATGCAACGCCTGAGAATGCTCCACGCGTATTGTCACTATTGCGTGAAGAGCTAGATAACATGCTCAAACAGGGCATCTATGAAGATGAATTGCGGCGTGCCAAAGACAAATGGATCAGTTCAACTGTGCTCAGTAGCAAGTCAACGTTTTCGCGTATGCGATCTCTGGCTAGCGATTGGGTGACGGAAGGACGCCTGATCAGCGTTGAGGAGGAGATCGAGCGGATAGAGAGCGTGACGAGCGAGGACGTTATACGCGCTTTGCGCCGCTTCCCTATGCGCGATAAGCAAGTACTTACAACACTTGGTCCGCTAAGCGAGACGGAGTTATTGGCTAATTAAATTACCAATGGTACTGGGGGGGACATAAAGGCATTCGATGGGTTTTTGCTGCACCGAAAATTGTCCCTCCGTTCGACTAAAATTAGTCCAATGGTCACAAAATGACCGCTGACAGTATAGCTTTCCTCCTCCACCTTCTCCAGTCACATAAGCATGCTTACTACCAGACATACAGACAACACGCAAATCTCAAGAAATGTCCCATTTTTTGTACCTCCATCTGTACAGACATTTCATTACTTTTCTGCTACACTCGGGATAGGATACTCGTTGTATCGTTCCTGATACACCGACTCCCTCGTAGCCTGTCTCTGTTTTCGTACACTTGTCCATCATAATGAATTTTCGTACGACTGTCTCTGTATTGCTCCCCATACTACCATTACATGTCACAACAGTGCACATAACTCCACAATACTCTTTTGCACTGAGCAGAAGAGTTAGCACAGAAAGGATTTTCAAATATTATGCCTCCAAAAGAGATAAAACAATATAATGATGCAAAAAAAGCATCTGATTCAGATAATCGTAGTGACGTAGGTGAAAAGTATCAAACCCATGAAGACCGATGTTGGAACTTTAAACGGTTCTTAACGCCTCTTGCCCTTGGGGCTATGACGCTGACCGCAGGGATGACCGAGGCTCGACTTGAACCTTCTGGCTCAGCCCTCCAAAGGAAGGGCTACGACAATATAACGGGCCTAACTCACGCTTTTAACCAGACGGAGTTCAACAATCCCTCGCGCGAAACTGCTCTGTATAACTCTCTCAGAGACCTTGGGATGACAGATGAGCAAATTCTAAAGATTCAGCAGCAAGATCAGCAGCTAAAACAAAAGCATGAAGAGCGACAACTTGCGAAGAAGGCTATAAAAAATTCTGATGATCATCTGGATGGCTTGAGTAAGCTGTTTGAGGAGGAAAGTAGCGAGGTAAAGGGGAGTGCAGAGAATCGGCAGCTCTCCGAGCAAGTTTCTCAATCCACAAAGGAGGTCCATCAGGGAGAACAGAACAAAGGCAAGGAGCTTCTCAAGCCGGAAGAGAAGCAGATTGCAAGTTTGCGAACTCGGAAGGAGGTGGTCAAAGCCAATCGCAAGTTACTGGAGCGCGTGTGGAGCAGTGTTCTCCGACGAAATTTAGCAGCGGATACTACGAGCGTTGTGTTCGTTCATGGAATGAATGGTAAGACTAGCGAGCCTAATGGAGGTAATGACGGCTTTAATTGTAGCGCATGGTGGGGCGATGCAATGACCCTTCTAGCTTCGCATGGGTACAAAGATTTCCGTACTATACAATTCTATACGGGTGATGCCAATTGTACCGCAAATCTCTTGGACCCTCAGTATAGCAAACCCTGTGCCGATTATCAGGCAAATGCAGGGCCAGAAGGTACAAATAATGAAAGCTTATACCATGTTAGTTGTAAGTTAGCTCATTTCTTGAGTCAGGAATTTGGTAAGTCTAACAGCAAGGTTGCACTAATAGGTCACTGTATGGGAGGAATAATCATTCGCGAAACAATGTATCAGATGCAAATTGATGCAGGCAATGATGGTCTTCCAGCGACAATTGGCCATGTGACTGATGCTATTACGCTTAATACTCCTCATTCAGGCATAATTTCTTTAGATAATGCGCCTGGTATAAGTGCTTTGGTATGCGGTGGCTGTAACCAAGCGCAAGAGTTGGAAAGATCAGGTACTTTAATGAGTAATCTGATAAATCATGGGCAAAACCCACAAACCTCAGGAGGATTTACTAGCTGGACAGTCATTGGTAGTGAATGTGATGAGGTCCTGCCAAAAGCAGATCCTACTCTATCAGGAGGAACAGGAGTAGCAAGTGCTATAGATATGCATGCCAGCCACGCTGTCATGTATAGCCAAGATGGAAGAACCACAGGCTCTACGTGCTATAGTCATGCGGCAATAACATATGCTAATGAAGCCACAAAACTAGATGCTCATATGTATTACTGTGATACGACCGATCCAGGTAAATCTCCATGTGGTATAGACTACGCTACAGGAAATGAATGGCAGTATATGGAAAACGGTCCTCATGGCTTATTAGCGATGTACGATGAAATGACGAATCAATTGTAAATAGCGGATATTACATAAAAAGAGTGGTTTAACCCGCTTACAAGGCTCAATGATACGAGTGAGAAGAGGGAATCCTGTTTTTCGAGAAGAAGAGGATTCTCTCTTCCAAGTTAGTAAATGGAAGCATATATTTCACTGGTCGCAAGCGATGGCGTGAGACCTCAGGTGAACGGTTTTTGCTCAGCCGTAGAGGAGAAGAGACATGGATGCCAATGATAACCTAAAGACGAGAAAACATGCCAGAACTCGAGCCATAGCCATGGTTGTATCGGGAGCCACTTACATTAGTATCTATATGATACCGATTGTAGATTCTTTCTTTGCCCATAAATTTGACCCCTTACTCGCTGGTCATGACACTCCAATTAATCTACCATCCATCCTTGCCGCCATATATTCTAGACCTTTTGATATGGAAAAGCTGATTTTTGTGCTTGGTTGTATCATGTCCCTTATTGGTCTGCTCAGTCTGCTCAGTTTGCTCATTGATCGGCTAACAAACGGGAAAGTCTTTGATCATGTGATGTCGTACCCGTATCTAGCAAGTTTTTGGGATGCCTTTATGATATGTGACATGAATGCCTATAAGAACCTTGAGAAGAAGAGAAAATATGCCAGAGCCATAGCCATAGTTGAAATAGGAGCTGTTATCCTGGATATTGGTGTAATACCCAGTATCTTCATACATGCAATACTGTTCAAGCCCAACATCCCTGACATAATAATTGGCATAATGATTTTTTATATATTTATCGCAGAGCCGCTTTTTGTGTCTGGTCTTATCCTGCTCCTTATCGGTCTGCTAAGCTTTTTTGTCTTGCTCCTTGTTGATCGGCACATTGATCTCATTGGTCGGCTAAAAAAATCCGCTCGCAAGGCTAATGATCTCGAAAGAGAAACAAATGCCTTGATGAGAGATCCCAAGCAGACAGGACAGAGCCAGTCACAAGAGAGTCACCCTTCCCGTAGAACCGTGATCGTCGGTCTGATAGCTACAGGAGGAGTAGCAGCAGGTGGTGGAGCTATCTGGTGGGTCCTTACTCCTCATCCACTTTACGTCTACCGAGGCCATTCTATTTCTGTGAATGCAGTCGCATGGTCGCCGAATAGCAAGCGCATTGCCTCTGCATCCTATGATAAGACGGTGCAGGTGTGGGATGCCGTGGATGGGAGCCATGCCTTCACGTATAAGAGGCATTCTGATACTGTGCAGGCAATAGCGTGGTCGCCGGATGGTAAGCGCATCGCCTCAGGTTCCTTTGATAAGACAGTACAGGTGTGGGATGCCGTGGATGGGAGACATGTCTTCACGTATAAGGGGCATTTTGATTGGGTGAATGCAGTCGCATGGTCGCTGGATGGCAAGCGCATCGCCTCGGGCTCTTGGGGTGGGACGGTGCAGGTGTGGGACGCCATGGATGGAGGTCATGTCTACACGTATAAGGGGCATTCTGATTATTCAGTGAATGCAGTCGCGTGGTCGCCAGATGGCAAGCGCATCGCCTCGGGCTCCTTTGATAAGACAGTACAGGTGTGGGATGCCGTGGATGGGAGCCATGTCTTCATCTATAAGGGGCATTCTGATGCTGTGAATGCAGTAGCATGGTCGTCGGATGGCAAGCGCATTGCCTCGGGCTCTGGTGATAATACTGTGCAGGTGTGGGATGCCGTGGATGGGAGCCATGTCTTCACATATAAGGGACATTCTGCTTGCGTGAATGCAGTCGCGTGGTCGCCAGATGGCAAGCGCATTGCCTCTGGCTCCCTTGATAATACAGTGCAGGTGTGGGATGCCGTGGATGGGAGCCATGTCTTCACCTATAGGGGGCATTCTGACCTTGGGTATTCTGATGAAGTGAAAGCAGTAGCATGGTCACCGGATGGCAAGCGTATTGCCTCTGGCTCTGGGAGGTTTGATTCTCCGTCTGATGATTCTACAGTGCAGGTGTGGAAGGCACCGTGAGGGTGGGTGAGTAGTTACCGTCATTCTCTCATCCCCTATACTCCTACCCCAAACAAGGAATGCGCCTTCTCCATGGTACAATAGAATGAAAGTGCACTAAAGCAATAGAAAAGTTGAAGATGAACAAGGAAGTGGAGGAGCTATTATGCAAGAGTTTGTAAGTGAGACACTTGGTCATTACCGTATTCAGAGTTTGCTAGCACGTGGAGGAATGGCAAAAGTATACCTTGCTCGTCATATCCATACAGGTAAGTTGGTCGCCATCAAGCTGCTAAATAGCAGTGCAGTTGAAGATAACGAGTATTTTCGCTTCGAAGCAGAAATACTGGCAAAGTTATCCCATAAGCATATCTTGCCAGTTATCGAGTATGATGAATGGGAGTCCTGGCATTACCTAGTCACACCATATATCTCTGGAGGGACACTCAACCAGCTATTAAAGAAAGGTCCCTTGTCATGTGAACACGCTGGCAAACTGCTAGGTCAACTAGCTCGAAGCGCTGCAATTTGCGCATGACCAGGGGCTGGTCCACTGTGATATTAAACCATCTAACATTCTTATGAGAAACGAGTATTTCGCCTATCTGGCAGATTTCGGGCTAGCAAAGTATGTTGATGAAGAAGTAGACTATACTTTCAGTAGCTACATACTGGGGACACCTGAATATATGGCTCCTGAAATTGCAGAAGAGAATTTCACCCATCTTAGTGATATATATTCTCTTGGTATTGTCCTCTATCAGATGGTAACTGGCAGGATTCCTTTTACAGGTAAAGATCCTATTGATGTCTGTATTAAACACACGCGTGATCTCCCTCCTCTGCCATCCTCGTTTAGTGCCAATATCTCAGAGGCAGTGGAGCATGTCATTTTATGCGCATTGGAAAAAGATCCGCGAAGACGATTCCAGACGGTGCAAGACTTTTCTCATGCCTATTGGCAGGCATTGCAAGAAGATCGGCGTATTCAGATGAGTACAGCAAAGCAGCTCACATCGGTGCGCAATGCTCGCAAAGCTGTGCAGACGAGTGCATCCAAATTACAGCAGAGTGGTAGGAGATCCTGGCAAGTATTACAAGAAGATCAGCATATGCAATTAATTGCAGCAACCCGAACGAATATGCCTGTCCTGGAGCCGCCACGGGTAACCGTATACAAATTACGGCAGGGTCGCCGCAGACCGAAGCTAGTCGGCACCATCCTGGCCCTGGCAGTACTAACTAGCATCCCAATTATATCTGGGCTTTCTGCCCAGCCCCACGAAAAGCCTCCATTAATTGTCCAAGTCCAACAAGGTTTGCAGCCTCGCCACACCAACGGAGCAATGCTGCCCACACCGCTTCCCATCCCTACACCAACTCTAGTTCAGCAGTCTATGACAACAAAATCACCGCCGAATCCTGCAAACAACGTAAAGCAAAATAAGTCTATCACACCAAAATCGCCACCAAATCGTGCAAAACCAGAGAACAATACTCCCCCTCCAGCCAGTACAGCTGGAAGTGAGCCCACAAACGGCAATGGAAATCAAAGTAGTGATCAGCAAGATAATCAGAATAACGATTTTCCATTGCAGAACAGTGATTTTCCATTTCTGAATGACGATTTTCCATTTCATTTTCCATTTCAGAATAAGGATTTTCCATTTGGGCAGTGATTAAACGCAATATGGACTAAACGACTAATTTCAGAGAAAATCAAGTTGCCAGAAAAAATTGTCCCTCTTTCACCCTAGACAGTATTCTTCTCATTGGGTAAAATCTCTAGCAGATACTCATTTTATTCCATACGCGAGTTAGGGAATATCCCTACCACTTTTAACCTTTCTGACTACCCAAAGCAGTGTAGATTAGATAGACTGAGCAATGTTTGCCCGTTTTTTTGCTTATCGTTAAAATACGCTCTCTTTCTAGATGCTTTTGGAGGCATATTACCATGATGCGAGGCGATTCATCTGATAAACCAAAGGAATTTAAATCAACAGGCGTTTCTAAAGAACAGGGATCTTCTTCTAGCCATAAACCTGATTTTACACAGCTTGAAATAAAACGCCAAGCAGAAGATAAAGCAGAAATTGGCGCTAAAGTCAAAAGAGATGGTCGTGGTTCTTCTCGTCGTTTGGGGAAAGGTTTTGAACTGATGTGGGGATGCCTTCCGGATAAGCCGGCTGTGTACGATCCAAGTGAGAAGCAAGAAATTGGGCATCTCCAGAAAGAAAGTCGAAGTCTTCAGGGACAAATAGAACAGCAGGGTCAAAAGCGCGATAAAATGCAAGAAGCTACAGAAGATTTAGGACAGCAATTCCAGGAATTAGAACAACACAATCAAATTTTAGAACAGCACTTACAGCGATCTGAACAACGCAATCAAATTTTAGAACAGCAATTCCAACGATCTGAACAACGCAATCAATTTTTAGAACAGCACTTACAGCGATCTGAACAACACAATCAAACTTTAGAACAGCGCTTCCAACAATCTGAACAACACAATCAAATTCTAGAACGGCGCTTCCAACAATCTGAACAACACAATCAAATTCTAGAACAGCGCTTCCAACAATCTGAACAACACAATCAAACTTTAGAACAGCGCTTCCAACAATCTGAACAACACAATCAAACTTTAGAACAGCGCTTCCAACAATCTGAACAACACAATCAAACTTTAGAACAGCGCTTCCAACAATCTGAACAACACAATCAAACTTTAGAACAGCGCTTCCAACAATCTGAACAACACAATCAAACTTTAGAACAGCGCTTCCAACAATCTGAACAACACAATCAAACTTTAGAACAGCGCTTCCAACAATCTGAACAACGCAATCAAGAGTTAACGCAAGAGAACCAGGACCTGCAAGATATATTGAGACTACCCCCTCCCAACGTACCGATCATCAGTGCCGATGGGACTGTAAAGCACCCCGGAGGTTGGGAAGAGAAGCTTTTCAGTACCCTTTTCGAAGGAAGAGAGGAGCGTATCCAGAAGCGGTTAGAGGATCTCGGTCTTTGGAGGGGAACCTACAGCGGCGATCCGTATACCATTGACAGAAACAACACACTACAGGAACGCAACAATGCTCTAGCTCAAGAAAACAAAGAGGCGGGACCTAGCAACCAAGGTACCGATACGCGGTTGGGCAGACTCAAGAATTGGTTCTTCTAACAGTTCGCTCTTTTTCCAGAGGGAAATCAAGAATTGTCAGTCAATTGGCTATAGATAGCAGGCGTAAAGCCTAATAAAGATAAAATTTGTTGTTGATCGGCTCCACTTATTACTGAGCAATGATTGCCCGTTTTTTCTTTGCTTATCGTTAAAATGCGCTCTTTTTCTAGATACTTTTGGAGGTATATCATGGAATTCTCAAGTTTTAGAGGAAAGCCGTCATCTAGAGAATCAAGCATTTCTAAATCATCAGATAAACGAAAAAAGTCTAAAGAGACTCAGGAATCTTCTAGAAGGTGTAATCTTACCTAGATTCTGGTTCAGTAAACCAGAAAAAATCTCTAAAGAAGAAAAAGATTTAGAAGAAGGCCCTCGAATATTCAAAAAGAAAGAGTTACAGCCTTGGACATTATCTGTATGTGGCAAAGCTGGATGAGGAGTATGATCCAGAGATGGAGGGTACATCTCAAAATACACAGTCGAATAAGGATTCTGCCGAAGAATACCAAAATTTGCAGGAGCGATATACGACTCTAGTAAGAGATTTCCAAAATTTGCAGTGTGATAAAGATACTCTAGAAGGAAAAAACCAAAGGTTGCTGAATCTAACTCATGCTCTAGAAGGAGAAAAACACAACTCGCTGAATTTAACTCATGCTCTAGAAGGAGAAAAACACAATTCGCTGAATCTAACTCATGCTCTAGAAGGAGAAAAACACAATTCGCTGAATCTAACTCATGCTCTAGAAGGAGAAAAACACAATTCGCTGAATCTAACTCATGCTCTAGAAGGAGAAAAACAAAACTTGCTGAATCTAACTCATGCTCTAGAAGGAGAAAAACACAATTCGCTGAATCTAACTCATGCTCTAGAAAGAGAAAAACACAATTCACAGCATGATAAAGCTGCTCTAGAAAGAGAAAAGCTGGATCTAACTAATGCTCTAGAAAGAGAAAAACATAATTCACAGCATGATAAAGCTGCTCTAGAAGAGCAAGTCCAAAGTTTGCAGCATGATAAAGTTGCTCTAGAAGAACAAATCCAAAGTTTGCAGCATGATAAAGTTGCTCTAGAAGAACAAATCCAAAGTTTGCAGCGTAAAAATGCTGCTCTAGAAGAACAAATCCAAAGTTTGCATGATAAAAATGAAACTGTACTTAGAGTAGCCAAAATGTTATATCAGCAAATTCAGCCTTCAAAAGAAAACCAAAGGTTAAAATCAATCCTTGCAGAACATGGACCAGAATTTGCAGACCACATTTCAAAGATTGTAGGGAGAAGTACTAGCAGGCCTGACTCAAGAGAATGAGGCTTTGAGAAGGCATTTGGCTAAACCACCAATGGAGGCCTTTGGGTGCCCCTGCATTCATACATAGGGGTGAAAAAGGCTTTCCTATTGGAGTTGTTGGAACTGACAACACATCCCAACGTACCTAATTTCACCCCTAACGTAAATTGCTTAGCTGAGTCTGGTCAGGTGAGCTTGTGAAACAGCGTTAGTGCTGCTCACGAGCCCCTGCCGATCACGGCATGGGGTTCCCTGACCCACAACTACCGGTATCTGGGCATCAGTGACAGCATCAGAAGTCATAAGAGGAAAAGATGGTACAACAGGCAAATTGCTCTCTACCACCACTCCATTGTCCATATAGATGTGATAGGGGAACATAGCTGGATCAAAGGCACTACTGTGTGAGACGAGGATGATCTGCTCAAAATGCTGACTCAAGAGTTCGCCCGTTACTACATCCACCAGAGCCTGTGCTCTTCCACGATCAAAGGATGATAATGGCTCATCTAGGAGGATAAAACCAGGAGCAGCGCTTAACTCGCGAGGGAGCGTTGCAATGGCAAAAGCTAGGCGCAGCGCGAGCGAAAGCTGATTGGCGGCACCACCAGAGAGGGCCGACATAGGAACATACGCAGCCGCAGCCGATTCCCAGACCTGGATCTGACACGGTCCTCCGCTTATAGTCCCCTGTTCGGGCTCCGTCTCCAAATGGACGTCGTGGTAGCGTCCACCAGTAAGCTGAGGCAGGACTTGCTGCATATAATACTCAGTGCGAGGTAACATCTTGCGCAGAAGACGCTCATGGACTTCCTTGATCAGCAGATTGCCACGTTTCTTGGTCTGATACAAGCGCTCCTGCTGTTGCATACGAGTACGTACATCTTCCAGATTCAAAGACTTATCCTGAGCATTCAGTTGGGTACTCAACTCTAACTCCTGCTCTTCAAAGTCCTTCAACTCGCTGCTGAGAGATGCACATTCCTGCTCAAGACGGCTGCGATCCGCAGCTTGGTACTCACCGAGCATGCTCCAGATAACGACAAGGTCTTCCTTGGCATAGCTTGTAGGCTGGGAACGGCCACGATGTATAAGCAGAGCAGCGATAGCGACCTGGGCATTGGCGATTTCTTGCTGACAGAGAGCGATATTTGCCTTGGTGGCAGCCTCCTTATTCTTCAAGGTATCAAACTCTTGGAACATGCCCTGCTCATCGGCTTCCTGAAGTTCCTGTTCACAACGTTTGCGCAGAGCGACCAAGGCATCTGTAAAGGGATTGAGGGGTACAATCCAGCTTCCCAGTGCATTGCTGAGCTTGGATAGCTGCTTATAAAGTCCAGTCAGCGCTTCCTGACGGTCCTTGAGGACAGTGCTAAAGTTGGCATGACGCTCTTGAAGCATAATTTTATTGCCTAGGGCAATATGAAGTTCTTCTAGTTGTTTGCGTGCAGAATTTTCAGCGCTGCCGACGGCAGCCTGCCCAAAGATCACACCAAGCGGCTTCACACGTTGACGTAACGAATCCTGAAGAGACTGGAGAGCATTGCGCAACTCGGATTGTTGCTCACGTGCATGCTCAAGCTGAGCTTCAGGGTTGCCAGATGAGAAGCTACCCATACGCTCCTCAATCGCTTGCTGACGGACTAGCAACACATCAAGGGCCGCTTCATGCGTTTTGATCTGGGAAACCAGCTCTGACGCCGCATCGAGTTTGCCATCCAGAGTAGCGATCTCACGCTTCGTGGCTCTAATCGTACTGTTTACAAGATCTGCCAAATCTGGCACACTGGAAACATCTTCATCGGCAGAGATTGGCAGCATTGAGCCAGAGGATAATGACACAGAAGAGGCAATTGGGCTGCTCCGTAAGCGTGCATTAATACTTGAGACTGGAAGATTCTCCTGGCCAGCTAACAGAATAACCTCTTGCTGCATACGCTCAAGAGAAGACTGGTCCTCGACAAGATCTTGCTCAATAAAATCCCAGCGTTCGCTTCTGCGTAGCTCTTCTAGGCGTGTACGCTCCTTACGAAGGGGTGCTACGGTCTCCATAGCCACATTGACCTGATTGCGACTCCCACTGACTTCAGCTAACCTAGCCTGCCTCTGCTGCTGCACTTCGTCAAGATTACCTAGACCCTGGACCTGTTGAAGAAGCTGCTGTGCTTCCGCCACAGCGCTTGGTATGGAGCCACCAAAAGAACGAATCTCATTCTCAACCTGCTGTAAAGCCTCTATGCTACCAGAATTGCGTACAGTCGCCTCACGGGCAGCCACCAACATGCTAACACGGCTTGTTGCTTCTTGTAGCTGCTGGTTGGCAACCTGTTGTTCTGCGTGCACTTTACGATACTGTAGGATGTTAAGGGCACCAATTCCAATGGCAACAAACATGGCAAGAATAGCGACAATGGGTACCCAGGAAGCATTGGGAATCAAGATAAATAGCAGACAAACGATAATAGCAATAATAGAGACGCCAATATAGATCACATGCTTAAGAGCGGATCGACGCACCCATTCTAAATCGTTGTTGAGCCTCTGCTGTTGTTGCCTAGCCAGATCGACCTGTTGTTGTGCCAGAGCCAAACCTTGAACTTGATCCTCCAGGCGGCACCAGTCTCCCAATAGGCGAAGGATATTGAGCTGACGCCAAATCCTCTCTACAGTATCGGCACGCAACTGGACTTGATGGGCCTCACGTTCAACTAGCTGCAATTCTTGTTCAGCCTCTTGCAAATCATTTTGAAACTTTTTGAGCTGACTTACATTTTCTTCTGCCTGAATACGACCCATAATACGTCGGCTATATTGGTTCTCAAGTTGCTGCAATCTGACCAGACTCTCAGCCAGATTATTGAAGCGCTGGAGACGGGCCTCAAGCTGTGGCCGTCCAGCGCGACGGCGCTCTTCCAATTCTGCCAAATTTTGTTGGGTTGTTGCTAAGCGTGAGCGAACCTGTGCAATCTGCTTATCCAGAGCTTCAAATTCGCCTTTGAGGTCATTGTATCGCTTGACTTCCTGCTCAATTTCCTTGATCCCATCGACAGCGGTCAGCAGATCGTTGGACATCCGCTGCAAAGTGCCAAAAGAACGTGTGAGTTCAGCCAACTCGTTGACACGCTTTTCGATTTTGGGTAGTTCCTCGCGTTCACGACGTTCTAATTCAGCAACCTCGGACTCTAACTCGGGCAATATACGGCGTGCCTCGGCCATCTCATCATAGGAGAAAATGATCTCAGAGAGGGTTGCATCTGCTTTTTTGAGCTGTTGAATGCGACTCTGGCGACTTTTGAGTTCGCTTCGTCTGCTTTGAATTTCTTCTAGTACGTGCTCTAAATCTTGAGTTTCTGCTTCTTGTTGACTGATAAGATCGAGATACTCACAAACAGAGACAGCATCCAGAGCCGCTTCAATATGGTTAAGTTGTTCGCTAACTTGTGGGATACGAGCCTGAATTTCTGCGAGACGGAGATACTCGGAGCATTCTTGCAAACGCTGCTCATCATCGGGTCCAACCTGGAATTGTTCTGTCAAGTCGAGGAGTTTTTCTATGCCTAGTAACTTACAAATAGTAGCTTCGCGCTCGGCACCTGAAATAGTCTCTAAGCGTGTCAGGCCATTTTGTTCGATTAAACTCGAATTATGGAGAGCTTCACTATCCATACGGCCTAGCTCGGCAACGATACATGCATTAGCGGTTGCAAGGTCTGTAATAGTATCTTCCTCAGGCATGCCCAAGTGACGTATTTGGAGGTTGACCAGTTGTCCACGGCCACGTTCTATTGTACGAGCAATAGACAATTCAGTTGCGCCAACCGAGAGGGTCAATGCTACATATGCGCTGGGGGCTCCGTAAAGAATCAGGTCATCAAGCAGGTGCTTGCCACGGCTGAGAAGCAGTGGTTCTCCATACAAAGCAAAGTAAATACTCTCGATGAGTGCCGACTTGCCCGCCTCGTTCGGTCCCTGAAATCAGGATACTACCGCGTTGTGGGAAGTGCAGGTTCATAGACCGCAAGAGTCTGAACCGTTCGATGGTTAAGTGCTTTAGGATTATCATGGTTCTTCTCCATTTATCAGTGCCGTGCCTGCTTGTAAAGGATATTGAGATCCAGGCGGGCGCAAAGTATTGATAGGTCATACAGGGACCCTTGCACTCACGCGATAATGGTCTTTGACTTTTTAATCCGACAATCCTGTGCACAATCCTTGGTGGCTTAATTTTTCAAAGAGCATAATCGCGTTGATCACCCCGTTTGATACTTAAGTAATTACAACTTCAATTAATGCCTACTTTTCATTTCATCCATTGCTAACAACAATTCTGTTTTCGTGATACGTAAAGCTTCTTGCTCCTGCTCATCAGTAGAGGCAGCTATCCATTCGTCAGCCAGAGCAATTACTTCTTCGCGAGGCGAGAAGCGTTCACTCTTTGCTTCTTGCTCTGGGAGTAAGAACAGGGCGCTATCGTCAATGGCAAGAGCGAAACAATGATCCTCACCATAACGGCGTAGTTGATTCAAATCGAGCTGATGATAGGCGCTACGTGTCAACTCGCCTTCGAGGCACAACTGGACCATGGTATCCTCGCTGCATAGGGGACGAAGCCGCTCAAGAATGACATCTGTAGGAGATAGAGAATCTTGATCAACCCAGAGGTCCTGAACTTAAATCACTAGACGCTGTAAGGACAAGCTATCCACACTGACATGGTTACACCAGCGCACGCCAGTAGCAGTTATCCCCAGGAAAACAAAACCAGGTGCACGGTCGAAGTGTGCTGAAATCGACATGCTGGGTAGCCCCAGCGACAATGACCTCCGTCTGGCCAATGGTAGTACGACTGTAATTATGGTGATAGCCTGCTAAAATATACTTGAACGTCGACTGTTTTTCCAGACTACTAAGGCTTACCTGTGTATGTGTATTGAGAAATAGAGGATCGGTCGTCGAACCTTCGATGGGGGCATGCAATACCAGAATCGGCAGAACAGCCTTCTCGATCTCAATCGGTACGCGTAGATGGGCCAAGAAATCGTCATCTTGGACAGAGAGCATGCTCAAGCCACATATGCCCACTCGGATACCACGAATATCAAGTGTCACAGCCTCTAGATCTTGCTGATCCAACTTCTGAACTAGCGGAAAATAGTGTAGAGCACCTAAACGGGCATAGCTAAGAAGAGGAGCAGGATTTTCCTCTCCGAGCACTGACTGCGCATCAGTTGGTGTATCGTGTGCACCACCCACGGCAAAAGCACGCACACCTGCTTGCTTTAACTGTGCAAGTCTAGCTGCTACAAAACTGCGATCTCGCTCATCTGGAGTCGTGGTATCAAACAAATCGCCCGCTTGAATAAACAGATCGACCCCCTGTACAATCGCGAAGTCCGTCGCCTGTTGAAAGGCATGGCGCAAACGCTGTTGACGCTCTTCCCGCTTGTGCGGATGCTGACTAACTCCTGGATAGCCAAGGTGGTTATCAGCAGTCAGCACTATCGTAATAACATCATCGCGATGATCTGTTCGCGTAGCCTCATTCTGCACAGAGGATACTTTTGCTTTCAGGTTGTCTTTCACGTATGATCTTTACCTCCCTCGTGACCACTTTCGTCATTAGACAAACAAGCATACTTTTCTGATGGAAGTACTCTTGTCCCAAATTGAGTCTATCACAAAAGGTGACAATTCAAAACAAATCAGGACAGAAAGAAGGACTATTTGGGGAACAGTAGAAGAATAGCAACCCTAATCCTCGTCGGCATTGCTAAGTGGTGCATCCGCTAAATTCGCTGCACTTTTCTGCAAGCTCGCAAGCCTGAAAACAAGCTCGTAGATCGCATATAAAAGTAGTATCAACTTGCCGAATGCACCACTAAGTATAGGTTGGGCATCAATACATTCCGAGTGGACTGTGACAAATGGCCTTGCCAGGAGAGCACCTACTCGGAATTCAAAATCCATTTATGTATCAATGTACTAAGGGCATGTGAGTAGGTGTTCAGAACTGTCTGCTGCCTGGACGCATGGCTGACAAGGTAAGACGGATAAAAGGGCACGGGCAGGAATACCCTGCCAGTTACTTGCGGCCGGCAAGCTCTCCCCTTTCATGACGAGCGAGAGTGCATCGAGACTAGCGCCAGCTTCTACCTCGGCGTCGTATAGAACCACCGAGCGCGACCCAATACTTGCTCCTGCACCAATCTTAACTGTGGACATCTTCATGACACGATCCTCAAAGAGGTGCGTTTGCAAGGATGTTGAGGCACTAATGGCCGCGTCATCGCCAATTTCGACCAGATCAAACTGGGTAATAAAGGTCGTATCCATCCATACACGCTTGCCGATCTTGACACCTAGCAGACGCAAGACGGGAGCGATCCACGGCGTACCCGTGAGCATGCTCAACAATGCTGGCGCTGCAACCGCTTCATATAATCCCGTGACAAGTTCTGAGCGCCGTACGAACACACTCCACAGTGGCTCAACACGTTCGCGGTACTTGCCGATAATGAGCCATTTGAGAAGTATCACGAGCAACGTTGAAGCTACCCCGAAACCGATGAACATCAGCGGCAGAAGTAGCAAGAGTGCTAGTGGTGAAACTATAGTGACCATATCATATACGAGTACTATGGAAACAAGGGAGACAAGCGAAATGATCGTCGTAGGCAGCGTTATGCGAAAGTACTCGATGAATAAGCGCCAGGCGACCAAGCTAGGACGTGGACGAAACGTCAGATCTTCATCGAAGTGCTGGCTCTCCTGGCGACGTGGCAAGAAGATCGCAGGTGAGCCAAGCCAGGAGGTATTGGGCTCGATCTGCTGGCCAGCTGGCACGGAATGCACACCGAGCAGGCTATTGTCACCCATTTTGTAGCCGCCAGGAACAAGTGCGCAATTGCCGACAAAACTGCGACATCCTACTTCCGCGGGTTCCATAGCAACATATCCATGATAGAAGGTAGCAGGCCCGACAGAGGCGATGTCAGCGACGAAGCTCTCATCGCCAAGATTAAGCATATCAGGATCTATATGTCCAACAGTCGATACTTCAGACCAACGACCAATGCGTGCTCCTAGTAGGCGCAAGAAAGGAATAAGGTAGAGTGTCGCATAGAGTGTATTGGTCAGTCCCAGGCTCAGCGCTATGACCTGATCACTCAGCCACTTGCGCAGTCCAAAGCTACTGCGAATAGAGTAGATGCCGGGCTGCACAGTTGGCAGAATAAGCCGCTTGCTTACGAGAACTAGCACACAGACCGAGCATACGAACAGAGGTCCAGCAGCTATGGTACTGACCAGTCCCCAAGCAAGGCCAGCATACAGAGTCACCACAAGTACTAGTACAGAACTCGCTAACAGCATTAATACAGGTAAAAGCATCAAAAAAGCGATCCCGAACAGGTAACCTGCGAGGAGAGAGAGGGGCCAAGGGCGATGATCAATATTGGAGATCATAGCTGGTGGCAAGCTGCAAGCTGATATGGGCTTAATTGGCGACCCTCCCCAACATTCATTGCTTGGTATGACCTGATTGGCAGACACAAGGGATTGCTCAGCGATCTTAGCGCCACGCTCAATTGTTGCTCCGGCCAAGATTACACTGTTCGTGCCTACGAAGACGTCGCTGGCGATATGAATAGGAGCAATGCGTAACCAGCCACCTTCAACAGTATACGGTTGTACATGCACACCATAGCCAATACTTACACCATCCTCAATATGTAGGAACATGGGCAAATTGAGAAGGCCAGAAGCAATATGGCAGTTAGACCCGATTTTGGCACCTAGTAAGCGCAAGTAGCGTGATAGTAGCGGTGTGCCAGCTAGCAAACCTACGGGTGATAGAGCTTGAAGCTTGCGATAGAACCACCAGCGCAGGTAGACTTTACCCCAGAGAGGATATAGCCCCGGGTGTACATTGCCCAGCAGCAAGCGGCCAGCCAGCACAGGCACAAACATGCTACTCACAAGCATGAGCAAAAAAGTGGCAACGATCAGCCAGCATGCTACATCCCAGGAACGTAAAGCTAGCGGTAGTCCCAGGATTGGAATGCTCAGCAGGAGCGAGATGCCATATTCTCCCAGTAACTGTGCCAGACCACAACCAAGAACTCGCCCGTTTGAGTGTTTGAGCGGCTCAGGCTTCTCTATCTTCATTTGTACATGTTCGTTTGTCGCTGCCGACTGAAGCATGTTTGCTTCAATAAACTGAGCAAGACCACGAATCGTTGGATTAGCATAGAGATCACCGATGGAAAGTCCTTGCAGGTTAGGTTCTTTGCGCATCTGAGAGATGACACGAGCCGCCGCCAGTGAGTGACCTCCCAGCTCGGTAAAGAAATCGCTTTCCACTGAGGCACGCTCTTGGCCTAACACTTTCTCCCAGGTGGTAGCTATCATGCTTTCCAGCTCGGTTGTGGGTGCGACATATGTGCCAGTTCGTGTGCCTAATCTGGGAGACGTAGGTGCGGGCAGGGCCTTCTGGTCCACTTTGTCAGCGGCCAACAGGGGAAATTTGTCGAGTATTTCGAGGTATGATGGCACCATGTAAGTCGGCAGACGATCGCGCAAAGCCGCGTGGATACGATCACGCAGGTCAGACTCGACGGTTTCTGACCGACGCTTATTTAGCGTCACATACGCGGCCAGATCCTGTGCTATCCCATCTTGCATGATTGGTACGACTACCGCATCCTCCACAGCCTCGTCCTCGCGGATCACGGCCTTAATCTCTGAGAGTTCGATGCGGTAACCGCGGATCTTGACCTGCGTATCGATGCGTCCCAGGTACTCAATCTCACCGGAAGATGTGAAACGGCCCAAATCGCCTGAGCGGTAGATGCGTGGTGCTTTGGCGTACTCACTGACGACCGGATTACTGATAAACTTGCTCTCGGTAAGATCGGGACGATTGATGTAGCCCATGCCAACCCCAGGACCACCGATGCAGACTTCCCCACTCTCTCCATACTCGACAGGCCTGAGTTGCTCATCCAGAATATAGATGCGATAGGTTGGCAGTGGAACGCCAATTGTGACAGGCCGATCTGGATGCAGTTCGCCCCAAGTAGCTGTCACTGTTGTCTCAGTTGGGCCATATGTGTTGAGCATGCGACGTCCTGGGCGATACCAGCGGCAGACGAGGTCAGCAGGACAGGCTTCGCCACCAACGAGCAGCGTGCGTATAGTGGGAATGTCCTGCTCAATGGTTGCTAGCAGAGTGGGCACGCAGTAGAAGATGGTGATCTGGTGTTCGATGAGAAACTGAGTCAGCCCTTGACCAAGACGCTGCAAGTCGGTCGGGCCTGCGACCAGCGTAGCGCCTGCAATCCAGGTTGGCCAGATCTCCTCAATGGAGAAGTCGAAGGCGATGGACATGCCCTGATAGACACGGTCAGTGCTCTTGACACCATAGATCGGTGGAACAACACGTAGAAAGTTAGCAATATTGGCATGCAAAATACCTACACCCTTGGGGCGACCAGTGGTGCCTGAGGTGTAGATGATGTAACATAGCGATGATGGTTTAACACGGATTTTGAGATTACTTGTAGATTGGGCTGCCAGTTCATTCTCGATTTGATCAAGTTCGATGATACGACAGGACAATTCCTCCATTCGTGCACGCATGGTTGAAGTTGTCAGGAGAAATTGCATGTTTGCGTCTTCAGCGATAAATGCGACACGATCCGCAGGAAACGATGGATCAAGCGGAACGAAGGCCCCACCAGCCTTGAGCACCGCAAGGATCGCAACATATGTATTGACTGAGCGATCTATATAAATCCCAACAGTCTGACTTTCCTTCAAACCAAATTGCAGTAGCAAATGAGCTAGCTGATTGGCACGCTGGTCAAGCTCCAGAATCAGGTGAGTTGAGATGATCCACAGATGAGAGCTATATTATTAGGATAACGTAAGCAGGCTTGCTCAAAGAAGTTTGGCATGTACTTGATTGCTTTAACAATGGACGTATACTCAAGTTCCGTATAGAGCGAGATTGGGTATCACGGAGTCTATCCGTATATGTAAGCACTAGAAAATCCTTTCTCTATCCTTGCACAATTCTGGCTAGAACTACTCTATAGAAACAGGATATCTGATCTATGAGGAGTTTTTCAAGGGAAAAACAGGGACAATTTGAAGCAAAATGCCCCATGCTTTACAAGCTCTCTCCAAAAAGCTGCAAAGATAGTGGTCCTTTCATATCACTTGTTCTTACATGAGCATGAGTAAGCAACAATATTAATTTGGCAAACCGGCGGGCGAATTTTTGATCCCTTTGGGAGCAAAAAGGACTAGTGGCTTATTTCAGGCAAGCCGCTAGTCCTATAATTATAGATTAGGCTATCACAGTGAGCCAAGTAGCGACATGCACGTGAGCCCGACCTCTCTAGTAATTGTCAGCAGTTAAATGACATGACTGCTCAATGATGCTAGGCTCTGTACGCCGCCAATCCCGAAGGCAAGGATGCCATTGTTGGCATTTGCATAGATGGGGGTTGCCGTGCTACTCGCGTAGGAGTCCGTTGCCACAACGCCAGCAGTACCTATCAAGCTATGTACAGGTAGGCACAAGTACATTCCAGAGTTGATCCTCTCATCATGAGACAGTCGGCCATGATAAACTAGGATAATCGATCTTATTTATGCCTAGGTGCACTAAGACTACCGACACTACTTAAGAGCGTTACCTACTCCACCAACGATCTGCTCAAGTTCTTGTTCATTGAGTTCGTACGTAATTGAAATTCCGCTCAAGTATTATGGTACATGAAAGGATTGTAGCTATAGTTTGCAGGGTTGCCTAGTGTAGCTTTTGAGTAGCTAGCCCCGCAAGTTACAGCTGTCACTACATGCTACATGTAACTAATCAGGTCTGTAAAATAGCTATAATTCAGCCCAAAGTGGTATCTCCAACACGCCTATTGCCACTTTTGCCTAAAATATCCATCACGCTTATAATGGCAATCTTCGTACCATTGGAGGTAGCCTCACAAGGCATCAAGGAAACCTGACTAGTTACTGTTACATTTTATAATTATGTAGCTTTAAAAGTGTTAAAATGGTGGAGAGCTGGTGGAGTTTTGGTTAAGAAGTGGATCAATTAGGTTTATATAACTCTATTCTTGTATAACAGTGCAATCTAGCTATAGTAGTTCCTGTAGACTAGACGTGCTGACAAGCTAGCATACTAGCTTGTGCAGATATAGCACTAAGTAGTCCCTGCTTTATCTCGCGATGTGTGACGTGATGTCTGTGGAGAGGGGTTCACCAAAAGCCGCACTTTTGACCCACTTCGCCAACCTAGAAGTGGCCTACCCAGAACGTCTTTCAGTGGATAGTGCTCAATTTTAATGCTATCATAATTCAAATCAGATCAGTTTGATGGTAATATATTGACAGATTATCTGATGGGATAGCCAATTGGTACAACTTTGTATATATGGAGTACGATTGATACGTACTCCATAGCAACAGTGGTTATCACTGTCAGCCTGATGTGACACTCTCTACCCACCTTTGAGGGGGGTGAGCTTCTAGCGCACTCCAACAGAGTGGCCAGCCCCCGTAGGGACCTGCTCCTAGAGCAGTGGTTGACCCATTGGCTGCGCTAGACTACAAGCATCTTTCGGATGCCAGGGGCGTGTCTGCCCTACTACTACTTCGATCCAACAGGATCTCCGTAGATACGTTGGTGCTACAAGTCCTGCCTTTGTCCTGCACCAACACAGGAGGCAACTGATGAGCCTACAGAATACTTCTCTGCCGCGTTCTTGTGAGCGAGCAGGCCAACGGGCTTGTACCGTACCTACGAGCAACCCACTACGGTTATCTGCTTTTACAGCTCAACAATGCTATTCTATCATGACCATACAAGAATATCAACAGGCTTTCATCCCGATCCACGAGATCGGGATGGAACTTCTCGCGCCGCTTTCGTTAAAATAGTGAGGTGGGAAAGTAATATTATGGTGGCAGTAAAATATTCATCGCAAACGGAGAGCGAGAGAGAAACAAGAAAAATTCTGCTCTCATTCGTCAATAGCATACGAGAACGAGATATCGTTACATACGAACATTCACACCGTGTGGCCATGTATGCTCAACGATTAGCACGTTATTTAGGATGGTCCCGACAGGATGCCCGCGATCTAGCTTTAGCGGCATTAGTGCATGATCTTGGCAAAACATGGATTGACAATGATATTTTGAATAAGTCAGCAGCGCTTTCAGCAGAAGAGCGGGGAAAGATGCAACGCCATCCAGTTATTGGGGCCTGCATTCTCATTGGCTGCGACGTGAGTCCCTTCTATATTGAGACTGTCCTCTATCATCATGAGGCCTGGAATGGGCAGGGATACCCTTCAGGGCTTAAGGGTGAGGAGATCCCGGTGAGCGCACGGATCTTAACCATTGCTGATGTTTATGACGTCTTGACTTCACAGCGACCCTATAAAGCCCCGTTGACAGCAGCCGAGGCACGTCAGCGTATGCATGAGGGATCAGGGACGAACTTTGATCCCACGCTTTTAAAGGCCTTTCTGGACCTTTTGGATACCAAACCTATTTCACTCCACATAGACATCCTGAAAGACCTGCTGGACTCTGCGTCATAGTCCATAGACAATGGAGTATTGAAAACGTTACCATAACTTATGGACAGGTGTTGACAAAAATGGACACCATCAGATCTGAACACCTATTCGTGGAATACCTGTCCATTGAAGAGGTAATTATGTAATGCTGACTTCAGCGCTACCGATTTCTCCGCTTGTCAATCCCCAATGCGCGATCATTCTATGATATGCGCCATCAGATACAAGAGAACGAAACGTGGCATAGATTGAATTGAGGAGAACAGTGTTGTCTTTGCGTACCACAATACCTTCAAGGTTAGCATCCATTACTCTACCTCCAACTTCAAAAAGGCTAGGCCGTTGCTTGATAAAATAATCTGTCTGTGCGGAGTCCTGATAGGTTGCTACTACCTTCTGCTCAGTTAGCATTTGTATAACATCACTGAACTGTGAACGAGCAGTAATGGTAATCAACTGCTTGCCACCTTTCTGACACTTCTCATTGCTAGCAACTAGATCGCTCTGTTCAAATGAACCCTCCCTCACTGCCACCTTTTGACCACATAAGTCTTCTAGACTTGATATATGTGATGGATTGTCTTTAGAGACGAGCAGGGACTTTCCACCCCTAAAGTAAGAAATAAAACTGACCTCCTTCCGCAAGCTTGGCGTAATACTCATGGCAGAGATTACAACGTCAAACTGCTTTGCTTGGAGGCGGTTGGTCAGGGTGGGGAAGTCCGCATTCACAACGTGCACTTTGAGTCCCAGGCGTTGAGCAATAGCATTGATCAAGTCGATATCAAAACCAGTCAACTGGTGCGCTACAGGATCTATATATTCCTGAGGCAAATAGTTTGTATAGCTACCTACAGTTAAAACATGCTGAGTTACTAGATCAGGCAGTGCAGCAATGGTGGGATGGACAAATGGTGCGGTGAGAATGGTGCGTCCCGCCTGCTGACAGGACGAAGTTAGCAGTGTAATCAATAGTAAGCACCATATTGATAAGATAGAGCGAGGCTTCACGAACGCGCAGTATTGACAGTCAATTGGGGGCCCTAGATGATTGGCAATGAAATTTGAACGCATTCTTGTGCGTATACTGCTAGTATTCATCTCTACTCTACATCCTTCTTGATTGGGACTCCACAGACACGAACTAGTGAGAATATCTCACCGATAGTGTGAGCGTCCATCTCCCTATATTACGTTGCCTGAGCAGTTTGCCTCACAGAAGAATAACCCTTATGTCTGAAGCACAACATTAGAATCAATTTGGACAAAAGTAACAAAAAAAGGACGTGAAAGGGCTGTTTCCCTAGGCCACGTTGTGCTACACTGTAAGGGGGTATAGACGCATGGTCGCGTACCATATTGAAAATACTGTCCAGATCTAGTCACAGAATCTCAATCAAGGGATCGGAGGGGTCAAATATGACCATTAGTTTTGATCGCAGTATATGCTGTGATCTTAACAAGACCATCTCACGCGAATGGCTCGTGACCAATGGCATGGGGGGATATGCGGCAGGGACAGTTGCTAGCGTGCTTACACGAATAAGGCACGGATTGCTCGTGGCAATGTCGCCGAATGCAGTAACACCACAGCTTTTGCTCGCGAAGATCGACGAAGAGGTCTTTTTTGATCAACGTACATTCTATCTCGGGACTAACGAGTATCGAGATGGGACATTCAATCCAGTTGGCTTTGTACACTTGGAAGCATTTCGTCTCGAAGGGGGCTTCCCTATCTTCACCTATCGCCTAGGCGGTATCGAAGGTATCTTCCTGGAGAAGCGTATATGGATGGTTCAAGGGTACAATACAACTTATATACAATATCGTGCTCTAAAAGTTACAAATAGTACCAAGAGATCGGAGTGTAGGCGTAATGGTATTACAGGAGCGCTGAGTGATTTTAGTCACTCTTCAGCGCTAGAAGCTCAGTTACATGAGGCACAATGCTCATTAACGTTGACGCTTTTGCCCTTAGTGGGCAATCGTCCCTATAACACACTGCAGCATGGAAACAATGATGCCCATTATCGGGTACAGGTACACCACACAGAAGAGAGTCAGCTAGCGGATGCCCACACCGCTACCGTGCATTTCCCCAAAGGCACAAGTGGCTGTACCATCTGGCCCGGAGACAATGGTGAGCCCTACCATCTATTAGCAGTGGGTCATTGCGATAGTCAGATCACTTTCCTGCCAACAGGTGTCTGGTATCGAAATTTTCTTCACCGACAGGATACAACAGTCGGTGGTGAACCCGCTACGGATGACTTCTACCTGCCAGGTGTCATCCGTGCAACGTTACAACCCAACGACGAAACCATGTTAACAGTGATCGTGAGTAGCGAAGAAATTTCGTCCTTACCAACACGTAGCGAACACTTGTCTCGCTTATATTACCAACGCACTAGGCAGCGACGGCAGTCTCCAAACCACTCCTACGAAGACAGTCCCTTGCCTCAGTAACCTGTGCAGGCGAACTCTTACGCAGCTAATGTTTATGGCCCAGCTCTCCTGTTTCCGAACAGCAAGCGCCATAAACGTTGGCAGAACTGTCAAGGCAAGAGAGCCAACTCACTAAGCACCCAACTCTAAGCTTCAGATAGCAGGAGCTTAGAGTTGGGTGTCTTTGCTTTATCATGTCCGTCTACTCGGTCAGAGTGAAGAAACGCCCTCCACAATGATCGTGAATAAGTTATCCACATCTAATATCGCTGGCTATATCACTCGTGAGCAAATCGTAAAATATTGTGAGGAAATTGTGAGGATGTTATGACTCGACCCAACTCATCTTTGACTTATCCACAATCATTGTGGATAAGTTATCCACACTATCCACAATTAATATCACTGGCTATATCACTCGTGAGCAAATCGTGAAATATTGTGAGGATGTTATGACTCGACCCAACTCATCTTTGACTTATCCACAATGATTGTGGATAAGTTATCCACACTATCCACAATTAATATCACTGGCTATATCGCTTGTGAGGAATTTGTGAGGATGCTATGACTCGACTCAACTCATCTTTGACTTATCCACAATGATTGTGGATAAGTTATCCACGCTATCCACAATTAATATCACTGGCTATATCGCTTGTGAGGAATTTGTGAGGATGCTATGACTCGACTCAACTCATCTTTGACTTATCCACAATGATTGTGGATAAGTTATCCACACTATCCACAATTAATATCACTGGCTATATCGCTTGTGAGGAATTTGTGAGGATGCTATGACTCGACTCAACTCATCTTTGACTTATCCACAATGATTGTGGATAAGTTATCCACACTATCCACAATTAATATCACTGGCTATATCGCTTGTGAGGAATTTGTGAAATGTTGTGAGGAAATTGTGAGGCAGTGGATAAACTGTGGATAACTGAGGATAGATGGTGGATAAGTTGTGGATAACCCTAACTTTTTTCTGAAGATTTTTTCAGCGATAATAGCAATGTGGATAAGTTATCCACCACTTATCCATAGGTTATCCACAGACTTTTATCCACTCAGATAACCCATAAGAGAAATCTGTGACAAAGGATAAAGAGGCTCTAGAAGCTGATTGACACCTAGATAACTGAGCATAAAAAAATCGCTAGCAACAAGAGTTATCCACTTATCCACAGGCCCTACTACTACTATTACACATATATATAAAAAAGAAATATATATAATAGTAGTATAGTGCTGTGGATAACTTTTTCTGGTTGGGACAAAGAACCAATACGAAGTTTGGTATCATCGTCTCCATTGGAAGAGATAGAGACAGGACCCAAAATTCCTATCCATATCTTTGATTCTCGAGGATGGGTAGTACAATTATGTATAGGTACTTCGCTGATTTATCTATTTGTCCTTGTTAGTGCGACTTATATTACCATTAATCGTTATACGTGTGTGGACTAAACGGAGAGACTCTCCCTATCAACTGTGCTTCTTTGCACAGTCAAGTTGTGAGGTTACTGCAAGCAATGACATCTGTTATCGATGCAATCAAAGCAAAAGTAGATATCGCTGATGAGATTAGCTTGGTTGTTTCCTTGCAACGAGCAGGAAAATCTCTCAAGGGGACATGTCCATTTCACAATGAGCGTACTCCTTCGTTTTACGTTTTCAGGGAGACTCAGACTTGGCATTGCTTCGGTTGTAACGAAGGAGGTGATATTTTTTCTTTTGTCCAGAAGCAGCAAGGTCTGGACTTCCGTGAAGCATTACTATATCTAGCTGAAAAAGTGGGGGTGCCAGTTGAAGAGTATGGTGAGCGCACGGAAGAAGATCACGAAATCAGTGTTGCTAGAGAACGGCTCCTGAAACTTAATCAGGAAGCACTGTTATGGTTTCACCAAACGCTACTGCGTTCGAAGGATGCAGCCCAAGCGCGAGCCTACGTACAAGAGCGAGGTATCTCTACAGACACTGTCGTTACATTTAGTCTAGGCTATGCAAGTGAGCAGTGGGATGATCTCTCACACTATTTGCTCGGGCGAGGATACACAGAATATGAGTTGGTTGCTGGTGGGTTAGCACGCTGGCGCGAAAGTGAGAGTCAGGAAGGGACGCGTAATGGCATCTACGATTACTTTCGGCAGCGAGTAATCTTTCCTATTCGTGATATACGGGGATGGGTGATTGGTTTCGGAGGGCGTGCACTTGGGGATAATAAGCCTAAATACTTGAATTCCCCCCAAACATTACTTTTTGAGAAAAATACAGTGCTATATGCCATTGATATGGCGAAAGATGCAATCAAACAAATTGGGCAAGTGGTTATAGTAGAAGGGTATGTAGATGCTCTTATTGCTCATCAATATGGGACGAAGCAGACGGTAGCCTGTATCGGCAGTGCTATTACCGAGAAGCACATTCAACAACTAAAGAAGCTTACGAAGCAGGTGACGCTAGCGCTCGATCCTGATGCTGCTGGAAGTGCGGCGACAGAGCAAGGCATTCAAGAAGCCCTCAAGGGTTTTGATCGGACAGTTGTGCCTGTTCCCTTAGCTGCTAACAAGATGGAGGGAACGGGACGCGGTCAAGGTAGTGGAGGAAGGCAATCTAGGAAGTCTGGACAACAGCAACCGCGTGGTATTATTCGGCTGGAAGAGCAGGTTGATGCAGAAATTAATGTCTTGCAGTTACCTGCGGGAGAAGATCCGGATGAATTGATCAGACGCGATCTGTCAACGTGGCTCTATGCTGTTGCGCATCCCTTACCACTCATCGATTACTATTTTGTGGTAAGGACTGCTGATCTCCATTTGCGTGAGCCAGCAGGCCAGACAGAAGCAGCCAAACGTTTATTGCCTGTAATTGGCATGGTCAGCGATCGTATCAAGCGGGATGTATACATACGAAAACTGGCTACTATAGCTCACATGGATGAGCGTAGTCTCCATGATGGATTACAACGCATACTTCGTGGACAGAAGACAGCAGGGGTAATAGCTGATTTTACAGGAAAAGTTGGTGGGTGGCAGAATGCAAGTATACAGGTGCATGGGCAAGAAGGAATCAGTGGGACAAATGGCAGTGTGGGAGAAGATGATGACCATGCTCAGGTCTCCCAGCAAGGTACTGTTGCGCAACAGGGGAGTGGACTTGACAAGGGCAAGATGAATGCGCTAAAATGGGAGGACTACCTTATTGGGCTACTCTTGCAAAATCCTGCGCTGAGTCAACATGTTTGTGGTATAATAAACGATAGTGACTTCGCTGGGACAGACACGCGAGAGTTGTACCGTATACTCAACTCTGTGTATCAACGTGATGCTTCCCCCACACTTCAACCCTTTGAGCAATTTGTGCCCTCGGCTCTGTTGCCTACAGTAGCCAGGGTAGTGAAGAACGTTGAGTCGAAGTCTCCGCAGGACGGAGCAAAGCTGGTAAAAGAAGTGGTGCAGTGTGCTACTCGGCTCAAACGTATGCGACTACGACAATTAAATACTGAGTTACAATATCTTATAAGAGAGGCTGCTGATGAGGGTGATAAGGCCCATGAGAGGCAACTTCGGCAACAGGCTTTTGAATATCAGAGGCAGTTGCGTACTATTGATAATTCAATCCACCTACAAGGCTAGGACATGCTAATGTTCAGTGCTTGTGATGCGGAGTTTATGCTACGGGGTGCCAGTGAGCCAAGATCGAGCAGATCGGGTATGGCAACTATTTGCAATCATTGGAACGTTTCAGAATTGAGGAAAACAGGAAGTGGCTCTATTAATCGTTTATTATCGTAGACCTGTTTCCTGAAGGGGGATGCCAGAATGGTGAATCAAGAACAAGATGTCATTGATCGGGTTGACAACCAGCGTGTTAGTACAGGGCGACTACGAGACGTATTTTCTCTAGAACCTTTTGAAGAATCGATGTTGAATGATGCAGAAGATCCTTTTAAGATTGAAACTGTAGGTCATGGTGCAGTTCCTATCAATGGGAAGCTAGTCAAACCTATTGATAGTAACGAGCATTTTGACTTGCTTAAACTGCAGGACGAAGAGCCTATGGATCCCCTGGACCCAACAAAAGAACCGCCAGCAGATTGGGAGCCTGGCCCCGATGAAATAATGGAAGTAGATACCGAGATCCTGATGGGACCCAAGTGGGAAGACCTCCAGGATGGGTTCGGTATTGCTATTGCGGACCTAGAGAGCAGTTTAGATGACCCAGTACGGATGTATCTGCGTGAGATTGGCCGTGTGCCTCTCCTGACAGCTGAGGAGGAAGTGCGTTTAGCTCAGATTATGGAACGTGGTAAGATTGAGCGCCAGCGTGCGGAACGTCTCAGGGTAGCACCAAATCGTCGCTTTCTTGAGGAAGGTGAGGAAGCGCAGCGCCGTTTGACCGAAGCTAACCTCCGCCTAGTTGTGAGCGTGGCAAAAAAGTATATTGGACGGGGTATGAACTTGCTGGATTTGATCCAGGAAGGAAATATCGGCTTAATTCGTGCTGTTGAAAAATTTGATTATACCAAGGGCTATAAGTTTAGTACCTATGCAACTTGGTGGATCCGTCAGGCCATTACACGTGCAATTGCTGATCAGGCCCGTACTATTCGCATTCCAGTACACATGGTGGAAACAATTAATCGTTTGATCCGTATTAGTCGTCGGCTCTTGCAAGATCTAGGACGTGAACCTACCTCGGAAGAAATTGCTGAGCAGATGGAGATTAGTGCTGAAAAGGTACGTGAGATCATCAAGGTGAGCCAAGAGCCTGTGAGCCTAGAGACTCCTATTGGTGAAGAGGATGATAGCCACCTGGGTGATTTCCTTGAGGATCATACTGCGTTGGCGCCAGCTGACGCAGCGAGTCATCAGTTACTCAAAGAGCAGGTTGAGGACGTACTCGATAGCTTGACTGACCGTGAGCGTAAGGTGCTCCAGTTACGTTTTGGCCTAGACGATGGTCGGAGTCGTACTCTGGAGGAGGTAGGCAGAGAGTTCCATGTTACTCGTGAGCGTATTCGCCAGATTGAGGCCAAGGCTTTGCGCAAGTTGCGTCATCCCAGCCGTAGCCGCAAACTGAAAGATTACTTGGACTAATCACCTACTGGAAGGAAATTCTATGGGGCATCTCTTCTGATTAGGAGAGACGCCCCAGTTTTATGTTAATTAATAGGTAATGAAAGTGATACCAGGGCCTACAGTGAACGTGACGTAGGCAACGGCTGCACCAGACCCCCAGTTCATATTGCTTGTGAGAACATGACTGCTATCAACAATTTTCTCCACGACAGCAACGTGTCCGTAGCCGCTTGCTCCTTGAACCCCATCCTGTAGGTTGATGATTGCTCCAATAGTTGGTGTGCTGGAGACGTTCCAGCGATACTGATTGGCTCGCGTGGTCCATTGCCAAGCATTGGCGTTGCTCGTCCAGGGAACATAAACGCCATGCAGCGTATGGTAGCGTTCATCTGCCCAATAGGTGCATTGTCCATAGGGGAAAGGATTGCTATCACCGATAGACCCATTAGATGGTGCTGGGTAGGCAGAGTATGACGCTGATTGTTGACCGGATGGTATGCAGATAGTCTGACCGGGGTATATCATGTTAGGATCACTAAGATTGTTCTGCTGCTGGAGCTGATACCAATTTGTATGATAGTTCGTGGCAATGCTACTCAAAGTCTCTCCACTGAGAACAGTATGAGCCTGATTCCCGGCTGGGCATGATGCCTGTGCGAAGACACCAATGAGTGATTTACTAAAGGAATGACCAAATAGAGTAACCGCTAGAGCTATCATCACGACGATGTGTCCTGCGATAATGCTGATGGCCTGATGTTGTTGAAAATACTTTCTGATGGCCCGATGTTGTTGAAAATACTTTCTGATGGCCCGATGGTGCTGAAAAAATTCTCTGATGTGCTGTTTGGGGAGTGTAAGCAAAATAGCTTCTCCTTTCCTAAAACGGAACTTACGTACTTGCAATGGTTGCGAGTCACGTTTATCAAAGCCGATCCAAATAGTAGCACATCTATATATGAAACTTCCTGGATCAAAGTGAAACATAGGAGAAAATAACTAAACAATATGATCAATTTTAAGAAGAGGCTGTGTGCAGGGTGGTAAGAAACTGTTTTTTCAAGGCGGGGTTCACAGCTTTAGGAAGAGGCATCCCGTTCTCCAATTCCCGGAGTTGCAGAATTGTCGAAAAAGGGGTTGACGAATGGTAGGGAACATGGTATAGTAGCACCACGCGCCAAGGTAGCTCAGTCGGTAGAGCACAGCACTGAAAATGCTGGTGTCACCAGTTCGATTCTGGTCCTTGGCACTTTTCATTTTGGCAGAACCGTCTCAGAACATAGAACTGTATTAAGATTATGCGATGCAATCCCCTCAAGAGCCATCCATGCAGCTACCGTTTGCTTAGCTCTACAACAGCTTCATATAACTGATGAGAAGCTTTTGCTTTGGCAACTCGCACAGTGGATTGAATAATACTATTTCCTACACGTGTTTGCTCTTGGAACATGAATTTCGACTAATTCGAGACCAATTGATTCTGCAATTTTGCCGAAATAGTAATCTGAAAGAGTCGTTAATAACAGGCTTACGCACTTTTTGATCTGGCATCTCTCTCTGTAACCATTTCACATCCTCTACTACCTGAGTTAGTTTGCTCAAAACCGTTTCCACCACAGGAAAATCGACAATCGCTGGTTTCCCGCTGCTCACTCTTTGAGAGAGGCTAGGCTCATAAGAGTAGTTAGAGTAAGTAATCATAGTAGCGGCAAATATTAGTCGAAAAAGGTCTTGGAGTTGTCTATGCTCAACAGTATTTATAAAATCATGAATAATCAAGACTTTATGTAACACGCTTGGGCTATAAAAAGCACCACGTGTTTTAAATCCCTGTGGAGGTTGGCTTACGGGAGCATAATCTTGAGAAGAGGTTTTTTCGGTACAAAACTCTTTGAATCGTGCAACTTCTCTTTTCAACACATCTACATCGAAGAGATATGCTCCTAGCTTTGTGCGGCAGGCTAATGCAGCATATGGATTAATCTCGAATCCAATCACGTGATGGCCAGATATAATACCCTCAAGAAGAGTAGTTCCTACACCAGCAAAAGGATCGAGTATCGTCCCCTTGTCATCCAAATAGCGATGTATTGCATCACGGACAAAATCGCGAGATAAGCCAGCAATCTAAGGGACCCATCTATGGACAGGGAGCGTTTTATTCTGAGCAAAAGCAGGATCATTAAAAGCAGAACCATTAGCAGTTAGGGAAGGCGTTTCGCTTTGCTTTTCTACCTCAAAAAGATTTAGCTGCTCTACCTTTTCAAAATTTGATCTGAGAGAATGTGTCATCGAATGAAAACCTCCATGTTCGTACTGCTTATCACACCTATCAAGAAATCAGCTTCACGAAAGTATAGCATGAGGAGTGCTTGTGGTCCAATACCAGAAGACGTCGTAGAGCCAAAAAGCGGAAGTAGTTTCACTCATGGTTTGGTTATCCAGAGTGTCGTCCTCCTGCTTGTGCCTTGCTATCTCACAGGCAAAACAAAAGCGTGCAAAATTAGTTCTGAAGCTAATTCTGCACACTTATTGGTAGCGGGAGTAAGATTTGAACTTACGACCTCCGGGTTATGAGCCCGACGAGCTAACCACTGCTCTATCCCGCGTCGAAGTGGAAAAATAAATAGGTTGTCTTGGTAGCGGGAGTAAGATTTGAACTTACGACCTCCGGGTTATGAGCCCGACGAGCTAACCACTGCTCTATCCCGCGTCGAAGTGGAAAAATAAAGAGATGGTCTTGGTAGCGGGAGTAAGATTCGAACTTACGACCTCCGGGTTATGAGCCCGACGAGCTAACCACTGCTCTATCCCGCGCTAACGTTGTATACAATACAACAAAGTTGGCTTTCTGTCAAGATCTTTTCCAGGCTTGCTTGCGGATTTTTGTCGTAGTAGACAAATTGACAGAGATAGTGGCGCGTGTGCATTGACAAAAACACCTCTCTTCTAGTATCCTCTTATCAAAGAATAGTGTTTATTCAAATTCTGGCTCGTCCAGTTTAGGAGGTGCAGTTTTATGGCCAAATCTTTATTTACATCAGTTGTGCCTGTATGCACCTTGTCTACCCAGCCCGAGGGTAAAAGGCGATCTCTGCCGCGTCAGGCCTTTGCCTTCCCGCTATGGCACGAGAAGAGAAAATGCCTGATTTTTACTAAGTAATGGTAAAATGCGGCTTAATTCCCTCCGGCACGGTAGACATAGCGTCAAATTGAGTTGCGAAAACCGTGTTTTTTTATTCTCTCAGGAGGGAACACTGCTTTGATTAATGACCCAGCCATTCTTACTGGGATGGTTCTCAGTGGCGCACATGGCATTTATGACGTTCACACCAATGAGGGTGTTGTGCGCTGCACGCTGCGAGGGAAACTGAAAAAGGCCTTCGCACAAGCTTATTCTGCTAAACCTGTGGCCAAGTCCCGTCAGTCACACCAACGTACAAACAATGTGCTTGACTCCGCTCAGTATAGCTCCCAACGTATTGAGAAACGCGCTAGCAGCGAAATGCCTCTGCCGATACGTTTATCTGTCGGTGATTATGTGAAGATCAGAAAGCTTGATGCCTCTACCGGATTGATCGAGGAAATTCTGCCACGTCAGAAGCGAGCTTGCACGCAGAGATGTGGCATCATCAGGGCATAAGATGGTCCAACAGACGCTGTTAGCAAATTTGGATCAAGTAGTGATTGTGCTGGCTACAACACAGCCTGAACCCCATTTCGGTTTCTTGGATCGTTACCTTGCCATCTGTGAATTTGCTCAATTGACTCCTCTGATTTGTCTTAATAAGCTCGACCTACCGCATGATGCCCATGTTGAAGAGGAAGCTGCGCTATATAGCGGGCTTGGTTACAAGGTTATCTTTACCAGTATTCAGACTGGTGAAGGTATTGATCAGTTGTGTACTCTGCTCAGAGAGCATACATCGCTCTTCACAGGTCCCTCAGGTGTTGGCAAGTCGTCGCTAGTCAATGCCCTCGAACCTGGTATAACCCTGCGGACAGATGTGGTCAGTAGTGCTACTGGCAAGGGTCGGCATACTACGACCAGTTCGCAGCTTTATCCTTTATCGGGCGGTGGTTGGTTGGCTGATTCGGCTGGTATTCGTGCTCTGGCGGGGTGGAATATTCCCCTGGAGGATCTGGCATGGTGCTTTGTGGAGTTTCGTCCTTACCTGGGTGAGTGCATCTATTCTGATTGTCGCCATGTTGATGAAGAAGGTTGTATGGTTATTCAGGCGGGCGGAGATCAGATTATTGATGAGCGTCGCTACCGCAGCTATGTTCGCATGTATACAGAAGAGGAACGGTGAGTATTCGCGTCTTTCTGGCGTGAGCTTGCAGAGCGTCGAACATTTTGAAGGAAAATGTCGCTTTTTCCTTCAAAATGTCACTTTTCCTTCACAAAAATTTTCTTCCCCAATAATACTCATTGTGTTTTTTTCTATTCCAGTTTATTTTGATCACCATTTGCACGCTTTATGGATTATGTGACCTTACAAAAGGCATATGAGTAAAACATTAGTCTAGCTGTCAGTACATCATCTCTAATAATAGTTCCTGTTGTCAAGATATCAGTACAATTTAACGATTCTCATGCTCTGGCAATAATGCTCTCGATATGTTATAATCGATCATAGTGAATGCAGAGAAGGTGCATGGCTCGCGAGTATCTCAACTATCACCGGACAGCTCACATTCATCTCTGGTCATGGACTGTTGAAACTGTATGTAGTTTATGTATATGTATGTATGTAGATCGAGCAAATCTTTGAAGGTACTAGGTGAAGAAACGATGTCACTCTCCCACCATGCAGGCAAAAAGCATGCCAATTTCACGCTGGCAGCCCCACAGATTGCCTTGCTGAGACCCTCAGCTTACCTCCACCCACTGGCACGCACTGGTCTCTCCCTTGCACCGTTTGGCCGTCAAAGTGTGCCTTCCGTTCAAAGATTTCGACGCCATTTAGTCTTGTCCTCTACTTGTCCTGCCTAGCAGTGAGAAGGGAAGGACGCGTTTTTGCTTTGATGAAATGTGATTTGTGATTTGAGAGAACTCTTCATCAGACGTATAAAAAGGAAAAAATCATGGGATTGAGTGAAATCAATAGGCCATTGGATGCCCGTTCGAAGCAGACAGAGATGAGCACAAAACCTCGGGATTTTATCCGTCCTGCCTCTTCACAGGGACAAAAACCTGAAAAGCTGCAATTGGCTAGTGAATGTACGCCCGAACATCCCATCTTGCCTGGAGGGATGCCGAAACGGTGGTGGTGGAAAGCGCGGCATGATGATCAAGCGAGTACGAGTAGAGACATGCGAGCACAGGACTCAGACCAAATGTCTGCTCGTGAGTCAAGGTCGCCTGAACACTCACAGAGGGATTCCCCAACCATGTTGTCCTGTGAATCCTCTCCATCTCGTGACACCCGTGAGTCGAGGTCCCCAGAATGGGGAGAGAGAAGAGGACAGCTGGCTCCATCTGAGGGAGAGAGTTCCACAATGGATCAACTGTTGGAGAGGATGCGAAGCGCAGTAGAGCGGGAAAAGCAGACAAGGGGAGGGGAACAGCAGCGATTACACCAAGAACTCGATCGTGTTCATGAGCAGCTTAGAAATGCTGAACAAGAGCGTGACCAAGCACGGCAAGAGCTGAGAGCACGAGATAGTACTCTGCAAGAATTGATGGAGGATCTTTGGACAGGCGCACGAAGACAAATGCAAGAAGAGAGTGAAAGTATGAGGCAGCAGGTCCGTACAGAGGAACAGCAGCGGGCACAGCAGGAGTTGAGAGCCCGTGAGGAGACTATAAGACAGGAAATCCGTGCTGAAGAACATCGGCAAGTTCAGGTGCAGCTTGCCAATATTCAGCGAGAGCGCGACCAAGCACGACAAGAGCGTGACCAAGTACAGCAAGAATTGAGAGCACGAGAGAATAATCTGCAAGGATTGATGGACGATATTTTGGCAAATCTCCAGCAGCAACCCTCAGATAACCGAGCAAGTGATGAAAAGGTTAGGCAGCAGATTCGTGACGAGGAAGAGAGACGAGTACTAGAGTTGGTGCAAGCACGGGTGGAGCAGATGAGACCACAGATCCGTGATGAGGAGAAACGCCAAGCACAGGATCAGGCCTGGACACGCTGGCAGGAGCGACAGCGGGAAGAGCTACAGGAAAGGGAGCAATTCCTCCAAGGAGCCTTACAAAGGAGACAGAGCCCACGAGAGGTCCAAACGCGTGAGGGGCAACACCAGAGAATACAGAGATTGCAAACAATGCTCCGAGAAAACCAGGGATCACAGGAAATCCGGCTACCAAGGGATTTACTGGAGAGATTCCTGCAGGATGAACGCAAGCTTGAGCAGGAGTGGCAGGCTGAGGGACGACGGCTACAGGGAGAGAGGGCATCATTACATGAGGCATTGGAGGGTTTGCCTCGTGAGCGGCTGCGAGAACAACTGCGGCAAAGAGTTGATGATGTGCTCAGGAGACAGCCTGCGCGGGAACAGCTTCGGAATCAACTGCTCGAGTTGCGAGGATTGGTTCTCAGGGATTATCGCGAATTGGAGCCACAACAGAACCGCCTCTCCGCAGAGTTCCAAGGTGTCCTGGAGGAGCAATGGAAGCACCATGGTCGTCCCGAGCAGGAACTCAGGATTATCCTGGGGGATCTGACTGGAAGAGGGCCAGAACGCTAGCCACACCTTCTGTATTCGCCTAGCAAGGATGCTCAGAATCTGCCCACAAGGGGTCCACGTTGCCGTTGGGTAGCCTAGCCCTATCACACGAGAGGCGTGATCGATATGGCTCCTACCCAACGCGCAGAGCATTATGGGATGGGCGTGATATGGATGTATTGTGTAATGCAAACAAAATTGGCGCGATAAATCGGGCCCCTACCGAACGCGCAATGAATTGCGGGATGGGTTTAGTCGGTCGTAAGAAGAGTTGCCGTACTAGGTCGTTGTGCATTATCGAACGTCTCTGGTATCGCTGCTACACTCCAAGGATCGGGATAGCCAGAGTGCGATTGATCGACTTGCTCAGGTGCACTATCCCGATGATGAGATCCATCTTGCATTGGCGATGGCCCGTCCCGAACGATAGTTCCTTCATGCAGCTGAATCAAGCAATAGCCGCTTAGCATCCTCCTGACTTGATGCAACACTTAGCTCAATAGTCAACGTTTGCAGCTGATTCAGGTCGCTGATCATAGTAATAATGGCTCTTGCCAGCAACTCAAGTTCAGGAAAGCGTCTTGCAACGATACCGATTGCTATTTGCTGCGCAGTCTGAATGCCTTGACAATACCCAATTTAGGCATGATAATACCCATTATGGGCAAGGTAAATAACAGTTCTAGCGCAAACTTTCAAAAGTCGATGATGTCCCAAGGGCATTCCGGGATTGCAGACGCTTTGTTCTCATCCACGCAACAACGGCTGTTTTCCTTACTGTTCGGCCAGCCAGAACGGAGTTTTTATGTGAATGAGCTTATCACTCTGGCTGGTTCAGGCTCAGGCGCTGTCCAGCGGGAATTGCAACGTTTAACCCAAACTGGACTACTGACCGTTACCACCATAGGGAACCAGAAACACTATCAGGCTAATGCTGAGGCTCCTATCTTCCCTGAACTGCGTAGCATTGTGCTAAAAACCTTTGGCGCTGCCGACAGGCTACGCCACGTATTACGACCCATCGAATCAGCGATTACCTCTGCATTTATTTACGGGTCGGTTGCAAAGGGGGAAGATCATGCCGGAAGCGATATGGATATCATGGTTGTTTCTGATATCCTGACCTTGGGTGATATTTTTTCTGTCATGCAGCCCCTAGAAGGCCAATTAGGACGTAAGATACATGTCACACTTTACACCAGTGAGGAATTTTCTAAGCGTAGAAAAGATAGAAACCCTTTTTTGACGAAGGTATTAACTGGCACTATTATTCTGCTTATTGGGAGGATCGATGACTATTCCTGAGTTAGATAATCTCGTTCGGGTCAACCAGTTAAAAGCGGAGGCAGGGACTCAGTCTGAATTTGATGGGTTGGTTCGATCCGGCCTTGCACGTTTGAAGGACGTGGAACAGCTTCCCTGTCTGAGTCAGGAAAGCCGTTTTGATCTTGCCTACAACGCCGCCCATGCGCTTTCCCTTGCAGCCTTGCGTTGGCACGGCTACCGTTCTGAGCACCGTTATATGGTATTCCAGTGTCTTACCCATACTATATCAAATTACCTGCTTCTCAGTGGCGCATACTGGATCAAGCACACCGGAAGCGGAACTTGGCCGAATATGAAGGTGATATGGATATAGAAGAGTCGCTGCTTGCTGCGTTGATTGAGATAACTAAAGAAGTGGCAATACGTGTTCAGGAACTGGGCGACGTTCAGGAGTGAGGACGGGATGTTGGAACATATCCATTATTCTATGGTCATAGAATGGGATGAGAGAGATGACATCTTTGTTGTCAGCGTTCCAGAACTCTCTGGTTGTCGGACACATGGTAAAATTTATGAAGAAGCCGTACAACGAGGTAAAGAGGTTATTGAGTCATGGCTTGATTTTTTAAGAGATATCGGTGAGCCTATTCCACAACCTAAGCAGTTTGCAGCATAAGGAAATGCGATGCATAGAGCCCCTACTGAACGCGCAATGAATTGCGGGATGGGTGTAGTTGGTTGTGATATTGATATATCGTGTAATGCAGACAGATCGGGCGCAATATATTGAGCATCTACCAAACGCGCAACAAAATGAGTTATAGGTTTAATCTTATTATATGTATATATCATTCAATAAATGTTAAATGGGTGGTGATACCTTGAGACTCATTTGAGTCCTGCCTCCCTAAAGGCACGTTCAAGCAAATCATCGATTTCCAGTACGCTCGCTCATCGGTCCAAGTAAGCAAGATCGAGATGCGTTCCTTGCCGTTCCAAAACGTTGAACAGATCTTCTTATGACTACCCTTAGATTTTCATCTCCCCATCTGGTACCGCCTTTATAGGGTCCTTCGGCTCAATCGCTCTATAATGGCCATTGTTAATGCCTTCTCCTTCGTGCGTTATCTCATACGGCGGTAAACTGGTGTCTGTGTCTTGATTGATCGTTGGTTGCAAGATGGTCTGCTGTCTAGTCTCTCTCTTATATATCACTATAGGACATTTTGCATCAATAACATGTTCGCCTTTAACAGTAAGATTACGCAGGGTAGCAACGACATTTGCTCCTTCTTCCCCGTTTATGTCAAGCTGTCCTTCCCTTCCACAAGCTATTCTCACATATTTAACAATGCACTCGAACTTGGCTCGCTCCTTTGAATATGCTTCACCCATATCATAACCTGATGCCACAAGAAGAGCGCGAATCAGGCAATGCACGCCGTTGCCAGAGACATCTTGTTCCCATTTGTTTTCTATGCTCTCATCTAACTTTGTCACAGTAATTGGATCACGTTTTAGATCATTCTTATTGTACCCTAAACCTAGATTGTCTATGAAATTGTTGATATACTCTTTCACCGCCGAAGAGTCTGTGGGCAAAGTATCAAGACCATTCGTCTCCACCAGCCCTGCAATTTTCAGACACTCTCCTACCTTCTCGATCAATAGATTAGACGCGCCTTCTTTCCAGGGGGCATCCTTAAATTGAATATTTATCTGCTCTGTAATTAAATGATTCACTGTCTTTTGGATTTGATCTCTATTTTCCCCAGGCTTTAGTTCGTTACTTGATTCGTTTGTAATATGATTTTTCTCCTCATACTTTTTCAGATCATCTTTTATCCGAGCAGCCAGTTGCCTCTCCTGATTTGATGTTAGCTCCGTCCAATTATCATTATCCTTGATCATCCCATTTTCGATAGAGAAACCTGCTATCCTAGCATACTCCTGACCACCTGTAGTCAAAAGACCCTTCTCCTCTGGACTTATCATGGCCTCAAAATGATTAATAATTTTTGGGTCAGAATGATTCGTGAGGAACACAGCATAAGGATTTTGACAATTTTTAGCCCTTGACAGTGGCGCTGTGCATAGCAACGTTCCATCCTTGGGCCTCCACTCATATACTAATAAATTACGATCATGGTTGATCAAGTTTAGGCCGTCCATGACTTTTATAATTTCGTCCAAATCTGGCCCTGTGTTTAGAGGTCTATTCTGTTCTTGATTAAGCTGCTTCTGGCGTTCCTCATTACTTAGTCCTTTAGTACCCTCAAGCTCAGCTCGTTTTTTATCTACCAAATGTTGTCTGATGGTATTAACTATTGCGTCTATTATCGGCCGTCTATTTCCGAAAGTGAACTTTCCTTCATGTTGCTCTAGTAATCCGGGATTACTTACCGCTATTAGGCTGTAAATCAGGCAATTCATGCCATCAGGAGGAGTAATAACAATTTGTCGGCCATCAAAGCTCTCTGGCTTTTCTACAGAGATACCATTTTTGAGTTGGTCAAAGATAACTCTTAAGTGTAATTGAGCCCGTATTAAACTTTCATATTTACTTAATAGCTCGTCTTTAGGACAATCCATTGCTATCTTGTTAATATTGGTTGACTCCATCGGAGTGTCGATAATCTCCAGAACATATTTATTTTTATCGGTGAGAAGCTCTTCACAGATATTCTTGAACTGATTAGGTTCTATTCCTAGCGAGCCTATACCATTCCTTAGCCATTCTTTTTTATCTTTATCAAAATTAATCTTATGGGGCCTATACCAGGGCATAACAAGGGAACCGTATAACCTAGTATTATATATTGCATCTCTGATAGCTGATTGAAATAAGTTTAGATCTCTTTTGCGGATTGTTCCTTCTTTGCTATTAAAATCCATGTCATTAATTTTAGCTTGAGCTAGCTTTTTTAAGTTCTGGTTATGATTAATAACCTTCTCAAGAAAATCATTAGGATAATCACGTATTACATCTTCAGTATTTAAGTTCCCTATTTTCTCAGGATTCAGGTACTCGTTATCTGCATTAGGTATCTGCATCTTCGCATGTGAGAATAGATTATAGTATGCACGAGTAACAGCTAATTCTTCTTTAATACTTTTCTTAAGATTTTCTAGTGAAAGTTGAGGATTATCATCTTTTTTAGATTCTTTTACTTCACCATTCTTTTTCTCAGCTGATACTTCGCTTGTACTACCATTAGCCACTTTAGGAGTCTCAATTCTGCTCCCTGCTTCTTTACCCTCCTTCAAAGTGGGTTGTTTGCTTGCATCACTCTGATCTCTTCGCTCTCCATTCTGCTCATCATTAACTTGTCCTACTTTACTTGTACTGCCATTATCCACATGTTCATTAGGATTCCTAGAAGTTCCCTTATTGCTCTTTTCTCCATTAGGTAAGTAAATTCTCATTCCCCGTTCTTTAATCACTTGCATTTCAATGTCTTTCATTTCATCATCTTTAAGCAATCCTTTAAATTGATTTTTATGTTCTTCAAATTTAATGTTCACACGTTCAATCTTTGTTTTTTCGTCTGGAATTTTTTTATGTAAATCATATTGCTGGTAATAATACAAACGCATCTTTTTATATTCAGCTCTACATATATTAAGAAATGTTTTTTCTATGATTTCAATTTTGCTACTAAAGAATAAATCACATGTTCCTAGGTGCTCCCAACTATCTTGCTTATATCGATCCTTGTCATTAGTCAAAATGATCTTTGTATGCAGCTTCCCTTCTGCATCTGACTCAAACTTTCGCATTGCATGTATCTCTGGAACAGCCCACCAAACATTCTCATCATCTAACATACTAGGGTTTAAACCTGATAAATCTTGTCTCTGGAGTTCAGTGCCGCTTCGAGTTAGTTTAGTGCTATCTGAATTGGTGACATAATAAATACCTTCTTTATCAGAATAAATTGTTACTTCCCTATTTTTCGGGACTTTTACATCCATGCCTATTTCCAATTTGTCCCAACCTGGTAGTTTTTTAAGACTATTTGCAAATTGATCATTTAATTGTTTAAAAATATCATTTCTTTTATTATTGATAATAACTTTTTTATCTTGTTCAAGGAGTTTCCCTTCTAAAGCATTTCTGGTAAAACCCTCCAGTTCCTTTTGTTTATTAGCAAATTCATCAATTATATTGTTTAAACCTTGAAGTGCTATCTCATTGTTCCTAAGCTCAATCCCAGTTTGTGTCCAAGGAAGCGCTTTCCAACCGTCGTCTTTTATCCTCTTTGCAACAAGGCTGCTATCATCAGTAACTAAGATTTCTTTGTCCTGCGGGTTGTTATCCTCGCTGGCCTGATCTGGTGATTGTATCGCATACACCTTTAAATCACACTGAATCTTGTTTGGATCTTCTATCTTTTCGAGTAGCTCAACGCTCACAGGGACCGAATCCTCATTCGGCTTTGGCCCCTTATTGGTAAAAGAGTTTCCCTGCAAATAAAGATCTCCGTTGATGAAGATTTTGTGCTTTCCTTTTAGCAAATTTCCAAAGCCAAGATTCCCAAGTCCCCTTCTTATTGCGTTATGGACAATGGATTGCAGCTTGTTACGCTTCTCATTAAGATCTTGCAAGGTTCTACCTAGGAAATCTGCTATAGAAGAGAAAAGCTTTTCCTTCTGTATTGTTCCACCTCTAATTTTACTGATTTCATCTTTAACTTGCTTCGTATATTTGGTATATTTTCTCTTGTACTCTTTCCTAATATATGAATCACTATCATAATATGATTTAAGAATTTCTTTTTCTTTTTCAACAATAAGATCCCTACCTGTTTTTCCATTTTCAAGTGTTTTCTTAGCATGCGTATCGATATCATTCAATATTTTCCGATCGGCGGGAGATATACCATCTTTTTCAGTCTCGTCAGAGATCTCTCCATGTAATGCTTTATACATCAATTTTTGTTCTTTTGGTGGTTCTTCGCTATCTCTCTTATCACCGGAGATCTCAAACTCAGGTGATGCCCAAGGAAGCGCTGCCGTCCAAGTTTTCGTCGGTTGCCCAGTACTTGAACTGTTTATCTGTTCCTTTATCTTTTCCTCACGGTCAGTAATCAAGACTTCACTTCTTGTAGATGGATCCTTATGGTGATTGCCTTTTTCATCTATCCATGTTTCTGTTTTCTCAACTGTCTTGATCGCATGTATATTTGGAAGATCCCACTTAATCCTGTAAAAGTTTCTTTCTAGCTTACCTATCAATTCATCAAATTTTGCATTATCTGAAGCTATCTCATAGAGATTTTCTGCAATATTGTATTTATCTTTTAAAGATGCTTCACCTTTACTAGTAATATAATAACCAGTAGGATTGTTTTTACTATCTTTTGTTACGTAAAGATGAAGCTTTTCTCCTTTTATACTTCCTATTGTGATATCCGTTTGACCGTAACCCAAATGCTCCTTGAAGCCAAGACCTTGGTCATCAGAAATCAGCACGACCTATGAGTTCCTCTCCTACTTTTATTGAGGCAAGCCTTTCCAAATTAGATAGCAGTCTTGTCATATCAGGCGATTTTTTTGCTTTATCGCTTCCAGTATCTCCGTCAGAGTCGGATCGATGACGTAGTCCCTCGTTCATATCGAGTGTCTCCTATATTATTAGAAAGTGATCTTAAAAATTATCAAATACGCTTAAACCGCACTAAATTCGGCTTACACCAGTGATCAACATACTATCTCAGACTATTCAGCTTCCGATAGTCATAGCAACATTATAGAAGAAAATTGCACAATTTTCTAGGGAAAAAAGGGACATTTCTACATTTCGTTGGAAAATGATGTTATAATTGGGCTACTAAACATACATTCTAAAGAATCAAGGGACCATGCCATGAAATTTGCAAGAATTCACCTTGAGAATTGGCGAAACTTTACCCACATCGATGTACCGCTTCAACAGCGTATGTTTCTGGTAGGGCCAAATGCATCAGGTAAGTCCAATTTGCTAGATGCCTTCCGCTTTTTGCATGATCTTGTGCGAGTTGGGGGAGGACTTGAAAAAGCTGTAGCTGATCAAGGGGGAGTTTTGCATTTACGCAGTTTAGCTGCTAGCAGTCACGGTGATATCGTCGTTGATATTAATATCGAAGATCGGGATAATATCATCTGGCAATATTGTATCAAAATAGCTCAAGATAATACTGCTAGAACATACCTAAAAGAGGAGCAAGTTTGGAAATCGGGTCAGCTTATTCTTTGTCGTCCTGACGAGCGCGACAAAGAAGATAAAGAACTACTCAGTCAAACTCATCTAGAACAGATTAATTCAAATCGTAGTTTCCGAGAAATAGCAGATTTTTTCAATACAATTCGATATTATCATATTGTGCCTCAACTTATTCGCGATCCACAGTATTCGGTAGGACGAAAGTTTGATCCTTACGGAGGCAATTTTCTTGAACAAATAGCAGCCTTACCGAGAAAAACTCAGGAAACTTGTCTACGTCGTATACAGGAAGCGCTACGTGTTGCTATACCTCAGTTTCAAGAACTTGCTCTATTCAAAGATAACCACGGCGCTACACATCTAAGAGCTAAGTATGAACATTGGCAAGGCAAAGGCGTTTGGCATACAGAATTAGACTTTTCCGATGGGATGCTTAGGCTAATAGGACTGCTTTGGGCTTTACTTGATGGAAGTGGTCCCTTACTGCTAGAAGAGCCCGAAAATTCTCTGCATCCAGAGGTAGCTAGGCATATACCAGAATTGATGGCATCTACTCAAAGGAGGTCAAGAAAGCAGGTCCGCCAAATTTTGGTGAGTACTCATAGCATGAGTCTTCTGAGTGATCCAGGCATTGCGCCAGATGAAGTGCTACTCTTACATTCCACTAGTGATGGAACAACGGTTGAGCTAGCAAAAAATGTGGCTGAGATACAGCCACTTCTGGAAGCTGGATTGCCTATTGGAGAAGCAGTTATGCCGTATACGCGGCCCCCAAAAGCGGAGCGACTTTCACTTTTTGGAGAATAGTGGAGGAGAGGGACAAATCCATAATGATGCCAGTCAATATTCTTATAGAGGGATTAGCGGATGAGCCTCTTTATGTTGCTCGTCTCACTAATTTCACCGAGAACCACTGGCGACCTGCCGAGGCAGAGAAACACTCTGAAAGCCTACACCGTTGTATTCGTGCTCTTTCTACACTAATATCTTCTTAATAAGATTGCAACTGGGAGGGATCGAACATTGCTCTAATGCAGTGAATAAAACATCGTGATGCCCAGGCTATTGGCCACCTTACCCATAATTGCGCGTAGGTCAGCATCATTCAGCCGACAGATGGAGTATTGGTCGGCCAGCAAACTGCGGAGTACAGGATACATCAGCTCGGTCTTGACCAGACTATCAGTATCCAATAAGGGATAATCGCGCTTCAAAAGAAGATGATGATAGGGGCGAAGTTTTCCACGATAAGACGTCAGCGCTACCACATTGACAGCGCCAGCATGACGGCAAAACGGATCGCCAGACACGACGAGCGCTGGATGCCAATCTAGAATACGTTTCTCCTCGATGCCTGGTGGCAAGGACGGATATCCAAAATTCACCCAGTATACCATGCCAAATTGCACGGGTGTCTGATATGTCAGCTCATCTGGCACGAGTTTCAGGTGGGTGGGGCATGGCTAAAAGCACACATTTACTAGTACTATGAACGAACAACTGACGAACGAAGAACAGGAAGGTAAGCAGGGCTATCACTTGTTTCCAATTGCGATTGGAAACAGCTTGTTGTGAGGGGCCAAGCGCGAGCAACGAGACTGAGACGCTCTTCACGTTCGTCCTGACTCTCCTCTTGAAGGGCCACAGCTATGGTTTCCATTTCACGCTGGTACTGCTCGTTCAGCAAGGAAGAACGCCCGAAGTCACAATTCGCCGCCATAAAACTACCTCGTATTTCTAACTGTTAGACTATTTCTGATAGTCACTGGGTTTGTAGACCTGCACGAAGGTTCCGAATCTCTCCAACGTTGGAGATTATACCAGCAATTTATGCAAGACGCAATGCTTTTCATGGTGAATTTAGCTTGGAACCAAAAAGAAATAGAAAAAAATCCTATTCGCTTGCCACGTTCCGTTTGAAGGCTGTGTTTAAAGGCTCACTTCTTGATACCAATGGAGTGAGCCAGTTCATTCTACAAGGTGAAAGATGGTACATGCGATACTCCTGGCGGTGGAGTGGCACCGTAAGTAGCTTGCTTACTGAACTAATGTCGTGTAAACGACGAGACGTAGTGAAGTCTGATGTTGCTCAGGAATCCACCGTCCTGCACAGGTGATGAGATTTAGAAAGGTGCCTGATAAATCACCAAAGATTTGGGCGGTTGGAGCATTATTTGGTGGATAGAATGCAACTTTGATGACCTGAAAATGCAGCGTATGCCCGTTTGCATCCTCAATAGTGACCCTATCACCCACACTCAGTTCATGGAGCCGCCAGAAGACAGCTGGTAGTGCTCCAGGACGATCTAGGTGACCATCAATTACTGCACTACCATGTTGACCAGGAATGGGACCGCTCTGATACCAGCCGACGCCTTCCCATTGATTGCGTATGGGAGTGCCTAATGTTCCATCTGCCGCTACATGGACAGGCTCAATTGGAGCGTCTATGCCTATTTTAGGAATGAGCAGGTATACATTAGTAGCCATGTTCAATGGTGGCGTGGCCGTCGCCACTAGACTCGGATGGGCTTTCTGCACATGGGTCAGTGATGGCGTGGATGGAGCAACAAGCGTTCTGCTCCATAGATAACCGCTGATCCCAATACTCATTACTAGCAATGAAAGCACGGCTGCTATTACATACCAACTATGTTGCTTAAATTGCATTACATTTCCTCCTCGCATTAAAATATCTATTATTCAGAAAAACCAATCAAAGGTTGTACATTGATTTCGTGATCATGATACGCCTCGTGTCCAACGGCTTGCTCAAGATATGAACCAACTTGGCCTGCCATCCTCCCTGATCAATGGCATGATCGAAGGATGGCATGCATGCCAGTTGTTTTCGTGTAATAGCGCCTCCGATCGGGCATCTCAATGTGGTTGATAGCTATTCTTCGGGCTTGCTGTCAAGGAGCCTCGTGGATCGCTCCCAGTATTTGGCAATCCAGGTACAGTATTTGACAATCCGGGTGCAGTATTTGGCAATCCGGGTGCAGTATTTGGCAATCCGGGTGCAGTATTTGGCAATCCGGGTGCAGTATTTGGCAATCCAGGTACATCTCCCACACTGCTAGGGCCAGAAGTAATTTCCGCATTACCATTGGATCCGGAAATACTTCCACTACTAAATGCAGGTAGCGTTCCCACACCATTTGCACCGTATATGTTATTGATATTTACTGAGGTTATAGCTACAGCTGATACTGCATTCGCCGCTGTATTGGTTGGTGCAGGTGTACTGTTGGCTGTATTTGTAGTGGAGGTATTTTCTTGTGATGAATTCTTACTTTTATCTTTATTATCCTCCTCATTGCATTTTTTCTTGTGACAACATGTTTTACATTCCTGGCCGTAGCTGGCTTTTTTGACGCAGATCGTGTCCGTTGCTTTGTCGTTGTTTATCTTGCAATTACATCCGGTATGCACTCTCACTACATTGGTGAGGGAGGGTATTGCGTCCTTGGTCAACACGCCAGAGACTTCGATGGCAGGTAAGGTCTCGCCTCCATTTATCAAATCTTTGCCGCGGTAGGTGGCAGTGATCACTGCTGGACTCTTTGTATGACTCATTGCAATATCCCAATCATGTCCTCTTGCCTGTAGGTTATGCATTCCGATAGGGATTGCATCTGAGACCGTGATGGAGGTTGTCAAACGAGTGCGGGATTTGTTACCCACAACGATAATAAAGGTTACATCCTCGTCCACCTGAAAATGATCTCCACCCAGATGGCTCTCGCTAATAAAGAGGTCTGCTTTATCCTTCCCCTTTGGGGCCCTGGACCACTGAGGACGAGCCGCTGCAATGGGTAATCCCAAACCAACTATTACTGTGAGGCTCTCGGTAAGGAGCAGACCGAGTAAGAAAGGCTCGTAACAACAAGCGTGGTAAGGCCGGACATCTTTTGATAATATCTGTTTGATGCTTCACGTATAGTCCCTTCTTTCACTATCCTATCCCCTATATAAGTGATAACTAGCATATCAAGATATATCAAAGCTAATGCTCTATGCATCTTTGACCATCTTTATCTCATGCTAATTCAAATTGATTATAAGGATGGGCACCAAATAGGTTTCATCTTTGATGGAACAGAGGAATATATACAAACTTACAAGCAACTATATGTTTAGGCTTAAAAGGGCGGCTCATGCTCTACTACGGGTAAGAGCAGCGAGCCGCCTGATCAACGAAGGGCAACATAGGTAGGACAAGTTTCAATCCAATTTCAAGTCCTAACACAGATATAGATCATCTCATCAAATGATCGAATTCGGCAGTTGCCAACTATCCGTTAGAGTTGTGGATCGCTCCCAGTATTTGGCATAGTCGGGAATACTGATCCTCGACCGGGAGGGGGGCTACCACTCGGGCTAGCAGGAGTATTTGGTGTAGTGGTACCACTACCGCCTCCATCATTTGGATCCTGTTGGTATGTGCCATTTGTGTGCTGTTGGTATGTCTCGTCGCTTACACTCTCGTCAGCAGATATAATTACGCTTTTCTTCTGAACAACGACATCTTCACTCTGATCATCACATGCGCTGTTACAGGCATCATCCTTACTCAGGTCATCACATACCTTGCCGCAGGCATCATCGCTATCCAGCAGAGAATGAGAAGATAGCGTAGACGCGATATTATCACTCACAACTGCATTACTGTGTGCTTGATCAGCATTATCTGGAACGTACACCGAGGCAGAGTCAGTGAGTACTTTGCTGGCAGCGTGTGTGATTGTTCCTGTAATAATGACGGGAGGTAAAGTGGTATCTGGAGCTATAGGGTAGCTTCCCTCATACGTTCCGGTAACCAGGGATAGATCAGCCTTGAAATGTACTTTCGTGTCCCAGTACTTCCCTTGTGCTCTGATATTCTTCACTCCATGTGGGATGATATCTGTGAACGTAATCGGTGTCTTCTTACGAATTGCGCCTGCGTGTGCCGCATTACGAATAGACAGAGTATAGGTCACGGTATGCCGTTTTATATGGGAAGAGAGCTTTATTGATACGGCGGGAGCGTGACTAGTGTGTTTGGAGTTTGCGAGTGCCACGCTTGCGTCTCCCTGAGATAGCTGCAAGCTGGTGATGGCAATGCCTAGGCTTCCTAGGATCAAACCAGCTAGCAAGAGAGTGCGCATAAGCGGGGACGATCGGAACGAGAAAAGCTTTAACATATTCCTCACCCACTTCGTTTGATACTGCATACAAAAATCCTTCTTCTACTACATCCGTTAGCGAGTATGGTGATGATATGCATGATACAGATGTTCGGAAGAACAGTAGCTTGTATATCAATTATCATATTTGTATCATGCAAATTCCTAATAATATTATACATGATTTTGTGATAATTGACAAATGATATTAGCACGAGTACTAATATCATTATATTTGTATAGATTATAATTACGGAGGTACATAGGGGGATTATTCTCCATTTACCATAAAATGCTTTGAAATGTCACTATTTTGTCACTTTTTTATTGTGCCTGTCACATTCCAAAAGCCTCTTTTTTAGTGTATACTTATAACATTGCATTACCAGTGAGTCCTCATCAGAGATCTGGGGGCTATCATACTAGTGGCCCTTTAGACTTTGTAGGAGACTTTGTAGGATTTTTTGAAGAATTAATTGGCACATTAGAATAGAAGTTACTATAATTAGTAGCTTTTTCATAATAAAAAAAGGGAGAATATGCATATGAGCCGTAACAATCCATGGAATCCGCTTGGGCGGAACAATCCATTGACTGGCGGGAATCCCGAAAGAAACTGGCTTACCAAGGTGCACAGTGATACTCCACAATCTGGCCCAGAGAACACTCGTCCATTAGTACCAGACTTTCTAAAACGGCAAGCAACAGGTGACAGCGGTCGGGGGCGGGCGGGGAAGTTTGTGCGAAAAGTTGCCGAGTTGGTCGCACTGGGCCAGATTCCGTTAGCAGACCAAATGATGTTTCATGATTGGTTACATCCCGATGGAAAAAATTTAGATCTGAACCGAGCAACATACCTTGCTACGCAGGAGCGATACTATTATCAGCAATACTATCAAGAATCCGGTCCCCAAGGGGTAGAGAGAGTAGAGGAAGCAGAAATTCACTTTCTGAAGTCCTTCCTTGAAGGTTTGTCTAAAATTGGAGATGGTATTGGCGAGCATAAGCATAAACATAATCGCAAGGGGAAAAGAAATGAAGAGGCATTAGAAGCTTATGAGGCTGGTAAGCAGGAAGGTGAGGATGAAGCGTATTATCGAGATCAGTATTATCGCGCTAGCTATTATCGTGATAAACGTTATCGCGATAGTTATTATCGTAATAAAGATAAACTAGAGAATGACCCAAGTAATGATCCGCTTGGGTGAGAAACCCTGATGTTTATTGCGTTTGATACCACACCCTGAGGTTGCTGTAGGCAACCTCAGTCGAGGGAGCTGGTGGCAGCCCACCACGCGCTAGGACACCGATCGTCCCCTGAGTATATGGGCTATTGTTGTCGGTTTGTGGGCTAGCTACTGGCTGCTGGTTAAGGTAGAGGGTAAACGTATTCTGGTTTGCGACAACAGCAACTGTATTTATCTGACCAACGTGATAGGCAGGCGATGGCGAATTTGATAGAGAATTTGCCAGAAGCGTACAATGACCCGTCTGGTCGCATTTCTGGAATGCGTAGCGGCCACTGGCGTAAACTTCAAAAAAATAGAATTTATGCTGGCCAATATTGCTACGGAAGATGATGCCACCACTGCTATATTTGGGTGCATGTTTTATGAAGATCATATGTATCTCATAGGTAAAGTTAGTATAATTGGCACCTGTAGCAAAACAAGTAGTAAAAAGGTTTGGTGCTGCTGATACATGATAACTGCCGTTAATGAAGCGACAGGTCCCCTGAATATTTTCCTGCCATTGACTACTCTGATTGTTAGTATTTAATGGATCATCCATTACTAATGTACTTGCACTGGAAATATAGGGGTTCATATTGGCTATAGCGGTTGCTGTTGTATTTTTGTTGGCAGTAGCAGTGAGAGATGCTGATGCTTTGGCCGTAAGGCTCACCTGACTTTGGCCTTGCGATTGCCCATTCTGCCCCTGTATTGTACCAGATGGGTGATTAGATGACCAATAGATGAGTTCTCCTCCGCCCGCGATAATGAAAATTGCCATGAATATAGCGAAAAGGATCATGCATGGTGGTGTTCCTGGTGGTGTTCCTTGCGGTGTTGCTTGCGTGCGGTATTTATGGACATCAGGCTCTGAGAAGGGTATGGCACTGCCGGGCCGAGTTGGTCTGCTGATACTATCTGACATGTTCAAGCTTGGTTGGGGTTCTGAATTGCTCTGACTGGTCGACTGCGCTTGGTCATCGTTCATCAAGTCTCTCCATCTTCCCTTGCTGGCGATATCACTAATAGTAGAAACGGATTAAGTGCCAATGAAAAATCTATGCTTCCCTATCTTTAGTACTTAAGGGCTACTCGATTACTTTTTAGAACAGAGTTGACAGGCATGCGGTTTTTGCCGTACACTTCATTTATGCATTTAATAGTGAGGGATTCTTTTGCGTACTGCCTAGCTAGGTAGGGAGAAGCTTGTATGATGCATTGTTCCAGTTGTGACTGCCCATTGCCCGATGCAACAATGCGCTGTACTCGTTGTGGTGAGGAGGTAATTTTGCCTGCTATGACACCCTCTGATGTTCAGGAGATGAAGGGTGAGGATAGGACAATCGCCACCCAATCTCGTTTTTCACAGAAGTGTTCTGGTCTCACCGAGAGGCTATTTTCTTCCCTCTTCAACATTCGCAAATTTGCATCTCATGTGACTGTTAACCGTACATGGTTGCGGCCTTGGCATGAGCTGGCTCCTCTCTCAATCCCGTTAACAGAAGACTGTTTTGAAGGTGTTCAACCTGAGGACGAAGCTGAGGTAGACTTGCATTCTAATCGGCAACTGACTTGGCGAAAAGTAGTTGAGCCCCCGCTTGGTCGGTCACCAGTATGGTATCCGCCGCGTCCTATGCTGCCAGCCGTAGTTCAGTATATCCCTTTGACCGATAAACCCATGCTCCATCGTCGCTCCTCTGCAACTATTTTCTGGCAATGTATGTTTGTGCTGCTTGTCTTTAGCGGAGCTTTTGGTGTTACTGGTGCAGCAGCGCTTCCATCAGCTATCTTCGAGCTACAAGGACCTCTTTCATTGCAGGTTACTCCGCAGGAAGTGGCTGTTGGAACAATGATGTCATTGCGCGGTACACACTTTTCTCCTGGTGGGTTGATTGGATTAACGCGTGATGACTCTATTCCGATCTTGGATACTGGGGGGGTCTCGATCACGCAAAGCGATGCTCAGGGAAACTTCACCGATACTGTGCAGGTACAAGCGAACTGGGGCAGTGGCTCTCACACCATTAATGCAGAAGATGCTCTTACACATAAAGTTACCTCCTTTCCAGTTATGGTCTCTGGCGAATCAATTGCGCTTCGACCGTCTCATTTGCAATTGTCAATCAATTATCTCAATTTAGGATCGGGTGATGAGGCAACAAGTAGTAAGCAGACGATTTCGTTGACTAATCTGGGCAGTGGGCAGATTTCCTGGCAGGGCAGTAGTACCAAATCTTGGCTGATGATGGCTCCTGAAAGTGGAACCTTTTACAGTGGGACGCAAGACAAAGTCATCATTGCAGTAGATCGTGCACATATGCAGCCGGGATCGTATCAGGCGAAGATGATTTTTACATCTAATGTTGGGGATATTCCTCTTGATGTAAATATGCAGGTGACACCATTAGTTGCTCAAAATAAGGGTGTGTTGCAAGTCTCACCACCTGTTCTCTCTTTTACTGGAAATGATGGGGGGTTTGTGCCAACATCCCGGACTGTGACGATTAGCGATCCTGGTGTGCGATCGTTTGGCTGGATTGGTTCGACTGATGTTCCCTGGCTCTCGCTTTCGCAGTCTCGTGGGTTCGTTCAACCTGGAGAGGCTGCGCAGGTCGCGGTCTTTGCGAATACCAGTACATTGTTACCAGGAACGTATAGTGGCCGGATTAACTTTAGTGCTCAGGGATCTGGTGCAGTACTGCATAATTTGCAGAGTATTGATGTTACTATCACTGTTACACCGTATTGTGATTTAATGTTCTCATCGGGTATACTATCCTTTACAGCTGCTTATTTGCAGTCTGATCCGCCTGTCAAAGCAGTCGGCTTGGCAAGTTCACTCAGCTGTTCTGCTCCGTTGAGCTGGAATGTCACGAGCAGCGCAAGTTGGCTAACGGTAAGCAACAGGAGTGGTACAACGCCGAGTGCGCTCTGGGTTGGTGTTCATCTGAGTGGATTGGGACCAGGGATGTATAATGGCGAACTTACTTTCAGTTCATCTGCTGGTACACAGACACTGTTGGTCTCTTTTCTGCTGGGACCTGCTGGTACTCCTGTGATGTCTGTTGGCTCTTCATCGCTTACGTTTAATACAGCGGTGGGCGCTACCAACCCTGCGGCACAGACCATTGCCTTGACCAATTCTGGTGCTCGGAGTCTCTCCTGGAAGGCAGATGCGACCTCTGAGGAGGGGGGATCTTGGCTCTCTATCTCGCCGGTTTCTGGTAGTCTAGCTGCGTATCAGTCGACTATGATGAAAGTTGCGGTAAATACGACAGGTTTGTCTGTTGGTACCTATGATGGCACTGTAGTGATTACTGCTGTAGATAGTGTAACTGGGCAAATAATGGGCCCACAGCAGCGAGTAGCTATTACAGTGAATATAGGCCCTGCTTGTACATTGCAAGCGCCAGTGCCATCGACAATGCAGTTTTCTGCGGTGACGGGGAGTAATCCAGCTGCACAGACATTCAGTATAGGCGTAACAGGCACCTGCTTCGGTAATGTGACGGTGACGCCGATTGTGACTGTAGCTTCGGGTTCCGGTTGGCTGGCTGTTTCTCCTACTTCTGCGGTGATTGGGTCTGGGCAGAGTGCAACCTTCAGTGTGACGATAACTTCAGCAGCACTCAAGGTGGGTGTCTATAGTGGATCAATCTCGCTATCTGGGGTAAGTGACGGTATTGTCATTGCAGGTAGCTCACAGACAGTCAAAGTAACGTTGACTAACCAAGCTGCCCCTGCAATGCAGCTGAGTGCTACCAGTTTATCATTTTCGACGGTAGTAGGAACCAATCCTGCTAACCAGACAATCCAGGTATCAAATGGTGGTGGTGGTACTTTAAATTGGTCGGTAGGAACTCCATCGCAGTCTTGGCTCAGTGTCACTCCAACCTCGGGTAGCTGTGTAGCAGGAAGTGCATCAACGTTAACCTTCGCTGTTAATGCCAGTGGGTTAGCTGCTAGCACAAAGTCTTATCAGGCGACGGTGGTAATTACTCCATCGAATGGTGCAGCAGTAACTATCACAGTTACGCTAACAGTTAATGCTGCTACACCTACGCCTACGTCTACGTCTACGTCTACGTCTACGTCTACGCCTACGGCAGCGGCAACTGCTGCTGCTTCTACGCCTGCACCGACTAAGACGCCATCGTAACATCAAATACGACTAATTTGCTGGACAAGACCTGTGAACAGAGCTATGCGAACAGGAAGAGAGTCCAGCTCGATATATTCATTGGGACTATGAGCTAGACTGCCGCAGGCCCCAATTCCATCGATGGTGGGGATACCCATGGCGGCAGTGGTATTGGCATCAGAAGCGCCGCCACTGGCTACGTCTTTGATCTCCAGTCCGAACTCTTTACCTGCTTGTTGAGCCAGTTGCACGAGTTTGGCGCTACGCTCAGCTCGTTCGAAAGGCTGCGCTCGGATGCCGCCGCTAAGTACGATTTTTGTGCCTTTGAGCATATGCTGCGTCGTTACTTTGCGCATTGCAGCCTCGATGGCCTCAGTTCCGGCCTCGTCGCTGACGCGTACATCGATCTGGCAGTAGGCATAGTCTGGTACGATATTCGTACGTTTGCCTCCACGAATGATGCCAACATTGAGTGAAGTGCCGGGGATAGTGCCGTTGATGGCCTGTAAAGCCATGACTTGCTGGGCTAGCTCTAGGATAGCATTACGTCCCTTGTGTGGTTCGACCCCGGCGTGTGAAGCGATACCATGTACCTCAATTGTATAATTACCGATGCCGCGACGGGATGACACTACGGCGTTAACTATACGTCCCGGTTCGAGTACGATGGTGGCATCGGCCTCTTGTGCCAGCTGCTGGATCAGGGGCTTACTGCCAGGAGAGCCAATCTCTTCATCGCTATTGCAGACAAAGGTTATACGTTGGTAGTTGGCTTCATTGGCTGCTATGAGCAAATGAAGGCCATACATGCCGATCAGCAGGCCCGATTTCATATCGAGAATACCTGGGCCAGTAGCAATGCGCATACCATCGCGTTCACTTAGTGTGAAAGGACGGCGCTCGGCCTCGCCCGCAGGAAAGACGGTATCCATATGGCCCACAACTAGAATATGCGGACCATGCGGATTGCGGCCCATATGTGTTGCCACAAGGTTATTGCCATACTCCTGTTGGTAGTCGATCTCGGTTGCGAAACCAAATTCGTGGAAGCGTTGTTGAAGATATTCGGCAACCTGATCAATACCCGCTTTGACAAAGGTGCCAGAGTCGATGTTTACGATTGTCTTCAGATCTACCAGAAAGCGATCTATGATTTGTTCAGCGCGTATTAAAGTCTGGTGTTTTTGCATCTGACAGGACTCCTTCGCTGCTTATGCAATTTGCTAGGGAAGTAGACCAACGCACTTCCTCCTACGAGTATAGCATAATGTTCTGGTGAGCTGGCAAAAGGGAGGGACGTAGTATCAGATGAGCAGCGGCGTGCTACAACTGGCACAGAAACGTGCAACCTGCGTATTTGCTATCCCGCATCGTGGGCAAATTACTACTGCAACCTTCCGCTCACTATTCACTATCGCTGTTATTCTCTTAGTTAGCTGTTTCCGCCGATCATTTGTGAAAACTTCATCTGCAACGTTGTGAGTAGCTGCTAGATGTGATGTCCTTGCCTCTGATTCTGAGATCGATGCTGGTGGAGTGCGTAGTGCTCCATTGGCAAGAGCCGTTAGATATGGTGTATCTGTCCCCGGTGTCGAACTCGACCTAGTATTATAAGTGGGTGAAACTTTTTGCTCCGTATGCTTTACAGGTGGGGCTGGTGCAGAATATTTCTCTGTTGATTTGTGATCAGTTTGCAGGTCTATGAAAAAAATAGTGGTATTTCCCAATTTGATACGATCGCCGTGCGAGAGCCGATGAGGATTTTCAATGCGAGTCTGGTTAACTATCACGCCATTGCTACTTTCCAGATCGCGGATATAGCAGCCTTTGGAAGCTAAAAAGAGTTCGGCATGGCGGCGTGAGACAACCGGATCAATCAGTTCGATTGTATTTCCTCGTCCACGACCGATGGCTATCAGTCGGCCAGGTTTGAGTAGATAGACCCAGGGGGGTAGATTATTTCCTCCATCCGAACTTGGTGGCATGATGATCAATGCTGGTACTTCCTTGAAAGCTGCAACCACAGAGGCTGGAACGGGCTGTTCTATTCCTGGAGATGACAATGTCTTATCAAAGTTGAGCATGGACTGCTCCTGTACTGTTCGTTTCAGATGTGCGATGGTATCGTCTGTCTGTAGTACAGAGGACCGATTGCTTGTGGCATTGGTCAGGTTTACAAGGTTGGACGGGCGGAGGAGAAATTTAAAGGTAGCAATATTGCCGAAGCGTAGTATGTCGTTGGGTTGGACAATGCAGGGCTGTGCTAATTCGATCCGCTCATTGTTGACAAATGTTCCGTTCGTACTGCTCAGGTCCTGTACCATATATTGTCTGTTGATATAGTTAATGACGGCATGGCGGCGTGAGACTGATGGCTCGTCAATCAGCAAATGTGCTCCCGCTTGCCGTCCGATGGTAAGAGGAGTTGTCTGGCTGAGTGATGTTTCTGGCAACTTGAGGTGCAGACTGGGGTCGGTACGGTGTACTAGGAATGCTTCCATAGAGTCAGTCGCTGGGGCTAGCTCGGCGTTGATCATGGTATTCCTCTCCTTCTATAAATCTCTCTGGAATCCCTCCTTGTGAATGAATAATGTACTTTCCTGAATCAATAGTATGGGTCGTGGCCAAAGAGCCTGTGATATCTTGGCATAGATACATACCCTGATATGTCTTGCGACAGAAAGCAATTCAATATTACCAGAGTAGACATGGAAGTGCAGTTGAGTTGATGTGTCCCTATTACCGATTTCCTATTTCCCTTCGTTTCAAAAGACAGTGCTGTTGAGAGCCTCACTTTTCCTCTCGTTTAACCCATCATCATTTAAGCGAGAGATGTCAACAGCCTTGCCCATTGAAGCAAAGCGCACAGGAAAAATGCTCTTAATCTGTATCGTCCTTATCAATTTTTGCTTTTACTGCTCTTGTCAACCTCATTTTTAAATGAATGCATACCTTCGACCATATCTTTTACAATTCCATCAATAGTCTTTGCACCTTCAAAGACTTTAAGACCGTTGGGGAGAATAGTTGAAGAAAAACCTTCCTCTACTAACCATTTATTCAGCAAAAAGGTGTGAGTTTGTTCGTTCCCACCAACTTTTGGACGCATAACATGGAGTGCTCGCACTGTTCGGGCAATTTCCCTGAGTCGCTGGTGCTTGGTCTGATTTGGTTGTTCTCGGCCTTGGTAGTACGACTCTAAAATGGCATTGACATGTCGTGGACCTGCTTCTGTTGGCCAATGAGAAATCCATGATAATTTCTCCGAACAGATGTGGATGATAGTCATGTCTAACCCTGCCTACTGTAATTGCCTTAGACGGCAGGTTTGAAGGGTGGACTACATATTCTGGAGCTCTCACCCGCTTCTCGAAGAGTGGGAGATCATTAATACGCTCTTTTTGCATTTCTTGAAAAGCTTTAACTCTCTCTTGTGTTTCGTTATAGTCTATATTTCCCAAACTATGACACTTATATGAAGCAGATTGACGCATTTCATATCTTTTATGATTAGGTAAATGTTCAATTACAATGTCATGGATTTTTGTATAGTCATCATAATTCATACTCTCCTGTTTATCGTGTTGCGCATTTACAAGGTGATCCTTGTAAAGTTTTTTCATACTTTCATGATATCCTGGTGAATTCTCTATGTCAGAAGAATGTCCAAAATCACCTTGCTTCTGTGCTTCCTTATGCATTGACCCATCACTATACAATTTCCACCACTGTTCCTGGGGGAGGTCCTCTAATGTTGGGCACATCTGAGGTAATTCCTTCAAGAGCTTTTCAATGCGTTCTTCTCTCTCTGAAACCTTCATGTCCCAATTAGCCTCTAAATCCTCTATCTGTCCACGTATTTGAGTCCTTATTTCACAGTGTCGTTTAAATGCTGGTCTGCAGTGATCAGCTAGACCAAGGGTTACCACATCTGGATGGTATTCCTGGTTGTAGTATTTGTCCAAGTATTCTTGGAACTTCTCAGGTTCCTTCTTCTTGCCATCAAGCCACCAATAATCATAGCCAATTTCCTTAATTTTATCCGTATGCCCTCCCATAAGTTCTTTAATAACTTTATCATCTTCTTCTAACTTTTTAACTCGATGATTAAAGCCTGCGCTCTCTACCAAATAGAGAATATGGGATAAACGATCCTTAGAGGCTGTATGAAGAGGCTTCAAATCTGGCGTTTGAGACCCCCCCATGTACTTCCAGAAAAGACGCAAGAAGTCCTTGAGGTTGTAGGGAATTATTGAAGTCATCACTAAACTTTTCCCAAAGCTTTTTAAGCTCTCCTGGAGACTTTTCAGTTTTCTGCTTTTCAATCAAATCTAAAACTTTTTCTACGCTTTCAATCATCTCTTTTAGTGTATTTACAAATCCGTCATTACCTCTTAGTTTGTGAATACACTTCTCCTTATCGCTAAATTCGTTTCCAAACATTTCCTTAAATTTGTTTCTTTCTTCAGGTAGATAGTTATTTCCAATAGCATATTTTATTCTTTCTATAGTCCTATGACAATCGTCATAGGACTTAGGATCTATATATTCTATTGTATCAATAACATGATCAGTAGTATCTTTTATATCAATAATATGATCAGTAGTATCTTTTATATCAATAACATGATCAGTAGTATCTTTTATATCAATAACATGATCAGTATTACCAAATTTATCACTTGCTGCTCTAACTTCATTATCAATTTCCCTGTTTTTACCTCGACTTCCTTCTGCTGCTAGTTGTATGGAACCAGATTGACCACTTAATTCATCGGTTCCATCTTCAAACTTCCTCTTTTGACCCTGTCCTTTATGTTCTTGTTGGTGCTTAGAACTTTCCGGCTGCTTCAGCTTGAGGCGTCTCGCCCGGGCAAACGCCTATTAACCAGTGCTGTAAAATTCTCTAAGATGTAAGAAGCAGACCCCATTGGGTCTGCTTCTCTTTGTCCTGATGGACGCTGTTTTATTATTGCTTCTAGTTCATATACTGTATCTCTGAAGACCACGAATGGATCAGAAGTCGACTGGAATCGCTCACGAAGCCCATCAAGTTCTTTTTCTAAAGAACTCTTTAGAGATGAATCCTGGATCCGATTACCTATATCTTTAACACACTTATCAAAACGCTGGAAAAACTCTTCCTTTTGTTTATCTTTTGTATCATGAGAAGATTTATCTGAAGCTTTTGCATGCTCTCCAGTTCTATATTGCTCTTCGGCAAAGCTCTCATTGTCATTTGTGAGAAATTTACCTTTTATTTTACATTCTGCACTTTCCTCCATTCCTAAGCTACTATTTCCTGAGTCAGTCGTTCCTCTTCCTCTCATATTGCTTCCAGAGCTAGGCTGCTCATACATCCAGCGCGTATCAGAAGGATTAACACTTTCTTTCTCTTTTGATCCTGGATTACTATTTTCTACTTTATTGGGATTATTTTCACCAAAATGGCGTTCCATGCCGAAATCCTTTCCGAAAATCTAATATACGAACTTGCATTCAATAGTGGCATTCTTACAAGAACTGTTCCACACTTGAGAATTATTTATCAGTAAAGCATCTCTATCTTTGCACATTTCTGACTAGAACAACTCTCCACAAAGATGATACCTGATCAATGATGAGTTTTACAAGGGAAAAAAGGGACATTTTGCAGGAAAAAAGGGACATTTTCTATGTCCCTCTACGCTCTACAAGCGCACTCCAATGCTTGCTTTGTGGTGGCTTTACTCTTATGCCGCTCTGTGAGGAATGGGAATATCCATATAGATGGGAGTCAGGTTCGGATTATGTGCAATCTCAGGATCATCTGGAGAAGCATGTGGTACAGGAAAAAGATGTCATCTCTCTCATCCCATTCTATTACCATAGAATAATAGATATGTTCCATTTATCTTAACCTCTATGCTGCTATGTTTGGGATACGAATATCCATGTAGACTGGAGTATAGTTAGGCCCGTGTGGGATCTCTGGGTCATCAAGGGATGTATGTGGCACGGGAATAGGATCACCATCCTTGAGCGTTCCTTCCAGATGAAATTCAAGTGCTTCCTGCATGCTCATTTTACATTCGAAGAATGTATCTCTGACGGCGATGCAGCCAGGGACATCAGGAGATATCGATACATCAATCATAATGAAATAACCTTCGTTTGTCAACGGGCAACTGGCGAAAGAAGGTCATTGTTTGCCAGCGAGATGCGACTTACTGGTACATCTGTACAGATGTTCGCATTAACCCTTGCCAATTGATGAGAATCAGGCCATACTGTAGAGAGAGACACAAACCCTTTGTGCCTCTCTATGGCATCAAATTTCAATTTCCCAAGTGGTGTAAGGACGGAGATATTTCATGGGGACAGATTTCGCGCATTTACATGTTCATACCGAGTATTCGTTGCTGGATGGCTTTAGCCGGATTAAAAAATTGGTGCAGGCCAGACAAAAGAATTAGGGATGAAGCATCTGGCTATTACCGATCATGGAGCTATGTATGGTGCGATCGAGTTCTATAAGGCTTGCAAAGCGGGAGGAATTAATCCGATCATTGGCATTGAAGCCTATTTGACTAAAGATATGAAGGATCATTCGAAGCGCTTCAGTGATGACTATGATCATCTCTTACTCTGGCAAAAAATAATGTTGGTTACTATAATCTGCTTAAATTGACAACTATCGCTAATACTGAGGGTTATCACTTTCGACCTCGTATTGACAAGAAAGTACTGGAAAAGTATTCTGAAGGTCTAATTGTGACTTCAGGCTGCCTTCTGCCGAAATTCCTAAATTATTGCTGGCCGAAAAGCAGGAAGAGGCCTATAAAACTGTTCGTTGGTACCAGGATGTGTTCGGTGAGGAGAATTTCTATCTTGAGATGCAAGAGCACCATGGGGTTTGGGAGGACGGTCGACCTTCGGAGCAAGGTAAGGTGAATCCTATGCTTTACCAGATGCACAAAGATTTGCATATCCCCATGGTAGTGACTAACGATCTGCACTATATCCGTGCTGAGGATGCGCATTCACATGATGTGCTTCTCTGCGTACAGACAGGTAAACAGCTTGATTCTCCCAAAAGGATGCGCTTCGATAGCGAAGAGTATTATTTGAAGAGTCCTCAAGAAATGGCGCATCTCTTCCCTGAATTACCCGATGCGCTGCTTAATAGTGTGCGTATTGCCGAGCAATGTTCGGTTAATCCGCTAGCCTACACAGCCAAATTGCCCAATTATACTATTCCTCCAGAGTTCGCAACGCAGGATGAATATCTCCATCACCTCTGCATGCAAGGCGTTCAAGAACGCTTTGGCGAGATGACTGATTCGATCAAAAAGCAGCTTGACTATGAGTTTAGTCTCATCGTGGAAAAAGGGTTTGTGCCGTACTTCTTGATTGAATGGGATTTTGTCAATTACGCACGTACTCATGGTATCCGTTGTTCTGCCAGGGGATCGGCTGCTGGCAGCTTGCTCGCTTATTCATTGGGGATTACAAATGTTGATCCCTTGCGTTACCAGTTGCTCTTCGAGCGTTTCCTCAACCCCGAGCGTGCGGACATGCCTGATATTGATATGGACTTCCCTGATGATCGGCGTGAAGAGGTTATCGATTATGTCTCACAGAAGTATGGGCCGGAATGTGTAGCACAAATGGCAACTTTTATGACGATGGCTGCCAAGAAACTCCGTCAAGGATGTAGCGCGTGTGATGGGTTTGCAGGATTTTGGTGATCGCATTACGCGTCTCATTCCGTCTGGCCCAAAGGTTACGCTGCAAAATTCACTAGATAGCGTCAAAGAACTGAATGATCTGTATAAGGAGAGTAGCCAGGCGCGTGAGTTGATTGATCAAGCTCTGGCATTAGAAGGTGCTGTACGTGGCACTGGCGTTCATGCCGCTGGTGTGCTGATCGCTAATGAGCCGCTAGATCACTTTGTGCCGTTGCAGTTGCGTGATACCAAAGATTCCAACAAGGGACGTGTCACGCAATATGAGCAGGCGCATCTGGAGGAACTAGGTCTGATCAAATTTGACTTTCTGGGCCTTTCCAACCTGACCATTCTGGATAATGCCATCAAATTTATTAAAGCAGCTCGTGGCGAGGATGTTGTGCTGGAGAAGGTCCCGTTAGATCCTGTGCCCGGACAAGATGAACAAAACGCGAGACGTCAAAAAGCGTTTGATCTGCTAACCAGCGGTGAGACGACTGGCATTTTCCAACTGGAAGGTGCCAAGATGCGTGAGTATGTCAAGCAGCTTAGGCCGACGTGTGTTGAGGATGTGACTGCAATGGTGGCATTGTATCGCCCAGGTCCAATGGATAGTATCTGCAGATTTCATCGATGCCAAACATGGCAAAAAGAAAGTTGTGTATCTAGACCCGCGTCTGGAACAGTGGCTTGCCAAATCCTATGGTGTTATCGTTTATCAGGACCAAGTGCTACTCATTGCAGTGAATTTAGCTGGCTTCTCCTGGGGTAAGGTCAATAAGTTCCGTAAAGCTCTCAGTAAGAAGTTGATGGATGAGGTAGAGAGTTACAAAGGGGATTTTATCAAAGGTTGTGTTGCTAATGGCGTGAAGCAGGAGGTTGCAGAGCAGCTCTTTACCTTGATTATGCCATTCGGTGGCTATGGCTTTAACAAAGCCCATGCGGCCAGTTACGCCGTTGTAGCATTTTATTGTGCCTATCTCAAGGCCAATTACTCCGCTGAATTTATGGCGGCAACCATGACTGCTGAGGCCGCCGACGCCAAGAAGATTGCCAGTGCCATTGCCGAGTGCAAGCGTATAGGAGTCGAAGTACTAGGTCCTGATGTGAATAAGAGTGAGCAGGACTTTACCGTAGAAAATGGCGGTGTACGCTTCGGGCTACTGGCCATTAAAGGTGTTGGTGAGGGCCCAATTGGTGAAATCTTACGTGCTCGTCAGCAGGATGGACCTTTCAAGTCGCTAGCAGACTTTTGTACACGTGTCGATTCTAAGATCGTAGGCAAAAGCGTGATCGAGACGCTAATCAAAGCGGGTGCGATGGATTGCCTAGTGGGCACAGACAAACGTCACCAGTTGCTTGCTTCCATTGAGCGTGCTATGCAATTTGGCAAGAGTGAGCGCGAGGCTAAAGCAAGTGGTATGCTCAGTCTCTTCGGGGACCTTGAGGATGTTAGCAATGCCTTGGCATTTCAGCTCAACGAAAAAGCCCAAGAAATTTCGCGCAAGCAGTTATTTGCCTGGGAAAAAGAACTTGTTGGCATCTATATCACCACGCATCCTCTAGCCTATCTGAACGACCTCCTCAAGGATGAAGTCAAGCATACTGTAGCTGAAATTCTGGAGGAGCAACCAGATAAGCAGAAGGTAGTTGTGGGTGGAACCATTAAGGAAGCAAGACGTATTACCACAAAAAAAGGTGATACCATGTGCATTGTGCAGCTAGAGGATATGACTGGTACTATTGGTGTGACCGTTTTCCCGCGAGCTTATGAGGAGACAGCGGAACTATGGGTTGAGGATACCGTTGTGATTGTCTATGGTGAGGTGCAGATACGCAATGACGAACCTGGAATCCTCTGTAACAAAGTCAAGCCTGTCAAGGCCGTTGAAGAAGAGATGAATCGCAAACGCTATCAAATCTGGCTCAGGATCGAGCGTAGTGGGGATGATGATCTCTCAATCTCCGATGATGTGATGAAAGTGCAGGAAGTCTATCGTCACCTTACCGAACGCCCGGGGCGTGATCACTATGAGATTGTGATCGCAAACGGTGAATGGGAGGCAAGGCTGACGCCCAGTAATAATACCATGCATTATACGTCTGAGCTACGTGCCAAGCTTGAGGCTGTACTGGGCAACGGTATGGTCAAGGTGCAAGAGGATGTGGTCGCAGTCTAAGGAACCTATTCTAATCAAGAATGTACATACTTCGTAGATAGGCAGAAGCGTTAGTGCTTTACCACTTGAGCAAGAGAAGGATTGTAGACTGTGGGTTTCGAATATCTAGGTCCACCACCCAATCCTGATGGACAGCCTCAGGAATCACCGTATCCGTCGGCAGGTTATCCGCCATCCTATGGCTATAATGGCTACGGTTACCCTCCAAATCCCCCTGCCGATCCTGGATATGGTGGCTCCTGGCCGCCCAATTCCCCATATTCTATGGGACCGCCATCGTTCAGGCGTGATGGCTATCAATTTAGTGTCGCTATTATCTCTACTATATGCTCCGCATGTGTTATATCGGCAGGAATTTTTTGTGGTATTATGCTCTTATTTCTTACTGTAATACCGTCAATTTTCTCTCAGGTGCAACCAAAGGATCGTTTTAGTGCCACCGTTGCATATACTGTGTTGACCATTGTTGGCCTTATAGGTGGGGCGTCTAGTCTATACCATAGTATCCGTGCCTTGTCGCAGAAGCGATCTGAGCCCTTCAAACTTCCGTGGTCCTGGCTATTTCTCAGCCTCTACGTGATATTACTAGCCATTGGTTTTACTATTGGCAGCACTGCGCAAGTTCTTGCCAATCAACCATTGACAATATCCCTCATAGTGCTGACGGGAGTTTTACCAGCTCTCACCTTTCTGGCTCTGGCTGTGCGCCGTGTCCACTACCCCAGAGAAGGCATCGTGGCCTACAAGCTGGCGGCGCTTCACACTGGCCATCGTCAGTGGTGGAACTTTAACCGTTTTACTAGCCGTTAGCTTTGAACTGGTTTTAACGCAAATAGAGGGAAATGCCTTTGGCGTTCATACATCGATTATTGATAATATAAATATGCAAATACCTCACGATGCGCAAGAATTGTTCTTTTTAATCGTACTTGTCGCGGTAATTGCACCCATTCATCGAGGAGAGTATAAAGCCGCTCGCTGTGCTAATCATGCTTGGGCGTCTGCGCAGTGCTGCGGAAGCGTTTGTGCTTGGTTTTGCCTGTGGCATTGGTTTTGATCTCATCGAGACCTCTGGCTACATCAGTCTAGGTGATGGCTCATCCCTGGGTCGACACGGCACTTGAGCGGAGTACTGCTGGCCTGCTCCACGGTTTTGGTGCTGGCATGGTTGCACTTGGCTGCTACTACTTGACGCATCGAAACTCCATCAATCGGCGCATCCTGATTGGGATAGGCTGTATAGCCTATGCGATTATCCAGCATGCTATCTGGAATAGTACATTCCTGCTCGGATTATTGCCAGGGCCATTGGGCTTGTTCTTTGCCAATGGCACCATTTGGATCAACTCCTACGGAATGCAGGGGATAGTCGTGGCCTATCTCGTCGAGTCGCTATTAATTTTTGCCTGCTTCCTCTTCGTCACTGGCAAGTTGCGCTCGCAGACGGCATCCTAATGCTTATAACAAGAAGGGCGATCTCATTCACATGTGAAAACCGTCCCTCTTTTCCTCTGGCGAGACGTGCCAAAGTCTGCTGTCCTGTTCCTATGCGGAAGATGATCCTCGACTGTGATGAGCGCTTGTAGAGCATAGGGCACCAGGAAAATGTCCCTTTTTTTGCTGCAAAAGGCCCCTTTTGCACTTGGAAAACTCCTCAATGATCAGGTAAACTCTTTATGAGTGTGTTTGATTTCTGGTCGCCATGCGATTTTTTGCAAGAGGGGCGTGGCCATGGTGCCATTAAAACATTTAAATCCGCTAAAGCAATTAATAACCGCAAATATGGTCATGCAATAAGGAGGAAATAGAGCATGAAGGAAAGATCGCAAAATTTTGAGAAGCAGAAGGCATCATCTTCGGAGCCAAAGAGCCCTTCAGCTAGCGATTTTGCTGCTGGAAAAACGTATTGTGGTATATTGGCAGGAAAAGATGAAATCCAACGTAAGAGGCAGCGTACAGAGGATCTCAGATCGGTTCCAGACAGCCATCTTGGAGTCTCTCATCCCAATACGCGTTCAGAGAGACCCACTTTCCACGAGGGACAACCAGATTGGACTGAGTCCGAACCTCCCTTCTTCAAACTCATGAGGAAATATGAGGAAGTAGCGGAAGCATCGCCGAAAGTGGCACAAGACAGATGGCTTAACGTTCTTTTTACGGAAAAAGAAGCAAATGCATTGCGTGAGAAGTTTAGCCGGATCTCTTTGGCGAACAATATCAGTCATGCCTTTTGTATGAAGGCCAGGGGAGATGACCTGTCGTATGCTCGTACCTCGGATGAGGTCATCAAGGAGGTTGACAACCTGCAAAGTCATGTGCATTATACCTATAATCAGGCTATAGACAATTTAACACGCACCCTGAATGCAAATTTGCAAGAACTGCTCCCGCCAGAACTGCTATCGCAAGGGGTATTCCCGAAGAAGTATCCAGAAGAGCTAGAGACATACATCAAAGACAATCTTGGAAGCTATCCCCTCAAATAAGGAAGTTTCTCAGAGGTGTCGTTGCCACTTTATAGAGTCAATTAGTGAAACAGGCGATAAAGAAGTGATCCCACGCTTAGTCAGGATGCTTGGTGATCAGAGAATTAATCGGTATGTGCGTGAGAGTATAGCAGTAGCAATTGGGGAAACAGGCGATAAAGAAGTGGCACCACGCTTAGTCGAGATGCTTGGTGATCAAGGGATTAATCGGGGTGTGCGTTGTAGAATAACAGATACAGTTGGAAAGTTAGGTGATAAAGAAGTGGTACCACGCTTAGTCGAGATGCTTGGTAATGAGGGGATTAATCGGGATGTGCGTTGTCGTATAGCGGATGCAATCGGAAAGTTAGATGATAAAGAAGTGGTACCACGCTTAGTCGAGATACTTGGTAATGAGGGGATTAATCGGGATGTGCATTGTAGTATAGCGAAAGCAATTGGGGAATTAGGTGATAAAGAAGTGGTACCACGCTTAGTCGAGATGCTTGGTAATGAGGGGATTGATTGGTATATGCGTTGTAATATAGCGAATGTAATTGGTGAATTAGGTGATGAAGAAGTGGTACCACGCTTAGTCGAGATGCTTGGTGATCAGAGGATTGATTGGAAGGTGCGTTATCGTATAGCGGAATTAATTGGGAAATTAGGTGATAAAGAAGTAATACCACACTTAGTCGAGATGCTTGTTGATGAGGGGATTAGTCTGGGTGTGCGTCGTTATATAGCAGAAGCAATTGGGCAATTAGGAGATAAAGAAGTAGTACCACGCTTAATCGAGATGCTAGATGATGAAAAAGTGGAATTACGCTTAGACGAGATACTCGATGAAGAGGAGATTATTGATCATTATCCGCTTGAGATTATAGCGGAAGCAATTGGGAAATTAGGTGATAAAGAAGTGGTACTCAAGATGCTTAGTGATGAGAGGATTGATGTGAGTGTGCGTCGTTATATAGCGGACGGAATTGGGGAATCAGGTGATAAGGAAGTGGTACCACGCCTAGTCGAGATGCTTGGTGAGGAGAAAATTGATCCGGTTGTGCATGGGAGTATAGCGATAGCAATTGGGAAATTAGGTGATAAAGAAGTGGTACCCCGCTTAGTTGGGATGCTTGGTGAGGGGATTGATCCGGTTGTGCATGGGAGTATAGCGATAGCAATTGGGAAATTAGGTGATAAAGAAGTGGTACCCCGCTTAGTTGGGATACTTGGTGATGAGAGGATTGATGAGAATGTGCGTTGTGATATAGCGGAAGCAATTGGGAAATTAGGTGATAAAGAAGTGGTACCCCGCTTAGTTGGGATGCTTGGTGATGAGAGGATTGATTACGATGTGCGTTGTGATATAGCGGAAGCAATTGGAAAATTAGGTGATAAAGAAGTGGTACTCCGCTTAGACGAGATGCTTGATAATAAGGGGATTGATTTGGTTGTGCGTGGGAGTATAGCGATAGCAATTGGAAAGTTAGGTGGTAAAGAAGTGGTACCACGCTTAGTCGAGATGCTTGGTGATTGGAGGATTGATTACGATGTGCATAATAGTATAGTGAAAGCAATTAAGAAATTAGGCGATAAAGAAGTGGTACCACGCTTAGTTGGGATACTTGGTGATCAGAGGATTAATCGGGATGTGCGTGAGAGTATAGCGAAAGCAATTGGTAAATTAGGTGATGAAGAAGTGGTACCACGCTTAGTCGAGATGCTTGATGATCAGAGGATTAATTGGACGGTGTGTGGGAGTATAGCGGAAGCAATTGGGAAATTAGGTGATAAAGAAGTGGTACCATGCTTAGTCGAGATGCTTGGTGATCAAGGGCTTCATCAGTATGTGCGTAGTCGTATAGAGAAAGCAATTGATGCATTAGACGGCTAAGCAGGATAAAAAAGAGTTAATTTGAGTGCTTGGTGATAGTAAGGTAAATTTCTTGAATGATGTATTATAATATAAAAAATCAATTAAGGTATCGTGAGATGAAAAGAGTATTTTACAACCAAGACTTTCTTTCCCTCCAGGACTCAGCGGCCAATACCTCTCTTCCTGAGGCCCATAACAGAAGAGCTTTTGAGAGGGGACGAAGTGTTCTCTTGAGAAGTTTCTCGTTTTGTCCTGTCTATGTCATGCAATAAGAAGGAAAAGGACCATGGAGAAAAGATCGCGCAATTGTGAGAAGCGGAAGGCATCATCTTCGGAGCCAAAGAACCCTTCAGCTAGTGATTTTGCTGCTGGAAAACCACATTGTGGTATATTGGCGGAGAAAGATGAAATGCAAGAAGACCAGCGTAAGAGGCTGCGTACAGAGGATCGCAGATCAGTTCCAGATAGCCATCTTGGAGTCTCTCATCCCAATACGCGTTCAGAGAGACCTACTTCCAACGAGGAACAACGAGGCGAGACTGCCCATACGGAAGGTGTCCCACTGGATGCAGGCCGGGATAGACTTCGAGTCTGACTTTCTCGAACTCCAGAGTGATTTTAACCAAGTAGCGGAAACATTGCAAAAGATAGCACAAAGCAGATTGCTTAACGTTCTTTTTATAGAGGAAGATGCAAGTGCATTACTTAAGAAGTTTCGCAAAATCTCTTTGGCTAACAAGATCAGTCATGCCTTTTGTACGATAGCCAGGGGAGATAGCCTGATGTATTCTCGCACCTCTGATGAGGTTATCAGGAAGGCTGACAAGCTGCTCAGAGATGTAATTGATATCTCTAAGCAGGCCGCAGAAGAGTTAACACTTGCAGGGAATGAAAAGTTGCAAGAACTGCTCCCGCCAGAACTGCTATCGCAAGAGGCGTTCCCGAAGAAGTATCCAGAAGAGCTAGAGACCTACATCAAAGACAACCTCGAAGCTATCCTCTCGAATAAGGGGGTTTCTCAGAAGCGTCGTTCTCATATTATTGATGGAATTGGTGAATTAAAAGATAAAGAAGTGGTACCACGCTTAGTCAAGATGCTAGGTGATCAGAGAATTGGTTGCCGTGTGCGTTGTCGTATAGCGGAAGCAATTGAGGAATTAGGTGATAAGGAAGTGGTACCCCGCTTAGTCAAGATGCTTGGTAATGAGGAGATTGATCTGGATGTGCGTGGGAGTATAGCGGAAGCAATTGGGAAATTAGGTGATAAAGAAGTGGTACCCCGCTTAGTCAAGATGCTTGATAATGAGGGGATTGATGAGCATGTGCGTATTAGTATAGCGGAAGCAATTGAAAAATTAGGTGATAAGGAAGTGGTACCACGCTTAGTCGAGATGCTTGGTAATGAGGATATTAGTCCTTATGTGCGTTATAATATAGCAGATGTAATTGGTAAATTAGGTGATAAGGAAGTGGTACCACGCTTAGTCGAGATGCTTGGTGATGAGGAGATTAGTTTTTATGTGCGTTGTAGTATAGCGGATGTAATTGAAAAACTAGATGCTAAGAAAGTGGTACCCCGCTTAGTCAAGATGCTTGATGATGAGAGAATTGATCTGGATAGGCGTTGTAGTATAGCAGATACAATTGGAAAATTAGGTGATAAGGAAGTGGTACCACGCTTAATCGAGATGCTTGATAAGCAGGGGATTAGCATGTATGTGCGTAGGAATATAGCACGAGCAATTGGGAAATTAGGTGATAAGGAAGTGGTACCACGCTTAGTCGAGATGCTTGGAGATCAGGAGGTTGATTGGTTTGTGCGTTGTGGTATAGCGGAAGCAATTGGGAAATTAGGTGATGAAGGAGTGGTACTAGACTTAGTCCAGATGCTTGATGATGAGAAAATTGGTAGTGATGTGCGTAAGAGTATAGGAGAAGCAATTGGGAAATTAGGTGATAAAGAAGTGGTACTCAAGATGCTTGGTGATGAAGAGGATTTATTCCCGTGTGCGTTGTGGTGTAGCGCAAGGAATTGGGGAATCAGGTGATAAAGAAGTGGTACCACACTTAGTCCAGATGCTTGATGATGAGGGGATTGATCACCATGTGCGTTGTAGCATAACGAAAGCAATTAGTGAATTGGGAGATGGAGAAGTAGTACCAGACTTAGTCCATATGCTTAGTAATCGGGGGATTGATCACCGTGTGCGTTGTCGTATAGTAGAAGCAATTGGGAAATTAGGTGATAAGGAAGTGGTACCACACTTAGTCTATATGCTTGATGATGAGAGGATTGATCTAGATATGTGTTGTATTATAGCAGATGTAATTGGGGAATTAGGTGATAAAGAAGTAGTACCAAACTTAGTCCATATGCTTTATAATGAGGAGATTGATCACCGTGTGCGTAGAAGTATAGTGAAAGCAATTGGGGAATTAGGAGATGAAGAAGTAGTACCAAACTTAGTCCATATGCTTTATAATGAGGAGATTGATCACCGTGTGCGTAGAAGTATAGTGAAAGTAATTGGAGAATTAGGAGATGAAGAAGTGGCACCACACTTAGTCAAGATGCTTGATGATAAGGGGATTGATCACCGTGTGCGCTGTAGTATAGCGAAAGCAATTGGGGAATTAGATAATGAAGAAGTGATACCAGACTTAGTCCAGATGCTTCGTAAGCGGAGGATTGATCACCGTGTTCGCTGTAGTATAGCGAAAGCAATTGGGGAATTAGGAGATGAAGAAGTGGCACCAGACTTAGTCCATATGCTTTATGATGAGGGGATTAATCACCATGTGCGTTGTAGTATAGCGGAAGCAATAGCCAAATTAGGTAGTAAAGAAGTGGTACCAGACTTAGTCGATATGCTGCTTGATGAGGAGATTAATGTAGATGTGCGTTGTAGTATAGCAAACTCAATCGCAGAATTAGGTGATCAAGAATTTATACCAGACTTAGAGAATGTAATGGATATACTTGATGATCGGGAAGCTTCTTCTTTTTTGTTTGCTAGTGTAATGAGTGCAATCAACAGAATGGAATATAAATGATGGTAAAAAGAGTTAATTTTGATGTTTCATACGTGAAAACTGTCCCCCTCTTTTCCTCTGGCGAGACGTGCCAAAGTCTGCTGTCCTGTTCCTATGCAGAAGATGATCGTCAACTGTGATAAGCGCTTGTAGAGCATGGGGCACAAGGGGAATGTCCCTTTTTTGCTGCAAAATGAGACTTTTGCACTTGAAAAACTCCTCCCAGATCAGGTATACTCATTATTGAGGAGTAGCTCTAGTTATAAATAGCAATTTGAATACTAAGGTAATTCTTAGGTGAGCACCTTCTCTATCTGCTCGATTACCGTTAGCTGAGGTAATCCATCTCCTGGCTCGCGCTGGCGTGCTATTTGCTCTGCATCTAACAGGGGTAGATTTTCAGCAATAGGTGAGATCGTTTCAGGATGTGGTTCACCAATATCATTGATTCCTGTTTGCCACCAATCGCGTAAATCGCCTAGCATCCTGCGACCCTGTGCTCCCAACTGAAGACAATGGGGAATGATAGGCTGCCAGGGAGTCCCTTGCGGTCGTCCTGACAATACTTCATCTAAGAGAAACCGATTAAAGCGCAGGCTAAAGACGAGTGCCTGCTGATAGTAGCGCAACGCGACATCAAATGCTATCTTTGAGTCAGAAGAGATAGTATTCCCTGTCATGTGCCCCTGAGTTAGCAGGATCAAGGCGAGGTAGTCGTTGTATTCGTACTGCTGTGCAAGTTTTTCTGCATCCATGAGCAGCAGAGCAGCCTGATCACCTTGTTTGTATTTGACACGAAGAAGTCCAGTCAGGGCTCCACATTCATAGTAGCGCTGACCTACCTTATGCATACTGAGAGATTGTTGATAGTAAGATTTCAGCTTGAGGCCAATCTTGGCGGATCTCATTGAGTTCGCCGAGTGTATTGAGAATTTCGGGAATGCCAAGATTGTCTTGTATCTCACGTTTAGTATTAAGACCCTCTTTTAGACACTTCTCTGCCTCGTTTTCTTCTCCCTGTAAGGTTAGCACCCTTCCCCAAAAACCAAGCCCAATTCCTTTCAAACGTACATATTCTTTCCCTAAATGTTCAACGCTTGTCAGGCCCTCAGAAAAATAATGCGCAGCTTCTTGATATTTTCTTTGTAGGCCAAGTGCATAACCTAAGTCCTGAGCAAGAGAAGCAGCCAATTCAACATTATGTGATTTCTTGACGAAAGAGAGAGACTCGCGAAGACCTTGTTCGGCCTCATTGCAACGACCACAACATAATAAGATCCAGGAGTAAAGGCCTTTTAGCCTCACATGCAAGAATGGAGAAGCAGGCATGAGCGAAAGCTTGGATAATCCTTGGGTATGAGCTATCAATGCTCCCTTCCAATCACCCTGCAGCCCGTATATTATCTTCATGATGCTGTATGAGAAAACCACGCCGTACATATCGCCCTGCTCTTGAGAGAAAAGCCGTTGCCGTTGTACTAGTGGCAATGCCTTATCCCAGTCACTCTTAAAAATATAAATAATCCTGAGATGGTGCAGAATAAAGATCAATTTAGAATCGAGCTGTGGCGCAATCTTTAGACCACGCTCGAGAATATCTATGGCCTTTTGTGTTCCGCTTGGTTGGCTTAAGCGCTCATATCTGGTCCAAATTTCGCCCCAATCGCAGAGAGCGTATGCTCGCAGCTTTGCTTCCGCACGCTCATTATTTCCAATTGAACAGTAGATCTTTTCTGCATCGACCAACCGTGTTTCAAGATGAGCCAATCTGGCATTGTAGTATTCTCGCCATAGTTTGCTATTCTCCTGCCTGAGTGGATAGGTATTGACATCGCTCAAAAGATCCCGTAAGCGGTTGATGGGTCGATAGCGTACCCATTCCTCTGCCATTTCCTGGAATGACTTGATCCCAGTCTCTTCATTGGCGAGAAGTTGATGATAGAGGTATTCTAGCTCTATACGGTCAGCCTCCTCACCTGTAATGTTTTTTCGCTTCTCTGCAAAATATGTGGCGGCACGCTCATGCAATTCACAATGTTGTTCCCGATCATCCACTTCCTGACTATCGGCCAAAAGCTCACGCACACTATCATGAAGTCTCAAACCTTCTTTGCTAGAGAACACAAATGGAAAATGCCGTATTTCATCATAAATAGCATTCACTTCTTCCTTCACCATTACAGCACGTAGAATTTCTTTATTAAAGTAACGTAGTGCAGTAGCAGCCATGAGTGCTGGGATCATCTCTGTTGGTATACCTTCCATTAAACGTTTGACGAGTTCATGCAGAGCTTCTCCCCGCACTTCGTCAAAATCCATGCGATACTTGACCCATAGCCGCACAGCTGTCGTCACAGCGATTGGTAAGCCACGTGCAAAACGAATAATCTTAGTAACCTGTTCAGGATTGGGTTTATCGCCAACTTGAGTAGCGTAATAGTTGTAGATCAAGGCATGCATGACCTCGGGTGTCATCGGCTCCAGTCGTTGCACATTTGCAGTGGCCAACCATCCGGGCCACTGGCGATCCCAGTTTACCATCTCCCGTCCTGCAATTACCAGCAACACATTCGGAGGCAATTGCTGAGCAGTCTTGCATAACCAGGAGTCCAACCCTGTCATTTGTTCGAACGTGTCTATCATCAATACCAGCCGTCGTTTAGCAGCTATTGGCGCAATATCTTTGAGAAAATCATCTTTCAATTTTTTTGCCGGGTTCGAGCAAAAGCTCAATAGCTTTCTTCGTGAGAAAGGACTGGAGGAAATCCATCAATTCTTCTGAGGTTGTGCCAACAACTGCGCCCCCTAATGCCCCTGCCAATGTTCCAATGCCAGGCACTGCTGAACCAACAACTGCCCCGATTACAGCACCAGCTGTAGTCTCAGCAGTTTTTGAAGCAGTCTTGCCCAGCATCTCAGTAGCTTTGCTGTGACTTTTTTGTTCCTTCTTTAATTCTTCACCAATTTTTACCTGCATTGTACGATAGTGGTCGTATGTCTTAGTGAAGCGTGGTAGCTTGATCTTGTCTGCCTTTAGATCGTCTGCCCAGTAAGCAAGGACCTCTACAGCAGATTTTGCGTCGTTGCCTGAGGCTAATGCTGTTGGCACATGAGCTTCTTTGCAATCGAGACGAGACATCCGTAATAGAGATGACTTGCCAACACCACCTAGACCGTGAATAATAAGCAGACGTTTTTGCAATGAAGATCCAGTTAAAAGGCTGCTAAAAAGGTTTCGTGCAGGCTCGGCATCCGTAAAGTACGACTCCACACTTTGCAGTACGTTTCCCGGCTCCGGTTGTCGTATAGGCATATGCAGTTCTCCTTAGCAGACGTATATTCATTGGCCATTCTTTGCCAAAGGTAGTTCTACAGTGCTAGGACTTGTTGATAAAGTGTCTCAGTTGTAATTCCTATTTTATCAAGAGCATAATTTTGCTTGATATAGGCTATTGCTTGCTCGCGAACTTTTTCCTTAAAATCATCTTTAATAGCCGTCGTGATTTTTCTTGACAAAGCTGCATAGTCACCTGATCGTACTAGATAGCCGATTTGCTCATTAATAATTTGTCTGAGACCGCCAACATCGCTGGCTACCACCGGCGTTCCACAGGCTAGAGCTTCCATAGCAGACAATGGGAGAGGTTCGAATATTGAAGGAATAGCAACAATATCTGCTATATTATATAATGCAACCATCTTCTCGTGATCAATTTGCCCAAGGAAATAGACACTGTCAAGCTGGAGTTTACTTGCCAACTGCATCAAATATGGTCTCAGGTCTCCATCTCCAGCAATCAAAGTTAGTGGTCGAAGATCACACCGCGAATAAAGATGTGCGGCATTAAGAAGGACATCAACGCCTTTTTGAGCAGTCAACCTCCCTCCCAGAAAGACAATGGGTCGGTTCGTCTCTGCTATTGAAAAGCTTTTCAGTAAGACAGCTTTGTCAACCTCAAGACTCCTGAAAACGTTCGTATCAACAGATAAAGGAATAATAGTGATCTTTCGGTCATCCTCATCGTATCTTAAAATGCTTTGCCTCTTTTCATTATTAGTGAGAGAAATGATCATCTCTGCATGATGAATACCATATAAAATAGTTTCTCGGTAATCTTCATATTTATCAAATGCATGATATTCAGTTCCATGAAGAGACACAATATAGGGAATATTGAATTCTGCCAGAATGGAAGCGATGATCCAACCATGATACACATGGACGATATCCGGCCTGAACAAGGAAAGTTCTTTAGCAATTGTATCCCTCAGAACTTGAACATAAGCTTGCCTTTGCGATTTTGATAGTTCGCCAAATGTAGAGCCCTTACTTAAAGGATGAGAGGCTAAAACGGGAAAATCGAAATCCAGCTCAAAAGTCTTATTGTTATCATTCTTAAACAAGATTGTTTCGACTGGATACTCTTTCTTGGGAGGGTAATGATCACAACACAGAACTTTCAGTTGATGACCTCTTTTCATCAAAAATCTGGTTAGATTATCAACATAGACTCCGGTCCCCGCGCCTTTAAGAGGAAAGTGGAGCATTTGGTAAATTCTCACTGATTGAAACTCCATCTCGTTTTAGAAATATCAGACCAACTTACTCGACCTGTTTTCAAGTAATCTTTTCTCTTGATATAAAATAGCAAATTCTGTCACTGGTATGCAAATGCTTCTATCTACTGACAGAGATACAGAGGTACTTCGGTTGCCATTGCCTTTGACACACCTGTTCTGAGGGATATTTTAAATATGAGACCTGACCAAGTATAAGAATTATAGGTAATTAACGTTGTATACCTTGTAGTGCAATCCAGTTATGTGTAGAATGGGCACGATACATTGGTATCTTTATAATAGAAAGAAAATACAGAGGAATGTGAACGATGAAGGTTCTTGGACATCGTGGTGCCGCTGAGTTAGCTCCAGAGAATACCTTTGCAGGTTTCGATCTTGCTCTAGAAATCGGCGTCACCGGGATAGAGACTGATATCCAAAAGACGAAAGACGGCAAACTAGTACTTTTCCATGACGAACGTCTAGATAGAACGACAAATGGATCAGGCGTTCTCAGAGAGACAACATGGGAAGAATTACAACAACTTGACGCTGGTTCGTGGTTTGATAAGAAATATGCAGGTGAGCAAGTACCGCTGCTACAAGATTTTCTGGAGAAGTATGGAAGGCTTACCTTACTTGAGCTTGAAATAAAGCAAGCAGGTATTGAAGATGAGGTTTTGGAAATAGTTGAGCGATTCGGTATTCTAAAACGTGTCACCTTCACTTCTTACGATTTTTTGACCATCTGCAATATTAAAAGAAAAAATTCATTTGCTCGAGTTGGGTACTTAACAGATGACTTTTCCTGGCAAAACGTGCAAAAAGCTATTAAAGCAAAGATAGAGTGCTTTTGTCCAAAAGCAGATAAGGTGACTAAAGAGCTAGTTGAATATTGGCACTCTTTGGGCCTGTTTGTCAGAGCTTATGAAGTAAAGACACCTGAAATAATGAAACATGCCATTCTATCTTGCGTAGATGGCATGACTGTCAACTTTCCACACTTGCTGCTCAAAGAGTTGAAAGAAATCGCCAAAACTGAAGAGATTGAAGCTCTTGCAAATGAGATATCCGTATGAACCACTCTCCAGAAAAAGAGCACTATTGTGCATAGTGCTCTTCCAGACAATTCACGATTATTATCCTGCCGCTGGTCCACCCTCTAATCCTGGCAATGTCATCGCCTCTGGATCTAGAATGCGTGCCAGTTGCGCCTCTGATAACGAGGTTTTCTCGCGTGCCACCTCGCGAACCGTTTTTCCCGTCTTATATGCTTCCTTCGAAACATTCGCTGCGGCATCGTAACCGATCACGGGCGCGAGTGAGGTGCAAATTGCCAATCCGCGCTCGACCATCTCCGGTCCCTTAGTTGTCGCCTTTAAACCTGCAATACATTGTTGTGAGAAGTTGCGTGCTGCCGCTGCTAGCAAAGCGATTGATTGCAACAGATTATAGGCAGTGACAGGCAGCATCACATTGATCTCAAAATTGCCGGATTGACCAGCCACAGTAATCGTTGTATGGTTGCCCATGACCTGTGCGCAGACCATGCAAACCGACTCGGCAATCACCGGATTGACCTTGCCAGGCATAATCGAACTACCAGGCTGGACGGCAGGCAATTCTATTTCGCCGATACCTGCACGTGGACCCGAGCCAAGCCAACGAATATCATTAGCAATCTTCATCAGGCTTACGGCTAGCGTATTCAGTGTGCCACTGGCCTCGACGATATTGTCCAGAGTACTCTGGGCCTGGAAATGGTTGCTTGTCTCACGAACCTTAATCCCATTGAGTTCCGAGAGACGTTGGCAAACTCGTGCTGCAAACTCCGGGTGTGTATTGACGCCTGTCCCGACGGCTGTCCCACCGAGTGCGACCTCAGAGAGTTCACTCTGTGCATGACGAACGCGGGCAATGCCACGCTCAATCTGGCCAGCATAGCCCAAAAATTCCTGACCGAGGCGGATCGGCGTTGCATCTTGCAAGTGTGTGCGTCCAGTCTTGATAACTGGCATAAACTCATCGGCCTTCCCTTGCAATCCTTTTTGCAGTTCTTGCAGAGCCGGGATCAGATCGTGCTCGATACTCACTAATGCTGAGAGATGAATTGCCGTAGGGATGACATCATTCGAGGATTGCCCGAAATTAACGTGATCATTGGGATGCACTTTGCGTGAGCCACGTGAGCCACCGAGCAATTCGCTAGCGCGGTTAGCAATCACTTCGTTAGCGTTCATATTGGTGGAAGTGCCGGAGCCAGTCTGAAAAATATCGAGCACGAAATGTTCATCGACTCCACCATCGATGACTTCCTGCGCGGCCTGTATAATAGCATCTGCAATATGCGTATCGATTGTCCCCAAACTAGCATTCACCTGTGCCGCGGACTGTTTGATCTGTCCCAGAGCGCGGATAAATGCGCGTGGGAAGCGCAGATCACTAATCGGAAAATTGAGCGCGGCACGCTGTGTGCTAGCTCCATAATAAGCGTTTACGGGTACCCGCATCTCACCCATTGAATCTCGTTCGATGCGGGTCTCTTCAGTATGATTGACCATGATACTCTCCTCCTTTAGAGCATGATTGTGCTCTGCTATTATAGCACTGCAAATCAGGGAGTTGCCTCCCTTCGGTCAATTATCGATACGCATATTTAAGTATAGAAGACACCTAGCGATCAATTTGATATAGTGAAATAGCTGAGCACCACTTGTTTTATTACCTTTTCTATCCTAAAATACAAGAGTCGCAAGGCAGCAGAATATTGGGTAGATCTACATTATCCAGTGGATGTGCTCAAACAATGGACAAATTTGAGCACGAATGAGAGTCTCTTCACCACTTAATGTAGCTGTACCCAATATTGAAAGGTGAATCCACCATGGTAGCGAAGAGAGATGAATGGATGTCTGTAGAGGACTTCCTAGCCCTAGATCGTGAAAAGCTAGACCAGAAATATGAATTTAGAAATGGTCAAATGGTAGCTATGGCAGGAGACTCTACCAATCATACTATGCTTATAATGAACATGAGTACACTTATACATTCACACGTCAGGAAAAAGGGATGCTTTGCGCTAGCGGAAGGCACTCTCAAAGTAGAGGATGAATGTTATATTCCTGACATTATGGTTACGTGTAATAAGCAGGATTTAACTGAAAACAAGACATATATTGAACATCCAGGGTTAGTAGTAGAGGTATTGTCTCCTTCTACTGAAACAGACGATAGGCGTGATAAAGTTCTAGCTTATACACAGTGTTCCTCAATTCAAGAGTATATTCTTGTCAATTGGGATTGTATGCTTATCCAGAAAATGACTAGGAAAGGTACGCAAGGATTAGATAGCATTCAATGGATAGATCACTGGTACGGAAAAGGTGAAAGTGTAGAATTAGAAAGTATTGATTTAAGCATTCCTGTGGATGAGATCTACGCTGATATTGTCTTTCCTGATGTAGATCTGCTTAGAGGATTCAGGAAAGGACAGAAGCTTGATCTTAGACTCCTTACCACCACCAAGAATGATCATATCTTGCCCTCTGCCGCCTCCTCCACCTATTATCGTGATCTGCACTTCCCAGCACTCTGAACAAAGGTATAAGTATGAAAAACGCAATTGGGGCAAATGCAATAATAACAGGTAAAAGGTAAAATGCAAGCAATACTGGTACAAAGATGGTTCCTATACTGCACAATACAGGTATACTAGCTAGTAGGACGAGGACTAGCAGGAACATGCCAATCCATTTTGAGCTATTTATGGTATGCTCTTGCGGTTGGACCCGTGAAGGGGCTTGTTGTTGTCCATTATATTGGCTATAGGACTGGTAAGCGTTTGTTGGGATCTCCCTAGCAGGGCCGTATTCACGAGTTTGCTCCTGGTATTGCCATTGAGTATTCTGCTCCGGGCTAGGCTGTTGCATAAACATTATCTGGTCCTGTGCAGGATAGCTGTACGGGGGCAATGAGTCTTCGAAGGTGGATGGATGGTCGGTTTTGGGCAGATCGCCTCTGGATTGTTGGGGCTTGCTATAAGATCGGGCATACGTTTCAGTACTGGACTGTCTATCTTGACTTTGCGCCTTATACAATTTTTGCGATGACTTGGGCGATTGTGGCTCTGGCATCAATTCCTGTTGGCTCATAGTAACTTGATCTCCTTAGGATAGGAACCATCATGAGAATTTACGCAATGTGTATTTAAGAGTTGCATCTATTGTACCTTACAGATGTGTAACACCATGCCATGATAATACGTGACAGAAACTGATGCAGATGCCTCGCGACAGATGGAAATGGCTTCACAGTGCCATATTTCCTCTTCTTGCAGATAGACACGAAGGGTCTACGATCTGCGATGAACGATAAGCGCACTCTTAGCAGTATATCACAATATCTCCGGGAAGGATAGAGAATGGCTAGCACCAAATTCCATCAAGGCAGGAGGCAGAATAATCACAATGCCTACCGCCATATTATACGTAGACGCCGCCTAGAACGCATGGGTCGTTTATTCCTAGGACGCCTGCGGATAACGACTCTGGCGATCCTTGCGATCTTTTTTATGGCCTTTGTTAGCTCTATAGGAGAGGCTTATAGCTATTATCAACATCAATTGCCATTAATTGACAGTATCGCTCATCAATCCCTTTTTCAAACAACTCGCATTTATGATCGCAATGGGAAACTCCTATCTGAACTCTATGATCACAAAGGTGATCGAGGACGCCGTATCTACGCCAATTACAAGGCCATTTCACCATTTCTTGTCAATTCAACTATTGCCGCAGAAGATCATACTTTCTGGACGAATAACGGCGTTGACTTCCTGAGCATCGTGCGTGCAGCTATTGCAAATATCAAGCGTAGTGGCATTGTGGAAGGTGGAAGCACAATTACGCAACAATTAGTGAAAAATCAGTTTTTCGCGGGACAGCCACGTATCCTGCCAGTTAAATCTCAGGAGGCCATGCTGGCAATAGCATTAACGAATCGCTATCCCAAGTGGAAAATTATGGAGATGTATCTGAACACTGTCTACTATGGTGATACCAACTATGGCGTCGAGGCTGCTGCAGAGGACTATTTCGGCTTGCAGCCGCAGTGTACATCTACAGGCTGTACACCTGCTGTTGCCCACCTTGATCTGGCTCAGTCTTCCTTGCTGGCGGGACTGCCACAAAGCCCCAGCATATATAATCCGCTACTCTACAAAAATAAAGCTCTTGCCCGCCAGCAAGAGATCCTCAATTCGATGGTCGAGCTAGGCATGATTAGCAGGCAGCAACAGCAAGCTGCCCACCAAGAGATGGAGAACTTCATATTCCATTCATATAGCGCAAATCACAAAACTCAGGCCCCTCATTTTGTCAATTACGTCATTGATCAACTTGAACACCAACTTGGTGATCAGGCACTAGAGAATGGTGGCTATAATATCTACACTACACTTGATTTAGAATTAGAGAAGAAATCTGAGCAAATCGTGTATGAGCATCTTTATCAACCACAGCAAGGCTACTATGGACCGCTCTACAGAACCAATAATGTCAACAATGGAGCAGCGGTAGTCATAGACCCGACTACAGGTGAAATTCTAGCCATGGATGGCAGTGCCAGTACTGATTCCCGACTGTTGTCGCCGCAGATGCAGGGTGACTATAATGCAGCTATCTCACCCCGCCAGCCTGGTTCATCATTCAAACCCTTTGTCTATGCTACTGCCTTTGATATGGGTTGGTATCCAGCAATGATCATACCAGATCACAAGACATATTATCCCGATGGCAATCATAAACTACCCTATAGCCCACAAAACTATGATAGCACATTTCACACTGGCTATCCCATGACCGCGCGAACAGCCATAGCGAATTCGTTCAATATCCCGGCCATTACCACACTCGAATATGCGGGTATCCCCAAAGTGCAGAACATGGTTGAACGCTTAGGCCTGACAGAGTTCGCCAAGCGGCCATTAAGCAGCCTGGGACCTTCAATGGCATTGGGCTCGGTCGAGGTATCGCCTCTGCACATGACTGCGGCATACGCGATCTTTGCCAACAAGGGAGTGCGTGTACCCTCCGTTGCTATTCTCAAAATTGCTGATAGTCAGGGCCGACCAATCTATACGTTTGATCCCAGCCATATCCATGGTACACGTGTTATGCGCGAAGATGTAGCTTTCCTAATCAGTAGCATGCTATCCGACAAAACTGCACGTTATCGCGAATTCTATCCGGGTAATCCACTAGAAGTAGATCGTCCAGCTGCGGCCAAAACTGGCACAACTGATAGTTTTCGTGACAACTGGACGATCGGGTACACGCCCCATCTAACCGTGGGGATCTGGGCAGGCAATAGCGATAATTCGATTATGAGAAATGTGATTGGTATCACTGGTGCAGGTCCTATCTGGCATGACATCATGGAGTATGCCTCGCGCCACTACAACTTCCCGCCAGACGACTTTACTCCGCCTGCCAATGTCCACAAGGGCACAGTTTCGGCTCTGAGCGGGCTACTGCCACGCCCCGGTGAGCCAACGGTTACCGACTGGTTTATTGATGGCACCATGCCGACTATACAAGGCCCCGAAACTGTCAGCATATTGCCCATGTGCCAGGACAATAGCGAGATCTGCCAGGTCATCAATCAGACTGAACCAGTGGCCCAGAGCCAGAGCCAGAATAACTGGCCTCTGGACAACTGGCCTCTGAACCAATGGCCTCTGGACAACTGGCCTCAAGTCAATTGGCCAGAAAATAGCCAACCGCAAAGCAGTCAACCGCAGAATGACCAACCACAAAACAGCCAACCACAGGATAACAGTGGCCAGAGCAACCCTCCTGATCAAAGTGAGCATCATCATCGCGCTCATCATCATCACCATCATCATTATTATGATTAGAACGGTAGTGGGGATCAATGATCTTCTTGCTTAAGTTCCCATGCTGATCCATCAAGAAGCGCAGGATTTCATGCGGCTTCGACTTTATTCAAATACACTCCAAGAACCTAAGAACCCAAAAGTTCCACTAATTTGACAGAATTGCATGTTTCCATTAAAATAAGTAAACATCTCTGGTTCGCTAAAGGCAGAGTCGGCATAGTAGCCTATTTGGTAAAGCAATTTCGCAGGTCGAAACTGTCCCTTCTTTCTCCTTCACAGGATGGTTCCCCTCATGGTACATTCTTGGGAAAGCGAACAATTCCTCAACAGACAAGCGGAGAAAAGCGGCTTTCTCAAGCCAAGAAGGGAAGTATTACCATGAAAGGATATGAATCAGATCGCAGTGATTTTCAAGAAGATAGATCAGCGGAGAGTTCTCGCCAATCTTCGCGTAGAGGCGATGCTTTTAGCAAGCAACTTATAGGTCTGGGTACAGATAGAAATACATCCACCAAGCCGACTGATCAACAATTCAGCATCTCTAAAAAGGAAGCACTTGAAAGCGATCCGATTCGAGCGATTTTTTCAAACCCACTTCCTTTCTAGAATAGAAGGGCAAGACCTCTCCCAGTCAGAGCAAGCCCAACTTGCCAAGATCGATCGGAAGACTCCTATCTTAGAAGTACCAGAAAAATGGCAAATGGCATTTGCCGTTGCAAGAGGCCGTGCAATAATAGAAAAGGTTAAATTTCTTCCAAATGAAGATATAAATACAAGAAAAGATTTTGATGATCGATATAAAAATGAGATAGAAGAAATCACAGAAGGAGTATTTCAAGTAGTGACATCAGTAAAAACAAAGGGATTTCCGGATTATTTAAACAATATAGATATCAAAAAAGGCAGAATTATAGCAATAGGTAATTTTAGAGGTCAAGATGCTGAGGGGGGTAATGGCAAACCTTTGCCGAAATTCTGAAATATTCTATCATCAATTATTGGCAGTGTTAAGAGACCAGCGGATTGATTCATCCGGCATGTGTCAAAAAGGAACGATTTACCTGACAGTGTTGACCTTGTCCAAGCACAAAACTGTCAAGCCGATTTGACGCTTGCCTCCAGGTTCAATCTCACTCAAGTAACACGAAGAATGATCACTAATGAGGAGACACATGATACATTATATTTATGTATTAAAGATCTCAGGAAGGAGCAGTCTGTAAATAAACGTATTTACCGATTTAAAAAAGGCAATGATGGATATTATGCTATATTTGGTACACCTAATGCTTATGGCATACTTTATTTATTAAAACAACACCCTAGTGTATTTGGAAAAAAAGAAGTTACCAGTATTGACGTGGATATGTCCGATGATAAACCTAATATGATTCTTCATATTGGCGAGAGGGAGCAGACTGGCAGATCTCTCTGCTTGACTTGGTTTCGTGTACTACAGAGCAGGGTTTCGCGGATCTCAAATGGGTTGTAAAGGCCGTGAATAAGCAATTGGTCAAAAAGGGGCAAGGCAGCTCCGAGAACTGCCCTGCACATATCTACTCACATTCAAGGATTGATCTGGACAGTAGTTCCAATGGTAGCCCAACTAAAGAGCTGAGCCATCGCAGAAGTAGGCACATTGATACAGCCATGGGTCCCAGGGTCTTCTCCCATGAGAGGGTCCCAGTGCCAGTTATTGGCACCCTTACCAAAATATCCACGCCAGGGAGCATCATGGATGAAGTAGCCACCTTGTGCCCACTCCATCGCATAGTTGGCCCTCGATGGGGGATAATAGTATGGTGATCCTGCAGGCCATGGCGAAATGAAGGTGTACGGGCTATACTTGGCAAAGATATGGTATGTACCAGTGGGCGTTGGTAGCTCAGGGCGTCCCGTTGCCACTGGAGCAGAGACGAAAAGCTGTCCATTATTGTAAGCATCTAACTCCTGCTGGGAGATGCTTACCACAATGATCTTGCCCAGCCCGCTGGGATCACTAATGTTGACACTATTACTAACTGTGACGAGCCCTCCATAGATATAGAGGGGATTACTATTGAGAGGCGAGACGCGATACCAGGTGGAGTTGCCGTTCCAGACAATCTGACCAGAGACAGTTGCATAGATCGTCACAGTTGTATTAGGTGCATCTACATGATCAATACTAGCACTGGTGTTGGCCTCTGTGCGGACATTGGCCCAACCTGTGGTCAGGCCTGTCTCGGTGACAGAGGGCCCTTTAGAAGATGCATACGAGGTCGCACTAAGGAGAGGATCAGCTGCGAGCATACTTGCCATGAGTAGAGCAAGTATGCCAACTAGGCAAAAGTTTCTAATGGTCTTGAACATAGAACACTCCTTTTTGAGTGTGTTACCCCCTCTATAGTTAAGTATAGAAATAAATCTTCTAAAATGCAAGGGAGTAAGGTTAGAAGGATCTCTTCCGAGGTTGTCGCAATTGTAAATATAGAAGCTTTCTATTGATCAAAAAAGGCAGTTCCGAGAACTGCCCTTGCACATATCTACTTACATTCAAGGATTGATCTGGACAGTAGTTCCAATGGTAGCCCAGCTAAAGAGCTGAGCCATCACAGAAGTAGGCACATTGACACAGCCATGGGTCCCAGGATCTTCTCCCATGAGAGGGTCCCAATGCCAATGATTGGCGCCCTTACCAAAATATCCACGCCAAGGAGCATCATGGATGAAGTAGCCACCTTGCGCCCACTCCATCGCATAGTTGGCCGTCGATGGTGGATAATAGTATGGTGATCCTGCAGGCCATGGCGAAATAAAGGTGTACGGGCTATACTTGGCAAAGATATGGTATGTACCAGTGGGCGTTGGTAGCTCAGGGCGTCCCGTTGCCACTGGAGCAGAGACGAAAAGCTGTCCATTATTGTAAGCATCTAACTCCTGCAGGGAGATGCTTACCACAATGATCTTGCCCAGCCCGCTGGGATCACTAATGTTGACACTATTACTAACTGTGACGAGCCCTCCATAGATATAGAGGGGATTACTATTGAGAGGCGAGACGCGATACCAGGTGGAGTTACTGTTCCAGACAATCTGACCAGAGACAGTAGCATAGATCGTCACAGTTGTATTAGGTGCATCTACATGATCGATCGGAGCACTGGTGTTGGCTTCTGTGTAGACATTGGCCCGATCTATGGTCCGGCCTGTCTCGGTGGCAGATGGCCCATGAGAAGATGCATACGAGGTCGTACTATAGCGGTCGTCAGAAAGATTGATCCCTTGGATCTCCTGTGAGTTCCTGTGCTCTGAGGGATCAAGACTTTGGCCAATCGCTGTACGAGGAGGATCAGCAGCGAGCATACTTGCCATGAGTAGAGCAAGTATGACCACTGAGCAAAACTTGCGAATTGTCTTGACCATAGAATACTCCCGTTTGAGTGTGCTATCCCTGTATAATTGAGTATAGAGGTAAAATTTCTGAAATGCAAGGGATGTACTGATGTACTAGGCACTTGTGTCAAATTACTATGAGATGTTCACTTCATTGATCCCATCTTGCTTCCTGTGGGCAACTTCCACACAATAAGATGAACCTCTCCCCTCTGATTTGCTCCACTTGTAAACTCAATCTATGGATGTTACAATCACCTTATGATACGGGCAGACGGAGATCTTCTCTTGGCCTGTTTGAACGCCTAGAAGCTGCTCAGGTTAGGGTTTTTGATGTGGTACAAAATACGGTAAGGTAAGAGAAATCATCTTGGTAGAACATCCTCAAATAGTAATAGCAGCCCCACATGCTGGTGGCGAAAGAGATCTAACAAATGTGTATGAGATACGCAAATTGCTCTCTGCACATAATATGCGACCAAATAAATCCTTTGGACAGAATTTTCTCATCGATCGTTCAGTATTACAAACGATCATTGATGCGGCTGAGATTAACTCGGATGATGAGATACTGGAAGTTGGCTCTGGAATAGGTGTTTTGACGCAGGAACTGGCACAGCGTGCGCGACGTGTCGTTGCCGTCGAGATCGAACGAGATATGCTGATACTGCTCAAGGAGACAACTGGCAAATATCCCAACGTTGATCTAGTTGCTGGCAATCTGCTCTACTTCGATCCGATCAAAACGTTTGGTCAGGCAGCCTACAAGCTGGTGGCTAATTTGCCCTACTATATTACTGCACCGACCTTCCGGCACTTTCTGGAAAGTAGCAATCCTCCACGTTTGCTGGTAGTCATGGTACAATTAGAAGTGGCACAACGGATTGTTGCAGGCCCGGGCGATCTCAGTTTGCTGGGTATTAGTGTGCAATTTTACGGTCAGCCTCGCATTGTGGCGCGAGTGCCATCCCAGGCATTTTATCCTGCGCCCAAGGTTGACTCAGCGGTCTTGCGAGTGGATGTCTATCCTCAGGCACCGCTTTCAGTGGAGGAGCGCCACCGTTTTTTCCGAGTTGTGCAGGCAGGTTTTTCTGAACGGCGCAAGCAGCTACACAACTCACTCACGCATGGCCTGCATCATAAAAATGAGCATGTCCGCTCTTGGCTGGCTATGGCCGGGATCGATGGCAGTCGCCGCGCTGAAACCCTGAGTATTGAAGAATGGTTGCAATTATGGCGTGTCATCGAAGGCGCCAGTGAACAAATTACTGAAGAGCAAAACAGGAAATAAGGGTTATGGCAATACAGGAACAGTTCTGTGAAAATTGTGGAGCAGTAAATACATCTGTAGCTCGCTTCTGTCAGCATTGTTCTGTCTCACTCCCTTTTCAGCAGATAAACGAAACATTACCAGCGCAGAAATTGATCAATGGTCGCTATCAACTAGAAGTGCGTGTTGGTCAAGGTGGAATGGGTGCTGTTTACAAAGCTCTTGATACTCGCTTCAATAATCGCCCGATTGCCGTGAAGGAGATGAGCCGAACAGGTCTTTCTGCCTTGCAAATCCAAGAGGCTGAAGAAGCATTTGAGCGTGAGTCACGTATCCTAGCTGATCTATTGCATCCCAACCTACCACGTATCTACGACCACTTCACCGAGAATGAGCGCTCCTATCTGGTAATGGATTTTATTGAGGGGCGGACCCTAGAGGATTACCTAGAGAAAGCCAATGGCCGTCCATTGCCCCTGGATCAGGTTGTGGAGTGGGCTGAGCAAATCTGTGATGTATTGAGCTATTTGCATAATCATCAGCCACCTATCATCTTTCGTGATCTCAAGCCTTCTAATGTGATGATTAGCGAGAGCGGCCACATCTACTTGATTGATTTTGGCATTGCCCGTATGTTCAAACCTGGTCAATCCCATGATACAATCGCTCTTGGTTCCCCCGGTTTTGCGGCCCCCGAACAGTATGGGAAGGCCCAGAGTAGTCCACGCTCTGATATCTATAGTCTGGGAGCTTTGCTCCACTGTCTACTCACGGGGGTTGATCCAAGTGAACAGCCATTTTTCTTCAAACCTGCATCTCAATTGAATCCTGCCGTTCCCTTAAATTTGGAGCAGTTACTCCAGCAAATGTTGGAGATGGATGCACAAAAACGGCCTGCCAGTGCCCAGGATGTCCTGAAGGTTTTGCGCCAAACACGGCAGGATCGCCTTAGTGGGACAGTATCCCTGCCTGTCACGATTATCCAGTCTGTACCCCAAGCGGTCGATGCAACAAGCTCTCTTCTACAAGATGCCTACCGATTCTACACGCAGCGGCGGCTACCCGATGCACTTGACGTCTATGATCGTATCTTGCAGGTCGATAGTAGGAACCAGCTAGCTTGGCAGGGGCGTGGTTTAACGCTGGCGCAGCAAGGAAGGCATAAAGAGGCGCTTGAGTCATTTGAGCGGGCCTTAAAGATCAAACCCAATCTAGTAACTTCTCTGACTGGCAAGGGGGTTGCGCTCAACAGGCTTCGTCGGAATAAAGAAGCACTTGAGGCATTTGACCAAGCGATTCTCTTAGAACAGGATAACGTGCTTGCCTGGGATGGCAAGGGTGCTGCTCAGAGCGCCCTTGGACTGTTAGAACCGGCTCTGACATCCTTTGATGTCGCGCTGCACTATGATCCATTGATGGCTCAAGCGTGGGGGAATAAAGGTATCGTCTTGCGCCACTTGCGTCGTTATCCAGAGGCTCTCCGTGCCTTTGAAGAAGCTCTGTTGTTAGATACCCATGCTGTTGCATATTGGAGTGGGAAGGGGCAGGTCTTGAGCGAAATGGGACATTTCCCTGAGGCCAGACGGGCATATAAGGAAGCATTACAGATTGACTCCCATTATGCTCCCACCTATTGTGGTCTTGGAGATATTCTCTATGGGCAGAATGAACTGAAAGAGGCTCTCGATCACTATGAACATGCATTGAAGTGTGATAAACGCTTTGCAAAGGCCTGGGAGAAACGGGCCATTGTCCTGGCCGATCTGGGCCGATTTAATAAAGCGTTGGAGTCATACAATGAGTCATTGCGGCTGGACCCACAGAATATTGCTGCGTGGAATGGCAAGGCGAGCACATTATGTAACCAGGGGCGCTATCAGGAGGCTCTTGATGCCTATAATCGGGCCTTAGTAATCAATTCGAATGCGGCCCAGGCATGGAATGGGAAAGGCAATGCATTCTATCACCTAGAGAACTACGAATTGGCCCTCGATGCTTATGAGCGGGCCTTACGCCTCAATCCCAGGATGGCCTCAGCCCAACATAACAAATCCTTGGTGCTCAAGCACCTTGAGCGCTATGATGAGGCCTTGGCGGCAGCTGAGCATGCTATTCGTTTGGCTCCCCAAGATCCTGATAATTGGCAACGCAAGGCCGAGGCTCTCAAAAAGTTGCGCCGCAAGCGCGAGGCCCGCGCCGCCGAAGATGAAGTGGCAAGACTGCGGGGAGAAATATAGGAATTGTGTAGAACGGGCGCGATAAATCGGGCCCCTACCTTTTCTCGCAATGAATTGCGATTGTAAGGGGGGCATATCATTCATTTTGTATGACGCCTGCGATACATGATACGCAATTTATTGCCTGTTTTGTAGGGGCCCGATTTATCGCGCCCGCCATACCCTGGCAAGCTTATCGTCGATGACGACAGCCTCATCCTCGTAACGTGCGATCGCGTCAGCTGTCAAGCCACGGCTCTGGCGCTTGAAGGACCCATTGGACACCTCAAGACCTGCAACACGCATCGCTACGATTGGCTCGACACCCAGCAGCACATCCTTGACGGTCCCTATTTCGTTGCCCTTCTCACTGACAACCTTGCGTGCGATCAAACTGTGGCCCTGTGAGCAGCCTGGCACAGCTTTTGTCAACATCTGCGCATTAGGAATAGTGATACGATCATCCTCGATCGACTTAATGCCTGTAACGGGCAATGTGTAGTCGCCATTGACGCGTGTGTGTACACGTAGTGCATAAACAGCATTTGTTCCTTCCTTAAAAAGGAAATCTGTCACATTGCCTATAATCTTGCCTTCGCTGGGCACAACGACTTTCAGTTCTTGCAATTCCGACCATTTGCGCACGGTCTTATTGTTCTCCATCTAAAAAACTCCCAATAAAATAGATCATGCCAAGGTGGGACTCGCTGTAAGTCCCAGCATTATCCTAATAATTATTCTGATGATTTTGTTGAGGACATCACTCTTGGCAGTGGTTCGACTCCCAGCGCTTTGGCGGCGGATAGACGTATCGGGCAATTGTCGTTGACACCCAGCCGATACAGTAGCCGAGAAAGACCAACAGGATGGGCTGCGCACCCTCTCTGCCCCTGATCATCTGTGTGAGTATGAGAACGATCGCCCATGCGATGGCAAGGCCAGTGCTGTAGATCCAATAGTTTCTGAATTCGAAGCATCTTATTCCCCTGTTCCTTCTGAAAGAAGCCTCTCGAACGAGTGGGTCCTCACTACACGGAAAGAGCTAACAAGACTATGAGCAATCTATAGAACACATCTTTTCCGTATGATAGCATAGTTGCAAAAATCTAGCCAATCTTGGAATTTTGGGAACCAGCCGAGGAGAAGAGGGCAGGATCTTAACAGTTAAAACGCGAGTAGCATGAGGGATGAGGGCCTCAGCCTCTCTTATTTCATAGCTTGTGAATTGTGCCGTTTTTCTCATCCCATGCATCGTGTATGACGCAGCAGGAGAGGTTTTTCTCTCAGTATTCACAGACTCTGGGTGTTGGACGAACCGAGGGGCAACAGCTCGGCTACAAGTAGCTAAGAGCTATTGCCCCTGTTTTGAGGCTTATCAGAAACCTACATTCTGCAGGTTACTTATTGGCCGCTTGGGAATTCCAATGTACCACTCTAATGGTTAATGGTCGTTTGATCCTGGCAAGGAATTGTTAAATGTAGCTTTGACAGTTGGATCAATTCCCGCAATTTCCGTGGATGCAGTGCTAAGTGAATTTTTGTATACCTTATTGTGATCAAGTAGATTATCGTACAAATTCGTTGGTCCATTCTTTGAGCTTGATGAGCTTGATGAAGTTGACGAGACTGGCGAACTTGATGGATTTGATCTACCATGTACACTATGTATCGACGTGGGAGTTTGTGGCATTACTACTGGCAGGTAAGTTTGTGGCATTGCTGGCGATGAAGTCGACAGTCCTACTGGCGACGGGGTAGGTTGCACAGCCGTCAACGAACCAGTACCAGGAACATCGCTCTGGAAAGAGGTCACAGTCGCAGTACCGCTTTGCGTCAAGGATTGCATACCGGCATAACCGGAGGTCAGGGAACTATCGTCAGTTGTCGCCATCCAGCTACTGGGCTCAGAGCCAGCAGAGGCCAAGACAAAGCCCCAGACATTGGTGGCCAAGGTTGAACCCACCGCACGGAAATGCAAGGCATAGACGGTATTAGCGCTAGCGGTAAATGGCACACTGGCGAGAGTGGAAACCACACCGTTGACGTCTTTCTGGATGAACAAGTTGGAACCATCGATACCTGCTTTGTACCAGTTGTTATCATCGGTCCAACGCAGCACATCGCTGAAGTTGCTATTGGTAAAGGAGCTGATCGAGCCAGTGGCATACACCTCAGCATCGGATGCTTGTGAGCCTAACACGGCGCTATAAGAGGTATTACCAGTCTTGGAAATGAGTCCAGTGTTGTCTGCAATCGAGAAAACCTTATTGGTATTGGCATCACCGCTCCAAGTTAGCCCATCGGAGGCCGTACCCCAGAATGTTTGATTGGCCCTCTGGAACGTGTCTTGACCCAGCACTGTGCTAGGAGTACGTACTACTTCTGCTGATACCCCAGCTGGTGGAACTGCATCTGATGATGGTCCCCCCCCCTTTGGTGTGCTCGGGGTGAACTTAATTGTTGGGGTTGCCATGACGGCAGAGACTGCAAATAGGCCAACAATTAACAGTAACGAGGACAAACTGCCAAAGGTAATCAGACGACTACACTTTCTGATGTCAGGATGTTTCATTACAATTCCCTATGGTACCTTTCTATAGATAAATACTTTTCCCTAATGCTACGCTACTACTAGAAGCGCTACTGTTAGGGTTTTTTACCAGAAGAATGCCGCAGACTACTCTTCTGACATTCTCTTTTCGCACTATACGCAATGCTTATTAACTAGTCAATAGCATTAGTACTCATTGACTAATCAAATTTGCCGATGGGCCATTATCAAATTCGTGTAGATGCTAATGGTAGTATTAGAGAGCATGATAGACTTCACCGCAATCACGCTTTGTTCTTGTCGATCTTCCACACTCTTGCATCTTGATAGGTAACGGTTGTCACATTGTCGTCAGCATACGCAAGGAGGCCAATGTTCCCCCCACTGTAACTGCTGTCACTAGCACTAACAATTTTCTGACTGTTGACGTACAAATCAAATTCACTGCCATTGGCTACGACGGCGATCAAATTTGACTGGTTTCCCTGATGGATTGCCAAAGAACTGCTATATGCCAAAGGTTTTGTGTTACTAGCAGCACTATGTGGATCATTCTTGTAAAAGCGGTAATATCCATTTTGACATACTATGAAAAAGTAATACTCGCCAGTATAACTATCATATCGTATCGTCATGCCTCCACAATTTCCCTGGTTGATCGTCATCTTCACCTCAAATGCAAAGTTACTGTACGAATTATTCTCGTAACAGGGATATAACTTGTTCAATGGCGATTGACTGATCTGGTAGGCATCATGGACAAATTGGCACGCGCCTCCGAAGTCTTTATCTGACTGTTCCTGCCATTGGTTAGGCCCGCTGAGCAAGTCTAAGAGGGCCAACGTGCCCGCTGGTGGATAGAGATCAGGATTCTCTGCTCTGACTGTTGCAATTGCCTGATGAACCTTCGCAGTTGCCGTCGCATTAGTGCTATTAGTCACAGTCGTGTTATGAGTCAACATGGTTGTCAGCACACCACTAATGATAAGCAATAAGGCCACAGTTACCAGCAGAGCAGCCATATGTTGCCTCAATGGCTTGTTGCGATGACCAACCACAGTGTCCAACCGCTTGGCTTCTGATGAGTATGACGCTTGCGCAGGTAGCGTCATTTCTCGTGTTGGTGGGGGCACAACTGTTTCACCCATGAACCTATTTGCATCGGTGGTTGGAGATCGCCGCTGGTCAGATTGATCACTGACAGGCTCCGTGGGGGATATTGGTCTGGCCGATCTCACCGTTGGCTCGTTTTGCTCATCAACCTCAACAGGCGCAGGCAAACGATCAGTCTGAAGCGTGCTAAGAGTTAGCTGCAAGCAACCACGCGGGCCACCGTCATAGTAAGGCAGGCCTTGATCTGGCAAACGCAACTCCTGTCCATGCTGCGCACGGGGAGGAATTATCACTGTCCTCTGTTGTTTGTCAGGTAGGATGATCCGTATAGCTCATACCTTGCAGTGCCTCTGCAGCAGTGATCGTCAGCGTAGCCCTCGCGTCGACATAACTTATGGCCTGTTGCAGTGCCATAGCAAAGTGTCTAATCGTAGGGAAACGCTCATTAGCCTGCTTGGCTAAGGCACGCAGGATGACTTGATCGATGGCAGGTGAGAGGCTCGCGTTGATGTGACTAGGAGTTTCGGGTGTGATCGTCAAATGCTGAAACATCATCTGCTCGGAGCGTCCTTGGAAGGGCAGTTGACCGGTCAAGAGTTGATAGGTCATCATGGCCAAAGCATACTGATCGGTAGCGGCCACCACATCACTGCTCCACTGTTCAGGTGCCATATAAGCGAAGGTACCACGTACGCTCTGGCTGATCGTCGAGGTCGTTGACAAAACTTTGGCGATCCCAAAATCCACCAGCAACAGGTCTGGATAGGTGGGATGGTCTGCATTAGCACGCACGAGGAAGTTGGCAGGCTTAACATCCCGGTGAATGATGTTGTGATCGTGGGCATGTTGGAGCGCAGATGCCGCTTGTGCGATCATTTGTCCGATATCTCGGCGATCAGGCAGCGCTGGGCTATGCTTCACCAGCCAATCCCTTAGTGATCCCTCGGCACAATAGGGCATCACCATATAGATGATGACCCCATTGGTGTCTGGCTGCTTTCCGAAGTCATAGACACTGAGAATGTGGGGATGATTAAGTTGGGCAATCGCCTTGATCTCGCGTTGGAAGAGCCGCTCCGCCGCCTGACTCTCAGGATCGCTACGAATGACCTTGATAGCAACCTGACGTGAGATACGTGTATCTTCTGCGAGATAAACCTCTCCCATGCCACCTTGTCCAATCAGACGCACAAGACGATAGGGCCCTAGCTGTTGACCTGCTAGTATCATGTCATCTCACTCCTATAAAATAGTAAGTGAAGTAAACACCTAAAATTCAAATATAGTCATAGTATAGCACAAGCATTGCTGGAGGGAAAGGGCACGCATTCCCTTATTCCCTTTGCAGGGCTTTTGCGTTTACCCGATGATAGTTACGAAGAGTTGAAAAAGAAAGTCATTTCTGTCGCACTGGGCGTATACAAATTACTCTGATTTTTGCAGCTTCTTTGGAGTGAGCGTGGAAAGCATGGGGGCAAGGAAGATGTCCCTTTTTTCCTCCAAAATGTCCCATTTGTCACTTGAAAATGCCTCATTGATCAGGTATCCTTTTTCTTAAGAGCAGTTGCAGTTGGGAATGTGCCAAGAGAGAGGATAAGAAAGGAATAGCTATATAGCATGAAAAACCACATAAAGGATATGGGAGAGTGCTCAAGAGGTACTCAGAAGCACCGATCATTCTGTAGATCTTACACGCCTGCTTTGCCAGAATAAGGAAAGTAATCAATTAGATAAAAAATCAGGAGAAATGCGTTTAGATAAACCTGAGGAAAATATAGATGAAATTACAGGAAAAATTTCCACTGAGCTGGATAAAATGAAGTATATCAATTCAATAGAAGATATTGGATTGATAAAAGATTTACTGGAGAAAAGCCGTGAGCCGCTTGAGCTAGAAAAGCTTGAAAGCTATTCTCGTTATCTGCGTTCATTAGTGGGGAAGAAAGAGCAAAAGATATCAAGTATAGAGAAAGGAATAAAAGAAACTTCTAGTAAAGGAGGGGAGAATAAATTAAGGAAAGAACAACTAAAAAGCGAGAAAGATCTCCTGGAGAGTGATAAATCGCTTCTCAAAAAGGAAATGTATATTTGTAACCAAGAGCGAGGTATCCTCCTGGAAGTGCGGATGCTTTGCTATAATGCGTTTGCGAAGCATAAGGAGATCCACTACGGGAAGGATTTCCTAGGACAGCTAAGAGCCCTCGGTATGGAGTTTCAACTCCTGAAAGAGCACCGGGAGGTCCTGCGAGATTTGCGTGACACTCAGAACAAGCTGAGAAGTTCCGATCTCTCACATGACCAACGTACAAACTTGGAATGCTTTCGTAAGGTACTGCAAGATTACATGGGAGTTCGGGATGAGCTGGATAATACTAGGTACGATTTGAAACTCCTATCAGAAAAACCAGAAGATCAGCAACAAACCGTCCAGAAGCAAAAATTGAAATGGGAGAACAAGACTCTAGAAAATCGTTCTCAGGCTCTGAAAAAGTACTCCGAGGTCGTGAAAAAATGGTGGGAAATGCTGCAAACTGCGGATAAGATTAATCATGTGCTTAATAATGTTGATCAAGCGAATGAAAATACAGGCTTAGACGATCATAGCGGATTTCTAAAAGAATGCATAAGCCAACTGCAATATAATAAGTTGCTCATGGGATGCTTTAACGACAAAATACCAGAAAGGTTAAGATACTCTGAAGAGTTATATCACCAAGAGAAGGTTTTTTTGCGTTATCTCTTCTCGTGTTTTGAAAGGCAATCTTCAACTAGACCTACGAGCGAGGTTAGTCCCGGAACAGCTTGGTGGTGTAAAGAGTTGGAGGAATGTTTTGTACGGCAAGAGCGAAAGCCTGACGACCTAGTAAGATATGTGATGTTTTTGCAGAAAGGCTTGGATTGCTTAATAGAAATGTATGACCAATATAAAACTGATATAGAAGAACCTACAGGTCTGGAAAGACCTTTGGATCTTCTGAATAAGTACTCTCAAGTCATGGAATACGGTTGGGCCATGCCGGAGAGGACCTATGAACTAGCAGAAGGTTTGTACAGTAAGTATCCGACAAATGACAGGTATAAGTACCGTAAAACATCTTATGACCTTATGCTGATATTTGGTGATGCGCTGCAAGATTTGCTTGGCAATCATAACAAACTGAAGCGTCCCGATCTCTTACCGGAAGAGCGTGAATACCTAGAAATCCAGAACTCAATCTGCGAAAAAGCTTGCAAAATTGGAGAAAAGCAGCAGCAGATTCTACTAGGTAAGCTGAAGAAGCCAGAACCCTTTCACTGGTCCGGTGAGCAAAAAACCTTGTTCAAGATTGCTACAATCCATTTGGATTATCTCAATGATCTGCAGCAACAGAAAAGCGCAATGTCCAGTGCTTTTGCGCAGAATCCTCAGAACATACAAACCGTGATCCAGCAGTACAGAGACTGGGAAGCCGCTTCCCAAGAGAGAGAGAAGTGTCTCGACGCTTTGGGAAAGTTTCACGGAATTTCAGCCAAGAGGAGGGCCCCATTCCAGCCAGACTGGGGTCTAAACCTATTGGAAGACAACTTGATGTGTCTAGTTAATGACTGCTGCAAGTCTGATAACGATGAGCATTTGCAGAAGGTGAAGAGCAGCAGAGTGAATCTGATCGAAGTCCTCGACTCTACCCTTAACTCGTCAAAGAATCCTGCAGAGCTGAGAAAAGATCTCGATATGCTCGAAAAAGTTGAGCGAAGAGCTGAGAAAGCTGGATAAGATGGATCCAAGCTCACGAGATTATCGCAAAACGCTCCGATCAATAGAAAAGCTAGAAAAGTCTTACTATAAGAGACCGTGCGAAAAAGATCTCATTCAGCTTCTAGATCAGTTTTACACGGGGTAAGTATTCGAGCCTTCTTATACAGCCTCTAAGGCCCCTCCCTCCCTCTCACTCCTCCCCTCAATATCCCCTTCAGCACTCAGCAAGACATCACGCAACTCATCCAGTAAGGCAGGGTCTGGCGACTCCCACAAGCCTCGTTCATGGGCTTCAAATAAGCGTGTCACGATGTCGCGTAACGCCCAGGGATTGCTCTGACGCAGAAATTGCTGTGTCTGCTCTTCGAGCGCATAAGCGTGTGATACCTGCTCATACATCCAATCTTCCATCACCTCAGATGTGGCATCATAGCCAAAGAGATAATCCATCGTCGCAGTCAGTTCCAGGCCACCTTTGTAACCATGCTGACGCATAGCTGCTAACCACTTCGGATTGATGACCCGCGAACGGAAAACGCGTAGTGTCTCTTCCTTCAGATCGCGCATCTGGACGCGTTCAGGATCGGCACTATCGCCAATGTAGCGACAGGGTGTCTTGCCACTTAGTGCATGAATGGTTGCGATCATACCGCCGTGAAACTGGAAGTAATCGTCAGAGTCGAACAGGTCATGCTCGCGGTTATCCTGGTTCTTGGCGGCAACTGTGACGCGGGTCAGGACGTTGCGAAAGGCTGAGCGGGCATCGGTGCCAAATGTTGCGCAGAGTATAGGCATATCCCCCCCAGTTGACATAGGCCTCGGCAAAATCGGCGGTGCTTTGCCAATTGCGTTCGTCAATTAGGGGTAAGATGCCAGCGCCATAGGCACCGGGTTTGGAGCCAAAGATACGATAAGAGGCACGTTCAATACTTGCATTCGTCTCCTGACCAGCCTGTTTATAGTGCTCTATATCAGCCTGGATGTGTCGTCGGACAAAGTTTTGCTCCAGTGGCTCATCCAAGTTTGCTACCAGTTGAATTGCTTCATCGAGCATATTGATTAGATAAGGGAAAGCATCGCGAAAGAAACCAGAGATGCGACAAACTACATCAATGCGCGGTCGCCCTAATTCGTGCAGCGGAATGGCTTCAATGCCGATCAAGCGTCAATTCTCGCGGTGCCATTGTGGACGCACGCCTAACAGTGCAAAGACTTGCGCAATATCATCTCCCTGCGTGCGCAATGCGCTGGTCCCCCAAATGCTCAATCCCACACTTTCGGGATACTGCCCAGTCTCCTTCAGGTAGCGATCAACCAGCGTCTTTGCTAACTGTGTGCCAACCTCCCAAGCGGATTGACTTGGTAACGCTCTAGGGTCCAAGCTATAGAAATTCCGTCCTGTAGGAAGTACATGTACCATTCCACGCGTTGGCGAACCGCTTGGACCTGCTGGAATATATTGACCATCTAGCGCCTGTAATATATTGCGTACCTCATCGCCCGTATGTGATAGACGCGGCATGATTTCGGCGCAGACGAAGGTTAATACATTACGAATCTCAGAAATATCGCCAGGAGCTGTAGATAGCTGTGTCTGTATAATATCCTCAACGGCTCTTGGATTGAACTCTTGCTCCTGCAATCTTACAAGCAATTGATGACAAAATACCTCAGTAGTTTCTATAGCATCAGAAGCACTGATCAAATCTTTCTTAGACGTATGACTTTCACCTTCATTACTTAGATGTAGCCATGCCAATTGCTCTTGTTCCTGAGTTATCAGGCGGCGTCCGGGCGTATCGAGCAGGGACAAGAATGAGAGATGGCATGCTCTAGCAACAGCTTCGCGAATACTCGGTGTAGCAAGATTGGGCAAGCGGCAGAGGCTAAAGAGCAGATCAGTTAATTGCTCGTCTGAGGGGAGCTGGCCTAGGATGTGGAGTCCACCGCGAATCTGTGCGCCTGTTAATTCGCACAGGTAGCCATCGATATCTTCCAGCAGGTGAGCAAAATCTTTTCCTCGCATCTCGCTCAGCGTGACAGGTGTACCATGTTCTGTTAATGTCTCGTCCCACTCATGCTCGTGCTCGTGCTCATGCTCATGCTCGTGCTCGTGCTCGTGCTCGTGCTCATGCTCGTGATCATGCTCGTGATCATGCTCGTGCTCATGCTCGTGATCATGCTCGTGATCATGCTCGTGATCATGCTCGTGCTCGTGATCATGCTCGTGCTCGTGCTCGTGCTCGTGCTCATGCTCGTGCTCATGCTCGTGCTCATGCTCGTGCTCATGCTCGTGCTCGTGCTCGTGCTCGTGCTCGTGCTCATGCTCATGCTCGTGCTCGTGCTCGTCTTCATGCTCGTGATCATGCTCGTGATCATGCTCGTGATCATGCTCGTGCTCGTCTTCATGCTCATCGTGGTGATGATGGGCCATAGCTCTCAAGTCAGCATCGAGATGTGCTTTGACCATGATGTCCCAGATTTGGCGTTGCAGTGCGGGTAATTTACCTGGATCGAGGGCTTCAACCTGATAATATTCATCAACCATCTGTGCCAGTTCGGCCAGTTCTCCATAGGCACCTGCGCTAGTCATAGGTGGAACCAGATGATCGACAATGGTAGCATGGATGCGCCTTTTGGCCTGTACTCCTTCACCGGGATTGTTAATAATGAAGGGGTAGATGATAGGCAGATCAGCAAGTAATTGATCGGGATAGCACTGCTCGGAGAGGCCTACACTTTTACCGGGTAGCCATTCCAGTGTGCCATGTTTGCCCAAGTGGATGATCGCGTCGGCATTCCAGCCCTGTGGATCACGTATCCAGCGATAGAGAGCGTGATAATTATGTGTTGGTGGTAAGTCAGGGACGTGATAAATTGCGTTGGGGTCCATGCCGTAACCTCGCGGAGGTTGCAGTGCGACGAAGATGTTACCGAGTGCCAGGCCTGCGAGGGCGATAGCATTATCATGCACATAGGCCTCTCCGGGTGGTCTTCCCCAACGATCCTGTATCCCTTGCTGATTACATATGGGCAGATCAGCGAACCAGTGTGCATACAGCTTATCTGGCACATGGGCAGCTGCCTGAGCCAGTTGTTCTTCGGTGAGCAGCTCTGTATCATATGAGCAACGATCAATCAGAGCGTGAATCAACTCATCACCGCTTGCTGGCATATCTTCAATGTGATAGCCTGTTGCGTGCATCGCCTCTAGTAGGAACATCAGAGAGGCAGGTGCATCAAGCCCTACAGCATTGCCGATACGAGCGGCCTTCCCGGGCAAGTTAGTCAGGATAATGGCAATCCGTTTCTCGGCATTTGGTTTACGCCGCAGGATAGCAAAACGTAGCGCAAGCTCAACAGCACGTTCGATGCGCTCCTGAACTGGACGATAGCGAACGATACGAGTTGTGGAATGTACGGAAGAGGCAGCGGATATAAAATTTTGCTGTTTTTGTTGATTATTATCTATCGTTTCTTTGAATGAGATTGGGACAGTGATGATACGTCCATCAAACTCTGGCAGTGCAACATTCATTGCGGTATCAAGAGGCGAAAGACCACGTGCAGAAAGTTTCCATTGTTCATAGCTGCTACCAGCCACAATAGCTTGAAGAATGGGTACTTTAAGTGAGATAAAACTGGAGGCGTCCCACATGCTATCTTGCGTATTATGGGGAGCAACACCTCCCAGAGCAAAGCTCATAGTAGTAATAATCACATCAACCGTCGTTTGTCCCTGCTCGTTAACGAAATAGGTCAATGCCGTGGGCAAGGGTGCATCCCGTTGGCAATTTATTGCCCGTGTTGTAGGGACCCGATTTATCGCGTCCGTGGGATGGGTGTTGGCGTCTCCATCAATCTCCTTAAGCGATTGAGCAAAAACCGGAATGGCATTAGCCCCATGTGCCTCAATGGCATGTATCAGGCTATCCACAAAGTCCGTGTTGCCTGAGAGGTAGTGGGCTCAATAAAACAAAATGCCGATGGTAGGGTGATTTGGCCTGTGTTGTGAGCATAATTCTGCCAGATTGATCCCGTGTCGACCGGGGTAATACACGCCGTGTCGTGGTTGTGGCACAGGTGGATCAAAGCCAAATCCTGTGGTCAGTAAGTGATCGCTCAGGAAGCGCAGACAATGCTCATAGTTCGCTACTCCGCCCGATTGCAGATAGGCCAGAGCTTGATGGGCAACGGGTACAGCAACGGTTGAAGATGCCATTAATTCAGGGTCAAGGGCATCGGTACCAGGCAAGCAGAGCAGCCATTTCTTCTCCTGTTGGGCCCAGGTAAGCAGGCGCTCTATGCCATAGGCGAAGCTTGCGCGTCCACCTAGCAATCGCACAATCACCATTTCTACTTGTGGGAGGGTGAGATTCAGGAAACTATCAATATCGCCTTGTGTCTGTAGATGCGCAGGATTTGCAACTCGCACCTCTGGGAAATTTGTGGGGAGATGTGCTGTTGCCGCATGCAGAGTAAGCAAATCGGTGTCAGCATGGGAGAGAAAAAGAAGTGCAGGATGCGTTTTGGCTCGTAATGGCATTAAAACTCAATCCCCTTCTGTGCCCGCACCCCCTCCAATTTATAGGGATGTTTGATCTCACGCATCTCAGTTACTAGATCTGCATAATCAATCAACTCTTCAGGAGCATCGCGTCCGGTGATAACCACATGCAACTGGGGATCACGCTGCCGCAAAGTCGTGAGTACTTCTTCAATGTCGAGCCAGCCATACTTGAGTGCGTAGGTAATCTCGTCCAAGATCACGACGTCATAGAGGCCGCTCTCGATCTTTTCGCGACATTGTTGCCAGCAGGCCTGAGCGAGTACGCGATCCTGTTCAATATTCTCGCTCATCCAGGTGAAGCCTTGCCCGAGCGGAGTTATCTCAACTCCCATGCGTTGAGCTGCCCGAATCTCTCCCCATTTGCCTGTCTTGGCCTTTAAGAACTGCAACATAACGACACGAAAGTCCTGTCCCCAGCTGCGCATTAGCAGGCCGAGGGCCGCTGTAGTCTTGCCTTTGCCGTTCCCTGTATTGACGATGACTAACCCTTTGCGACCAGCTTTACTACGGGCCCGTGCCTCCGCCTGTTCCTGGCGTATACGTGCTCGTCCTTCATCGCTCAGCTCATCAATCTCTTCCTTGGGGGATGCATGAGAATAGACATTTGTTATTGAATGATCTTCGTTCATGTTACGCATTTATCCTGTGGAGGTCCTTCTTCCTTAGCTTTTTCTGACCAAAAGAGGATTTTCAATCCTTTAGAGAGTCTATGAGCTTGATTGTCTTTTCAGCTTCATCGATTATTGCCTTGACAGAGTCAACTTTTCTGAATGCATGTTTTTTAGAAAAGTTGATGTAATCAGCTCTATGACGATCACTTTTTAGTAGATTCAGTCTCTGCCCTATCTCATCCCATTCGGGATGAGCAGGGTTAGTGATAAATCTATCAATGATAATCTGATGTGTTCCCTTTCTACTAGTTTTTATTTCTTGCTCGGTAGGATATTCTCCCACTTGCTTCAGATAATCACAAGTAGCATGAAAGGCAGCATAATATGCCCTGCTTATAGCAGATCTAAGCATAGCTTCCTTCCTGGTTATTTTCTCTTTTGGCATACTCTCTGCTAGTGAAAGCAAGTCTCTTGCTAGCCAATAATATTCTTGCCAATCAAACATTCTCTAATCTAAACCCACTGTAATAAGATGTTTTGCATCTTTTGATATTTTTTGCCATATTTCTTTGCGGAAATATGAAAACATCTCTTTTGTCTCTTCTGTTATGTCATCCGTTTCAATATATGCTGCAAGGGTACCACTATCTAACGATCCTGTCTCGCTTATATAATACAGAGTCATAGGCCAGTCTTTAAAGTACTGATATTTTGTTTCGTAGACTGTGTTTAAATCACCTATTAAGGATGGATGGTCCTTCAGGAAGGTAGATACTTCATTCGTTTGGACGAAATCGTACCGCATCTTTAAGTGTTCGACGGCGTTGTCAATAGGAAAATGATGTTCTTGTTCGGTTTTGCCCATTTGGAACTCTCTTTCATATTAGCTATTCAACTGCTTACCGTGTTTAAATCTTTTACACCCAACACTGTTATTTTAGCCTGCAGACAGTTTGGTTGTCAAGCTTGGTCGACCTCAGAGGCTTATAGTTGCCTTCATTTTTTATTTTTCTGACTTTCTGGTGTGGCTCTAGTTGGCAAAAGCAAGGGAGGTATTGCCGGGGGAAATGCTGAGCATGGGGACACTCAACATTTTGGCAATATCTCCTAGTAATAGTGTACGCAAAACAAATAGTTTTGTTGGTCGGATGCTCTCACCAAATGTGCAAATTTTTGATTATTATCTATTGCATTACTAATGCGAGTAGGCAGCTTTCGGGCAACTGAATTGAGGGGTACCACAGCCTTTGACTTATCGCGTATAATTGGGGGAATATGGCGTCTATATTGCCAAATAATCTCGAAGAAGAGAACAGAATATGCCACGAAAACAAAAAAAAGATCACCCGATTGATGACCTAGAACCATCTGCCCACAATCTTACTCAGAGCCTAGAACAAGGGGCTCTTACACCTCAGCTAGGCATCACACAACTAGGACGTGACGAATTGCTCGATTCTAGGCACATGCATCACACTACCATCATGCAATCGTTTGAGCAAGGAGAGAAATATCACGAGGCAGGCAAGCGAGACGTCGAACTCTACATCCGCACCTACAATACCCTACTACTGAGTTCGGTAGAGACCAGTTTGAAGGCCCTCGTACAAGCTCACTACAATATCAATTCCAGCCTGCACTCAGATGCCCGTAAGCCTTACCCAGACATGTCTGCGTTCATTTATAGTGTACTGCGCCTACCTACCGCGATTAATCAATGCAGTCTTGTCCTTTTGGGCCAATCCGAAGAGTTTTTCCTGCAGCAGGGATTTCACATGGACCGCTGGCAATCAGTAACAGCCTCGGCCAGACGCCGTAGATGGTTTTATGATGGCAAGCAGACATTGGCTGTCTATATTACTAGCGTGAGCGACACCGATGATATCGTGCCTGTCCTGGTCGCGTTCCAGATCGAATGGAACAAAATCTTTTACCTGCTCAATCAGGATGCTACCACCATGCAATTACTGGAAACACCTGTAAATCGTAATACGCCCGTCTTTGCCGAGATTAGTAAGGTGTTGTGCCAGCGCCTGCATATCGCAGCCGATGATTGGCGACGCCTAGGAGTCATTTGGGGAGATGATCTATGGGAGAAGTTACGTGAAATTGGTACGTCACGTAAGAGCTTTAATTTACGTATGCTTGGTGGTTCCCATGTAGGCTACGTCAAAGCTACCCGTAAATGGTGGACCCCTGTCAATTCTCTGCTCAACACGCTGGGCGAGGCAGAGCGTCCTGTCTACTTTGTCTCTAGCAACACACACAGTCTGGTCAACTTGCTCTCCGGTTTCATGCTTAGACATGAGCAGGAGTTGGTCGATTTTGCCTTGCGTGGGTCCGACTCGTACCTAGCAACAGAGTGTCGTAAGTTGCAACAGGGTCTGGTACCTAGCAATTGGCAGAACTTTCTTTACTTCACGGCACGCGAATGGACATCCACGCCAGCTGGCAAAGATGCTATCCACACCCGTATTCAAGAGGCTCAGCAACGTGGCATCTGGCATGTCGAAGCACGCCATGAGTTAGAGATTGATGCCCAGGTCTTCGAACTAGCAAAATTGCGGCCCGCTGAGATTGATCCGCGTTGCCACATGCCTCATCTGGACTTGCTGGCCAAGAGTGACGCCATCATTCTCAACATCGATTACCCACTGGGTATGGCTGCCTATCGTATGTTGCGTGAAATCATGGAAAACCAATCCCAGATTCGGGGTATCTACATCCTGGGCAAAGCTGCCACACTCAATGGCAGCATCGGCGACGTCATGATCTCCAACACGGTCATGGATGAACATAGCCAGAATACCTACTGGTTGGATAATGCATTCCAAGCACGAAATATGCAATCGCACCTCATATATGGATCAGTGCTCGATAACCAAAAAGCTGTATCCGCCAAAGGTACCTACTTGCAGAATCGTCAATACCTGGATTTCTTCTACCTGGCCAACTATACTGTCGTCGAGATGGAGAGCGGCCCCTACCTCAATGCAATCTACGAGGACCAGTACTTGACTCGCTATCCTGTCGGCGAGAACATCAACTTCATGCGTCTACCCTACGAAGTGGGTATACTACACTATGCCTCAGATACACCTTACACACGCGGCAAAAACCTTGGAGCTGGTAGCCTCTCTTACTTTGGCATGGACTCGACCTATGCTTGTAGTGTTGCCATCGTACGCCGTATCCTCGAATGTGAGATTCGTTCCTTGCAAAGCCGTGTGACCCATCCATTGGAAGACGGATCGCAGAATGTGACTACCCAGATATCTGGGTAGTCACTCCTATGTTTGTTTTGTCCATGCTAGCTCCCCTCTTTCTACAGAGAGTTGGTCTTTTTACATAGAGCTGATCTTTCTACGAAAAATTTTCTGACAATGTCCCTTTTCGCGCCGAATTGTCCCCTTTTTCCCCTAGGAGAAGAGGTCATCCATTCAGTATACTTTAGGCAACAAGGTGGAAAGTGCAAAGAGTGAGACCTACAGCGGTTGTCAGAAAGATTGATCCCTGTATCTTCCCGTGAGTTCCTTTGTTCTGAGGGATCAAGACTTTGACGAATCGCTGTATATGCCACTGCTTTGTATTTTCCATATCTTTAGAGGCAAGTTTGTAGATTGACAACCCTAGACTCACGGTTCGCTCATTTTTTTGTCAAATCCGCTTGCGAAGCCGAATGCCATTGATGAGTATTCGCAATTTTCACACGAACAAACTGGCTTGTGCATTGGCTTCACAAGGAACTAGCGAACGGAGAGCCTAGATATTAGGTAAGTGAAAACTACCATCATACAGCGGTTCGCCAAAGTCAGAATAGAGTGATACAAGGAAGCAATCTTTCTGATGACCGCTGTAGAAGTTTGCAGGGAGAGCTTGGTATGCAGAAATCTCTTACTGACGTCCATTCATTCGGTTGCCTAGCACGATCTATCGGCGTGCTTGTGCTGGCCCTCGGTATCATGTTCACTATGTTCCCGGGATTATTTGCCTTCCATCCAAAGTTGGCAACGGCGGATTCATGCAACGGGTACTGGCATACCAGTGGTGCGAAACTGCTTGACTCCTGTGGCAATACAGTACATATCGCTGGGGTAAACTGGTTCGGCATGGAAACAGCGAATTATGCCCCCCATGGGCTCTGGTCGCGGGGCTACAAAGATATGCTCGACCAGATCAAGAGCCAGGGATTTCAACGCTATACGCTTGCCCTATTCTAATCAGTTCTTTGACCCGGGGAGCACGCCCACCGGTATCGATTTCTCTAAGAACCCAGACCTGTGTTCTACATCTGCCTCAAGTGGTAACTGCTCACAGCCGCTGACTGGCCTCAAGATCATGGACAAGATCATTAACTATGCTGGGTCGATCGGCCTGAAAATCATCCTCGATCGGCACCGTCCAGACTTCGGGGGCGCAGTCTGCACTGTGGTACACATCGCAATATCCAGAATCCCGCTGGATTTCGGACTGGACTATGCTTGCGAACCACTATCTGGGAAACACTGCGGTGATCGGCGCAGACCTGCATAACGAGCCGCACAAACCTGCATGCTGGGGGTGCGGCGACCCAACACTCGACTGGCATCTGGCAGCTCAAAAAGCTGGCAATGCCATCTTGGGCGTTAATCCCCACTGGCTCATCTTTGTCGAGGGCGTGGAATGTTCTGATCAGAGCAGCTCGACGAGTGGCTCGACGGGTAGCCAGCAGTACCCTTGTGATTGGTGGGGTGGTAACCTGACGGGAGTGGCACAACATCCAGTGCAATTAAGTGTGCCCAACCAGTTGGTCTACAGTGCACACGATTATCCAGCCAGTCTCTTCCAGCAGCTCTGGTTCTCGGCCCCTAATTATCCAGCGAATCTGTCTGGCGTGTGGAAGCAGTTCTGGGGCTACATTCCGGCGAAAAATATAGCTCCTCTTTGGGTTGGGGAGTTTGGCTCGAAGCTGCAATCGACTTCTGATCAGCAGTGGCTCAAAGCGCTTGTCGACTATATAAAGACTAATAATCTTAGTTGGACGTTCTGGTCATGGAATCCCAATTCGGGTGATACGGGAGGGATACTTGCGGATGATTGGAAAACAGTGAACACAGATAAGATGTCATATCTCCAGTCCATTCTCTCCTCTCCCTCAGGCTCACCCTCACTCTTAGACTCACCCCCATCCTCAGACTCATCAGACTTATCATCCTCAGACTCATCAGACTCATCATCTTCAGACTCATCATCTTCAGACTCATCATCTTCAGACTCATCATCTTCATATTCCTCATCATCTTCATACTCCTCAGACTACTCATCCTCATCATCTTCATATTCCTCATCCTCATCATCTTCATACTCCTCAGACTACTCATCCTCATCCTCCTCCTCATCCTCATCCTACTCATCCTCATCCTCATCCTACTCATCCTCATCCTCATCCTCCTCATAGTAGTTGCCAGACTTGATCCCTTGTGTCTCCCGTAAGTTGAGGGATCAAGACTTTGGCTAACCGCTACTAGATGAGAAACCAGCATTGGTGAAACACAGTTTATTCCTCGTGTTTCACCAATCGATTATATAACCCCTCTAGTTCCTCCTGACTATTGAAATGCAGCACCAGCGTCCCCTTGCCTTTGGTGTTACATCTCAGGTCAACCTTGACCATCAAGGCGTTGCGGAAATCAGTTGTCAGGCTCTCAATCTCTGATGAGTGCTGTGGCGGCAAGCTGGTCACGCTTTGCACAGCTTTCTCGATATTTTCCTCTGTTTTCATACGACCTGCCAATGCCTCAGCCTGCCGCACTGTCAAGTGCATAGAGATAATCTGCTGCATTGCGTGCACCTGATCCTCTTCGCGCGTGATGCTGATCAGAGCACGAGCATGTCCTTCAGTGAAATTCTCCGATTGATTAATCAATGCGTCACGCACTGCGGGTGCAAGCTGGAGCAGACGTAAGTAATTGGCAATCGTGCTGCGATCTTTACCGACCTGCTTGGCAACTTGCTCCTGTGTCAAACCAAATTCCTCAATCAGTGCTCGATAAGCCAGGGCCTCTTCAATCGGGTTGAGGTCAGAGCGCTGAATATTCTCGATCAATGCCAGTTTGAGCATTTGCTGTGGGCTGACATCCTTAATCACAATAGGTACTTTATTGAGGCCTGCCATGCGTACGGCACGCCAGCGGCGTTCACCAGCAATAATCTGATATTTGATATTGCTGCTGGCTGGTGCTTCGCTAGCTTGTGAGTCATTCCCACCAAACCAATCGTTGGCTGTCTGCTTAGATTCATGGACAGTACTAGACGTATTCATGCGCGTTACAATGATTGGCTGAATCAGGCCATGCTCTTTAATAGAAGCACTCAGTTTGAGCAATTTGGGATCATCATCATGAAAAGCACGACGTGGCTGACGAGGATTGGGAATAATGCACTCAACATCAACCAGCGGTAATGCCTCGGGAACTTCCGACGTAGATTGTTGGGGACTCATCCCCGCCGATGCTCCAGAGATTAAAGCATCCAGGCCCCGCCCCAGGCCGACACGTTGCTTAGCCACGAGCTAGTACCTCCTGGGCAAGTGCCCGATAAGCTAACCCACCCGGCGAAGTTGGATCATAATCTAGGATCGCCTGCCCAAAACTAGGGGCTTCACTTAAGCGCACATTGCGGTTAATAATTGTCTGAAAGGTTTCTGTCGGGAAGTGCTGACGCACCTCACGTACAATATCGCCTGCCAGACGCGTACGAGGATCAAACATTGTGAGTACCACCCCTGTCACATAAAGATGAGGATTGAGCTTGTTTTTGACAAGATTAATGGTGTTGCGCAATTGAGTTACACCTTCTAGGGCCAGATACTCACATTGAATAGGGATGAGTACACCATCAGCAGCAACCAGGGCATTGATAGTTAGCAGACCAAGTGAAGGAGGACAATCGATGAGAATATAGTCACAGCGATTACGAATTGGCTCTAATACCTGACGGAGACGGTGCTCACGAGCTAATGCCCCCACCAGTTCAACTTCGGCAGCGGCCAGATCAACTGTACATGGAGCTACCACTAACTCACGTCGCGGTGTCGGTACAATGACATCAAATATTGAGATTTCATTGTTCTCTTGGACGAGCAAATCGTAAATGGTGTGTTGACGCTTTTTCTCAAGTACTCCGATTCCACTAGAGGCATTAGCCTGCGGATCCATATCGATCAGCAGCACTTTCCGCCCAGCGGCGGCTAAATCTGTAGCGAGATTGACTGCGGTGGTGGTTTTTCCTACGCCCCCTTTTTGATTGGCCACTGCGTATACCTTCGACACAAGTCGCGACCATACCTTTCTCTCGGTGCCAACAACAAAGCTTAGCTTCGTCACCATTGTAGCAAATGTACAGGTGAGAAGCAATACATCCAGTCACTATGTCACAATGTGACACGATTGTCTCCCGCAGGCATAGTAAAACGCAAGAATCCTCCCTTTGCCAACCGTGTACAGATTACAATCATGGGAAAGAAAGCAAATAATAAGCCCGCCGTGCGTAATTCAAAAAGGCCAAAATCCAGCAGACTGAGATGGTTCGTACTTCCTGCCTGTATACGTAGCAACACGGGACCTTGCTGCACCCCATACTGACCGACCGCTAGACCGCAGCTCAGGCTGATCAGCAGATCAATGGCAAAGCAGATAGCTGCCATATGCAGTCCCAAGAGCCAGAAGCGTTTGCTCATACGCTCACGTTTCGCGGATGCAATACGATGCGTTGCCCAGAATGCAGGTAAAATATACTGGCATGTCAGGAAGAGCAATGGGACAGCAACAAATAACCAATCAGGAAAAACGGCTGGCGTAATCAGTGCTCCTAGTCGCCCCAGAGTGTAGATCACTACACCTTCCATTAGACCTCGACGATAACTGCCATGGTTAAACATAGAGATAGCATAACGCAACAAGTATGGAAGAATCAAGGGTTAGTTATTTCTAAAAATATATGGGGCTTAGCGGGTTGAATTTGTCCCTTTTTCCCCCTAGACAAGGAAGTCCCTATTAAGGTACTCTTAGTTATGTCAAGGATGACATTTTTAGGTACTCTTGGTTATGTCAAGGATGACATTTTTAGGTACTCTTAGTTATGTCAAGGATGGCATTTTTAGGTACTCTTGGTTATGTCAAGGATGACATTTTAAGGTACTCTTGGTTATGTCAAGGATGGCAGTTTTAGGTACTCTTGGTTATGTCAAGGATGACATTTTAAGGTACTCTTGGTTATGTCAAGGATGACATTTTAAGGTACTCTTAGTTATGTCAAGGATGGCAGTTTTAGGTACTCTTGGTTATGTCAAGGATGACATTTTTAGGTACTCTTGGTTATGTCAGGGATGGCAGTTTTAGGTACTCTTAGTCATGTCAAGGATGACATTTTTAGGGAGTCTTGGTTATGTCAGGGATGACATTTTAAGGTACTCTTGGTCATGTCAAGGATGACATTTTTAGGGAGTCTTGGTTATGTCAGGGATGGCAGTTTTAGGTACTCTTGGTTATGTCAAGGATGACATTGCTGATTTGCTAATACAGATGTCACCGAGTATTCATGTGACATCTGTATTTAGAAATCACACGTGTTTTAACGAAAGGCACGCGAGAAGTCCCTTCCCCTAAAAGGGGATTGGGATGACAACGTGCCTTGTTCGCCTTTCTACTACTTTCCTTGGCATTCTGTGATGTAGCATCTGATAACCTCTGCTGACACACTTCCTGCCGTTGCAACATAATAGGAGCTTGACCATAAATGCTCTTTCCCACAGAGTTTCTTGAGATGTGGGAACTTCTCTCGCAGGTACCGTGACGTGTGCCCTTTGAGTAGCCCTGCAATAGCTGAGGGTGAGAGTCTAGGGGGCGCACTAACGAAAATGTGAACATGATCTTGGTCAGTTTCCAGTGCCAGAAGGGCAAGATCATGCTGCTCACAGCATTCTGCAATAAGCTTCTTCGTCTCCGTCTCGACTGCTCCCGTAAAGATTTTTCTTCTGTATTTGGGTATCCAAACCAAGTGGTACCCGATCTTGTAATGACACCATCTGGTTTTACCCACTTGCAATCCATCTGTATCCATGAGACAATCATAGCATGGATACAGTTCGTGTGTACAGATTGAAACCCACCCCAAAATTGTTTGCTCGCTTGAGAGATGCTCAGATGGAAGCTGCCAAAGTGTGGAACCTCTGTTGTGAGATCCATAAGCAAGCCAGAATGGAACATGCCAAATGGCCAGGACGCAGTGAGTTGCAAAAGGCGACCAAAGGTGGACAATTTGCCCTGCACAGTCAATCGGTGCAGATGGTAGTACATGCTTTCCTTGCCAATATCGACACCACACGCAAGCTTCGTCAAACCCATCCAGAGATGCGGATGAAATATCCATGGCGAGAAAAACGCTTTTATCCGGTCAAATGGCCTGCTCAAGCTGTAAGTCGTGAAAATGGACGTGTTGTTCTGCCAATGGGAAAGGGACGAGAGTCCATCGTCTTGCCTATTGAGCTTCCTGAGAACAGCGGTGCATGTAGCCTCGTTTGGAATAATGGTTTTGAACTGCATGCCTGTATCGAGACACCACAAGCTGAAGAAGCACCTGGAACGGTTCATGCAACTGTCGATCTGGGTGAAATCCATCTTGCTGCTGTTAGTACCAACACGGGCAAGGCGATGATCGTGACAGGCCGTGGCATCCGATCTCTCAAAAGACAGAGAAACATGCAGTTGAGAAATTTTGCCAAAAAGCAATCTAAGTGCAAAAAGCGCTCGCGACGTTGGAGACGGCTGCAATGGGCCAAGAATAAGCAGTGTAGAAGAGCCGAACGTCGCATCCGTGATCTGCGCCACAAAGCCACGCGCAAAGTGATCGACTTTTGCCAAGAGCACCATGTGGGCTTCCTCTTCATCGGCAATCCCCATGGTGTACGTAATCAAGATCGTGGGCGTCACCATAATCAACGGATGTCCTTGTGGGAATATGGCAAGGACATCGATTACCTCACCCATAAATCCGCACAAGCTTGCATCAAGAGCTTCACTGGCTCCGAACGAGGCACAAGTAGCCAGTGTCCGGTATGCAAGCACAAACATAAGCCCAAGGGCAGAAATTGGGCATGCCGCAAATGTGGCTTCACAGGCCATCGTGACATTGTCGGCAGTGTCAATATGCATCCGCTCGCATTTAGTAAGCAAGTGTCGTTTCCTCGTTCCGTCACGTATCTACGCCCTGGACTTTCCAGGAGTAGTAGTAGGGCAGACACGCCCCTGGCATCCTCTGATGCTTGTTGTCTATCTCAGTCAACGGATCAACCACTGCTCCAGGAGCAGGTCCCTACGGGGGCTGGCCATACCGTTGGAGTGCGATAGGAGCTCACCCCCTCAAAGGTGGGTTGAGAGTGTCACTTTTGAGAGATTGTTAATGGCAGCCGCAGCCACCACCACCACATCCACAACCGCCCATCGACGGGCGTTCGCCGTTGAAAGAATCTTCACCATTCCTCCGTTTAGCCGCAAACACAGAGAGCAAGCGGCGGACTTTTTCGCCGTGACACTTGACACACACGACTTCATCCGCATGTTGATGACTAACTAGCAGCTCAAACTTTGCTTGGCAGTCAGAACAAGAGTACTCATATAAAGGCATTATCTATTACCTCCACTCAGGGAAAACAATCACTACTAATCGATAGTGTATTGACAAGCCCAGGTCTTGTCAAGCTGGAATTGGGAGATGGAGAGACCCTTGCCCCGACCTGATACTATAATTGGGGAGAATATGGTTCCAACTGGAGGAGGAATAAGATGGCCCTTACTATAGGTATTATTGGTCTGCCACAAAGTGGCAAGACGACATTATTTAACGCTCTGACCAAGGCTGGTGCACCTATCAGCGGATATGCAACTAGCACGGTCCAAGCAAATATGGCAATTGTCCAGGTGCCTGATGCACGTTTGCAACCGCTAGCTGATATCTTCAAGCCTCGCAAGGTTACGCCTACAACGGTCGAGTTCGTTGATGTTGCTGGCATGGGACAATCTGAGCAATCTGGCAAGCAGAAGCAGGGACTAAGTGCTGAATTCTTAGGCCATATTCGTAACGCCGATGCCCTAGCTATCGTGTTACGTACCTTTGTCAATGATAACGTACCGCATATCCACCAAAATATCGATCCATACCGCGATCTGGAGAGTCTCAATGCAGAACTCTCGCTCACCGATCTGGCCTCGGTCGAACGCCGTCTTGAACGTACTAATCGGGCAGCTAAATCAGGTGAGAAGAAATATCAACAGGAACTGGATATGCTGCGCCAATTACAGAACGAGCTTAACGAATTGAAGCTGGTGAGTCAACTTGAAATTGCTCCGCACGATCAGGCACTCATCAACGAACTCTTCTTGCTAACCGCCAAGCCGCGCATGTACGTTCTGAATGTTAGCGAAGATGTGCTTGGAGCCGCTAACGACCTGCTAACGAAAATTGCCTCAGGTGAAGATGTACAGGAGAAAAGTCTGCAAGGTGAGCTAAGCAGCATTGCCCGTGTTGCTCTAATAGCTAGGCAGGAAGGATCTGAGGTTGTAGCCGTTTCTGCACGATTGGAGGCAGAACTCTCTGAGCTGCCCGAAGATGATGCTCATGAGTACTTGGAGTCTCTAGGCCTGCCACAACTGGGAACTGATCGTGTAATCCAGGTCGGATATCGCCTGCTCAACCTGATCACTTTTCTTACAGCTGGCGAAGACGAAGTACGCGCTTGGACAGTCACCAAAGGTGCAAGGGCTCCTGAGGCCGCTGGCAAGATCCACTCGGACATCGAACGCGGCTTTATCCGTGCCGAAGTGATCACCTTTGATGACTTTATGGCCTGTGGCTCATTTGCCGTCGCGACCAAAAAAGGCTTGTTACGCTTGGAGGGGAAAGAGTATGTGATCAAAGATGGCGATATTGCTCATTTTCGCTTCAATGTTGCCAAATAACCTTTAAATATCGTATTGCTTAATAACCTTATCCACCAAGTTCCCTATTTCGTGGAATAAGCTATGTTGGTAATCGAGCATTCTGGCTTGATTTAAGTCAAAATCTCGATTTGCCGTATCTTTCTGAGCATTCGAGGTGAATCGTTGCGAAAGCGCCAGAGAATGCTCTCCTCGCTTATGAAGGTAGGTTGAAAGCTCGTTGAGATCTTTGAGCAGTGCATTGAGCTTCTCATCACTACTGACCATATATTTGCTACCTGCTTTCCCGTTATAGCGGGCGTAATATCTTGCGTTAACGAACTCGATCGGTACGTAGATACTACCAAGATCTATTGTGCTCAGACAGGTTGCGGTGGGTTAAGGATGACACGTCCATGCTCGCCTGTGGCTGGCTGGAAAGAAATTGCCACATCATGTCCCAGCCTTGCAACCATCTGAAGAAGACGTTCAAGTGAAAAGTTGCTCATCTTAGCTTGTAGCAGCAAGCTGATGTGGGGTTGTGGTACACCTAGTAGTGCTGCAGCTTGGGTCTGAGAGAGACCTCGCCGCTTGATTTCTGCAACGATATAACATAACAACTTTGCCCTTGCTAGGCGTTCCTCGGGATTAGGCATGCCAAGATCTGCAAAGGGATTATCACTGCCAACGGTACATGTTTCGTCATTCATCGTAGTGGTCCTTATCAGCCTCCGTGCCATCCCTATCTCCCCAAATGTACGAATTGGTATGATATCTACAGTATACAAAATTATATGGCTTATGTCTAGGGGTCAGAAATCTTCCTTTCTTCCGCTATCAAGATACTGTATCACTATCAAGCCCCTCTGGACAAAAAATCCATGAGATTGTATACTATGGTTAGTATACCAATTCATATATTTAGGAGAGTGGTACGTGGCACGGAGGCTATTCTGGGTGGATTCATCTGAGAAAGACCTTTTGGCGTTTCCTGAGGGAGTGTACGAAAATATAAAAGGCGCACTTTACTTTGCACTAGCTGGTGGAAAGGCAGAGCATGTTAAGCCACTCAAAGGGTTCTCAGGCGCGAGTGTATTGGAAATTGTGGAAAGCGATCCCAGTGGGACATATCGCTGTGTGTATACAGTCAAATTTCAGACAGGGATTTATGTCTTGCACGCGTTTCAGAAGAAGTCACACAAGGGGATTGCTACATCGAAGCAGGATATTGATATGATTAAACGTCGACTCAAGCGAGCTGCAGAGCTTGATGCTGAGCTTCGAAAACAAGAAAAGAAAGGAAAGGGATCATGATAGAAGGCAGAGATTATACTATCAGTGGCGACAACATCTTTGCTAACGATGGTCGGCCTAATCCTGAAGAGCGCATGATGCGAGCACAACTGCTATACTATATTGCAACTGAAATCAAACGACGTAAGCTCTCACAACGTCAAGCTGCAGATCTGCTCGGTATACCACAGCCCCATGTCAGCCTATTGCTGCAAGCCAAATTGAGTAACTTCTCACTCGAGCGCCTTCTCCAGATGACTGCAAGGCTTGGAGTAGATTTGGCAATTTCTGGTCAGTTAACGAATGAGCAAGGTCACATCACGCTCAACTTACCACAGTTTGCCTGATGAGGGGCATGTTTCATTTGGAAAAAATACAGCGTTCCTCAGAACTAGACTAGCACAACGTGCCGATATCCTGACTAAGGAGGCGAGAGCAGCACTCTCGATCTAACATATGACAATAGACGAACAAAAAGTGATTACGCAGCTATCACATGAACAAGGAGTACTTGTTTCCGCTGAGGGCATTGGCTCAGCAGCTAAGGGACTGCCCAAGGTTTTGGTTACGATGGGCAGTGATTCTGATCTGTCTCTAATGATCAAGGCTATTAATACGCTCCGGTACAGAGTTTGGCATTGCGTGTCTCGTACAGATCAATTCCGCGCACCGCGATTTACGCACGATGATAGAGCATCTAGACAATTTGCCATCATCTGTGCAGGTCATTATTGCCTGTGCAGGTGGAGCTGCTCACCTCCCTGGCACTATTGCAGGTTTGCGGGCTGATCTACCCGTCATCGGTGTCCCACGCGATCTCGGGGCTCTCAAAGGGATCGATGCCCTACTCTCGATGGTTCAAATGCCTGCAGGAGTGCCCGTTGCCGTCATGGCAATTGGTGAAGCTGGTGCGGTCAATGCTGCTATCCAGGCCGCCAAAGAATTGGCCATTGCTGATCCCTCCATCAAGGAGCGTTTGCTGACATATGCGCAGAAGCGTAACACACGGGTACTCACCCAAAACCAGACACTGCAAGAGAAGCTAGCAGAAATTGGATAATCAGACCCTTACCATTTGGCAATGAATTGTGGCATGTGGAGCTGAAGGCCAAATAGCCTATTTGGCGCATGCGCCACAATAGCTCATTTTCATACCATCACGACTTTCTTAAAAACCATGCCAACATTTGATCGCCAGAGAAAAAGAAGTACAGAAATAAGAAGAAGGTAAGCAGGGAGAAGGCGACGAACAGCTTGTTCTCAAAAATCCTTTCCGGGTCTTTGACAATAGTATTGTTCTGATACGCGAGATGAAAAAACCACACGATCCAGATCACTAAAAAGGGAAGAGTTGCAATCAGATCCACGCTGTATTTCAATGACAAAGCACCCAACAGAAAACTGAACGATACCGCAGCAGCTATCATCGAAAGAAGTAAGTGTTCCTCTTTGTAGTATTTAAAGCTCTTTCGATATTTTGTAGCTATTTCACCATTTTTGATAAACCTTAGCTCACCAAATCGTTTTGCAGCCATCAAGAATATGCCAAGAAACCAGAAACCGAATATCAGAGATGCTGGCACTAAATGAGAGGATTGGGCAACCGAGTACCATCCGATCATCAGTCGTATGGGATTGTTGATGGCCTCAAAGATGAAATCGACATAGGGTTTGTCTTTCAATCGGAAAGGCTTGATATTATAAAGCACACCACTTATCAAAAGCAGAGCGAGTGAGAGAAAGAGCATAACATTCTGTAATCGTGCTACCAGAAATAAACCGATCATGTAAAAACACACGGAGAGAAAGAGAATGAGAACCGGAGATACCTCACCAGAAGCTATCGATCGGTTTTTCTTTTCAGGATGATATTTGTCTGTTTCTACGTCGAAAACTTCATTGATGCCGTAATTAGCTGATGCGACAATACACAGTGCAACAAAAGACATCGCAACGGGATACAGAAGAGACCAAGAGAAGGCTGATCGAATATCTATATCAAGGATCTTGATTGCCAGTATGACTGCGACAAGCATGAAAATGTTTCTGTACCATCTTAAAGGCCTAAAAACATTTATTATGTCTATGATAAATGTTCTTATGTTCATGCCACAAATTTTGGAATACTTAGAGCCGAATCTCTCGTAAAACATGGTTTCTACTTTCCCTTCATCTAAAGCTAGTAGAGCAGGCATTCATAAATCAGCCATGACCCCTTATGCTTGAAGGTCCAGTTGGACCGTTTTATGTTCCCATCTTTGAATGATGTCTCTTCTATACTCTCCTTCAGACACACTTTAGCAGCCAGCCAGATGCTCTAAGCAGAGTATAGAAGAGACTGGCACGCATCGCTAGTGGAAAACAGGGACAAATATCATGCTGGATGAGTGAATACACAGGGCATCGTTGCTGATCCATCGCTGGTAGGAAAGAAAGTTTTGAAAAGCGCATACTTGCAGTCTTACATTCCTAATGGCACGATAAAAAAGCAACAACTTGCAATAACAAACAAGTAAGCAAGAATATACCCAAGATCGCTAATTAGTTTGAATTCACGCTTTGTAAAAAAATCAATTCCAGTAAGATAAAAATAGATTAAGGGAATAATCATCGGAAATATATATCTAAAATCCTGGTTTGGGGCAAATGGGTTGGTATAACGAAAATACAGAAGAGAAAGGAGCGAGAGAAACAACCATAAAAGCATGAAGAGATGAGGAACGTTCAATTTGTAGATACTCCGGACTATGCCAATGAATAAGAAAGCAACTATTTGAAGCAATAACGTACTCAGCACTATTGCTAGAATTGGTGCATACGTGAATGAAAAGCTAAATTCACCAAAAAGTATTGACTTTAAGAAATAATTCCATAAATACTGTCTTCCACCTACATTATGCCAAGGATCAGTAAACGGTTGCTTTACGTATGTATTTAGATCAAAGCAAAGAAGATTGCATAATGAGTTATTCACTGCTAAAACGCTAGGATCTCTAGATGCATTAGAATCTAAAATATTATACTGATGATTGTAAAGAGCAATGTTTATACTGCGAAAGAGACTGATATATAAGGCAAATATGATAATAATTACAAAAAGCAGGGCTTTTCTTATATATTCAGATACTTGCGGTTTCTTAAGATAAAAATGTAATAATTGTGTGATTGGGAAATGCATTCGGTTCTCATACAGCCATTTTGGACTGGAGAACCGAATGCATTTCAGCGGCCTGTCAGTGCCATTGTTCAGCTGACCACTGCTGACGGCCTTTATGACTTTCCTGAAAAGTAGCAGCAGCAGATACAGACAAAAATAACAACTAAGATCAATCCGTTTGATTTGGTTATTATCATCAATGCCATAAAAAGAGTTCCGAGATAAAAATGTTTGCTCTCTTTGTCAACCAGCCATCGTAGGAGAAAGTAGACTCCGATCACTGAGAGTGTATAGTACGGTACGTCATTGCCTATTCGGACGGCGTGAATGATACCAGAAGGCCAGAAAGCGAGTAATGCTGTGCCTGTGAGAAGCATCCATTTCTTTTGGCAGAGCATGCGTAAAATTAGGACACCAAAAATGATAAAAACGGTAAAATATGCAAATGATAATGCTTGTAATGCAAAAAGAGAGTTAATAGAGAGGTTAGTTGCTATTTTATAGATAATGGCTGTACTTATGTAATACAGGGGAGGCTGAAAATATTCCCAGCCACTGGTTGGCTCTGGCACTTGCCAATGGATTGCCACATATTTGATGTAGTCCAAATGTCCGCCATAGGCCGTGACATCATGCATTCTTACATTGAACGGTGTATAGCTTAAATAGAGAATATGAAGCAGTAATCCCAGCAAAATGACAATCACACACCCGCAAGGGAGTTGTAGCTGGTTCTTCAGGAAGAAGTAGAGAAGTGCACCAACTTCTGATAGGAGTATATAAAGAAGGAAAAGATACTGGCTGTCATAAGTCGAATAGGTGAGGCTCAACCCAAACCAGAGGTCTCTGCCATAGCCGATGAGTCCAACTTGAAAGTGATTGGTACCATTCTGGAGATAGCTTTTCAAATCGATATCAAAACCATTCGTGGAATCGCAGAGCTTGCCCCTAATGATGGCATGTAAGTTGACACGTACCCCATTGATCTGAAAGGACTTGATGCAGTTATCAGGGACAATATGAACAATATGCTGAGAAAACAAGCTATATGAGAATTTGCCAGTAATAACGTATGTTTGACTTTTTTGATTGGAATGTTCATTTAAGGGAAGAGTAATGTTTTGTATCCTATTGCTCATCCCTTGGATTGTGACGTCAGTCGGACGAAGGCTGGTTATAACTAGTGCAAATAAGGTGCAGGAGATTAACAGGACAAGCAGACCATACCTATTCAGGCTTTGGGAAAGTGGAACTCGTACCATTAATGAGAGAGAGTGCCATTGGTCACGCCATTTTGGCAAGACAGGCGAATCTATGGAAAGGTTCTCCATCTGGTCTGTAATTCCAGCTGTTTTCTTCATGATGGTCGTCTCCTCGTTTCTCTTCTTCCTCTTTAGGATGAAGAAGTATTTATTAATGTTTTCCTGACATACACGCTTTCTGATCCATCAGAGTAGATGCAAGAGAATTGTTGGAATATTTCCCCCTTGATTCCGTCAGGGAGCATTTGATTAGCAAACAATTCAAGAAGCACAGTATTCGATCTCCTGACGATATCATCGTACTCTTGATATGGTAAATTTCCGTTTCTTATTCCTGCAACTGACCTAATATCTGTAAGACTGTAGTCCTTCACTAACTCTTTCTGAGCATAGAAAGCATAAATCGGTTGCAGAGTAAAGAGAGGTTCCGGAGTATGCTCTAATGCTTGTATTGTTTGAAAAAACCCTGGTGTTTTATCAAAAACGATCGTCTGAGCAAGATAGGAATATACGGTTTGATACAAAGAAAAAAGAATAATACCTACTAATGCAATTTTCCTGACCATGAAAGCGGTCCTCACCAATGCACTTTTTACTTCATGAGAAGAAAGTAGAAGAAGAATTCTATGCAGGAATATTCCTCCCATGATTGAAAATGGAACAGAAATGACAACCAAGTGATGAGTGTAGAAAGGTCCTGGTATTAGTAATGCAGCTATAAATGTTAAAATTGCTAATACAGCTAAGAGGGCAAAATCTTCGAAGAAAAAGAAGATTCCAAGTGCTCCAAACAAGAAAATGGGCCAATTTAATGGCATCATTCCTTGCACTTGGGAGATCCTTTGCAGATACAACTGGAGATAGGAGGAAAGATATTCGGTGTCGGAGAGCAAATTAGCGATACTTCTTGGCATGAGCAGGATAATACCAAAATAGGCAATATTTAAGAGCAGAAACACCCAATAGGTACACATGTATTTCTTTATCCATTCTCTGATGCTTCTTCTATGTTCTATACAGCCATGCAGGAATACCACTAGCACAAATGCCAGACCTGTGAGAAAATTGGTGATCAGGGAAAAAGAGAAGAAGGATAGAAAAACTTGTGCGAGTTTCATTTTCCTCTTAACGAAGAAAAAGTAGATAAATAAAGCAAAAAATAGGAATGACCCCTGTCTGATTGCAAAAAGATGGGCATCCCACTGAACACATTCTACAAAGGTTGAGAATAAAACCACACTAAAACTACTAGCCAATCTGCTGCGGGTAAAGTAAAGAACAGTAAAAAACAAAGGAAATATAGCTGAAAAAACCCATATCGTATAAATACAATGATACGTGTATATATCAAAATTGCATAATTTTAACAATAGTCCATTCAAATATATCAGAAATGGCACATGATTTGGCATCGAAAAATCTTTATAGGGAAGATATCCTTCGACCATCAGTTTTGCTTCATACAAGTAGATCCCCTCATCAGTGAATGGTCGTGCTTGTGTTCTCAACTCCCTTGTGTGGAGAATAACATTGCCAATAAAGAATAGAAAAGCAATCAGTAAGCTTCCATAGGGAGCATGTGAACGCTCTTCCGTGTTCTTGGTTGAGCTGAGTTCCTCATGTGAAGAGGGACGGCATTTCTTTTGAATGAGATGGAGTGTCGTACCTATGTACGCTTAAATCGTCTGTTTCGTCATCGTTTTCTCTCCTTTGTGTATCAGTTGAAACTATCTCACCATTCCTCAACACGCTGGGCATCACTACCAATCCATCCATAGTGGGAAAGAGTGTTTTGACTAGATCTGTTACTGCGACGACAATCAAGAAGAGTACAGCAAAAGCAACATAGCCAAGATTAATTGTGGTGTTCCCCTGTGCGAGGAGTGCGGGCATTATGCTCATGAATGAACAAAGTTGCTGAATGATGGCCATATAAAAGTAGCGTGGGAAGTAAAAGGCATAAATGATCGAGATTACATCAGTCAGATAAAAGTAGCGCTCATGCATCTTTGGTAGGAAAAAGGGAATTGCCACTGCGAAAGTTAGTGCGAGCTTGAGGATGACCTCTGGCGTGATTGGTCTTCGGCTCCTCACTGTCATGAAGCTGATCAGAGCGACCATCGCGGTGGCTAGGATCTCCCCCATCGGTATCCAATCCTCAGGTTTCTGGGCTGGTATCCATTGGTAGAAGGTTGGAACTGTTATAGCTAAGGGCCACCCAGCAAACTCTTTGGTCTGTTCGACGTAGATGTTCAGCAAACTCCATATATCTCGACCCTCAAGCCGAGCAGGAAGCAGCAGGGCCAAGAGGACCACCGGGATAAGGATGAGATATCTGAAGGGAAGCTTTTTTGTCAAAAATAGCACAAGCAGCACTGGCAAGAAGAAGATCGCTTGCAGTTTGAAGGAGATAGCAAGACCGAAGAAAACACAGGCCCATGCCGGACGTTTGCTCAGAAGACAATACAGACTCGCTAGACACCATGCTGTGTAGATCGCATCGCATTGTCCCCATGCAGCACTATTGATAAAAATGGTGGGTGTGAATAAGATAACGATTGCTCCTAGAATGGGGACGCAAGACCGTTGGTATTTCAGTCGGAGGATCAGGTAAGTGAAGAGAGCTAGCACCAGATCGAAGAAAACCGATATGCTTTTGATCGAAACCAGTGGATCAACAGGGATGTAAGTAGCAAAGGCTAAGAGGTAGAGGTAGGAAACGTTATAATCGGCAAAATTGTCTTTGAAAGCAGCAAAGCCTCCATGACCTTTAATATAATCATACCATGGATGCAAACAGCCAGTATAGTCAAGATATAATACTTTGTAGAGGGATATGCGCAATACGATCGAGAGCAGAAAAAGAAAGCAGAGAATGCCGCATTCAAGTAGTTGTGAGATGACATCTCTTTCTCCAGAGATAGCACTCTTTTTTGTGGCTTGGACCTTTTGCTTTATCAAGTCAAGCCAATGCCGAAATTCGTAATCATTAGTGAGTTCTTCTCATCAAGATATTCCTGCATGTTTATCTCCTTCTGCCTTCTTCTTTTGACTTTCAATATGAGGAGCGTGAACTCAGCCAATCAGAGCATCTACATTGCTCGATCCCTTTGCTGAAAGGCCATCATTGACAATATTTGAAGCATCCATATCGTTCTATACCTCAGAGGGCGTTTCATAATTCTCAAACTCTGCTGCTTGGGTTCTCTTCTCTACTCAGGATATCCAATGCAAGAGAGATTTCCTATGGTAAAAGAGGGACAGTTTTATAGGTAACATTGCATCCCAGATCGATAGCAGAATAATCAAGCAGAGACAAGCTTTTCATACATCCTGCCTGTCTGCCTGTCTGGGTGTGTGAAGTAGTTTGCACCCATTTCTCGCGCTGTGAGGCATAGCAAAAATGTTAGGCGTACCCTCCACGATGTGGATAATCTATACACACACATATACTTTTGCTGTACACTTTGTCTATAATTTACCGACAGGGTACCTCGTCCATTGACAAAGAGAAATACATTGAGTATAGTTGAATATAGATAAGCGTCTTGCTGTTTTTTGATATCTGTGTTGTTGTTACTTTATAAAAAGGAAAAGCATGCTATGTTTCATGAGAAAAGCCGAATGCTGTTCCCTGAAAGATCTCTGGCAAGCGATCTGTTGCCAGAGGGAAGTATCCAGACCTTATTGCTGAGTCACCCTGAAGGTCCTCCTGGTTAGAGAGCCTATTCAAGCCACGCATGATCACCTGCTGCAACTACCACCTGTCTCCCCAAGAAGCCTCCCCGGTGATCATGAGCTGGCTGTGAAGCTGTTATGCGCGTCGCTTTTTTGCACGCAGCAGCGGACTAGCTTTAGCTAGTCCGTACCTTTTCGGTCACTAATGCGCTCCATGTCTGATATACTAATGTAAAGGGCTTTAGCCCAAGATAACGTAGAGACCCGCAAGAGCCGCGTCCGTTTACCCTGAGCAAGTCCGATACAAAAATTTGAACTGCGCTCTCTTGCGGTGCTTTTTCTATCGCACGCGGCCTGCAAGGACCCGTGTAAAAGCTTAGCCGCATGTGAATGATGATTGATAGAATTTAGACACTTTTGTACATCAAAAGGAGTAACAAATTGGGAAATAATGAAACCAGGCGTACAAGCGATAAAATTGTAGAAAGTCAATTGGATAAGACAGGGCAAGCCAAGTCACAAGCTAGTGATAGTAAGGGCTGGACTGAGAAAGTGAGACAGAATATCGGTCCTGCATTTGCGGCTCTCACCATGGGAGGACTGGCATTCCAAGGAATTTTGGCAATAGGTGGTGTTGGGGGCTCAACGTCTGAAGCTCCTGGTACTGCTCTTACTCTGAGGGATGGCAAGGGTCCAATGGATCAAAGACCTTCTTTTCAGGTAGCGTCCGATCAGCGAGCCGAGATCATTGGCAAAAGTCCAACAAAGCCGTATGTTCCTGCTCCGCGGCCAGAATGGCTTTCTCCCCCCAAAGGCCCGACGTTACAGGAAATATGGCCTAATTTGTATGAGCAGATGGTGAAAGGCTCAGAAGAAAAGGGGCAAGGATCCAAGGTTTCGCTTCGAGGAGAGGCTCAGGAAACATATGATGGAGAGACTTCATCCGGACAGGCAAAGCCAGATAAGCATCAACCGAGAAAGCTTCTTTCTTTGAATGAGAAGAAGATTGCTACTGTGCAAGCTTTGCAAAGTTTCATAAAGAAACTCAACGACAAGAAGGTGAGAGAGCGGTCGCTGCTTGAGAAAAATTCAGGAAGTGCACGCCTGCTCCAAGAGCAACTAAGCTGTACAGGGTTTAACTATACACAACTCACTCAAACTGATGCTCAAACTCAATTATCGCACTTACAGGCTGTTAAAGATGCAACACAATACTTAGGAATACAGCCTGACTGGAATAGCACCTATTATGCGTATAATGATGTTATTGTTGCAACATATCCTCCAGAAGAATATTCAATAACGTTTCTTGCTATTGACAATTCATCCGCTGGCAATGATACACTGGGACTGCTAGGTCAGTTTGTTGTACACGGTAGTGAGAATGTGTTCCTTACTTGGTCAACACCTCAAGGAAAAACCTTTGCCGCGATAGGGGGAGCAGATGAGGGAAGAGGATGGTGTGGTAATGAAGCATTGGTTTCAGGTGATATAAATTGGGGAAAATTCACATTTTCTTCTGCATGCTTTGTCGACCATATTAGTGGTGTTGGTTACGGAGGTACGGGTTTTGACTGCGATGCCTGTGCACTAAATTTGTCTAAATACCAGTCTGATTGCTATTGTTGTGTTCTTGAAAGTGCAGGCGGCGCAGATACGGTAGGCGGCATATCTTCCGCAAAACAGTGCATTGCAACCAATTCTAGTGATCAGTACGCATGCATAAATGTTTCATTATCTGGGGTCAATCCTGGGGTTCAGCTTTGGCCATATATGATGAAAATCTCGGGTGAGGTGTACGTGCAGAACAATTGTGCATGGGGACTCGACTCTGTTATGTCCTACGTTGGTTTCAATTACGTTTGCCCACCTCGCACCTGTCCCCCTGGGAGAGCCTACTATACTACTATGTTATACTGGGGCAGCACGGGCACGAGCTACTCTTGGCTTAATCCTGGAGAATGTCAATCTCTCTCGAATTTTAGTACTTGGCTGTATTGTTCTACCTTTAACGAGACGGAAAAGGTCAACTACATTTCTCTGCCGACCAGCGTCGACATGAACATTATGGCGTTTGGGACCGGTTCAGCAGGGGTATATTCGCCCAATAGAAACTTTCACGTCTACGACGCGAGTATGTACCCGGATTTGAACCCATACCCATCTCTACCTTCTGCCTGTGGAGAAAACGATCCAAATTGTACGCAACTATGTGCCCAACACCCCGAAGCGAATATACCATCAGATACAATCCCAGCTCAATATCCAGAAATTCGACCACCATCGCCGCCAGAGGCTCCTGCATCTCCGTCAGAGGCTCCTGCGCACCGCCACAAAGGCCTCAGTGATGGTGTTATAGCTGGGATAGCGATAGGAGGCATAGGTGGTGGGGCAGCCTTGATTGCTGCTGCTTGGCGCTGTTGTTGTCCCAAACGTAAATTCTCGGGAGTACGCCCCAACCATTTCGAATTTCAGCCGATGTCCCCAAATCCCCGCAAGCCTGATGAATCCTCCTCAGGAGTACACGATCCTGGAAGAATCCCCGCAAGCCTGATGAATCCTCCTCAGGAGTACACGATCCTGGGAAGAATCCCCGCAAGCCTGATAAATCCTCCTCAGGCAGGAAGGCACTACCAATGGTCTTAGAGATGAGCGAGGAATAAGGTCCGAACGGTGGTCGGTACCCACGATCACCAAAATCCGAAGTTAAAATTCGCTCATCAGTGGCAAGTTAAACCTTGGTCACTCCTACAGGATTAGAGGAGCATAAATCCTTCGAACTACCTGTAGCACAACGGATTTTTTGATACTAACTTGCGTTCAGCGGTAACATTCTCACAGGAACTGTTCCTCGCTTGAGAATTATCTGCCAGAATGCAAGTTGGTATTAAGTGTAGATACATTATGTAGGAGATTGTAGAGCATTCATCGAGTTGTAATGAAGATGCTTCATTTTTGCATTGTCATATCCATTTCACGTCTTTTTAATGAGATAATAGACACACCTACGCGCGATAATCCTCATATGCTGGGAGCCTGTTTTAGGGCAAGTATGAGTGAAAAGATGGGCTCTCTGGAATACTGTCTACCAAATTGAAAAAGGAGAAAAACATTATGGCAATAGAGAGATTGCAGTCACGTGCAGAGCAAAATCAGCAGTTGGATCAAACATGCAAAAATGACCCTTTCAGCAAAAAGCGAGAAATAGATGATCTCTGGAAGCACCAGTGCCAACTCTCCGATCTTCAACGGCAGCGCAATGGCAAAGAGTTAGCCCTTACCGAAGAGGAAGAACCGTTGATTGGTGAAGATGGCAAACCTGTTGATAATCAAATAGTACTGTCAGAGCATTATAATAAGGATAATCCTGGATTGGCAGGAGGAGGAGGAGGAAATGTGCTGGAAAGTATTTTAGACTTCTCTGTTGATTTCACTGATTTCGTGTCTAAAATAATCCCCGAGCCAATTGCAAAATCGGCAATGAAGGCCCTGAAGACTGTGCTGCAAATGATACAGAAGAATAAAGAAAATCAAGAAAGAGCTGCTATCAGAGAGGACCTGGATCGATTGATCCGTTGCCATTACAATATTGCTTCAAGGCTTCTTACAAATGCTAATTTAATGCAAGAATCCGATAACATAGAGGAGACACTTAAAGCTTCAAGTAGTCTTTTTGAAACTGCAAGAGAAGTAGAAAAAGATGGTTTTATACGGACAGCGTCGATGTTTTACGCTGGAGTGTGCTACGAATTACGCCGCGAGCCGGTCGTTGCTATGCAATACTTTGAGGAAGCCTATAATACGGGGAATGATCAATTGACCCAAACCACCGAAGCTATAGATGCAATGAAGTGGAATCCTTTTAAGCAGGAAAAAAGAGCAGACATGAAAAAGCAATTACAAGACTTTAGGCAGTTTATGGAATATATCAAGTGGAGAAAGGATCATCTCAAGATACGAGTTGAGAATTCCACCTCCGCTTCCACCTCCGGCAATGCTGCGGTAGATCTCAGGCCTCCTAGTCGTATGCCAGAGAGTGAAAAAGCAATAGAAATTATTTATGCTTCTGGAGAGAAGCATATGCAGGCTAAACGATACGATAAGGCACGGGATGATTTCACTCGAGTGATTGATCTGGATGAGGGATATTCTGGGGCTTTTGCGAAGCGTGGGGCGGCGTATCTGGGATTGAGGGAACGCGACAAGGCTCTGGCAGACTTAAATCATGCGCTAAAGCTGGACAAGAAAAATCCTTACGCTCTTAAGCATCGTGGAGTCATATATCGGAAGATGGGGCGATACAAGGAAGCTCGGGAAGACTTCACTCAAGCGCTTGCCCTTGATAGTTCACAGACTTGGATCGAGGATGAATTCAAAAAGATTCGTATAGGCGAGCAGCATTATAAAGCTGGATAGGAGCATATGCAGGCTAAACAATACAATGAGGCACTGGATAATTTCTCTTGAGTGATTGCTCTGGATGAGGAATATTCTGGAGCTTTTGCGTATCGTGGGGCGGCGCATCTGGGATTGAGGGAACTCAACGAGGCTCTGGCAGACTTAGATAATGCGCTAAAGCTGAAGAAGGACGATCCTTACGCTCTTAGGTATCGTGGAATTGTAAATTATAAGAAGGGGCGATACAAGGAAGCTTTGGCTGACTTCAAGCAAGTATGTGTCCTTGGTCATTCACGACCGTGGATTGAGAAAGAACTTGACAAGCTTCGTCGGTTGATCCCTCAAATAGATGAGAGTGATAGTTCATACTCAGATGATGAATATTCAGGGGCTTCTGTGTATCGTCCGGGATTGGGGCGGTAGTGGGTTAGAACCGGAGGATGATATCATGGGATGAGAGCAGAATCGATCTCATGATATCATCCTCCCAGATTGGTTCACTACCGAAAAGAAGCATTTTTAGCTTTTAAAATGGGATAAATATGTATATGGATCGCATAAGATTATCACCAGAGAAATTAAACGAAAGTCCTAAGAAGCGAACCGAGCAGCAATTATCAAATAATCGTCTCCAGGAGCTTCGTAAATACCATCTAAGGACTACGAATTTCTATTTGGAGCAAGCTCGTACAAACAAGGCCTTTATCTCAGAATTGGATATACCAAGAGAAGATTGTTCTTCAAAGGTATCGGCTCTTCCAAATGTCTGTGACAGAGGGAAAACACCCGCTATCTCCTGAGGAGGAGAGACAGCTCAAATCAATACCCATTGGTGAGGATGGTAAGCGAGTCCCAAGAGAAATAACATTCAGACCCAACTATGACATCTTGGTAGGCGGGATGCAGGGTGAAACGAGTAGCAGAAATGATTGGGCTGGAGAGAATTTTAATGGACCACGATATGGAAACTACCGTTGTGGCAGGTACTTAGGGGAAGGTACCTTTGGCAAGGTTTATCTTGCGCAACATGTGACTTCAAAGGAGATAGTAGCGGTCAAAGTGCTAAAACAGGGGCATCTACTAAAAGATTTTGAGCGTGAAGCAAATATTCTCAAAAGCCTCAATCATCCAAATATCGTGCGTTTTGTGGCATATAATGAAAATAATGGTAACCCTTATTTGGTGATGGAATATGCACGCTATGGCACACTACGCCAATCTCCCCCCAAGGCTATAAAGCAGGTTGTTGAATATGTGGATCAAATTGCTAATGCATTAGACTATCTGCATAACTATCCTCATGAAATAGAAAAAGGTAAGGGTCTTGCTTTACCCTTGATGCATCTGGACCTCAAGCCTGGCAATGTTTTGCTGGGAGAAGGGCCAGATGGAAAGAAAGGGTCAAACTTGCTGATGTGGGTTTCGCTCAAGAGGTTCGCAATCCAGGATCTCAACCCCCTTATTGGGCGGGTACTCCTGCATACATGGCCCCTGAGCACCGAGCTGGGCACCCTTGCATTTATAGCGATCTGCATGCGTTTGCGGCTATGGTCTATGAATGGTTAAGTGATGGCCAGCGTCCCACATCTAATCCTAAGCCAATCTCAGGTATTCCGCAAGGGATCAACGAAGTTGTTCTCAAAGCTTGGATAATGATCCGAATAAACGCTATAGAGGAGGTGTTAAGGCCTTTGCCAAGGCATTCAGGGATGCCTATGTTAAAGAGCGTGATATTCAAGTAGATGAGCACTATGAATCTGGAGAGAAGCATATGCAGAATAAACGATATCCGGAGGCACGGAATGATTTCACTCGAGTAATTGCTCTGGATGAGGAATATTCTGGGGCTTTTGCGAAGCGTGGGGCGGCGTATCTGGGATTGGGGCAACTCGACAAGGCTCTGGCAGACTTAAATCATGCGCATGAGATGGATAAGAAAAATCCTTACGCTCTTAAGCATCGTGGGGTCGTACATCGGAAGAAGGGGCGATACAAGGAAGCTCGGGATGACTTCACTCAAGCGCTTGCCCTTGATAGTTCACAGACTTGGATCAAGGATGAACTTGAAAAGCTTCGCGAGCTGATGCGAGGTAATCGGCGGTAGCCTCTTCAAGGGAACCAACATATTGGGGTCAATGGGGAGTGTCAGAGGTAGCAGAATAATCAAACAATGGATACCGCTTACCTCCTCGTTGACATGCTGGGCGTCGCTGCCGATCCATCCATAGTGGGAAATAGTGTTTTCACCAGATCCGTTATGGTGACGACAATCAAGAAGAGCACTGCAAAGGTGACATAAGCAAGATTGACCACTGGGCTCTGACTAAGAAATGCAGGTATCACACCCATGCATGAACAGAGTTGCTCAATAATTGCCAGATAAAAGTAGCGTGGGAAGTAAAAGGCATAGATGATCGAGACCACATCAGCCAGGTAAAAGTAGCGCTCATGCATCCTCGGTAAGAAAAAGGGAATGGCCACTGCGAAAATCAGTGCGAGTTTGAGGATGATCTCTGAAGTGATTGGCCTTCGGCTTCTCACTGCCATGAAGCTGATCAGAGCGACTATCGCAGTGGCTAGGATCTCCCCCATCTGCATCCAATCCCCAGAGTCCTGGGTTGGTATCCATTGGTAGAAGGTTGGAACATCTATAGCTAAGGGCCACCCAGCAAACTCTTTGGTCTGTTCGGCGTAGATGTTCAGCAAACTCCATATATCTCGACCCTCAAGCCGAGCAGGAAGCAGCAGGGCCAAAAAGACCACTGGGATGAGGATGAGATATCTGAAAGGAAGCTTTCTTGTCAAAAAGAGGACAAGCAGCGCAGGTAAGAAGAAGATCGCTTGCAGTTTGAAGGAGATAGCAAGACCGAAGAAAACACAGGCCCATGCCGGGCGTTTGCTCAGCAAGAAGTACAGGCTCGCCAGACACCACGTCGTATAGATAGCGTCGCATTGTCCCCAGGCTGCGCTATTGAGGAAAATCGTGGGAGCGAAGAGCACGACCACCGCTCCTATAGCTGGAATAGAGGAACGTGGATATCTCAGTCGGAGAACCAAAAAGGTGAAAAAGGCCATTATCATATCAAATACTATCGATATTGCTTTGATGGCAACAATCGGCTGAATGGGGAGATAGGTGGTCACGGCTAGAAGATAGATGTAGGGAGGGTTATAGTCAGAGAAATTGTCTTTGAGTGCAGCAAAACCACCATGAGCTTTGATATAGTTATACCATGGTAGCAAGTACGTATTGTAGTCATAGGTTTGTATCTTATAAAGTGATATACGTACTGCGATCGCTAGCAGAATGATTAAGCAGAGGATACCACGCTCAAGGAGTCTTGAGGTGGTGTCTCCTTCTTCTTCAGTTGGAGTTGGAATCATGCTGTTTATCCTTTTCATGGTACTTTCTACATGGTACTTTCTAAAAGCCTACGTTCTGAAGTGGTCAAATCTCTCTTCATCTGACTTAATCGAGAATAGTGTAGAGATCATCTATCCTCGCAAATTTGCGAAAATCAGCGACAACTCTTGCTTGAAAGAGCACACTTGCTGTTTTACGTTCCTAATGGGAGGATAAAAAAGCAACAACTTGCAATAACAAACAAGTAAGCAAGAATATAGCCAAAACTCCCAATGATCATAAATTTGCATTTTATAAAAGATTCAATTCCTTCCACATAAAAGTATATAAAAGGTATAATGACAGGAAAGATATATCTAAAATCTGCAAAACTGGAAAATGGATAACGGTAACGTATATAAATAAGAGAACTCAATGATAAGATAAACCATAATAGCATTGTAACATGCAAAAACGTGATTTTTTTTATACTAGCTCCTATTCCAATGAATAAGAAAGGAATCATGAGGAGTAATAAGAGACTCAGCGCTTCTGCTAGAAATTGTGCATACGGGAATGAAAAGCTATATTCTCCGAAAAGCATTGATTTAAGGAAGAAATTGAAGAAATACTGCCTTCCTTCTTTATCATCCCAGGTATTATTAAATGGTTGATTTACATAAATATTCATATCAAAACAAGCATAATTGCATAAGGAATTACCTACAATTAACCCATGGTTAACTTGTGAGACATTACTAATCAAAAGATCATAGTGATGATCTTGAAGGGAGACACTTATACTGCGAAAAAGACTGATATAGCATGCTAATATTATGATAATTACGAAAAAAAGACATTTACTTATACAGCCTGCTTTTATTAAATTTTTAATAAATAAATGAAATAAGTGTGAGACAGTGAACGGTCTTTCAAAGCAATTGTTCAGCTGAGCATTGCTGACGATCGTTCCGACTTTCCTGAAAAAGAGCAGCAGACCGACACAGACAAAAAGACCAACCAGGATCAATCCGTCTAATTTGGCTGTGATCGTCAATGCCACAAAAAGAGTTGCGAGATAAAAATGTTTGCTCTCTTTGCCTGCTAGCCATCGTAGGAGAAAATACACTCCGATTGCAGAGAGCGTGTAGTATGGTATATCATTGTTTATTCGGATGGCATGAATGACGCCCGAGGGCCAGGAAACAAGTAATGCTGTGCACGTAAAAAGCACCCATTTTTTCTGGCATAGCATGCGTAAAATCAGGACGCCAACAATGAGAAAAACGGTGAAATAAACAAGTGATAATAATTGTAATGCAATAAGAGAGTCAATAGAGAGGATATTTGCTATTTTATAGATAATAGCTGCGCTTATATAATACAGGGGAGGATGATGCGTTTCCCAGCCACTGTTTGGCGCTGGCAGTCGCCAATAGGTTGCCACATATTTGATGTAGTCAAAATGTCCTCCATACTCCGTTACATCATATGTTCTTACAGTGTACGGTGTATAGCTCAAATAGAGAAGATGTAGCAGTAATCCCAGTAAAGTGACGATCACACACCCTCGCGGGAGTTGTAACTGGTTCTTGAGGAAGAAGTAGAGAAGCGTACCAACTTCTAGCAGAAGCATCTGGAGAAGGACAAGATACTGGCTGTCATAAGCAGAATGGGTGATGTTCAACCCAAACCAGCCGTCGTTGCTAGAATTGGTGAGTCGAATTTGAAATTGATTGGTACCATCCTGGAGAGAGCTTTTCAAGTCGATATCGAAACCGTTCGTGGAATCACAGAGATCCCCTCTAATGATGGCTTGTAAGTTGACACTCGCCCCATTGATCTGAAAGGACTGGATGCAGCCATCAGGAACAATATGAACGATGTGCTGGGAAAACAACCCATATGAGAAGTTGCCAGTCAAGACGTATGTTTGACCTATCCCTTCAGAATGCTCCTCTAAGGGAAGAGTAATGGATCGCGTCCCATTGCCCATCCCTTGGATTTCGACATGCGTCGGACGAAGACTGGTTATAAACAGGGCCAACAAGGTGCAGGCCATTAACAGGACAAGGAGAGCATATCGCGTCAGGCTTTGAGAAAGTGTAGCTCGTACTCTCGATGAGAGAGAGAGCCATTGGTCACGTCGTTCTGGCAAGACAGGCAAATCTGTGGACAGGTTCTCCAGTTGGACTGTGATTTGTGCTGTTTTGTGCATGATGGTCGTCTCCTCGCCTCCTAGGGATGTACCTAACGTTTTTGCCATGTCTCTATCCTTCAGCCAATTCTATAAATCATGCAATAAATTTCAATACAGGCAATTTATTGCCCAAGGGTAGGGACCCGATTTATCGCGTCCGTCTCCCCTGGGAGCATTATTATCCTACAGGTTGCATGTGCCAAAAAGAGAACCAGCTCCTCATCAGAAATTGGTCTTTTGTCAGAGGTGCAAAGTAGGTCAGAGGACTGAAAAAGGCGTAGATCAGAATGATTAGCAGAACGAAAAGAACGCTTCCAATCACCAACCGTCTATCTAGTCTTTGGAGTGCCTTCTCAAAGACATAGCTATAGACAGTAAATGCCAAGAGCAGCGACAGAATCAGAGGAATGAAGTAAAGGTAAAGGTACAGGACCCTCTGTATCTGCATAACACTAAACATATAGGCAATATACAGAGATAGCAAGACAGCAATAGTGAAAAACAGTTTTCTATTGTGAATAGGACGTCTAAACACAAGCGTTATGATGAGAAGACTAACAGCAGAAACAATGCCTATCAAGCCAGACAACCAGATCAAAGGATTGCCTACTAAATAGAGATACTGAGCCGTATTACCATTCATTGCCCACCGATAGTTGATCGCTTTATCGCCAAGGGGCCAAGTGTAGGGCAGGCTCCCGTTTTCATTGGGATCATTGGGCTTATATTTGGGCACTCCTGCCTCATATTGCTTGCTATACTGCAGATTATCTCTCAGAATAATGGGAAAGTAGGTGGGATCGCTGCTTTCTTTATCGTTTAGAATCTGTTGGTAGATGTTAGAAGCATTATAGTATCTATAATCTAATACTGTCTGACCCAGCATTCCATGGATATAATAGGTCCCGCAAAAAACGAGGGCGCTGCCTGTCAGGAAGAGTATGGCCTGCACGGGCAGTTTGCTGACCAGAAATCTTGAGCGAGAGAGGTCTGTGTTGATAGCAAAACAAGGGGAAAAAGAGCAGCAGCAAGACCGCTGCATTCAGTTTGACCGCTATGGCTAATCCCACGAGCAATCCTAGTACAAAGTACGAGAGACTTGTGCTTTTTTTCGCCTCAAGCAAGAGAAGAAAGTATAGCAACGTCCCTAAGACAAAGAAGAGTTGGATGCTATCCAACATGGCTCCGCGACTCTGAAGAATCAGCGCATTATCGAACAGGTAAAAGGAGCTAAAAAGGAAAGAGACAAACGGATTTTTGCAAATGGCATAGAGGATAAAGAAAAACAGGACTGAGGATAATGTCCCTAATAATACAGGGAAAAAACGCACTCCTACAAATGAGAAGCCAACTGGAATGTTGTTGATGTAATCAGTCGTTAGAAAGGAGGTCGTAGCAATCTTGGTATTGGGATGAAACAGGTATTCACCCAGGGCAATCAACAATTTCCCCAACGGCGGATGTGGCTCCATAAACATCACATGGTTGAGATACTTGTATGCTGAGGCAATATGATAATTTTCATCCCAGAACAGACCCGTCGGATACCAATAATTCCTGAAGTAGGTGCAGTAAGCAATGAAGAGCACGAGGAGTACATGCAGTATAATGGTGACAGTCTTGCTGTTAATACCCAGTTTCATCAGAAATCCTTTCTGGACGCCCCTGGCTTTATACATGAGGAGGAAAGAAAGGCGTCCGCAGACGCGAAGATCCTCCATTAACTCCGTTGGGAATACCCGTAGCCGTCCGCTTGTTGCAGCTTCCGGCAATAATTCTTGCCAATACAATCAAGGCCATTGATGACAAATGATCCACTAGCCTTGGTTGTCACCCGTCCAACATGGGTCCCAGCACGCTTAAGATGTGCTGGCACAATGGCGGTAGTGGCGCAATCTAGGAGGATGGCCCTGCCCAGATTAGAGCGATGAAGAGGCTTGTACTTGTATCCCATCATCCTCCGAGTCTAACCCACTACCTTCGTGCCATAGCAATAGCTTCCGGTCTTTTCCAGATTGCATCCCATTTTCGTGTACTACGGATTTCTTCTATTCGTTTGTAGGCTGCTTCCAAGTCTTCATCAGAAAGTTGCTCTACTTCCTCAACGATGTGATTGAGTTGATCGGTTGCCATTGGGCTGTCCTCCTGTCAGCTAAACGGTTTTAATACTTGTCTGCATTATAGCATACATGATTGACTTGGGGTAGCAGGCACGGCTTTGGGAGTGTATGAATTAGTTGTAGGTAGCCGACGTAGCAAGGAGGACCAGCGAGAGCGTCCTCCGCCCGCTTATGAACTTTAAATTTTAAAGAGGGTATATACGATGCTTGTCATTTACCCTGTTAATTTCTTAAAGTTCATCAGCGGGCCGTATCTCGTTGTAGGGATCCGCTTGAGCGCGTCCGTGGCTCCTTCCATGCTATGCCATCGACAAGTTTTTCATACATACCAATGCAGGACACCGATATCATGCATCTATCCACATGATATATTATTAGTAGCTAAGATGCCTTCCATACCTCCATTTCCCCACTAGTGTCTGCTGAAGCCACACGGGTGCTATCAGGCGACCAAGTCACACTGAGTTCTTGTTCCCCGGGGCTGGGGGGACCTTGGAAAGTGAAGAGGGCACTCCCTCCCTTATTGGCATCCCACACCTGCACTGTCCCATCCGCTCCCACAGAAGCTATTAGCTTCCCATCGGGTGACCATGCCACACCATCTATTCCATTATGATGACCCGTATAGGGAGCAAAAAGCGCTTTGCCTGTCTTGGCATTCCATACCTGCACGGTCTGATCAATGCTGGTAGATGCCACCCGCGTGCTATCAGGCGACCATACTACACCAATTGTTGCACCCTTCTGACCTGTATAGGTCAAGATGGGCTTCATACTCACAGGAGGCTTGCCACCAATAGGTGCATTCCAGATCCGTACGGTCTTATCAATGCTTGTCGATGCAATGTATTTCCCATTTGGTGACCAAGCTATCCTCATAACTGCACCCGTATGACCTGTGTAGGTAAAGAGCGGTTTGGTCGTGGCAGATTTGGCGGTTGGAGTTTGCCGTACCTGCCCGGAAAGACACTTACCTATGCAAGCCGTATTAGAAGGTTTGCTGACAGTAGGGGTTGGAGCTTGCCATACCCGCACGGTCTTATCAAAGCCCGACGATGCCAAGTACTTCCCATCTGGTGACCAAGCCACACTCGTAACTCTGTTAGTATGACCTGTGTAAGTAGCAAGGGCCAGCGTTGTAGCAGGTTTGCCACCAGTAGGGGTTGGAGCTTGCCATACCCGCACCGTCTTATCTGTGCTCGCCGATGCGAGGTACTTCCCATCTGGTGACCAAGCCACACTCGCAACTGCATCTGTATGACCTGTATAGGTCACAAACGGTGCTGTTACCACAGACTGACTGCCCGTATTGGTACTCCACACTTGCACTAGCTTATTTGTGCTCGCTGATGCCAGATATTTCCCATTGGGTGACCAAGCCACACTCATCAGAGTCCCCCCTTGCTCTATGCAAGGAGGCAGGACCATATTGCCTGTATTGCTATCCCACACCTGCACTGTGCCATCGTCGCTTGCTGATGCTAAGAGCGTTGTTTTCGGCTTCCAAGCGACATTATTGACGGCAGCACTATGGCCTGAATATGTCATCAGTGGCGTTGTCACCAGCGGCTTGCTGATCACAGGTAGCTTGCTGATCACAGGTAGCTTGCTGGTCACAGGTGGCTTGCTGGTCACAAGTGGCTTGCTGGTCACAGGTGGCTTGCTGGTCACAGGTAGCTTCGTCATAGATAGCTTGCTGGTCACAGATGGCTTGGTCGCAAAAGCACTGGCATCCCAGACTTTCACGGTCTTGTCTGCACTTGCCGATGCCAATTTCGTCCCATCAGAGTTCCATGCGACGCTATTCATGATACCACTTTCTGTAGTATAGGTGACAAGAGGCTTCGTTATCCGTGCTTGGTGTATCATTAGCGGCTTGATCGCAAAAGCCCTGGCATCCCAGACTTTCACGGTCTTGTCAGAGCTTGCAGACGCGAGGTAGAGGCCATTGGGGGACCAAGCGACACTGTTGACCGCACCTGTATGGCCTGTGTAGGTCACAAGAGGCTTGCCACCTTTGGTAGCATCCCAGACTTGTATGGTCTTGTCAGAGCTTGCTGATGCGATATAGAGGCCATTGGGGGACCAAGCGACACTATTGACTGCACCTGTATGACCCTTGTAGGTCACACGGGACTTGCCGCCTTTGGTAGTATCCCACACCTGCACGGTCTTATCAGACCGTGCCAATGCCAGCCACTTTCCATCCGGTGACCAAGCTAGATGAGTGGCCGTACCACTAATGGCATTGATTGGCATGTTTTGCTTAGTATCCCACACCCGCAGCGTCCCATCTGCTCTTGCGAAAGCCAGCAGTTGTTTCTTGGGTGACCAGGCGAGACTAGTCACCGCAACCCCAGAATCAGGAATGATCAAACCAGCATTGCCTGTCTTGCCATCCCACAATCGCACCATACCATCCACACTGCCAGATACCAGCTGCAACCCATCAGGCGACCAAGCCACGCTCTCCATAGGTGCACCAGCAGGATGATAGGTGACACTAGGAAGACTAGAAACGCGAGCTGCACGAGAACCAACGATCGAAGTCATTGCAAAGGCATTGGGTGACCATACAAGCATCCCGACGAGCAGTGCCATGACCAGAGCAAGCCATTTGGCTTGCCCTGTCCATATCCTATGCTCTTGGTTACTTTTCCTTTCAAGAGTCGTATGCCATATCATATTTCTCTTCTCCACCATCCTTGTGAATCCTTTCTATCAAGAACCTACCCATTATTTAGTCTCTATGTGGGCTTTCACGCTCATCAGAGATAGCACGCCTCTGGTCCATTATAACCACTAGAACTACTAGAACCACCATTATAACCACTAGAACTACTAGAACCACCACAATGAGGGCCATTATAGATCGAATTTGGTCCTATCCCTGGTATGTCGAATAAGAAGTAGTATTCGGCTTCGCTTAAAGGATAGGTCATTTGATATATTACATTATCAATCGGGTTCGCGGACGAGGGGTGGATATTTGCTATCAGCGAATTGACAATCAAAGTTCCATCACACTGGATATTTCCGTTTGTTGGTATTACCGCTGCATCTGTTTCTGTTGGTATCTTAGTGGCAATACACTCAGGAGCACCTTTAATTTGACAATATGCAGCAAGCTTCCAATTGATCGTACAGTCCGCTGTCATCGTACTTTGACCGCTACTACTACTACTATTGCTAATACTACTACTGTCATCTGGATTAATAGTACATTGAATAACATCACCTTGAATACTACTACTTTGAGGAAGAGGAATGCAGATTACGGTGCCAGGTAAATTATTTATACTACAATTGTGAGAATCAGCGTAGGCATACTGAGGAGTGGGGTTGCAGTCCTCAGTGACCGGATATGAGGGTGGGCTACTGGCACTGCTAATGTTGCCTAGGGCTATTCTACATACCTGATCACCAGAATTCTAGGATCGTCGGGGTCACATCGGAGCGTATACGTTACGTTAAGGTCTGTTATTGTGCACATTGCACCTGCACCACCAGACTGACAAGTTGTGACAAGCGTTTCGACCTTGGTTGCATTACGATACGTGCAACTATAAGGAGTATTAAACAATATACTAGACACTACTGACGTGCAAGCTTGCAGCATCTGTACTTGGATCGTAGGGTCTGAGAGTGGTGATCCAGGCTGAGATTCTGGGCACAAAAGTGATGCCCCTGTGGTGGATGACGACGATCCGGTGGAGGATGACGACGATGTGTTACTAGAAGGAGGTGTAAAGATCGGCTGATTATTAATATCAACTTTAGCATGCATGCAAGTGGTAATCCAGCAATAGTTCATGCTAGAAGATGCCGATGAGGATGACGGAGCCGACGATGAGGATAACGGAGCCGTGGTGTAACAAGTTGAGCTGGCGTATTGAGTGGTCTGGTTCTTATCATAATAAGTACAGCTCTGAGGGAAAAAATTGCTATCAAGGCCCGTACATTGGTATCTGCTAATAGGTGTCTTGTTGTTGTCCTGAAGTGTGCAGCTCTCAGAATTAAAGTTGCCCATTGACGACGAAGATGACAACGACGAAGATGACACCGAGGAGGATGACGGCAAAGATGACAGCAAATCGCATGTTAGGTAATCGCCATTGTCATAAGAACAGGTATAATTAGGATTGGGATCCTCCAGAAGATTTCGTTATACCTAGTGATGTGTGGAAATCTCCTCCTCCTCCTCCTAGTCGTATTGCTTGGACATGGCCACTGTTCGTTGGGAGGGTGCAACCTCCGGTGCTCGTATCAGTTACAGTTATTCCGTTACTAGATGAGTTGCTGGAACTAGATCCGTTGTTAGTGCTAGAGTTGTTGGTGCTAGAGTTGTTGGTGCTAGAGTTGTTGGTGCTAGAGTTGTTGGTGCTAGAGTTGTTGGTGCTAGAGTTGTTGGTGCTAGAGTTGTTGGTGCTAGAGTTGTTAGTGCTAGAGTTGTTAGTGCTAGAGTTGTTGGTGCTAGAGTTGTTGGTGCTAGAGTTGTTGGTGCTAGAACCGTTGTTGATGCTAGAACTGTTGTTAGGGGTGTCGATGAACGTTATGCATATGCCCCACTGGGCGTTAAAACCAGTAGGACACTGACAGCTGCCATTGTTGCATTGAGGTGCCATGGTTCCGTTCCACGCGGCGCACCAACCAGAACTCCACCATCGTACGCAACCTCCGACATTAGGGGATGCACTCAGGTCAGGGGTGCAACTGCCATCAGACTTGATGTAAATGTCGAAACTTTGACACGGATATGATACCAGTTGGTCGCAATCGTGCAACACATCCGCTGGGTTAGATTTCTGAGTCAAAGGCACATCGGCTTGGTAGCACCCCTGCCCAGGCGCTAGGGAGGAGAAGGAGGTGGTGCCTGCGGTGTACTGAGGTACCGCCAAACTAATCGACTGGAAGTTTCCGCTGAACGTACACAACGTCACTGTAAGCAGGATGAGCATGATCGCGGTCCACTCGACGAATGCGGGCGGAGTTCTCCGCAAGTAGGTGGCTATTCTCGGTACAGGTGGTTGTGTGTTGCGCATTGGATCTTCCTTCCTCTATGTTATCGCTAGTTAGCGAGAACTCTTCATAGTGTTAAGTATATGAATGGGCGGATAGCACGTCCACTGTGGCTATCCCAGTAACGAAGTCGCTGCCCCAACTGCCCCTACAATCCCACCTGCCACCATCCCTGTCATCCCAATCGCTCTGGTGGCAGTGATGCCCACGAAGGTTGGCACCATCACCGCCATCCACAATACCAGCAATGGCGGTACTTGCGTTAACAAGACCTGCATGATCCCATTATCACCTGCAACCGCCGGGAAAGTTGGCAGCACCAAAGGTAACGTAGTAATCAGGAAAAGTTGTATCACCTGGATAAATAGCACAGCGAGAAATCCCCGCGTCCATTGACGGATCACCTGCTGTCCCAGCCCTCCGGGGAACGACCAACAGGCTATGGCTAGCGGACAGGTCAGAATATAGCAATTGAGCAAGCCGATGCGTAGGACTGCCTGTAGCCAGAGCACGATGGATAACACCATTCTGGCAAACTGATCATACGACTCACCAATTCGTTTCCATTGGTGACCGTCGCAGTAAGGGGGGCCAAATTGCCGATGACAGGAAACCATGATGCCACCTGATCCTTCAATAACTTGGTATCGAAAATGCCGATGAAATCGTTGACCGCACATCCCCAGCGGCTCATCGGTGTCACGAGCCCGCGATATGAGGTCACGGGCTCGTTGGCCCCGGCAAGCATATAGTTGGCCGCAGCTTGAGGATAGCTCATCATACCGTGCAAACTCACAATGGCACTGTCCATCACATTGGCCATGCTAATTAGCATCGTCACGAGCTGAAAGCTCACTCCGATTGCTACACCACTCAAGAGTATCCGCGAGAGCCCTTCAAGTACGCCGGCATGGCGAAAGCTGGAGGAGGCTAACATCAGATGATAGCCAATCAAGATAATCATGGGCGTCACCAACACAAATGCCAGCCCCAACATATAGCTAAAGACAGTCTGCACACTGCTCAGTCCGTAGGTATCAGCGGCAAAAGTATGTAAAAAACGCCCTCCCCTTGTGCCATCGGTCACCGTCGCATCAGTGGTAACATCTTCCGTGTTCGGGCTATCGCCAGACAACCAGTCAGTGACAATCGCTGACTCATTGGGTGTGCCATTGGCTTGGTCTGAACACGGAAATTGCCAGCCAACCATCTTCTGTGGCACATAGTCACAACTGGCCTGATCCAAAACAAAATCGATCGGACACAATCTTCTGATAGCTGGGACTGTCAGAACGCATTTAGCTGTGTTCCCGCCTTCAGTAGCGGTTCTGATCCAGTTATCGGCACAGGGTTGATTCCCTGATGAAGGTCGCCTCTGGGTCTGGCACTGGATTGGTATCGCAGATATGATCGCTGATCCACTCCGATGGCACATCATCGCTGGTAAAGGATTTACAGAATCCAACCATCCATATGGTCTTACCATGGGGCACGTAGTCGCATTTGCCATTGTCTAGGGCAAAGCCGATCGGGCAGAGTCCCCTAACACTGGGGACTGTCAGGATGCATACCGTTTGTCCCATAGTATTTGTTGTCTCGATCCAGTTTGGCTGACAGGGTAGGCCCTTGATGAAGGTCGCCTCTGGATCTGGGCTGGGAACATCACAGATATGATTGGTAATCCACTCCTGTGGAATTCGATTACTACTAAAAGACTGACAGAAACCAGCCTGCCAGGATTTTTGGCCTTGCGGCACGTAATCACAGTGGCCACCATCTAGAGCAAAGCCAATGGGACACAGACCTCTCACATCAGGAATAGTCAACAGGCATTGGACCTGCGTTGCTTCGGCTGTCGTCGGAATCCAGTTTGGCTGACAGGGAGCCCCAGACTTGATGAAGGTTTGCTCCGGGTTAGGGCTAGGGATATCGCAGACATGATTGGTAATCCACTCCGGTGGAATCTCATCGGTGGTAAAGGACTTACAGAAACCCAACTGCCAACCACCGCTATTCTTTGGCACATACTCGCACCAGCCATGGTATACAACAAAATTGATCGGACAGGCATTGCCCCTCAAAATAGGGAGAGCGAGCACGCATTCCTGCTGGCCCGTGAGTGTCATGGTGACAACCCAACCCGGCTGACAGGACCCATTGCTGGACTGCTGAACAAAGGTCGTCTCTGGATCTGGGATGGGGTTAGTATTGCAGACACCTGCCTTCATCCATTCGGGAGGGACCTGATCGGGAGTAAAGGACTTACAGAAGCCTATTTGCCATGTCCCAGTATTCTGTGGCACATATTCGCATTGGCCATCGTTGAGGGCAAAGCCGATCGGACAGGCTGTGCCCCTCAAAGTGGGGAGAGTGAGCACACATTCCTGCTGACCACCGAACGTCATAATGGCAGTCCATCCTTGCTGGCAGGACCCATTGTTGGCCTGCTGAACAAAGGTTGTTTCTGGGTTCGGGCTAGGGAGATCACAAACATGATTAGTAATCCACGCTGGTGGTATCTCATCGGTGGTAAAGGACTTACAGAAGCCTGTCTGCCACTCCCCGCTATCCTGTGGCATGTACTCGCAGTGGCCCTCGTGTAGGGCAAAGCCGACAGGACAGGCAGTGCCCTTCAAAGTGGGGAGAGTGAGCACACATTCCTGCTGGCCCGTGAACGTCATAGTTGTGTCCCAGCCTTGCTGACAGGAACCGTTGCTAGATTGTTGAACAAAGGTTGCTGGGTCGGGGACCGGATTGATATTACAGACGCCAGCCTTAACCCATTCGTCTGGGACCTCACCAGGGAGAAACGACTTACAGAAGCCTATTTGCCATGCCCCATTATTCTGCAGCACATACTTGCACCAGCCATTCTCTATGGCAAATCCAATCGGACACTTACTTTGGAAGATGGGAAGTGTTAGCACACATACCTGTTGACCTGTCTGCGTCACCGTCTTGCTAAAGTTTTGCGGGCAAGGTCCAGTCCCTGATGACTGAGCAAATTGTTGAGGATTGGGGATGGGGTTAGTCTCACAAACATGATTGGTAATCCACTCTGGAGGCACTTGGCCGACAGTAAAGGACTGACAGAAACCCACTTGCCATCCAAGTCTTCCCACAGGCTCATAGGCACAGTAGCCTCCTATCAGGGCAAATCCCACTGGACACTCACTCCTTATGGAAGGAACCGTCAACACGCATTCCTGTTGACCTTTCACTGTCATCTCGGCAACCCAGTTCTGCTGACAGGTCCCGTTGCTTGGCTGAGCAAACGACTGCCCAACAGAAGCATCACACAGCCCAGCATCTTTCCACGGCTGTGGGACCTCATCGTGTGTCCAGGACAGACAGAGGCCAGTTATATATATCTGATAGCCATTCGGATCATATGCAGGAGCAGAAGAATCTTGGCGGCAGCCAGAACAGGAGACAAGCTCATCACTAGCACGATGATTGGGAGGAGCAAAGGCATGCACAAGCTCAAGCAAAAGATAGGAAGACATGAGAACATGTTGTTCTCATGCTTGCTAGGCTTAGCATAATGACGTCTGTTCTTAAGCCATAGATAGGCAAAACTGCCGGAAGCGCTTTCACGCCTGATCATGATCCCTCTCCAGTTCACAGTGTTGATCTCGTATAAAGACGAGAGGCTTGTCACACCATCTAGTATACGTGGTGAGAATGGCTGTAATCTAGGTTTTTTTAGCCTTCTTATAGGCTTTTGGTAGGCTTCTTCCCTAGAGTCGACTTTTTTGAGGTGTCGGCTCTAGCGGTATTAAGCGGCACTGATCGCAAACCCTTGCCTTCTGTTTCAAAAAGTGGTATGTTTCACAATATGCGAAACACCCAGAATTTTGAAACAGCTAATCGAGAAAAGATGCCTTATACCGAGCAAGAGCTTTTACAGGCACTACTACTAATCCTCAAGAAACGATTTCCCCCTACCTGGGAAATCTCATTAGAGCCTATGCGAGTTTCTGACAGGTTCGAGGTTGACGCTATGCTTGCCATACACGCTCCTGATGGAGTCACTGGTTGCATATTAGTAGAGGCAAAAAATGCGAATAGCTTAAACATCAACAATTGGCTTGTCAGGCAGCGTCAATTGTCCGATGAGAAGCATTTCCCCGCGAGTCAGTGGCTTGTTGTGGCTCCTTATGTCTCGCCAATAATGCGGGAGCGTTTGAAAAAGGTAGGGATTAGCTATGTTGACATGACTGGCAATCTCTATGTCATCTCTAATCATCCAGCTGTCTTTCTGATGCAAGAAGGAGCATCTACCAATCCGTGGAGAGAAGAACATGTTTTGCATTCTCTCAAGGGTTCGGGGTGCTAGTAGGGTGATACGTGCGCTTTGTGACTTTCGTCCTCCGTATGGCATTCGAGAGCTTGCCATGCGATCCAATACTCCAGCACCCACGATCACACGCGTGGTTCAGCTCCTAGAACAGGAAGATCTTTTACAGCGAATTCTGCTGGCAAGATTACAGATGTCCAATGGCATCAGGTTCTCGTACGCTGGACTCAGGACTATCACTTTATTACCTCGAATCACACCAAAACCTTTTTGGAGCCGCGTGGCCTCGATGCACTCTTGCGCAAGCTCCAAAAAGCTGACTGGCCCTATGCTGTGACAGGTTCTTTGGCTACCCTGCCTCTTGGGGCTATTGCTCCCCCACGCTTGGCTGCACTCTATGTTCCCAATAGTGCACAAGCAGCAGAACACCTGCATCTACATCGGGTGGATCATGGGGCCAATGTGTTACTAGTCGAGCCATTTGATCCTGTGGTTTTTGAGCGGACGACTCAAGTTGATGGGGCCATCTACGCAGCTATAGCGCAGGTTGCTGCTGATCTTCTCACCAGCTCTGGACGAGGCCCAGAAGAAGCTGAATGGATATTAGAATGGATGGAGGAACATGAGAATGCCTGGAGAGCTTGATTTAGTTACCGTAAGAGCACGGCGAGTCCTTCTTGATGTGCTAGAGACTTTGAGGGAGCAGCGACACGCCATTATTTTGGTGGGGGCTCAAGCCATCTACTTGCATACTGGCGATGCTGATCTAGCAGTAGCTCCGTTCACTCAAGATGCAGACTTGGTGCTCAATCCAAAGACACTTGGTTCCATTCCAGTGTTAGCGGAAGCAATGCAAGCGGCAGGTTTTACCCAAACGGGGCAGCCTGGCATATGGAAAAGCCAACAGGAAGGGGTAACAGTCGATCTCCTTGTCCCTGAGACGCTAGGTGGACGACCGGGGAAACGAGCAGCCTGTCTTGAGGGGCATGGCAACAATGTTGCCAGACAAGTTCGTGGGCTGGAAGCTGCACTGATCGATTGGGAGATAAAGCTCATCTCTGCGTTGGAAGACAGTGATGTTCGCAGGATGGAGATTATGATCGCTGGACCAGCTGCCTTGCTTGTTGCGAAGGTGCATAAAATTGCGGAGCGGCTCCATGACCGACGAAGAAGTCAACCGAAGGATGCCTTAGATGTTTTTCGCCTTCTTCAGGCGATCCCATCGGAGACGCTATCCTCACGGTTTGCACTGCTTCACCATGATCCACTCTCCTTGGAAACGACACAATCCGCACTTACCTTCTTGCAGGAACTCTTTAGTAGTCAGACGGGAGCTGGCGCACAACTTGCTGCTGAAGCAGCATATCCACTAGCTGATAAGGCATTCATTACTGCTGCCTGTGCAGCGCTAACTCAAGAACTTATGAGTGTACTACCTCAAGACCTATTTGAAGCATAAAAAAACCAGCTTGTATAGAGCTGGCTACCCGTAGCAAGTATGGCTAATCCTCAGTCCTTACGGACGACTCCCATACGGAAAGCTTTCAGATCATCTATGGGTAGTAGAGTACCTGTGGTGGCTCTTGTCAAGCTTGGCTGCTGGAAATTTCTGAGTCACTGCATTGATTTCTTATCCTTTACAGTGTAGAATAGAACAAAGAATCGATAAATGAGGTATCAATGCGAAATCGTCGACGATAGCAGCCCCAAGTATGCAGCTGTCTTGCATGCTTTGCAGCTCTGGAAACAACTGCCAGAAAGTGATGTAGCACGCATGGCACACAACCATTTCCTTACCACTGATGATTTCAGGGCAATGGAAGAGCAGGGACTTCTCACCATGTCTTTCGTCGGAGACGAGTATATACTGATCCCCACGCTGCTAGGCAGCCTCTGGCTAGAGCAATATAACGGAGGTAGTTCATGCCCTTAGTAGAAGGTAAAAAAGCCCTTATTTTTGGCGTTGCCAACCATCGCTCAATTGCTTGGGCAATCGCACAGACACTTGCAACTGAAGGTGCGCAGCTCATTCTGACCTATCAGGAACGCATGGAAAAGTATGTACGCGAGCTGGCACAGAAAATCCCTGGCACAGAGGTGATCCCTTGTGATGTCCAGGATGATAGCCAACTCGATACAGCATTTGCCAGGACTGGTGAGATCTTCGGCGGAGAATTGGACATTCTGATCCACAGTGTCGCCTTTGCTCCAACTGCCGAACTTGAAAATCCCTTCCTAGAGACGAGCCGCGCTGGCTTTCATACAGCTCTTGATATTAGCACTTACTCGCTCATTGCTATGGCTAAACGTGCCAAACCATTGATGCAAGCTAAAGGTGGCAGTATTCTAGCTCTCTCTTATCTGGCAAGTGAGCGTGTGATGCCCAAATACAACGTCATGGCCGTAGCAAAAGCAGGTTTAGAGTGTTCGGTGCGTTACCTCGCTTATGAACTAGGTGAGTACAACATCCGCGTGAATGCTATATCTGCTGGCCCACTCAACACATTGGCAGCACGTGGTATTTCCAGTTTCACAACCTTCCGTGACCAATCAGCTCATGTCGCACCGTTGCATCGCCCGATTGAGCAGAGTGAAGTTGCAGATAGCGCTCTCTTCCTCAGCAGCAATCTCGCACGTGCCATCACGGGTGAAATTATGTTTGTTGACGCGGGCTTCAATATCATGGGAGCCCCAAGCAGTACGCAGAAAGAGGGAAAGTAGGGCTTGATGGTAGACTAAATTCAGGAAAGAAAGGATAAGCTTTTATGAGCACTGGGGAGCAGACGTACTCAATTTCAGAGATTCGTGAAGAGATTATGCATCTGCCGGCGCAGTTCGATCAGGAACCAAGCACTGTGACAGTCACGAGCCATGGGCAACCTATCATGGCTATTCTGCCATGGGAGCGCTATAAAGCCCTCGTCGAGGCAGAGAAATACGAAGCGCTGATCGAAACGATGGAAATTATGAGTGATGAGGAATTGATGGCTGCTTTTCGCCAAGGGGTCCAAGAGTTGAAAGAAGGGAAAGGGAGACCATGGGATGAAGTGAGGAAGGACTTAGGGTGGTGAAAGAGTGGCACATTATCGTTCTCCCCATAGCTGAGAAGCAACTCTTTTCAATTACAGATCTTCGCATACGAGAGGGCATTATCAAGCGTATTGATGGTTTGCGTCATGATCCAAATAATCAAGGCAAACCACTAGCAGATGATTTGGAAGGCTATCGCAGCCTAAGAGCTGTAGGACAGCGATATCGTATCATTTACAAGGTAGAAGCAACTAAAGTTATTGTTACAGTTGTCGCTGTTGGTATTCGCAAAGATGGTGACAAAGCGGATATCTATGCTCTGGCAAAGAAACTGGCTCGTATAGGTTTGCTTGATAGTGAGTAGCAAAAAAAGTTAGCACATAAATTCCATGTATCTGCTGATTTGTTCATTTAAGAGCAAAGAAAGAGACGATCTATAGCGGCAACGGACGCGCTAAAGCTGGTCCCTATCAATGGCGCAATGAATTACCCAAATTGCAATTTATTGCGTAAATTGTAGGGGCCCAATTCATTACACCCGTTTCTCGTGGTTAGGCGTACCCTCCACAATGTGCATAATCCACACACATACATACTTTTGCTGTATACTTTGTCTATAATTTATCAATAGAGCAATCTTCCATTGACAAGGAGAAATACATTGGTTATAGTTGAGAATAGTTGATCGTCTTATTGTTTTTGATATCTGTGTCGTTTTTACTTTATAAAAAGGAAACTCATTCTATGTTTCATGAGAAAAGCCGAACGCAGTTCCCAGAAAGATCTTTGGCAACAGACCGCTTGCCAGAGGGAAGTGTCCAGATCTTACCACTAAGCCACACTGATAGTTCTCCAGGTTAGAGAGCCTCTCCAAGCCACGCACGATCACAGGCTGCAACGATAACTCGTCTCCCCAAGAAGCCTCCCCCGGTGATCATAAGCTGGCTGTGAAGCAGGCATCTGTGCTCATCAATCCTGAGCCCAGAACCAAGTGAACTGATTGGCAAGTAGAACATCAAAAAGCAGCAATGAAGCAGGCTCTTTTTGCATTGTTGTATATGTTTTTACGTCTTTTTAGTGTAATACTTTATGTGGTATTGTTTTTACCACCCACTCTTGCGGTGCTTTTCTATCGCACGCAACCTGCAAGGACCCGTGCAGAAGCTAAGCCGCATGTGAATGATGATTGATAGAATTTAGGCGCTTTTGTAAATCAAAAGGAGTATGAAATTGGGAAGTAGTGAAATTAGACGTACAAGCGACAAAAATGTAGAAAGTCAATTGGATAATACAGGGCAAGTCAAGTCACAAGCTAGTGATAGCAATGGCTTGTTCGAGAAAATGAGGCGGAATATCGGTCCTGCATTTACAACTCTCACCATGGGAGTACTGGCTTTGGGAACAGGTGGTGCTGAGGGCTCAACGCCAGAAGCTCATAGTACCGCTCTTACTCAGAGGGACAGCGGCAGCGACAAAGCGATAGGCTTACCTCCAGCATTTCCCACCGATCAGCGAGCCGGATTCATTGGCAAAAGCCCAACAGAGCCGTATGTTCCTGCTCCGCGGCCAGAATGGCTTGTTCCCTACCAAGGCCCGACGGTAAAGGAGATATGGCCTAATGCGTATAAACAGAATGTTGAGGCCTTAGAAGAAAAGGGGCAAACTTCCAAGACCTCGCATCAAGGAGAGGCTCATGAAACATACGATGAGGAGACTTCATCCGGACAGGCAAAGCCAGACAAGCATGAATCGAGAAAGCTTCTTTCTTTGGTAACTAGTCAGGTCTCCTTGAATGAGAAGAAGATTGCTACTGTGCAAGTTTTGCAAAGTTCCGAAAAGAGGCTCAACGACAAGAAGGAGAGAGAGCGGTCGCTGCTTGAGAAAAATACAGAAAATGCACGCCAGCTTCTAGATCCGCCATTAAGGCGGCAACTCACGGGTGCAGAAATCCCAATCTTTACACAGCTTACTCCAACTGAAGCACAAGCTCTATTGCCGGATACACATGCTTTTCGAGATGCAACACAATACTTAGGAAAACAGCCTGACTGGAATAACATCTATGCATATCAATTTAGATATACTGGAAAGGGTATTGTTGCAATATATCCTTTAGAAGGATATTCAACAACGTTTCTTGCTTTTGACAATAATGATACAATCGGACTGCTAGGTCAGTTTGTTGTACAAAGCGATGAGAGTGCGTTCCTTACTTGGTCAACGCCTCAAGGAAAACCCTTTGCCGCGCAGGGTATGTACTCTAAGCCTTCTTGGTACTCGGCACCTGAAGTTTTGGTTTCAGGTGATATAAATTGGGGAAATTTCACATTTTCTCCTGCATGCTTTGTCGATTTTGTTGATAACGGACTCAATTTTGCTAATTCATGCGCGAAATGTGTTGTGAGTTTGTTTAAAGACCAGTCTTCTTGCTATGATGATTGTGTTCTTTATGCGGGTGCATTTGGCATAGATACCGCAAAATATTGCCTTGCAACCAATTCTAGTGACCAGTACGCATGCTTGAGTGTTTCATTATCTGGGGTCGATCCGGCAGTTCAGCTTTGGCCATATATGATAAAAATCTCGGGTGAGCTGTACGTGCAGAACAATTGTCCATGGGCAGTCGACAACCCGACTAACGTCGTTGGTTTCAATTACGTTTGCCCACCTCGCACCTGTCCCCCTGGGAGATCCTACTACCTTCTAGATAACTTCACCTACATGTGGCTTAACCCTGGAGAACGTACACTCCTCCCGAGTTTTGATACCTGGGTGTATTGTTCTACCCTTAACGAGACGGAAAAGGTCAACTACATTTCTCTGCCGACCACCATCGACGTGAACATTATGGCGTTTGGGATGAGGGACAATATCCCCACCACGGTGTATTCGCCCAGTATAAACTTTCACGTCTACGACGCGAGTATGTACCCGGATTTGAACCCATACCCAGCTATACCTTCTGCATGTGGAGATAATGATCCAAATTGTACTCAACTATGTGCTCAACACCCCGAAGCGAATATACCATCAGATAAAATCCCAGCCCAATATCCAGAACCTCGACCACCAGAGGCTCCTGTGCACCGCCACAAAGGCCTCAGTGATGGTGTTATGGCTGGGATGGTGGTAGGAGGAGTCATAGTTGGTGGGTCAGCCTTGGGTGCTGCTTGGTGCTGTTATCGCAAACGCGAAAATTGCATCCAGTCTATGCGAGACATGCGCGAGGCCATATGTAACAGTATCAGGGGATTTTGCGGACAGAGGCAACAACGTGTTGTTGGTCCTGATGTTGAGCCCTCGAGTAGCCCAGACGGTCCTCGCTCGGAGGAGGAGACTGAACCCATACACATTTCTATGCTGCCTCGGAAGTATCCTACTGACGTGAAAAATGCAGGGCCCTCGAGTAGCCCAGATGGTTCTAGCTCGAAGGAGGAGACTGAACCCATACACATTTCTATGCTGCTTCAGAAGTATCCTACTGACGTGAAAAATGCAGGGCCCTCGAGTCGCCCAGACGGTTCTAGCTCGAAAGGAGGAGACTGAACCTATACACATTTCTATGCTGCTTCAGAATAACGTGAAAAGGGGAGAAAAGTAATAAAAAGATACAAAATGCGATGCAGGGCCATTGAGTCCGCACAGGCGGTTCTAGCTCAGCAATCCCGTGCAGTTCAAGCATATGGACAGTTCTAGCCCGTTACTCGGCCGCATGCCGTCGGAGAAAATAGGTTTCTGCTAAGGAGTAGAGGAGCAGAGATCCTCCGAACTGCCTGTCGCACAACGGATTTTTTATACCAACTTGTATTCTGGCAGATAATTCTCAAGCGCGGAACCGTTCTTGTGAGAATGCTAGGAATGACCAAGGTTTAACTTGACACTTTGATGTTGATAACAGCTTACATAAAAATGGCAACTTATTCTTGGGTCATTCCTACTGCTGAACGCAAGTTGGTATTAGGTGTAGATGTATTCTGTAAGAGATCGTATAACATTATCAAGCTGCAATGAAGCATGCTCCATTTTATTATTGTTATGTATGTTTTTACGTCTTTTTACTGGAATACTTTTTAGCTTTTAAAATGGGAGGAATATGTACATGGAACGTAGAAACCTATCACCAGACAGAGATCGCCAGAAGCAAATAGAGCAGTCATCATTAGATGCACCATTCCCAAATCGTCTCCAAGAGCTTAGTCACTACCATCTAAGGACCACGAAATCTCTATTTAGAGCAAGCTCGTACAAACGAGGCCTTTACCTCAGTATTGGATAGGCAGAGTGCGAGACAGACAGAAGATTGTTCTTCAGAATGCAAGGAGGTATCAGCTCTCCCAAACGTCTGGGATAAAGGGAAACGCCAGCTTTCTCCCGAGGAGGAGGAGTGGCTCAAATCAAGACCCCTCAATGAGTATGGCAAGCTTCGCGAGAAGATCGTTAACCTGTCGAGCGAATGTACGCGGACCAATCCTATTGGGATAGGAGGGATGGATGGAGGTTCCAAGGGTGAAACGAGTAAAGCAAGTGATGAGAGACTTCGCGAGCAGGCACATTGCCTCTACGATCAGGCATGTCGCCATGACGAGCAAAAAGAGCATGATAAAGCAAAAGGAGAATATGACCAGGCAAAAAAATGGTATGAAGATGTCCTTGCCGATGGCAAGTGGCAATCCACACAAAATCCCATCGGGATGGCAAAAGCTATGGCTAATCTGGCTAATATTTATACGATGGAGTATAACTTTGACGAGGCAAGAATATGGTATAAACGTGCCCTTCCCATTTGCGAGCAGATGTTAGAACAAGGTCACAGCAAGATTAGAGAAATTCGGGCAAAAATGTTCCTTGGGCAACAGGTGGGAAACTACCGCCTTACTCAACTCTTAGGGTACGGTGGCTTTGGCAGTGTTTATTTTGGCAAACACACTCATTTACCGAAATCTACCAGGAGCCATCAAAATGCTCAACCAGGTGTATATGGCAGATCAAGAAGATAAAAATGCATTTGAGAGGGAAGCCCAGTTTCTAGTCGACCTTAAACATGAAAATATCATACCTGTTAAGGAATTTGGTGTGAAAGATGATATTCCTTACTTAGTGATGGAACATGCTACTAATGGGACATTACGCGAGGCCTACCCTCTGGACCCAAAGAAGCCTTTGTCCCCAAAGGAGGTTCTCACACTTGCGCGTCCAATCGGTGCTGCATTACAGTATATGCATGGCATGGGCGTGGTGCATCTTGATCTTAAGCCTGACAATGTTTTGCTAGGAGCCGACGGAAAAGTTTTACTGAGCGATTTTGGTCTGGCTCAAATTATTCACAGGACAGCAACTCTCAGAAGGTCGGAAACTCCCACCAGTAGCTGGTACCCCTCTATACATAGACCCTCATTACATCAAGACTAAAGTGCCTCATCCCAGCACGATCAGTATGCGTTTGGGATGATGATCTTTCAATGGCTCACTGGTCAGCATTGGCCACTACGTGACCGTGCCCGCAATATGCAAAGCATTCCGTCTAAAATCGGGAAGGTTGTTAGCCGCATGCTGAAATCAGAATCTGGATAAACGCTATAATTCTGTAGAGGACGCTGTTGAAGATTTAGGGAAAGCCTGTTATGGCAGTAAATGGAAAGAGCAAATGATTCAAAAACAAGTAAAAAAGCTTAAAGTCGAGAACATGACATTAAATCGAGATAAGCAAGCATTACAAGAGAGAGTGAAGAATCTGGAAAGTGAGAAACAGGCATTACAAGACAGACTTGAGCGAGAGAAGCAAGCCTTGCAAGATATGGTGCGAGACCTTGAGCAAAAGAATTCGCAAAGTGGTAGACAAGGATCTTCTAAGTCAATAGAAGGTCTTAACCGAGAAAACGAAATTTTCAAGGATTTAATTAAACTTATAGACGATGGAAAGCGTAAAGAAGTAATACAAAAATATTATAATTCTGGAATGCAAGATATACGGGATAAACAATACGAGCAGGCATGGGATAACTTCCATCGAGTAATTGCTCTGGATGGGAACAATGCTGAGGCTTTTGCAGGTCGTGCGGCGGCATATCTGGGAATGATGCGATACCATGAAGCTATAGCTGATTTCGATCAAGCGCTAGAGCGGGATGAGAACAATGTTTTCGCTTGTGCGTATCGTGGGATAACGCATCAGAAGATGGGACAAAACGAGAAGGCTTGGGCTGACTTAAGTCAAGCGCTTGCCCTTGCCCCTGATAGCTCACGGGATTGGATCAGGAAAGCTCTTGACAAGCTTAGCTAACGGAGAGGATAGAAGAAGGCTGCCATGGCTCATGGCAGTTACGAGCCAATGTTGCTTGTCAATCTCGCAAAATAGTGTCAAGCGTTTGCTTTCAAACTATGGATTATCAGATGGCGCAGCCTCACCACAAATACTACAGAAGCGAGCCTCTGGCCGATTTATATGCCCACACGGGAAAATCTTCAGGACCAACGTGCTCTGTGAGGATGCCCCTTCCGACACATTGGGCCGTGTCGAGTCAGATAATGCTGAATTTGCACTCTTCACTCCACTCTCTCTCATTACTACTCCGCGAGAAGTAGTTGAACTATCTGCGTCTGACTCTCTCCCTGCTGCTTTTGCCAAATTAGCCTTTTTAGCGCGTCCGCCGATCACTGCGAAAAGCAGGACTACTAGGCCCAGCACTAGAATGATGGCCGTAATTATCAGTAACAGCGCAGAGGGAAAAGCTGCTGGCGCAACCTTAGGTTTTGGATTGCCAGATTGATGCACTTGTGGGGGTACAGTTGGTGACGGTGCTGGCGTAGGAGTTACCTGCTCACTCTGTACTTGCTGCTGAACATAAGTCAGATAGGGTTGTGCAGCTTTGAAATTAGGATAGTTCGTTGCGAGTTGATTGAAATCATTCTGTGCATTTTGCCAGTGAGAGGGATCAGTCGAAGTATAATCCTGGAAAGCTTGATTCCACAACTGTTGAAACTGTCCCGGCGTCGTATTCAGGTTCAAGCGATTCAGCATAGCAAGTTCATTATTGTTCGCCTGCAACAAACTACTGCTACTTATATTGCTCGTAGAAGAGATTAAACCAACGATATTCCCCTGACTATCCACTACAAGGCCACCGCCGTCGCCATTGCCACCGTTGCGGTCAGCCTCAGGGGTTGCCGTCGCCTGCGTCTGCTGCGAACTGCCTGCAACTGGGTTGACTGATAACGTCAGAAAATCATTTGCCTGCTGACTCGTATCGACATTGCCGGGAAAACCAATCACCGTGAAGTTACCCTGGTTGGCAATCTTCGAGGAGTCAGCTAATTGCACGCTTGGCGCATCCTGTATTGGCACATGTACAATTGCCAAATCCTGCTGATCTGGTGACTCCTTTTTGATCTGGTCAACTTGCCAAGACACTCCTGTGGGCAAGCTGCTCAGATCAGATGCCGTCAGGGGACCTGTGTAGCTGGTACTCAAATAAACAATGCTATTGACGGGTGAATCGTAGGAGGTCGTGGATGACATCTGACCACTGTTGAGTCGCTGGATAACATCATCATTCGTTACCTGAGAAGAACTCTGTTTAGCGTTCTGATTGATATAGTTTGCCACATCCTGTGCTGCTGCATTATAGAGCATCTGGTCCAACGTCTTATCTTTAGGTGGATTGATCACATGGTCGGCGGTGAGAATATTGCCCTGCGATGTAATAAATATGCCCATTCCCGATAATTGCAGTGGGTAGCTTCCATTGTCTTGTTGTGGAAAAGTTACCTGAGCAGTGGGAGAAAAATGAACAGTGAGGTGGCCCTTGATAGTGGTAACGATGCGTACAACTGCTGGTTCTGCTACATCGGCTGCACGTACAGCTGGATCTGCAATATTACCTCCTGGCGCACTATCCGCGTATACTGTCAAGCTGCTAAGCAAACAGGCGGAGGCTATCAATAGTATAATGAGCGCGTTTCGTATCCAACAGCTATGTCGGGCTTGACGTTGCATTCTAAGCATACACTATCCCATTTCTATGAGGTTGGAAAATGAAGGAACCTCGATCCCCATCAAGGCAGTCTCCTTAAGAATACGGCTTATTTATATAGGAAGTTGCATAGAGATCAGAGTTCCTCATCCAGCAGGTTGAGTGCTTGCGCTTGTCTCACCGCTTGTAGTCGACTCTTCACTTCCAACTTAGATAAGATTTGACTTACATGGCGCTTGACCGTATCAATTGCAATCATGAGTTTTTTCCCAATCTCTTGATTCGTTGCTCCTTGTGCCAACAAGTGGAGAACCTCTCGTTCTCGCTCACTTAAGGGGTTTAGTGGTTGGGTTATTGTGTGCTCCGTATTCCGTTTAGACCGAGGTTGATACTGCGAGTTGCCTCCATCATCCTTATCCTCACATATACGGGCACACGATTTAGCCCGCCTAGACTGAGGTTTATGTGTGGCGCTCTCCTGAGGAAAGGCCGCAAGCAAAGTATCGAGGTAGGGAATAGGCCCTGTCGCAGATTGTTCTTGGCGTAGCCGAGATAGCAGGGTTGCCATTGGAGCACCTTCGTCCACAAAACTACGGATATAACCCTCTGGTTCTGCCAGATGGAGTGCATTGGAGAGAACTGATAGTGCCAGTGTCTTCTCATTCTTCATCTGGTGGGCCAGTGCTTGCAGAAGGTGAACTTCGATGACATGTCCCCAGCGCTGAGCCATCGTTGCTCTAGCCAGCACAGGCTTTAATCGCTCTAGAGCAAGATCTGGCTGCTTCGTTGCTAAAAGGATACGGGCGCATGCCACCTCTTCCCGTTCGCGAGCAAATGGAGTGCCTTTGTGCCCTTCTATTCTCAGTTGCTCAGTCCACTGCACGGCCCTGTTCAGCTCTCCGCTAGCCAGCCAGAGTCTGACTTGATCGACTGTAGTAAATATGGAACACGCGTGGGCAGCGATTACATGATTCATCCCTACGCTAATGCATTCAATCTCATGAAGAGCCATCTGTGCTGCATGCCAGTCTCGACGTGACAGGAGTATCCGCATTAACACAGCATATCCGCAAAGTAATAAAGGCACCGGGACGACCAATTCGTTCTGCTTGCACAACGCAATAGCCTCTTGGACCAGAGAGAGACTAGCATCCAACTGATTCCACTCGCGCAAGATCTCTGCTTGAAAGAGTGCAGGACAACCCGCCTCAGGCAATCGAACTTCCCTCTGACTTACCTGTAGTATTGCTTGCTGGCTTAATTGCCATGCCTTATACAAGTGTCCTGCTCCTATCATATACATGGCAGTTGTGCTCATGATGATGGTTGCAAGAGGGTTTCGTTCAGCCGATCGGGCAAGAGAACCTGCTTGCAGCCCACTTTGGATAGCAGAGGAAGCATCATTGGCCGAAGAAACATAACAAGCTTGGCATTGGGCCAGGGAGACTTGCGTACGAGCCACAAAATTCTCTGCTGAAAGCAATGTGAGAGCCTGCTGACAGCGTAAGAGTGCTCTTTCTCCCTCTTCCTGATGGCTCTCCATGAGGGCATGAAAAGCGATCAACTCCCCGAGGAGATTCTCCTGCTCCTGCCGCTCTATTGGATTAAGTATTAGCTGGACAGTGTCCTGATTGGTCTGCATCGTAAGCGAAGTGCTCAGCATCGTTTCAGCCGTACTAAGCCAAGTTTCCAGCGTCGTCTGCGGGACAACAGCCCATAAAATCTGAGCATAGGCGAGGCAGAGACGAGGCCGAGAATGCACAAGGTCTGTTGGCAACTGCTCTAGGCACCGTTGGAGCATACGCGTCTTATGCTCACTTAGTGACATCAATGGGATATGCTCAATCAGATCAGCTGCCCGTTGCCACTGGCGAGCATTGCAGGCATGGAAGATAGCCTCGGAGGTATAGCCATGCTGGGCATACCAGATGCTGGCACGATTATGCAAGGCAGGTACAAGATCACTGTACATATATTCCAACCGATGGCGTAAGGTTTCAGCAAAAAGTTTATGATAGCGATAACTCTGGCGCCTGTTGTCAAGAGGTATGATAAACGCGTTGTCACGTCCCAACTGTTCGAGCATCTTGCGACTGCTATTTTGTTCCATAACAGCATCACACAACGGAGCTGTAAGGTTCTCTAGAATGGATGTCGAGAGCAGAAACAATTGCGCATCTTGTGGTTGTTGTAGCAGCACCCCCTTAGTCAGATAGTCCAGAATATATCGCTGATCCCCATTAATTTCTTCTTGCAAGGACAGAGGATCAGCATGCTCTGATAAAGAAAAACCTAGCAATTGCATACCTACCAGCCAACCCTCAGTGCGGCTACTTATTTGCTGGATCATCTCATCAGGTATATCGGTGCTCACCATCTTCTGCAAGAACGTCCTGCACTCATCATCTGTACAACGTAACTGGTTTGTGCTTATTGTCTGCACTTGCTGACGTGACTGCAATAATGGAGGTGGCGAAGGAGAATTATAGCGCGTTGATAAAATTATGCGCAATTGACGAGGAATATGCTCTACTAGATAAAAAATGGAATTATGGACTTCATCATTCTTGATTACGTGATAATTGTCTAGAACCAGCACAAAGCATTTACTGAACTCTACAAGTATATTGATCAGGGCCTTCAAGACATACTTAATTGGCAGGTCTTGTGACGATTGGAGATAATCGATCAATGGAGTAAAGCATTCGGGACACTGCTCATTAAGTGCAGAGATAACACAGGTCCAGAAGGTCCGAGGTTCACTATCGCTGCTATCGAGAGAAATCCAACAGAGCTGATGCTTATCTTTAGGAAGCGAATTTCCCCAAACTGCAAGTAAGGTAGTCTTGCCAAAACCTGCTGGGGCTGAGACCAAAGTGAGAGGATACTTGAGGCTTTCATCAAGCAATTTGTTTAGACGGGGACGAGGAATCAGAGGGTGCGAGGCAACGGGTACAATGAATTTGGTAGTCACAAGTGGGCTTTGGGTGAGCACTGGTATATCGATGGTAGCTTCTTCTAATAGCGAGTAATGTTTCTGTTTGCTTTCCATATTACCACTCCTGATTTCCAAAGACGGTAGCCTCTGCAATTTTTATCGATGGTAGTGTTCTTCATCAACATATAGAATTCTTCCCGACGAATATCGACGTCCTTATTCTAACATTAGGTAAGTCATCTTGAAAAGAACCAGCGAGGGAGAGCTTCCTTATAGTCCTAGTCTCTTATGAGCTAAAGCGACCTTGATCATAGACTAGCTTCTAAATGGCCAGGTATATGTGGCAATAGCGCCTGCCGACAATGTAGTGGTAAAACCTGTACCATTTGAAGTTTGTACAGTGAACGTTTGCGTTTGAGAACTGCTGTTGCGTACAACCATTGCCAGGGTCGTATCAGGATTCTGGAAAGCCACATACTCTATGCCGTGTGGATCTTGACTGGTCGCTCCAATATGCCGAGCACCCGGACGTACAAACTTACTAAAATGCCCGAGTTGGATTGCCTCATTTGTAAACTGTGCTTGATCTTGCTTTGTATCGACAGTCATCAAGCCCACGCACCCTTCACACCCATGTCCGATCTTGGGACCACCAGAGGGATCAAGAGCGATATTCCAAAGCAATGCTGAACTTCCCCAATGTTGCATAGACTGTAGAACATCCTCAAATGCACTCAGAGGAGCAATACCCTGAGGACCAGTTGAGCACTCCGTCTCCTCTTGCTCAAGGGACGGATAAGCGGCATGTACTTGGTCCATAACTGCTGGATCGCCGATATAGCAATGCCAAGCCACTCCTGAAAGATATGATCGTGCAGACGAATTACTTAAAATTGCTTCTGCATCCTGAAAGTGTTGCCAATGATAGTCTAACGCGAATAGCTTTGGATGCAAGCCTGCCTGAGCGAGTGCTGGTCCAAGATATTGTGCAATCAGCGAAGTTTCCTGACTGGCCGACATTGCCACACTAGGGAAGCCATGATTAATCTCACCCGGCTCATTCTGAGGAGTGATCGCATCAACTGAGACTCCTGCTGCACGATACTGCTGCAAAAAATGCACAAAGTACTGAGCCAGCGCACCATAGGCATCATCGCGCACACTCCCATTTATCATCGAGTCATTGGTCTTCATCCAAGCTGGCGGACTCCACGGTGTGGCAATCGTAGTGATCTGCGGATTGATATGCTTTGTCTCAAGCAATAGGGGCAAGATGTAGGCCTTATCGTGAGCAATCGAAAAATGGGCTAGGGAAGGATCAGTCTGTCCAGGCGGCATATCATCATAAGAGTACGGAGCAGGATTGTCAGATGGAGTAGCTGTATAATCCGATGACCCCATTGGAATGCGCACTTCGCTCAGACCAATCCCTTGCTGCGGATCAAACAGGTCATGCATAGCCTTTTGCTGTTGACTAGCAGAAAGCCGACTCAGCATATAGGCAGAAGTATCGGTCAATGCAGCTCCAAACCCGGTAATCCTCTGAAATTGCTGTGCAGGATCAACACTAATCAAGATGTCGCTCGCAGACGAGATTTGCCCACTCTGAAGGGCAATGGGAGCCTGTGTCGTGAGCTTATCTTGCCCATCTGGTGTCGTCAGCCACACATGCACTACCGACGACGTAGGAGTAGCCTTGCCAGCAAGGCTAACCGATGAAGAATTGCTCGTGCACCCAACAAGTATCAGCACAACGCCTAGCATAGTAGTACGCATTACTTTACGAACATACGAATTCATTTCCAGAAATATCCATATCTCCCCATAAGACGAGCATTAGCTACTAGCTCGATTGCTATTGATCAAGCCATCTTTCGCCATGCCCTTCTGGCTTTGACGGATAGAAATAGATGATCCTTGGCGCTTATTGTATCATGAACTGTACAGTACTGACCAGCTTCTCCGCCAATGCCAGCGAGTAGTTTTGTCCGCGATCATGCGGGTAGATCTGGAACATGTTAGCAACCCAAAGCCCTGGGAGTGGTGTCTCCAGTGGAGGAATATGCTGGCGATAGTCTGTCGTGACGATTGGCTGGGCGAATGGAGCCTTGAATAGCCAGCTTTCTTGTATCCATGTAGGATCAAAGGTGGGTACAATGCGCTTGAGATGGGGAACAAACTCGGCAATAATCTCTTCTTTGCTCATTTTAAAGAGCGGATCATCCATGGGACGGTAATTTCCAAGGTAGACGAGATGGCGTCCTCCATATTCTGTCGGTGCGCGGAAATTGGTATGTTCAAACAGGCCCGCGAAGGGATAGCCGCGATCGCAGATGTTGATCCAGTAGCTATCTGTCAACTGGCGGTCGAGAGAGAGGATAAGACAGTGGGCTCCATAGGCCTGCCCCCAATCATATTGGGCTTGATAATCAGCGGGTAATGCTGGGATCAGCTGGCAGGTCAGCCGTGTGGGAAATGTTGAGATGACACGGTCAAATGTCCAGGTGCCCGTACAGGTCGTAACTTGCCAGCCATCCTCTGCTTGCTCTACTTTCTCGACACGGGTACCAAGCAGTACTTTGCCTTTGAACTGGATGATACGCTCTACCAAGCGCTCGTATAGGAGTTGGAAGCCGCCACTCAAATATCCGAGTTCAGTTGTGCGATCGTGAATGCGTGCCCAGAACCAGGGTAGAGCAATCTGATCATATAGTTCACCGAACTTCCCTAGGAAGAGCGATTTCAAAGACCATCTCGTAGGGGTGCTTACCCATCCATTTGCGTAGCCAGGAATGGGCAGTCTTGCCTTCTAGCCATGCAGGATTGGTGACCTTGAGATATGCCAGGACAGCCCCAACACGTAGGCGTTCATCCAGACGCCAAGGTTTGAAGAGCAGGAGTGATAAGGGTGAGTCAAGCTGGTGAATTTGGCCTCCGATGAGACTGACAGTACGTGGTCGCTGCCATTCCAGGTTATCGCCTAGTCCAAGCTCTTGAATAACTCGGATAGCCGTTTTATCTGAACGGAAGAGATGGTGGTAATACTTTTCGAGCCAAGTATCCCCAATACGAAAGCCTCCAGCCAATCCGCCAGGAATATTCTCTTGTTCGATGACCATCACTGTTTGGCCTGCCTGGGCGAGCCGATAGGCTGTCATCAGTCCGAGTGCACCGCCGCCGAGTACCGCGTATCTCATAGTTTCTCTCTCTAGCCGATTCTCCAGTTAATGCATTGTTGCAATATTTGGAGTCCGCTCGGGCACGATAGTGTCGTGGCATCCATTCTAGCATAGCCGATTGATGAACTCAAAGTTTTCTATTACTTGATGGTACTACAGACTATGAGATCTAGCTTTGAGCCAGCGCTGAAAGGCAACGATGGCCCACACGCCCTCAACGACTCCGAAGGGCCATGTACCCGCTAGCCAACCGTAGAGCGAGGAGGCAGCACAGGCCAGAGTGAAGACAAGTACCCACCAGGAGGAGCGATGTTCAAATGCATAGGATAGTAGCATGACACTGACTGCACATGCTCCAAAAAGCGTAAGGTTATTCATGGGGGAATTATATCATAGGATACTGTAGCTTGGATAGAGAATTGGCTACGGGATCGAGTTCCTGACAGTCTTAACCTACGTCTCGCTTCACGAATTTTTTGTCTGTCCCTTGGGACATTCTGAATAATAACACAGTTGTGACAAAGTTGTGAATTGGCTTTAAGATTATTATTATTTGCTTGTGAGATAACCGTGAAATAACCGTGAAATAACCGTGAGATAATCGTGAAAATTACTGTCATTTGAATATCTCAGCTAGTTGACAACTCTGCCAAAAAGAGTTACAGTTTCTTTATAAAGGACTGTGAAAGGCAGGGTTGTTATGACACGCGCAAGCAAAAAAGTCGCTAACCCAGAAAAATACATAGGAAAGGCTTATCTTACTTATGATGAGTGCACTGACTTCTTAGGCATAAGTTTGTCTACTCTTGCTCGTTATATTTCTGACGAGGGGATACAGACGCTTAAGTTTTATCGTGATAGGAGACGGTTCCTCAAGATAGAAGATGTAAAACGGATTAAAGACCTGATGGAGAACCCTTGGATGCGAACGGTACCACAGGACTTTCAAACATCAGGAGTAAATCCGCCTTCTGAAAGGAGGCTTGTGGCTGAAGAACGCCCATGGTACTCACCTGAGCAGAAGGAAGAAGGCATGGGGAATCAATCTGAACCGGACGCAGCCTAGGTACGGGCTACGTAGTATCGGCCTGAGAAACTGAACCCTACGTAGCCCATAACCATCTGAAAATATTATATACTGACACAGGAAGGAACACCAGACATGAATCAACCAACGCGAGAAGAATTTGAAGATCTCAAAGAGGATGTACGCAAGCTTAGGGAACAGCAAACTGAGCCTATTCAGATCACTGTTGAACGGCGATACCCTGATAGAGAGTTGCTTCAAGAAGTATTGCGAAAACAGGATGAGCAATTTAACAGCCTTAAAGCAGAGATTAAATCTATTGTGGCAAATCAAAATGAATACGCCAAAGGATTATTTTTGCACTCAAGAAGCATTGCAACGCTTCAGGATGAGATGAAAGCTGCAAGAGCTGATATCTTGAAAATCAGAGAAGCGCAAGCAGATCAGAGAGATCAGATCAAAGAAATCAAGGATGATATCTTGAAAATCAGAGAGTCACAAGCAGATCAGAGAGATCAGATCAAAGAAATCAAGAATGACTTATCAGGTCTCAAGAATGATTTCTCATCTCTCAAGGCAACTCAGGAGAGACAAGGGCTGCTCTTGCAAGAGATCCTTGATCGGCTACCACCTAAGCAATAATCCCACTAGCACTAGGCTCGTCACTGGTTGACGTCACGTTGCCTATCCAGGGAGAGCCTCTCTCCCTGGATACTTGCGAAAGATTGGGCGATAGTTAATACAGAACAGTTGCAATAATTGGGAAAATTGGCATTGGCATGTTGACAAGCTTTGCGTTCCCTGTTGTCTATGGTATACTAAACCCGTTATCCCAAAAATGCTTGGGGAAAACAGGGTAGGCAACTTGTACCATATAAGGTATGAGGTATTTTTTATCAAACATTTTTGCTATCATAGCGTCGTGAGAAGGGGAATGTAGCTCATTTGGGATTGAAACAAATTATGGTGGATACTGGCCGACTCATTCATAGACGCTACCTACTGCAACGTTTGATCCAGAGAGGGACAGTTTGTCCTGTCTATCAGGCCTTTGATCAGGTGTTGCAGCGTCCGGTTGCAATCAAGATAGCCCCTGTCGAAAATATAGCTGCATATCGAGCTGCACTTCGCTCTACAGCGCAATTCGCGCATCCCAATATTGTTGGCATCTATGATCTGGTCGTTGAGCCTGATGCTTTGTATGTTGTCGAGGAATATGTAGATGGCGCAGATTTCAGGGCACTGTTGCAGAGTCAGCTATTTCCTTACCAGATAGCCAACATAGGAGCACAGATTTGCCGAGCTTTGCTCTATGCAGGCACTCCTTCTCGGAAGGTGTGTCATGGGGATTTAACTCCCTCTGCTATTTTGTGTGATCGACATGGCCTTGTTCATGTGAATAATTTTGCTCTGCCAAGCGATATGGCCTATTTTAAAGCTTGGAGTATTGTTGGTGGTAGCGATATAGTGCTCTCCGAGCCCAATTTGCCCTGGGGACAGATGAGTGATGGGCGCAAGGAAGACGATACGCGGGCTGTTGGTTTGTTGCTCTATCAACTGCTAGCGGCTGGACGTAGCGCGGGGGCCGTCTCTGTCGAACCTCCTAGCGATGGGCATTTGCGTTTCATTCACAATTTGCCGGCAGCGTTATGTGAGCTGACTGCTCGTGCGATGTTGCGTAAGCATCCAGAGCATATTACCACTCCAGAAGTACTCCACGCAGAATTAAAGGCGCTTGCCGAGACGCTTGAACTGGCTTCTCCTCATGCTATTATCGCTCCCGAGCCTGTCTATTCTACAGAAGATGTTGCCAGAGTCAAGCAGGATTCTCCTCCATCCTCGGGTGGCCTGTTTCCGCTAATGCATCCTGCATCCCCGGTATCGTCGCGAGAACATACAACTGAAGAGGAAATGGGGCTTCGTAAAAGGGTAGCAAGTCCGATGACAGCCACAGAGGCTGTGTCTCTACATTCACCCAATGTTGCCAACGCATCGATGCAACTGGCGACTGCCCGTCGAGCTGCCTACGGAAACTTGCCCAATGCCAATCATGTGAACATGCCAGTGCTGTTGGTGATTGGTCTTGTACTATTTGCTCTATTTTTCGGCGTTGGCTGGATGCTGGCTCATCTCATTTTCCACTGAGATCTCAGAATCTAAAAACAGCTCATGGCCTACTAGTTTGTTTCATCTAATGGATTAGTAGTGACCTCGGTTTGCGGCCAGCGCTGTGCATCCCGTTGGCGATATTTGTTAATAACTTGATCAAATGCCTCATTGAGGTCGACGCCGACGGAGTTGGCCAGTGTCGCTACAATGTAGAGGATATCTCCTAGTTCAGTGGCAATGTCTCCACCATCCTCGTTGGGTTTTTTCGGTTTTTCCCCATAGTGATGGTTAATTTCACGAGCCAGTTCTCCCACTTCTTCTGTGAGGCGGGCCAAGTTGGAGAGCGGAGCCCAGTAATGGCTGTGCCATTCTTGGGTGATCAAATGGTCAACTTCTTGTTGTACATCATGTAATGTTCTCAATTGTTCGCCCCTTTCGAAACATTTCTATGATTAGGAGCATAACAAGATGGGGTATATGATGTCAAGACAAATGGTCTCAGGATTTGCAAGTGGCAAGTAGTTTCCGTCTGATCTGTAGAATAGATATATCGGGTTTAGTTGCATGTATTCGGGCGAATAATAGGCGAATAATAAAAGAATATTCTTACCGTTTTCTCATTGTTAGTGTGGAATAGTCAGATGAAGAGTTGATGGTTACAGGTGTTGTAGCCGCTATGATGCACGAACGAGAGAGGATAACGATGAATATTGACGAGCAATTTGACAGTTTTCTGGCAGAGCTAGGAGTAGAAATGGAACGTCCAGAGGAGAGGCAATATACTAGTGATTCCTTCCCAGAAATCACCATTCATCAGGCCTCGCGTGATCATTATGGTGTCTTTTATCGTCTGGACCTCATCGACCACAAGCCAGAACTGAGGATTATGATCCCTATGGATAGGGGTGACGTCAAGACGGATATCTATCTGGTCTGTCTGAGTGATCTGACTCCTCTCAATGCCTGTTTTGCTGAAATGGCTGCCTACGAGGGCCGTGAAGCCTATGAACATGGACGTGAGGCGGCGCTACAACATCTCTTGTATGCGGTTGCGGAAATGATGAAGCAACTTTTCTGGTCTGGTGATATTCAGACTCTGAGCTTTCCCCCCGAGATCGAGGTGTATCCACTTCTCCTGCATGAAGATAGGCGCACAAGCCGCAAAAGGTTCCGCTAGATCCAATATCATTGGAGCATTCCGAACAAACTATAGACAGACTGGCTATTGAACTTGCTTCTATGGTACACTATGGTCATTAAAAAAAAGGATGTCCAACTATGCCTGACCAGATAGAAAATATTGGCCGTGCCGCTATCGATTATTTCACTCTCAAGCACAGTGCTCGCGAACGGGCGCTTCCCAAGTCGCGTAGTGCTATTCGCTGCTGTGCCAATAGCATTCGTGCAACCCATCGCCAGGAATTTAGTATCGCCGCTCAGCTGATCGAGCAGGCGGCCACTTTACTTGCAGAGATGGGCCATGATTTGCAAGATCATCAAGATATCTATCATGCTGGTTTTGTACATGATGCTCAGAAGGAATACGCTGAAGCTGCCACTTTTGCAGCTCTCACGCAGCACCAACCCTTGCCGACACCGCAGGAGTTGGCGATTAACTATGCAGCCTATCTCAATGGTCTAGCTGAGGCAATTGGGGAATTGCGTCGCTACGTGTTGGACCAGCTGCGACGTGGCAATGTTGAGAACTGTGAAGTTTTCCTGAACTACATGGATGACATTTATGCTACTCTCATCACAGTGGACTTTCCCGATGCCATCACCTCTGGGCTGCGGCGATCAACTGATGCTGCACGGGGTCTTCTTGAGAAAACACGCGGCGATCTTACTGCTGTCGCTGTTCAATCACAGTTACAACGCTCGCTATTACAATTGCAAGCGCAATTGCAGAAGGAACTAAAGTAGCATTAAATAAATTATAGCAACTATATTCTTTTTAAAAATGAAAAATCCAGAAAAGAAGGATACAAGTTGACTCTGTATCTTTTCTTCTAGAGTGACAATATACTGTGAGATAGTGCGTGACCTCTGCTGAAGTCCGCAATGTTTGATAATTTGTAGCTAGTCGTTAGCAGCGCTAGGAGGCGGGCGTATGCAAAGTGAAAAAATAGAAGATGTTGAAGCCATCATTGATGTTGATTTAGAGCAGGACATTGCGAAGCCAAAGATCGTGAGTGCCACTCAGATTGTGACAGCTGATTTTGTGCAGGCGGAAGAGGTGCCGACAATCCCAATTGTCTCACTTCAGACTATCAGTACCTTACAGCCAGAAGTTTCAGTTCATTCAGTTGCCTCGACACAAACAGTCAGTCTCCCAACTCCGTTGGTTATTCATCCATTCGAGTATCGGCGGAGTTTGAGAGAGTGGGTGCATATCTGGCTTAATGGTATCCGCCTGAACTATCTTCCATTATCGCTCATTCCTGTATTGTTAGGAAGTGTTCTGGCTTGGTTGTCGACTGTCACGGTCAAGAAGCCATTGGGATCTTTCCATATAATACCTTTTCTAGCCACAATTGCCGTGGTGTGCTTGCTCCAAGTGGGAGCGCACTTGGTCAATGATTATTATGACTTCTTACATGGCGTTGATAGGAGCAATACGCTCGGGCCGGGTGGTTTAATCAATCAAGGACACGTTAAACCTACATGTGTACTAAAGATGGGACTCATGCTGCTGGGTTTGGGAACGGTGATCGGCCTGATCGTTGCTATTAATGGTGGCGTCTTGCTCTATCTTTTCGGTTTGATTGCTGTGCTATGCGCCTTCTTCTATAGTGCCACTTCTTATTCTCTCTCTTCTAGGGTTCTAGGTGAGCTTGTGGCATTCGCCATCTTCGGGCCAGTGTTGACGCTGGGAGCATATATGGTGCAGGTGGGCCCACATCTCGCTGCCAGTGTATTGATTTATAGCCTGCCAGTTGGGTTGCTAGCTGTGGCAGTGTTTCATGCCAATAATATGCGTGATATTGAAGGGGATGCGCTTGTTGGTAAACACACCATTGCAACCATGGTCGGGCTCTTAACGAGCCGGATACTGTATGTCCTGCTGGTGCTGGGTGCTTACGCCTTTATTATGTACTTGGGTCTACCTCATAAGGCTCCCCATTTGATCTTACTCCCATTATGGACATTGCCGACCCTAGTGGTTGCGGTCACCAGTGTGGTACGAACAAATGCCCCGGCTGGCTTCCATCTCGCGATGAAGCTGACACTATTGCTGGAGATAATGTTTATCATCTTGCTTATGATCGGGTTAATCATCACAGCTTTTCTCCCCATTTTGCCATTTATACCTTTAAATTTTATAAAACTCTAGGAAAAATAGATGCATTGGTGTAAATTAGATGACAATACATGTCGGCAGATTGCGAGTGACGCAAAAGTCCTATCTCTATTTTCCTCACTGACAGCCATTTCGGGTCATTTACAAGCCTGAAACACTGTGTTACACTTCAGATAGGCTCGTAGTCAATTAATCGTGGTTGTTTCACAAGGAGGTGCTCTTATGGCCAGCTGGGAAGAAGAGCTAGCTGTGCTGCTAAATGAGCTAGGCGTAAAGCAAGAAGAACCTCAGGCTCACCTCCAACTTCGCAAGCCGCTTCATGGCGATATCAAGGGACGAGAGCAATTTGCTGATGCGCTGTTTTGGGATGAAGAGAGTGAGAGCAGCGATGATGGTTGGATGGATGATCTGGACGTGATGCGTCGCGAGGTTGATTCCATCGTGGGTCAGGTTATCCTGCTTATGCATCGTGGCGATCTCGATATCTCCCTGAAAGAAGATGTAATGGTAGTGTTACGCGCCTTACGTCGTCGTTTATCGGCTACACGGTACGCTCTTGCCGTTTCCAGCGATGAAGCTTACTTGGAGTCTGCTTCTGCTATGTTGCACTTTTGTCGCCTCATTTTGCAACTAAGCGAGTTTGCTACAGAAGATTTTTAGTTTCATTGCAATTTTGTAATATGAATATTGCAATGTGAATATTTCTTGATCAGTGGGATTTTTGTCCTAGCACAGTGTCGTTCTAGGCATAATCCTGTCTATGTACTGTTTTGCCCTGCATGCTAGGTTATGGATGGTGATGGTGGGTGGTCGCAGGTATCATGGATTTCCGACTGTCATGCTATCGCTTCGGGCAGACAAATCAAAAGAAATCCCTATTCCAGCTACCATGTAGCCTTGTTTATTCTTCCCGTTTAGATCGGTATTGTCGAGGTATTTGCCCTTCTGCAAAACCCTCATTTATAATTCCTTGCTGAACTAAGTACCGCAGAAATTCCAACTGTTGTTCAAATGTGGATGAGGGATCGTTTGGTAAGATAGTCGTGTCTTTACTAGTGGTGCTTGGCAGGATACAAGGGAGCGCAGAAGGCTCATCGTGCTTTGCCGGAGGAGATAGGCGTTCAGCTAATTCTTCGCTGAGTAAAGACTGCGGCTCTGGAGTATTTCCTGCTGTTCCGTGCTCAACGGCCACAGAGGTTATGCCTAGTTGTGGCATTGGAGCTTCCATCATTGATCGCCACACTTGTTCCTGCGTCAAGCCCTTGCTCATGTTGGTGGCAGGCTCAGAATAGGCGGTCGGTGAGGATCGTTTCCAGGGCCACCACGCAAACAGTTTGTTTAACCAAGCTTTGATCGTTTGTAGGATCATAGGTCTGCCCCCGTTGTTGTAGAGACGACTGAACTGTGTCTTCGCAGCTCAAATCGTATTACAAACTATACACCCAGTAGCACAAAGATGAATATAGAAACATAGTAGCACATTGGCAAGAAACTCGTCAAACGTATTGGAAGAGCCATCAAGATTTTGCAAGAGGTGCCGATACAGGGGTACAGAGTAATGTGTACTTGCAATTTTAGAGTCGGCGTGCCATAATCAAAGAAATTAGGCCAAGTGAGAGGCCTTTGGTGTATTCTCTGGCATGCATTCCATGTCTTTGGATAGGGGATAGTTCGTGTTTTCTCCCTTGTTCTAAAACAGAAAACATAGAGAGGTATCGGTTATGCAGGAAGATATTCTTGGAACCAGAAGAACAGCTATCTCAGAAACGTATGTCAATTGTATGAGATGTGGCAAAGCTACCCGCTTGCGTCATGCTCGCATAATCAAGAGTAATGTACTCTCAGACACCAATTCCGAGTTCGAGTATATCTGCCCTGAATGTCAGAAGGCTCTTGTTGCTGGAGAAGAAGACCTTCCTCTTGTGTAGAGAATGCCTATCTCTTTGGGCCTAATTCATGGCAAAGGTCACTTGGCACTAGGAGTGTTTTGTCTCCGCTGGGCCTTTTGCCGTTTTCTCTTTCTTTAGGAATGTACATGTGATCAGCATACTATGTGTTAGAGCAAGCTGCGTCTTTCTCAAGTGGTAGCCAGTTCACTTGGCTGGGGATTTGAAATATGCGGATGTGCTATCGGTATATGACCTGCCGATATCGGGAAGGGTCGCAGAAGCAACTGGAGCTACATTATCTACCTAAAATACCTCCCACCCAGCCTAAACGTGTGCACCTGCATCAAACCAGTTCTTTAGAGTAAAACATGGATATGTAGAGATAATGTGATGGAGAATAATTATACCTCTCAAGAAGAGCCGCAGGAACAGAAACAGCCTGTTGTCAATAATGCTGAGACCAGCGAAGAGAGTGAACTTGGCGTTACTGAGTCCCACAATAGCGAAACTGATCGTGGGGAAGAGCAGAAAATCACTTCGTCGGTGACCGAAACAGCTGATGTTCAGGATAAAGATGAGGACAATGGCGCTGTCTCTCCTGCTGCTAGCAAAAGTGAGCAGAACGAGAATCAATCTGTTAGTGATGACGGCCCGAAAATTCCTGAAATTCTTCCGATCCTGCCGTTGAAGGAAACAGTAGTCTATCCGTTTTCTGTTCAGCCGCTGGCTTTTGGGCAGGACCACTATATTCATTTAATTGATGATGTGATGCGCAATAACCGATTGGTGGTGTTAGCAGCTCAGAAGTTGCCCGAAGTCGATCAGGCGGGACCAGATGATATCTATCAGATTGGCACAGTTTCTCGGGTTGGGCGTATGTTCCGTATGCCTGACGGAACGGTGCAGATTGCTGTCCAAGGCTTAGAACGTGTCTCGATCGATGAAGTAACGGAAGAAAAACCTTACTTGATGGGTCGTATCTCGTTGAAGCCCGATACTCAGGAACTCGATAATGAAACCGAGGCTATCAAGCGCAATGTCATCAGTTATTTTCAGCGCTTAGTCGCCCTAGTACAGAACGTGCCAGAAGGTATAGCAGCTGCAACTTTGAATTTGGAGGAGCCCCGTCAGGTTGTCTATGTGATTGCCACGTTTGTGCAGATGGACATGGACTTACGCCAAAAGTTGCTGGAACTTGATTCTGTGCATGAAAAGCTAGAGCAGCTGAGTGCTTTCCTGGCACATGAGCTAGAGATCCTTGAACTGGGTAAAAAAATCCAGACCAGTGCCCAAGAAGAGATGAATAAAATGCAGCGGGAATATCTGCTGCGTGAACAGCTCAAAGCTATCCAGCGTGAGTTAGGCGAAGAGAGTGATGAGCAAGCTACCATTAATGAGCTAGAGCGCAAGATTTAGGAAGCAAAAATGCCTGAGGAGGCGCATAAAGAAGCGACTCGTGAGCTATCTCGGCTGGAGAGATTGCCGACGGTCTCGCCTGAGTACAGCATTATTCGTACCTACATAGAATTGCTGGTTTCCCTTCCTTGGAGTAAAAGTACTGGTGCCAAAATCGACGTGACGCATGCCCGGGACGTTCTTGATCATGATCACTATGATCTTGAAAAGATTAAAGAGCGTATTCTGGAATATCTGGCAGTAAGGGGATTAAAAGAGGATCGTCAGGCGGAACAACTGGAGCGTAGTCGTGAGGAAGCCGCTAGTGAAGGGGCTACCGAAATGGGTGAACTCAATCGTACCCAGCCATTGCCAAATCTGGAGGAGAGACGAACCTTCAACCGTGAGCCAATTCTCTGTTTTGTTGGCCCCCCTGGTGTTGGTAAAACGTCGCTAGGTCAATCGATTGCGCGTGCGCTTGGCCGTAAGTTCGCGCGTATGTCGCTTGGAGGTATCCGGGATGAGGCTGAGATTCGTGGGCATCGTCGTACCTATATTGGTGCTATGCCGGGGCGTATTATCCAGACATTGCGCCGTGTTGAGGCCAATGATCCTGTGATTATGCTAGATGAGGTTGATAAAGTTGGTGCTGATTGGCGTGGTGATCCTTCGTCTGCCTTGCTAGAGGTACTTGATCCTGAGCAAAATTATAATTTCCGTGATAACTACCTGGATCTGGCCTTTGATCTATCTAACGTCATGTTCATCGCCACTGCCAATGCCCTAGAACCTATCCCTGCTGCATTGCGCGATCGTATGGAGATTCTGGAACTATCGGGTTATACTGAAGAGCAGAAGATACACATCGCTCGTAATTATCTTTTGCCTAAACAATTGGAAGCCAATGGCTTGAACCAAGACGAGCTGACATTTGATGATGACGTATTACGGCGCATCATGCGTGACTACACACGCGAAGCAGGTGTACGTAACCTGGAGCGCCAGATAGGTTCTCTCTGCCGCAAGGTAGCGCGTCAGATCTCTGAAGGTCGCGCAACGCCTATTCATATCCCGGCAGATCAAGTTCCTGAGTACCTGGGACGGCAACGTTTCTTTGAAGAAGCTGCCGAACGTATTGACCGTCCTGGTATTGCAACGGGCATGGTCTGGACGCCCGTTGGTGGTGAGATTATCTTCATCGAGGCCGCAGCCATGCCCAGCAAAGAAGAACGTCTAATTCTCACCGGGCAATTGGGCGATGTGATGAAAGAATTTGCGATGGCGGCCCTCAGCTATGTGCGCTCCAACGCGCAAGCATTGGGTCTGCCAAAAACCGTTTTCGAGGAGCAGAACGTGCACATTCATGTGCCAGCGGGAGCCATTCCTAAGGATGGTCCGTCAGCTGGTGTAACGATGGTCTGTGTGCTTGTCTCACTTGCCAGTAGTCGCCGTGTGCGTTCTGACGTTGCCATGACTGGAGAGATCACGCTGCGGGGCAAGGTAATGCCGATTGGTGGGGTTAAAGAGAAAGTCCTGGCGGCTTATCGCTCGGGTATTCGTACTGTCATTCTACCTGAGAAGAATCGGCCAGATCTGGAGGAAGATCTGCCCAAAGAGTTGCGTGATCAGATGAGCTTTGTTTTCGCTAGCGATATTCGTCAGGTACTCGATGCAGCTCTTGAGCCCTCTATCATGCAGGGTGAAGAAGCTGCTGCTAATGGGACGGTGCGGCCCCGCAAGCGCAAGAGTGAGAAAGCGGTAGCGAAGGCTTCGGTTATCATCGATTAAGCTAGCAAGTCCATAGGTACATTGAGGACAACTGCAATCAGACGCTCTCTATAATTTTACTCGTCCAGTCAGAACATTACGCGTAGCATTAGAGGAACCTACAGGACAAGCACGATGGTCCCAACGAACCCCAGCTATGGCAGCCGGACTCACTGATCACATCTGGACCGTCAAGGAACTTTTGCATGTTGTGCTCGTTCCTTGCACCTCCAACAATTAACAGGGAGACCTCGTTCCCCCTCCACTTCCTTCTTTTTATTTGAATGGTATTGGGCTAAAGCCCTTTTCTGTCAACTATGAGACTATGAGATTGCTGACCAGAGGAGGAAACCAATTTCACAGGTCGGAACAATCCAGCCTCAATATCACAATAATATCACAATATTCTATATTATTGAATCATATAATGGCTATACAGTAAAATACTTCTATGGCAATAACATTATTTCCACTTTGCTCTTAAAAATAGAGAGAGAGCTTTCAAGGAGAGACAGCAACTATGCAATGTAATTCATGCGGAACGCCGATTCCACAAAGTGCAGCCTATTGCCCTGTCTGTGCTACACCTACACCCTACGGTATTTCTCAGTCTGGAGTAACACCTACATTTATCTCACCTCCCTCTTATCCTCCTCCTCCGCCTGTGGAAGCAACAACAGGCAATCCCTATGGGGAATCACTGCAGAACCCATATAAACCGCTCGACCCTTACGGCACGCCAAAGCAGCCAGACACATCTCCTCCTTCCTCAGTCCCCCCCCGCAGGCCTAATAAGATTCCCTTGGTCGCAATCATAGCCGCAGCACTTGTCATAGTTGTGGGAGGGGCGGCTTGGTTCATTTATAGCGCATCCCATACTTTTATGCTCCCACCCACGCCCACGCCAGTACCCTACCCGCACCTTTCAAGCGCATATAGTGGTTCTGTGCACAACACCACATACGGGCAAAGTGCTAATATGGCGTTAACCGACATTGTGCAGGATGCTGCCACTATCAATGGGAACATTCGTTTCGGACTACCTCTGGTAGGCTCTGGTTCATTTACAGGGACCGTCTCACGCACAGGTACAATTCAGTTCGTTGTAAGCAGTTTGGATATCAATGGCGTTACATCGACATTTAACGGCTCCATCACCTCACCGAATTCTATGAGCGGGACGTACACTGTCAGCAACGGGCAGAAAGGAACGTGGGAAGCGGTATCTGCCGTGTCTCCTGTGGCGTACCCTCTACTCTTTCCAAACTATACGGGGACTTTCCATAATAATGCAGTCAACAAAGACTACAGCATGACACTGGAGATTGTCACACAGGATCAACAGAACTTCTCCGGCACTTGCTATAGCACAGCTCCAATGAACGGAACCTTCGAGGACGACAACGGCCTACAATTTACAGCCACCACTAACAATGGGACATCTGTAACTTTTAGTGGAACTGTCAATGTTGATGGGTCGTTAAGCGGGACCTATCGTGCTAGCGATGGAGTAACAGGAACCTGGAAGGTGTCACCAACGCAGACCTCAGTCTCCCGATAAATCGGGTAATAGCAGTTCAACGGTATTACCAGTTCATCTTCTGCTTCAAACTTACATAGTGCGGATTGCCGATAATCAAATGGTCAAGCACGTCGATATCTAGAAGTTTGCCAGCCTCAACTAGCTGCTGTGTCACCTCAATATCTTCTGGTGAGGGCGTTGGATCGCCGCTGGGATGATTGTGACAAATAATGATATTAGGGCAATTGCGTACAATAGCGGGACGGAAGATCTCAGCCGAGCGTAATACCGAACTATTAACGGTCCCTTTATAGCGTTTGATCAGTTCGACAAGCTGGTTTTTGGTATCGAGAATCAAAATATGCATCTCCTCATGATCCAAGAACATTAGTTCCATGCGTACTACATTAGCTGCATCGTCGGCGGACTTAATCTGGAAGCGTTTGTCTGGTTGCTGCATGCTCAATCGTTTGCCCAGTTCCAGAGCAGCCTTCAACTGTGCCGTCTTTGCCAATGCCAGCCCGTGTTCAGCACTTAACTCATGAAAGTCAGCACTCATCAGACCAGATAGGCCTCCATACTTGATGAGCAGCTTTGTCGCTAATTCCATCACATTCTCGTGTTTTGTCCCTGTTCGCAGGATGATAGCGAGCAAATCCGAGGTAGAGAGCGTATCGGCTCCGAATTTTTGTAAGCGTTCACGTGGCCGATCGTCAGGTAGAATATCGTGTACGGTAGGATGATATTCTGGCTTTGAATCGGTATTAACCTGCAACGCAGGGGATGAATCACATGTATTATTGAGCGGTAGAATATTGAGCATTGGATGCAACTCCTCTCGTTGATTAAAAATATCGTTCAGCTAGAGTACTTGAGGAAACATTACATTGAAATATTTGCATCGTCAATACGTAAAAATGAGGATATCTATTCATATACCAATCATAGACATCCTCATTTCACATCAAGGCTTATGAGAGCAAACCTGTTGTGCCAGTTAACAACAAGCTATCGCTTGCTGCGCAGGGGATGTGGGTGTTGGGGCCAATAGCGGCTTGGGTGACGGTGAAGAGGCCAGCAGTAGAACTAATAATCATATTGTTGAGCCTATGCTCGATCTGCTGGTCGTAGTTGTTAAAGGGGAAGGCAAAGAACAGGGTAGAGAAATCATTCTGTTTCACGTGCAACACTAGATTGCCATTCTCTGCTAGCGGTTGAAAGTGGGTAGTATTGGAACCTATGACAATGCCTGTCTGCCACAGCGAGATATCAGATCGGGCAATTATTTCATTATGTTCTATGCCCAGACGGAAATTTTGTGCAGTTAGGAACTGGCTAACTGATAAGCTGCCGAGGTCCCTTCCCTGCGCGGCCAATGAGGAGGAAGTCACTTCAACATAGGCATTAGCGGCTTGCGTTGGTATTCGTGGGCTTGCCAATGATGATGATTTTTGCCCTGGATCGGTCGAGATAGGGAGACCCATCTTAACCGCCAGCGCACTATCTCCGCAGTTGGGTGTTGGAGCGATGCTATTGAGCTGCCCTTGTGGTATCTTGATCTGTGCTAAAGGGCCATTTAGCGATAGCAGGCTTCCTGGCATTGATTGTCCACTGACTTGGAGTGTAGAGGAATTGAGGACGTCGAATGTGAGGAGCATAGTGTCTTCAGCAAGTGGTGGAAGACCACCCTGCAAGGGGTTCTCACTCAGTGTCAGGGCAAGTCCGTCGCTTTGTGGAGTCAAACTGGTGATGGAGGGACGGATAAGAGATCCTAGCAAGCCTGATGGGCCCTGCTGATCAATACGGCTCTGAAGGATTGGTTGCAGGGTTGCTGTCGGTATGTAAATCGTGGAATGGAGTGTTAGTGTTTTTGGGGTAGGCTTTGGGATATGGATTGGGATAATGGCAAAAATGATGAATAAGACTAGTAGCAGTATCAGCAATACAGTAAACCTGCGTTTACGCAGATTGAAATTGCGAAACAGAGAAGTCATTCTAGTGCCTAATGATGATCTTCGCCCATTCTGCTGCGAGAGTGAGAATTGCAAGGGCCAACCTAATCTCAGATGATACGACATAGGCTTCTTACTCCTCTGGCAGGGAAAACAAACGAACAGCATTGGTTGAAGTGATTTCAGCAATTTCCTCGAAGGTCATGTTCCGTATCTCTGCCAGCTTCTCTGCAACGTGTTTGACAAAGAGTGGTTCGTTGCGTTTAGCCTGTAATGGTTTAGGTACGAGGTATGGGCTATCTGTCTCGACCAGCACACGATCCAATGGGACCATACGGGCGACTTCAGGTAGAGCATTGCCCTGCTTAGTGAGCGGGCCAGCAAAGGAAAGCATAAACCCCTCAAAGGCCAGACATTCCCTAGCCTGAGCAACATCTCCCGAGAAACAGTGAAAGACTCCCCGCAGGTCGCGGCCATAGGCACGTAATAATTCCATAGTGTCTTCATGTGCATCACGTACGTGGATGATGCAAGGCAAATTACACTGGCGAGCAAGTTCGAGGTGGGCACAAAATACGTCTTGTTGCACATTGCGTGGCGAGAGCATGCGAAAGTAATCGAGCCCGAACTCGCCGATGGCCACGACCTCTAGCTCGCGACTCAGCATACGTAGCTGTTCGCCCACTTCATCTGTATATGTTTTGGCATCGTGTGGGTGCACGCCTACGCCTGCGAAGATAGTACCGGGGTGTGCTTTTGCCAGAGTCAGAGCATCCCGACTTGATGCGAGGTCGCAGCCGGGGTCAATCATGCGCGTTACCCCACCTGCAATGGCGGCTTGGATGACCTTTTCGCGATCGTGTGCAAAACGGGAGGTATCAATGTGGGTGTGACTATCAACAAGCATGCTCTATCCTTACTGCACTGTACAACATTATAGTCGTTTAGCTCATTTTTCGCTAGCTGAAAACAACGGTCGGTTGACATTATAGCATACATGCCTGAGGCAAGAAAGGACCTTCTGTAATGCGTAAAAATTGGGCTAAAATCTATTGACAAAATATCTACCGTGCAAGATAATAAATCCATCCCTGAGAAGGGAATACCAAACAGAAAGGGGGTGATAAAGAAAGATGAGGGATTGCCCAAATTGTTTCGGCGAGGGAAGCCTGAAAGAACCCTGCCGAAACTGTGACGGCGGACTTATCCGAAAGAAGCGACTCTTTCGGAGGAAGATGAAACTTCTCAATTGCCCTAAGTGCGATTTTGGAGTCATCTCCAAAACCTGCCCTACCTGCCAGGGTAGAGGCAAGGTTGACTAGTCAAAAGGGGCTTCGGTAGAAATACCGGAGTCCTGTCCCGATTCTTTCTCAAACAAAGTCTATGTTAGAAATTGCAAAAAGTCAAGTTTGGGATCGATTGTACAACCTCTTTGGACATGTTACTGATAGGTTGGGAAAAGAAATTGATCAGGGGATCAAAGAAACTGTAGTTGCTCTCAACATGGCTAGGATTTGTACTAAGGCATCCTGTGAAGGACACCTCCACTGGGGCAAAGCTTACCCGTGGATCGATATTGAATGTCCACAGGCAGACGCACTGCAAGTAGAGATCTTGCAATGCTTAGACCAGGATAGCAAAGCGGGCAAGGGGCGTTCTCTGAAAACAAAGGGGCTTATTGACAGACATCGTTCTCTGCTTGTTGAGGAAGAGCGCAAGTTGGCAGAACTGCTGGGAGCATTCTATCATGTTCATCCGGTAGAGTATGATAGACATCTTGTACTTGTTCGCTTTATCAAAGGAGAATGCCGTCTACAAAGCCATGGCAGTGAATATCAGCCATTTCGCAATTCTGTAGAACGTGCCCAGAAGCTAAAAGAATATCAAGAAGAGATGCAAGCCTTTGCTATATTCCTGAAAGAGAGGTTTATTGATGGATAAGCAATTCTACACAACAGTGGAAGCGGCCCCGCTTCTAGGACTGAGTCCTAGATCAGTGACTAAATACGCTAAACTGGGACAGATCAAGGCTGAGAAAGTAGGCCGAGATTATGTTATCTCAGCAGAGGAACTTGAGCACTTCAAGAACACGCCTCGCAAGGTGGGTAGACCTGCAAAGGTGTGATTACGAGTCTAGAGCCTCTTTCCACAGTAATTCTTTTATCGCTGTTTTCACCGAAATGTATTGTTGGCGCGATTCTGAGCATAAAAAAATGAGGGTGATATCTATCCTTAACGAGCCAGAGGACCCCTCGCTTTAGCCATGGGGGTGAATGGCTCTTCCTTATTTGGGGCTGGGGCACAGGGGTACTCTTTCTGTATGACAAAGTGTTCATTTTCATCTCCTGTAGTATGAATATTTATTTATTGACATATGCGCAAAGGTATGGTATGCTATATCTATATTCGTGAAAGGAGCAAACCAGTGAGCAAGACGAAGCGAGCATACAAGTATCGGTTCTACCCAACCAATGAGCAGAAGCGTATCCTTGCGCAGACGTTCGGATGTTGCCGCTTTGTTTACAACTGGGGGCTTTCCACCCGCAAAACGGCCTACTTCCAACATGGGCAAAAGTTGACCTATAACGACCTCTCGGCCATGTTGCCCTACTTGAAGCAAGAGCACCCTTGGCTGGCTGATGTTGCGGCTGTTCCATTGCAGCAATCCCTTCGTCACTTGGACCGTGCCTACAAGAACTTCTTTGAGGGACGCGCCAAGTATCCCACCTGGAAGTGTAAGCAAGGCAACCAGTCGGCTACCTACGTTGGGACTGCCTTCAGCCTCTTGGATGGTCAGCTTACTCTTGCCAAGATGAATGAGCCTCTTGCCATCACCTTTCACCGCGCATTCCCCGCCGATCTCAAGCCAAGCTCGGTCACGGTCTCCAAAGACTGTGCCGATCGCTACTTTGTCTCCATGCTCGTAGAAGAAGAGATCAAACCGAGGCCTTCCACAGATGCACAGGTTGGTCTGGACCTGGGTCTCAAATCGATGGTGATCCTCTCCACAGGTGAGGCTGTCGGGAACCCCAAGTTCTATGCCCATGATGAGAAGAGATTGGCCAAAGCCCAGCGTCGGCATGCCAAGAAGAAAAAAGGCGGAAACAACAGGGAGAAAGCCCGACGCAAGGTTTCCCGTGTTCATGCCCGTATCAACGACCGTAGGCGAGACTACCAGCACAAACTCTCCACATGCATAGTACACGAAAACCAAGTGATTTGCGTGGAGAGTCTGGCCGTCAAGAACATGGTCAAAAATCACTGTCTGGCCAAAGCCATCAGTGATGTTGGATGGGGTGAGTTTGTCCGTCAACTGGAATACAAGAGCCAGTGGTACGGACGAACCCTCATCAAAATCGATCGTTGGTATCCTTCGAGCAAAACGTGCTATGACTGCAAGCATGTGGTAGAAGACCTCCCACTGGATGTGCGTGAATGGGTCTGCCCAAAATGCGGCGTCTGGCACGATAGGGATATCAACGCAAGTAGAAACATTCTGGCCGAGGGGCTCTCGGTGTCGGCCTGTGGAGGGGGTGTCAGACCTGCTCGGGCGAAAGCTTGAGCAGGCAACCCCCAACGAAGCAGGAAAGCTCATTCGTGAGGCTGAGAAGCCCCCGCATTTATGCGTGGGGAGATGTCACCGTCTAGAAAGAGCGTGCTAGATCCAAGGATGGAAGTCAACAGTTGTGGTCTCATTGGGTTGGGCTCGAATCCCCATTGTCAAATCAAGGTCAGGTATGCTATACTAGACTTGAGTAGAGTTAGTGTTTATCGCTTTACCCAGTACATCCTGAATGAACAAGCACAAAACTCAGCTCGCGGGTAAGTTTAGTCAATCGCTTACGTGGATGTCAGCGGGGTGTAGCGCAGTCGGCTAGCGCGCAGCGTTCGGGACGCTGAGGTCGGAGGTTCAAGTCCTCTCACCCCGACCAGGATGACATATACTTCGGGAGGTCAGAAGCATCAATCCTCATAGGATAGGTAATGCCGCTTGACACTAGTACATGTCGTACGTTTTAGCAACAGGTATACTTAGGAGCCATTTATGATACGGGAGTGTCAGATCCATACAACTAGTGATTATCTGATTCACCTGCGCCCCTCTCCGCAAATGTATAGGTGCGGAGAAACACCGGGCGGAGGAGGTCCTGTTATGCCTGTTTCTCCTGGACATGTAAGACGCTTCCACTCTTACCCTCCTAGTCGTCGCAGGCGGCGGTAGAGGCCATAAGGATGGGGGTCTTCTCCCTTTCCTGAATTTGAAAGGCCTATTCTCCTCGCTGTCTGCACTTGCTACCGGCTTCTGACAGAGAGGAAGGAAAGCTTTCATGCCTGTTCTTGTATTGAATTCCTCACTACAGCCTCTCTCGGTCATTCCCGAGCGTCGCCTCATCGTTTTGTTGTCAAAACATAAAGTTACATTTATAGATGAGGATGTGCGTGAGTTGATCGAAGAGAGTATACGCGCTCGACGTCTTGAGCTAGAACGTCCCGTAATTGTACAATTGCTAGCCAATGTGCGGGTACCACGCGTTGCATTACAGCCGACAAGAGCAAACATTCTCCTCCGCGATGATGAAACTTGCCAGTATTGTGGGAAGCGTACTCGCGATCTGACACTGGATCACATCATTCCCAGGTCTCGTGGTGGACAGAGTACGTGGGAAAATCTTGTCGCCTCCTGTCGCTTCTGCAATGGGAAGAAAGGCAATCGTTTGCTCAAAGAGGTGAACATGCGCCTATTGCGGCCCCCTCGTCCATTGTCACAGGAGTATGCAGGCATCTTCCTGCTCCGTTATCCGAAATTGCGCCAGGCCTATGAGGAATTCCTCATGAGTGCCCAGATAGTTCCCGCACAAGGGATGATCGCATAGATCATGTAATATGCAAGAGGGGGAGATAAAGCCTCCTCTTGCTATACCTTCATTGCGTCGATAGACTTCAAGGCGTCGCTCTTGCCAATTAATATAATAGCCCAATATTCATCCGCACCACGGCGTGAGTACAGCTTCTCCTTTGACTTTCCATCTCAAGCAGCTTTGGAACTATTGGAGCACACTCATCCGCCGTATCCAAGCTGGATGTGTTTGGGCAATGGGGAATATATATGGATCAGTCTTTGTTATCAATAGTGATGAAAGGTCGTAATGTGCCTGGAGGAACAGCACTATTCTTGCTGTAGGACCAGAGAGGGTGAACCACAATACATGATTGAGCAGGAAGCCATCGGGACATCTACTAATCTTAAGATCGGTCAGGTATACCTTTGTCTGCATGGCCACTTTTACCAGCCCCCACGCGAGAACCCATTTACTGGCATCATCCCGTCAGAGTTTCGGAGCCGCTCCTTTCATTAACTATAATGAAAAGATTACCTCCGAGTGCTATCGTCCTAATGCCGATGAGGGGAATTTTGATGCCATTAGTTATGATCTAGGGCCAACTCTCGCCGCTTGGCTGGAGCAGCAGCATACAAATGTCTATCGTCGCATTATTCAAGCAGACCACATTCACAGGCAGCGACATGGCGTTGGCAATGCAATGGCCCAGGTATACAATCACACTATTCTGCCTCTGGCATCTGCACGCGATAAACGCACGCAGATCGTCTGGGGACTGCAAGACTTCCGCAATCGCTATGGCTATGAGGCGCATGGTATGTGGCTTGCAGAAACAGCCGTAGATATGGAATCTGGATCTACTGGCACAATATGGTGTTACCTATACCATTCTCGCTCCTTGGCAGACAACAACCCCAGTGGATCCATCGGAACCTTATATTGTTCCATTGCGCAATGGGCGTAGTATCACCGTCTTCTTCTACAATGCTCCGCTTTCTGGCGGTGTCTCTTTCGACAGGAATACAACAAGCGATGCCAACGTCTTTGCATCATCTTACTTGCAGCGAGAAGTTTCAAGGAGCAAACAAGACGCTGGCGAATTCAACTGATTCTCATTGCCACTGATGGTGAACTCTACGGACACCATAAACCATGGCGTGACAAATTCCTGTCCTACCTCATCAACCATGGTGCACCAAACCACGGCCTTAAGATCTGCTCACCCGCATTTTATATGCGCCTGCATCCCCCAACCAGAGAAGCGCAGATTCGCGAGCCAAGCGCCTGGAGTTGTGGGCATGGCGTGGATCGCTGGAATGCTGGTTGTGAATGTACCGAAGGAGATAGCAGTTGGAAGCCTGCCTTGCGTCGCGCTCTCACCAATTTAAATCACCATGCTTGTCAATTGTTTGAACAATACGCTGGTGAAACATTGGACGATCCATGGGCTGCACGCGACGACTATCTCTCTTTGCATAATGGCTCCGAGACCGCGGAGGCCTTCTGGGCACGTCATGGAAAGCACCATCGGGCCCCTGATAATGCCCAGTTAGCATGGCGCACCCTTACCTTGCTCGAAGCACAGTATTATCATCAATACAGCTTCACTAGCTGTGGCTTCTTCTTTGAAGACCTAGATCGTATTGAGCCACGCAACGATATTGCCTTTGCTCGTCGTGCTATCAGCCTCACATGGCAAGCGCTCGGTATCAATCTGCAGCATGACTTCCTCTATGATCTACATGCAGCTAAGAGTTGGCGTACCGGTGTGAATGGAGCTGACCTCTACAAGCAATTGCCTGCCGTACCACATGGCTTGCTACCTCCGTTAGACTGAGTGATCCCACTTCCATTATAAGCGCGACATCCAAAGGATGTCGCTTTTTTTAGTTATTTGTGTCACTCAAAGATCATAAGTAAAACAAATATCTTTATAAATTATTCTCCTTTTTTAACCTTTCATTAGCTAATTCTACCCACAGCAAATCTAGCCCAAAATTTGGATGCCAAGTTTATAGTGAAAGCGGAGACCAAAATCACAGGCACCAATCACAGAACTAAAATTTTTGGCTATCGTGCCGATATGAAAAAGGGGGAGAGAAGGGGCGAACTAAAGGCTTCCAACTCCCCAATATCCTCTTGTATCACTTAGTGATAACTTGGCGCCGCATCGCCATAGTGGGTGATGAACCGCCTAAATGACTGGTTCCTAGTTTTGGAAATCCTTCACAGATATTGTATCTGTGACACGCATAACCTTTAAAGGAGATGAGTTTTAATGAATACAACCGCTGTACGAGCTGCGATCCGTGAACGTATCGATCCAGTTCTTGAGACACTAATCACACGTGAGCTTGTTGAACAGGGTGCACCTTCCCTTCTTTCTGGCTTCCAACAGCAGCAGCAGCAGCAGCCCGGAGCGCAGCTAGCCGCTATTGTGCCTGCTCTGGTTGCTGCATTCACTAGCCAGCAACAGCAGCAAATTCCTTCCCAGCAGCAATCGCCCATGACATCCCTACTCCCAATTTTGCTCACTACACTGACACAGCAGCAGCAAAGTTCTTTCCAGCAGCCTCAGCAGCAATTTGCTAATCTGCTTCCTGCTCTGCTTCCTGCAGTACTTCCCTTGCTTTCAGGTCAACAAGGTCAGCAGCAACAGCCCTTTGCCGCAATAGCAGCATCCCTGGCACCTGCCCTGATGGCAGCCGCAGGCCAGCAACAGCAGCGACAACAGCAGCAGCAACATCAGCAACAGCAGCAACTTGCTACTATCCTACCTGTGATCGCTACTGTAATGGCTTCTCAGCAGCAGCAGCAGCAACAGCAGTCGCCTTTTGTCACTCTGTTACCTGCTATCATTGCTGCAGTAGCAGTTTGGCAGCAGCAGCAGCAGAGGCAGCAGTCTCCTCTGATATCAGCTCTGTCAGCAGCAATTGTTCCTGCTATCACCTCTGCTCTGACCGGTAAATTCGAGGGTCGTGAAGAGCGCGAGCGCGAGCGCGGCGAACGTGGCGAACGTGGCGGCGGCGAGCGCTACGAGGAGAGAGGCCGTTAGGAGGCCAAAGCCCTAAGTAAGGGTAGCGGCATTTGCTAATACTTGTGCTCTAGCAAAAGCTATCCTCTTGGATACCACCTGTGAGGGCTTGTTACAATGACTGACTCAAGTGTAATACTTCCGTTCGGTCGGGCACAGCGAAGCACTTCACTTGGTGGTATTCAAGTCCAAATCGCCTGATGTTAGAACGACGGTATAAATTAATTGGACAGTTGCAAAGAAAATAGTGAAACATCTATGCTCTATCTAACGTGTACTCGAATGTCCATTCCTTCAATGTTAGCCAACGCGTCAATCTAAGTAGCCTTGTTGGCCAAGCAATGAAGTGAATATCTGATCGATCAGCAATTGGAGTGCCCATCTCACGAGAGGGTGCTCCAATCAAACAGTATCCAGCAATTTGGACCGTAGATTATACTGAGAATGAACTCTAATATGTCGTCCTTACTGCAAAGGAGATGATTCTGATGAACAGTAACGCTGTGCGAGCAGCAATCCATGACCGTATAGATCCAGTAATTGAGGCCATCATCACTGAAGAGCTTAGGGATAAGGCAGGCCAACCTCCATCTCCTCCCGTGCCTCCATCTTCGTCATCATTTGCTGATGTCCTGGCTCCTGCCCTTGCTGCAGCATTAGCTCCTGCATTAGCTCCTGCTCTCACAACAGCCCTGATTTCTGCTCTGACAGCAGCGCTAACGGCAGCCCTAACCCCTGCCCTATCGGCAATCCTGTCTCCAGCCAGCCAACCAGCTTCTCATGAGCAGAAGCCTGAGGGTTCCCAATCTGGTGAAGCTGGTCCTTCTCAAGAGGGAGGAGCATCATAACCAGGAGTTTAGCTTGGTTCAGCAAAGTAACAACAACAGGGTTTTTGACGGCAAAAAGCAATAGGTGCATTTTAGCCGTCATCTTTTTCCGCAACTGGCAATTCACTGCCTGTCTGTCTGCTCCAACCATAACTGCTTATCTTCTTTAGACATCGTGCTGCGATTGATAGCTTCAGTAAAACTTTGTTTGTGTGGCCCCTGCTCTTTATTGGCTGCGTCTGGAGTCTGACGACGATTTACAGTAAAAGTTGGTCGGCTCTTACTCAATAGAGTACTGAACTGTTCAACACTCACTTGAAAGAACTCTGCCAAACGTTGTAACTGTTGCTGGCTCAGACTGACCAGTTCAATAGCGCCTTCCTCAAACTTGTTCCACACATCAATTCCCAGATGCAGACCTCTAGCAATCTCAGTTTTCTTCAGGTGCTGGCTCTTACGCAGTTCGCTCAGGTTTCTCATTGCTAGCTGAGGCTCAAAGACTTGCTCCAGAGCGCTCTGACAGGCACGCTGTGTCAATGCCAACAAAGGTACATCAGGCTCTATGCTCTCCACATTCGTATCGTTCATTGCATGAAAAGCTGCAATGAAATCGACGAGGGCTTCCTGTTCTCTAGGATGATCACGTAGCAGACGCATCTGTGCCTGGGTATCACCAGCTTCCTTCGTGGCCAGCCAAGCCATCTTTAAATGTTGTAATTCGGGAGAATTCATTATCGAGTTCGCCTTTCTGTTTATACTCCTTAGTATTATTACTGAGCATTATTGTTGCTGATATATTTTTGGATGATAAGTCACGTCTTGCTCTCGCGCTACACACTCACGCAGATAGCGACGAGCGCGTTCAAAGCGTAGGCGCACCGTACGCTCGGTACGCTCACAAAGGATTGCTACGTCATCCCACTTCATCTCTTCAAGAACTCGTAAAACCATAATTTTACGATCAAGAGGGTCCTGCAAATACCTCAGGATGCGCTGACTTTCATCCCCGGCATGCATTGCTTCGTATTGATCATTCGGATCGGCCACATCAGCGCCTATCTGTCCCTCACCATCGTCTCTGACCGCTTGTAGAGGTTCAACCAGTGAGCGGGGGACATGCTGCGGATGGCCAGTGGGTCGCCCTTCATCATCTCGCCGATAATGCAGACCTTCCTGACGCAGGACGCGATTAAACTCATCAGTACATAGACATCGCAGATAATGAATAAAATTCTTGGTCATAAATACTTCGGCTGGGTCTTGGACTTCGCGCAGCAGATGCTCAGCCATATTAGCAATAGCTTCCTCGCGCAATTCAGGCCGATGTCGCAAACCTTGAGTATACCGCTGAAATACTGGCGCACAGCGCTGCAGCAATACCTCACATAGACGATGAACCCCAGTCATATTGCCAGCTATCCGTAACGCTCGGATATTGGCGACAAGCTCACACTCTCCTAGCTCGTAGCGGCCATCTGCAGTACGGCGCTGTAATCGTTCATCGAGCGTAGGATCACTCAAATCAATCATCTTACCCCCAGGTTAACAGCTTAGTAGTTTCTTTTTCAGTCTCCCCTGATTATATAATTCTTTCACCCACGGCCAAAGTGGAACCTTTTAGGACCAATTTTTCCCACTCCAAGTTGTCCCTCTTTCCCCCTCGACAAACGCACCTCTAGCAAGTATATCAATAAGAGAGAGACTTATGATCTCTTCATTGAATGAATGTTTTTAGCCTGATTTTTAGTCTAATATAAGGAAATGGTGTTTTATGTTTCGAGAAGGAACTAGTAAACAATCATCTGATAGCCACATGGAGCAGGAACAGCGAAGCAAAAAATCATCGTATGAGAATGGATCTTTCCAAATTAGAAGAGCTGAGAGGATCTCATCAAAAATTTCGACCTGTGAAATTGCCAGCCCAAAAATTCATGCAGCAGATTTTTGAGTAGCAGCATCAAACTGGAAGCGAATGTGATGATCGAGCAACCAATTCCTGTCTTCGCCATTGTGACGCAGAGCGGTCAAAGTGGCTAAACTTGTTGAACCTTGCGCACTCCAACTCATGCCATTATGCTTTTGTCGATCGGAAACCAAAAGATCGTTCGCTTTCTCAACAGGGTTGCTTGAGTTGCGAAGACCGAGTTGCTTGCGCAAAGCGTAACAAGGGATACAATCGCGATTACGGGAAAAATAGGTGATCAAATTATCTCGCTGCATGGCGTTTTTGATGTAATCTGCTTTCAAGTCGCGTAATAGACCGATCGCCTCATCCACCTTGCCCAGCCACAACCAAATAAGCAATTCAGTCAGTACCTGATTTTTGATCTGTTTTCCATTGATAGCCATACTCAAAAGATCTTTGCATTTCTTTTCCAGATGATACCAATCCAAGATGATTTTTAATGGCATAAAGCTAAATACGTCTTGGATTGCTTTTCGAAGATCACGAGCCCCATCGGTGAAAAATACCAGAGACCCTGGTTTGCTCAGGAGGTCATTCAACAGGAGAAATGCCAACACACTCGTCATCATTTGTGAGATAGTAGGCGTATTCAGCGTATACTTCTTTGCCTCTTTATTTTGTATATGTGCTACTGTATTATTCACCATTTCTCTTTTTTCTTTTGGTGGTGAGCCCTTTTTTCTGCCTTCAGCTTTTTGTTTTTTACAACATACATCATCAACTGAAATATTCGCTTTGATGGCTTCCGGATCTTCAAAAGTTTCATACAATTCTGACAGAGTAATACACTTTTCTTTTTCTTTCCCTCTGTTTAGCTCTTCTATCGCTTGAAATATCTTCTCTCGCTCAAGCAAAACCTCTTCCTTTTTTAGCAATCCAAACGCTTTTTCCTGGTCGCAGATAACTCCATCAGGAGTGAAGCCATGATCCTGAAGGATACTCTTCGACTTGTTCGCAACAGATGCCTGGATCTGCTCTCCTTCCCGCTCCACCAGATTCGCCATTGTGCGAGCGCTCATCTTCTGCCCCTCTTGTCGTCTCAATGCGCGATTGAGTTTCTCTGCGCTTTTCCTATATGACTCATCACATGGATAAGCGAGAGCCAATTCCCGAAAACACACGGTTTTGTAATGCTCTCTTGGGCCTGTTTCTGGAAAAACATCTCTTTCCGTACGAAATATATTTTGTGATCCTTCTTTTATCTCAAACGTATTCACCTCTAATTTACCTATTTCAGCATCAATAGTATAATTATTTGGCTTTTCAATTATTTTTCCGCCTTGTGTCTCCACTACTGATTGTGTTTTTTTTGAGCCATTCCTTCCAAATACTTCTCAGTTGCTGTTTTCACTACTTCATTTCGGGCCTCTAACACCTTACGCTCGTATTGATCAAATACTTCCCCAAATGTGTCTGGCCCAGTAAATGCTTCAAAATCTGGTACCTGGACTTCCATGGTCGTTGCTTCCGTCACTTCTGACTCTTCTTCATCGTGCAGCGTGACTCGTATCCGCATCTTCATTGTGATTGCTCTCCGATCAATAGTCCTATTGGTTTCGTTCCACTTATTCCAGCAGCTTAGCACATCCTTCTCTTGGTTATCAAGCTACCATCAGGCTGCTTAGCAATTTCACAGGTCGAAAAATTTCATAGATTGTCTTCTGATGGTGCTTCAAGCTCCTCCAACACAAATCCTATGGACACATCAGAGCCGGGGCAGTCGCAGCATGAGGACCAGTCACTACCACATGTGCAAGATGGCCAACTGTTGGCATCTGAGTCGATACAGTTGCGTGAGCTTCTGCCCCAATCAGAGCCACCGGTAGAACAGCATCAGCAGTTAGAACAGCAATCGCAGGAGCAACAGGATCGATGGGGGCTTTGTCTACCTTTGGATCAGTTTTTTCAGCAGTGGCAGCAGAGGCTTCAGCAGGGTTGGCAAGAGTTTATGCTGCCTGCGAGTCAAAATTTTCAAAGACGGCTGAGGCAGCCGGTATGGGCTGTGGAGTATGCTCTGAGTGAGCTTCGGCTTCTGCAGGAGAGTGGGCTGAGGCCGTATCTTTGGCAGCGTCTGCATGGATTAATCCAAGGGCTGACGATAGAGGACACAGCGAACAGAACAGTATCATCTCAACATTTCGGAGAAAACTCGTCGGCAAGCCCTCGTCATGGCACTTTTGTTCCAGATTCGCCAATGGATCAGTCCCGGATTTTTGAGATGATACACAGAGTGAACAGAATAAATATGTATAATGGTCTTTGGCTGTAAAGATTTTTTTATAACAACAGCATAGCATCGCCAAAGCTGAAAAAACGATATCGCTCATGAATTGCCTCTTGATAGGCTTGCTCCATTAATTCTTTGCCCATAAAAGCACTAACCAGCAAGAGTAGTGTTGAGCGAGGTAAGTGAAAATTGGTGATCATGGCATCAACGGCATGGAAATGGTAGCCAGGAGTGATAAAGAGACGTATATGTCCATGGTAAGGCTCTATATGCCCATCATGCATACTAGCAATGCCCTCTAACACACGTACAGAGGTCGTGCCGACGGCAACAACGCGTCCCCCAGCTTTGCGTGTTTCATTGATCAGTTCAGCAGTAGGCGCATCCAGTTCGATCTCTTCGCTATGCATTTTGTGCTCACTGACATTCTCACACTCGACTGGGCGGAATGTATCGAGTCCCACATGGAGGGTAACAAAACCAACGCGGATACCTTGCTGTCGCAGTTGATCTAGCAATTGGGGTGTAAAGTGCAAACCAGCTGTCGGGGCTGCTGCCGAACCTCTGATACGAGCATAAACGGTCTGATAGCGCTCAGGATCTGCCAGTGTTTCATGGATATAAGGAGGAAGTGGCATGCGCCCAATTTCATCGATGAGCTGGCAAACTGTGAGCAGACTATAAGGATCGGCACCAGACCGAGCTGCGGTTTGTCCAGGAACGGTGAATTTGACAATACGTCCACCAGCCTCTGTGCGTTGCAGGATTTCGGCTTGAAGTCTGATCCCTTGCATTTCGTTGCCAAACTCAACCAAAGCGCCTTCATGCAGGCGTCGGCCAGGGCGTACCAGAGTTTCCCAGCAATTTGGGCTAACATCAGGACGCTCAGTTAGCAATAGGACTTCGACCTCGCCGCCAGTTTTGGCACGCCGTCCAAGCAAGCGAGCTGGAAGAACCCTGCTCTGATTGGCGATGAGTAGATCACCAGGATGGAGGTAAGTGCCAAGATCACGAAAATGACGATGTTCCCATCTTTTGCTAGCGCGATTTACTACTAGCAAGCGTGAGGCATCGCGTGGTTCAATCGGGGTTTGAGCTATTAATTCAGTCGGTAAATCATAATCAAAATCACTAATCTTCATCTATTAACTTTCCGCACTTCGAGGTCTTAAGCCGAGATGTTCGTAGGCCGCAGACATAGCGACGCGCCCACGTGGTGTTCGAGCGATAAAGCCTAATTGCAAGAGATATGGCTCATAGACATCTTCGATCGTATCCGTATCCTCGCTGGTGCTAGCAGCCAGGGTATCCAATCCGACGGGACCGCCATTAAATTTTTGAATGATTGTGAGCAGCATATTGCGATCGGTCTGATCAAGTCCGATTTCATCAATCTCCATTGCATCGAGAGCTGCTCTAGCAACATCCTTCGTGATCATACCATCGGCCCTGACCTGTGCATAGTCACGTACGCGCTTGAGCAGACGATTGACGATACGTGGTGTCCCACGGGCACGACTAGCAATCTCCTCGACTCCCTCGCTTTCGGTTGGTACTTTAAGTATGCGAGCTGAACGGTTCAAAATTTGCCTGAGTGCATCGATCTCATAATATTCCATGCGATAGATGGCTCCAAAGCGATCGCGTAAGGGTGCTGTCAGTGAACCAACACGTGTTGTTGCGCCAACAACGGTGAAGGGTGGTAGCGTCAGCCGTAGCGATTTCGCGCTGGGTCCTTTGCCGATCATCACATCCAGGGCAAAGTCCTCCATTGCAGAGTAAAGACGTTCCTCGACTGGACGTGGCAATCGGTGAATCTCATCTATAAAGAGTACCTCGCCTGGTAGCAGAGATGTAAGGATCGAAGCAAGATCCCCGGCATGTTCAACTGCGGGACCCGAAGTGGTGCGGAGATTGACACCCATTTCGGCAGCGATGATATTACAGAGGGTTGTTTTGCCCAATCCCGGTGGACCATACAGTAAGACGTGATCAACAGCCTCATTGCGGCGGCGTGCCGCTTCCAACAATATACTCAGATTCTCTTTAATTTTCTCTTGTCCAATATATTCAGCCAGACGCCGAGGACGCAAACTGCTCTCCGTAGTTTGTTCCTCTTCGCTCACATGCGCCGAAACCAGACGCTCCCTCATAGCCTACTCCTGTGTGAAACTGGTGTTCTATAACTCCGTGTGTGATTATTATATCATGGCTATGAGCCCAGGGTCTAGAAATGGGATGAGTAAAGCCCTATAATCTGAGCTTGCGTGCTGCTGATTTTGCACTGACGGAAAAAGTGTCAGAGAACAATCCCCTCAAACCTTCTCACCTTTCACATGACGTTCAACGGTGCGATAGAATTTGGTGAGCGAATAATCAAGAGTTGCCTCTTTTGATTGCAGAGCGTGCTTAGCTCGGTATCATCTCAAAAATCTGGGGCTCATCCATTGGAGAATCCAGGACAGAAGCGCGATGACAAGACGTCATCAACAATTTTACCCCGCACTATTGAGAAGATGCCTTTCAACTCACATTATATACTCCGCCTATCTCTTCAGCAATCTTTTCAAACAGCATTTTCCCTTCCTACTCGCCAACATCTGCCATATCTTTTTAGTTGCACGTCTAAATCTATCACCCTCATCATCACTGCTACTACTAGACTCTTCATCCCCTGTCTCATACCTATCACCACCATCACCGTTCCCTCCACCATCACCACCGTTCCCTACACGGCATGCGTCAAAGCAACTTGACAGTTTAGCTATGGAGTTATTTTTGAGAAAAAGGCATAAGAATAGAAGCCTTGCTAGATGAGGCGTAAAGCGCTGATAAAGTAGCAATATAGCCCAAATATGAGTTTAGGCGGCAATACTCTCAATCTCAGGTTCATGAGAGAGTTTCGAGCACAGTCGTAGCTCGGATGAATAGCCCAAAGCAGCCAGCCAATCAGTGGACTCCAAGCCACTGCGTATGAGAGGGCTGAGTCCTTTGTGCAAACCACGCGAAGCGAGCCGATGGTTGTGCCAAACAGCCAAGATAGCGAGCATATCAGCAGAGAGACTACGATGAACCGCAATGAAGGGTCGCAGGATACTATGCCAGTTCTCGACGGCACTGCTGGATCGTACAGCCTGATCCCAAGCGGCAAGTAGCTTGGCCGCCACAGGTTGCCAATCGGGGGCAAAATCAGCAACCAGTTGCTCGGTCTTTGGTCCTAGGATCTCCCGCTGTAGCCAGGCCCAGCCGATGAGATGGCAAGCCTGCGGCCCAAGCAGCGTGATGGCCTCAAGCTCGACTGCATCTAAAGCCGGGCCAAAGGCTAAAAGACCAGGAAGCGCTAAGTGCACATGACGGACCAGCTTCTTCACATGCGTGTTAAGGGGTGATGGAGTTACTTCATATAATTCAGTGAACAATTCTAAAAGCGTATAAATCTCTTCAGATCGTTCTTGACTTGTAAGAATACCATGATCTGTCAGCACGACAATCTCTAGCAACCGCTGGAGTTCACTACAGAGATAGCGCAAGCCTGTCGTTATATACTCCATATGCTGCACGTGGTAGGCATGCGCTTGCACGTCTGTTTGAGGATTACGACCCAGAGGTTTTTTACCTGCTTCCACACGCTTAGCATTGCGTTCTACCGCTGGAGTTCGTTGTTGTAATGCTTTCAATACCCTATCAGCTCTTTCTTGGACTTTTTGACCCTCATGTAGAACATGCCAAACATCCCGTTGATGAATGACCTTCGGGGTGATCTCGCGCACCGCATGCCCTATCGCTTTACCTCCATCGGAAACGACCACACGAAACTGCAGCCCGTTATCTTCCATCTGCAACAACATGAGTTTCCAGCTCTCACCATCCACTGCCACTGGAGGACTGCTGGCATAGACGAAGAACGTCTGCGCGTCCACTATATTCAAATATGCTTTTGCCCTTTGACAACTATATTGTTCGTCCATGGCAATATTTCTCATTCCTTGCGGTATGTGCCGATCTAACCAGTCTTGAGCACGTTTACCAGCTTCATGAATGATTGATGATATTTTCCCTGTGCTCACATGCACTCCCAGAAGCTCCCTTATACAATTCTGTATCCCCTCACGACTCGTATGGCCCTCTGTTAATAATATCAAGACTGCTCTTTCTACCAGCATCTTATCTTCTATGAATTCATATTTTGGTCTAAATGCCTTTTCCATCGCTTCGCGCCCTCTTGATTTCAATGTGTAGAGCGTCTGGCGCGATATCTTACTCTCTCTACTCAATTGACTTACAAAACCGTATTTTCTATGATATGCTATCATGCAGCTTGCTAGATCCACTTGTTGCGCTACTGGTGTACAATTATTGCTAGGCATTGCTTCCTCCTTGCAAGGTTTTTTCATTTCTTTTACTTTACCTCGTCAAGGGGAAGCTTTGCCACTTTTCACTCAACTGTCAAGTCAAGCCACGCTCAACTTGACGCACGCCCAATGCCAAATGCTTCAAAAGCTCGTTGGCCTATCTCCAGACTCCGCTCATCGGATTGATAGTGCTCGCTCTTGGTATTGATCTCAATGCAAGTACGCTCATTGCCATCTACAGCGATCAGGGCCTCACCAGCTGCAACAACTCCATCACCATTTGTCAACACGGTATGAGCTACAATACTCGGAGCTACGAGTAATTCGCCATTTTCAGTTACGACCCATTTAATAGCGCCTTCATTGGCCACTTGCCCAAAGCCTGGATAATCTACATGCAGCGGTTTAATACCCAATTCCTCCGCTGTATCCAGCTCTGCTGACAGATCTTCTGCACGGGTGTTTTCGAAGACATGCCATGTTCCAGCTTCGATCCAACTTTTTAACTCTACTTCCTTGATTTGTCTCTCTTCGCTGAGCTGCTCCCTTTCGAGGTAGGAAGGGCCGCTGGTACTGGCTGGCTGCTCTGACCAATCTCGTGGGTTTGATCCCCATCCCTATAAGGTTGCGGTCACGAGCTGGTGAGAGAGTTGCTCCTCTTGTTTCTTCTACTGAGCTGCGGTCTCTGTCTGCCTCCTGAGGCCGTAAGGGCGACCAATGTCTGGATGAGGTCCGTGAGAGTGGTGGGGTCTCTCTGTCTGCATGCCAATCTAAGAACGGTGGTGGGGTCTCGCTGCGGTCTCTGTCTGCATACCGATCTAAGAATGGTGGAGGCGTCTGACTGCGGCCTCTGTTTGCATACCGATCTAAGAACGGTGGTGGAGACTCGCTGCGACGTCTGGGTGAGGTTGGAGGAGTGGGTGATGGAGACCGCCTGCGGTATCTGTCTTGCAGATCATCGGTGGATGACGAGGGTAAATCGCGGTTCTCGAACAATTGACGCAAGAATGTCTCACCGTTGAAGTGTCCCTTTTTTCCCCTTGAAAGAGTTCTCATTGATCAGGTATTCTCTTTCTCAGGAGTGCTGCCAATTGGAAAGGTACAAAGATAGAGGCTGACATTCGTAGGTTGTACAAGTGTTTTCACGAGACCTTATTTATTTACTTTCAATGGGATGACCTGCCGTACATTCTAGATGCTTAGATAGTCGCAGTTCCAAAGAATATAGAGAACACAAAAGAATACAAAGGAGCTGTAAGATGGATATTGACCACTTGAAGAGAAGAGTGGATAATGACATTTTTAGTCGACGCGACATACTTCAAATGGCAGGCGTGACTGCCGCCAGTATTGCGGCCCTTGAGTTGCCGTTCACAGTCTGGGCTCGCACAAAACGGGCTTCTGCAACTTTACCTGAACATGGAGTCTCAGTTCACCCTTTCCCGTTGTCCCAGGTATCTTTGTTGGCAGGTCCTTTTAAAGATAACATGAAGCGGACGCTCAACTATCTCTCTTTCGTTGATCCTGATCGTTTGCTCTACACCTTCCGTGCCAATGTTGGTCTGCCTACCAATGGAGCGGTTAAGTGTGGAGGTTGGGAAGATCGGGTTGTGAGTTGCGTGGGCACAGCATGGGACATCTGCTATCTGCCCTAGCGCAGGCGTATGCCAATACTAGAGACGCGACATATAAGAAGAAAGGGGACTACTTGGTTGGAGAGCTGGCAAAATGTCAGGCGGCCTCTCCTCAAGCAGGTTTTCATGAGGGATATCTCTCAGCCTATCCAGAAAACTTCTTGGATCGGTTAGAGAGTGGACAGCCCGTTTGGGCTCCATATTATACTTTGCATAAGATCCTGGCCGGACTGCTGGACATGTATTCCCTTGCTGGCAATAAGCAGGCTTTGAGTGTTGCCAGGGGTATGGGTAGCTGGGCGACTTGGCGCACAGGGCGATTGAGTGTCGATCAGATGCAAGGCTGCTTGCAGACCGAGTTTGGTGGGATGAACGAAGCTCTGGTCAGCTTGGCCGAAGTGACTGGCAATAGGACCTATCTGAGCACAGCGCAGCGTTTCGATCACAAGGCGGTCTACGATCCTCTGTCACAAAACATGGACCAACTTGCTGGTCTGCACGGCAACACGCAACTGGCCAAACTGATGGGTTGCATTCGTGAATACGAACTCACCGGGACCCAGCGTTATGCGAATATCGTTACGAATTTCTGGGATATGGTCATTCATCATCACAGTTATGCTATTGGTGGTAACACTAATTACGAGCATTTCGGTCCTCCTGACCAGATTGCGAGTCAGTTTAGCAATACTACCTGCAGAGTGCTGCAACACTTATAACCTGCTCAAAATCACTCGTCAGCTCTTCTTCCACAATCCCAAGCGAGCCGATTACATCGATTGGTACGAGAGTGCGCTCTGGAATCAGATCCAGGGTCAGCAAGATCCTAGTTCCGATCATGGATTCGTTGCTTATTATATTCCCATGACAGGAATAAGGACGTACAGTAATGATTACGACAATTTTTCGTGTGATCATGGAACAGGTATGGAAAGCAACACTAAGTATGCTGATAGCATCTACTTCTACTCCGGCAGTTCGACACTCTACGTCAACCTCTTCATCGCCTCTCAGTTGCGCTGGGTGCAGAGGGGTATGACGATTACCCAGCACACGATATTTCCGGAGACCAATACATCCCGTCTTACCGTCACGGGCTCTGGTTACATGACCATGAAAATTCGTGTTCCATCCTGGACGCACAATCGGATGCAGATTCGTGTCAATGGGAAGCTACAACATGTAGCTGTTACGCCCAATACTTATGCCACCATCAGTCGGAAATGGGCTAGTGGCGATGTTGTAGATCTGACGTTGCCGATGAAATTGCACTTGGAGCCCACGCCAGATGATCCCAATGTCCAGTCCGTCAAACATGGTCCTATTGTGTTGAGCGGAGCTTACGAAATCGACTGCGGTTACAACAATGCCCCACTTAGTTCCCTCTTCGATCCGGCCTGATTCTCGTGCTCCATTGCAATATCATGCGACGGCTGATAATACAACTGTAACGCTCATTCCCTTCTATAAAAATCATCAAAACTATGCTGTCTACTGGAATACTAGTCCAGCTTAAAAAAACTGATTACTCACTTGATGAAGATATCGCCATTTTATACTTCCTTTATTTTTGAATACTAGCGGTCCTGTTCTCTCTACTATAGCCTATACAGAAAAAAACAGCTGTAAAATAAGACCGTGAGTTTGCAAGTCTCATTTCACCGCTATAATTAGCCTCATGACGAGGAGACTAGCCTCGTCATGAGTCTTTCTACACCGTTTCACGTGAAACATTGTAGAAAGACTCGCATCAAGGCAACGAAGCCCTGAAAGGACAAACTTCTATGATGAGCCATATGTCTACCCAGCGATCTACTCATCACATTACAATCAATGGACAGGCCCTCACGCGAGCCGAAGTTATCGCAGTGGCCCGCTACTCCGCTCCCGTCTCGTTGGGCAATCAGGCAATTGAACAAATTCAGCTTGCTCGTACACTGATAGAGACAATCGTAGCAGAGGGACAGATCATCTACGGCGTTACGACTGGGTTTGGACATCTGAGCACTGTGCATATTTCCCAAAATCATCTTGTAGATCTGCAGCACAATCTGCTCCGTAGCCATGCAGCAGGCGTGGGCGAACCGCTGAGTCAAGAGATTGTGCGTGCTATGATAGTATTGCTCGCGGCAAGTCTGGCACGTGGCAACTCAGGTGTACGTGTAGAAGTTGTTCAGCTATTGATTGCACTACTAAATCAGCATATCACTCCAGTCATTCCTTCGCGTGGATCTCTTGGGGCTAGTGGTGATCTTGTGCCGCTAGCGCATCTGGGACTGGTATTGATAGGTGAAGGTAAAGCGATCTATCGGGGTCAGCTCTATAACGGGGATGAGGCTCTGCGGCTAGCCGGGCTGACACCATTGCGCTTGCAGGCCAAAGAAGGACTGGCCCTAGTCAATGGAACACATCTCATGGAAGCAATCGCGCTCCTAGCTGTGACGGACGCTGAAACTCTCCTGAATACTGCCGAGGTAGCTTGTGCCATGAGCATTGAAGGACTATTAGGGAGCCATGTACCGCTGGATGCACGCATTCACCGCAGCCGTGGACAAATTGGACAACAGATCAGTGCAGCTCATCTGCGCAAGCTTGTGAGCAATAGCGAGATCAATAGGAGTCATCAGCCCTGCCCACGTGTGCAAGATCCCTACACCATGCGTTGTGCTCCCCAAGTCTTTGGCGCAGTCCATGATGCTCTAAAGTACTGTAAAGAGATCTTTGAGCGCGAACTAGGAGCCGTAACCGACAACCCTCTCGTTTTTTCAAGTGATGGAGATATCCTGAGCGGAGGTAACTTTCATGGGCAACCATTGGCGCTAGCGCTCAATGTACTTGCCATCGCCCTTACCCAACTAGCAAGTTTCGCAGAACGGCGTATCTATAGCTTGATGGGACCTCACGCGTGGGACCCCCAGGAAGCGCCATTGTTCCTGACTCCTGACCCTGGACTCAATTCAGGCTTCATGATTACGCAGTATGTGGCAGCAGCTTCTGGTCAACGAATGCAAAGTTCTGGCACACCCGGCTAGCGTCGACTCGATTCCCTCGTCAGCTGGCATGGAAGATTTTGTGAGTATGGGGGCAACCTGTGCTCATAAAGCCCAACGCATCCTGGAAATGGCACAGCAGGTTGTTGCCATCGAGCTGTTATGTGCCGCCCAGATGCTAGAATTTCGCAAGCCGCTACAACCCGGTAGCGGAGTCCAGTTGGCCTATGAACTCGTGCGTGCTCGCGTACCTATGCTTGATCAAGATCGTGTCCTAGCAGGAGACATTGCACTTCTGGCTAAAGCAATAAAGGAGGGGATGTTCTCAACTATTGCTGGGGACAATGTTTCACGTGAAACATCCTCTTTGAAGCATGTACGTTAGCACTCTTCGCTTTGTCTGTATGAATTTGTCCCCCCTTCTCCCTATGAGAAAACGCTTTCACTCAGGTACACTTTAGAGAGAAAACTGGGAAAAGATCCAATTTGAGCTATCATAATGAATGCGCTCAGTAATATGTAGAAGGGTTCAATCTTCTACAACTGAGGAGGACTTTTCTATTTAGCAATGCTGAGGGCATTTCGTAACCCAGATACCAGAGCCACTCTGAGCTGAAGTTGCTCCCTTTGCACGCCAAAGTTGTCCCTATTTTCTCCTGGAAAATCTCTCTTGCATTGAGTATCCTGAGTCGAGAAGATAGCTCAGGTAGCAGCGCTTTTTGAGAGTTTTGAAACGACCTCAATTTGTTCAAACATCCTAGAAAAATAAGGCAGGTTGCTATACCCATGGAAAGATACGAATACCGAGAGGTTTCTCCAGAACCATCTAGTCTGTCAAAAAAAGGAAGCATGTCTTCCGACAATCTTCACCGCTCGTTGCATAATCTCCCACCAAGGGGCGAACCAGGCACATCCTCAGATTCTCCCTCGTCCCCTGGGGCTAAGAGAGTGCCTGGTTCTCATGAAATCGGCATTCCTGCAGGTGAGCATGAAGCAACAACAGCTAGCAACAAAAGTGGAACCGATACAGAAGCTTCAGGCTCAGTAGTGGAACAGTCCCATGACAGCGCGGATGATGGGAAGCAATTGCATGGCGACGCTAACCAAACACAAATAGAGAACATGGCAATTGCTATACCTCCACGCTTCGACGAGGAATTCTTGGACTGGTTCCGGAAGCGAACGGAAGAGATGTGGCAGAGGTATCAAACAAGGAGCTTTGCGTATGGATACGATTGGCAACAAGGAACCCATTGGTCGAACGGATTGAATGAGCAGGAATTGGTCACCATCGAACAACGCTATCAGATACGTTTTCCTCCTGATTATCGTCTCTTTCTCCAAATGTTGCACAGCGTGGACCGACCAAAAGTGGTTGTGGGATATGATGGCAACACAAAGATCCCTCCTACTGCACCGTCAATTTACCATTGGCAAAGGGATACTGAGGCTATTCAGCATGCCTATGAATGGCTTGTTGATGGGCTGTTTTTCGATGTCCAGGGTGGCTGGTGGTTGAAAAGCTGGGGAGTAAAACCCAGTACGGCAGAGGAGCAAAAGGCTCGTCTGCAAGAACTCGTGGATGCTGCACCCAAACTGATTCCCATTTATGGACATCGGTATCTGCTAGCTGAACCATGCAAGGCCGGCAATCCAGTCCTATCCATCTACCAGTCAGATATAATTGTCTACGGCGTTGACTTGCATGACTACTTTCTGAAGGAATTTCCTGAGCTGACTGGATTAGGGCGCACTGGAAGTTCTCAGATCACACAAGCGCTATTTGAAGAGTACAAGAAGATCCCTTTCTGGGGAGAGCTTCTGTGCTAAGATGGTATTGATGTGGAAACAAGAAAGGAAGCTCTGGTCCGAAAGGGCAAACAACTATGCGAGAGAATCCAAAAGACTATAGCAGTCTAGATATAGAAGTAGAAAAGAGGAACTCAGATACAAAAATACACTGTTTGACTTGCTATTTCGACCGTAAGGATTCTCGGGTAGCACCTCAATCTAGCTCAGCGCATGATCTCCCCTCCATTGACTAGAATAATCTGGCCCGTAATGAAAGATGCCGCTGGTGAGGCCAAAAAGAGTGCCGTGTTCAGAACATCTTCGGGACTACCCCAACGTTGCATAGGAATTCCTCGTACGACTTTCATGCGTGTCATTTCTGGCAAGCTCTGTGACCATTCATTCTCGATGTGACCGGGGGCAATGCAGTTCACGCGTACACGTGGAGCAAATTCCGCAGCCAGACAGCGTGTCAGGGACAAGATCGCCCCTTTGCTAATGGCATACATCTGGTTAGGCAAGCCCGCTGCCCCAGCCACAGCACCATCCCAGCCAGTTGTTAGGATACAGCCGCCGTCTCGCATATAGGGTTCCACTTCACGGCAGCAGCGCCAAGTGCCCATGATATCGACTTCCACCATGCGGTGAAAAATCTCTATCTCGCTCATGCCCTTCGTTTCTTTGCTATTGGCACTGGCCCCGGCATTATTAATCCAGACATCGATCAGACCTAAACTAGCATGAGCTTCTTCAACCAGACGCGTAACCTCTTCAGGCTTACAGAGATCTGCCTGTACAAGAACAGCATTTCCTCCTTGGACCTTAATTTGTCCAACCACCCCTGCTGCTCCTTGCTTTGAGTGAGCATAGTGGACCAGAACCGTTGCGCCTTGAGCGGCAAAGCCCAACGCAAGTATCCGTCCGATGCCACGGCCTGCTCCAGTAACGACAACTGTTTTTCCCTGGAACATCGGGATGGCTCTCCTTCTTAACAATATGTTTCACGTGAAACATCGCAATTAACCAGAGAATGGATGACGTTGGATCTCTCTGTTTTTTAACCCATGTGAGTTGTATGTTCAGGCTGAACTATGACAATAACCCGTTCATCGCCTGGTTGATGCCAGGGATAGGTATCTAGCCCCAAATATTTTTTCGCCATAGAATTAATGAAGCGCAGATCAGGGTCCTCGTCGATGCGAGCAACCTTGCCACGAACCTCAAGGTTGCGATAAGGATTGGTTGGATCAACAATGGATAGTGCGATACGGGGATCGCGTAACAAGTTCCGGTACTTCTGGCGATTTTTCGTTTGACTGAAACGGACATTAATGCCGTCATAATCAAACCAGACGGGTGTACTTTGTGGCTCACCATGTGGTCCAATTGTTGCAATGTGTGCGAGTGCTGTTGTATGCAGCAAATCCTCATATTCCTGTGGAATGATAGCCATAAGAGTCTGTTCCCTTTCTTTGTTTGATGTCTTGACTTGGGATGATTGGGAGCAATGTGATGCTCGTCAATATTTCAGTATCCTCGTAGGAGGGTTATACCTCTGAAAGTCTATTTGCAGTATAGCAGCTAGAGGCAAGCTGCTTCAAAAGTGCTATCCAAAAACGTCCAATTTAGTATTAGCTCCCTCCTCTACTTTACCCACTGTCGCTTTCCCATCATCGATGTCAGACATTCCAGCATGACATCGATAATCCTCTGCTTTGTGAGGACTGCCAGCTTTCGATAGAGAGTCAAACTCTGCCATAAATTACTTGACTATCATGTGGCTCGGCCAGCGTTGTACCTCCAAGTAATTATGATCGTTGTACCCCTCGCTACCAGCTTGATGTCAACCATCAAGCATTTGACGTAACAGCAAGCTTTAACGCTTCAATATCGACAATACGAATGGACGACCGATAAAATTCAATCATACCCTCATCCCTCATACGCCCCATTTCCCTAGACATTGACGGCCTTGACACATTCAGCAAATCTGCCAATTCGTTGCGGTTAATTGGCAACATAAAAGTTTTACTGCCAGTCTTGTTATATTGTTCCAGCAAAAAAGTGCTGATTTTAACACGCATGCTCTTAAGAGATAAATAATCGACTTTATTAGTTAAGATAAGTGCTTTCTCGGACATTATTTTGAGCACATTTTGCAGCAGGATTGTGTGGAAAGGACATACCTTCGCGCAAAGTTCAATGACTTTGTGTGGCGGCAGGAAAAAGACTGTACAGTCTGATTGTGCATATATCGTGGCGGGCCACAGTAGCTCCTGTGCGAAAGCTGCCATTTCACCAAAGATATCACCAGCCTTCAATGTTGTAATAATCACGCGGTTTCCTGCGGCATTCTCTTTAACGATGGTTGCTTGACCCTCGATAAGACATCCTATCCCTTCAAGCTTCTCGCCAGCTATCGTTATATACTCATCCTTTTGATATTTACGAAGCTTGGGCACAAAACAGTTAACCAGCATGCGCAAATCGTCGTCATTGATACCATCGAAAAGAGTAGTTTTTGACAGTAACGTAATCCATTCTTCATGCATTGTAGTCACCCCGATTTTTGTAGCTATAGCTACCAACTTTATCTTGCCATTATAGTACAATTCGTCTATAGGTGGCAAGAATGATGCGATTGCGGAATTGTTCAGGCTTGACCTTGCTGGTTAATTCTAGTTATGACGGCTAAGTTTATCCCATCTTACGCAGGGCGTTAGCTGCCAAAGGCGTCGATAATATTTCTTGGAGGTTATCATGTCAGAGATGTTTTGTTTCCAATGCGAGCAAACCTCACACGGTACAGGTTGTACCCTGTTAGGAGTGTGTGGTAAGACACCAGAGGTTGCTGGTAAGCAAGATGAGCTAACTTGCATGCTCGTTGGTCTAGCTCGTTCATGTGCCGACAAAGTTCCATCGCCAGAGGTGGATAAGCTTATGATGCAAGCCTTGTTTGCCACCCTGACAAATGTGAATTTTGATCCCGTCCGCATTGACGAGCTAAAACGGCAGGTCAATGCAGAAAAAGAAAAACTTGGCGGTGGCGATGATTTCCCTTGTGAAACACTGTGGCATGGCGATCCTGACATCGTATCCCTGCGTTCCATGCTATTGCTTGGTATCAGAGGCATGGCTGCTTACGCCTGGCATGCTTCCGTGCTTGGCTATACAAATGCAGAGGTCTCGGCTTGGTTCTACAAGGGCATGCGTGCTTTTGGAGAAGAACATACCATAGATGGTTGGCTAAGTTTATTGATGGAGTTCGGTCTCATCAATCTCAAATGCATGGCATTGCTTGATGAGGCTAATACTTCTACTTATGGACATCCAGTTCCTACTAAGGTTACTACAAATGTTGCAAAAGGGCCTTTTATAGTTATAACTGGTCATGACTTGCGTGATTTAAAGCAACTGCTTGAACAAACAGTAGACCTGGGTGTTAATATCTACACTCACGGAGAAATGTTGCCCGCACATGCCTATCCTGAGTTGCATAAATATTCACATTTAAAGGGCAATTACGGTACAGCATGGTCTAATCAGCAAAAAGAATTCGCTCGTTTGCCAGCCCCTATCCTCTTTACCACAAATTGCTTGATGCCTCCAATGGCTAGTTATGCCAACCGGGTTTTTACAACGGCTGTCGTAGGCTATCCCGAAATACAGCACATACCTGAAACAGCAGAGGGCAAAAAGGACTTCTCTCCGGTGATCGCCAAAGCGCTCGAAACTCGGCGGATGGACAAAAGATAAAAAATTCACCGGTATTAACGGTGGTAAAGAGTTGATGACTGGTTTTGGTCACAATGCGGTGTTAAGCATCGCTGATAAGGTGATCGATGCGGTTAAAACGGGAACTATCAAGCATTTCTTGCTAGTCGGTGGTTGTGATGGTGCCAAACCAGGTCGCAATTACTATACACGTTTTGTGCAAGAATCTCCAGCCGACACCGTCATACTTACACTGGCATGTGGCAAGTATCGCTTCAACGACCTCGACATTGGAGAGATCGCAGGCCTGCCACGCCTGATGGATATGGGACAGTGCAATGACGCATACTCAGCCATTCAAGTAGCGATCGCGCTAGCCGATGCCTTTAACTGTAGCGTGAATGATCTGCCTTTGACGCTGATTCTATCGTGGTATGAGCAGAAAGCAATATGTATCTTGCTTACACTGCTCGCCCTGGGTGTAAAGAATATTTACCTTGGGCCTTCGCTTCCTGCCTTTGTATCTCCCAATGTCCTGCAGGTCCTGGTTGAAAAATTTGGTTTAGCGCCTATCAGTACACCTGAAGAGGATTTGCAAGCAATATTGCAATAGTAGAAAAAGAAGCTGGTTTGCTCATCCAGCTTCTTCCTCTCTGGCAATTTATGGCCTGAAAAGGTAGGGACCAGATTTATCGCGCCCGCTTACCAGCTTTTTTATTGGAGCCAAGATTGTCCCTCTTTCTCCCTAACAAATTCGGTTCACATTGTGTACCATTGCAGGTGATTGATATAAACTTGCGTTCCGTAGTGCAAATCTATAGGGGCTGTTTCCTTTTGTGCTTCCCCGTGGTGGGGATTTGTTTCTCTGAATGCAGGTTAGTATGAATCATTGGATTTTTAAGATATAAGCTGTATTAGAGGAGAAATACTGTGAGGAATTGTTTTAATGTGTGCAATAGATTTGATGTGATAAATCAAGTTGAAAAAATAGATAAAGGAAAAGCTTCATCTGAAACAAAGCCTACACCAAAAGACTTCGCTACTGGTCAAGGACTGAAGGGAATATTGAAGAAAGAGGGATATAATTCCTTTAGGAAGCAATCCAATGAAGTACAAGAGTCGTCGTCAGGACAAACAAATTCTAAGGATGTAACTTTACAAGCGAAATCATCAAAAAGATATGATAATATCGAAAAAAAGAAACAAAAAAGCAAAGTACATTTTAAAAAAGAGGGTGATGAAAGTGAAAATGAACTGATTATTAGCGAAATAGAGGATACTAGAAGCGCAAAAGAGATTATGGAGATTTATATTAATGACCTAGAGGTTTCGCTTGAAGATCTACAAAGAAATTATCAAGACTTAGGTAAAAAGCAAATTACATTAATGATTGGTGAGGGGGAGAATAAGGCTAAATATAGATTTACGCAAAAAGATATTGCCTCATTACAGAAAAGTAGCAAAAAAATAATAAAAAAGTGTAAAAAGGAATTTTCGCAAAAAAACTTTAAAAATATAAAAAAGCAAGTTAGAAAAGTAGCAGAACATTTAGAAAAATTACGGAAACTAAATGCTAAGAGAGACAATTAGAGAAACTAAATGCTAAGAGAGCCAAATTACATGGTGAAAACAAGCCCCTCAATCCTCTTCTCAAGCTATACTAAGTAGATTCACCATATCCTGTAAGGTCATTAGCACTTGCGGCAACCTCTTCCATTATGCTAGTATACTATAGAAAGGCATGAGCAAAATTTGACTTCTCATGGGGCAGGTGTTGTGAGTAAGATGTCACCAGAGCCACCGCGACGCTTTTTGCGACATAAACGGGTATGTACAAACATTATAGCCTCTAAGCAAACTCAGAGACCGTCGACTGACCAATTGATCCATCTCATTCCTCCTGCTAGTGAGCCAGCGCTGCAACCTGTACCAGAAACACTAACTGACGGACAGATCGATCTTACAGTCATGACAACCGCAGAGCCCTCTCCGCAGTCTTCGCCTGATGAACCCTGCGATCTTCTTTCTGCTGCTAGCTCTCCTATCTCTGAGCCGTCACTACTGTCATTGGCAGAGTCATACCTAAAGAGTGAGAAAAAGCAGCAGCAATCACGTAAAAAGAAGCTAAGTATTTTATTCGCTCTTGTCTGCGTGATTACTATGATCACTGGAGTCTTAGTGAATCAGCTAAATGGTGTCGCGGGAGCCTTGATGGCCGATACCCTACGTAGGTTAGCTGGCCCTACAATGACAGCTCAGATTGAGTCATGGTACCTCAACTTCTCCAATACCATTTCCCAGATGCAGTATCAATATGGCAACAAAAAGATTGATGCACCATGGGAGATAGCAACAAAAGTTCCGCATTTAACCCCAACCCTGATACCATCACCTACCCCCCCTCTCTGGTCAACACTCTCGCCAATGCCTCTGGCCCCGATGATACCCATAGTCTCCCCGCCGCTGGATGGGGAAGGAATTTGGACAGTAGAGGATAAAGCGCCAGCACCTTACAACTATCTACCTCTGGATGCCAAAGCTTTTATTCGCCCTGATCCATCGCATCCTTATGCCATGGTGACAATGCTGCAATTTGATAATCGCTTTACGTTGTTGCACATCGTTAGTGGTACCAAAGAACCGGGTGGCCCGCGAGGAATGCATGGTCCTGGGGTAATTCCTGCTAAAGATGTAGAAGGAAACACATTGCTTGCAGCATTTAATGGCGGCTTCAAGTATACTGACGGCCAATACGGACTAATGACTAATGGCATCGTGTATGTTTCTCCACAACCTAATGCTGCAACAATTGCTATCACGAAAGAAGGTGATCTAATCCTTGGTGCATGGGGCGTTGACACACGGCTCTACAAGGAAAATTCAGATCTTGCAGCATGGCGACAAAATGGCGCATTACTGATTAACCAGGGAGTGATTAATCCGTTGACGCAGGATGGAGCCGCATGGGGTGGTACCATTTTGAATAGTGCCTATACTTGGCGTTCAGCTATCGGCCTCACTGCACAGGGCACGCTGCTCTACGCTGCTGGCAACTCACTGACAGCCAAGACTCTTGGTGAGGCTATGCAAGCAGCGGGCGCCGTGATGGCAATGCAAACAGACATCAACCCTTTCTGGGTTCGTGCCTTCCTCTACGACCGCAATAGTTATGGGCGGCTTACCATTAGCAAGCTTAATCCGCAGATGCAGGGCACTGGCACCGAATACCTATACAGTAACCAGCGTGATTTCTTTTATCTAACCCGTTTTGCCCCTGCAATGCCACCAGTCAATAACCAATCGCCTCCGCTCTACAGCTTCTGAGCAATAGCATTGCCGTCCCTGTGGCATTGAACCTTTTCCGAGCCTATTGAGCTTTTACTCCCAAGCCAGGCCCATCTGGCAAGACAAGTTTGCCATGCTCGACCTTTACACCTTCATAGGGATCATTATCGACCAGTAAATTGCCATCCAGGTCGGCGTAGTCTACGAGAGGTGTGAGGTGAGCTGCGGCAGTAATTGCGAGGGAACTTTCGATCATACACCCTAGCATAACGTGTAGATGATGTGCCCGTGCGACTTGTATCATCTTGAAAACGTTCCTGATGCCACCATTCTTCATCAGTTTGAAATTCACTCCATCTACGCACCCACTTAGCCTGGGTATATCTTCGATGGTCACGCAGCTTTCATCTGCGATGATAGGTAGAGGTACATTGTCGCGGATCAGTTTGAGACCTGCAAGATCATGAGCTGGCACAGGTTGCTCGACAAACTCAATGTTGTAAGGTTCGAAGGCATTAATATTTTTGATAGCCTCCTTGGGTGTCCAACCTGTATTTGCGTCGACACGGATCGTAGCGGATGAGACATCGCGGATCGCTTTGATGATATCGAGATCATGCTTAGAGCCGACTTTAATTTTAAGGATGGGGTAATCCTTGGCGAGCAGCGCTTTACGAGCCATTTCCTGAGGTGAGTCGATGCCGATTGTGAAGGAAGTATGCGGAGTATGCTGTGGATTGAGTCCCAATAGTTTATAAAGTGGTACATTGAGCATTTTGCCCATGAGATCATAGAAAGCCATATCGATCGCAGCCTTGGCTGAGGGATTGAGCCTGATAACGCTATCCAGGCGAGAGTGGAGATCGTCGATGAGAAAAGGATCGTCGCCGAGATGGTCTGCGAGCGAGGTCAAGCAGACCTGGACTGTCTGTATAGTTTCGCCGTAATACGGGCTTGGGGCAGATTCACCACAGCCAGTGAACTGATTGTGCGTCAGTTGGACAATCATGTTGGAGGCTGTATGCTGCACACTTCGTGCAATACGAAACGGAGTGGTCAGTTTTAGCTCGATGGGTTTGATAGTCAGGTGTAGCATGAGATGGTCCTTTCTTGCATGCATGCTAGTACTTCCTCATTAATTCATCTGGTAGTTATATCTATTCTTTAGGACCAACAGGGGCACTTCAATCGCCAGGATGGCGATCTGCGATTAAGCATGCTCCTATGAGAAGATCTCATCTGTTTTCCCTCTCCAGTGTGAAGATTTTCTCTTTCGATGGTAAAATGATTATTCCATGCTCATTCATAATTCTTCTCCCTTTATCTGTGTTCTTAAGCAATTCTCTAACATCTTCATGGATTTCTCGTATTCTATTAATTTTTTCGAAGTTTTTCTTTATAAATTTGTATCCATTTTTAGATTCCCAGAACGTTTTATTCCTAACCAGCGCTTTCCCAGCTTCAGTATTCAAAAGTTCTAATCCATATTTAGACAGGAATGCTTTATGTTTAAACAGGAATGCTTTTCTACGAGGAGTATCAAGCCATTGACAGAACGTCTCACAGAACCTCTCATGTTTAACCAGCTCTTTCCCAGCTTCAGTATTCAAAAGTTCTAATCCATGTTCAGACAGGAATGCATTTCCTTCACGAGTCCCAATCCATTGACAGAACACCTCACAGAACGTCTCATGTTTAGCCAGCTCTTTCACTACTTCAGTATTCAAAAGTTCTAATCCATGTTCAGACAGGAATGCATTTCCTTCACGAGTCCCAAGCCATTGACAGAACGGCTCACAGAACCTCTCATGTTTAGCCAGCTTTTTCCCTACTTTAGTATTCAAAAGTTCTAATCCATGTTCAGACAGGAATGCTTTTCCATTGGGAGTATCAAGCCATTGACAGAATGCCTCGCAGAAGCTCTCATGTTTAGCCAGTTCTTTCCCTCCTTCAGTATTCAAAAGTTCTAATCCATGGTTCTTCAGGAATGCTCCTCCTCTACCGGTATCAAACCATTGACAGAAGTTATATGAGAAGTCCTCATGTTTAGCCAGTTCTTTCCCTGTTTCAGTATTCAAAAGTTCTAATGCATACCAACGCATTAATACGGTATCAATCCATTTACAGAACTTCTCACAGAACTTCTCACAGAACTTCTCATGTTTAGCCAGCTCTTTCCCTCCTTCAGTATTCAAAAGTTCTAATCCATGTTCAAACAGGAATACTGTTCCATCAGGGGTATCAAGCCATTGACAGAAATTCTTACAGAACCTCTCATGTTTAGCCAGTTCTTTCCCCCCTTCAGTATTCAAAAGTTCTAATCCATGGTTCTTCAGGAATGCTCCTCCTCTACTGGTCTCAAGCCATTGACAGCAATTCTTACAGAATTTCTCATGTTTAACCAGCTCTTTCCCCACTTTTGTTTTAAACAAATCTATTCCACGTTTATTCATAAAAACCAGAAATTTACTACTATTAACCCAATTAAAGCCTTTTTTACTATAAAACCATTTCCTTCCTGTTCGCGTGTTAAAAAACTCTACTCCTTTTTCATCTAGAAAAGTGTGTTTATCGTCACTATAAAACCACTCTTTTCCTCGATCACTATAAAACCATTTTTTTCCTACTTCTGTATTAAAAACTCCACACCATGCTCCTGTAGCCAAGCTTTCCACTCTTCCGTCTTAAAAACTCTCTCTGCCAGCTCTGTCTGCAAGAAACGCCATCCAACTTCATTTTGAAAATCTTCTGGTTTCAGCTGCTTAAACTTCTTCAGAGTGAGGTCCAAAAGAGAGGGAGCTTTTTGCTGTTGCCGGACCACATCTAGAGGAACGATTTCCTTCTCGCTGCTCTGGCTGCTTTTTTCACTCTGATCACCTGTTTTAGAAGGTCTTATTTTCATAAAATGTTTCTCCTTGATCTTATTCCGATGTATTACAAGTCCCATGGTGTCCAAACATGTAATCTATGATTCTGCCCATGAAGCTCTACATGCTGGTTTCCTGTTGGCTCCTCCCACAGCTTCAGTTCCCCTTGGGTCTTGCAGTCTCATTGGTTTGAGGTCAAGAGTCCTTGAGAACTCTATCTCAAGCCACTCACCTCACCATCTCAACATTCCTCATCAAGATCCCCTCTCTCTTTAAGCATACCTCGGAGGTGTGGTTTTATCCATGTCAACTGATAGACACCTTCTAGACAACTTGACGAGAAAGTAATCCTCCTTTATGTTTAGTATGCTTTCACCTTTACGCATCTCAGAGAGCTGCCTCTCTCTCTGCAAGATGATAGCTAAGTGCATCCATTAATCGACCTGCCCCAAAACGCATAATATCAGTCGCAGGTAACCCCGTCTCATCTTCCATCCTCTTCACAGCACCGCATGCCTCCTGCTCAGTAAGATGGCTCGTAATAAGACTGAGGCCCACGACCTTACTGTTGAGATCTGGTCGTAGCCAGTTGGCCGCTTGTTCGTTTATCTCGATGAGACGTTTGAGAGGTGGCAAGGCACAGTGATCATAACCTCTGATGGTAGTAGTGCCAACTTTGTGGCAAAATATCATAGCATTGGGCATGGAACCATGCATCAGTCCCAGCGTAACGGGTGAATAAGCTGGATGATTGAGTGCCCCTTGTCCTTCTACAAAGACCCAATCATGGCGATTAGTGAAATCTAGCACTATTTCTTCCATCAGACCAACGAGAAAATCGCTAACGATAGCATCTGCTGGCAGCCCATTGCCTGAAATCATGATACCTGTTTGCCCAGTTGCAATGAAGGCACTATTCAATCCGCGTTTAAGAGCTTCCTGATTGAGTTCTAACGCAGCCGACATTTTGCCTGTACTACAATCTGACCCCACAAGCAGGACAGTATAACTACCTGACCGATGAGAAGTGAAAGTGGCAATCCGTTTCTTATTGGGGGGACGTCGGACATCCCAGATAGTCACTCCATGCCTTGCTGCTGCTATGTGCAATTCTTCATCGTTGGAGAGAAAGACATGTAAGCCATTAATGATATCGAGCCCGGCATTAACGGCTGTAAGCAATTGCCAGCGCCATTCGCTTGGCAGCAGGCCACCTCTGGGCGCAATGCCGAGTAAGAGCGCATCTGGCTGATATGCAAGTGCTTCGTTTATATCTCTTACAATAGGAATGCCTCTCCCAAAATCTGCTTCCAGAACTTGTGCTACATTTTTACCCGCTTTTGTACTATCGATAACAGCGACAACGCTATCTTGGCCATAGCGTATAACTCCAATAGCTGTTTTAGCATTATCCCATTCAAATAACCCTTCAGCTAAGATGGCTATTTTTCGCATGATTTTTGCACCTCTATTGATCTAAGGAACTGACTAGGGTTAAATTGTCTCTTTGTCGCCTTGCAAATGCCCCTGGATGTGTGTAGCATTTTTGCGAACGGACGGACAAGCTACAGCTCGTACATGGGGCGGTGGCTACCCTGTCTTAGTATACTGTGCTATTATTTAGATGTCTAATATATGAACTCATCATTCGCACAATCCAGATGGGATAAGAGAAATTACAGTGCGATCGAGTCATCCCATAGAACTCCCTGCGAGCAGTTGGTGATCGGAAGGTATCGTGCGAGCTAGTCGCGAATAGAGATCAGGTGGAAAACCCAGCAGAGCAAGAAGTCTTTGCTGAACCGGATTAAGAGGTGTGATATGATAAATAATCTGGTTAGGCAAAGTGATGCGCGTCAGGATAATTTTCCGAAAAGACTGCAAGATGCGCTCCGCAGTTGGTCGGTCCGTCTCCTTGCGTGCACTGTCGAGGAATAAGCCAGCAATTTTGGTCTGCTCAGCTTCAAGCTGGCGGCGCACGGTGAACTCCACAAGCGTCAAGATGCAAACCGCAAGACTAAGTAAGCGAGACAGTCCGATAACCTGATCGTCACGTTTCACGAACATGGGTGCCAGAGCTAAGTATTTTCCTTTCAAGCGCTCGAAAGCACGCTCAACCAAATATTCGTGGCGATATTCCAGAACGGCCTCTTGGAAAGACAAGCAAGCAACAGATGCATTAGTAACATAAGCCCGCCAACCCAAGGTGGCAGCCCGCGCCGTGATGGCCGTATCGATGCCCTCGACTACTGTCACCTGATAACGACAATGCTCGGTGATCTCTTTTTCTCGGTTGATGCTACCACGTCCTCGGCCAACGTACTTCTCGGTCGTCCACGTCTCCTGCACGTAATGGTAATGCAGCAGACCCACAACGTCATATTTGACAAGTATCGCTTCCGCAGCGGCTTGGAGCACGGCTTCCTCACGAAGCTGTCGTCTGCCCGGACCAATTGCTGGCGTTAGTGCTAGAATAGCTTTTTTGGCTTTTTCGATCCGCTTCTGCAAATCTTGGGATTGCTTGTGGGCATGGGCAGGAGAATACACCACCAGGACACGCTCTTGCCAACTGCCTCCGTGATCGTCTTGGCAGCTCCTCGTGAATTCATAGCCCTTCGCGATGGTTATCTCCTGATCTCCATCCTTGATGACCACTTGCTGCCAGTTGTCTTCTCCCATGGATAAAGCCATCGTAACCCACGTTTTCATGGCCGATGCTGTTTCCCCCACCAGTGCTAATGGAGTGAGGTAGTGATGCCCAAGTCGCATGATACCCGCCCGTGTTGCTAGTGCGCTCATCTTACAATCACCGACCAAGAGCAATTGGCAATCTTCACCCAAGAAGGAATGGACGCGCTCGATCAGTGGGAGATAGAACGGGTCATCGGCATGTTGCCCAGCCAAAACATCTAGTGCGACTGGCAAACCCAGTGGCGCTAGTACTGCCATCATTAGCTTTATTTGACGTAATGCAGGATTATCTTTACTGTGACCAAATTGCCAGAGGCTCCCTTCCCCTCCTTCTCGATAACCTGAAATCGTTGTGGCGTCGATATGCATGGTCTTTTTACGCAGATCATAGACTTTTACCAGATTTTTGGCTAACATCTCCTCTGTCTTGTGCCAATTGTTATCGTCACTTAAATATGATAATGCGATGGTTAAGCGATCATCGCTGCAGTCGGTATCGCTAATTTTCTGGCCTGTTATTGCTTCTAGAGTGTCATGCATTCCACGTACCCAAGCTTGCACTGGTAGCTTGCGATGGTCTCCTTCGCTGATCATGTAGGCTAGCCAGATACACAGTGTCCAGCCCCAGCTTAGCCTCCCTCCAACACAATACCTCTTGCACACGATGTCGATCAGGGCGGGTAAACCCATACGCTTGATTTGTTCTATCAATACAACGACATCATCGATTATTTCATTGTCAACGGCTATATCTTGCATCAGGCGCTTCTCCTAATTATTTACTCACGGGCGTTTACTTGCCCCCATACGTGCTAGGGAGTCTGCCATTATCATATCCGATTTGCACCCATGCTATCCACTCCCACTATGAGAGCGTCCCTCCACTATTTACAAAAAGGCCCCGCTTGACTGTGCGAATGGTGAGTATGAATCATAGGCCAATGATATATTGAAAGTATCAACAATGAGGAATTTCAGACAATTACGGTTCTTGATTGTTATTGCGGAAGAACTGCATTCGCATGGCAAACTTTCCCTCTTTCCCCCTCGAAAAGAAAGCCAAAGTGGTCTATACTTCCTCTCAAGAACCCTCACTCTAGCAACAGGAAGGTGAACGGAACAGATGAAAACATGGGAGCCTATTCTCAAAAGACAGTAGATGCATCAAATTCATGATTCAAGTGAAAGCGCAGACTAAGATGCTTTGTTGGATGGTATTGGAGCGTGTTCGACGAGCAGGAGCTAAGTCAAACCCACCCACTGAGCTTTAAAGGTTGAGATTAGACCAATGACGAGTCAGGGTCTTTGAAGTAAAGCCGATCAGCATCAACCAAAAGAATGCGCTTCTCAGGGTGCGAAGCTTCGGCAAGAAGGTCAGGATGAAAGCCGCTGCGCGAGAAGCAAAGTCTCCATGGGGAAATAAGAGGATCAAGATCCTTGCGTGCCATCTCAATAGCATGGCGTAGTCCACCGAGATCACGCATATCCATTGGCGAATTGCTCCACTTGCATTCGCCAAATAGTACCGCCTCTCGTCGCGATGACAGAGCAACGACATCAATTTCATCTTGTTCGTCCTTGGTTCCTCCCCACCACGATCCCACCTCGGCAATATCCAGATCGGAAGGGAGGAGTCCACGTTGTAGGGCGATCCATATCCACTCGCGGCAGATTTCCTCGAAGACATACTGGCTCACATAGCCATCAATCTCCTCCTTAATCTGCGCAAGAGCAATCGTAGTCTGTCCGCGTCGCAACATGCTGCGGCGACTATCGATGAAACGATACCAGAAGGCTAAGAAAGGATCGGCAATGTGATAGCGGGATCTTGATCGCTGCTCCCCACGCGTAGTCGGAGCCGTCACCCGTGCGACGATGCCAAGATCGACCAGCCGATTGAGTGGCTCAAAAATATCGGCAGCACTGTGACGTCCCACCTCTTTTGCAATATCGCCCGGCGTAGACTTGCCCATTGCCATAGCTCGAACGAGTGACGTATACAGACGATCGGCCCGCAGATCGGTAAAACGGAGCCAATCCGGCTCAACAAATAAACGAGCATTTGGGTCCAGGATAGTCTCGCTGACAGCATCCCATAGGCCAAGAGCAGGATCAATTTCGCGCACATACCCCGGCAGTCCTCCCCAGATAGAGTAGCCCCTCACTTTGTCCTGGGAAGACCAATCAGGATAGAACTCCGCTGCATGTTGATAATCAAGTGGCAAAATTTCGATCTGGCGGGTACGTCTATTCTGTAGCGGCCCATGTTCGCTCAAAGTGTGCTCGTGCATCCATGAGACATGTGAGCCAGCCAAAAAGACCTTGAGATTGGGGGTAGTGCGAGACATTGCATCCCACCATTTCTGGCATCACCGTTTCTGTTGCCGGATCGGCCTCTGCGAGATAGGGAAACTCATCAATCACGACGACAAATGGTTGATGAGGAGTGCTCTGTGCCAAGCTTGTCATCGCTGCAAACAAGTCTGCAAGTGAGGCAAAGTGACCAACCAGAGCAACTCCCTGCTGATCTGCAACACGACGAAGTTCATTCGTCAGATCGACAAGCTGTTGTGGCAAAAGCTCGGTTGTCGCTTGATAGTAGAGCGCATAGTGATCGTTGATCGCTTGGATGAGCAATTCGCTCTTTCCGCTGCCTCGGCGCCCATAAACAATCACGAGTTCAGCCTGCTTGGAAGAGAGACTTCTCTTGAGAGTATTGAGTTCCGCAAGACGGTTGAAAAAAGCCATGGGGCCTCTCATTCATTGTTGGTACATGTGCCATTAGTATATGTATCATTGGATTATGTACCAATGATATACGATCCAATGCTGATTGGCAAGAGCTGAAGCTGATGGTTGTGGGGAGGCAAAGCGTTGGGTACAGGCCAACTGTCCCTCTTTCTCCATCGAAAAGAGAGCCATCTTAGTCTATACTCACTCTTGTGAAATCTCACTCTGGTTGAGATACTTTTCCTGCCATCGTAGCGATGAGCCATTTTAGAAATAAATAACCTTGCAACATTTGTAGCATGTTATTAGTACGTTAGACATAAAAGCTGATCTCTCTGACTTGTGGGATGCCACGATCTTGCTAACTTGGGGAAGATGCTTCATCCCGTTAGTCACTCTTGAATGAAGAAGGATATAAGGATATGCCTCATCTAGAAAGAACAAAGTCGGATCTCTCCGAAACCGAAAAGCAGTCACAATCGAAAAACAGCTTCGATCTGTTAAGAAACAGTCTCACACGCTCCAATAGCCTACCAAAAGAGTATGAGCAAAATCAGCTACCAGAATCTCCATCCATCATACAGCAAGAGAATATTCATAATGCGTATGATATGATAAGCACAGATAAAATACTTAATGATATCTTTGAAATAGGAATTGCTAAATATCAAGAAGAATATGATTTAATTAAATCAAAATATAAAGAAATATTGGACAGCCTTGAAGAGTTTCTTAGTCAATCGGCACCATGGCAGAAGGGCGAAGTCGTTCTCAACGAGAGCAAGCAAGTGTTAGATGACTACAAGCAATTGAAAAGTGATCCTCAAAGATATCAAGAGGAACTCAAAAAGATTGACGATAAAGTGAATTTCCTGCTAAGAAAAATTCCACAGTGTTGAGAAAGAGATGAGAGACCTAGCAAAAAGATTAAATGGAAATCATGAAAGTAAGGAGGAGATAAAGTATTTTATGCTTGCAAGCAAACGAATTCAGTTGCAAAAAGACATACAGAAGGCACCGCTCACCCCTATCGATATGGTTTATGAACAGCACGAGAAACATCGCTTAGTATACGATGACATGCAGTCAATAAGGGGGGAAGAATGGGACAGGCTTGAAAGTGGGACCGACTTGCCTTCGATGACCGCTCAATTGCTCGACAAGGTTCAGCGAATCCAAAATTGTTGGGTCAGTGGTGTTCAGTTGAGTTACGGGCAAAAGTTCAGGAACTTGAGAGTGAGGTAGAGCAGCTTTCCGGGAATTCATTTATAAATAGTAAACATGTTGAAAAGTTTACGGAACATTATAACTTACTTGACGAACTGGAGGGAGCCTTCGATAGTTATAATCCCCATCGCTCAAGAGAGCATGTATCCTTGTGGGAAGGTATCGTATCACCTCAAAAATTCGGGGCGGAAAAAACTGATTCTCCAGATGAACCGAGGCCAGAGAAGCAGTCACAATCCGAGCTGTTAAGAAACAATCTCACGTGCCCCTCCAGTCAGCCACAAGAGTCTCTACCATCAGAGGCGCCAGATATATTGCAAAAAGAAACAAATAAAGCTTTAGGCGAACTATCCGACGAATATACTGTTTATAAAGAAAAAATTAATGAATACCAAAATAGCTATAATAAATATAAAAATGGGCTATCAACATTAAAAGCTCATCTTAAAGCCTCGTCTAAGCAATTGGTACGATGGCGGGAACAGAGTAATGAGTATCAAGCCATCTACCAGGAGAGCAAGCAAGTGTTGGAAGACTACGAGAAACTGAAAAATGATCCCCAAGAATTCAACAAACAGCTGTATGATATTGAGACCAACGTAGCTTCTAAGCGCAAAGAATTGCATGCTGTTGAGCAAGAGATACTTGCTCTGACAAAAGAACAAGAAGAACTTCATGATAAGATACAAAAAGATACAAGAGAACTAGGCGAGCAGGATTCCCCAAACCAACAGCGTTTGCAAGAGGTAGAGAACAGGCTCCTACTTCTTCCAGCAGAATTAAGTGCACTGCGAAAACAACTGCAAGAGGCGTCGATTACCCCTACCGACAGACTCAATGCAGAGGATAGTAAATATCGCTTAGCCTTCAATGAGATAAAAACAATCGGTGAAAATGTTGACCAGAAATTGACAAAGTACAGCCTTAATACAACTCCCGAAGCTCAGGGAAGTGGGACGGCATCACTTCCAGAAGTGACTGGTCAGATCAACAACTTGCTCAGCGAAGTGAAGTCAATCCAAGCATTGGCAAATGACCATTCGGGATACCAACATGAATTACAGTTAATACATGAACAAGTCAAGATGCTTGTGCAGGATATAGAACAGATTGATCAGGAGGCAACAGCTTTCAAAGAGCAACTTGAGGAGCACATTAACCATCTCAAGGCAGAGGTTTTGAAACACAGTCAGTTCAAGAAATTATCCCTTGAAGCGGATTTCTGGCGTCATATTGGCACAGATATTTATAATCCTTGTTACTCGATGGATCGCGCACGTTTCAGTCCGGTCGCTGGCAATGACCTTCGCTCTTATCTGCTTGGGCCATGTGGTCTCGCGGCGACAAGACGGAGTTTGAGCCTCCTATTAGGTAGAGGCATTCTCATGGATGCTACATATCCGAAGGTTGCTCAGCTCGTTAACTATTACTCCTTTGCTAGCAAGGACATAACAATGCCGTGGAATATCCCAAGCGCATTCCGACACTACGGCTTTGATTATATCTATACCAATACCAATGTCGATACGAGCAAATTATTAACTATAGAGAAGATTCAGCACATAACACAGCAGGGCCATAGTATTGTTGTAGAGGTAGAAAAACCTGGAATAACATGGCATTACCTGCTCATTGAGAACGCAACAAGAGTGGGAGGTGGTTATAAGGTTACCTTTTATAATTCTGCTGGTGGTGGGTTAGTGACTTTACCTTATAAAGAGCTTGAGAAGATCTTAACGGGTCGTTACATTCTTCCCTCAGAGGAACAGGTGAAAACAAAGGAGCCCATTCTAAAGGCTCAAGTGAAATTGCAGATGAAGGAGCTTTGGAATATCTTGGCGTCTTCTGAAAAAGAAGGCATTTGACAGGCTTCTGCCTGTGTCAAACCCACGGATCATTCATCGTTGGTACATGTGCCATTGGTATATATACCATTGGATTATGTACCAATGATATACGATCCAATGCTGATTGGCAAGAGCTGAAGCTGACGGTTGTACTTGTCTGGGGAGGCAAAGCGTTGGGTACAGGCCAACTGTCCCTCTTTCTCCATCGAAAAGAGAGCTACACTTGTCGATTTATATCAAGCGTGATAAGATTTCCAGACTCATCAATATATCGAGCGCATTTGAACACTGGAATAAGAGGCACAAGGCCAAGAGCGGATCATAGTACGAAGACACTTGAAGATCTATTGAGGAAAGAGGCGAGAGAGCTTCCTTGCTCCTCACCTCCTCACTTGAATATCTCATCTCCTCGCCTACATCCTGGCGAAGCCTCACCTCCTCTTTTCCCACGTTTTGATGATCGTCCCTTGCAACTTGGCTAGCCTTCACCTCATTTCCTGCCACATCCTCACCTTGATCCCTCATCTCATCAACCGCATCCTCATCTAAATCCCTCATCTCATCAACCGCATCCTCATCTAAATCCCACACCTCATCATCTTCCACCTCCTCACTTTCAGACAAGGCCTTAGTCTCTTCCTTGCTACATGGGAGAATACCCAAATCGCCTATGAGAGGAGAAGGCATCACTGACTTCCAGATCTTCAAGCGTGGCATTGACCCCATACAACCTTCGCAGATCATCAAGGGTCGCCCCATTCAGACACAACTCTCTCAAGTCTTTCATTGTCGCCACTTGTCCCACCACCTTTCCATATTGACAAGCATCAATGTGTGTACAGAGTAGATTTCTACTCTCCAAGATCAATGTAGCGCAAGAGAGAAATTGTGTTCATCTATATCACCCAAATGCAAGTTCAGGAGGCCTTGACACTGCCAAGCAGGCGGGCTAGGAGGGCGCTGGCAGCTTAGGCGTAGGCGTAGGTTTAGGCGTAAGCGTAGACTTAGGCGTAGGCGTAGACTTAGGCGTAGGCGTAGGTTTATGCTTAGGTTTATGCTTATGCTTATGCTTAGTTTTAGTCTTAGTCTTAGTAGACACAGGATGCTTAGAAAGTGCAGGGGGCGGTGATCCTGTACTCGGAAATGGAGGATAAGCATTTTGGACCAGTGTCTCGAACTCTGACTCGAACCAATGGCCTGCATCTGGAGCATTAGGCAACGCACCTGTCTTTACCGACGATTCATACCGATTGTTAGCGGTTGGATCGCACATCGCATCAAACTGTTTGCCCTCAGCATCTGGCTTGTTTTGTGCCGAATTGCTAGTGCCATCCGACTCGCCAGGAGGCTTGATCCAGACAAATGCGGCAATGTGGGGCTCGGGGTTCGCGACTGGTCGAGCACCGATACCTCCAGGCTGGTTGCACCAGTTGCCACGGTGGTACCGCCGATCAATCTTGCTCGCATTAACAAATGTCTCTAGAGCTGTCGACGTGCTCGCTGCTTTTGGGCGATCGGGGCCCCCCCAACCATCTCGTGATGTATCGATGAGCATGCCAATACTACTTGGGAAGCCTGCCTTGACGAACGCATTGTACATGGCGAGATCGTAGGAGGACTCATCAATATACAGGTCGTACTGGTAGAACTTGGCTGATTTTACTGGCTGGCCACCAACCATCTTGTTCGCGGTCATGAATGGCTCGGTGACAGGTGTGTAATTCGCTGTGTTGCTGATAAAACCATCCACGCTATTGACGCCAGCAGTCGTGCCTTTCACCACACTCGTGATCAGATCCACGGCAGGCTGGAAGTTGCTGGACCAGCCAAGCCAGCCAGAGTGAGCGAGGTCAATGTAGTTGTACACATTTGGAATAGCGTGTAGCTTATTCAGTGCATACTGGACACCCAATTCGTAAGCATTGCTGGATTTCGCTTCGGCGCACTTTTGAATGCTCGTGTTGGTAACAAGATTGGGTAGCGAATCTGGCTGAACGATTGCTACAATTCTGAGCTGGCTGTACTTTGGTTGGCTCAATGCGGTTGCAATCGGGTCAATATATTTTGACTCGTAGGTCTTCAATCCGTCTTTGGCTACGGATAATTCTCCATTGGAGGCCAATGCTGCACAGTCGCGATCGGGCAGGTCATAGACGATAATGGTGATGACGACTGGTTGACTGCTCCCTTGAGCCTGCGACAGCGCATCTTTTAGATACCCGTCCAGAGTCCGTTTGACGCCAGAGCCACCAGTGACCGCTGCAATTCGGTCCAGCCAAATGGCAGTCGAGTTGTGGGCGACCTGTGCCATCTCCGCTCCAAGTGTGCCTCCTTTAGAGGCTGCTGCTTGATTGACTTCTGCTGCCCAATCTGGATTGATGTACCACTTGGCACCTACGTATGGATTACCAACGTGTGTGCTAGCTTGAAATCACACGAACCGTGGCCTCAGCTTGGTTTGGCTCTACCCATTCAACCGATATCAGAGTAGAGAGCAGAATAAGAATAGTAAAGAAAAAAAGGCCCTTTCTTGTGAAAAGGGAACTTGTTAGAAACGGCATGTTCATACACCGTTGATTAGTGCGTGCGTCAAAATGAGGCATTTCTTTCCATCCGTGCTTGGTAAAGGCTCATCCGTGAGTATCTAACTTGAATGGTCCTGATAGTTTCTACTCTTTTGAGATTACCTCATGGAAGAGCATATTTCTAGGAGGAAAGAGGGACACCTTGAAGATCTCTTCTCGTAAGCGTGTTATTCCCCTTCCATCTACTCGTCTTATTGATGTGCGGATATTTTCTCTGAGCATAGTTTTAGCGCGAGGGGGATACATGAGCGAGACAGCTTTACAGGGTTACTTAAGTGCAATCGAAAAGGATTACCAATCAGGGCAAGCCACTGAATACACCTATCGTGGAGCCTTGAAAGCTCTTTTAGAGGCTCTTGATGCCAATGTTTCTGCGAGAAATGAGCCAAAACACATCAAATGTGGTGCGCCAGATTATATGATAGAACGCAATAATTTAACCATTGGCTATATTGAAGCAAAGGACATTGATATTTCTCTGGATAAGGTTGAAAAAGATGAGCAGTTAAAACGCTATCTTCGTGCGCTTGATAACCTTATTCTCACTAACTATTTGGAATTTCGCTGGTATGTCCAGGGTGAAAAGCGCATGACGGCTCGTTTGGCAACTCCTCGCACTGATAGGCGTTTGCGGCTAGATAAAGAAGGCGCGGTAGCAGTAGAGGAAATTCTCCGCAGTTTTCTTGAGCAGAGTGCCGAGCCAATTCGTAAACCTCATGAATTAGCAAAGCGTATGGCCCGTCTTGCTCATATGATCCGAGATATTATCACAACTGCTTTTGAGCAGAGAATAGCCTCTCGCAATCTGCAAGATCTCTATCAAGCCTTTCAAGATGTATTGCTTCCAGAACTTAAAGCAGCAGAGTTTGCCGATATGTTTGCCCAGACTATGGCTTACGGGTTATTTGCAGCACGCTATAACCACACCCAAAGCAGACCTTTCCGTCGTGACGATGCCGCAAGAGAGATCCCCCGTACCAATCCTTTTCTACGCCGCCTCTTTGGCGCGATCGCAGGGCCAGATCTTGATGATGAGCCATTTGTCGGCTTTGTTGACAAATTGGCTCAAGTGCTTGCCTTTACTGATATGGAAGCAGTACTAGCTGATTTTGGCAAGCACACGCGTCAGGAAGACCCAATTGTTCACTTCTACGAAACCTTCCTTATTCAGTATGATCCCAAGCTCCGAGAGCTGCGAGGCGTCTACTACTGCCCGGAGCCTGTCGTATCATACATCGTACGTTCAGTAGATCACCTCCTACGTGAGCATTTTGATTGTCCTGATGGCTTTGCGGATACGAATATCGTTTCTCATTCCTACGTTGATAAAGATGGCAATGAACGAGTAGAAGATGTACCACGTGTCCTGGTCCTTGATCCAGCTACGGGTACTGGGACCTTTCTCTATCATGTAATTGCGCTCATTCGTGAAAATTACCAGCAGATGGGCAATGCTGGTATGTGGTCGAGCTATGTACGCCAGCATCTATTGCAGCGGTTATTTTGTTTCGAATTATTGATAGCTCCGTATGCTATGGCTCACCTGAAACTTGGCATGCAGCTTGCATCGGTCGATTTACCAGAAGCCGAGCGAGCAACCTGGGCATACGATTTCACTACTGATGAGCGTCTAGGTATCTATCTAACCAATACCCTAGATGAAGCCCTAAAGCGTTCGCAAGTGCTCTTTGGCAGCTACATCTCGGATGAGGCGAATGAAGCCGCCAGAGTCAAGCAAGGCTATCCAGTGATGGTCGTGCTAGGAAATCCCCCTTACTCGGGACATTCTGCCAATAAGGGGCCGTGAATTCATCATCTCCTACGAGGTCAAGACACGCAAACGGGTGCAAAGACGGGCAATTACTTTGAGGTTGACGGTCAGCCACTAGGAGAGCGCAACCCCAAGTGGCTCAATGACGACTATGTCAAATTTATGCGCTTTGCGCAATGGCGTATCGAAAAGACAGGCTATGGGGTACTAGCCTTTATCACTAATCACGGGTATTTGGATAACCCGACCTTCAGAGGAATGCGCCAAAGCCTTATGCAGACATTTGACGATATTTATATTCTAGATTTGCATGGCAATAGTAAAAAGAGAGAACGCTCACCTGATGGATCAAAAGATGAAAATGTCTTCGATATTCAACAGGGCGTAGCAATTGGCATCTTCGTAAAGCGACAGCAGAAAACAAGTTTATCTCGTCTGGCAAACGTTTACCATGCTCATCTTTGGGGAGTGCGTGAGATATATGATGGAGTAATCAGGGGGTGCTAGCCCTTTCCTTTTTCCGGAAAACTCATCTACTGGCATGAAAAACACTGCTATATTGAGTTATAATTTTCCAGTACCCATTTTCTCTTCTCGTATGATCTTTTATATCTTCTTCTGTTATCTCATATTCTGGAGTCAGTGCAATATATGATTGCTCTTTTAAATTTTCTAGTACTATCGGATTTCTACAATGCGCCTCCCCTGCAATAATAAAAAGTTTTTTATCAGGAAAATCGGTACTCATTTTATTAATAGTAGTTAACATTGATTCGTTCCTTACATTATTTACATTCTTTGCATTCCTTACTTCAAAAGATTCTTTATCTCCTTTACAGATTTCTATACTTTGTGTTTGGAGAGAATTTTCTGATAACCGCCCTTTACGCATTTGATAGATTTCTTGTTGCCTTTCACACATTTCTATATTATCCCAACCATAGAGTTTAATGCCTTTTTTTAGAGGTCTAACCATACCTTCTTCGATTAATTTATTAACATATTCTTTATTTAATTTATTTTCTTTAATCGCTTGTAAAATTTGATCTCTGTTCACCGTTTCTAGATTGAATGCTCGCTCCAATGCATGTTGAGCTGGGCTTAGTTTTCTACCTGCCTGTATCCCTTCAATCAAAACAATATCACCTTTTTTGCGTGAGTATTAATAAAGTTAATAATAACTTCATCATGTTGAGGTATATGGCATTCTCCGAGCAGGATAACTTTTGCATTTGCTAAATCTGTGTTCCCACCAATGAGCTTGAAATTCGCTAGTATATCGCCGATCTTGTTAACTTCAGATGAACTCGCTACATCCCTTTGTCGAGATTTGTCTTGAGAGGGCTTTGCTGTAGCCTCCTCAGTTTTCTTAATAGCTTGTGCGTTAACTTTTGACCGTAAAACGTCAAATACCTGCTTATCATCGCTAGGCGATTTGACTTCTTGATTTTTATCTGTCTTTCTTTTATTCCTGCCTCGATCCAAGAATATTTGTTTGAAACCACAGAGGTCCATTAACTATTTCTCTTTCTATATTTCAACAATTGCTCAAAGCATGCAGCTCTGAGGAGGTGAGGTTAACAACCTCTTGTTATCTCAAGCGCTCTTTCCTATGACTCATCCTCACCAAGTAGTTTGGTGGAGGCTCTTCTTTGAGTGTACTCTCCCCAAGAGGTCCTTGTCTATGTCATTGTGGAGACAACTAAGAGACAACTTAGCAATGAGACAATAAGAGCATTGGCGTTTACTGCTTTGCTCTCTTTTTCCGCATCTTACCAAAGTGCTGAAACCTGGGCATAAATACGATCCGAGTTCGCTACGACAAGAGAATCAACTCGGAACGCACTTACGCCCACCTGTACTTTAGCAAATTTGGCCAGCAGACTTACCGGGGTGCGGGACGTCGTGTCACTGCCCTCGCATGTGCAGGGAAACCCTCGAACTCAGCTAATTGCCGTGTCACCTCGCTCAGACCAGCGTACCCTTCAGCAGTCATATACCCTATACCCGTACGCTTCAGAAAATCGAAGACGGTCGTACATGAGAAGGTATGTCCAAAGCCGCCAGTGGGTAAAATCGCATTCGTCCCCAGACAATAGTTGCCCATTGGAATTGGCGTATAGGGTCCAATCAGAATCTCGCCTGCGTTCTTCAGGTCCGCAAGCAAGGCAAAAGGCTCGCGAACATGGATCTGGAGATGTTCTGGAGCATATTCATTGACAAAGTCAATCGCCTGATGGATATTCTCGGTCAGAAGCAGACCGCCCGTACCTTGCTCGCTCTCAAAACCGCTGCGACAGAATGTTTGTCGGGGTTCGGGAAGAGCTTTAATCTTGTCGGGTAGGAGTGAAAGAACTGCCTCAAGTAAAGGTCGGTTATTGGTGACCAGTAAACTGGAAGAATCCGGTCCATGTTCGGCTTCGACGAGCAAGTCCCGTGCGACCAGTTCAGGATCAGCACTTTCATCTGCTAGCACAATCGACTCACTGGGTCCTGCTGGCAGGCCCACATCGACAGTTCCATAGAGCAGGCGTTTAGCCGCCGAGACATATAGATTACCTGGGCCAGTAATCTTATGGACGCGTGCGATGCTTGTCGTCCCATATGCCAGAGCAGCAATCGCTTGTGCTCCCCCAACACGATAGATCTCATGTACGCCGCACAGATCGGCAGCTACTAGTGACGCTGGGTCAACTGTACCATCAGGAGCAGGAGGAGTGGCAACCACAATACGAGGTACTCCGGCAATACTGGCTGGTGCTGCCAACATATACATCACCGAGGGGAAAGCCCCTTTCCCACGTGGGACATAGAGACCGACACTACTAATTGGAGTGATCTTCTCACCTGCCATCACTCCTGGAGCCATTTGGGTAAACCATTGCTCATGAGGCATCTGGCGCTCATGGAAAGTACGTACATTGTGGACAGCTTGCTCAATGGCGCGATGAACAGCCTTATCAAGCTGCTCATAGGCTGCTTCAATCTCCTCACGACTCACACGTAGACGGTCGGGGCTCAACTGCACATGATCGAAGCGCTCTATAAATTCGATCAGCGCCTCATCCCCTCGTTCGCGTACAGCATGCACAATGGGACGTACATACTCAATCAGCTCATCAATAGCAACTTCAGCCCGACGCAAAAGGCGACTTCGTTGCTCCGCATTCAGCTTAGACAGTTCGTAGATATGGATGGTCATTATTTTCCTTTCATCAATGAAGGCAAGAAACGCCTTCCAGATGTCCTCTACTTGTCATTGCGCTCTTCAGTTTCCCCTTATATACTTACTTAATAAGAGCAAGGTCAAGAAGAGAATTATCTAATTCTCAAGAGAACCTACAACATAGAAACGGCAGATCAGGTAACTAGCAGCAGACTTGATCTACTCAGTCACTAATCTTTGCATCATTCCTAGGCCTAACTCTGGCTCTCTATATAGATAGTAGTTTACGTCAACCGTTTTTTCAACCAAAGCTAACTCTCATTTAGGGGTATGCGGAGGATTGTTGCATAGAGGTGTCCACAGGAAACGGACGCGAATTTTTGATAGTAACCTTGGGGTTCCTACCTTTAGACAATGAATTGTCTTACTTGCAATTTATTGCGTAATTTGTAGGGGCCCAATTCATTGCGCCCGCTGCTCGTGGGGTGAGGCATTGCAGGAACATTACGCATACCCCTCATTTACCCAATCGGGTCAATTTAAGGAGAATAAATTCGACATGCTAAGAAGACCATGTAAAAGTAGCTATTCCTCGTTGCCGCATAGCTTCAGGAGAACAGCCTCTGAAGGAGACTTGCATAGTAGAAGCAGCGGAAAATTTAAAGAGAGAAACAGTATCACAGATTTTACTAAACACATCTATACTCATCAATACTACTGTCAAGAACAAGGAGTAGCATCTAGCAGTTTAAGATCATTATTGCCATTAAAGCAGTCAATGAATAAATTTAGTATAGAACCACTTCATCATTTATTACGCCAAGATGATTCAACACTTCCGCAAACCGCTATAGAGCAGGATGAGCGAGAGCACACGACAATCGAGAGGGCAAATTCATTAGAAAAGACTGAACTGGAGTCTATACTTGAGAGAGCAAAGCCAGAACTACCTAGAGAAGCAATAGAGGCATTGGATGTTATTGATAAATGCCTAAAAAAAGGAGAACATATTAACTATACAAATTCATTGAAGAGACTATTGAGAATACTGAGCCCAGAGACTATAAAAGAATACGAAGATCATGGCGTAGAATTCGTTCTTAATCATGACATTAATCATCCCGCTGCTCGGAAAAATGAAACAAGCGACAAGTGGGAACTTAACTTACCCACCAAGTACAATTATGAGATTAAAGGTATGATATTACTTTGTATTGACGAAATTTTAAAGATTGACGAAATTAAATATGTAAAAGCTATCTTCCAAGGTTCAGACTCCCAAACGGAAGATTCCGAGTAGAGCTTCTCTGATCAGGAGGCGTGTGGATATTGCAGCCAGAGCTTTCCAGGCGAATATGAAGCTAGGTGAAAAGTACGGATGGGGTATCGAAGGCTATGAGCTGGCAAAGAAATATTATAGAGATTATGAAGACTGCATACGTGGGAACTTCAAAAATGGATTAATAAAAAAATACACGCTAAAAGAAAAACTATGGCAAATGGCTCATGAACATGCAAAGAAAAAACTACTTGAAACTATTGTACCTCCTCCGGGCATACCAAGAGTGTTTTTTTCTATGCACCCTGGTGCCTACTTTGAAGAATTCAACATCAAGGAAAGAAAAAAAATTAGCTCTAAGAAAGTGGATCGTAGCTATCTAGTGAAGGAACCAATAGAATTAGGGAATCCAAATTTGGTTACATTGATAGAGGAGATGAGTGGGAAAAAGATGAAGGATACTCCACTCAGTGCTGTCATAATGCCAAACAAAAAAATTCTGGTACTGCCCTGTACCTTCCGGGAGGGGCAACAGAGTCAACACTCAACGATTGCAAAGGGCAATCCTTGTGCTTGGGCTGGTGAAGTGATCATTAAGGGCAAGAAAGTTAAGGAAATAAATGACCAATCTGGTCACTTTAAAACCTTTGATTATGATGAAAAAGTACAAAAAGCTATCAGTGACTTTGCTTTACAGACGTTTAGAGACCAAGGATACGATGTTCCATCAGAAGTAGAACTGACGAGGAAGCGGCCTGTCGCCTGATAGAGGTATAGTCGGGCTTCTATTAGCTAATGGTAAAATAAGCGTAACGGTTGTGCCCTGTTCAGGAACGCTACTCAAGGCAAGTTGACCTCCATGAACAAGCGCGATATTTCGAGCAATGGAGAGCCCGAGGCCCGTGCCTCCTGCCTCACGTGAGCGAGCTTTGTCTACTCGGTAGAAGCGCTCTCCTAAGTGTGGCAAGTGCTCAGCAGCGATGCCAATTCCTGTATCTTCTACCTCCAGACGTATCTGCTCATCCCGCACTACTATGCGTATAGTGACATGGCCGCTTTGTCGGTTATACTTGATAGCATTATCAAGCAGCACCAGCACTGCCTGCTCTAATAGCATTGGATCACCAATTACATAGGGATTGTCAGAACACTCCACCTCGACAGTAATGCCATGCTCCTCAGCGAGAGCTTGTACTCTCCGCATTATCCTCTTAACCAGCTCAGTTATGCTTATCACCTCATACTCTCGATGGACCGTTTCAGTATCCAGACGAGCAAGAGTTAGCAAGTTCGTGGCAAGATGACCCATATGACTTACTTCCGCAATAATATCTTCTAGCAAAATTACATCTTCTGCCTCTAACCGCTCACGACCTCGTAGCAAAACCTCGGCATCAGCACGCAGGAGTGTCAGAGGCGTACGAAGTTCGTGCGAGGCATCAGCAATAAAGCGCTGCTGGTTCTCCCATGCTAGTCGTGCAGGTGCCAAGGCGCGATTCGCTAGAAACAACCCACCTAGCCCGGCACTAAGTAGTGCTAGGCCTCCAACAGTCAGCAAGAGTACCAGCAGCAAAGACAGCGCAGTTTCCTGTGCCTGGATAGACTCGCCAACCACTATCACGCCAATGAACCCACTCCCAGACATACTTGGGACTGCCAAAGCATAGCGATAAATTGATCCGACTGTCCCTCCAGCATTGACAATATCGGTAGCTGGTTGCCCTGTCTGCAAGGCTAATTTGGCTAAGGTATTTGTGAGCAGAGCCGATGGGAGTTGTGGTGTATTTTCGTCGAGCAGTAGAGAGCCATGTTGGTCAAAGTACACAGTTACCTCAGGCGCAAAGAATCTCTGAGTTATGAGAGCTGGTGGTGGAGGACCAATTTGGTCTGGTGGTCCAAATGCCGGGCTGCTCTGATCAGATGGGGACCTGAGCCAGTTGTTTGCACGCATTTGGGTATGTGTAGCAGCACCAGCTTCAATAGGGGCAAGGAGGAAATATTGTGTGCCTAAATAGAGAGCCACGCCAAATAGTAGTAAGGCCATGCCTAACACCGCACAGTACCAGAGCGTCAGGCGAATACGCAACCCCTGAAACATTGCCGCCCTCGCATCTTTTGCGTGTTGATCCCTATTATAAATAGACCGGATAGACCGCTGGATAAGTTTTCTCCAGTTCATACCTTCCTTGCTCCTCATATATCTCTATACTATGGCTCAATCTTATAGCCGACACCACGCACCGTCTTAATTAACGGATGCGAGAAACCCTTATCAATCTTCTCACGCAGGTAATGTATGTAGATATCCACGACATTCGAGAGTGCCTCTAGATCATAGCGCCAGACAGAGTCAATAATTTGCGTCCGGGTCAGTACCTGACCTGCATGTCGCATTAAATATTCTAAAAGAGCAAATTCTTTTGCCGTTAGCGCAATAGCGTGTCCAGCACGCTGAGCCTCATGGCGCAAGAAATCGAGAGTCAAGTCACCTACTGTAATCTGAGGTGTCTCATCAAAATGGCGATCGCGACGACGTAGTAACGCATTGATGCGTGCTAGTAATTCCTCCATCGCAAAAGGTTTGGTGAGATAATCGTCGGCTCCTACGTTAAGACCCATCACACGGTCTTCGATGGCACCTCGTGCCGTAAGCATGAGTACAGGTGACATCACGTGTTCGGCACGCATCTGACGGCAAATCTCGATGCCATCAATGTCAGGCAGCATCACATCAAGAATTACCACATCATAGGTACCACTGAGGGCAAGATCGAGGCCGCTGTGCCCTTCATGTGCGAGATCAACGGTATGACGCTCTTCGAGTAGAACGCGGCGTAGCAAGTATCCAAGGCGCCGCTCATCTTCGACTATCAGGATATGCATAGCTCTCCCATCTGGGTACCAACAAGGCATTTTGGTCGGTCCCGCTTTTCTCATACTCTATTTTAGGAAGATTAGAAACAGATTGGAAAGGTGATCAAACCAGTACATGAGAAAATTCCTCATCATTTTCCAATGTTTTTCTCATCAAATCAAACTATGCTAGGAGGCAGTACAGCGGAACCATCACAACAATTTGTATCCGAGGAGAATATATAATGGCTAAAGTACTGGATGTACCTTTCCCGGCCCGACAGAGGTCATTGATTAAAGAAAGGGCCCTTCCTCCAACCACCTTATGGCAACGATTGGCTCTGGGAGCAATCATAGCCATCTCATTATTCATGAATTTCTTCGAGTTGGGGCAAAACGGTTTTGGTAACTTCTACTATGCTGCTGGCGTCAGGAGTATGCTAGACAGTTGGCATAATTTCTTTTTTGTCTCATTTGATCCCGGTGGATTTGTCACCCTCGACAAGCCTCCGCTAGGTTTTTGGTTACAAGTGCTGAGTGCAAAAATTTTCGGCTTCACGGCTTTTAGCGTCTATCTGCCTCAGGCATTGGCAGGTGTGCTCTCGGTGGCCTTGCTCTATCATCTGATACGACGCCACTTTGGAGTCGTAGCTGGACTGCTAGCAGCTTTGGCATTGGCACTCAGTCCAATTAGTGTTGTCACGAACCGCAACAATACAATTGATAGCACACTCGCTCTCGTTCTTCTATTAGGGGCATGGGCGGTGCTGCGTGCTGCAGAGACAGGACGACTACGCTGGCTGTTACTCTGCGCTGCGACGATAGGCATTGGCTTTAATATTAAAATGTTAGAGGCCTATCTCGTAATTCCAGCATTCGGACTGCTCTATCTGCTGGCTGCTCCTAAAAGCATCTGGAAGCGCATCGGAGACTTAATCCTGGCAGCTATACTGCTGCTTGCCATCTCGCTTTCCTGGGCTTCTGGCAGTAGATCTCACCCCGGCTTCGCAACGTCCGTATGTAGACTCCAGTCAGAATAACTCGGAAATCAGCCTTGCTCTTGGCTACAATGGTATTAATCGTCTCATTGGACAACTTGGCATGGGACCAGGTGGTCCACCTCCCGGTCAGCCCACTAATACAGGTGGGAAATCCCCACAAGGTGCAGGCCCATCAGGTGCCCCCGGTGGTCTTAGTGGCAATGGTAGCCCTAATGGCAATGGTAGCCCTAACGGCAATAGTAGCCCTAATGGCAATAGTAGCCATATTAGTAATAGAGGCCCTAATGGCAATGGAGGATTTGTCAGTAATAGCGGCATTGGTGGCCCAGGAGGTCCTGGTGGTAATGGCCTCTTCAATACTGGTACGCCTGGACCACTGCGGCTTTTCACTGAACCATTAGGAGGACAGATCGTCTGGCTGCTGCCACTAGCAATTCTGGGCATGCTTGCCTTGGCATGGCAAAGTCGTCCTCGCTTCCAGAGCGACCGACAGCAGCAATCTCTGATACTATGGGGTACATGGCTGCTCACGATGGGCATCTTCTTTAGTGTTGCAGGTTTCTTCCATCAGTATTACCTGACGGAAATGGCTCCAGCCATTGCAGCTCTCTTTGGCATAGGGATTGTGACGATGTGGCGCGATTACCGACTGTCTGGTTGGAGAGGTTGGTTGCTACCTCTTGCACTAATTATTACAGCTCTTGAGCAAATATACATTCTGAGCAGTTACCCTTCTTGGAGCACTTGGCTAACTCCCAGCATTGCTGTTCTCTGCATAGCAGGATCACTCGTATTGATTGTTTTACGCATAAGGCAGACCATTGAAATCAATAGATGGCAAAGACTTTTCTCAACATCCATAGTAAGTATTGCCTTATTGGGACTGATGGTCACGCCAACAACATGGGCAGCTGTCCCTGTCATACAAAACATACAGTCTCAGCTCCCAGTTGCTGGTCCATCTCAACAAGGCGACTTTGGAGGTCCTAGTGGTCCAAATGGTAACTTGCCCGGCTTTAGAAATCCCGGTACTCCCAATGGCGCATCTACTGATACGGCACTCATTAAGTACCTAGAAGCCCATAAAGGAAATGCAAAGTTCCTAGTTGCAATGCCTGATTCTATGGAAGCGGGGAACATCATTCTAGCAACGAATAAGCCAGTCATGTCGCTAGGTGGTTTTTCTGGTAGTGATCCCATCCTGACGGTTAGCCAGCTTGAGAAACTGATTCACCAGGGTACTATTCGCTACTTCCTGCTGAACTCCTTCGGGCCAGGACAACAACCGCCATCAGCATCCCTTAAAGACATCCCTGAACAATATCGAGACCGCCTAATGAGTGGTAGCTTCGGAGGTAGCCCGCAGAGTTCTCTCACCTCTTGGGTGAAACAGCACTGTACAGCTGTGTCATCCGTAGCAAACCAACTGTATGATTGTGCGGTGATGCATTGATCATTGGTGTGGGACTGGAATTTAGATTACTCTGGCTTTGGAGGGTGATCTAAACTCCAAAGCCACTCCTCAAACATGTTACGTGCGATAGGATAGCCTTCTCTTTCAATGACAGCTTCCAGACGGAGTGCGAGGAGGCTTTCCCACAAAATCGCTTGCCGTTCTTTCGGCTGAGCCAGAATAAGCGGTCTAGCTTGAGCAATCATATCTAATGCCTGTCCCAAGGTCTCACTCAATCTTTGCTCAAGCAATTCTCGCACATAACGGGCAAAAGCAGGCGAACTACCTCCCGTCGAGATAGCCACCGTCAAGTCGTTGCGGCGAATCGTGGCCGGCACATGAAAGTCGCTCAGAGCTGGATTATCTGCTACATTCACCCATAGCCCACGTGCATGAGCATCTTGGGCGACCTGACGATTCACTTCAGGATCATTTGTAGCGGCAAATACGAGTTGGACACCATCCAGGTGCTCTGCTATATAATTACTGAGAATGGAGCGTATCAATGACTGAGAGAGCAAAGCCTGTAATTCGTTATGCAATTGCGGGCTAATGATGACAATATTCGCCCCCGTCGCGAGCAGGGAGCGTACCTTGCGAGTTGCGACACTCCCACCTCCAACGACGGCACAGACTTTACCTTGCAAAGAAAGAAATGCAGGATAGAGGCTTTTTCCCAAATGAAAAGTCAAGTCGATTGGTATCCTCCTAGAACAACTCTCCGCAAAGATGATACCTGATCAATGATGAGTTTTACAAGTGAAAAAAGGGACATTTTCCTTCCAATTGTTCCATGTTCCGCAAACTCATTCCAACAAAACTGCAAAGATTGTGCTGTGTAGCTCTTGACATACCTTCTCTCAATCATGTACACTCTCATTAGAATTGATAATGATAATCATTATTAGGATACCCTAATATAGGGAGGCCTAAATTATGAGACAAAGACTTAATGAGAATGCGCAGGCAGTATTGGATGTCGTCCGAGCATCCCATCATCACCCGACAGCTATGGAAGTGTATGAAGCGGTCAAGCAGAAGCGACCTCGCATAGGTATTGCCAGTGTCTATCGCATATTGCATAATTTAATTAGGCAAGGGTATGTCAAGGAGTTGCGGCATACTGATGAGAGTTGCCGCTACGATGCCCATGTGGAGCGCCACGATCATGCCATTTGCACTATCTGTGGTGCACTACGCGACATTCCGATTGAAGTGCAGGTGCCTCAAAACATCTTACAGGCTGCGGCACAGGCAGCAGGAATTGAGTTGAGTTCGCATGAGTTGCGTCTTTATGGACGCTGCTCGCGGTGCAATGCGGGCAAAGAATTGATAGCTCAAACGAGTGAGCTTTAGTAATTTATCAAGGGAGCTGAGTCCATGGACAACAAATCTGGCATTAATGTGATTGATAATACAGAAGATACACAAACAAAAAAAATACCCTTGCCATCTCAGTCTGCATGGCAGGAGATTAAAGAGATCTTTCAGGCCATTGCTCGTAATGATGATACTTCGCATGCATTCCTCTTGCGCGTTGTCCAACCCGGACTCTGCAGGTCTGATGGATGGATCTGTCTCGACGCTAGCTCCAATCTTTGCTACCGCTTTCGTCACCCATAAATCATCTGATGCATTCCTAGTCGGTATAGCAGCTGCGGTGGGAGCAGGGATTAGCATGGCTTTATCAGAAGCTCTTTCCGATGATGGGGAGCTTACAGGTCGTGGTAATCCCATGGTAAGGGGGGGGATTACTGGTATCATGACAATTCTTGGGGGGGTATTGCACACTTTGCCTTTCTTGATCAGTAATATCGGGGTAGCGCTTGTCATGGCATACGTTGTTGTGACTGTTGAGCTGATTGTTATTGCTGCGATCCGCCATCGTTACTTTAGGACGCAGTGGTTCAAGTCCATTCTCCAGGTTGTTGGGGGTGGTATACTAGTCTTCCTGGCTGCGTATATCTTTGGCAATGCCTAGTAAAATTTGACCTCTGCTAGAACTATCCTGTACAATGGTTATAAAGGTTTTTGATAACATATTCGCTTGTCTGTAGTAGCAATTTTGATATCTCGCAACAACGTTAAATGTTGTTGAAGGTTAAAACGGAGGACCGATGCACATTCGTAAAGCTGTGTTACCTGTGGCTGGCCTGGGAACACGAGTATTACCCGCTAGCAAAGTTGTGCCGAAGGAATTGCTACCCATTGTGGATAAGCCAACGCTACAATACATTGTAGAAGAGGCAGCCGCTGCTGGGATTGAAGAAATTATTTTCGTAACGAGTCGCAGTAAACGTGCTATTGAAGATCACTTCGATGCTTTTCCCGAGTTGGAGCAAACTCTGGAGCGCAAGGGGAAGCAGAAGGAGTTGGAAGAACTGCGTCTCATCCAGGGATTGGCAAAATATGCTGTAGTGCGTCAGGTAGAGCCTCTTGGACTCGGTCATGCTGTGCTATGTGCAAGAGAACTGGTAGGTGATGAACCTTTCATAGTGATGCTGGGCGATGAGATCTATCCCCAGCAGCCCTGCTTGCCGGCGTTAATCGAGGCCTATCATATGCATCACACTTCTGTGCTCACCCTAATTACTGTCTCGCAAGAGCAGATCTCCTCATATGGCATCGCTTCTGTCAAGGCACAAGAGGGCAATATCTTTCAGGTTACTGACCTAGTCGAGAAGCCTCAACCTGCCGAAGCACCATCGAATCTCGGTGTTGCTGGCCGCTATGTAATCACGCCTGACATTTTTGCCCTGATCGAGAAGTTACCGCCCGGCCGGGGTGGTGAAATTCAACTTACGGATGCACTTCATCTTCAGGCTGGCCAGGGACGCTGTCACGGCGTTCATTTTACTGGTCAGCGCTATGATATGGGGACTCCGGTAGGTCTATTGACAACCTCGATTGCTATAGGCTTGCAACGTCCTGATATTGCGCCTGCGCTACGTGAATATATGCGCGAGGCATTGAAAGCGGAGGAGTAACAATGATTATTTTTGAAACGGAACACCTACAGTTCCGCCCACTGACACAATCTGACTTAGATGACTTGACCGCACTTTACTCTGACCCAGAGGTCATGCGCTTCCTAGGTGGCCCGCGCAGCCCAGATGAGGTGCAGCGAGTCTTGAACAGGTATATCAGAGAGTACCAGATCTACGGACATGCTTTCTTTGCCATCATTCGCAAAGACGGTCAGCATTTTATTGGCCAATGTGGTCTACTAGATCAGGAGGTTGGGGGGCAGCCAGAAGTGGAGTTGGGATATGTCCTAGCGCGACCATACTGGCAACAAGGTCTCGCCGTAGAAGGAGTTCAAGCGCTTAAAGACTACGGTTTGCAACAATTAGGCCTCCCTCGTCTGATTTCGTTGATCCCGCCCGAAAATCAGGTCTCAATCTCCATCGCGGAAAAGATTGGGATGCAATACGAGCGCGACGTTGACCAGTGGGGGCAGCGCTTCCGTCTCTATGCAGCTAGACAACCTCAACGTGTCTATGCCTCTTCTTGAAGAATGTTATAGATGACAATGCCTCCTGTGCTTTTTCTGTTGTTTTCGTTTGTAACAATCGAGTGCAGGAGGCTTTTTTTTTGCTAGCTTCCCTTTTTCATCGAAACACCCGTTTCAGCAAGGTCATTGCCAGGAGGCCTCTGTTCTCTGGCTCTTGAAGGGTGGTCAGAAACATCCTAGGGAAAAAGATCGGGCAGACAGACTTATGAGGCTGCTCATCTCGCAAGCTTCTGTCCGTGTGAGGGTAATGATCTCTTTCTCAATCTGCAAGAAAGGTACAAGAGTGTATTTATGAGTACGCATTCCTCATCCATCCATTGCCGTTTGCAAGTGCTCTATGCTTTTGCACTCAGCCTGGGGTTACTCTTCGTCATAGTTGGAGTAGCCTTTGCTCATGCCTCGGTGATCAACTCTAACCCAACGATGAACTCTACGCTCACCCTTGCCAAGTTACCAACAATGCTCACGGTAACGACAGCAGAAAACATGAAGCCTGGAGCCTCCAATAGTGACCTTTTTGTCTATGGACCAGATGGGAAATTGATTAGCCAGGGAGATGCCACTGTTGACCTCAATAATCCTACCCATATGTCTGTGCCCATCAAACCCGACAAAACAGGCGTGTATACAGTTTATTGGAAGACTGTATCCGCAGACGATGGAGACCCCGATGCAGGGGCTTTTGGGTTTACAGTCGTTGCTACATCACCATCTTCCTCAGCCGCTACAACTCCAGCTTCAATGGGAATACCTATTTGGGTGCCTATTGTTACAGGAATTGTTGCCTTGCTAGTTGGTCTAGGTATCGGGTTTGGCTTCGGACGTAGCAAGAAAGAGGTTTTCTCATCAGGGACTGATTAACCCAGGGCTATGAGCACATGACACTTTAGCAAAGGAGCCTCTCCTTATGGTGAATCAGCATCAAAAATCAGGCCTCCATCGGCTCATACTAGTCGCTTTGCCTTTGGCCTTGCTGATCACCTGGCTTTTTCCGCAAGCTGTCAGTGCTCATGCCATTCTACTCCGCTCAGACCCTGCAAGAGATAGCGTTCTTTCCACCTCCCCATCTCAAATCCGCATGTGGTTCAGTGAAGACTTGAATCCAACATTCAGTGCTGCTTATATTGTAAATGCAGCAAACAATGCAGCAAATGTGCAAAAAGATATCAAAATGCATGTTGATAAAGGTGATGCTCATGTCTCGGCCATAGATACCCGGGAAATGGATGTCTCGCTCAAGCCAGATCTGCCTTCAGCTGTCTATGTTGTCCTTTATCGAACCCAATCAGCTCAGGATGGGCACATCCTCTATGGCTCCTTTCTTTTCACCATCGCATCTGCCAATGGAACAGTTCCCACTTTCACAGGAACGCTCCCTCTACAGGGTACATTTGGTGGGAGAGGCAATTCCAATGGGCAACTGGATGGACCTACCTTTTTCAGCTTCATCATGATCACTCTCGTTGACCTGGGAGCTATCTTCTGGGTTGGAGCGCAGCTCTGGTGCATCTTTGTCCTCTCAGACCTTCAGTCAGAGGACCAAGGCCAGCAAGAGATCATTCACCAGATGGAGCAGCGCTTCAACCGCCATTTTTCGTGGCCTGCTTTGCTGCTCATCTTGTCGGCTAACATTGGAGTCCTCATTGGGCAGGCACTCACACTGACTAGTGGTCAGTGGGGACCTGCCTTAGCGCCATCATTGCTTATCAGTATGGTTGCCCGAGGTCAATTTGGGACATATTGGATTATGCGAGAGGTCGTCACGCTTGTTGCCCTCATAGTCTCTCTCTGCCTACTGATGATTAAGCAAGCATCATCATGGGCTATTTCCGCTATTGCCTGGGCCAACTTTGCCCTGGGGATGGCCTTATTGAGTGCACTGACACTCTCTGGGCATGCTGCAGCTACCAGCAGCAATATCGTTGTCTATGCCGTTGGAGCAGATTTCCTCCATCTATTAGCAGCAGCTTCTCTGGGTTGGTGGTATGCTCTTTCTTGCGGCAGTCTATCTTCCTCTTTTAAAGAGCAGATCCTGGCAACACCAAGCAAAATCGTTATTGATGGTACTGCCGTGCTACTCTCCGTTGGCGATTACAGGTGTTGTGCTAATGGCTCTGAGTGGTCCATTCAACGCAGCGACTCGTCTAGTTTCGTGGGACCAGCTCATTACCACGGCTTATGGTTGTGTTCTCATCGTGAAAGTTCTGTTGGTGAGTGCTATGCTACTCATCAGCGCCATCCATGTTCTCATCTTCCGCCCGTGCCTAGCCAAAGACCTCAATACCTATCAAAGAGTCACGGAGTCAGCAGACCTTGTCGGGGAAGACGAGCCAACACCTCTGGCATCAATAGTGGAAGCGCAGACAATAGATCTAAAAAAACGCATCGTGCAGCAGACACAGAGACTAAGCACCGTTTTACGTTGGGAACCGGCCTTGGGTATTCTGGTGCTCCTGTGCACGGGACTACTAGCTGTCTTTTCTGGGACGCTCCAGCCAACGATCCCAAGCCAGACCGCAACACCGCATGTATCCTCTAAGCCATTTACCACAACCACCAAGACGACAGACCAGCAATTCCAGATCAGGCTCAAAGTAGATCCAAACCAATTTGGGACCAATACCTTTACCGCTACAGTCTTTGATAGCCACGGGAAGCCCATACCGACAGCTAGCGTTGGAGTATCGATCTATATGACCATGCTTGATATGGACATGGGAACCGATACGGTCAATTTGCAACCAGATGGCAAAGGTCACTTCAGTGCTCGTGGGGATCTAAGTATGGGGGGGCGCTGGCAAGTCCGTATCGAAATACGCACATTGGATGCAACTCTACACGAAGCTACAATAAAATTCTTTACCCCTTCCTGATGAAGCTCCAATGAAATTCATAGTTCAGCTGAAAAAGGCGTGTAAAAAATTTCACGTTCCTATCATACACTAGGTCAAGTAGGAGACCATCCTTCTGGACCATCCTGCCCAAAAAACCTCCTCTAGACTTGCCAGTTGGGTCAACACACGCTATAGTAGGACAAGAGATATGCTCTTTCTCTTAGTATATACAGGGGAGTACTTGGAATTGATAAGCTTTATTTTACTATTGCATCAGTATAATCCCTACTTAATAGTGGCGGCATCAGCCATTACAGGCATATGGGGTTTAATCATCTACTTTACGCGGCGAGCCCCGATCAAACCTTGGCGCATCATATTAATCATTACGCTTGCATTAGGTATTTTGCAGGGATTACTCGGACTCATCATGGTTTTCTCGGGGCTAAGGCCAGACGGAGGGAAAAATCTGTATTATTTGCACTATGTCTATGGCGGGATTGTTGCTTTGGGTATTCCTCTAACGTGGCTCAGCTTCACTACAAATGGCAAGGATCAGCGCAAAGACCTTTTAGCCTATAGCATTGCCGCATTGTTTTTGGTAGCAACAGCCATTCGTGCTTGGATGACTGGTCCTGCATGAATTGTGAGATAGTGGGCGTGATCCCGAAAGGATAAAAAACCTATGAGATTTATCCACATTGCCGATACCCATCTAGGCTATGAGCAGTATGGTCTGCGTGAGCGCTTCAATGATTTTAGTCGTGCTTTCTGGAAGATCATTGATGACGCGATCGATCGCGAGGTCGACTTCATAGTGATTGCTGGTGATCTTTTCAATAAGCGAGCCTTAGATGCGCAAACCCTTATTCATGCAATAGAGGGTCTCAAGAGGCTAAAAGATCATCATATACCTGTAATCACAATTGAAGGGAATCACGATCGTAGCTATTATCGAGATGGTGTCTCCTGGCTCCAATTTTTATGTTACCAGGGCTATATCATTCTGCTGGCCCCCATTATGCAGGAAGGGGTGCCATTGATTACTCCCTGGGACCCAGAAACGATGCTAGGATCGCATGTTGATCTCGTAGGAGGGAAGGTCCGTGTCTATGGTTTACCCTGGCAAGGAGCTGCAATAACGCGTAGTCTAGAAGGGATGGCTCAGGCATTAAAGGCTGCTCGTGCAGAGGAAGAGGCTCAAGGCATAGAATACCGCCTATTGACCATGCACACAGGAGTGGATGGCATGGTATCTCGTGTGCAGGGATTACCTACGATGGGCCAATTCCGGCTACTGCGAGATTACATTGATTATCTAGCATTGGGCCATGTCCATAAACCATACGAGCTTGAAGGCTGGATATACAATCCCGGCTCACCGGAGACTTGTAGTGCAGAAGAAACCCAATGGGATGATCGTGGCTATTATTATGTAGAGATTGACACTGATCAAAGTGATTCCCCGCAGAAAGTTTCTCGTCATCGAGCCATGCGCATCAGAACGCAGCGGCGTCTATTTTTGCGGCACGAACTGCGCGTAGATGGATTAGAAGATCCGCAGAGTCTATATGCTCGACTATCAGACTATTGCCAGCGGGAGGGTAAAAAACGCGCGGGGACAGAAGAACGTCCCATAGTGCAAATCACGATCACTGGCACGCTGAGCTTTGATGCGGGAGCACTCAATCAATCGCACATGGAAGAGATGGTGCGTGGAGCCTTTCAACCATTGCACGTACGTATCGACAACAACACCAATGACCGTGATTATATGCCAGATGATGGTGGGCTAGACGGTCGTGATCGCTCAGTCTGGCACGAGTTAGAACGACGCGTCTTCGAGGAACTAGTCGGTTTCGACGCCCGCTATCTACCTGCAAAAGAGCAGTGGGGAGCCGTGTTGAGCGAACTGAAGCAACAAGCATTAAACGAAGATGCGCCAGAAAAGATCGCCCAGTTCCTGCGCGAAAAACGAGCCACTATTGCTTGATTTATACTAACTACTCCAGATGCCTTGTGTAGCCAGAACAGTGAATTGCGCTCCAAATTTGGCGTATTATTCTCCTGTATTTCTCCTTTTGCTGCATTCGTTGCGATTCTTTCTTAAATTTCCGCAGTAGCTTCTCAATTTCCTGATACTTATCATGCATCTCCCCTTCAATTTCTTTCTGCTTATTTTTCATCTCACAGAGGAGGGCTTGCTGATCTGGCGAAAGACTGTTCTGACGACTCTCGAAGTCTTGTATTTGCCTTACATAAGGCACTTGATGAAGCGCGTTATCAAACATGTGAGGAAGATACTCCTCTTGCAACCGCCGGAGCAGATCATCTTCTCTAGCTGCAAAATCTCTACGCTCTGATCTACCACCGCGCATAAATACATCTTCCATCATTAGTCGCACACGGCTCATCACCCGAGGATCCTCACCATCATTTGGACGACCATAGACATGGTAAATTCTTTCGTCCATAGCGAGCATCACAGTAGAGCAAGCTATCGTGTATCGCTCGGTTGGTACTTGAGACAGGTCTCGGCCTAGTATTTGTCCTGCATTTAGCTTCTGCTCCTCGGCTACACGGTTAAGATTTTCATCTTGGATTCTGTTGTACTCTTCAGTCGTTAATGGCTGTATTGATCTTAGACCTAATTCCAACGCTAAATCTAAATCCTGTGCTAGATCTAAATCATCCGCAAGACTTTCACAAAAATTCGCCAAATTCTCCGTCCGCGTTTCAGGAGTCAGGTTCAACTCCTTTTCCCTTTGGACTAGACGAGAAATAGTCCCCTGATGCTCAATAAGTCTATCTCTAGAAATCTGAGAAGACATCTCACCCACAACTACATACAACTCTTCAGGTAGCGGCGGAAGACCCTGCAACTCACGGAACTCATCAAGCAGACGAAGAAGATCCTGCTGACGATCCTGTTGTCTTGAACCTTCACCCATATGATAGAAAGGAGGTCGCGAACGGCTCTGCCCCTCCCAATCACGAGGCAGACAATCAATTTCATCAACAATAAGAGCGAACCGCCCCTGTTCTCTCTGCCGCCGCAGGCTCTCATGCAGAATTAAATTCCTAGGATCTAGATAAAGTGGCTGCTCTCTGCCTCTGCCATCATGCGGATTGGAGGAGGTTGAGGCAACGTCAGAAGACTGGCCCATTATCACATAGTTCTCGTATCGGTGATGCCATAAGCTACCCTCGTGTGCTTGGCGGCTTGTGTTCAGACGAGCTGGAGGCACTCGGTCGTCAGACCCCTGATTCGAAATCTTCTCATAATACACCTTTCCTTGTTAAGATGAATTGAAAGACAAACTTCAAAGTAGAGAACAGTGAGTATCTCTACAGATAGATGTACCTGCAAAAGGTGCGTTTGTCGAGGGTGAAAGAGGGACAATGTGCGGGTATCCTTGCATGCTCTATTGGGAAGCCTGTCATTCTCAGACAAATCCAAGCCATAGAAATGTCACGTGCGTGGAGTTTTGTCCCTGTTTCCCCCTAGAATACACTCCTTTGGTGAGCTATGCTTAGCGTAAGGTATACAACTTGCTAGCTCTCTGGTGGATCTATAGGGAAGTATCTCCATCATAAACTTCTCAATAGTTGTGAGAAGTGTTCTGGATACCGTGCTTTTATTGCTCAATTACTAGTAGGTTGTACACCTACACCTTCTATGGCATGAAAACAGATACGGATTCACTGAAGCTAGTTCGTTGCGAGACGGTCAACTCCCAACTCCAAGAGCAATTGCATCTCTCCAATCTTGAAAACTCTTTCGATGAGTCGCAGGAATAAATACATACGTCATAAGGCACTATGTCCCATTAGTGCTTTAGCTTTGAGAATCTGGTTCGTGTCATGGACCCAATCTTCTTTGTTATGCTCGTCAGTCTGGACGGGAGTTTCCATCAGCACAGCTACATGGTTCAGGCGAGGATCACGTAAGAGGGTTTGCAGTCCTTCGTAGCCGATAATACCTTCGCCGAGGCGTTTATGATTGTCTCGATGACTGCCCAGAGGCATAGCAGTATCATTGAGGTGAATGACCTTGAGGCGAGTCAGACCGAAGGTATCTTCACAATTTTGTAGCACCTGCAAGGTAGCATTTTCACTAGAAATATCGTAGCCTGCACCCCACAGGTGAGCCGTATCAATGCAAACACCTAGTCGGTCTTGATATTGGGGAAGTTGAGCAAGTATAGCAGCCAGTTGTTCAAAACTATGACCAAGCAAGTTGCCTGCACCTACATCATTCTCCAGGAGAAGCATGACTTGAGGCTGGATCTCACCACCCGACTTATCGGTAGAAGAAGTAGGTGCCCGATTTATCGCGCCCGTCTCCTCTAGATCTATCGTGCCCGCCCGATCTATCGCACCTGCTTGGTTTGCCGCATCCGTGGGGATGGTGGGTGCTTCACGCAAGATTTTCTCAATTCCTTGCGCGACGCGGGCCAGTCCAACTGTAACGCCTGCTCCGCGATGGCTACCAGTGTGGAAAACAACATATTTTGCGCCAAGTCGTGTGCCACGTTGCATAGTCCAAGTCAGTAAAGAAACTGACTTCTGCCAGATATTGTCATCGCTGGTACCGAGATTGATCAGATAGGGGGCATGAATTACCACGGGATCAAGTTCGCATGCGTTAGCGACCTGTGCGAAGGCTGCACAGCCTTCATCGTTATCAGCGGGTGGACGCCAGCCTGTTGGATTACTGGCAAAAATCTGGATGGTCTCACAGCCGATCTGCCGAGCAATTTCTGCTGCTTTGACCAATTTGGAGTGTGTGGGCATATGCCGACCGATGCGCATAGTTTTCGCCTTCCTCTGAATGCTCTCTATGGTTTTTTGATGCTATGGGTATTTTAGCTTCTCTGTCACTGACTCGGTCGTTGCCGATTGCTCTCCGAGAGTGATGCCGGGTAGTTGATCCAGGGAAGTCAGGCCAAACTGTTGGAGGAACTCGATTGTTGTAGCGAAGAGGGCTGGACGTCCGACCGTCTGGGCTCGTCCGATTTCAGCAACTAGGCCATGTTGTAGCAAACTGGCCAGGGCGCGGTCGCTATTTACTCCGCGAATAGCCTCGATCTGGCTACGTGTGAGTGGCTGGCGGTAAGCAATCACGGCAAGTGTTTCCAATGCCGCTGGTGTCAATTTTGCCGTTGTGGGTAGACCAAGCAGGGCTGCAACGTAACGTGCATTTTCTGGGGCCGTCACTAGCTGTACCTTCTCACCCAGAGTCTGCAAGCGGATACCGCGTCCGTGACTATCTAAATCCTCTTTTAGAGCACGCAATGCATTACTCAAGCGCTGCTCATCGGCATCCAGTAATTTACGCAATTCGGCCCGTTCTAAAGGGCGTCCCGAGACGAAAAGCAGACTTTCGATCGCTGCTCCGAGTTGCCTGTCGGCCATTGAGATTGGTGATTGAGTATCTAGTACATTTTGTTCCATTGTGGAGATCAGTATATCATACCCAGACAATTAGAGGGTCAAGAAACGGCATCATTTCTTGTCTTTCGCAATGAGTTGCTAGCTATGTTAGAATAACGATGTGCTAGCATTAGCTATTAACAGAAGTGTATTGGCCACTTGAGAGAAAAACAGCATTCTTTCGAGGAAAGATAGGTCATTATGAAAACATCGATACCGTTAGGGAACCAACTCCTCATCACCAAATTCTATACGCCGATAGCATCAGGTCCTCTGATCTCTCGCCATCGTCTGACGTCTTTGCTTGAAAAGGTCTTGGATTTCCCCTTTACGCTTGTATCTGCTCCTGCGGGTTTCGGTAAAACCACCTTACTAGCGGCTTGGAAGCAATCACTGCCAGATGGCAAGCCTCTAGTGGCCTGGGTCTCTCTCGATGAAGAGGACAATGAGCCGCGCTTATTCTGGACGTACGTTCTGACAGCACTGCAAATGCAGAGGCCAGAAGCCTTTGCCCCACTGGTGAGGCAGTTGCAATCGCCGCAAGCCCCCCCTCTCCAGTATATCCTGACCGGACTGATTAACGCACTGGTGGAGGGCCCAGACGAGTTTTTGCTGATCTTAGACGACTATCAACTGATTACCGAGCAGCAAGTGCATAATGCCTTAGCCTATCTGATAGAGCATCTTCCACCTCAATTGCATATTATTGTAGCAACACGGGCCGATCCCCCGCTGCCACTGCCACTGCTGCGGGCCCAGCGGCACGCGTTGGAAGTGCGCACGGACCAGTTGCGCTGTACCCTAGAGGAGACCAGAGCCTTCTTTCAGGAAGTGATGAGCCTCCAACTCCCAGATGAAGTCATCCAGGATGTCAGGGATCGCACGGAGGGCTGGCTGGTTGGCTTACAGTTACTCGGTCTCTCTCTGCCCGAGCGAGCTGATCCTCTTACCTTACTGGAGGAGGTCAGCGGAGATCAGCGCTACATCCTGGACTATTTGACCCAGGAGGTCTTGCAGCGGCAGCCCCAGGAGGTGCAAACCTTTCTGCTTTATACATCTATCCTCGATCAGCTCAGTGTCTCCCTCTGTGACGCCGTCATGGATCAGACAGGTAGTCAGCAGATGCTGCGACGGCTTGAGCAGACCAATCTCTTTATCGTTTCCCTCGATGACAGGCGACAATGGTATCGCTATCATGCCCTCTTTGCTGAAGCTTTGCGCTACCGACTGGAGCGGACGCATGCTGATTTGATACCCAGCTTGCACCGTCGTGCCAGTCTCTGGTATGTTCAGCATGACCAGACCTCTGAGGCTATACTGCATGCCGTAGGAGCCTGTGAATGGCAGTGGGCTGCCGATCTAATCGAGCAGAAGAGCTTGCAGTTTTTGGCCCATACCTGGGGAGTAAGTGGACATCAGCTGCTCATGCTCCAACACTGGCTTGGGCAGTTACCAGCAGATGTTATGCATTCCCGCCCTCGTCTTTGTCTGATCTGTGCCCAGATGTTGTGGGTAGTTGCTCCATATCCTATGCTGGAAGGCTGGCTTGAGGCAGCCGAAACAACACTGACCGCTTTACTCCTCACACAGACGCATGAGGATACCTCCAGAGCACTCTCTCCGCAGGCACCGCAGAGCCTGCAGCATGCATTCGGGCAGGTAATTACCTGGCATGCCTTCCTACGAAGCTTTGATGAGCAGGACGGACAAGCAGTTCTCTCGCTTTGCCAACAGGCCTTGGCCTTGCTCCCAGCAGACGATTTGATGACTCGTGCATACGTCGCTCTTACCCAACTCATGGCCTATTATGTTTCTTCTCTCAATGATGCTTGGGCTTCGATCGAAAATGGGTTGCAGGCAATCTCCCTTGCTCAGGAGGCAGGACTAACGTCTTTTGCTCTGGGTCTGGCATCTGCAACTGCCATGCATATGATAGGACCAGGGCGGTTATACGAGGTACAGCAGTTAAATCAACGGGCGAGACAGATGGGGAAGCAGCCGGGGGAACAGGTATTGCCCGAGGTGGGTTGGTCCGCAGTCTATCAAGCGGAGATTCTGCGCGAGTGGAACCAGTTGGATACAGCACTCTCCGTCATAGGAGAGGCCCTCTTGCTTTGCAAACAGGTTGAGTCGATCGCATCGCTCCCATACTTAATCATTGGACACGCAATATTGCTACGTATCCTCTTGTCGCGGGGAGAACTGGATGCTGCACGCTCCGCCATCCAGCAATTTGAACACATTGGCATGAACATGAACCAGCCGACCCGTATCCATGCATATGCTCTCTTCACTACGATCGATCAGGTCCGGCTCTGGCTAGCCTGTGGGGAACTAGACCGTGCCACACGCTGGGTTGAGGCACTGGATACCAGAAAGTGGCTTGGAACTCCCTTTGCACGCGAACGCGAAGAGGTGGCATGCGCCCGCGTCTTCTTAGCTACCAATCAACCCGCTCTCGCTCTGCAGCGACTGGAACCTGTACTCCAGAGAGCCACCGCAGGTAAGCGCTGGGGCCACGTGATTGAGATCCGGCTCTTGCAAGCTCTGGCATACCAGGTGTCTCAGGAGGAGATGCAGGCCCTGGATGCCCTCTCCGAGGCCATCCGTCTAGGCGAGCCAGAGGGCTATATCCGCAGCTTCGTGGACGAAGGTGCCCCAATGGAGGCTCTCCTCTCTCAATTACGTCAGCGCGACCACGAGCATGGGCCCACCCCTTATCTAGATAAACTGCTTGCTGCTTTTCCCCAGGAACGTAAGCCTCATAGAGCGGCAGGCAAACCCGCAAAGGCTGATCGAACGCCCAAACTCTTGAGTCAGCGAGAACTGGAGGTCTTGCAATTGCTAGCACAGGGCAGATCCAACCAGCAGATTGCCCAAGAACTGGTGATAGCTATCGATACCGTCAAACGCCATATCAGTCATATCTTCTCTAAATTGGGTGTCACGAACCGCGTTCAAGCGGTGAAACAGGCACGAGAGCTTGGCCTCCTCGACGAGCAGTTCTGATCTGGTGGCCTGCCCGCCACCAGATCCCGTCCTTCACACAAGGTTGCTTGCTGTGGTAGAATAGCCAAGAAGTAGATCTTCCCAGAGAATGGATCAGTTTATGGAAGAGAGAAAAAGGGATAGTTGCAGTGAGAGGAAGGGAGATGATCATGAAGCCCACGCTGATCATCCAGAGCCAGCTTCTAGCCACCAAATTGTATGTGCCGACCTCTCCTGGGATGCTGATCAGGCGTCCTCACCTGCATGCCTTGCTCAACGAGAGCCTCAAGTCTCCTTTCACACTGGTCTCGGCTCCCGCAGGCTTCGGCAAAACCACCCTCTTGTCCACCTGGGCCCAATCCTTGCCAGCAACCCAAGCTCAGGTAGCTTGGCTGTCGTTGGATGAGGAGGAGAATGACCCCCAGCTTTTCTGGATCTATGTCCTCTCGGCCTTGGATCAGCAGCAACCGGAGCGCTTTACCCCCCTGTTTAAATCTCTGCAATCGCCAGAGACCCCACTCTTGATGTCCGTGCTGGCAGCGCTCATCGAGAGTGCCGAGGCGTGTGCCCAGCCCTTGGTGCTGATCCTGGATGATTATCACGTGATTACCGAGCGCCAAGTGCATGCCACCCTCTGGTATCTCATTGAGCGTCTGCCTCCTCACTTCCATCTGATCCTAGCTACGCGTGTTGATCCGCCTTTGCCGCTCCCATTGCTGCGGGCCCAACATCGGGCCTTGGAAATCCGCACGGAGCAGTTGCGCTGTACTCCGCAGGAGACCAGAAGCCTTCTTCAGCACGTTGTGGGCATCCAGCTTCCAGATCAGACGCTCCAAGAGGTGACGGCTCGGACGGAGGGCTGGCTGGTGGGCTTGCAATTACTCGGTCTTTCCCTGCCAGAGCAGGTCGATCCACTGACGCTGCTCGAGCAGGTCAGTGGGGAGCACCGCTATATCCTGGACTATTTGACCGAGGTGGTTCTGCAAAAGCAACCAGAAGAGGTGCAGCGCTTTTTGCTGTGCACTTCCATCCTCCAACGGTTCAACGCTTCCCTCTGTGATGCCGTGATGGAGCAGACGGATAGTCAGCAGATGCTGCAACGGCTCGAGCAGACCAATTTATTTATCGTCTCCCTCGATGACAAGCGACAATGGTATCGCTATCATGCCCTCTTTGCTCAAGCCTTGCGCTACCAATTGGAGCAGACGCATGCCGACCTAGTGCCGACTTTGCACCATCGTGCCAGTCTCTGGTATGCCCAGCTCAACCAGATCACCCAGGCGGTCTTGCATGCTTTCCATGCCAGAGAGTGGGGCTGGGCGGCTGAACTGATCGAGCGCCATCCATTGTTGTCGCTTACCTGGGGTGCAAGCAAACGTGAAGTAATCCTGTTCCGAACATGGCTAGAGCAGTTACCAGCAGAAATTGTGCATTCCCGGCCTCGCCTTTGTCTTGACTGTGTCTTGATGTTGTGGACAGCTGCCCCGTATGCCATAATGAAAGTCTGGCTCGATGCAGCCGAAGCAACGCTGACAGCTTCGCTCACAACACAGAAACATTCAGATGCTTCACCCACGACGCTTACCTCGGAAAAGCAGCAACACCTAGAGAATCTACTCGCAGAGACCCTCACCCTTCGTGGCTGGCTGAAGAGCATCCAAGGGCATGGAGAAGAAGCACTTTCGCTCTGTCAGCAGGCTCTCCCTCTGATCTCTCCAGACAATGGCATGCTTCGTTCTCTCGTTAGCCAAACTCAAGCTGTAGCCTATTATTCCTCAGTGAACAACGTGGAAGCTGCTATCGAATGCGGGTTGCAAGCCGCCTCTGCTGCTCAGGCCGTAAAACAGAGTGCTTTGGCTATGGCTTACATGAGTCAAATCGTTCTGTACTTGATAGCAGCAGGACAGTTGCACGAGGCACAGCGCCTGAGCCAGCAGGCAATTGAACAGGGAAAGCAATCAGAGGAAGGGCTTATATGGCCTAACGTGGGTTGGACCGCACTCTTTCAATCTGACGTCCTACGTGAGTGGAACAAGCTCACTGATGCACGCACGGTGGCAGAAGAGGCCATATCGCTATGTAAACAGACCGAGTCGATTCACACGCTTGCGTTTTTATTCTTTGGCTACTCGATGCTGCTGCGCGTCTGCCTTTCGAGCGGAGAACTAGAAGAGGCGCGTTTCATCCTCTCTCAGCTCAATGGCATTGGTGCAAGTATGAACCAGCCTACTTCTCTTTTTATGTGTTCTCTCTACACTCTAGTTGACCAGATTAAGCTCTGGCTGGCCTGCGGGGAACTGGACCGCGCCCAATCCTGGATTGAAGAGCTAGGTCGAGGAAGGCAGTATAGTTCTCCATTTATCCACGAACGCAAAGAGGTGGCACACGTTCGGGTCCTTTTAGCAAAGACGCAGCCAGATCTGGCTCTGAAGCACCTAGAGCCTGTGCTCCAGAGAGCCACCGCAGGCAAGCGCTGGGGCCACGTCATTGAGATCCGGCTCTTGCAAGCTCTGGCTTACCAGATGTGTCAGGAGGAGACGCAGGCCCTCGACGCCCTCTCCGAGGCCATCCGTCTGGGCGAACCAGAGGGCTACATCCGCAGCTTCGTGGACGAAGGTGCCCCAATGGAGGCTCTCCTCTCTCAATTACGTCAGCGCGACCACGAGCATGGGCCCACCCCTTATCTAGATAAACTGCTTGCTGTATTTCAGCAGGAGCGTAAGCCTCATAGAGCGGCAGCAAAGCCCGCAAAGGCCTCCCGAATGCCAGAACCCTTGAGTCAGCGAGAACGAGAGGTCTTGCAGTTGCTGGCACAGGGCCGCTCCAACCGGGAGATTGCCCAAGAACTGGTGATCACCATCGATACCGTCAAACGCCATATTAGCCATATTTTCTCTAAATTGGGCGTGCAAAACCGCGTACAAGCAGCAAAACAAGCACAGAAACTTGGCCTGCTCAGTGAAGAACTCTAAGTCCGAGCTGGCCCAAGTAGGTGGTTCCAAGCTGATTCTCGGAGCATGAGGTCATTTGCCATCGCAAACTCGGATCGCATGTTAGACAAAGGACATCGAGTTATTATAGTTTGTTGCACTCTCCAGATTGGCAAAAAGCTGTTGGGTGGTTATATTCGTCTCCACATCCTCCTTGGCAGTCTCCGCCAAACCACTGGGAATCGAGACTAATGTTAGAGGCTGTAGGTGAGAAGCGTCGGAGTGGGATGCCACTATTTCGAGTGTAACTCCTCTCTGGATTGAAGTCTCTTGAGTGAGCCTGATTGTTATCCCCATAACCTGTTTGGTTATCACGACATGGTGTTGTATGCAATAATCTGCATACGATAACTCCACAGGCGTTTGATGGTCAACCTGTGAAATAGCAGGAATAACATGAAGGTTATAGCATTTCGATTGGCCTACAAATACGGTAAACGGTCCAACCATAGGGGTCGCTATTGCCAGTTTTCCTTGTGCAATGAGTGTCACAAGGCCAAGTAGCGTTACGAGAGTGCCAGCAAAAACCGACCAGAATAGCGGACGCCTCATGATTTTGCCCTCGGGCTTCCATGCCACAGCACAGCAACTGCCGATTATTCCCAGGAGCATGCCAATGCCAAATCCCCCTAGCGCTGTGATGAGTGATAGTAATGAGAGAACCACACTTGCTGCTCCAGCCACCAAGGCATACGAAGGTGCTAATAGCTCAATAAGTCCCATTGCAAGGAGTAGTCCGCCAATCAGTAGTCCTGACCACAGAGTATTTGCAGGAACGATACCACTGTGGATCAAACAGAGAGGACTCCAAAGAACGAACAAACTAGCCAAAAGTACGCACAAGGCTCCCCAGAATGGGCGTCGGTGGCACCAACACTGAAAGTTATACCATAGCTTCCTTAGCTTCCTTAGCTTCCTTGTCGAAATCTTGGTAATCTTCATCGCAGAGTTGAGGGTGGACCTGTTCTGCACAAGCTTCCATATGCTTGCTCTTTTTGAGTCGTATACTTTTCATTTGTTACTCCTTTTGCTCTATATGCGTAAGTAAAATCTATAGTCTTACAGGCACTCTCAAATAGTTTTTACCTCCGCTTGCCTCTCTATTGGATTGAAGAGCTAGACAGTTGTTTATCTAATCGGCACTATTTACCTGATCTCAATAGAAGGGATAGAGATGGATAAAAGGACTGGGGAATTATCCGAAGCTTCTCAGATTGGGGAAGATCTCGGATCTAGCCTTTGTGAAACGTCGTGATTGCCTGCCCCATCCATTTCAACAGGGCTCCATTAGCACTACTAGTTTCGCGTTCCTTCATACGCTGTAGGGATACACATCTTCTCTTGGTTTTACGCGTGAGGGGATGCTGTGGCCCGAGCGTCTGCTCCCTGATGTGCAATGCTTGCTGCAAAAGTGGCTCAGCCTGTGCATGCTGGCCCCGCTTTTTGTAGATAATGGCAAGATTATTGAGGGAATAGGCTGCGTTAGGATGTTGTGGTCCGAGAGTCTGCTCCCAGATCTGCAAGGCTCGCTTGTAGAGTTGCTCCGCCTGTTCGTATTTGCCCAGCTCGGAGTAGAGATTGGCGAGACTGTGGAGCGTATCGGCGATAGCAGGATGGGCAGATCCGAGAACACTCTCTCGGATCTGCAAGGCTTGTTGGTAGAGTGGTTTTGCCTGCTTATACTTGCCCTGCTGGGTGTAGAGAGTAGCAAGGCTGTTAAGTGTATCGGCAATGGCGAGGTGGTCAGGTCCGAGAGCGAGTTTTCTGATGTGCAGGGCTTGTTGGTAGAGTGGTTCAGCCTGCTCGTAATCGCCTTGCTCTCTGTAGAGACTAGCAAGGCCGTGGAGTGTATCGGCGACAGCAGGATGATCAGGTCCGAGGGCCAGTTCTTTGATATGCAGCACGCGTTGGTAGAGTGGCTCAGCTTCCTCATACTTAACCTGCTGGGTGTAGAGGGTGGCGAGGCCATTGAGTGTAGAAGCCACTTGAGGGTGGTTAGAGCCAAGGACTTCCTCCCTGATGTGCAAGGCTCGCTTGTAAAGTAGCTCCGCCTGAGCGTGCTTCCCCTGGTCTCTAGAGAGAGTGGCAAGAGTATGGAGCAGAGAGGCCATATTGGGATGCTCGGGACCCAGGAGTTGCTCTCTGATATGCAAGACGCGTTGGTAGAGTAAATCGGCTTGGGCATACTTCCCCTGCACTTTGTAGAGATTGGCTAGCGTGTTGAGAGGATAGGCCACCTCAGGATGCTCGGGGCCGAGAGTTTTTCCAAGATGTGCAGCACGCGTTGGTAGAGTGGCTCCGCCTGCTTGTATTTGCCTTGCTCTTGGCACACTTCGGCAAAACTATTAAGCAAACGAGCTACCTCAGGGTGGTCTGCCCCAAGAGCCCGTTCCTCAATCTGCAAGACTCGTTGGTAGAGTGACTCGGCTTGGGTATACTTCCCCTGTACTTTGTAGAGATTGGCTAGATTATTGAGAGGATAGGCCACCTCAGGATGCTCAGGTCCGAGAGTTTGTTCCAAGATATGCAATACGCGCTGATAGAGTGGCTCCGCTTCCTCATAGTTACCTTGTTCATAGTAAAGGCTGGCAAGGTTATTAAGTGGATAGGCCACATCAGAGTGTTGTGGTCCAAGCGTTCGTTCTAAGATGTGCAACACACGCTGATAGAGTGGCTCCGCCTCCTTATAGCAAGCTTGGTCATAGAGATAGTCCGCTAGTTGATAGAGCAATTGTCCTGCTCCTGAGGAGGTCAAGTCTAGTTTTTCAATGAGTGTAGCGCAGCCCTGAGCATGAGAGAGATAGCGTTTATAGTATTCTCCGCTGCTCTCATCCATTTCGGGTAGGACCTCTGCCACTGCTTGCACTGTTCGCTCTGCCCACAGGCGATAGGTTGCTTCATCCATCGCCTTCTTGAGCACCTCTTGCACTAATTGATCAGTTGCAATCAAGTGCTGCTTAGGGTTGTATTGAATGAGCGAATGGGAAGATAGTACTTTGATAGCCCGATCAAATGCCCGAGGAGCTGTGGCCAGTTTCTGGATCGCGTGCCCGAGATGTTGTGCTCCTTCGAGGAAAATCTCTTTAGGAATAGCTTCTGGTTGTAGAAAAGCACACACGCGTAGCAGGTCTGCTGCTGCGGGATGGCTTTGCCGGATCTTTTTAACTCGATCCAGTATTTCCGCCTCAGCCTGACTAGTGAGGTCTCTGACCTGACTTTGTCTTAATCCTTCAATCTGTAGTATCTGATACTTGTTCTCGTCCATGCGCTACCTGCTCTCATGAGTTCCTCTATCATAACATTGTTAGCCATATTTCACATTGAGGCTCGTGCGGTCTAGCTCTAAGTATTCCTCTAGACTTATCCAGCGTTCCTGTTGCATTGCCATGATAGTTATTCCTTCCCAACGATGTCCCTGAGATCCTAGGTATTTCAATCTTCGACGGGTACGACAGGTCATTGAGCCAACTACCCTCCTAGTGTAGCATAGGAAGCCGTTTGAGGCAAGCATTTCCGAGAGGTATGTTTGTTGGAGTGAGCTTGGAGAGCAGAGAGACGCGAGGAAAATGTCCCATTTTTCCCTTGAAAAAAGACTCATTGATCAGGTATCCTTGAATTGCTTCCCTCGCTTCGTGACAAGTGGAATGAATTCATCCAGGAGGAGCGCTAGGCAGGGATGTGCTTGCCTTGTGCGTTGGGGAACGCTTGTACATAGAGCAGGACGTTTCAAAAATATAAACCATATGACCTATGTTCTTGTTTAAACCCAAACGTTGTTCGTTATACCGATAGATGTTTATCACTAATCCATCATAGGGGATATGTCATTGAATAATATCGATACAGAGAGCGATTTTGGGAATAATTTTGATGGTCCAACGATGCCTAGAGAATATTTTACTCCTTATAATAATAAGGAAAGTAATATTGCCCTATCTCCCAAACTGCCTCCTTCAATAACGCGGACTAGCCTCAAGACAGCTGTACAAATCTGGCTCATTGTTGCCTGTACGGCGACTGTCCTAGGGGCAACAAGTGACATATTGCACCTTTTCCCCTGGTCAAACGATCCCTCGCAACAGTCAGACTCTCAGATAATGCATCCTATGCAGCAAGTATTGGAAAATACCAATTCTGCATTCCCATCGCCAACATTCTCTCCCTCACCAACTGCTACACCTATGCCGACCACAACACCCACGCCAGTACCAACACCCACGCCGTTATTATTGCCAATGGGAAATCCGACGGTGCCCGATGCTAGTTTCGAGATACCTGTGCTAGGTCATGCTAAATATCAGTACAGCCCTACCGGGAGCAGTTGGACCTTCAATGATGGAGCGGGGATTGCTGCTAATGGTAGTGCTTTTACTGCCAACAATCCCAATGCCCCACGAGGCAGACAAGTCTCCTTCTTGCAGGAAACGGGCTCATTCAGCCAAACGATCAGCTTTAGAGCAGGAAGCTATCACATATCGTTCTATGCAGCTCAACGTAAAGGAGTCAATAAGAGCGTACAGAACTTCCAGGTATTGATTGATGGAGATGTGGTAGGAACCTTCACACCTACGGGCTTTGAGTATAAACGCTATAGCTCTGGCGCGTTCACCGTCGCAGCCGGGAGCCACGTCTTGACCTTCCAGGGACTCGATAGCAATGGTGGGGATAATACTGCGTTCATTGATGTGGTCGCTATTAAATAAATTCACCCTATTCCAGATGTTCCCGGATGACTCCCGCAAGCATGCTCACAAATCGCTGATCAGCATTGGGTAACGCCGTACGTGCAAAGGCCAGACCGAGCGATCCTGCTAGCTGGCTAGCCTCAATATCCAGATCATAAAGAATCTCTAGGTGGTCAGAAACAAAACCTGCTGGGCAGACCACTACGCCCTCAACTCCCCTTGAAGGCAAGTCTTGGAGAACTTCGAGAATGCTTGGACCAAGCCAGGGCTCGGCAGTTCGTCCTGCGCTCTGCCATGCCATCGACCAGTGTTGTAAGTTGGCCGCATCAGCTACTGCTTGAGCTGTCTCTTGCAGTTGTGCAGGATAGGTATCTCCCATCTGTAAAATACGCGTGGGAAGACTATGAGCCGTAAATATCACTTCCAGCTTCTCTCCTGATATCTCTCTTTGCTGTAACAAGCGGGCCTTGACTTGAAGGACCTGATCTTTCAAATATGTCAGGTAGCCGGGGGCCAAATGCCAGGACTCAATGGCAGAAAACGGTATGGTTGGGGGGGTAGCAGATCTAGCTCGATGGATATATTCTCCCACACTCATGCTCGAGTAATGTGGTGCAAGTACTAGCCCAATGATGCGTTGGACACCACATTGTGCAAGTGCTTGCACACTCTCCTCAATAAAAGGAGTGCAATGCTTCATACCCAGCATAGTCTGAAAATGTCCAGGTGAGATTGCATCAAGAGCCGCTTGAATGCCCTTAACCTGATCATGCGTGTGCTTGATCAATGGGGAGACGCCGCCAATAGATTGGTAGCGATACTGCAAATCTGCCAGCAGCTCAGGGGAAGCTTTCCGTCCATGTCGAATGTGCGTGTAGTAGGCCTCAATCTGCTCTGGTCCTGCGGGAGTGCCGTAGGCCATGATGATTACTCCAATGGGCATATTCTGTAAATTAATCATACAAATTCTCCTCTTTTCTGCTCAGAAAAAGGGGAAGCCGTTATCATCCAGGGTAGTGTGCCCCTCCATGGAAGTCTAACCCAAGTGATAAAAAAATCACCCGGTACGGGCGGGTGAGATGGCGACGTCCTATTTTCCCACGGGGCTGCCCCCGCAGTATCGTGAGAGCTGAAGAGCTTAACTACCGTGTTCGGGATGGGAACGGGTGTACCCTCTTCGCTATAGTCACCAGCTCACCTGCACATCCAGGTGATTTCCTTGACACAAAGAATAATACTACAGAGGTTCCGCTTTGTCAACACTTTTTGACCCGAATTTTTGGCAAATTGAAAAATTGGTGGTCTCTCTTAAATGTTAGTGCAAGAGTAAGCAAGCAAAACAGTTAAATGAACCTTACTGGCAACTTTTGTGAAACTGACAATTGCTCCATCTTTTGGAGGCCGCAGCGGCGGCCGATAGAATCCCCCTCACAGGAGAACTAATGAAGGAAATAAGAACCAAGGTAAGAGCTAGCCCGCAGATGGGCAAGAATAACAGCGAGAGTATTACATGCTTTCCCGCTTCAGTCTATCGCTGACACTGCGAAAGTGTGACGGCATTGCCTTTTTCTTGGGCAAGGCAAGCAATTAGTCTGTTTTCACTGGCTGGTTTTGCCAGTCATGCCTTGACTCCTAGTGTGCGACACTATCATTTGACAAGATTAATACTCTTCGCTATAATGTGGTATAGAGAGCATGAAAATATCATGTGCACTTAACCAACCAGACAACTAGAAAGAGGGACAAATATATGTCGCAGCAAGTACAACAACTGGGAGCTAATGATCTTCTCACTGTGTCAGAGGTAGCTAAGTTGCTCAGAGTTGATTCAACTACTGTGCGCAGGTGGATCAAGAACGGAATTCTAGAGGCCTTAAGCTTGCCTCATGTTGGGGCACGATGCGCCTACCGTGTTAAGCGTTCAACGGTCGACAAGATTTTAGTACAATCAGAGCACACTCAGGAAGTTGCATAACCTGAGTGTTGAAATAGAAGGTCAGTGTTTTGGGGCTGGCCTTTCTTGGTAATATAATGCAGCTCTAGATCACAGAACAACGTATTATGCCTTGCTCTCACCTGTATTCTCTTGTAATGGTGGGGTGACAATGGATTCTCGTGTGCTTGCTACTATAGCATCCAGTTCTTCTCGTTCCGCTTGAGGTATGTTGAACTTATCTAGCGTCTGCTGAAAGTCATCCAGAAAGGCCCGCCACTCCTGATGTGTGATCATGAGATGCCTATGGGCATCACCCAAGGCATGCCCGCTGTAGTGCTGTGGACCACCTGTTGCCCAGCATATCATTTCAGTCACCAGATACTTGAATCCTGCTGGCAATATACTGTGTTGGGCTTCATCTATATGAGGGTTAGCACCCAATCTTGGATCGGCCAATATCCTGTCAACGAGATCATCGACGACAGCTGCTATGCTGTACACTCCACCGAGCCGATCGTAGAGTGATACTTTTTTTGAGTTTTGCATAGTTAGTCTCCTTAGGCAAGCGTCAAGTTGAGGGTAGATTGAGTTGACAGTTTGAAGAGTCACAGATATCTCTAAAGCCTCTTGGCAAGGCACTTTCTGCGATTCAGTTTGTCAGAAACTGTCAACCAGGTTTGACGCATGCCTTATAGTGTTTAACCTGTGCTTCCGATTCCTCTACAATTTCTGCTATCCCTAAAACCAACACGCCTCTCATTGCATATTTGTTACTCTTCTGCAAGCCCTCTAGGACTTCTGAATAGTTACGGTCATTCACCTATTGACACAAAGTCAATTTATACCTTAAAATCTTAATGGTTGAGGTAGTAGCTGCTCGCGGTTAGTTCTATTGGTCTGACAGACTATACCTATAACCCCAAGTTTTGAAGTGATGGTAAAACGACCAGTTTGAAATGGACAATAGAGCAAGTCGAGATTTTTCAAATCATTGAGGTCGAAGCTGGTAAGATATTTCAAAGCATCATATAGGTTCACACTTTGCCAACTCAGTTTTAAGGCGAGTCGTGCATTTAAAGGATAGCTTAGTTTTCAAGGTCTAATATGTTAACACCCTTTCAAAACCAAATCCTGATCACCAAATTCTATATACCTATTGTACCGAGTAGATTGATCTCGCGCCCTCGCTTGAATAACCTACTTGCAAAGAGCTTACAATATCCCCTTACTCTCATTTCCGCTTCTGCAGGTTTTGGTAAAACAACTTTACTCTCGACCTGGGTACAATCGCTACCAGCACACCACCCCTTAGTGGCTTGGGTCTCTCTAGACAAGGAGGATAATAATCCAACCCTGTTCTGGACCTACGTTCTGACCTCACTCAGTAAGCAAAAGCCTGAACTCTTCAGCCCATTGATCTCAGAAATCCAGTCATTGGCAGCTCCTCCTTCTCCCAAGTCTCTCCTGACAAGGCTTATCAACCTGCTAGCAAAGAGCAAGGACTACTTCCTGCTCATCCTAGATGACTTTCATGTGATTACCGAACAACAGTTGCACATTGACCTCTCTTTCCTGCTAGAATATCTTCCTCCCCAACTTCATATTATTATATCCACACGCACTGATCCTTTCTTGCCTCTTTCACAGCTGCGAGCATGTGGGCAAGTGCTAGAAGTGCGTACTGAGCAACTGCGTTGTACGGTTGAGGAAACCAAAACTTTCTTCCAAGAAGCGATGAACCTCCACTTGCCTGATAAGACAATCCAAGCAGTAACAGCTCGCACAGAGGGCTGGCTTGTGGGTTTGCATCTGCTAGCCCTTTCTCTACCAAATCAGGCTGATCCAACTTCCCTGCTCCAAGAAATCTCTGGGAGCCAGCGCTATATCTTGGACTATTTAACCGAGGTAGTGTTACGACAACAGCCACAGGACCTACAAGCCTTTCTCCTCTCGACCTCTATTCTCAATCTCCTGAATGCCTCGCTCTGTGATGCAGTTATGCAGCAGTCTGGTAGCCAGCAGATGCTCCAACGACTCGAGCAGGCCAATTTATTTGTCGTCTCCCTCGATAACAATCGACAGTGGTATCGCTATCACCCACTCTTTGCCGAAGCTTTGCGTTCCCAGATGATGCGCATACAAAGTGATCTGGCACCCATGTTGCACTATCGTGCTAGTGTCTGGTATGCTCAAAATGGCCAGCTCACCGAGGCCCTTCTGCATGCATTCAATGCTCATCAGTGGGAATGGGCTGCCGACTTGATCGAGCGCCTCCCGATCACTGCTGATGCTAACAGGCAAGGTCGGCAAGAGTTAATCCCCCCCCGCCTCCTCTTGCTGCGAGAGTGGTTAGAGCAATTGCCAGCAAAGATCATGTATTCCCGACCAAGTCTCTGTTTTATCAGTGCCTTTATGTTATGGGAAATTTGCCCATTTTCTCTACTGGATGGTTGGCTTGACATCGCCGAAGCAAAACTAACCGCTTCCCTCGCCTCCCAAGAGCACAAAGAGGCCTCATGCTCAATGTCTGATCCGAAGATTCAACAAGAACTGAAAGCTCAACTCGGACGGGTATTCATTCAGCGTGCCATGCTTCGGGCCCTGAGTGCAAATGGGCAGGCCGCTCTTGTGCTTTGTCAACAAGCTCTCCCTCTACTCTCAACTGACAATTTGGTGGCTCGGGCAATGGTAGCTTGGTGTCAGGTCTGGGCCTTTTATTACTCAGTCAACGATGCAGTAGCCGCTATCGAAAGCGGACTGCAAGCAATATCGCTTGCCCACAAAGCAAAGCAGCCTAATCTTGCTGCCACTTGTGCATACTCAGTTTCCTTATACATGATGGCTGCAGGACGGTTGCACGCGACATATGAGCTACTCCAGCAAGAGATACACCTCATAGCCCAGCCGGGAAAACTCGTATCGCATTCCGAAAGCAAGATTATTAACATGCAAGCAGAAATCATGCGCGAGTGGAACCAACTGGATGCAGCACTTTCTATGGCAGAAGAGGCTATTATGCAGCATAAACAGACTGACTTAAGGGGGTCACTCACACTTTTAACCTGTGGGTATGCAATTCTATTACGTATCTACCTATCGCGAGGGGATTTGGATGCTGCATGCGTTGTCCTCCAAGAGTTAGAAACCATCAGCACACGCATGAATGAGCCTATCTACATCTATCATTATTCCCTATTCACCATAGTCGATCAGGTCAGGCTCTGGCTAGCTTGTGGGAAACTGGACCAAGCCACGCGCTGGATGGAGAAATTGGAGCTAAGAGAGTGGCATAGCTCTCCATTTGCGAGGGAACGGGAAGACGTAGCATGTATACGTATCCTCTTAGCAAAGAATTCGCCTGATCTCGCCTTACAGCGACTAGAAGCCGTACTTCAGAGAACAATTGCTGGTCAACGCTGGGCCCACGTGATTGAGGCTCGACTCTTGCAAGCCATTGCCCATCAGATGCGTCAACAGCAGACAGAGGCTCTTAACGCACTTTCGGAAGCTATCCGTCTGGGTGAGCCAGAGGGCTATATCCGCAGCTTCTTGGAAGAAGGAGCCATAGTAGAAACTCTGCTCCATCGGCTACGCAAGCGCGAACGCCGAAATGGGCCCACGCCCTATCTCGACACATTGCTCACGACTTTCCAACAAGACAGGATTGCGTGTACACAAATGAAAGTGTCTACCAAGATGCTGTCACTTCTGGAGCCCTTGAGTGAGCGAGAACTGCAAGTTCTATATTTGATAGCGCGGGGTGCCTCTAACGCGGAGATAGCACAAGAGCTGGAGATCACTATTAGTACTGTCAAACGTCATGTAAACCACATCTTCTCGAAATTAGATGTGCTCAACCGGGTCCAAGCTGTCAGGCAGGCGCGAGAGCTTGGCTTGCTCGCTGAGGAAAGCTAGCTGCTCAGTCCTAAGAAACAATCGAGATGATGGAGGGACTGGCTTGAGAAGTGGTTTCCTGCCACTTTGCACACAGTCTCTAAAAAACGTCACACGCGTTCCGGAGTGAGTGTATCCTCAACAGATAACTAGATGCTAGTATGATATTTTCTCTCGCATTTGTGCAACATATACAAATTATGCTGTTGTACTTCTGACAATTTAGCCGTTCTTATCTGACGTATGAGTTGTTTACAATATTGCTGATTAGTAATTTTCTCCAAAAATTTGTAAGAGTGTGAACGCAGGGACAGCAACATTAAGTGGTGGAGATACCCTGATTTGTGCTCAAAGTGGCCGAGGTTTTGAGCGCATTCACCAGATAGTGTAGCTCTGCCTGGACGCATATCCTCTTGCAAGCTTTCACCAAGGATACCCCGCAAAGGAGTACGTACGGGATGACGACAGTAGAAACTACACAGAAGCCTATCGAAGCAAAGCCTGCCTATCGTACATTTATTATTTATGCCATCATCTTATTAGTAATTGGTGTAGCAGTCGGTTATGTTGCCAAGTATTTCGCAGGTGCATCAGCAGCAGCACTCAATGCCAAGATCGTGATCAATTCGGGCGATACAGCCTGGGTCTTAACATCTGCGGCACTGGTCATGCTGATGACTCCGGCCGTCGGCTTTTTCTATGGGGGCATGGTGGCTAGTAAGAATGTCGTAAGCGTGATTAAACAGTCGCTGCTCATTCTAGCTATTATCAGCATTCAATGGATCCTAGTAGGATACAGTCTGGTCTTTGGCACAGACTTTCATGGTATCATCGGGGGACTGAACTTCTTTGGGTTGCGGGGAGTCGGCTATGCACCTAACGGCGATTATGCTGCGACAATTCCCCAGCTCGCCTTCATGATCTTCCAGGCCATGTTCGCAATTATCTCTCCAGCTTTGATTATCGGATCATTTGCGGAACGTATTCGTTTTCGTACGCTGGTGCTCTTTGTTATCTTATGGTCAACGCTAGTCTATGATCCAATTGCCCACTGGGTCTGGGGACATGGTGGATGGCTCGCTAAGCTGGGGGCACTCGATTTTGCTGGTGGCACTGTGGTGCATATCAGTGCTGGTTTTGCCGCATTGGCTGTTGCGATCGTGATAGGCAAGCGTCGCAGCTTCCAGCGGGGAGAACCAAACATTGCCAACAATGTGCCCTTTATCTTGCTAGGTACGGGTCTCCTCTGGTTTGGTTGGTTCGGCTTTAATGCTGGCAGCGCTCTGGCGGCCTCACCGCTTGCAGTCAATGCCTTTGTTGTCACCAATACAGCTGCGGCTGCTGCCGCCTTGGTCTGGCTGATCTTGAGTTGGGCCGAAAATAAGAAACCCAGCGCGGTCGCCACAGCAACGGGGGCTGTGTGTGGTCTAGTAGCTATTACGCCTGCGAGCGGCTTCGTCGGTCCTATGTCAAGCATTGCCATTGGTATCATTGCAGGCCTCGTGACATATCTGATGGTACACTTGCGTAGTAAGCGCATACAGATTGATGATACACTTGATGTCTGGGCGGCCCATGGTATGGGCGGTGTTGCAGGTGCCTTACTGACAGGCGTCTTCGCGGAAAAGGCCATCAATAGTGCAGGTAATAATGGCCTGCTTTTCGGCAATCCGGGCCAGTTGGGCATAGAGGCCGTGAGTGTGCTGGTGACCTTGACATACGCCTTTGTCATGACTTTCGTTCTGCTCAAAATGCTGGCTCCGTTTGGCTTACGTGTGTCTGCTCAAGAAGAAGAAGAAGGGTCTGGATCTCTCCTCTCACGGTGAAGAGGGTTATTGTCTAGCCACTACTCTGGTCGTGCTTGACGAATCTCGCCAAACTGGGACTCTTGCAGGCGGAGGAACGCATTGCACAACTGGAAGCGGGAGTTGCCGAGTTACGCCTGCGGACTGCAAACCGCAAACCGTGTGGAATGGGCACCCTTGCTCGTGGAAAACGGCGCGTCAGGCCAGCAATTGCAGGTGGCATTGGCGCAAGGCAAGAAGTCGGAATAGCAACAGCAAACCACCAGCAACGGTCAGACTAACGGCAAATCTGCTACCCGGCGATGATCTCAGCTGATCGACACACAGGGCCCTGGCTATCTAAGTCGGGGTCCTAGTTTTTTTCCTGTTGGTGTTGACTACGCTGGGGTATCAGAAGCTGTGGGGCGGCTAGCCCCTGTAGAGTATCACGCCACAGTATATCAGTCAGGTCACCGTCATCCTCTTGTTGCCTGAGCCGCGAGATCATTGCCAACTGTCCCTCTTTCCCACTTGCCTATCAGCTTGCGACAATCTAAACTAGTCATAGCATGCTTTTTGAGATTATTGTTTGCAAGATATTCTTTGTGAGGAAAATAAGCTGATGGATAATCGCAGACCAAGCAAGAAACGCTCTGTCGAGGCCGATCGCTCTGCCGAGCACGTTCACCCCATTGAGCGTCCTACCAGAAGAACGCTGTCTTATCAGCAAATCTACCAGAGTGGCATTGATCACAGGCTGATGCCACAACACATCCAAGAACTCCTGCAACGGGCAGCCGATCAAGGCAACCGCTTTGTAGGTGGATCAGTCGCACGGCAGCGCAGAGACATCCACAGGTTTGGCAACTTCTCATGGCGGGCCAGCGCGGGATGTTGATCTCATGGAAGGTTTTCAGCTTCATCTGCAACAACAAGAAACGCAACAGAGGCAACAGCAAGAAGCTCTGCTCAGGCAACAAGAAGAAGTGCCCGTTGCCCATCACCCTAATGAGCAGAGCATGTTACAAAACCTGCAAGAGGAAACTTTTTTGATCGAGGACTATCTCACCGATCCAGAATGCTAGCAGTGAGTCTAATCAGAGCAGTCGATCAGTCGTCCTAGGCCACAAGAGGAAGCATGAAGAGGCTCCTGGGGCGCACTTAGTCGAACGATCAGCGCAAGAGGACCCCACTTGCGCTGTGAACGATTTGCTAGCAGAGCAGGCCATGACCTCTTGCTCACCAACAACAGATCGACCCTCCCAAGAGGCAGTCGATGTGGGGCCGAGTGGTCAGGATGAGCAAACGATTGCAGAGTATACGAACAAACTGATTGCGCATGTCCAGCGGAGATGGGATAATCCTGGCACAACATCCCGCATAGGATGTCCTATCACACCTAATAACTATCCCTTGATAATAGCTCATCTCAGAACTTTGTCATTGGATGATGATCTGCATGAAAAAGCAAAAAAAGTAGCTTCTTCTGCTGCTTTACGCGCCAATTATTATGCAAAGCCGGGAAAAAAGCAAAAAAAGAAAGAGCATAATGCAATTTATTATGCAAAGCCGGGGAAAAAGCAAAAAAGGGCAGAGTATAAGGCAAAGCCGGAAAGTAAGCAAAAAAGAGCAGAGTATAATGCAAGGCCGGGAAATAAGCAAAAAAGGGCAGAGTATAAGGCAACTTATTCTGCAAAGCCGGAAAATAAGCAAAAAAGGGCAGCCTATCAAAAAGCTTATTATGAAAGGAAAAAGAAAGAGGAAGAGCAAAAAAGCACGCAAGAGCCATATCAAAACCAATAACTCACGGTTCGCTCATTTTTTTATCAAATCCGCTTGCGAAGCCGAATGCCATTGATGAGTATTCGCAATTTTCACACGAACAAACTGGCTTGTGCGTTGGCTTCACAAGGAACTAGCGAACGGAGAGCAATAACTTCTCTGACTATCACTTCATCCCCCTGAACCATGTCTTCTTTACCTCTACCGATGGGCTAAGGAGTATTTTCATTGGCTGGCTGGCATCCCATTACGCATTGACATCTAGGAGCTAGCCCTCGTGCTCATCATCGCCACACCTCACCGCAACGACAGCCCCGCACTGACCCGGGTACAGCCAAGCGAGCGAGGTTTGCAGGCTAGCACATAGAGCAACTATCCCTTAATCTGAGCCTATTGTGGTAAATCGTGTCACAATCGATGATATTGAAAGACCTCACATCATCTCTCTATCGCTTGATGCATCCAATGAGACTCTACGCCGTGCTCTGGATCAATACCTTGAAGACCATTGGCAATCGAAAGATGATTGGATCGCAGTGGGAACCCATGGAGCCAACATCACCATTGGCTTCCCAGTGTTTTTCTGACGGTAGGGTACGATGTACCATATAATTGTTGTTATACATTCACGCTCAGATCGCAGAGACCATATTTACCAATCAGCTCTCAGGCTGCTTTAAGCCGTCTGGTCAGAGAGAGCAGACGTTACCGATTTATGCAGCACCAAATCGAGATATACACTAGAACAGCATCAATAACCAATGCAGACATAGCACAAATGCATATTACGGCTATGCAAGGCTTTATTGATGATTTATCTCGGCTGCTACTTGAAGATATGCAACGGAGGCAAGGCAAAGCATGACCACAGCACTCTATACCTTCATCGCGCTACTTACGCTTATCATTATCATTATCATTGCTATCATCTCAATCTACACAAGCAGAAGGAGCGGTAAGACATCGCAATTGGACAATGAGCTATTCGAGAAGGAGAAAGAATGAGCGCTTCGCCACGGTGCAAGCCTTTGCCACAGCTCTGGAGCAGGCTAGTCAGCCGGGACAGAGCCAACCGCCTGCACCCACCGTGACGGCACCAAGTTCGCCCTTGCCACCAACAGTTCTCGCCACACCATTATATCCACCGGTCGCACAACCGATGATGCCTCCAAATGTCTGGTCTCCGTTGGGGCAAACCAGCCAGCCAGCACAGCATCAGCCGTCACAGTCTCTACCAGTAACATCTCCACCAAGTCAGCCATTCTTATCGGGAGGCATCATCACACCGTATAATCTCGCTGCTTCTCAGCGCACTCCAAATTACCCATTCCAGAATGTCAGGCGTGCAACGAACAAGCCGTTATTCTCGCCGAGCAGTGATAGCAGCGGGTCTCGCAGGATTGACTCTTGTGGGTGGTGGAAGTGCTTGGTTTGTATTATCGCATCGCTTTTCCCCTCCCATAGGAACCACACTCTACACCTACCGCGGGCATTCAAATTCAGTGCTTGCAGTAGCGTGGTCACCGGATGGGAAGCGCATTGCCTCCGGCTATGGCAAGGCAGTGCGGGTGTGGACAGCATCATAACCAAAGTGGCACCGCAGTGTGCACAGCATGCACAACGCCAAGCAAAAGCTAAGCTATGCTGGCATAGCTATTATCGTTAATACCTGATATATTCATCATAAACAACATAACCCTTACATCAACTCAACAGACCTCACGCCTCCAACAACGAAATCTTCACCTCATAGCTAGCACTACCACCTGTCGATACAGCCACAATCTGGCTATGAAGATCAATAATCGGGGATCGAGTAGCAATCGAGCAGAAACTGTATTCAGGGACAAGAAGTAATAAGGGTAAAAGAGTCTTCACTCTCATTTTGACTCAGTGGACAGCTGAAGTGCAAAAATGCCAGCCCATACCAGGAGCTGGCATTGTGGTGTCTAGGGTGTGTTCTTCTTCTTGCATATCTTTTTGATGCACATGATGATAAAATCAACAAAAAGTACCCAGCAAAGAAAGCCAACGAAAAACACGCCCCACTGCCAATAGTCACCCGAATCCAATTCCTGCTATCAAACAAGCAAGCAGAAAACCTATCCAAACAAAGATATTAACGGGAACTGGTGTGCTACCTGAATAACCACCAGCTGAGCAGCCACTTCCTGAAAAACCCCCACCATGACCACCACAACCTCCACCATGGCCACCACCACTGCAGCTACCTCCGCCGCCTCCGTGCATAGTTATCTCCTTTCTATCCCTATCAGAAGGGATAATCATCCAAACTGCCTAACGGGTCAAAAGTATCGCTACCTCTGCTTTCATTGCTAGTAGCAGTCTCTTGGGAATTAATGTACTAAGCAGGCACTTTGCTTGCATGAAGTAATATGACAGAAAGAGAGTAGTTTGTCTATGAAGATAATACTATAAGTGCTAGGGATATTGCAAGGTTGCTTCCTGAAGCAGCCATATGAGCTGCTCAAGTTGTCTAGGGTTCGTTCTTCTTCTTACGTTCTCTAATGAAATTAGCACACATAGTTATGAGCAAAATAACAGCAATAGCGAAAATCCACCAAAAGCCCGTTGCAAATCCCATTATCAAGAAATTAAGTATAGTTTCACAAACACCTGAGCAGCTGCCTCCGTGCATAAGTTATCTCCTTTTCTCAATCTCTTTGAGCAACATATTCCTCGGTGTTTCAGTCTGCCTTATTGATCGAAAACAGAAATGAATAGCTGAGCCTACTTAACTGCCTATTGATCACCTCACTCAATCCTACCACACATTCCCAGCAAATACCAGCCAAAGACCTTTGGCAACGTCATCTCCCCTTGACACAGCAGCAACCTTTGTTATATAATAAGTAAAAGTGGATATCGTCATTTTAACAATCTTCTTATACATCTCGTAGACAAAGTAACTTTCGTAAAGTAGGTTTCAATAGTCACAATCTCGTAGAGAGCATAAGGCAGAGTAAACAAGTGTTACAAGTATCACAATCGTTACATTAGTCACAATCTCGTAGAGAGCATAAGGCAGAGTAAACAAGTGTTACAAGTATCACAATCGTTACATTAGTCACAATCTCGTAGAGAGCATAAGGCAGAGTAAACAAGTGTTACAAGTATCACAATCGTTACATTAGTCACAATCTCGTAGAGAGCATAAGGCAGAGTAAACAAGTGTTACAAGTATCACAATCGTTACATTAGTCACAATCTCGTAGAGAGCATAAGGCAGAGTAAACAAGTGTTACAAGTATCACAATCGTTACATTAGTCACAATCTCATAGAGAGCATAAGGCAGAGTAAACAAGTGTTACAAGTATCACAATCGTTACATTAGTCACAATCTCGTATATGGCATAAAGCATAGTAACAAGAGTCTCAAGTGTTCCATTGGTCACATTCTCACGCAGCGCCCTTTCTGTGGGGTGAGGCATCGCCTTATTTGCAATTTATTGCCTGAAATGTAGGGGCCCAATTCATTGCGCCCGTCCCTCATATATTGCGCCAATTCCTCATGTGGAGAGGCATTGCAACAACGTTAGGCCTTACCCCATGCTGATCTAGTTGGTACTAGGCAATATCACAATCTTGTCACAATCTCGCGAAGCAATGGTTGCAATCAAATTTCGCAGTGTGTTATAATTCTACAGGTATGATTAGAATGAAATGGATGGGATTATGATGAACAAGAAGCCTCCCTCTCCCACAGTCTTAGGAACGGTGGGAGCTTTGAGTGGAATGGGCTTTACCATAGCCATCCCCATCGTCGCGGGTGCCATTGGAGGCAATTACCTTGATGGTTATCTGCACACCAAACCTTTGTTCATACTTCTCGGGCTGCTGCTTGGCCTCATTGTGGGTATATTTGGAGCTTACCGTTTATATAAAGCTGTATTCAGAAGCTAGACGGGGACCAGCGCAAGATCCCTCAAGCAGGCACAGTTCGGCAACACAAACGTACTTTTAAGGAGTTGGAGGACGCCAAGTGCAACTGTGGAAACTTCCTATTATTTCGATTAAGCCAGATGTCATATTCGGTGGCTGGATTACCAACACGCTTTTCTGCACCTGGATATCCATTATTGTACTACTTGTATTGTTCTTTTTCGCTATCCGTCGACTAAACCTCATCCCCTCTACATGGCAAAACTTCATGGAGTGGATGGTCAAGTCATTGCTAGGCTTAGTAGAGAGTGTCTCAGGCAAAGAGAAAGGGCGTAAATTCTTTCCCATCGTTGCCCCATTCTTCTTCTTCATCTTCGTAGCTAACCTGCTCAATATTATTCCCGGGGTCGATACCCTGGGCCGGTTTGATCCCAAACCGGGAGATCCTGCACCGCTGTGGGGCTTCTTTATCATAGATCAGGCAAGTTCAAACCACATTGTCCCCTCGATTAGCCCGGCAACTACAGATTTGAACCTGACACTTGCGATGGCTCTGGTATCGGTAGTGATTACTCAAATCTTTGGTTTCATCTCGTTGGGAGCAAGTGCGCACCTAAGCAAGTACATTAACTTTAAAGCATTATTCACCGGAGGAGGACTGGGCATCGTCAATTTCATTGTCGGTCTGCTCAAATGTCTTAGTGAGCTGAGCCGACTGATCTCGTTCTCATTCCGTCTCTTTGGCAACATCTTCGCCGGGAGCATCCTGCTGGCAGTATTTGCCTTCCTGCTACCAGTTGTTGCCAACATCGTCTTTATCCCATACGAGATATTCATCGCTGGTATCCAGGCCTTTGTGTTCACATTCCTGACACTGCTCTTCCTAGAACTGGCGACCACTTCTCATGATAATGCATCCGGTTCCCATACAACCTTCAAGGATGGGGAAGCAGATGCATTACAGCTGGCCTCGTAGCAGTACATTAGCCGTCGTTCGTACACTTTTTTCGAGATTGCTACTCGCGAGTAGGGGCCCAATTCATTGCGCCCGCCTTGCCTTGCGATTGCATAAATATTCCAGAGTACTACATTGACAATTTATTCATTCTTAAGGAGGATTTCACCTATGATTAATTTGGCACCACTGGCAGCAGGGCTTGCCATTGGCCTAGGAGCTATTGGTCCAGGCATTGCTATTGGTCTCTTGGCGGCTCAGGCTATGAACGCCATTGGACGCAATCCAGAGGTTGCACCATTGATCAGACCAACATGATCCTTGCGATTGTGTTCGCTGAAATCTATCGCTATTTACGCGCTAGTGGTCGCTCTGCTACTCAAATTTGTCTGATTAAATTTGATCCAATCGTAGGGGCCCAATTCATTGCGCCCTATTCCCGTTCGGCATGGAGACGTTGCTTGTGCATTGCAGGTGTCTATCAATACTTAGTATTTCTCTTTCCCACTCTATACATGGAAGGGAAATAGATCGAGCCGCGTCTCCGTGTTATATAAGGAAAAATACGTAGGGGCTCAATTCATTGCGCCCGTATCTGTGACCAAAGGAGCGTTTGTCATGGCTTTGTCATTTCTACTTGTAGAACCTAGCGGTAGTGGATCTGCTTTAGACACGCTTGGCATCAATGGTCTCGCGTTTATTTCGCAGTTGATTAGTTTTCTCATTGTCCTTGTGCTCCTAGGAAAGTTTGTTTTACCGCGCATTCTCCAAATATTAGATAAACGCCAAGCAATTATTCGCGAGGGCATCGAGAATGCTGAGAAGGCCAAGCAAGACCTAGCAGCTGCCAGTAGTCGTGCACAACACATTATCAATGATGCAAGCCGCCAAGCGCAGGAGATCATTGATCGAGCAACCAAGAATGCTGAAAAGGTTGCACATCAGATTGAAGAAGAGGCACGTGTTCGTGCTGAGCAGATCAACCAGCAGCAAATCGCCCGCATCCAACAAGAGGTCAACCGTGCTCGCCAGGAACTGAACCGCGATGTTGTCAACCTCTCGATCGAGATTGCCAGCAAAGTTATCAGCCGATCGATGAAAACCAAAGACAACCGCCGATTTGTAGAAGAATTCGTTACAAGTAGTGACAAATGCATTCGGTCCCCATACAACCTTTAAGGATGGGGGAGCGAATGCATTTCAGCGAGGAATAACTAATGCTTAAAGGTGCGATTGCACGCCGCTATGCAGGAGCAATCTTCGAACTCGCACAAAAACAAAATGCCCTTGACCGTACACTCGAAGATATCAAAGGCATCGCGCAGGTATTTGCTCATCGCAAACTGGCCTATCTGCTGCAAGAACCCAAAGTTTCGGCACAACGCAAAGAGACTGCGTTACGCGAGGCTCTGACCTCTAAAGTGCTGCCGATGTCGCTCAATTTGGCATTGCTAGTTGTCCAGCGCCAACTGATCGAGCTGATGCCAAATATCGCCATCGAACTGGAAAGGCTTGTGCTCAATTACCACAATCAAGCCATAGCCCAAGTCACGACAGCAGCAGAATTGGATCAGGACCAGAGCGATCTTGTCAAAGAGGCACTCGAACGCACAACTGGCAAAAACATCATTATGCACACCCGAACCGATCCAAGTATTCTGGGTGGTCTGATAGCCCGTGTGGGAGATCAAGTTATTGATAGCAGTGTACGCTACCGCTTGCAAGCTCTACAACAGGAGTTGTTAGCAGGTGCAGCAACAGGCAAAATAGGTGATTTTTCTCCTGATGAGGGGTTAGCGCTTGTAGATACAAGTGCTTAGACAAGTAATGGAGACAATGGGAAGATAGTAGATAGTGCAGAAGGGAAATCGGTTTTAATGAAAAGCAAGGATCAACGTGCAACAACCTGTGTAGCACACTTTCAAAGAAGAAATGACTAATCCTATAAGGAGGAACAACGATGGCATCTTGGGCTGATGAAATTACTTCTATAATTGAGAAAAATATCGCGGGTTTCAGTACCAATATCACTGCAACTGCCAGCGTCGGCACCGTTATTGCTGTCCAGGACGGCGTGGCCCGTGTCTACGGCCTGCAAGAGGTAAAATACCTTGAGTTAGTAGAATTCCCACGTACAGGGCTTTTTGGTCTAGCCTTCAACCTTGAAGAAGAGACCGTTAGTTGCCCTATCTTAGGTGATTATACACAGATTCGCGAAGATGACGAAGTACGCACCACTGGTCGTATCGTTGAAGTACCTGTTGGAGATGCACTGCTCGGACGCGTCATAAACCCCATCGGCCAACCACTTGATGAGCGAGGTCCCATCGTCACAGATCGGCACCGCCCGGTCGAGCGTGTTGCTCCCGGTGTAATCACTCGCCAATCGGTGAACACGCCTGTCCAGACAGGTATTAAAGCAATTGATAGCATGATCCCGATCGGTCGTGGCCAGCGAGAGCTGATCATCGGTGACCGCCAGACTGGTAAGACAGCCGTAGCTATTGACACAATCATCAACCAGAAGGGCAAGGACTTAACCTGCATCTACGTCGCCATTGGCCAGAAAAACTCTACTGTTGCACGCACATTATCTATCCTTGAAGAGCATGGCGCGATGGAATACACCATCGTTGTCGTCGCTAGTGCTTCAGATCCGGCACCATTGAAGTATCTAGCCCCCTATGCTGGCTGTGCGATCGGTGAGGAGTTCATGGAAACGGGCCGTGACGCCTTGATCGTCTATGACGATCTAACGAAGCATGCTGAAGCATACCGTAACATTTCTTTGATCATCCGTCGTCCTCCTGGACGTGAGGCCTATCCTGGCGACGTATTCTATCTGCACTCTCGCCTACTAGAACGTGCGGCCCGTCTCAACAAGGATTACGGTGGTGGTTCACTTACAGCGCTCCCGATTATCGAAACAAAGGCGAACGACGTTTCGGCATACATTCCGACAAACTTGATTTCCATCACCGATGGTCAAATCTTCCTAGAAAGTGACCTCTTCAACGCTGGTCAGCGACCTGCTCTAAACACTGGTATTTCAGTATCGCGTGTGGGTAGTAGTGCACAGACGGCGGCAATGAAACAAGTTGCTGGCTCATTGCGTCTGGACCTAGCGCAATTCCGTGATCTTGAGGCATTTGCACAATTTGCTTCGGATCTAGATAAAGCTACCAAAGAACGTATCGATCGTGGACGCCACATTCTAGAAGTGCTCAAGCAACCACAATACCAGCCAGTCCCTGTTGAAAAGCAGGTCATGATTATCTACGCAGCCACCAACGGTTATCTAGATGACCTCCCACTGGATCAGGTATCGGCATGGGAGTCAGCTTTCTATCGCTACATGGACACCAATCATCAGGCTATCATCTCAGAGATTGTTGAGAAATCTATCAAAGGTCGTGAGAAAATGGCCAAACCCCTGCTGGAGCGGCTGAGTGCAGCAATTGAGGAGTTCAAGAAGACTGCCGCACCGCGTAGTGGTCAGCACTAGGAGGCCGAAATATGCCATCACCCCGAGAAATCAGACAACGCATCAAAGCCACCAAAAACATGGCCAAGATCACCCAAGCCATGCAGATGGTAGCCAGCAGCAAGATGCGCCGTGTCCAAGAGCGTGTAGAACAGGCTCGTCCCTACTCTGAGCAACTGCGTGATCTTGTCTCACGCCTTGCAACCGCCAGCAATGGTGATCTTGAGAACGAATTGGCATTATTGAAGCAGCGTCCGGTGCGTAACATTGGCATCATCCTAGTTACGCCCGACAGGGGCCTCTGTGGTGCACTACCATCGAATATTAACCGTTATGCCGCACTTACGGCGCAGCAGCAACTAGAAAAATTCGTTGATCAGGGACATCATCCTGGTATCTCCTACGTTGGAGTTGGTCGCAAAGGTCGTGACTTTATCATACGTACACAGCAAGATCTGATTGCTGAGTTCACTAACTATGGTGATCGGCCCACGATGAACGATGCCGCAGCGATCGCTCAGGTTGCCGTAGATGCCTTCTTAAAAGGCGAGATTGATCTTGTCTTCCTAATCTACGCGAAGTTTGTTAATACGGTGACACAGCAACCAACGGCCATACAATTGCTTCCTGTAATGCCCCCCACTGAGGAGAGTGCATCAAGCGGAAGCACCGATTACATCTACGAGCCGGGTCCTAGAGAGATCTTCCAAGCTCTTTTGCCGCGCTACGTCGACGTGCAAGTGTACCAAGCGCTCCTTGAAGCAGTGGCAAGCGAGCAATCGGCCAAGATGGTCGCCATGAAAAACGCAACCGACAACGCCAACGAACTTGTCCAGGACCTAACCTTGACATACAACAAGGCGCGTCAGGCTGCTATCACCACCCAGATTCTTGAAGTTGTAGCGGGAGCTGAGGCCCTGTAGGACATATACCAAGGTTCCAGAGGGTTGTTGGGAAGGAAAGTAGGATTATCATTGGTAGAAATGTTACTATCTTTGCATTACGATTGTAATTGTAAAGTGCATGCATTATAATCAATGCTAATTTAAGATAGCAAGGGGGACTTTGGACCATTGAAAAACGATCCACGCATAATGCATTCGGTTCCCATACAACCTTTAAGGATGGGGGAGCGAATGCATTACAAACCGTATGATGGAGCCTTAAAAGGGTTATTTGAGAAACATGCTACTTTGATCATTCCCTATCTTCTACCTATGATTTACTTGGAGGCAACTCCACTAATAGTAGAAGATGAAGAAGAGGAAGAAACGGAAGCGGAGAGTAAAGCAAAGAAAAAGGCGAGAGCAGAACTCAATGTTGAGATTAACCGCTCGACTCTGAAGGCTGATCTGCTCTATAGAGCTTTCTACAATTTGAGTCGCATCATTCTCGTTATTGAGCTGCAAACCAGGAATGATAAGGACTTACAGCGTCGGCTGATGGCCTATCATGGATCACTGCATCTCAAGTATAATAAGCCCGTAGTCATTATCGTAATTTATGTCTTTGAGGATGGTCCAGAGGACCTCTATTACCAGGACACTTGTGACGGGGAAGTCCTTGCAACCATCCATCCCAAAGTCATTCGCCTGCGTGATCTTGATAGCGAGCAGATTATCCGAGATCATCAAGTACTTCTCTATGCACTGTTACCAGCAACTAAGAAACCAGGAGTACAATTGCTCAAGCAGGCTCTCCAAGAAATGTATGAGTATCATAATAAGCAAAATCTTAGTGAACATCTCATCTGGTTTCAGTCCATCTTGGGGAGAACAACAACCGTAACGGAAGAAGAGAAACAGATCATTGAGGAGGTGTTAAAAGTGCAGTACCAAATTGATCCTCTCGTCAGGGAGAATCCCACTGTTGTATCCATCGTGGCTGAGGCCGAGGCCAAGGCTAAAGCTGAGGGTAAAGCTGAGGGCCGAATTGAGGGCGAGATCAAAGGCCTCCACAGAGGGATCTTAGCCATTATGGGCAATCGTTTCTCGGCCCCTGTTGTCTCTCAAATTTAACAAACCATTGCCTCTAGTCAAAATGTTGAGCAGCTGCAAAACTTTCTTGGTCAAGTGGCTCAGGCATCAGATGAGCAAGAAGCTTTAGCCTTGTTGGCTAAATGTTTTCCTCATCAGGATGATATCAATCCCCTGGTTACAGAGAATCCTGCTATCAGGGCTATTGCGGCAGAGAGCGAGACCAAAGGTGTACGAGAATTCGATCCTTGACGTTGCTAGTTCTCGCTTCTCATCTCAGGTTGCAGCCCAAGTGCAACAAGCCATCGCTCCTATCCAGGATGCACAACAGCTGAGAAAGTTTCTGCGCCAATTGGCTCGTGCTTCTGATGAGCAGGAAGTCTATGCCTTGCTTGCTCAATGTTTCCCGACTCATTGAGGCTGAGCAACACCCGGGGTACTGCTGATCAGTAACATCTCATTTTCTATGGAGGTATACACGACGGGCGCACATAAAACGCGTCCGTTGGAAAAAAATATATGGCAACAAAAATAGCAACAAAAGGAAAAGTCGTACAAGTTCTGGGAGCTGTGGTAGACATTGAGTTTCCCCAAAATCAGCTACCAGAAATTTACAATGAAGTAAAGGTACGCATCGCTGACGCCGAACGAGAACTCTCCCTTGAGGTTGAGCAGCACCTTGGCAACAACTGGGTGCGCTGTGTCGCCATGGGACCGACCGATGGTCTGCAACGTGGCGTCGACGCCTATGATACCAGAGGACCGATCAGCGTACCAGTAGGTCCGAAAACGCTCGGTCGTATCTTTAACGTGCTTGGTCAGGCCATCGACAACAAACCTGATGTTGAAGATGTCCCTCGCTACCCCATTCACCGACATCCGCCCACACTGGGAGATCAATCCCCCAAGGTTGAGGTCTTCGAGACGGGCATTAAAGTTATCGATCTCATCTGCCCCTTTATGAAAGGTGGTAAAATCGGAGCTTTTGGTGGTGCAGGTGTTGGCAAGACAGTTATCATCCAGGAACTGATCAACAATATCGCCAAAGGCCATGGTGGCTATAGCGTCTTCGCAGGCGTAGGTGAGCGCACTCGCGAAGGAAATGACCTATACCATGAAATGCAGGAAGCCAACGTGCTCGACAAGCTAGCCATGGTCTTTGGTCAGATGAACGAGCCGCCTGGTTCTCGTCTACGAGTGGCACTAAGTGGTCTAGCTATCGCGGAATACTTCCGTGATGAAGAAGGCAAGGACGTGCTACTCTTCATCGACAATATTTTTCGTTTCACTCAGGCTGGTGCTGAAGTGTCCGCTCTGCTCGGACGTATGCCATCCGCAGTGGGATATCAGCCAAATCTCGCCGAAGAAATGGGCGAGTTGCAGGAACGCATCACCTCGACCAAGCGTGGTTCGATCACCTCTATGCAAGCTGTTTACGTACCTGCTGACGACTACACCGATCCTGCTCCTGCGACGACCTTTGCTCACCTCGACTCAACGATTGTGCTTGAGCGTGCAATTGCCGCCAAGGGTATCTACCCAGCTGTCGATCCACTGGCATCTACCAGTCGTATCCTTGATCCGCAGGTTGTCGGTCAAGAGCACTATAGCGTTGCGCGTGCGGTGCAGCGTATCTTGCAGCGTTACAAAGAACTGCAAGACATCATCGCCATTCTAGGTATCGACGAACTGTCCGACGAGGATAAACTAATAGTGTCGCGTGCTCGCAAACTGGAACGCTTCTGCTCACAGCCATTTACAGTTGCAGAAGTCTTCACAGGTACTCCTGGTGCATACGTCAAGCTGTCAGAAACCATTCGTAGCTTCAAAGAAATCGTCGAGGGCAAATACGACCACATTCCTGAGAACTACTTCCTGCTGAGAGGTCCCATCGAAGAAGTTACGGCAGCTTACGAAGCGGATCAGAAGAAGAAGGGTTAAGCCATGGCAACAGGCAATACACTGCATGTTGAGATTGTGACAGCGGAAGGTAAGCTCTATAGCGGCGAGGCTGATGCTGTGCAGGCCCCAGGATCAGAGGGTCAGCTTGGCATTTTGCCTCGTCATACAGCTCTTCTGACTGTACTCTCTACTGGTGCACTCTCGATCAAACTCGCTGGGGCTGAGGAAACAATCTTTGTATCGGGTGGTTTCCTTGAAGTCTCAAAAAACAATATTATTGTACTCGCTGATGCCGCAGAGCATGCGGATGACATCGATCAAGCCCGTGCCGAAGAGGCTCGTCATCGTGCTCAAGAGCGTCTAGCGCAAGCTCAATCAAATGTCGAACGAGTCCAGCTGGAAGCAGCACTCCAGCGGGCCATTCTGCGTCTGAGCGTTGCAGAAACTGCACGCCGCAGTGGCCGCCGCACCACTGCAACAGGATCAAAAGGTTAACAGGCTGAACAGAATAAGCAGAGTACCCAGCCTTCAGAGTGCTCTGCTTAGTTCACCTTGGAATGCCAATGGTTCTTGATCCCAGGCTCCGCGTCGTAGTAGCAGGTTGTGCTGTTACTTGAGCATAAGACAGGGCTGTGAGAGGCGATGAGACTAGCTCGATCACATAAGAATGGCCTGACTGCACTGGTATAGTGAACTGCTTGGCAGTAGTTGCAGCAACGACTGTTGCTCCGCTACTGCCATCAACCACTGTCACTTTCTGCGTTTGCCACGGGTTACGAGTCACGATGGTGCCATTTGATCCCGCCTGGATTACCGCCGTTACTAACTTCCCATTCTCTACCTGGACATCAACCTTGCTGTTACCATGGATATAGACGGTACCAGACACATCCCAATCGGATGGCCAAGCCGGTGCAATCCGCAACAAGCCATCATAGTCCTGTGCTAATGCCTCCTGCACAGCATTAGCAACATCACCATCCATCTCATCATAGGGCAAATTATCTGAGCTATTACCTAGCCAGTTGCCCAGTCCAGAAGCCCACGTTTGGTATGCCTGCACCTGATTGATGACACTTGACTGGAAATCAGCAGCATCGCCTATACGAGCAGCATCAACGGCATCGAAGGTCCAATCTGGGAAGTTGATATCTCTTCGATGAGTGAAGGTGCGCTGAGCCAGTTGCGCCATGCGATCGTTGCCATCACCAATTAGGCCGTAGGGCCAGACAGGTTCAAGGCCAATATTCTCGTCGTTATGGAAGGGTGCCGTTGGCTCATAAGAAATACCTATCATATCCTGACCAGCGCTATCAGCGTTAGCTGGAAGCAATTGAGTCCTTGTAGCAATATCTGTGCGAGGATAATCTAAAATTTGTGGCAAGGCTGCCCGCAGTTGTGAGACGAGTGTCGCATCAGTCTTAAGCATCCGTGCTACTTGAATGACGACCGGGAATAGTGCCTTCATGGCAGCAATGTCAGTGGTAGGGTCGTGGACATCCCATTGTGTCTCGTGCGCATTCGACGGGTATATATGCCGATGGCCGTCAGAGCCAACTTTGGCATAATGCAGCAGGAAGCGTGCTGCTGCCGCCATGAAGGGGTAGCTCTTCTGCAAGAACTTCCGATCGCCAGTGTAGAGATAATTTTGCCACATCCAAAGTGAGACCTCCGCCCCCGTACTCAAGGTTTTGCCATTGTAAGCCGTGTACGATTTATCGCACGATTGATTAGTATCATCCCCTGCCCCATTGCCATTAAAGCGCATGATCTCTGGTACACAGATATCAGTTCCATCACCATCAAATTTCTGCTTTGTCCATGCTTTCAAGTTTGCCAAATTACCATTGTAGAGATTGAAGTAGGGATTATTCAATTCGGGGTGTCCGGCTGCTATATTGGCAGCTACCTGCATACGCAGGTTCCAGTGCCAGAATTTATAGACAGGCCAACCCGGGAACGAACTATCGTTCCAGACAAAGAGATCTGCCGTTCCATTATGGTGACCTGGTAATTTGCCAGCACTTGAAGCTGCTGTGATGAAGAGATCGATATCACGGATATTCTCAATATAAGCAGCCTTGCCATCACTAGAACTCATCTTAATTAAACCAGTTTTCTTCCAAAAGGTGTGCCACCATTTCAGATGTGCGCTTCGCAGGCTACTTGTTGAAGCCGTGGCATCGTTCCCAATAAGGTGGGTGATCGTTGAGAGTGCACGGCCTTTGCCGACCCATGAGGGGGAAGCAACCACTATTCTGAAGGAACCATTTGTGTTGGGCTTGAAGGAGACTTGGACCGTGGTAGGGTTAACCACCGAGGCCGTGACATTGCGACCTCCAGCAGTAATCCCGGCTAAGGAGCCAAATGTCTGGTTAGATGCGCCAACTTTACAGCAATCAGTGTTGTCAACAAAAGTCTCAGCTAGACTGGCAAAAGCGCCATCAGCACTTGCTGTTGGTGAGCGCCCTGACCCCAACTGAAATTGAGCCTGTCTGGATCTCATTAGGGTCAGCCCCCGTCACATCAACGATAAACTCATCTTTGTTCTGGAGTATATAGGCAGTCGCAGTTATCCCTCCACCCGACTCTCTGAATATAGCATCATAGAGATCGAGCGAGCCATGATAGTTAGCCTCTTTTGTCAAAACGGAGAGACCAGGAATGACCACTTGACCAGGTGACTTACGATTTGGCAAGGTATCGACCCTGTTTAGTTGTGCCATGAGACCATTGTCTGACCATACTGCCGCAGCCAATTTACCGTTCCCTAGTGGCATGGACTGATTAGCATTCGTATTTGGCTGCAGGAGAATAATATTCGATTGACGAACGACATTCGCCACATTAACATTGAAATGGCCATTCCTCCATGCAGTCGTTGGTGTGTGGTCTGCCATTGATGCATGGCTGATCTTAAAAGTGCTTACCAGGGCAAATATCATGGCGACGAGGGAATTTACCGTTAGGGCATTTCTGATCAAATGCCGTCTCATCGCATTCTCGATTCCTTTCATTGTGCTAGTACGAGACCAAGCATTGACATGTCACAGCTCCAATAAATTCATCACGCTGGAACGCCAATGGTTACAGATCCCATGCTCCGCGTCGTAGTAGCAGGCCGTGCTGTTACTTGAGCATAAGACATGGCCCTGAGAGGCGATGAGACTAGCTCGATCACATAGGAATGGCCTGACCGCACTGGTATAGTGAACTGCTTGGCTGTCGTTGCAGCAACTACTGTTGCTCCGCTACTGCCATCAACCACAGTCACTTTCTGTGTTTTCCACGGGTTCACGAGTCGCGATGGTGCCATTTGATCCCGCCTGGATTACCGCTGTCACTAACTTCCCATTCTCTATCCTGGACATCAACCTTGCTGTTACCATGGATATAGACGGTACCAGACACATCCCAATTGGATGGCCAAGCCGGCGCAATTCGCAACAAGCCATCATAGTCCTGTGCTAATGCCTCCTGTACAGCATTAGCAACATCACCATCTATCTCGTCATAGGGTAAAACATCTGAGCTATTAGCCATCCAGTTGCCCAGTCCAGAAGCAAATACTTGGTATGCTTGCGTCTGATTGATGACACTTGACTGGAAATCAGCAGCATCGCCTATACGAGCAGCATCAACGGCATCGAAGGTCCAATCTGGCGAGTTGACAGTAGTTCGATGAGTGAAGGTGCGCTGAGCCAGTTGCGTCATGCTACCATTGCCATCTCCAATTAGGTCATAGGGCCAGACAACTTCAAGGCCAATATTCTCGACGTTACGTGTGGTTGCCGTCTGATCATAGGACATACCTATCATATCCTGACCAGCACTATCAGCGCTAGCTGTAAGCAATTGAGTCTTTGTAGCGATATCTGTGCGAGGATAATCTAAAATTTGTGGCAAGGCCGCCTGCAGTTGTGAAACGAGTGTCGCACTGGTCTTGAGCATCCGTGCTACTCGAATGACGACCGGGAATAGTGCCTTCATGGCAGCAATGTCAGTGGTAGGGTCGTGGACATCCCATTGCGTCTCGTGCGCATTCGACGGGTTTGTGTGCCGATGGCCGTCAGAGCCAACTTTGGCATAATGCAGCAGGAAGCGTGCCGCTGCCGCCATGAAGGGGTAGCTCTTCTGCAAGAACTTCCGATCGCCAGTGTAGAGATAGTGTTGCCACATCCAAAGTGAGACCTCCGCACCCGTACTCAGGGTTTTGCCATTGAAGCTCGTGACCGATTTATCGCACGTCTCATTCACCCCCCCTCCTGCCCCATTGCCATTAAAGCGTATAAGTTCCGGTACACAGATATCAGTTCCATCACCATCAAATTTCTGCTTTGTCCATGCTTCCAAGTTTGCCAAATTACCATTGTAGAGATTGAAGTAGGGATTATTCAATTCGGGGTGTCCGGCTGCCATATTGGTAGCTACCTGCATACGTATGTTCCAGTGCCAGTATAAATAGACAGGCCAAATTGCAGGCGTAACATCGCTATTCCAGACAAAGAGATCTGCCGCACCATTATGATGACTTGGTAATTTGCCAGCACTTGAAGCTGCTGTGACGTAGAGATCGATATCACGGATGTTCTCAATATAGGCTGCCTTGCCATCACTAGAACTCATCTTGATTAAACCAGTTTTCTTCCAAAATGTGTGCCACCATTTCAGATGTGTGCTCCTCAGGCTACTCGTTGAAGCTGTGGTATCGCTGCCAATAAGGTGGGTGATCGTTGAGAGTGCACGGCCTTTGCCGACCCATGAGGGGGAAGCAACCACTATTCTGAAGGAACCATCTGTATGGGGCTTGAAGGAGACTTGGATCGTGGTAGGGTTGACCACCGATGCCGTGACATTGCGACCTCCAGCGGTAATCCCGGCTAAGGAGCCAAACGTCTGGTTAGATGCGCCAGCACCACAGCAATCAGCATTGTCAACAAAGGTCTCAGCTAGACTGGCAAAAGCGCCATCAGCACTTGCAGTTGGTGAGCGCCCTGCCCACAACTGAATCTGAGCTGTCTGGGTCTCATTAGGGTCAGCGCCGGTCACATCAACGATAAACTCATCTTTATTCTGGAGTATATAGGCAGTCGCAGTCATCCCTCCACCCGACTCTCTGAACAGAGCATCATAGAGATCGAGCGAACCATGATAGTTAGCCCCTTTTGTCAAAACGGAGAGACCAGGAATGACCACTTGACCAGGTGACTTACGATTTGGAAAGGTATCGACCCGGTTCAGTTGTGCCGTGAGACCATTGCCTGACCATACTGCCATACCCAATTTACCGTTCCCTAGTGGCATGGACTGATTAGCTTTCGTATTTGGCTGTAGGAGAATAACACTTCGATTGACGAACGACATTTGCCACATTAACATTGAAATGGCCATTCCTCCATGCAGTCGCTGGTGTGTGATCTGTCATTGACGCATGGCTGATCTTAAAAGTGCCTACCAGGGCAAATATCATAGCGACGAGGGAATTTACCGTTAGGGCATTTCTAATCAAATGCCGTCCCATCGCACTCTAAATTCCTTTCATTGTGCTAGCACGAGATAAGCATTGATCAAGCTGCCCCTATTTGGAATCTTGCCTCGCTTAATCCCTAGCCTCTCAGCGTCTTTCCACCACTTTATTATCTTCCTTATAAGAGTGTGACAACTAGAGGGAAAAAGGGACAAAAAAGCGAGTTCAGAAATTTCCAGTGCTTTCACTGGTTGTTCCCTACTTGTCCTCTAGATGTCCTGTACACACTCGCTTGTGTTTAGGTATAGTTACCTAATCAATGGACAACTGTTCCACGAGTAGGTGTTCGGAGGGGAACAACTATCCTCTCAGGATGCACTACTAAAGACCTTGCGGTCTTATTCACATCCTCTATCCCATTGCCTGCAAAGACGTTTGGGAGTGCTTTTTGACCTGTTTTCTCATGTTAGGCTCTTTTCATTTACCTCGCTTAGAGACCACCTGCTATCGTTCTATAGAAGCATGCAAAGGCGCATTCGCCTTGCCGTCGCGCACCCGATTGGCTTTTCACCACAATCTCTAAGGTCTTTGGCAAGGCCCTAATGAGAAGCGTGTCTACTGCCTATAACGAAGCATTTTCGAATCAGTAACATCGTATCAGCATAGATGTCCTAGCTTGTCAAGGGATGTCCAAAGTTCTTAGCAACGTTACTTATACTTTCGCCAAGGAAATTGCAAAGGATGGCTAAGAAACGCCTGCTAGTCCTTTGGAGCGAAGGATAAACGATAAGCATGAAAAAGAAACGACAGCTTCTCATTTGGATTCTACTGTGCATTCTTATCTTCAGTCTGACCACGGCTACCTCCCGTATGGTCCGGGCTCAAGACGCACTTGCGACTACCACGATTGCCGTCAATGGTCAGGGCAGCGGGAGGATCTTCAATGGGGTAGGGGGGCTCAGCGGTGGTGGTGGTACCTCACGTTTGCTGATCGACTATCCGCCAGAACAGCAGCGACAAATCCTAGATTACCTCTTCAAACCAAACTATGGAGCCAGTCTCCAGATTTTGAAGGTGGAGATTGGCAGCGATACCGACTCCACCGAAGGGGCCGAGGCCAGCTCCCAGCGTACTCCCACGGACCAGAATTACAATCGTGGCTATGAATGGTGGTTAATGGAACAGGCCAAACTGCGCAATCCGCATATCAAGCTCTACGGTCTGGAATGGGGAGCCCCTGGCTGGTTCAATGGTGGTTTCTGGTCACAGGACAATATTCACTACATTCTGAACTGGATCAAACATGCTCAGTCCGATCACCATCTGCACATTGACTATATTGGGGGATGGAATGAGAGAGGCTATAATAAGACCTGGTATGAAGACCTCAAGAGCGCTCTGCAGAGCAACGGTTTAGACACGCAGATCATGGGGTCAGACGATTCTCTTAAGGGGGCATGGAAAATCGCCACCGATATGCGCAATGATCCGGCATTTAATCGGGCTGTGGATATCATAGGTGTGCACTACCCCTGTGCCTACGGTAAACGCGGCGTGTATCCGACTTGTATAAACAACCCAGATGCTCAGGCGTTGAACAAACCCATCTGGCAAAGTGAAGCAGGGTCCGCTCATTATGATTACGGTGCTGGTGCTCTCGCTCAAAGCATTACGCATGCCTACATTGATGACAAAATCACGGCTACGATCAACTGGACCGTGGTGGATGCTTGGTATGATACACTGCCTTATGCAGGCGATGGGCTGATGCAGGCCAATCAACCCTGGTCTGGCTACTATTATGTGGCCAAAAGCATCTGGATCGTTGCCCACATGACCCAGTTTGCCGAACCCGGTTGGCAATTTCTCGACGGGGCCTCTGGTTACCTAGCGGGCAATCGCAACAATGGGAGCTACCTTTCGCTCAAGTCAACCAATGGCAAGGACTACAGTATCTACGATCGCTCCCATCCCCTGGATGAAAGGTCCTGATCCCTTAACCGTAGTGGGAGATCCGCAGTGGACTAAGTATCAGGTGAGCATGGATGCCCTGATGGAGCAGGCAGGCTACATTGACCTGATCGGGGGCATCAAGAACCAAAACAACAATCACGTTAATGGCTATCATCTGCACTTTACCAATGGTGGGAGCTGGCAACTCTTTAGAGAGTGGGATTATGGCAGAGAGACCATATTGGCCTCTGGGACGACTTCCTTTGGACTCCACACTTGGCATCATCTCACGTTAAAAGTGAAGGCAGGTGCGATCGAGGCCTCGATCGATAACAAATCTCTAGCAACCGTCAATGACTCCACCTTCTTGGTTGGGCAAGTGGGCATCCAGGTCGCTCCATGGATCAATGCCCAATTTGATAACTTTGCTGTCACTCCACTCTCCTGAGTACTCATGAAACTCTTGGTGAGACCAGATACGCAGGAGACAAACAGGATACCCTCTCTTTTTCAGGGTATCCTGTCTTTCCTTGCAATTGTCCCTTCTTTTTACTTGTAAGCTCCTCATTAATCAGGTACGCTCTTTTTGAAGAGTGGTTCTGGTTGGAAGAGAGAGATAGATCCTGTTTCTAAAGAGAGGAGTTCCAATTGGAAATGTGCAAGGGGAAATGACAAAGGATGGCTAAGAACCACCTGCTTGCCCTTTGGCACAAAGGATAGACGATAAGCATGAGAAAGCATCGCCAGCCTCTCATTTGGATTTTATTATGCACTCTGATCTTCAGTCTGACCACGGCTACCTCCCGTATGGTCCGGGCTCAGGATACACCTGCAACTACCACAATTGACGTCAATGGTCATGGCAGCGGGAGAATTTTCGATGGGGTGGGAGGTCTCAGCGGTGGTGGTGGTACCACACGTTTGCTGGTTGACTATCCGCCCAAACAGCGGAAACAAATCCTAGATTACCTCTTCAAACCGAACTATGGAGCCAGTCTCCAGATTTTGAAGGTGGAGATTGGCAGCGATACCGACTCCACCGAAGGGGCCGAGGCCAGCTCCCAGCGCACTCCCACGGACCAGAATTACCATCGTGGCTATGAATGGTGGTTGATGGAACAGGCTAAGCTGCGCAATCCGCATATCAAGCTCTATGGTCTGGAATGGGGAGCCCCAGGCTGGTTCCATGGCGGTTTTTGGTCACAGGACAATATTCACTACATTCTGAACTGGATCAAACATGCCCAGTCTGATCATCATCTGCACATTGACTACATTGGCGGCTGGAATGAGAAAGGCTATGATAAGACTTGGTATGAAGACCTCAAGAGCGCACTGCGGAGCAACGGTTTAAAAACGCAGGTTGTGGGGGCAGACGATTATGGTGGCGGAATGTGGCAAATCGCCACCGATATGCGCAATGATCCGGCACTGAATGGGGCTGTGGATATCGTGGGTGGGCACTATCCCTGTGCCATGTTTGGAAACGTGTATCCGACGTGTGCGAATGACACAGATGCTCAGGCCTTGAACAAGCCCATCTGGGATAGTGAAGCAGGGCTCGCTCAGTATGATACTGGTGCTATTCCTCTCGCTCAAGCCATTACGCATGGTTACATTGATGATAAAATCACGGCCACGATCAACTGGACTGTAGTGGATGCTTGGTATGATACGCTGACTTATGCAGGCGATGGGCTGATGCAGGCCAATCAACCCTGGTCTGGCTACTATTATGTGGCCAAAAGCATCTGGGTCGTTGCCCACATGACCCAGTTTGCCAAACCCGGTTGGCAATTTCTCGACGGGGCCTCTGGTAACCTAGCAGGGGATCGCCACAATGGGACCTACCTCTCGCTCAAGTCTCCCCATGGTAAGGACTACAGTATCTACATTGAAACGACGCCAGCCACCGCTGCTCAGACGGTCACTGTCCAGGTGTCCAATGGTCTCTCCACTGGTACCGTCCACGTCTGGACTACCGACCTCAGTTCGTCAAAGATCAGTGACTGGTTTGTTCGACAGCCCAATATTACTCCCCATAATGACTCGTTTTCTCTGACACTGCAGCCAAACCATATCTACAGCCTGACCACCACCTCAGGTCAGACCAAGGGGACTGCTACTTCACCTGCCCAGTCTCACTTGAAATTGCCCTACCGTGATAACTTCAAGCATTACCGTGCTGGGCAAATTCCCCGTTACTTCTCCACGCTGAACGGGGCTTATGAGACGGCTCTCTGCGCCAGCCCTCACCGTCGCATGTGCCTGCGCCAAGTCATTACGATCCCTCCCATCACCTGGATGAATGGTCCTGATCCCTTAACCGTGATAGGAGATCCGCAGTGGACCAATTACCAAGTGAGCATGGATGCTCTGATGGAGCAAGCAGGCTACATTGACTTGGTCGGGGGCATGAGGAACCAAAGCGGCAACCACGTTGACGGCTATCATCTGCACTTGACCAATGATGGGGGCTGGCAACTCTTTAAAGAAGATGATTCAGGCGCACAGACCGTACTGGCCTCTGGGACGACATCCTTTGGGCTCAACACTTGGCATCACCTCACTTTGAAAGTGCAGGCCAATGGTACGATCGAGGCCTCGATCGATAACAAATCTCTAGCAACCGTCAATGACTCCACCTTCTTGGTTGGGCAAGTGGGCATCCAAGTTGCCCCTTGGATCAATGCCCAATTTGATAACTTTGCTGTCACTCCACTCTCCTGAGTACTCATGAACTCTTGATCAGACCAGACACGCAGGAGACAAACAGGATACCCTGAAAAAGAGAGGTATCCTGTCTTTCCTTGCAATTGTCCCTTCTTTTTACTTGTAAGCTCCTCATTAATCGGGTACGCTATTTTTGAAGAGTGGTTCTGGTTGGAAGAGAGATATATATATCCTGTTTCTAAAGAGAGGAGTTCCAATTGGAAATGTGCAAGGGGAAATGACAAAGGATGGCTAAGAACCACCTGCTTGCCCTTTGGCATAAAGGCTAAACGAGAATTATGAGAAAAAAGCGGCAGCCTCTCATTTGGATTCTATCGTGCGCTCTGATCTTCAGCCTTGTTACTGCTACCTCCAGTAGGGTCCAGGCTCAGGATAGCACGATTGACGTCAATGGTCAGGACAGCGGGAGGATCTTCGATGGGGTGGGGGCTCTCAGCGGTGGTGGTGGAACCTCACGTTTGCTGATCGACTATCCGCCCAAACAGCGGAAACAAATTCTTGATTACCTCTTCAAACCGAACTATGGAGCCAGTCTCCAGATTTTAAAGGTGGAGATTGGCAGCGATACGGACACCACCGAAGGGGCCGAGGCCAGCTCCCAGCGTACTCCCACGGATCAGAATTACCATCGTGGTTATGAATGGTGGCTGATGGAACAGGCCAAGCTGCGCAATCCGCATATCAAGCTCTACGGTCTGGAATGGGGAGCCCCTGGCTGGTTCCATGGCGGTTTCTGGTCACAGGACAATATTCACTACATTATCAACTGGATCAAACATGCCCAGTCAGATCATCACCTGCACATTGACTACATTGGTGGCTGGAATGAGAAAGGCTATGATAAGACCTGGTATGAAGACCTCAAGAGTGCTCTGAAGAGCAACGGTTTACACACGAAGGTCGTGGGGTCAGACGATTTTGGTGGTGGAGCGTGGCGAATCGGTTCCGATATGCTCAATGATCCGGCATTGAATGGGGCTGTGGATATCGTGGGTGGGCACTATCCCTGTGCCTATAGTGGAAGCGTGGGTCAGACGTGTGCAAGTGACACAGATATTCTGGCCTTGAACAAACCCATCTGGCAAAGTGAAGCCGGGTCCGCTCATTATGATTATGGTGCTGCTGCTCTCGCTCAAACCATTACGCATGGCTACATTGATGACAAAATTACAGCTACGATCAACTGGACTGTGGTGAATGCTTGGTATGATACGCTGCCTTATGCAGGCGATGGGCTGATGCAGGCCAATCAACCCTGGTCTGGTTACTATTATGTGGCCAAAAGCATCTGGGTCACCGCCCACATGACCCAGTTTGCCAAACCCGGTTGGCAATTTCTCGACGGGGCCTCTGGTAACCTAGCAGGGGATCGCAGCAATGGGACCTACCTTTCGCTCAAATCCCCCAATGGCAAGGACTACAGTATCTACATTGAGACAGCGTCTGCAAATGCGGCTCAGACGGTCACCTTCCAGGTGTCCCATGGTCTCTCCACTGGCACCGTCCACGTCTGGATGACTGACCTCAGTTCGTCAAATATCAGTGACTGGTTTGTCCAGCAGAAGCGTATTACCCCCCACAATGGTACGTTTTCTCTGACCCTGCAGCCACACCATATCTATAGCCTGACTACCACCTCAGGTCAGAGCAAGGGGACGGCTACTTCACCTGCCCAAGCCAGCTTGAAACTGCCCTACCGCGACAACTTCAAGCATTACCGTACTGGGCAAATTCCCCGTTATTTCTCCACGCTGAACGGGGCCTATGAGACCGCTCTCTGCGCTAGCCCACACAAGCGCATGTGTCTGCGCCAGGTTATTTCGATTCCTCCCATCACCTGGATGAATGGTCCTGATCCCTTAACCGTGGTTGGAGATCCGAACTGGACTAATTACCAGGTGAGCATGGATGCCTTGATGGAGCAGGCAGGCTACATTGATCTGATCGGGGGGATCAAGAGCCAAGGCGGCAATCACGTTGACGGCTATCATCTGCACTTTACCAATGATGGGAGTTGGAAACTCACTACAGCAAAGGGGGGCTCAGAAACCATACTGGCCTCTGGGACAACTTCCTTTGGGCTCAACACTTGGCATCACCTCACTTTGAAAATGAAGGCAGGTACGGTGGAGGCCTCGATCGATAACAAATCTCTGGCAACCGTCAATGACTCCACCTTCTTGGCAGGGCAAGTGGGCATCCAAGTTGCCTCTTGGATCAATGCCCAATTTGATAACTTTGCTGTCACTCCACTCTCCTAAACGCTCATGATTCTCTGATGATGACATACACGAAGAACACAAACAGGATACCCTGAAAAATAGAGGGTATCCTGTCTTTCCTTTATTAGTGCTCTTAAGAGGCTTCCCTGTCTCGTTCTTTTCCCACAAATGTACAAAGCGAGTTCAGAAATCGCCAGAATTTCCACCACCATCTCCACCAAAATCTCCTCCACTATCACCACCGCCAAAGTCTCCTACGCTTCCACCACCAAAATCTCCTCCACTATCACCACCTCCAAAGTCTCCTACGCTTCCACCACCATACTGACTAGGATCGCCAGGAAATCCTTGATTACCTCCATAGTCGCCCTGACCTTCTCTCGCCTCGCGCTCACCGCGTTCTTTCCCCAACTCATAGCCAAGCAAGCCACCAGCTGCTGCACCTAGACCACCTGCCGCCCAGGGATTGACCCCACCACCTTGCTGTGGGGGATAACCAGGACCATAGTTAGGCGGGTAATTCCCCTGATATGGCTGATCATACTGAGGCCGATTAAAAGGCAAACCTCCTGAGCGACGACCCTTGATTACGAAGAAGGCAAGCAGTCCAAGAATGACTAAACCGACCAAACACCATAGTCCATTTAGCCCACCACCTGATGCAGGAGCAGGATTTGGACCCCTCGAACGGCCTCTTTCTACAGGACCAGTTGAGACAACATTCCCCAGCGTCTGCAAAGCGCTAACTGTTGCAGATGTGTAGTCACCTCCACTGCTCTGATAGCTATTTCTAAAAGAGCTTATGACACTGTCTGCTGCTGAGTTCGAGAGTGGCACTGCACTGCCAGCAACGACTGTCACACGGCGAGGATTCGCACTAATGGCCATCACGATCATATTCGCATTGGCCACATGGCCACGAGCACGCTGCTCAAACTGGAGACTTGTACCTGAAAAATTCTGCGTTGTATATATATCAATAGGATATCGCAGAGATGCTCCTGCACTTCTCACTTGATTATGGTCAAGCATACCCGCTGCATCAGCTATCTTGTTCACACTCGCCCATGCATTCACTATTGTCATCAGCCACAAACTACATATAGCAATACTTATTAGTAATCCTCTGCTCATTCTTGTTAGCAGAAGATAGAAACCCAATTTATTCATAGTTTCACTTTTTCCCTTTCTTAGCACCATTGTCAAAGGTCGCTTCATTATAGTCTACGAAGTAACTGACCTATACGTTTCTTGTCTGCTTGGAGAAGGTCGAAGTTCATTCTGATGATATCTCGAGGCATAAAAAAACCAGCTTCGACTTTGTCTCTCTAAAATAAGTTCCAACATCATGCATGAATTGGTTAGATCGAAGCTGATATAAATATTATACCTTGCACTGTCAATAGTTTCGACTGAGAAATTCTCTATTTTTCGAGCTTATATCAAAACGTCGGATTGCGGAATGTGAGGTTGACAAAGATCAATTTATATCCATCAATCTTAACCAAAACTTCACTAGTTCTCAATAAGATTAAACTCATCAACAACTCATAATAACAAGTGTCATATCAATGACAAAAACTACAGTAAGTAGTCCATTGAAGAAAATGAAAGGTTTTTTACTATCATGCATGAACTAAACGAACAAGAACTTGAACTGGTTATGGGTGGTACTATCGTAGCAGGTGCTGACGGTGGTGCTAAAGCATCCCGTGGATACGCTCAAACCCACGCTAAATCAAGTATACTTGTCCTATGTCCGTGGAACACAATGGCATCGGCAAGTGACGAGAGTCTGGCAGTCGGAAAGTCGCCCACGGCTATGAGTGAATCATCAGTTATGAGCTATTAATTTGATTAATTAGTAAGGCTAGTAGTTCGTCCTAGGCGGACTACTAGCCTTCTTTTTGTTCTCCAGGCTTTTCATCTATTTGCTTAGGTTAAGGATTATAAATTTATGTCTAGCAATCTTAACCAAAGCTTTACTAGTTCTCAATAAGATTGAGATTATTAATAACTCATAATAACAAGTGTCATATCAATGACAAAAACTACAGTAAGTAGTTCATTGAAGAGAATGAAAGGCTTTTTTTACTATCATGCATGAACTAAACGAACAAGAACTTGAACAGGTTATTGGTGGTGCTTTGTCAGGTTATGCTTATGGTGATGCGCACGCATGCCGTGGCTTTGCTAAAACTGACACTAAGGCAGTTTTGTTTACAGATCCTTACGTAGGCGCAGATAGTTCGGATAAGGCAGGCGGGATAAATCCCATTGTTTCGGGTGGAGCAGTAGTCACTTACAAGTAATTTGATGCACTAGATGAGGCTAGTAGTTTGTTCTACAGCAGTTCGCCGAAGCCTTGAAACTCATTCTGCGAAGCTTTGATGCCTTCGCACGCGGGTCAATGTTTCTGGGCACTGCTATCGGCAAGATTACTAGCCTTCTTTCTTTAGCACCATTCTCAAAGGCGTAATATGAGCTGCTTGATTATACTTCATTACCTGTTCTAGTATATAAGGCTTTCCTCTTCTCCCATAAACCATTCCAACTTCTAATCCAACATGCTTAAGCAGCTTTTTAGCCACAGGCTCATCCGCTAATCCCTCCACAACAAGAATGTTGACTGGCACCATTATGGATTTGTCCCTCTCCACTCTTCTCCAAAAAGCGAAAGCCGATCTGCTTTTATTTCTCGGAAATGCTATTGCTACCCCTTTTCCTAGCTTCCCTATGGGAAAAATAGATAACTTCTCTGTCATTGATACCCTTTGCATGATACAATAAGAAACAGAATAACCCTGGAAATATTTTGTGCATGGAGCTTGAGTACATCACATGAATACAACCTTTTCCGGGCGGCATCGCCCTTTTGTTTTGATTATTATGGATGGCTGGGAAATCAACCCGCGTAAGGAAGGAAACGCCATCGCACTCGCGCGAACACCCAACATCGATAAACTTGCACGCGAATGGCCTCATACCGCAGTCAAAACCTCTGGCCTAGCAGTTGGCTTACCTGAGGGCCAGATGGGGAACTCTGAGGTTGGGCACCAGAATATCGGTGCAGGCAAGCGCGTTCTACAGGACTACACACGTATCAGTGAGTCAATTTAGGATGGCTCTTTCTTCCAAATCCGGCAATCCTCAAGGCTATCGCGCACGTTAAGAAAAATCAGTCTCAGTTGCACATTTGTGGCTTACTCGGTAATGGCGGCGTCCATGCCCATGAGTCGCATTTGGAGGCTTTGCTACGCCTAGCTCAGGCCCATCAGCTTGAGCACGTTTATATCCATTCGTTTACCGATGGACGCGATACTTCTCCCACGGGCGGAGTCGATTTTTATGCGGCGTCTCGAGGCTCGTGCCAAAGAGATTGGTGGCGATCATCCTGCAAAAGTCGCTACTGTCAGTGGACGCTACTATGCCATGGACCGCGACAATCGCTGGGATCGTACTGGGATAACCTACTTCGCGATGACACGAGGGGATGGCTTGCGGGCTAGTTCCGCGCCTCGCTGCTATCCAGCAGTCCTATGACAAACATGTAACGGATGAATTTATCGTTCCCACAGTTATTATTGAAGATGGGTATCCGGTAACCACAGTCAAAGAGGGGGATGCCATCATTCATTACAATTTCCGTCCAGATCGTGCACGCCAACTTACAAAAGCCTTTGTAATGCCAAATTTGCCTCCACAGGCTGAGGGTAAATTTGACCGGGGACCACGCTTCAAGGATCAGGTCTTTGTGATGATGACACAGTACGAGGAAGGGCTTGAGGCCGAAGTGGCCTATTGAGCTGACGAGGTAGATAGGCCACTGGCTCGTGTTATTTCCGATTGCAGCATGACACAATTCCACACGGCTGAAACAGAGAAGTATGCTCACGTCACCTTCTTTATAAATGGTCGTCGTGAAGTGCCCTTCCCCGGCGAAGATCGTATTCTGGTGCCCTCACCAAAGGTTCCGACCTACGATCTACAGCCGGAGATGAGTGCGGCAGGCATCACCGACACAGCCATCGAGCCTATTCGCAGTGGGCAATACGATCTCATCATTATGAACTATGCCAATGCTGATATGGTAGGATATACCGGCGTGCTTGAGGCCACTATTAAGGCTGCTGAGACAGTTGATACCAGTGTTGGACGCGTCGTGGAAGCTACCCTCGCCGTTGGTGGCAATATCCTCATTACTGCTGACCACGGCAATGCAGAACAATTGATTGAGTATGATACGGGCAAACCGCTTACCGCTCACACAACCCATCCTGTTCCGCTCTATCTGGTAGTGCCACGTTTAGCACAGGCCCATCTACGTCAAGATGGTATCCTAGCAGATGTTTCCCCAACTATCTTACAGATTATGGGTATTCCCCAACCGAAAGAGATGCAAGGCAAATCACTTGTTTTGCCACTATAACTAAAAAAAGTTATCCAATATTTAGCCAAAATGTGGATAGCTTCTTTTTGTGGAAAAACTTGCTACTCCCTTTTCATGCACCGAGGGCTTGTGCCCATTGCATGAGACGTGCCTGACGTTCTGCCTCATTGGACGGCAAGGTTAAAGGTCGACCACGAGCATCAATAATGAGACCAACCAAACCACCATCAATCTCTTCGGCTGCACGTGCACGCTCTCCTAGTCCCAATCCGACATCAACGTTTGGAGCCGGGAACAACGTGAGCATTGCCTGTTCATTAACGCCTAATGGAATAACCTCAATCGAGCCTGCGACCACCTCAATGGTCACCTGTTTACCATTACTATATTCAAGGTTAACAGTCACCGCCAGTTGCCCTGGCTGAAGCTGACCAAAGGGAATAACACACGTGCCAAGGCGGTACGATACAGCATCATTTTCATTAACTTGGACAGCTGCAATTGGCGCAACCGTTGCAACAGCTCCAAGTTGTGAGACAAGCATGGTACGATCAATTAGAAGCGAGGTGACTCCACGTGGTTGAAGCGCATCAAGTAACATCATGGCAATCTGCCCATATTTGGGAGCATGTGCCAACACTCCACCAGTAGCTAAAAGCAGATCGATGCTAGGCCACTCTGTACTGTTGCCTCGTGCCGCCTCAAAAGTCACAGCCATCGCTTCGCGTGCAAATGCCTGGATCGACGCTGTAACTCCCAGGTATTGGTAGGTAGCGTATGAGGGTGAGTTGTGCGATTGAGCACAAATTGCCGTATCTGCTCTTCGGAAACACTAAACGGTAACCAGCGTGCAATACGTTCCAGCCCTACTTGCTGGAAAAGATACTCCATACCAGGACCTACGCCCACCTCACAGTTCACATTGGGAATGAACTCACCTTGCTCACCTGCCAGCATCATTGTCGTGGTTGCCCCACCAACGTCTACAGTAGCCACGTTCATGGAATAATGCTGTGCCAGGAAACGCACCAAGCTACTCAATGAGGTTGCAGAAGCCAGAGGTGCAGACTTAGACCAGCTATGCAATCGTTGATATCCAGGCAGTTTCTGGATGACTTCGTGCTCATGCAAGGCACTCAAAGCTGTGCTAACCTGTCCCAATTGCGCCTGGGAAACTAACGATTCAACATGGTTCACATCGGCAATACCCTGTAGCATGCGCCGCACTGCCTCTACATACTGGGGAGCCCCGGCATAGATAACCGAATAAGGGACTGGCATACTGCCTTGAGCACTACGCTCTCGGGCAGACCTTACCAGTAATTGGCAGGCTTCCTGCAAAGCAGCTGGCCCTCCAGGACCCTCAGCCAGACCAACAATAAGAACCACTCCCGATTGCACTTCATGAATATACTCCAATTGCCGTGTCCACTCCTGAGTAATACGTTCCGGTGTCCACGACCCCCCAACGCCACCAATAGCGTTAGGGCCTGCTGGAGTAGTTGCTGCGACATATGAAGGGGAAGGTACTACGTATATCTGAGCATATAAACCAGAGACAGCTTGCGCCGCCAGATTCTCCAATGCGGGGGAGACCCCACCCATCACCATGACGCGCAATGGATCACCTGCACTGACCACAGAAACGAAGAGATCTACGCCATCGCCGTTCGTTCGTTCAGGTGAAATTATCTGCTTACTCTCATCAATAAAATGTCGTCCAGTGATAAACTCAATGGTCTGAACAGCCTGAATAATACCGTTTGTAATGTCCTGGCGTGGTTGCAGCGCTGTCGTTGGAGCTTCTCCACGTGCCATCAGACGATACTGACCCTCTACCAAACCAAATAGAGAGGCCTTTGTAAAGACAGCTCCACAATCAACGGCCAAGAGAGAGTGGGGGACCATTACATTTTTCTCCTTAGTTGGACCCTGTCCCCCCTCTGGATAGAGTTGTGTTTGCATTTCTGGTATCCTCTATCTCTGCAGCTAACGGGAAAGCCAGTCAAGCAAAGCTCCGAACAGTCCACGTTTCTTTGCATTCTTGTTGTCACCAGCGTTTGGTTGAGCAGGATTTCCATAAGCATTGCCAGCCATACTTTGACCCCCAGGCATGCCATACATGCTATGCATCCCTGAGCCACCTGGAATCCCCGTCATACTCTGACCTCCAGGCCCTCCAGGCATGCCAGCCATGCTATGCATCCCTGAGCCACCTGGAATCCCCGTCATACTCTGACCTCCAGGCCCTCCAGGCATGCCAGCCATGCTATGCATCCCTGAGCCACCTGGAATCCCCGTCATACTCTGACCTCCAGGCCCTCCAGGCATGCCAGCCATGCTGTGCATCCCTGAGCCACCTGGAATCCCCGTCATACTCTGACCTCCAGGCCCTCCAGGCATGCCATACATGCTATGCATCCCTGAGCCACCTGGAATCCCCGTCATACTCTGACCTCCAGGCCCTCCAGGCATGCCATACATGCTGTGCATCCCTGAGCCACCTGGAATCCCCGTCATACTCTGACCTCCAGGCCCTCCAGGCATGCCAGCCATGCTATGCATCCCTGAGCCACCTGGAATCCCCGTCATACTCTGACCTCCAGGCCCTCCAGGCATGCCAGCCATGCTATGCATCCCAGAGTCTCTTGGAATCCCTGGCATACTCTGATCTCCAGGCATGCCATACATGCCCTGATCGCCCGATCTACCAGTTACTCCTAGCGTATTACTTTGAGGTCCAAGAGTCCCGCTCATATTCTGACCTCTAGGTCCTCCTGCCCCTCCTACCATATTAGCTCCACCAGGATTGGCAACGCCAAGCATAGATATTCCCGCCTGACTAGGCATACCTGCTAGCCCTGACATCCCTGATGGGGTCATTTGTTCACCGGAACTTACCTGTCCATATTGTTGTTGATATGGGACACCAGACGGAGCAGGAAATTTTGGTGTAGTTGAAGCAACACCTAACATGGAAGCAAAGACGGTCGCAGCCATCTCACTTGTCTCAGATGCACTTACCTCGTCACGAGGGCGGCTAGGCACTCGCACATTCTCTACACGTGGAGGTCCTGCATATGGAGCAGGGGCGGATTGAGATGGCGTCTGCGGAACTGATTGCTGATCACCCGCTGAGCGTAACCATTCAGGCAATGCCGTCATATCAATGACAGAAGAGGCCGCTATGCGGCCACCTTGCCCGGGTGACAAATCAGTGGGAGGTCCTTGCATAGCTGGCTGCTGTGAAGGCAAGGGCCGATTAGAGGAAGTCATAGGCGTTGGAGGTTGAGAGGATGCAGACGATGCACCCTGGCGTTGTTCATTTCCAGTCAACCAAGCAGGTAAGGCATTCATATCGAGCAGCGAAGAAGCTGGTAAACCAGTTGCTGGTGGTTGATTGGACTGTTTTTCTTGCCCACTACTATTGGAAGGATTTTGACCTTTTTGTGGCAGCATCCATGCAGGCAAAGACTGCTGATCTATCAGATCGTGTGCAGAAAATCTCGTTTGTCCCGGTTGAATAGGCTGTTGTTGCTCATTCATGACTGATCGTGAGAATGAGTCTGACTGCTGCTTCAATGGCTCACGGCTGGCAGAGGCAGCTGAATTCTGATTGTTCAACTGAGTCATCCAATCTGGCAGAGACTGTTGATCTACCAGATCTCGCGCCGCAAATACCGGACTAGACGAAGGGGGTCCCAATACAGGCTCAACCCTCTTTACCTCACTCTCCGTACTCGGTACTTGCGTAGGCTGTCTCGGATCAGCAACTCCCGATGGCCGCTGCTGTAATGACTTCATCCAATCTGGCACGCTACCATGATCAACCAGATTCGCAGCAGGCATTCCACCCTGTGGAGGCAATGCTGCAGGTATGCCAGTCTGTGGAGGCAATGGTGTTGAGGCTTCCCTCTCTTGCATCCAGGAAGGCAATGCTCGCTCATCAATCAGCGATTGTGCAGCAAAACCGGGCGCAGGAAATGGCTGGCTGTCAGTGCTGGGAGCAGGAAGAGACGAAGGACGCAATGGAACAGGCATGTTTGCACCTGTCACATTTTGGGTCTCGTTGCGTTGCGCATGCATCCAGCTTGGCAGTGAGCCTTCTTCAATTAAATCGACAGTGGAGAATTTTGGCGAATTAGTAGTAGGACGAGGTGCTCGCTCCCCTACACGCAACGACTCTAACCAGGCTGGCAACGCCGACTGTTCCTGAGACATCGCATTTGAATTACTTCCGCTGGTATCCATGCTAGAAAGCACGCTACCACATGATTGGCAACGCACAGCCCCAGCAGTGTTCACACTCCCGCAGCGGTTACACTTAATCACTTTTGCTCCTCACTTTCGCCAGACATCACTCTTGGCAGTCTAATTACTCTTTCCCATCTTGACAACTTTACACTAAATAAGACGCACTGATATGATACAACACGTATGTGCAAACATTCCAAAAGTACTAGCATTCATTCACTATTATTAGGACTAAGAATAAGGTGATTCCGTAACAAGAATCAGCCGTAATGCTAGAGAGGTACTATGTGACACTCCGCACGGGCTAGCGGCCCGGCAGCTTCTGACACCCCAACGTAGTCGCTTCCCCGAGCAGTTGTAGCGTAGCTACGGCCCGAATTGGAGACGAGTAGTGGGTTGGTGATATCGCGAATGCCACGACGCCTAAACCGTACAGGTTAAAACCCTGGGCGGCTTTGCGGCAGACTCAAGCCCTTTTCTGTCAAAATTATCACTAGCCTAACGAGAAGTCTTCGAACATTCATGTGTAGGTTCTTCACACAAGGTTGCTTGCTATGGTATAATAACCAAGAAGCAGATCTTCCCAGAGAATGGATCAGCTTATAGAAGAGAGAAAAAGGACAGCTGCAGCAAAAGCTATGCTATCTTGGGCCCACTCCCTATCTCGATATGCAGTTTGCTGCCTTTGCCAAATAGGGCAAACGGCCTAAACGGCTCTGCTTGCAAAGCCGACCAAGGAGGCTTCCATGAACCCATCTACGTTTACCCAAGACCAGCTTCTGGCTACCAAGTTGTTTCTGCCCGCAGCTCCCAGGATGGTCATCCCGCGTCCTCGGCTGCATGCCTTGCTCGAACGGGTCTCTCAAGTATCCTTTAACGCTGGTCTCAGCTCCGGCAGGCTTCGGCAAAACTACCCTCCTATCCATCTGGGCCCGATCACTGGCAGCTCACAACACTGGGGTCTGCTGGCTGTCTCTGGGTGAGGAGGAGAATGATCCCCTGGCTTTTCTGGATCTATGTCCTCTCGGCCTTGCAGATCCAAGACCCCCAGCATTTTTCCTCTCTGCTCGCTCAACTGCAATCCCCATCGCCTCCACCTCTCAAGTCTTTGCTCACCCAGCTGATTAACCTGCTTGCAGAGTCTGACCGCCACTTGGTCTTGATCCTGGATGACTATCACCTGATCACCCAAGAGCAGGTGCACATCACCTTGGCCTCGCTGGTGGAACACCTGCAGGCTCACTTGCATCTCATCCTAGCTACACGCACTGATCCTCCTTTGTCGCTCTCATTGCTGCGGGCCCAACATCGGGCCTTGGAAATCCGCACGGAGCAGTTGCGCTGTACTCCGGAGGAGATCAGAACTTTCTTCCAGCATGCTGCGGGCATCCAGTTGCCGGATCAGACGCTCCAAGAGGTGATGGCTCGCACGGAAGGCTGGCTGGTGGGCTTGCAATTACTCAGTCTTTCCCTGCCCGGGCACGCCGATCCTCTCACGCTGCTGCAACAGGTCAGTGGGGAGCACCGCTATATCCTGGACTATTTGACCGAGGTGGTTCTGCACAAGCAACCAGAACAAGTGCAGCGCTTTTTGCTGTGCACTTCCATCCTCGAACTGCTCAACGCTTCCCTCTGTGATGCCGTGATGGAGCAGACGGACAGTCAAGCCATGCTTGAGTACCTTGAGCGGGCCAATTTATTTGTCGTCTCTCTAGATCACAGGCGGCAGTGGTATCGCTATTATGCCTTGTTTGCCCAAGCCCTCTCCCACCAGTTGGAGCAAACATACCCTGATCTCATTCCCTCTTTGCACTATCGGGCGAGCCATTGGTATGCCGAGCAACACCAGACGACCTCTGCCATTTTGCATGCCTTTCAGGCGAAAGAGTGGCAGTGGGTGGCAGATCTGATCGAACAGGCCAATCACAAACTAGTCTCCTTTACCTGGGGAGCCAAATTATATACCATCGTTCAGCTTCGACAGTGGCTTGAACAGTTGCCAGCAGATTTTCTGATTAGCCGACCTCATTTCTGTTTGTCCAGTGCCCTTCTGTTATGGCCGATTACGCAATACACTAGCCTCTTCACGTGGCTTGATCTGGTTGAAAAGGCTCTGGAGACGACTCTCAAGGAGTCGATGTCCGCACAGTCCTCACAAGAAGAGTCCTTACAAAAACAAAGAAATCAGATCGGTGAGGCGTTGACTCTTCGTGCCTTTCTGCATTGCTTGGCCCAGGATGGATCAGATGCTATTGCACTTGGTGAACAGGCTCTAGCCTTGCTCTCCCCTAGGAATTTCATCTTCCGTGTCTTTATCTATATGGGAAGATTGTTCTATTATAGTTCCTCTGTTAACAATAGCATAGCAGCGATAGAAAACGGGCAGCAGGCTATTCTGCTTGCTCAGGAGGCCAAACGGCCCTCTGTGACTTTTGCCATGTTGGCTGCAACTACTGTTGTTCTGATTGTAACAGGACGCTTGTGTGAGGCAGAGCGACTGATCAAGCAAGCTCTCATGCAAGAGACACTCTTGAGTGACCCTCGCTTACCAGAGATAGGAACGGTTACTTTCTGTCAGGCCGAGATATCGCGGGAACATAATGACCTAGCGGCTGCACGAACTTCTTCCGCAGATGCAGTCTCTCTGTGTGAGAAGTCCATTTCGCTCGCATCACTCTTCTTTTTGTACTGGGCGTATTCTGTAGAGGTACGGGTCTGCCTCTCATGCGGGGATTTAGAGACCGCATGCACAGTCCTCCAACAAGCTAAGCAGCTTAGCACAATGATGAACCAGCCAGTCTATCAGTTTTTCAATGCCTGCTTCATCACAGTTGATCAGGTTCGGCTCTGGCTGGCTCGTGGTGAACTGGATCAGGCTATTAACTGGGCTGAAGAACAGGATGCGAGAGCGCAGTATCTTATTCCCTTTGCCCGTGAACGCCAAGAGGTAGCTCTGGCTCGTATCCTGCTGGCCCAAGATCAGTCAATGGCTGCTCTTCAGCGCTTAGAGCCTGCTCTTGAGAGAGCCACTGCTGGCCAGCGCTGGGGCCATGTAATTGAAATCCACCTCCTGCAAGCGCTGGCTCACCAGAGGCTTGATGAGGAGCCTCAAGCCCTGGCGGCCCTCTCGGAAGCAGTGCGGCTGGGCGAGCCAGAGGGTTACCTCCGCAGCTTCGTGGACGAAGGAACACCCATGGAGGCTCTGCTCTATCGGCTCCGCAAGCACCTCGCCAAGCAGGGGCCTACTCCCTATCTGGATACCCTGCTCACAGCTTTTCAGCAGGAGAGCAAGGCACACATGCCAGCAGAAAAGTCAACCAAATCCCAGCTCCTGTCTGAGCCGTTGAGTGAGCGCGAACAGCAGGTGCTCCAGTTGTTGGCACAGGGCAGCTCCAACCAAGATATTGCCCAAGATTTGGTCATTGCTCTCGATACCGTGAAACGTCATGTCAGCCATATTTTCTCGAAATTGGGTGTCACGAACCGCGTGCAAGCGGTGAAACAGGCGCGAGAGCTTGGCCTCCTCGACGAGCAGTTCTGATGTGGTGGCCTGTCCTCCACCAGACAGGCCCCATCCTTCACGCAAGCTTGCTTGCTATGGTAGAATAGCCAAGAAGCAGATCTGCGCAGAGAATGGATCAGCTTATAGAAGAGAGAAAAAGGACAGCTGCCGCGAGAGGAAGGGAGATGATCGATGCATTCCTTGATGATCATCCAGACACAGCTTCTGGCCACCAAATTGTATGTGCCCACGTCTCCCGGGACGCTGATCAGGCGTCCTCGCCTGCATGCCTTGCTCAACGAGAGCCTCAAGTCTGCTCTCACACTGGTCTCGGCTCCCGCTGGCTTCGGCAAAACCACCTTGCTCTCCACCTGGGCCCAATCCTTGCCTGCAACCCAAGCTCAGGTGGCTTGGCTGTCGTTGGATGAGGATGAGAATGACCCCCAGCTCTTCTGGACCTATGTCCTCTCGGCCTTGGATCAGCAGCAACCAGAGCGTTTTACTCCTCTGTTTAAGTCGCTGCAATCCCCGCAGGCTCCATCCCTGCATTCCATCCTCACCTCTCTTATCAATCTGGCACTGGGGACTTCTGAGCACCTCGTCTTAGTGTTGGATGATTATCATGTGATCACCGAGCAACAAGTGCATACCACCCTCTCCTATCTATGTCGAACATCTTCCCCCTCACTTGCATATCGTGCTGGCCACACGCACTGATCCACCTTTGCCTCTTTCTCTCCTGCGGACACGCACGCATCTGCTCAGATTTCGCACAGAGCAGTTGCGCTGTAGCTTCCAGGAGACCAATGCCTTTTTCCAGCATATCGTGGGCACTTCATTACCTGATCAGACGATCCAAGAGGTGACGGCTCGCACGGAGGGCTGGCTGGTGGGCTTGCACTTGCTTGCTCTGTCCCTGCCAGAACAGGTCAATCCTCTCACACTGCTCCAACAGGTCAGTGGGGAGCAACAGTACATCTTGGACTATTTGACCGAGGTGGTTCTGCAAAAGCAATTAAAAGAGGTGCAACGCTTTCTGTTGTGTACTTGCATCCTTGAACGGCTCACGGCTTCCCTCTGTGATGCCGTGATGGAGCAGACGGGCAGTCAAGCCATGCTCGAACACCTTGAGCGGGCCAATTTATTTGTCGTCTCTCTGGATAACAAGCGGCAGTGGTATCGCTATCATGCCTTGTTTGCCCAAGCTCTCTCCCTCCAATTGGAGCAGAGACACGCCGATCTGGTCCCCATCTTGCATGGTCGTGCCAGCCGCTGGTATGCCCAGCACAACCAGACGACTCAGGCCATTCTGCATGCCTTCAAGGCGAAAGAGTGGCACTGGGCGGCTGATTTGATCGAACAGGCCTGTCACTCACTAGTCTCCTTTACCTGGGGGGCCAATAGATATGCCCTTGTTCAGCTCTGGCAGTGGTTTGAGCAGTTGCCCACAGAAATCCTGGCTTGTCGACCTCATCTCTGTCTGGCCTGTGTCCATCTGTTATCGATGATCACTCCACATGCTCTTCTCTACAAGTGGCTTGATCTGGCTGAAGGAGAACTGAGGACAGCTCTCAAGGAGCAGATGCCTGTGCAGGTCTCACAGGGAAACCTCTCTTTACAAGGAGAGCAAGAACAGAGGGATCTGCTGGCAGAGTTTTGGCTCTTCGCACCCTTATCCAAAGCTATACCGAGGATGGACCAGCAACTCTTGCGCTTAGTGAGCAGGCTCTGGCCTTGCTCTCTCCAGAGAGTGTAGCTTTTCGTGCCATTATTGCCAGGGTACAGTCAATCGCCTATTATAGTTCTTCTGTTAATGATGCCATGGCAGCGATCAGAAGTGGGTATCAGGCCGTGCAGCTCTCTGAGGAAACCAGAGGACAGCCTGCTGTGACTCTTTGATGATCGCCGCAACTGCGCTTTGTCTGATCGGGGCAGGCCACTTACATGAAGCAGAACAGCTGATCCAGCAAGCTCCCCAACTGGAGACATCTAGTGGTCCTCGCTTGCCAGAGGTGGGATGGATCATGTTCTGTCGGGCAGAGATTTTGCGTGAGCGGAATCAGTTGGCTGTTGCACGTTCTCTAGCCACAGAGGCCATCTCCCTGTGTGAACAGTCCGTTGCACTTACATCACTCTCTTTCTTACACCGAGGGTATGCCATATTGATACGGGTGTGCCTCTCATGTGGCGAACTGGATGCAGCGTAATTCGGCCCTCCAGCAAACTGAACAGATCAGCGGTTACCTCAATGAGCATGTCTATCAGTTTAACCATTCCCTCTTTACCACCATTGATCAGGTTCGGCTCTGGCTGGCTCGTGGCGAACTGGATCGGGCCATCCACTGGGCCGAGCAATTGGAGGTCGTGCTACCGCCTCTCACTTCCTTTGCCCGCGAACGCCAAGAGGTGGCTCGGGCCCGCATCCTCCTAGCAAAAAATCAGCCAACGGCAGCTCTGCAGCGCTTAGAGCCAGCGCTCCAGAGGGCGACTGCTGGTCAGCGCTGGGGGCACGTGCTTGAAATCTGCCTCCTGCAAGCCCTGGCTCATCAGAGGCTTGATGATGAGCCTCAAGCCCTGGCTGCCCTCTCGGAGGCGATTCGCCTCGGTGAGCCAGAGGGCTACCTCCGCAGCTTTGTGGACGAAGGCACTCCCATGGCGGATCTGCTTCGCAGACTCCGGCAAGAGCAAGGCCATCTTGGGCCCACTCCCTATCTCGATATGCTGCTTGCCGCCTTTGCCAAAGAGAGCAAACGTCCCAAATGTCTCCCCAAGCAGAGCCGCCCAAGGAGATTTCCATGAACCCATCCTCTCTTTTCCAGAGCCAGCTTCTGGCTACCAAGTTCTTTCTGCCCGCAGCCTCGGGGACGCTCATCCCACGGCCTCGGCTGCATGCCTTGCTCGACAAGGCCCTGGAACGCCTTTTCACCCTGGTCTCGGCTCCTGCAGGCTTCGGCAAAACCACCCTCCTCTCTACCTGGGCCCGGTCGCTGTCAGTCCACAATACTGGAGTCTGCTGGCTGTCTTTGGATAAGGAAGATAATGACCCCTACCTGTTCTGGACCTATGTCATCTCGGCCTTGCAGGCCCAAGACCCTCAGCACTTTGCCTCTTTGCTCGTTCAACTGCAATCCCCAACTCCCCCACCTCTCAAGTCCTTGCTCACCCAACTGATTAACCTGCTGGCAGCACTCACCCGCCACTTGGTCTTGATCTTGGACGACTATCACCTGATCACTGAAGAGCCGGTGCACACCACCCTGGTCTCGCTGGTAGAACATCAGCTGCCTCAATTGCATCTCATTGTGGCCACACGCGCTGATCCACCTTTGTCGCTCCCGTTGCTGCGGGCGCGACAGCAGGTCTGGGAAATCCGCACCGAGCAGCTGCGCTGTACCACGGAGGAGACCAGAAGCCTTCTTCCAGCACGTTGTGGGCCTCCAACTGCCGGATCAGACGATCCAAGAGGTGAGAAGTCGCACCGAGGGCTGGTTGGTGGGCTTGCAATTACTCGGTCTTTCCCTGCCAGAGCACATTGATCCTCTCATGCTACTTCAACAAGTCAGTGGGGAGCATCGCTACATCCTGGATTACTTGACCGAGGTGGTTCTGCAAAAGCAACCAGTAGAGGTGCAGCGCTTTTTGCTGTGCACTTCTATCCTTGAACGGCTCAACGCCTCTCTCTGTGATGCCGTGATGGAACAGACGCACAGTCAACAGATGCTCGAGCACCTTGAGCGGGCCAATTTATTTATCGTCTCTCTGGATGACATGCGGCAGTGGTATCGCTATCATGTCCTCTTTGCCCAAGCATTGCATTACCAGCTAGAGCAGAGGCATGCGGATCTGGTACCCATCTTGCACATGCGTGCCAGTCGTTGGTATGCGCAGCATCAGCAGACGACGGCTGCCATCCTGCATGCCTTTGAGGCTAAGGAGTGGCAGTGGGCCGCGGAGCTGATCGAACGGGCTTATCCTCCACTGGTCTCCTTTGTCTGGGGAGTAAACAGCTATGCCCTCGTTCAGCTCCGACAGTGGATTGAACAGTTGCCAGCAGAGATCCTGACATGCCGACCTCATTTCTGTTTGGCTTGTGTTCATCTCTTATGGCCGATTACCCCACATCCTCTTCTCTCTCATTGGCTTGATTTGGTTGAAATGACGCTGGGGACGACACTCAAGGAGCAGAAGGCCTCACAGGCCTCACAGGCCTCACAGGCCTCACAGGCCTCACAGGCCTCACAGGCCTCACAGGCCTCACAGGCCTCACAGGGAGATCTTTCCTCACAAGAACAAAGGGATCTGCTTGGCAAGGTTCTGACCCTTCGCGCCTTTCTGCACAGCTTTACCGAGGATGGATCAGCAACTCTTGCGCTTGGTGAGCAGGCTTCTGGTTTTGCTCTCTCCAGAGAATGTGGCTTTTCGTGCCATTATCGCCAGAGCACAGTCAATCTCCTCTTATGGTTCTTCTGAGAATGATGCTATGGCAGCGATCAAAAGTGGGTATCAGTCCGTGCAGCTCTCTCGGGGAACCGGAGAACAGGCTGCTGTGACTCTTTGCATGATCGCCGCAACTGCGCTTTGTCTGATCGGGGCAGGCCACTTACAGGAAGCAGAACATCTGACCCTGCGAGCTTTCCATCCCCAGGCATCGTCTGGCAGTCCTCGCTTGCCAGAGGCAGGATGGGTCATGTTCTGTCAGGCAGAGATTTTGCGTGCAGCGGAATCAGTTGGCTGTTGCACGCTCTCTGGTCACAGAGGCCCTCTCCCTGTGTGAGCAGTCCATTTCGCTTGTCTCACTCTCTTTCTTACACCGAGGGTATGCCATACTGATACGCGTGTACCTCTCATGTGGAGAACTGGATGCAGCGTGCCTGGCCCTCCAGCAAACTGAACAGATCAGCGATTATCTCAATGGGCATGTCTATCAGTTTAACCATTCCCTCTTTACCACCGTTGATCAGGTCCGGCTCTGGCTGGCTTGTGGCGAACTGGATCGGGCTATCCTCTGGGCTGAAGAACAGGATGCGAGAGCGCCGCATCTTACTTCCTTTGCCCGCGAACGACTAGAGGTGGCTCGGGCCCGCATCCTCCTCGCCAAAGATCAGCCAACGGCGGCCTTGCAGCGCCTAGAGCCAGCTCTTCAGAGAGCGACTGCTGGTCAACGCTGGGGACATGTGATCGAAATTTGCCTCTTGCAAGCCCTGGCTCACCAGAGGCTTGATGAAGAGGCTCAATCCCTGGCTGCCCTCTCGGAGGCGGTGCGTCTGGGTGAGCCAGAGGGCTACATCCGCAGCTTTGTGGACGAAGGAGAAGCTATGGAGGCTTTGCTCTGCAAGTTGCGGGAAAAGCAACGCAAGGTTGGTCCCACTCCCTATCTCGATCAGGTCCTGACGGCTTTCCCAAAGGTGAGCCAGACGCCTGCGAGCCAAGCCAAGAGCATGGCCAAACAGACCCAAGTCCAGCCTCTGTTCGAGCCGTTGAGTGAGCGCGAACGGCAAGTGCTGCAGTTGCTAGCACAGGGCCAATCCAACCAGCAGATTGCCCAAACCTTGGTCATTGCGCTCGATACGGTCAAACGTCATGTCAGCCACATCCTCTCCAAATTGGGCGTCACGAACCGCGTGCAAGCGGTGAAACAGGCGCGAGACCTTGGTCTCCTCGACGAGCAGTCCTGATATAGTTGGCCTACCCGCCACTAGACCCCATACTTCACACAAGGTTGCTTGCTATGGTAGAATAGCCAAAAAGTAGATCATCGCAGCGAATGGATCAGTTCCTGGAAGAGAGAAAAAGAACAGCTGCCGTGAGAGGAAGGGAGACGATCATGCGTTCCTTGATGATCCTCCAGAAGCAGCTTCTAGCCACCAGAATTCTATGCGCCGACGTCCTCCGGGCAAGAGCAAGGCCATCTTGGGCCCACTGCCTATCTCGATACCCTGCTTGCCGCCTTTGCCAAAGAGAGCAAACGTCCCAAATGTCTCCCCAAGCAGAGCCGACCAAGGAGACTTCCATGAACCCACCCACTCTTCTCCAGAGCCAGCTTCTGGCTACCAAGTTCTTTCTGCCCGCAGCCTCGGGGACGCTCATCCCACGTCCTCGGCTGCATGCCTTGCTCAATAAGGCCCTCCAACGCCCTTTCACGCTGGTCTCGGCTCCTGCAGGCTTCGGCAAAACCACTCTTCTCTCCACATGGGCCCGGTCGCTGTCAGCCCACAACACTGGAGTCTGCTGGCTGTCTTTGGATAAGGAAGAGAATGACTCGTACCTGTTCTGGACCTATGTCATCGCGGCCTTGCAGACCCAAGACCCCCAGCACTTTGCCTCTCTGCTCGCTCAACTGCAATCCCCATCGCCCCCACCTCTCAAGTCCTTGCTCACTCAACTGATACACCTGCTCACCGAGTCTGACCACCACGTGGTGCTGATCCTGGATGATTATCACCTGATCACTGAGGAGCAGATCCACACTTCCCTGGCATATCTCTTAGAGCATCTTCCTCGTCAATTGCATCTCATTGTGGCCACACGCGCAGATCCTCCCTTACCGCTCCCATTGCTGCGGGCCCAACGGAGGGTCTGGGAAATCCGTCTGGAGCAGCTACGCTGTACTCTGGAGGAGACCAGAGCCTTCTTCCAGCACGTCGTGGGCCTCCAGCTGCCGGATCAGACGATCCAAGAGGTGACGGCTCGCACCGAGGGCTGGTTGGTAGGCTTGCAATTACTCGGTCTTTCCCTGCCAGAGCACGTTGATCCTCTCACGCTGCTGCAACAGGTCAGTGGGGAGCATCGCTACATCCTGGATTACTTGACCGAGGTGGTTGTGCAAAAGCAACCAGTAGAGGTTCAGCGCTTTTTACTATGCACTTCTACCCTTGAACGGCTCAACGCCTCTCTCTGTGACGCCGTGATGGAGCAGACGGGCAGCCAAGCCATGCTTGGTCATCTTGAGCGGGCCAATTTATTTATCGTCTCTCTGAATGACAAGCGGCAGTGGTATCGCTATCATGCCCTCTTTGCCCAAGCATTGCATTACCAGCTAGAGCAGAGGCATGCGGGTCTGGTACCTGTTTTGCACATGCGTGCCAGTCAGTGGTATGCGCAACATCAGCAGACGACACAGGCCATCCTGCATGCCTTTCAGGCCAAAGAGTGGCACTGGGCGGCGGATCTGCTCGAAGGGGCCTATCCCCCGTTGCTCTCATTTACCTGGGGAGCCAGAAGACATACACTCCTTCAATTCCGGCAGTGGATTGAGCAGTTGCCAGCAGAGATCCTGGCCTGCCGACCTCATTTTTGTCTGGCCTGTGTCCATCTGTTATGGCCGATTACGTCCCATGCTGTCCTCTTCACTTGGCTTGATCTGGCTGAAATGGCTCTGGAGACGACTCTCAAGGAGCAGGAATCAGTGCCGTCTTCACAGGGAGATCTTTCCTCACAAGAGCAGAGGGATCAGCTTGGCAAGGTTCTGACCCTTCGCGCCTTCCTGTACAGCTTTACCGATGATGGGCCAACAACTCTTGCGCTTGGTGAGCAGGCTCTGGTTTTGCTTTCTCCAGAGAGTGTGGCTTTTCGTGCCATTATCGCCAGTGCACAGTTAATCGCCTATTATAGTTCTTCTGTGAATGATGCCATGGCAGCGATCAGAAGTGGGTATCAGGCCGCGCAGCTCTCTGAGGGAACCAGAGGACAGCCTGCTGTGACTTTTTGCATGATCGCCGCAACTGCGCTTTGTCTGATCGGGGCAGGCCACTTACAGGAAGCAGAACAGCTGACCCGACAAGTTTTCCATCTCCAGGCATCATCTGACAGTTCTCGCTTGCCAGAGGCGGGCTGGGTCATGTTCTGTCAGGCAGAGATTTTGCGTGAGCGGAATCAGTTAGCTGTTGCACGCTCTCTGGTCGCAGAGGCCCTCTTCCTGTGTGAGCAGTCCATTTCGCTTGTCTCACTCTCTTTCTTACACCGAGGGTATGCCATACTGATACGCGTGTGCCTCTCATGTGACGAACTGGATGCAGCGTGCTTGGCCTTACAGCAAACTGAACAGCTCAGCGGTTATCTCAATGGGCATGTCTATCAGTTTGACCATTCCCTCTTTACCACCGTTGATCAGGTCCGGCTCTGGCTGGCTCGTGGCGAACTGGATCGGGCTATCCACTGGGCTGAAGAACAGAATGCGAGAGCGCAGCTTCTTACTTCCTTTGCCCGCGAACGACTAGAGGTAGCTCGGGCCCGCATCCTCCTGGCCCAAGATCAGCCAACGGCAGCCCTCCAGTGCTTAGAGCCAGCCCTCCAGAGAGCCACCGTCGGCCAACGCTGGGGCCACGTGATTGCAATTTGCCTCTTGCAAGCCCGAGCATACCAGATGCTCCATGATGAGTCTCAAGCACTGAGTGTACTGGCAGAGGCAGTGCGTCTGGGAGAACCGGAAGGGTATATCCGCAGCTTTGTGGAAGAAGGAGCAGCCATGGAGACTTTGCTCTATCGACTCCGCAAGCGCCATGCCAAGCAGGGGCCGACTCCCTATCTGGATATTCTGCTGACAGCTTTTCGGCAGGAGAGCAAGGCCCACCAGCCAGCAGAAAAGTCAACCAAATCCCAACTCCTGCCTGAGCCGTTGAGTGAGCGAGAATTGGAGGTCCTGCAGTTGCTGGCACAGGGCCGATCCAACCAAGAGATTGCTCAGCAACTCGTGATTGCCTATGATACCGTCAAACGTCATGTCAGCCACATCTTCTCCAAATTGGGCGTCACGAACCGCGTGCAAGCGGTGAAACAGGCGCAAGACCTTGGTCTCCTCAACGAGCAGTCCTGATATAGTTGGCCTGCCCGCCACTAGACCCCATACTTCATACAAGGTTGCTTGCTATGGTAGAATAGCCAGGAAGTAGATCATCGCAGCGAATGGATCAGTTTATGGAAGAGAGCAAAAGAGAGAGTTGTAGCAGAAGCCAGGGAGACGATCATGAAGCCTACACTGATCATTCAGAGCCAGTTGCTGGCAACCAAATTCTATGTGCCGACATCCCCCGGGACGCTAATCAGGCGTCCTCGTCTGAGCGCCTTGCTCGATGAGTGCCTCAAGTATCCTCTCACCCTCATTTCGGCTCCCACAGGCTTCGGCAAAACCACGCTCTTGTCTACCTGGACTCAATCCTTGCCAGCAACCCAAGCTCAGGTAGCTTGGCTGTCTCTGGATGAGGGTGAGAATGACCCCCAGCTCTTCTGGACCTATGTCCTCTCGGCTTTGGGTCAGCTGCAACCGGAACGCTTTACCTCTCTGGTGAAGTCTCTGCAATCGTCAGTGACCCCACTCTTGATGTCTGTGCTGACAGCACTCATCGAGAGGATGCAGGAGAGTGCTGATCACTTGGTGTTGATTCTCGATGATTATCATGTGATTACCGAGCGACAGGTGCATGCCATCCTCTGGTATCTCATTGAGCGTCTTCCCCCTCACTTCCATCTGATCATAGCTACGCGTGTGGATCCACCTTTGCCACTCTCGTTGCTGCGTGAGCGCAGGCAGGTATTAGAAATCCGCACGGAGCAGTTGCGCTGTACCACGCAGGAGACGAAAGCCTTCTTGCAGCAGGTCATGGCTCTCCGCCTGCCGGATCAGACGATCCAAGAGGTGAGAAGTCGCACGGAGGGCTGGTTGGTGGGCTTGAAATTGCTTGCTCTTTCCCTGCCCGATCACGTCGATCCTCTCACGCTGCTTCAGCAGATCAGTGGGGAGCACCGTTACATTCTGGACTATTTGACTGAGGTGGTTGTGCAAATGCAACCAGTAGAGGTTCAGCGCTTTTTGCTATGCACTTCTATTCTTGAACGGCTCAACGCCTCTCTCTGTGACGCCGTGATGGAGCAGATGGGCAGTCAAGCCATGCTCGAACACCTTGAACGAGCCAATTTATTTGTCGTCTCTTTGGATGACAAGCGGCAGTGGTATCGCTATTATGCCCTCTTTGCCCAAGCATTGCATTACCAGCTAGAGCAGAGGCATGCGGATCTGGTACCCATCTTGCACATGCGTGCCAGTCAGTGGTATGCGCAGCATCAACAGACGACACAGGCCATCCTGCATGCCTTTGAGGCGGAAGAGTGGCAGTGGGCGGCGGATCTGATCGAACAGGCCTATCCTCCGCTAGTCTCCTTTGTCTGGGGAGCCAATAGGCATGCCCTCGTTCAGCTTCGGCAGTGGGTTGAGCAGTTGCCAGCGGAGATCCTGGCTGGCCGCCCTCACCTCTGTTTGGCCTGTGCCCATCTGTTATGGACGATTACTCCACATGATCTCCTCTGCATGTGGCTTGATCTGGCTGAGGAGGCACTGACGGCCTCGTTCAAGGAACAGTTCAAGGAACAGATGCCAGCGGAGGTCTCACAGGGAAATCTTTCTGCACAAGGGGAGCAAGAGCGGAGGGATCTGCTTGGGAAGGTGTTGACCCTTCGTGCCTACTTCCACAGCTATACCGAGGATGGACCAGGGAGTCTTGCGCTTGCTGAACGGGCACTGGCTTTGCTCTCCCCAGAAAATGTGGCCTTTCGTGCTATTGTCGCTATAGGAAAATCAATTGTCTATTATGGTTCTTCTCTCAATGATTCTGTGGCCGCAATTGAATATGGATATCAGGCCATTCTTTTGACTCAAGAGGCCAGACAGCCTGTTGTGACTTTTTGTATGATCGCCATCACTGCTCTTTATCTGATTGGGGCAGGGCGCTTGCATGAGGCGGAGCAGCTGATCCAGCAAACTCTCCTGCTCCAAACACCGTCTGAGGCTCCTCATACTCCTGAAGTGGGATGGATCATGATCATACAGGCCGAGATCTTGCGTGAGCGCAATGAATTGGCTTCTGCATGTGCTCTCGCCACGGAGGCCATTGCCCTGTGTGAACAGTCCGTTGCGCTTGTCTCTCTCCGTTTCTTATACTGGGGATTTGTCATATTGGCACGCGTCAGCCTCTCCTGTGGAGATGTGGACGGTGCAGGCGCGTCTCTCCAGCAGGCTGAGCACATTGGCCAATCGATGAACCAGTCGGTTCATGTGTATCAATATGCCTACTTCACCACGGTCGATCAGGTTCGGCTCTGGCTGGCTTGTGGCGAGCTGAACCGGGCCACACACTGGGCCAAGCAATTGGAGTTCAGGCAACCGTCTCTCACGTCCTTTGCCCGCGAACGGCAAGAGGTGGCTCTGGCCCGCGTCCTGCTCGCCCAAGATCAGCCAATCGTCGCCTTGCAGCGCTTAGAGTCTGCGAGACAGAGAGCCACTGCTGGTCGACGCTGGGGACATGTCATTGAAAATCTCCTCCTGCAAGCCCTGGCTCATCAGAAGCTCCATGAAGAGCCTCAAGCCCTGGTTGCCCTCTCGGAGGTGGTCCACTTGGCTGAGCCAGAGGGCTACATCCGCAGCTTCGTGGAGGAAGGCACTCCCATGGCTGATCTGCTCCGCAGGTTCCGGGAAGAGCAACGCAAAGACCAACCAACTCCCTATCTCGATACCCTGCTTGCCGCCTTTGCCAAAGAGAGCAAACGTCCCAAATGTCTCCCCAAGCAGAGCCGCCCAAGGAGACTTCCATGAACCCACCCACACTTTTCCAGAGCCAGCTTCTGGCTACCAAGTTGTTTCTGCCCACAGCTCTGGGGACGCTCATCCCACGTCCTCGGCTGCATGCCTTGCTCAACAAGGCCCTCCAACACCCTTTCACCCTGGTCTCGGCCCCGGCAGGCTTCGGCAAAACGACCCTCCTGTCCACCTGGGCCCAAGCCCTGGCAGCCGACACGATTCGAGTCTGCTGGCTGTCTCTGGATGAGGAAGACAATGACCCGTACCTCTTTTGGACCTATGTCATCTCGGCCTTGCAGACCCAAGACCCCCAGCACTTTGCCTCTCTGCTCGCTCAACTGCAATCCCCATCGCCCCCACCTCTCAAGTTCTTGCTCACTCAACTGATACACCTACTCACCGAGTCTGACCACCACGTGGTGCTGATCCTGGATGACTATCACCTGATCACTGAGGAGCAGATCCACACCTCCCTGGCATATCTCTTAGAGCATCTTCCTAGTCAATTGCATCTCATTGTGGGTACACGCGCAGAATCCTCCCTTACCGCTCCCATTGCTGCGGGCCCAACGGAGGGTCTGGGAAATCCGCCTGGAGCAGCTGCGCTGTACTCAGGAGGAGACCAGAAGCCTTCTTCCAGCACGTCGTGGGCCTCCAGCTTCCTGATCAGACGATCCAAGAGGTGAGAAGTCGCACCGAGGGCTGGTTGGTGGGCTTGCAATTGCTTGGCCTTTCCCTGCCCGAACAGGTTGATCCTCTCACTCTCCTTGACCTGGTCAGTGGAGAGCATCGCTACATCCTGGATTACTTGACCGAGGTGGTTCTGCACAAGCAACCCCCGGAGGTGCAAAGGTTTCTGTTGTGCACTTCTCTTCTCGAACAGCTCAACGCCTCCCTCTGTGATGCGGTGATGGAGCAGACGAAGAGTCAAGCCATGCTTGAGTACCTTGAGCAGGCCAATTTATTTGTCGTCTCTTTGGATAACAAGCGGCAGTGGTATCGCTATCATGCCCTCTTTGCCCAAGCATTGCATTACCAGCTAGAACAGAGGCATGCGGATCTGGTACCTGTTTTGCACATGCGTGCCAGTCAGTGGTATGCCCAGCATCAGCAGACGACACAGGCCATCCTGCATGCCTTTGAGGCGAAAGAGTGGCACTGGGTAGCTGATCTGATCGAAGGGGTCTATCACTCACTGGTCTCCTTTACCTGGGGAGCCGATAGGCATACGCTTTTTCAGCTCCGAGAGTGGGTTGAGCAGTTGCCAGCAGAGATCCTAGCATGTCGACCTCATTTCTGTTTGGCTTGTGTTCATCTGTTATGGCCGATTACCTCACATGCTTTTCTCTATAGATGGCTTGATTTGGCTGAAATGGCGCTGGGGACGACACTCAAGGAGCAGAAATCCGCACAGGCCGCATGGGGAGATCTTTCCTCACCAGAACAGAGGGATCTGCTCAGTAAGGTATTGACCCTTCGCGCCTTTCTGCACAGCTTTACCGAGGATGGAGCAGTAGTTCTTGCACTTGGTGAACAGGCTCTTTTCTTGCTCTCCCCAGAAAATGCGGCCTTTCATGCTATTGTCGCTATAGGAAAATCAATTGTCTATTATGGTTCTTCTCTCAATGATTCTGTGGCAGCAATTGAATGTGGATATCAGGCCATTCTTTTGACTCAAGAGGCCAGACAGCCTGTTGTGACTTTTTGTATGATTACTGTCACCGCTTTTAACCTGATCATGGCTGGACGTTTACATGAGGTAGAGCGGCTGGTCCAGCGATTTCTCTTGCTCCAAACACTGTCTGGTAGTTCTCGCTTACCTGAAGTGGGATGGATCATGTTCTGTCAGGCAGAGATTTTGCGCGAGCGCAATGACTTGGCTTCTGCACACGCTCTGGTTAGGGATGCCATCTCCCTGTGTGAACAGTCCGTTGCGCTTGCCTCACTCCCTGTTTTGTGCCGGGGGTATGTCATCCTGATACGTGTCTGTCTCTCCCATGGAGATATGGATGACGCATGCACTTTCCTCCAACGAACCGAACAAATTGGTCAATCAATGAACCAACAGGTCTATCAGTGTGTGCATTCCTGCTTCACCATCATTGATCAGGTTCGGCTCTGGCTAGCCTGTGGGGATTTGGATCGGGCCACCCGCTGGGCCAAACAATTGGAGGTCATGCCACCGCTTCTCACGTCCTTTGCCCGCGAACGCCAAAATGTGGCTCGTGCTCGCATTCTCCTGGCCCAAGATCAGCCAACAGCGGCCTTGCAACGTCTGGAGCCTGCACTTCAGAGAGCCTCCGCAGGTCAACGCTGGGGACACGTGCCTGCAATCCATCTCTTGCAAGCTCTGGCTTACCAGAAGCTCCATGAGGAGCCTCAAGCCATGGCGGCCCTCTCGGAAGCGGTTCGTCTTGGCGAGCCAGAGGGCTATATCCGCAGCTTTGTGGAGGAAGGAGCAGCCATGGCGGTCCTGTTGTGCAAGTTGCGGAAAAAGCAAGGCAAGGTTGGCCCCACTCCCTATCTCGATCAGGTCCTGGCGGCTTTCCCAAAGGTGAGCCAGACGCCTGCAAGCCAAGCCAAGAGCATGGCCAAACAGACCACCGTTCAATCGCTGCTAGAACCGTTGAGTGAGCGCGAACGGCAGGTGCTGCAATTGCTGGCACAGGGCCGGTCCAACCAGCAGATTGCCCAAGCTTTGGTCATTGCTCTGGATACCGTCAAACGTCATGTCAGCCATATCTTCGCCAAATTGGGCGTCACAAACCGCGTGCAAGCGGTGAAACAGGCACACGACCTTGGTCTCCTCGACGAGCAGTCCTGATATAGTTGGCCTGCCCGCCACTAGACCCCATACTTCACACAAGGTTGCTTGCTATGGTAGAATAGCCAAGAAGCAGATCATCGCAGAGAATGGATCAGTTCCTGGAAGAGAGAAAAAGAACAGCTGCCGTGAGAGGAAGGGAGACGATCATGCGTTCCTTGATGATCCACCAGAGCCAGCTTCTAGCCACCAGCTTCTATGCGCCGACGTCCTCCGGGCAAGAGCAAGGCCATCTTGGGCTCACTGTCTATCTCGATACCCTGCTTGCCGCCTTTGCCAAAGAGAGCAAACGGCCCAAACGTCTCCCCAAGCAGAGCCGACCAAGGAGACTTCCATGAACCCACCCACTCTTCTCCAGAGCCAGCTTCTGGCTACCAAGTTGTTTCTGCCCACAGCTCTGGGGACGCTCATCCCACGTCCTCGGCTGCATGCCTTGCTCGACAAGACCCTGGAACGCCCTTTCACGCTGGTCTCGGCCCCGGCTGGCTTCGGCAAAACGACCCTCCTGTCCACCTGGGCCCAAGCCCTGGCAGCCGACACGCTTCGAGTCTGCTGGCTGTCTCTGGATGAGGAAGACAATGACCCGTACCTCTTTTGGACCTATGTCCTCTCTGCTTTGCAGACCCAAGACCCCCAGCACTTTTCCTCTCTGCTCGCTCAACTGCAATCCTCATCGCCCCCACCTCTCAAGCTTCTGCTCACTCAACTGATACACCTACTCACCGAGTCTGACCACCACGTGGTGCTGATCCTGGATGACTATCACCTGATCACTGAGGAGCAGATCCACACCTCCCTGGCATATCTCTTAGAGCATCTTCCTAGTCAATTGCATCTCATTGTGGCCACACGCGCAGATCCTCCCTTACCGCTCCCATTGCTGCGGGCCCAACGGAGGGTCTGGGAAATCCGCCTGGAGCAGCTGCGCTGTACTCAGGAGGAGACCAGAAGCCTTCTTCCAGCACGTCGTGGGCCTCCAGCTCCCTGATCAGACGATTCAAGAGGTGAGAAGTTGCACCGAGGGCTGGTTGGTGGGCTTGCAATTACTCGGTCTTTCCCTGCCAGAGCACGTTGATCCTCTCACTCTGCTCGAGCAGGTCAGTGGGGAGCATCGCTACATCCTGGATTACTTGACCGAGGTGGTTGTGCAAAAGCAACCAGTAGAGGTTCAGCGCTTTTTGCTGTGCACTTCTATCCTTGAACGGCTCAACGCTTCTCTCTGTGATACCGTGATGGAGCAGACGGGCAGTCAAGCCATGCTTGGTTATCTTGAGCGGGCCAATTTATTTATCGTCTCTCTGGATGACATGCGGCAGTGGTATCGCTATCATGCCCTCTTTGCCCAAGCATTGCATTACCAGCTAGAGCAGAGGCATGCGGATCTGGTACCCATCTTGCACATGCGTGCCAGTCAGTGGTATGCGCAGCATCAGCAGACGACACAGGCCATCCTGCATGCCTTTCAGGCCAAAGAGTGGCACTGGGCGGCGGAGCTGCTCGAAGGGGCCTATCCCCCGTTGCTCTCATTTACCTGGGGAGCCAGAAGACATACACTCCTTCAATTCCGGCAGTGGATTGAGCAGTTGCCAGCAGAGATTCTGGCCAGCCGACCTCATTTTTGTCTGGCCTGTGCCCATCTGTTATGGACGATTACCTCCCATGCTGTCCTCTTCATCTGGCTTGATCTGGCTCAAATGGCTCTGGAGACGACACTCAAGGAGCAAGAATTGGTGCAGGAATTGGTGCAGTCTTCACAGGGAGATCTTGCCTCACAAGGGTACCGTATCCATCTCTAAGGGTGGGGGAAGGGGGAAGAAAGGATGGGTAAAAAGGAGTCAGAGGAGAAGCTCCATGTGGTAAAGTAAAGAAAACACAAGTATCACAAGGAGGCTTCAGCCCTATGAGTATACAATTTAGCCAAGGCAAGCTACAAGAAGAAGAACGGAAAACGCTTCTGCAACAAGTCCAAAGCCACATGCAAAAAGTGGCCCGAGAGGCAGTTCAAGAGGTAGTCCTCGAGATGATGGAAGCCGAGGTGACGGCGAAACTGGGGCGAGAGAAAGGGCAGCCGCGGCAGAACCAAGAGAGAGTCATCGACTGGACATGCAAAGAGTGTAAGTGCAGTAATGCCAACCAGTTCATCAGGGATGGCCATTACCATCGAGAGTTGCAAACAGGCTGGGGAGTCATTCAAGATCTGCGCGTGCCGATGTTGGAGTGTCAGTGCTGCAAGCATGATGTAGTTTGCGATTATGCTATTCTTGAGAAGAATAAGAGATTTTGGATAGATTTGTCGCAAGATGCCCTATGGAGTAGTGGGTGTAGCCAAAGCTTGCGTGACATCCGTGATCGCTGGAGTGCCACGGTCGGTCATGCAGTTGGACTGAGAACGGTGAACGAGCGGATTAATCAGCTCGAAGGTTTGGTTCAGCAGTTTCATAATAAACCTTTTGAGCATGTTCCTGAAGTGATCCAACTCGATGGCATTTGGGTCACCATTACCGAGCAAGGTGAAGCAGTGGTGTATGATCGGCGTAGTCGTGCACGACATGAACGCCGTGGAAAAAAGAAGGTGATCTTGGTAGCATTAGGGTTCTGGACAGAGAATGGCAAAGAAAAACGTGAAATTGTGGATTGGCAGATAGCTGAGAGCGAAAAGCATGAAGAGTGGGAAGTCCTGCTCCATCGGCAGGTGAAGCGAGGAGCCAAGGCAGAGAACGGACTCAAAGCCATCATCCGTGATGGGTGTGGAGGTTTGGGCAAAGCAGTGGAACTGGTGTATGCACAGAGTGTGATTGATCAACGCTGTATCTTCCACAAGCTCAAGAATGTGAGAGACGCGTGCCAAACAGAACTCAAAGAGGAGGATCATCGCGAGCAAAGCAGACAACTCCTGCAAGAAGCCAGTGCTGTTTATCAAGCTGAAAGCGCAGAGCAAGCTAAAGAAAGGTTAGCTGTTTGGTCTAGCAAATGGAGTGAAGTTGCTCCTCAGTCTGTGGCAACCTTAGAGCGGGATTTTGATACCACGATTGCATTTTACCAACTCGAAGGCGTAGCTCGCCAGTGGGTGAGAAGTACTTCCTTATTAGAGCGTGTTAATCGTCAACTGCGACGCAAGTTTCGTCAGGCACTTTCCTTTGGTAGCAATGTTGGGACAGAAGCGGCTCTCTACCTCCAAGTTCAGCGTCTTCATGCACAATGGCAACGCACGTCTTGGTGGCAGACTTCTCACGTTCTCTCTTTGGATTTGCTGCAAGCCCACCACCCTTAGACAAGGATACGGTATCCTCACAAGAGCAGAGGGATCTGCTTGGCAAGGTTCTGACCCTTCGCGCCTTTCTGCACAGCTTTACCGAGGATGGGCCAACAACTCTTGCCCTTGCTGAACAGGCTCTGGCCTTGCTCTCCCCAGAAAATGCGGCCTTTCATGCTATTGTCGCTATAGGAAAATCACTTGCCTCTTATGATTCTTCTCTCAATGATTCTGTGGCAGCAATTGAATATGGATATCAGGCCATTCTTTTGACTCAAGAGGCCAGACAGCCTGTTGTGACTTTTTGTATGATCGCCATCACTGCTCTTTATCTGATTGGGGCAGGGCGCTTGCGTGAGGTGGAGCAGCTGATTCAGCAGGCTCTCCTATTGCAAACACCGTCGAGTGGCTCTCGCTTGCCTGAAGTGGGATGGATCATGATCTTACAGGCCGAGATTTTGCGCGAGCGCAATGAATTGGCTTTTGCACACACTCTGGCTACCGAGGCCATCGCCCTCTGTGAACAGTCCGTTGCGCTGGCATCGCTCTCTTTTTTGTCCTGGGGGTACGCCATACTGATACGTGTCTGTTTCTCATGCGGTGATTTGGATGGTGCGTGCACGTTTCTCCAGCAGGCTGAGCAGATTGGTCGATTAGTGAACCATCTGGCCCATTTGCATAACCATTCTTACTTCACTGTCATTGATCAGGTTCGGCTCTGGCTGGCCTGTGGGGATTTGGATCGGGCCACTGGCTGGGCCAAACAATTGGATGCCATGCTACCGCCCCTCACCTCCTTTGCCCGTGAACGCCAAGATGTGGCTCTGGCCCGTATCCTCTTGGCCCAAGATCAGCCAACAGTGGCCTTGCAACGCCTGGAGCCTGCACTCCAGAGAGCCACCGTCGGCCAACGCTGGGGCCACGTGCTTGCAATCCGCCTCTTGCAAGCACGAGCATACCAGATGCTCCATGATGAGCCTCAAGCACTGAGTGCGCTGGCGGAGGCAGTGCGTCTGGGAGAACCGGAGGGGTATATCCGCAGCTTTGTGGAGGAAGGAGCAGCCATGGAGACTTTGCTCTATCGACTGCGCAAGAAATGTGCCAAGCAGGGGCCGACTCCCTATCTGGATACCCTGCTGACAGCCTTTCAGCAGGAGAGCAAGGCCCACCAGCCAGTAGAAGAGCCAAGCAAATCCCAGCGTCTGCCTGAGCCGTTGAGTGAGCGCGAATTGCAAGTCCTCCAATTGCTGGCACAGGGCCAATCCAACCAAGAGATTGCTCAGCAACTAGTGATTGCCTATGTTACCGTCAAACGTCATGTCAGCCACATCTTCTCCAAATTGGGCGTCACGAACCGCGTGCAAGCGGTGAAACAGGCGCATGACCTTGGTCTCCTCGACGAGCAGTCCTGATATAGTTGGCCTGCCCGCCGCTAGACCCCATACTTCACACAAGGTTGCTTGCCATGGTAGAATAGCCAAGAAGCAGATCATCGCAGAGAATGGATCAGTTTATAGAAGAGAGAAAAAGAGAAAGTTGCAGCAGGAGCCAGGGAGACGATCATGAAGCCCACACTGATCATCCAGTGCCAGTTGCTGGCGACCAAATTCTATGTGCCGACATCCCCCGGGATACTGATCAGGCGTCCTCGTCTGAGTGCCTTGCTCGAACGAAAGCCTCAAGTATCCTCTCACCCTCATCTCGGCTCCCGCAGGCTTCGGCAAAACCACCCTCTTGTCCACCTGGACTCAATCCTTGTCAGCGACCCAAGCTCAGGTGGCTTGGCTGTCGTTGGATGAGGAGGAGAATGATCCGCAGCTCTTCTGGACCTATGTCCTCTCGGCCTTAGATCAGCAGCAACCAGAAGCGTTTTACCCCTCTGTTTAAGTCTCTGCAATTCCCGCAGGCTCCATCCCTGCATTCCATCCTTACCTCTCTCATCAATCTGGCACTGGAGAGTCCCGAGCACCTCGTGTTGATCTTGGATGATTATCATGTGATCACCGAGCAACAAGTGCATACCACCCTCTCCTATCTCGTCGAACATCTTCCCCCTCACTTGCATATCGTGCTGGCCACACGCACTGATCCACCTTTGTCACTCTCTCTCCTGCAGACACGCGGGCATCTGCTCGAAATTCGCACGGAGCAGTTGCGCTGTAGCTTCCAGGAGACCAAAGCCTTTTTCCTGCATATTGTGGGTACTTCATTGCCGGATCAGACGATCCAAGAGGTGACGGCTCGCACGGAGGGCTGGCTGGTGGGCTTGCACTTGCTCGCTCTCTCCCTGCCAGAAGCAGGTCGATCCTCTGACGCTACTTCAGGAGGTCAGTGGGGAGCATCGCTACATCCTGGACTATTTGACCGAGGTGGTTCTGTACCAGCAACCTTCAGAGGTGCAACGCTTTCTCCTATGCACCTGTATCCTCGAACGGCTCAGTGCCTCCCTCTGTGACGCCGTGATGGAGCAGACGGGCAGCCAAGCCATGCTCGAACACCTTGAACGGGCCAATTTATTTGTCGTCTCTCTGGATAGTAGGCGGCAGTGGTATCGCTATCATGCCCTCTTTGCCCAAGCTCTCTCTCACCAGTTGGAGCAGAGACACGCCGATCTGGTCCCCATCTTGCATGGTCGTGCCAGCCGCTGGTATGCCCAGCACAACCAGACGACTCAGGCCATTCTGCATGCCTTCAAGGCCAAAGAGTGGCACTGGGCGGCTGATCTGATCGAACAGGCTTACCCTCCACTGGTCTCCTTTACTTGGGGAGCCAATAGGCATGCCCTCGTTCAGCTCCGAGAGTGGATTGAGCAGTTGCCAGCAGAGATCCTGGCCAGCCGACCTCATTTCTGTCTGGCCTGTGCCCATCTGTTATGGGCGATTACTCCACATGCTCGCCTTTTCAGGTGGCTTGATCTGGCTGAAATGGCTCTGGAAACGACACTCAAGGAGCAGAAATCGGTGCAATCTTCACAGGGAGAGCAAGAGCAGAGGGATCAGCTCGGCAAGGTTCTGACCCTTCGCACCCTGCTGCACAGCTTTACCGAGGATGGGCCAACAACTCTTGTACTTGCTGAACAGGCTCTGGCCTTGCTCTGGCCTGAGAATACGGCTTTTCAGGCCATTGTCACTATAGGAAAGTCAATATCTTATTACACTTCTTCTGCCAATGATGCCGTAGCAGCAATCAAATATGGGTATCAGGCGGCTTGGCTCACGCAGAAGGCCAAACAGCCGCACGCTGTGACTTTTTGCATGGTGGCTGCAACTCTCATTTACTTGATCGGAGCAGGACGCTTGCATGAGGCGGAGCGACTGATCCAGCAAGCTTTCCAGCAAGAGACGCTATCTGAGCAATCCTTGCTTGCCAGAGATGGGATGGATCACGCTCATCCAAGCCGAGATCTTGCGCGAGTGCAATGATCTGGCTTCTGCACAGGCTCTGGCTCATAGAGGCCATCTCCTTGTGTGAACAGTCCGTTGCGCTGGCATTGCTCCCTTATTTATGTCGAGGGTATGCTATACGGATGCGTATTTGCCTCTCATGTGCAGATGTGGACGCGGCAGGCACTTCTTTCCAACAGGTTAAGCAGATTGGCACATTGATGAACCAGCTGGTCTATCTGGACTGTATTCCTGCTTTACCATAATCGATCAGGTTCGGCTGTGGCTGGCCTGTGGCGAACTGGACCGTGCCACGCTCTGGGCCCAACAATTGGACGTGATGCCACCGCCTCTCACTTCGTTTGCCCGCGAACGGCAAGAGGTGGCTCGGGCCCGCACCCTCCTGGCAAAAGATCAGCCAACGGCAGCTCTGCAGCGCCTCGAGCCAGCGCTCCAGAGGGCGACTGCTGGTCAACGCTGGGGGCACGTGCTTGAAATCCGTCTCCTGCAAGCCCTGGCTCACCAGAGACTTGATAAAGAGCCTCAAGCACTGGCTGCCCTCTCGGAAGCGGTGCGTCTGGGCGAGCCAGAGGGCTACCTCCGCAGCTTTGTGGAGCGAAGGCGCTCCCATGGCTGATTTGCTGAGCAGATTGCGGCAAGAGCAATGCTATGTTCGGCCCACTGCCTATCTCGATACCCTGCTTGCCGCCTTTGCCAAAGAGAGCAAACGGCCCAAATGTCTCCCCAAGCAGAGCCGACCAAGGAGGCTCCCATGAACCCATCCACGCTTCTCCAAGGCCAGCTTCTGGCCACCAAGTTCTTTCTGCCCACAGCCCTGGGGACGCTCATCCCACGTCCTCGGCTGCATGCCTTGCTCGACAAGGCCCTCATCCAACACCCTTTCACGCTGGTCTCGGCCCCGGCTGGCTTCGGCAAAACGACCCTCCTGTCCACCTGGGCCCGGTCGCTGGCAGTCTCCAACACTGGAGTCTGCTGGCTGTCTTTGGATGAGGAAGACAATGACCCGTACCTCTTCTGGACCTATGTCCTCTCTGCTTTGCAGACCCAAGACCCCCAGCACTTTGCCTCTCTGCTCGCTCAACTGCAATCCTCATCGCCCCCACCTCTCAAGCCTCTGCTCACTCAACTGATACACCTGCTCACCGAGTCTGACCACCACGTGGTGCTGATCCTGGATGATTATCACCTGATCACTGAGGAGCAAATCCACGCTTCCCTGGCATCTCTCTTAGAGCATCTTCCTAGTCAATTGCATCTCATTGTGGCCACACGCGCGAATCCTCCCTTACCGCTCCCATTGCTGCGGGCCCAACGGAGGGTCTGGGAAATCCGCCTGGAGCAGCTGCGCTGTACTCTGGAGGAGACCAGAAGCCTTCTTCCAGCACGTCGTGGGCCTCCAGCTCCCTGATCAGATGCTTCAAGAGGTGGCAGCTCGCACCGAGGGCTGGTTGGTGGGCTTGCAATTACTCGGTCTTTCCCTGCCAGAAGCACGTTGATCCTCTCACGCTGCTGCAACAGGTCAGTGGGGAGCAGCGCTATATCCTGGATTACTTGACCGAGGTGGTTCTGCAAAAGCAACCAGTAGAGGTGCAACGCTTTTTGTTGTGCACTTCTATCCTTGAACGGCTCAACGCTTCTCTCTGTGACGCCGTAATGGAGCAGACGGGCAGTCAAGCCATGCTCGGTCATCTTGAGCGGGCCAATTTATTTGTCGTCTCTCTGGATAGCAGACGGCAGTGGTATCGCTATCATGGCTTGTTTGCCCAAGCATTGCGTTACCAGCTAGAGCGGAGGCATGCGGATCTGGTACCTGTTTTGCACATGCGTGCCAGTCAATGGTATGCGCAACATCAGCAGATGACGCAGGCCATCCTGCATGCCTTTCAGGCTAAGGAGTGGCACTGGGCAGCTGATTTGATTGAAGGGACCTATCACTCACTGGTCTCCTTTACCTGGGGAGCCAATCGATATGCCCTGGTTCAATTCCGGCAGTGGATTGAACAGTTGCCAGCAGAGATCCTGGCCAGCCGCCCTCATTTCTGTCTGGCCTGTGTCCATCTGTTAGCGATGACTGCCCCATATGCACTCCTCTATAGGTGGCTTGATCTGGCTGAAGTAGCACTGAGGACTTCGCTCAAGGAACAGATGCCAGCGGAGGTCTCACAGGGAAGTCTCTTTTCACAAGGGCAGCAAGAACAGAGGGATCTGCTCGGTCAGATGTTGACTCTTCGTGCAATTCTACAAAGCTATACCGGGGATAGACCAGCAGCTCTTGCGTTTGCTGAACAGGCTCTGACCTTGCTCTCACCAGAGAATGCCCCTTTTCATGTCATTGTCACCTTAGCAAAATCCATCGCCTGTTATACGAATGATGCTATGGCAGCAATTCAATATGACTATCAGGCTCTTCAGCTCACTCGGGAGGCCAGAGAACCTGCTGCTGTCACTTTTTGCATAGTAGCCTCAGCTGCCATTCATCTGATCGGGGCAGGGCGCTTGCATGAGGCAGAGCAGCTGACCCAGCAAGCTCTCCTGCAAGAGGCACAGTCGAGCGGTTCTCGCTTGCCTGAGGAGGGATGGCTCATGATCATGCAGGCCGAGATCTTGCGTGAGCGCAATGAGTTGGCTTCTGCACACGCTCTCGCCAGAGAGGCTATCTCCTTGTGTGAACAGGCTATTTCGATTACAGCGTTCAATTTCTTATTCCTTGGGTATAACGTGCTGACACGTATCTGCCTCTCATGCGGTGATGTGGTCAGTGCATACACGTTCCTTCAGCAGATTGAGCAGATTGGTCAATTGGTAAACCAGTTAATCAATACGTATCTGCGTTCCTACTTCACCATAGTCGATCAAGTTCGGCTCTGGCTGGCTCGTGGCGAACTTGACCGTGCCACGCGCTGGGTCGAGCAATTGGACGTGATGCCACAATATCTCACGCCCCTTGCCTGCGAACGCCAAGAGGTGGCTCGGGCCCGCATCCTCTTGGCCCAAGATCAGCCAACAGCGGCCTTGCAACGCCTGGAGCCTACACTTCAGAGAGCGACTGTTGGTCAGCGCTGGAGCCATGTGATTGCAATCCGCCTCCTGCAAGCTCTGGCTCACCAGAGGCTTGATGAAGAGGCTCAAGCCCTGGCGGCCCTCTCAGAGGCGGTGCGTCTGGGCGAACCAGAGGGCTACATTCGCAGCTTTGTGGAGGAAGGTCCTCGCATGGAGGCTCTGCTCTATCGACTGCGCAAGAAATGTGCCAAGCAGGGGCCGACTCCCTATCTGGATACCCTGCTGACAGCTTTTCAGCAGGAGAGCAAGGCCCACCAGCCAGTAGAAGAGTCAAGCAAGGCCCACCAGCCAGTAGAAGAGCCAAGCAAGGCCCTAGAAGAGCCAAGCAAATTCCAGCGTCTGCCTGAGCCGTTGAGTGAGCGCGAATTGCAAGTACTCCAATTGCTGGCACAGGGCCAATCCAACCAAGAGATTGCTCAGCAACTCGTGATTGCCTATGATACCGTCAAACGTCATGTCAGCCACATCTTCTCCAAATTGGGCGTCACAAACCGCGTGCAAGCGGTGAAACAGGCGCACGACCTTGGTCTCCTCGACGAGGAGTCCTAATGTGGTTGCCTAACAGGCCAAGTCCTTCAGACAAGGAGATTTTTCATTATGGATCATACAATGCATGCTAATGGAGCAGAACAACCTTGGAGGCATAGAGAAATCCCAAAAGCTTCTTCAAGAACCTACACATCCCAAAAGTCTGCTTTTCTTGATATTATACGGTGTAGGCAGTATGGTGATGGGTGTGGGAAACATTGCGGTTGTTACAGTTCTGCTTCCAATACATATTGCCTCTCTTACACAAAGCAATCAAACGAGTTATCTTTTCCCTGATCATAGGGATAGGAGCTGTGGCTGCTGTCCTGACAAGTCCTCTGGGAGGGAGGCTCAGCGATCGGACAACTTCACGGTTCGGCAGGCGTCGACCATGGCTCATCGCGGGTGGTGTACTCACTATCGTTGCCCTTTTGCTGCTAGCAATGACTCGATCACTTCTTGCTATCACTCTCGAATGGATCTTGTTGCAGATTGGGGTTAACTTGGTACAGATGGCGCTTTCGGCCATTCTCCCAATCAGGTTCCAGTTCGTCAGAGAGCAACCGTGTCTGCATTTGCTAATAGCTCGGGGCCTTTGCTGGGTGGGCTCTTGGGACAACTACTCATCGCTGAGTTCTTCAAAACCATCCCAGTAGCCTACACCTCGATAGCGGTGACAATAGCCATCATACTTTTCTTATTTTTGCTTGTATTGCATGATATACCCCTTCCCAAAGAGCATGTTTCACCATTTCACGTCAAACAAATTACCAGCGCATATTGGCTCAATCCGAGGACCTATCCAGATTTTGCCCTCATTTGGCTGGTATGTTGCCTCACGTTTTTTGGCTATACGACCATCGCCAATTTTATGTTCTACTTCTTGCAGGACGTCATTCATTATAGTCGTCTCTTTCCTGGGCAAACGACGGCTCAGGGGGTGCAAACGTTCTTTGCGGTCAATGTTGGATCGATCATTGTCGCATCTCTGACTGCTGGTCTGCTCTCTGACAAACTGCAGCGCCGCAAGGTCTTTGTGGTTGTCTCAAGCTTGATTATGATGGGAGCGTCGTTGCTCTACGCGTTCTTCCCGACGTGGTCAATGGTGGTAATAGCGACTGTTATCCTAGGAATTGGGTATGGTATCTTTCTGTCAGTCGGTATTGCACTTGCCAGCCAGGTGCTCCCAACCGCGGCAAACCGAGGGAAGGATATTGGTCTGATCAATACGGCCCTCTACCTTCCGATGATTTTTTCTCCCGTTCTTGTAGGTATTACACTGAGTGCTTTGCACAGTTATCTTGCCTTGTTTTTACTTCTGGCAGTGGCCTCTTTGATTGCAGCATTGCTCATCCGGCCTATTAAGACAGTTCGCTAATGAGCTTACCTGGGAGATTGGCCTGTTTGACTCGATGAGGCATCTGAGCATGAGATAAGAACGAGCAGGGTGAAGATGACCAAAGATAACCTCATATGAAAAGGATACTGTTTGGTCCTGCTATCAGTGATCTAGGATCAAAGAAATTCCTTCAGCTCTCGTCCTTCACACAAGGTTGCTTACTATGGTAGAATAGCCAAGAAGCAGAATCTTCCCAGAGAATGGATCAGTTTCTGGAAGAGAGAAAAAGAGAGACTTGCAGCAGGACAGGAAAACGATCATGAATCCCACACTGATCATCCAGAGCCAGTTGCTGGCGACCAAATTCTATGTGCCGACATCCCCCGGGACACTGATCAGGCGTCCTCGTCTGAGTGCCTGTGCCCTCTACATGGTAGGAGCAGGACATTTACACGAGGTGAAGCAATCTCCCTATCTCGATACCCTGCTTGCCGCCTTTGCCAAAGAGAGCAAACGCCCCAAACGTCTCCCCAAGCAGTGTCGACCAAGGAGGCTCCCATGAACCCATCCACGCTTCTCCAAGGCCAGCTTCTGGCCACCAAGTTCTTTCTGCCCACAGCCCTGGGGACGCTCATCCCACGTCCTCGGCTGCATGCCTTGCTCGACAATGCCCTGGAACGCCCTTTCACGCTGGTCTCGGCCCCGGCTGGCTTCGGCAAAACGACCCTCCTGTCCACCTGGGCCCAAGTCCTGGCAGCCGACACGCTTCGAGTCTGCTGGCTGTCTCTGGATGAGGAAGACAATGACCCGTACCTCTTTTGGACCTATGTCCTCTCTGCTTTGCAGACCCAAGACCCCCAGCACTTTGCCTCTCTGCTCGCTCAACTGCAATCCTCATCGCCCCCACCTCTCAAGTTTCTGCTCACTCAACTGATACACCTGCTCACCGAGTCTGACCACCACGTGGTGCTGATCCTGGATGATTATCACCTGATCACTGAGGAGCAAATCCACACTTCCCTGGCATATCTCTTAGAGCATCTTCCTAGTCAATTGCATCTCATTGTGGCCACACGCGCAGATCCTCCCTTACCGCTCCCATTGCTGCGGGCCCAACGGAGGGTCTGGGAAATCCGCCTGGAGCAGCTGCGCTGTACTCTGGAGGAGACCAGAGCCTTCTTCCAGCACGTCGTGGGCCTCCAGCTCCCTGATCAGATGCTTCAAGAGGTGGCAGCTCGCACCGAGGGCTGGTTGGTGGGCTTGCAATTACTCGGTCTTTCCCTGCCAGAGCACGTTGATCCTCTCACGCTGCTGCAACAGGTCAGTGGGGAGCATCGCTACATCCTGGATTACTTGACCGAGGTGGTTCTGCAAAAGCAACCAGTAGAGGTGCAACGCTTTTTGTTGTGCACTTCTATCCTTGAACGGCTCAACGCTTCTCTCTGTGACGCCGTAATGGAGCAGACGGGCAGTCAAGCCATGCTCGGTCATCTTGAGCGGGCCAATTTATTTGTCGTCTCTCTGGATAGCAGACGGCAGTGGTATCGCTATCATGGCTTGTTTGCCCAAGCATTGCGTTACCAGCTAGAGCGGAGGCATGCGGATCTGGTACCTGTTTTGCACATGCGTGCCAGTCAGTGGTATGCGCAGCATCAGCAGACGACACAGGCCATCCTGCATGCCTTTGAGGCCAAAGAGTGGCACTGGGCGGCGGATCTGCTCGAAGGGGCCTATCCCCCGTTGCTCACATTTACCTGGGGAGCCAGAAAGACATACACTCCTTCAATTCCGGCAGTGGATTGAGCAGTTGCCAACAGAGATTCTGGCCAGCCGACCTCATTTTTGTCTGGCCTGTGCCCATCTGTTATGGACGATTACCTCCCATGCTGTCCTCTTCATCTGGCTTGATCTGGCTCAAATGGCTCTGGAGACGACACTCAAGGAGCAAGAATTAGTGCAGGAATGGGTCAGTCTTCACAGGGAGATCTTTCCTCACAAGAGCAGAGGGATCTGCTTGGCAAGGTTCTGGCCCTTCGCGCCTTCCTGTACAGCTTTATCGATGATGGGCCAACAACTCTTGCGCTTGGTGAGCAGGCTCTGGTTTTGCTCTCTCCAGAGAATATCCCTTTTCGTGCCATTATCGCCAGTGCACAGTTACTCGCCTATTATAGTTCTTCTATGAATGATGCCATGACAGCGATCAGGAGTGGGTATCAGGCCGCGCAGCTCTCTGAGGAAGCCAGAGGACAGCCTGCTGTGACTCTTTGCATGATCGCCTCAGCTGCGCTTTGTCTGATCGGGGCAGGCCACTTACAGGAAGCAGAACATCTGACCCGACAAGTTTTCCATCTCCAGGCATCATCTGACAGTTCTCGCTTGCCAGAGGCGGGCTGGGTCATGTTCTGTCAGGCAGAGATTTTGCGTAAGCGGAATCAGTTAGCTGTTGCACGCTCTCTGGTCACAGAGGCCATCTCCCTGTGTGAGCAGTCCATTTCGCTTGTCTCACTCTCTCTCTTACACCGAGGGTATGCCATACTGATACGGGTGTACCTCTCATGTGACGAACTGGATGCAGCGTGCTCGAACCTTACAGCAAATTGAACAGCTCAGCGGTTATCTCAATGGGCATATCTATCAGTTTGACCATTCCCTCTTTACCACCGTTGATCAGGTCCGGCTCTGGCTGGCTCGTGGCGAACTGGATCGGGCTATCCTCTGGGCTGAAGAACAGAATGCGAGAGCGCCGCATCTTACTTCCTTTGCCCGCGAACGACTAGAGGTAGCTCGGGCCCGCATCCTCCTGGCCCAAGATCAGCCAACGGCAGCCCTGCAGCGCTTAGAGCTAGCACTCCAGAGATCTACTGCAGGTCAACGCTGGGGACATGTGATCGAAATCTGCCTCCTGCAAGCTCTGGCTCACCAGAGGCTCCATGAAGAGGCTCAAGCCCTGGTGTCCCTCTCAGAGGCGGTGCGTCTCGGCGAACCAGAGAGCTATATCCGCAGCTTTGTGGAGGAAGGTCCTCGCATGGAGGCTTTGCTCTATCGACTGCGCAAGAAATGTGCCAAGCAGGGGCCGACTCCCTATCTGGATACCCTGCTGACAGCTTTTCAGCAGGAGAGCAAGGCCCACCAGCCAGTAGAAGAGTCAAGCAAGGCCCACCAGCCAGTAGAAGAGCCAAGCAAATCCCAGCGTCTGCCTGAGCCGTTGAGTGAGCGCGAATTGCAAGTACTCCAATTGCTGGCACAGGGCCAATCCAACCAAGAGATTGCTCAGCAACTCGTGATTGCCTATGATACGGTCAAACGTCATGTCAGCCACATCCTCTCCAAATTGGGCGTCACAAACCGCGTGCAAGCGGTGAAACAGGCGCACGACTTTGGTCTCCTCGACGAGCAGTCCTGATATCGTTGGCCTGCCCGCCACTAGACCCCATACTTCACACAAGGTTGCTTGCTATGGTAGAATAGCCAAGAAGTAGATCATCGCAGAGAATGGATCAGCTTATAGAAGAGAGAAAAAGAGAAAGTTGCAGCAGAAGCCAGGGAAACGATCATGAATCCCACACTGATCATCCAGTGCCAGTTGCTGGCGACCAAATTCTATGTGCCGACATCCCTCGGGACACTGATCAGGCGTCCTCGTCTGAGGGCCTTGCTCGACGAAAGCCTCAAGTATCCTCTCACCCTCATTTCGGCTCCCGCAGGCTTCGGCAAAACCACCCTCTTGTCCACCTGGACTCAATCCTTGCCAGCGACCCAAGCGCAGGTGGCTTGGCTGTCGTTGGATGAGGAGGAGAATGACCCCCAGCTTTTCTGGACTTATATCCTCTCGGCCTTGGATCAGCAGCAACCGGAGCGTTTTACTCCTCTGTTTAAGTCGCTGCAATCGTCAGTGCCCCCACTCTTGATGTCCGTGCTGGCAGCACTCATCGAGAGTGTCCAGGAGTGTGCCCAGCCCTTGGTGCTGATCCTGGATGACTATCACGTGATTACCGAGCAACAGGTGCATGCCACCCTCTGGTATCTCATCGATCGTCTGCCACCTCAAGTCCACCTCATCCTGGCTACGCGTGTTGATCCACCTTTGCCACTCTCGTTGCTGCGTGAGCGCAGGCAGGTATTGGAAGTGCGCACCGAGCAGTTGCGTTGTACAGCCGAGGAAACCAAAGCTTTTCTCCATGAGGTCATGGGGACCCAGTTGCCTGACGAGACCGTCCAAGAGGTGACGGCTCGCACGGAGGGCTGGCTGGTGGGCTTGCAATTACTCGGTCTTTCCCTGCCAGAGCAGGTCGATCCTCTCACGTTGCTCGAGCAGGTCAGTGGGGAGCAGCGCTATATCCTGGACTATTTGACCGAGGTGGTTCTGCAAAAGCAACCTCCAGAAGTGCAGCGCTTTTTGCTATGCACTTGCATCCTTGAACGGCTCAGCACTTCCCTTTGTGATGCCGTGATGGAAATGCATTCGGTTCCCATACAACATTTAATGATGGGGGAGCGAATGCATTTTAAGACGGGTAGTCAACAGATGCTCGAGCACCTTGAGCGGGCCAATTTATTTGTCGTCTCTCTGGATGACAAGCGGCAGTGGTATCGCTATCATGCCCTCTTTGCCCAAGCATTGCATTACCAGCTAGAGCAGAGGCATGCGGATCTGGTACCCATCTTGCACATGCGTGCCAGTCAGTGGTATGCGCAGCATCAGCAGACGACACAGGCTATCCTGCATGCCTTTGAGGCGGAAGAGTGGCAGTGGGCGGCGGATCTGATCGAACAGGCCTATCCTCCGCTAGTTTCCTTTGCCTGGGGAGCCAATAGGCATGCCCTCGTTCAGCTTCGGCAGTGGGTTGAGCAGTTGCCAGCGGAGATCCTGGCTGGCCGCCCTCACCTCTGTTTGGCCTGTGCCCATCTGTTATGGCCGATTACGCCACATGATCTCCTCTGCATGTGGCTTGATCTGGCTGAGGAGGCACTGACGGCCTCGTTCAAGGAACAGATGCCAGCGGAGATCTCACAAGGAAATCTTTCTGCACAAGGGGAGCAAGAGCGGAGGGATCTGCTTGGGAAGGTGTTGACCCTTCGTGCCTACTTCCACAGCTATACCGAGGATGGACCAGGGAGTCTTGCGCTTGCTGAACGGGCTCTGGCTTTGCTCTCCCCAGAAAATGTGGCCTTTCGTGCTATTGTCGCTATAGGAAAATCAATTGTCTATTATAGTTCTTCTCTCAATGATTCTGTGGCAGCAATTGAACATGGATATCAGGCCATTCTTTTGACTCAAGAGGCCAGACAGCCTGTTGTGACTTTTTGTATGATAGCCTCAATTGCTATTTATCTGATCGGGGCAGGACATTTACATGAAACAGTGCAGCTGACCCAGCAAGCTCTCCAACTGGAGACACCGTCTGACGATTCTCGCTTGCCAGAGATGGGATGGGTAATGCTCTGGCAAGCAGAGATCTTACGCGAATGGAACGAACTGGATGCAGCACACGCTCTGGCCACAGAGGCCATCTCCTTGTGTGAACAGGCCGTTTCGCTTACATCGCTCATTTTTTTATACATTGGATATGCAACACTGATACGTCTTTTCCTCTCGTGCAGAGATTTGGAGGCGGCACGCTTGGCTCTCCAGCAGCTTGAACAGCTTGGCGCAGGCATGAACCAGCCTCGGTGTCTCAACATGCATTCTTTTTTTACCATCATTGATCAAGTCCGCTTCTGGCTGGCCTGTGGAGAGCTGGATCGAGCTACATTCTGGGCCGAGCAATTGGACGTGATGCCACAGCATCTCACTCCTTTTGCCCGCGAACGCCAAGAGGTGGCTCGGGCCCGCGTCCTCCTGGTCCAAGATCAGCCAACGGCAGCTCTGCAGCGCCTCGAGTCAGCACTCCAGAGAGCCACCGTCGGCCAGCGCTGGGGCCATGTGATTGAAATCTGCCTCTTGCAAGCCCGAGCATACCAGATGCTTCATGATGAGCCTCAAGCACTGAGTGCGCTGGCAGAGGCAGTGCATTTGGGAGAGCCGGAGGGGTATATCCGCAGCTTTGTGGAAGAAGGAGCAGCTATGGAGGCTTTGCTCTATCGACTTCGCAAGCGCCATGCCAAGCAGGGGCCCACTCCCTATCTGGATACCCTGCTCGCAGCTTTTCAGCAGGAGAGCAAGGCACGCCTACCAGCAGAAGAGTCAAGCAAATCCCAGCATCTGCCTGATCCGTTGAGTAAGCGCGAACGGCAAGTGCTGCAGTTGCTGGCACAGGGCCGATCCAACCACGAGATTGCTCAGCAACTCGTGATTGCCTATGCTACCGTCAAACGTCATGTCAGCCACATCCTTTCCAAATTGGGCGTCACAAACCGCGTGCAAGCGGTGAAACAGGCGCAAGACCTTGGTCTCCTTGACGAGCAGCCCTGATATAGTTGCCCTGCCCTCCACTAGACCACTAAAGGTTTCACCAACAATCGAGGGCTGAGAGATTGAAAAAAGAGGTCACACTAGGCGAAGATCTGGAGAAAAATTCGCTTAAAAAATGTCTTGCGTCTACCAGCCAAAGACCTTCGGCAACGTCATCTCCCCTTGACACAGCAATAACCTGTGTTGTATACTAGATAAGAGTAGATATCATCATTTTCATAACCTTTGTATACATCTTATAGACTAAGTCACTTCCGTAAAGTATGTCTCATGAGTCACAATCTCATATACAGCATAAAGGAGAGGGACACGTGTCCCAAGCGTCCCAAGCGTCCCAAGCGTCCTATAAGTCACAATCTCATATGCAGCATAAAGGAGAGGGGCACATGTCCCAAGAGTCCCAAGAGTCCCAAGAGTCCCAATCTCATATACAGTATAAAGGAGAGGAACATATGTCTCAATAGTCCCATTGGTCACATTCTCACGCAAAGCATCCAGTCGGAACAGAGATTGCACGAGGTCGATCCATGCTGATCAGGTTAGGATGAAGAAGCGTGGCGTGCGATGGAAACGTCTCAATGCCTCCTGTTATTGCTTTACGGGACCAGCGTCTTAACGCCCAATGGGATGTAGCGGCTTAGCCCCTGATTCTTGGTGGAACCACCATTAGACCCCATACTTCACACAAGGTTGCCTGTTATGGTAGAATAGCCAAGAAGCAGATCTTCCCAGAGAATGGATCTGTTTATAGAAGAGAGAAAAAGAGAAAGTTGCAGCAGGAGCCAGGGAGACGATCATGAAGCCCACATTGATCATCCAGAGCCAGTTGCTGGCGACCAAATTCTATGTGCCGACATCCCCCGGGATACTGATCAGGCGTCCTCGTCTGAGGGCCTTGCTCGACGAAAGCCTCAAGTATCCTCTCACCCTCATTTCGGCTCCCGCAGGCTTCGGCAAAACCACGCTCTTGTCCACCTGGACTCAATTCTTGCCAGCGACCCAAGCGCAGGTGGCTTGGCTGTCGTTGGATGAGGAGGAGAATGACCCCCAGCTTTTCTGGACTTATATCCTCTCGGCCTTGGATCAGCAGCAACCGGAGCGTTTTACTCCTCTGTTTAAGTCTCTGCAATCGTCAGTGCCCCCACTCTTGATGTCCGTGCTGGCAGCACTCATCGAGAGTGTCCAGGAGTGTGCCCAGCCCTTGGTGCTGATCCTGGATGACTATCACGTGATTACCGAGCAACAGGTGCATGCCACCCTCTGGTATCTCATCGATCGTCTGCCACCTCAAGTCCACCTCATCCTGGCTACGCGTGTTGATCCACCTTTGCCACTCTTGTTGCTGCGTGAGCGCAGGCAGGTGTTGGAAGTGCGCACCGAGCAGTTGCGTTGTACAGCCGAGGAAACCAAAGCTTTTCTCCATGAGGTCATGGGGACCCAGTTGCCTGACGAGGCCGTCCAAGAGGTGACGGCCCGTACGGAGGGCTGGCTGGTGGGTTTGCAATTGCTTGCTCTTTCCCTGCCCGGGCAGGTCGAGCCTCTCACTCTGCTGCAACAGGTCAGTGGGGAGCACCGCTACATTCTGGACTATTTGACCGAGGTGGTTCTGCAAAAGCAACCTCCAGAGGTGCAACGCTTTCTCCTGTGTACTTCCATCCTCGAACGGTTCAACGCTTCCCTATGTGACACCGTCATGGAGCAGACAGACAGTCAAGCCATGCTCGCGCACTTTGAGCAGAGCAATTTATTTGTCGTCTCTCTGGATAGCAGGCGGCAGTGGTATCGCTATCATGCCCTCTTTGCTGAAACCCTCTCTCACCAGTTGCAGCAGAGACACGCCGATCTGGTGCCCATCTTGCATTATCGGGCGAGCCGCTGGTATGCCCAGCATCACCAGACGACGGCTGCCATTCTGCATGCCTTCAAGGCGAAAGAGTGGCACTGGGCAGCCGATCTGATCGAAGGGGCCTATCTCCCACTGATCTCCTTTGCCTGGGGGGCGAACAGCTATGCGCTTCTTCAGCTCTGGCAGTGGATTGAGCAGTTGCCAATAGACATCATGGCATGTCGACCCCGTCTCTGTCTGAGCTGTTTCCAGATGTTGTGGAGCGTAACTCCACAGCCTCTTCTCCATGACTGGCTTGATAGAGCTGAAACGACGCTGAGGGCTTTGCTCAAGAGACAGTCATCAGCAGATGGCTCTCAGCTGTCTCACTCCCCACAAGTCCCGCAGGAACTGAAGAATCTGCTTGGGGAGGTCTTGACCAATCGTGCTTTCTTGTGGTGCTATACGGAGGAAGGACACACCGCATTTGCGCTCTGTGAGCAAGCCTTAGCTTTGCTCTCTGCTGAGAATACTATTGCTCGTGTGCTTGTTGCCATAAGCCAACTCATTGCCTATTATGCATCTTTGGCCAATGATATGCCTGCCGCTATCAAGTGTGGGCATCAGATTCTTCTTCTTTCCCAAGTGGTAGGGGAGCCTGCTTATATTAGCAATATGATGAGTGTCTGTGCCTTCTACATGGTAGGAGCAGGACGTTTACACGAGGTGAAGCAATTGACCCAGCAAGCGATCGAACTTGGGACATCGTCCGCTGGATCCAAATTGCCTGATGTAGGTAGTTCTGCTATCTTGCAAGCAGAGATCTTGCGTGAGTGGAACGAGCTGGATGCAGCGCGATCTTTGGCAATCGAGGGCATCTCCTTGTACGAACAGGCTACCTCACTGTTATCGCTGACTTCTTTATACATTGGACATGCGATATTGGTACATATCTTCCTCTCGTGCCGAGATTTGGAGGCCGCACGCTCGGCTTTCCAGCAGCTTGAACGGCTTGGCACGAGCATGAACCAGCCTTGGTGTACCCACATCCGTTCCTTGTTCACCACCATTGATCAAATCCGGCTCTGGCTGGCCTGTGGCGAACTGGACCGAGCTACATACTGGGCCGAGCAATTGGACGTGATGCCACAGCATCTCACTCCTTTTGCCCGCGAACGCCAAGAGGTGGCTCGGGCCCGCGTCCTCCTGGCCCAAGATCAGCCAACGGCAGCTCTGCAGCGCCTCGAGTCTGCACTTCAGAGAGCCACCGTCGGCCAGCGCTGGGGCCACGTGATTGAAATCTGCCTCTTGCAAGCCCGAGCATACCAGATGCTCCATGATGAGTCTCAAGCACTGAGTGTACTGGCAGAGGCAGTGCGTCTGGGAGAGCCGGAGGGGTATATCCGCAGCTTTGTGGACGAAGGAGCAGCTATGGAGGCTTTGCTCTATCGACTTCGCAAGCGCCATGCCAAGCAGGGGCCGACTCCCTATCTGGATACCCTGCTCGCAGCTTTTCAGCAGGAGAGCAAGGCACGCCTACCAGCAGAAGAGTCAAGCAAATCCCAGCATCTGCCTGATCCGTTGAGTAAGCGCGAACGGCAAGTGCTGCAGTTGCTGGCACGGGGCCGATCCAACCACGAGATTGCTCAGCAACTCGTGATTGCCTATGAGACGGTCAAACGTCATGTTGGTCACATCCTCTCCAAATTGGGCGTCACGAACCGCGTGCAAGCGGTGAAACAGGCGCGAGACCTTGGTCTCCTTGACGAGCAGCCCTAATGTGGTGCCCTGCCCGCCACCAGACCCCGCAAGGTTGCTTGCTATGGTAGAATAGCTAAGAAGCAGATGATTGCAGAGAATGGATCAGTTTATAGAAGAGAGAAAAAGGACCGTGAGAGGAAGGGAGACGATCATGCGTCCCTTGATGATCATCCAAAGCCAGCTTCTGGCAACCAAATTCTATGCGCCGACGTCCTATGGGACGCTGATCAGGCGTCCTCGCCTGCATGCCTTGCTCAACGAGAGCCTCAAATCTCCTCTTACACTGGTCTCGGCTCCCGCAGGCTTCGGCAAAACTACCTTGCTCTCCACCTGGGCCAAATCCTTGCCTGCGACCCAAGCTCAGGTGGCTTGGCTGTCGTTGGATGAGGATGAGAATGATCCGCAGCTCTTCTGGACCTATGTCCTCTCGGCCTTAGATCAGCAGCAACCAGAGCGTTTTACCCCTCTGTTTAAGTCTCTGCAATCCCCGCAGGCTCCATCCCTGCATTCCATCCTTACCTCTCTCATCAATCTGGCACTGGAGAGTCCCGAGCACCTCGTGTTGATCTTGGATGATTATCATGTGATCACCGAGCAACAAGTACATATCACCCTCTCCTATCTCGTTGAACACCTCCCCCCTCATTTGCATATCGTGCTGGCCACACGCACTGATCCGCCTTTGCCACTCTCTCTCCTGCGGACACGCGGGCACCTGCTCGAGATTCGCACGGAGCAGTTGCGCTGTAGCTTCCAGGAGACCAAAGCCTTCTTCCAACATATCGTGGGCATCCAGCTTCCTGATCAGACGATCCAAGAGGTGACGGCTCGCACGGAGGGCTGGCCGGTGGGCTTGCACTTGTTTGCTCTCTCCCTGCCCGAGCAGGTCGATCCTCTGACGCTACTTCAGGAGATCAGTGGGGAGCAACGGTACATCTTGGACTATTTGACCGAGGTGGTTCTGCAAAAGCAACCTCCAGAGGTGCAATGCTTTCTCCTATGCACCTGCATCCTCGAACGACTTAGTGCATCCCTCTGTGACGCCGTGATGGAGCAGACGGGCAGTCAAGAAATGCTCAAGCACCTTGAACAGGCCAATTTATTTGTCGTCTCTCTTGATCACAAGCGGCAGTGGTATCGCTATCATACCTTGTTTGCTGAAACCCTCTCTCACCAGTTGCAGCAGAGACACACCGCTCTCGTTCCTCTTTTGCACCGTCGGGCGAGCTGCTGGTATGCCAAGCATCACCAGACGGCTTCGGCCATTCTGCATGCCTTCAAGGCCAAAGAGTGGCACTGGGCGGCGGATCTGATTGAGCAGGCCTATCTCCCGCTGATCTCATTTGCTTGGGGAATCGGCAGCCATGCCCTTGTTCAGTTTCAGCAGTGGATTAAGCAATTACCAGCAGAGATCTTAGCATGTCGACCTCGTCTCTGTCTGAGCTGTTTCCAAATGTTGTGGACTGTAACTCCACAGACTCTTCTCCATAACTGGCTTGACATGGCTGAAGCGATGCTGACAGCTATGCTCAAGAAACAAATACCTGCCGATGGCTCTCAGCCGTCTCTTGCCTCAGAAGGGCAGCAGGAACTGGAGAATCTGCTCGGAGAGGTCTTGACCAACCGTGCCTTCTTGTGGTGCTATGTGGAGAAGGGACACACCGCACTCGCGCTCTGTGAGCAAGCCTTGGCCCTGCTCTCTGCTGAGAATGTTGTCTCTCGTACACTGGTTGCCATCACCCAGCTCATCGCCTCTTATTCTTCTTCTGTCAATGATGTGCAGGCTGCTGTCAAGTATGGGTATCAGGCTATCTTTCTCTCCCGAGAGGTAGGGGAGCCTGCTCATACGATTAGTGTGATGGGTATCCTTGCCCTCTATATGATAGGAACAGGACGTTTACACGAGGTGAAGCAACTGACCCAGCAAGCGATCGAACTTGGGACGCTGCCTACTGGATCCAAGTTGCCTGATGTGGGCTGGCCTGCTGTCTTGCAAGCCGAGATCTTGCGTGAGTGGAATGATCTGGATGCAGCGCAATCTCTGGCGACTGAGGGCATCTCCTTGTACGAACAGGCTAACTCGCTGCTAGCACTCGATTTGTTGAGCTGGGAGTATACAGTACTGGGACATATCTGTCTCTCGTGCGGGGATTTAGAGGCGGCACGAAAGGCCTTCCAGCAGCTTGAACGCCTTGGCATGAGCATGAACCAGCCTTGGTATATCCACACACGTTCCCTGTTCACTACAGTTGATCAGGTTCGTCTGTGGCTGGCTTGTGGAGATTTAGATCGGGCTACCCGCTGGGCCCAACAATTGGATGTCATACCACAGCATTTCACGTTCTTTGCCTGTGAACGCCAAGAGGTGGCTCGGGCCCGCATCCTCCTAGCAAAAAATCAGCCAACAGCGGCTCTGCAGTGCTTAGAGCCAGCGCTCCAGAGGGCGACTGCTGGTCAGCGCTGGGGACACGTGCTTGAAATCTGTCTTCTGCAAGCCCTGGCTCATCAGAGGCTTGATGATGAGCCTCAAGCACTGGCTGCTCTCTCGGAGGCGATTCGTCTGGGCGAGCCAGAGGGCTACATCCGTAGCTTTGTGGACGAAGGCTCTCCCATGGAGAATCTGCTTCGCAGACTCTGGCAAGAGCAACACCAAACTGGACCCACTCCCTATCTCGACACGCTGCTCGCTGCCTTTGCCAAAGAGGGCAAACGGCCAAAACGTGCCCCCAAGCAGAGCAGACCAAGGAGGCTTCCATGAACCCATACATACTTCTCCAGAGCCAGCTTCTGGCTACCAAGTTCTTTCTGCCCGTCGCCCCGGGGACAGTCATCCCGCGTTCTCAGTTGCATGCCTTGCTCAACAAGGTCCTGGAATACCCTTTCACGCTGGTCTCGGCTCCCGCAGGCTTCGGCAAAACTACCCTCCTCTCTGTCTGGGCCCGGTCGCAGTTAGTCCACAATACTAGAGTCTGCTGGCTGTCTTTGGATAAGGAAGATAATGACCCCTACCTGTTCTGGACCTATGTCATCTCGGCCTTGCAGACCCAAGACCCCCAGCACTTTGCCTCTTTGCTCGCTCAACTGCAATCCCCATCGCCCCCACCTCTCAAGTCTTTGCTCACCCAACTGATTAACCTGCTGGCAGCGCTCACCTGCCACTTGGTCTTGATCTTGGACGACTATCACCTGATCTCCGAAGAGCAGGTGCACACCGCCCTGGCCTTGCTGGTGGAACACCGACTGACTCAATTGCATCTCGTCCTGGCTACACGCGCAGATCCACCTTTGCCGCTCCCGTTGCTGCGGGCACGACAGCAGGTCTGGGAAATCCGCACCGAGCAGTTGCGCTGTACCACGGAGGAGACCAGAAGCCTTCTTCCAGCACGTTGTGGGCATCCAGCTTCCTGATCAGATGCTCCAAGAGGTGACGGCCCGCACGGAGGGCTGGCTGGTGGGCTTGCAATTACTTGGTCTTTCCCTGCCAGAGCACGTCGATCCTCTGACGCTGCTTCAACAGGTCAGTGGGGAGCACAGCTACATCTTGGACTATTTGACCGAGGTGGTTCTGCAAAAGCAACCTCCAGAGGTGCAGCGCTTTTTGTTGTGCACTTCTATCCTTGAACGGCTCAACGCCTCTCTCTGTGATGCCGTGATGGAGCAGACGCACAGTCAACAGATGCTCGAGCACCTGGAGCGAGCGAATTTATTTGTCGTCTCTCTGGATAACCAGCGGCAGTGGTATCGCTATCATGCCTTGTTTGCCCAAGCCTTGTCCTTTCAACTGGAGCAGAACCATGCTGATCTGCTTCCCATGTTGCATGCTCGTGCCAGTCGTTGGTATGCGCAGCATCAGCAGACGACGGCTGCCATTCTGCATGCCTTTGAGGCGAAAGAGTGGCAGTGGGCCGCGGAGCTGATCGAACGGGCTTATCCTCCACTGGTCTCCTTTGTCTGGGGAGCCAATAGATATGCCCTCGTTCAGCTCCGACAGTGGATTGAACAGTTGCCAGCAGAGATCCTGACATGCCGACCTCATTTCTGTTTGGCTTGCGTTCATCTCTTATGGCTGATTACGCCACATCCTCTTCTCTCTCGGTGGCTTGATTTGGCTGAAATGACGCTGGGGACGCCACTCAAGGAGCAGAAGTCTGCACAGGCCTCACAGGGAGATCTTTCCTCACAAGAACAAAGGGAGCTGCTCGGCAAGATTCTGACCCTTCGCGCCTTTCTGCACAGTTTTACCGAGGATGGATTAGCAACTCTTGCGCTTGGTGAGCAGGCTTCTGGTTTTGCTCTCTCCAGAGAATGTGGCTTTTCGTGCCATTATCGCCAGAGCACAGTCAATCTCCTCTTATGGTTCTTCTGAGAATGATGCTATGGCAGCGATCAAAAGTGGGTATCAGTCCGTGCAGCTCTCTCGGGGAACCGGAGAACAGGCTGCTGTGACTCTTTGCATGATCGCCGCAACTGCGCTTTGTCTGATCGGGGCAGGCCACTTACAGGAAGCAGAACAACTGACCCGACGAGCTTCCCATCTCCAGGCATCGTCTGGCAGCCCTCGCTTGCCAGAGGCGGGATGGGTCATGTTCTGTCAGGCAGAGATCTTGCGTGAGCGGAATCAGTTGGCTGTTGCACGCTCTCTGGCCACAGAGGCCATCTCCCTGTGTGAGCAGTCCATTTCGCTTGTCTCACTCTCTTTCTTACACCGAGGGTATGCCATCCTGATACGCGTGTACCTCTCATGTGGAGAACTGGATGCAGCGTGCTCGGCCCTCCAGCAAACTGAACAGCTCAGCGGTTATCTCAATGGGCATGTCTATCAGTTTAACCATTCCCTCTTTACCACCATTGATCAGGTCCGGCTCTGGCTGGCTCGTGGCGAACTAGATCGGGCTATCCTCTGGGTTGAAGAACAGGATGCGGGAGCGCCGCATCTTACCTCCTTTGCCGGCGAACGACTAGAGGTGGCCCGGGCCCGCATCCTGCTGGCCCAAGATCAGCCAACGGCGGCCTTGCAGCACCTAGAGCCAGCTCTTCAGAGAGCGACTGCTGGTCAACGCTGGGGACATGTGATCGAAATCTGCCTCTTGCAAGCCCTAGCTCATCAAAAGCTTGATGAGGTATCCCAAGCCCTGGCTGCCCTCTCGGAGGCGGTGCGTCTGGGCGAGCCAGAGGGCTACCGCCGCAGCTTCGTGGAGGAAGGAGAAGCTATGGCGGTCCTGCTCTGCAAGTTGCGAGAAAAGCAATGCAAGGTTGGCCCCACTCCCTATCTCGATCAGGTCCTGGCGGCTTTCCCAAAGCCGAGCCAGACGCCTGCGAGCCAAGCCAAGAGCATGGCCAAACCGACCCAAGTCCAGCCTTTGTTCGAGCCGTTGAGTGAGCGTGAACGGCAGGTGCTCCAGTTGCTGGCACTGGGCAGTTCCAACCAACAGATTGCCCAAGAATTGGTCATTGCGCTCGATACGGTCAAACGTCATGTCAGCCACATCTTTTCCAAATTGGGCGTCACGAACCGCGTGCAAGCGGTGAAACAAGCGCACGGCCTTGGTCTCCTCGACGAGCAGTCCTGATGGAGTGACCTGCCCTCCACCAGACCCCGTTCTTCACACAAGGTTGCTTGCTATGGTAGAATAGCCAAGAAGTAGATCATCGCAGCGAATGGATCAGTTTATGGAAGAGAGAACAAGAGAGAATTGCAGCAGAAGCCAGGGAGACGATCATGAAGCCTACACTGATCATTCAGAGCCAGTTGCTGGCAACCAAATTCTATGTGCCGATATCCCCCGGGACGTTAATCAGGCGTCCTCGTCTGAGTGCCTTGCTCGATGAGTGCCTCAAGTATCCTCTCACCCTGGTCTCGGCTCCCACAGGCTTCGGCAAAACCACGCTCTTGTCCACCTGGACTCAATCCTTGCCAGCAACCCAAGCTCAGGTGGCTTGGCTGTCTCTAGATGAGGAGGAGAATGACCCCCAGCTTTTCTGGACTTATATCCTCTCGGCCTTGGATCAGCAGCAACCAGAGCGTTTTACTCCTCTGTTTAAGTCGCTGCAATCGTCAGTGCCCCCACTCTTGATGTCCGTGCTGGCAGCACTCATCGAGAGTGTCCAGGAGTGTGCCCAGCCCTTGGTGCTGATCCTGGATGACTATCACGTGATTACCGAGCAACAGGTGCATGCCACCCTCTGGTATCTCATCGATCGTCTGCCACCTCAACTCCACCTCATCCTGGCTACGCGTGTTGATCCACCTTTGCCACTCTCGTTGCTGCGTGAGCGCAGGCAGGTATTGGAAGTGCGCACCGAGCAGTTGCGTTGTACAGCCGAGGAAACCAAGGCTTTTCTCCATGAGGTCATGGGGACCCAGTTGCCTGACGAGACCGTCCAAGAGGTGACGGCTCGCACGGAGGGCTGGCTGGTGGGCTTGCGCTTGCTGGCTCTTTCCCTGCCCAAGCAGGTCGAGCCTCTGACACTGCTGCAGCAGGTCAGTGGGGAGCACCGCTATATCCTGGACTATTTGACCGAGGTAGTTGTGCAACAGCAATCCCAAGAGGTGCAACGCTTTCTGCTGTGCACCAGCATTCTCGAACAGCTGTGTGCATCCCTCTGTGATGCCGTGATGGAGCAGACGAAGAGTCAAGCCATGCTTGAATACCTTGAGCGGGCCAATTTATTTGTCGTCCCTCTTGATCACAAGCGGCAGTGGTATCGCTATCATGCCTTGTTTGCTGAAACCCTCTCGCACCATTTGCAGCAGAGACACGCCAATCTCGTTCCTCTTTTGCACCATCGCGCTAGCCACTGGTATGCTCAGCATCAGCAGGCGACTCAGGCCATTCTGCATGCCTTCAATGCTAAGGAGTGGCACTGGGCGGCAGATCTGATCGAACAGGATTATCCTCCACTGATCTACTGTACCTTGGGAGCCAATAGATATACCCTTGTTCAAATTCGGAGATGGATCGAGCAGTTGCCAGCAGAGATCCTGGCAGGCCGACCTCATTTCTGTGTGGCCTGCGTCCATCTGTTACACGCAATTACGCCACATGGTCTCCTATCCACGTGGCTTGATCTGGCTGAAACAGCGCTGAAGGCTTCGTTCAAGGAGCAGATGCCAACGGAGGTCTCACAAGGAAGTTCCTCGCTACAAGAACAGCAAGAGCGAACGGATCTGCTTGGGAGGGTGCTGGTCCTTCGTGCATTTCTGCACAGTTTTCAAGAAGATGGACAAGTGAGTCTTACGCTTGATGAGCAAGCTTTGGCCTTGCTCTCCCCAGAAAATGCCGCTTTTCGTGCCATTGTCGCCTTTGTAAATTCGAGGGCTTGCTATACTTCTTCTATTAATGATGTTGGGGCAGCAATCAAATTTGGGGATCAGGGTGCTCGGCTTGCTCAGCAGGCCAGACAGCCTGCTGTAGCTCTTTGCATGATGAGCTTAAACTTCATTTGTCTGATCTGGGCAGGGCGCTTGCATGAAGCCGAGCGGCTCATCCAGCAAGCTCTCCTCCAAGAGATACCATCTGGCAACCCTCATTTGCCAGAGGTGGGATGGATCGCTCTCATCCAAGCTGAGATCTTGCACGAGCGCAATCAACTGGCTGCTGCACAGGCTCTGGTCACGGAGGCCATCTCCCTGTGTGAACAGTCCATTGCACTGGCATCGTTCCCCCATTTATGTCAGGGGTACGCTATACAGATACGTATTTGCCTCTCACGTGCAGATGTGGATGCGGCATGCACATTTCTCCAACAAGTCCAGCAGCTTGGCACGTTGATGAACCCACTGGTCTATCTGGATGCGTATTCCTATTTCACCATAGTCGATCAGGTTCGGGTCTGGCTGGCCTGTGGCGAACTGGACCGTGCCACGCGCTGGGCCGAGGCGTTGGATGTGAGAGAACAGCATCTCACTCCCTTTGCCCGCGAACGACTAGAGGTGGCTCGGGCCCGCATCCTCTTAGCAAAAAATCAGCCAGCGGTTGCTCTGCAACGACTAGTGCCTGTGCTCCAAAGAGCAACTGCAGGTCAACGCTGGGGCCATGTCATAGAAATCCGTCTCTTGCAAGCCCTGGCTCACCACCAGAGGCTCCATGAGCAGCCTCAAGCCATGGCTGCCCTCTCGGAAGCGGTGCGTCTGGGCGAGCCAGAGGGCTACATCCGCAGCTTCATCGATGAAGGGGCTCCCATGGCGGATCTGCTGAGCAAACTGCGGGAAGAGCAACGCAAAGACCGACCAACTCCCTATCTTGATACGCTGCTTGCCGCCTTTGCCAAAGAGAGCAAACGGCCCAAACGTCTTCCCAAGCAGAGCCGACCAAGGAGGCTCCCATGAACCCATCCACATTTCTCCAGGGCCCGCTTCTGGCTACCAAGCTCTTTCTGCCCACTGCCCTGGGGGTGCTCATCCCACGTCCTTGGCTGCATGCTTTGCTCATGCCCTTAAGCACCTTGGCCATTGCTTTGGATACGGTCAAAAGTCATGTTAGCCATATCTTCGCCAAGTTGGGTATCGACAATCGCATGCAAGCGGTGAAACAGGCACATGATCTTAGTCTCCTGGGCGAGGGGTCGCCTAACAGACCAAGTCCTTTAAGCAAGGAGATTTTTCATTATGGATGATACAATGCATGTTTTTGAAGCAAACCAACATTGGGAGCAGAAAGAAATTCCAAAAGCTCTTCAAGAACCGACACATCCCAAAAGTCTGCTCTTCTTGATATTGTATGGTGTAGGCAATATGGTGATGGGTGTGGGAAACATGACGGTAGCTACAGTTCTGCTGCCAATGCAGATTGCTTCTCTGACACAGAGCAATCAAACGGGTATCTTTTCCCTGATCCTGGGGATAGGAGCTGTGGCTGCTGTCCTGACGAATCCTCTGGGAGGGATGCTCAGCGATCGGACCACTTCACGGTTGGGCAGGCGTCGACCATGGCTCATCGCTGGTGGTATGCTCGCTGTCGTTGCCCTTTTGCTGCTAGCAACGACTTCATCACTGCTTGCTATCACTCTCGAATGGATCTTGGTGCAGATTGGGACTAAGGGATCACCCACAAATAACTCCGTCATCTACACCTGTGGTCTGACAGTATAGTTCCACTCTGGATGAAACGCATCTCCCTGGATATTGATACTCTGCCACTGCTCGTCAGGAACCTTTTGCTTGGTGGCATAGTCATGGGTATCGAGTACGGCCTCGATCTTGAGCCCTCCCTTGGTCATGGTATGCCTGATGTACTCCAGGACAACCTCATAGGCTATGAGTGGCTTCGCTCGCCAGTTGATGTTGATGAAGGAGAACATCTCATGCTCAATGGCGTTCCACTTGCTGGTACCTGGTGGGTAGTGACACACGTGGATGGTTAATCCTGTCTGGTTGGCGAATTGTTGGAGACACCACTTCCAGAGCCTATTGTTTGATGCATTACTGCTCCCACTATCACAGAAGAGCTGGATGTCGGTTGCACCGGGGTAATCGTTGCTCCCCCTGGTCTGCCACCAGTTGTCCAGGGAGACGACGGCAAATTCGGCAGTATTGTGGTCAATCCCGACGTTCACGAACCCTTGTTTCTTGAGGATATCATAGACACCGTAGGGAATGGCCTTCATGATGCGCCCCTTTTTGATAGGATCGGTCTTTCCAAAGTCATAGACATCTACCTTTGTGTCTTCACCAGGAGCGGTCCATTCCTTTCCTGCATTCTTCATATTCCCTATCTTTTCGGTTTTCTTCGCATCTATGGACAGAATGGGAAAGCCTTGGAGTTGGGCCTTGAGACCTTGCATGTTGATATGATTGAACTGGGCGTCTCGGTCCGGATGATTCTTGCCACCCTCCAGGTCTTTCTTGTTCGCTTTGAGGGCAAAGCCCTGCTCATGAAGGATGTGGCGGATGGTCTCTAACCCTACTGTAAAGCCCCGTTTGGTTACCTCTGCGGCGATGTGAGCAATGGAATGACTCGTCCATTTGACGAGGACTTTGTGGTCCGTTTTGGGGTTGGCAGCGGTTTCGATTGTCTCGGTCAGGCCTGGTTGGTGCTGTTCCTGTTTTTTTCGGCCACCACCGGGACGGCGGATACGGTCGCCTTGGAGCGTGTTGCCTGATTCCAGCTCCTTGATACCTTGGTTGATCGTATCACGGTTCATGCCCGTGGCACGGGAGAAGGCAGCGACTCCACCGAAGCCGTAGGCCTTGGCCTCACGGGCGGCGTAGTAGCGTTTCTGTTTCTCATTGAGTTCTGGCAGGGTGTCCCGCCATTTTTCTTCTATGCTTAGTTGTTTTCTGGTCATGGTACCTAATACGATACCATACTCAGGCTAGATGACGGAGTTATTTATGGTTGGCCCCTAACTTGGTACAGGTGGCGCTTGTGGCCATTCTTCCAGATCAGGTTCCAGTTCATCAGAGAGCAACCGTGTCTGCTTTTGCTAATGGCTTGGGGGTTCTGCTGGGTGGGCTTTTGGGACAAATACTGGTCACTGAGGTCTTCAAGGCTATACCAGTAGCCTACACATCGCTAGCAGTGACAGTAGCCATCATGCTGTTCTTATTTTTACTGATATTGCATGATATACCTTTTTCCAAAGAGTATGTTCCACCATTTCACGTCAAACGAATTTTCAGCGCATATTGGCTCAATCCGATGACCTATCCGGATTTTGCTCTCACTTGGCTAGCACGTTGCCTCATGTTTTTAGGCTATGCGACTGTGAACAATTTCATGTTCTACTTCTTGCAGGATGTCCTTCATTATAGCCGTCTCTTTCCTGGGCGAGCGACAGCTCAGGGGGTGCAAACAGTCCTCGCGATCAATGTTGGATCGATCATTGTTGCATCTCTGACTGCTGGTCTGCTCTCTGACAAGCTGGGGCGCCGCAAGGTCTTTGTGATTGTATCAAGTTTGATTATGATGGTCGGATTGTTGCTCTACGCATTCTTCCCGACGTGGTCAATGATGGTAATAGCGACTGTTTTCCTAGGGATTGGTATGGGTGTCTTTCTGGCCGTCGATATGGCACTCGCCAGCCAAGTGCTACCAACCGCGGCAGATCGAGGGAAGGATGTTGGTCTAATCAATATGACCACCTTCCTACCGACGATTTTGTCTCCCATTCTTGCAGGTATCACACTGAGTGCTTTGCACAGTTATCTTGTCTTGTTTTTACTTCTGGCAGTGGCCTCTTTGATTGCAGCATTGCTCATCCTTCCTATTAAGACAGTTCGCTAATGAGCTTACCTAGGAGATTGGCCCGTTTGACTCGATGAGGCATCTGAGCATGAGATAAGAACGAGCAGGGTGAAGATGACCAAAGATAACCTCACATGAAAAGGATACTGTTTGGTCCTGCTATCAGTGATCTAGGATCAAAGAAGATTCCTTCAGCTCTCGTCCTTCACACAAGGTTGCTTACTATGGTAGAATAGCTAAGAAGCAGATCTTCCCAGAGGATGGATCAGCTTATGGAAGAGAGAACAAGAGAGAGTTGCAGCAGGAGCAAGGGAGACGATTATGAAGTCCACACTGATCATCCAGAGCCAGTTGCTGGCGACCAAATTCTATGTGCCGACATCCCCCGGGACACTGATCAGGCGTCCTCGTCTGAGTGCCTTGCTCGAACGAGAGCCTCAAGTATCCTCTCACCCTGGTCTCAGCTCCCGCAGGCTTCGGCAAAACCACCCTCTTGTCCATCTGGGCCCAATCCTTGCCAGCGACTCAAGCTCAGGTGGCTTGGCTGTCGTTGGATGAGCATGAGAATGACCCCCAGCTTTTCTGGACCTATGTCCTCTCGGCCTTGGATCAGCAGCAACCGGAGCGTTTTACCCCTCTATTGATGTCTCTGCAATCGCCAGTGCCCCCACCCTTGATGTCCGTGCTGGCAGCCATCATCGAGAGTGCCCAGATGTGTGCCCAGCCCTTGGTGCTGATCCTGGATGATTATCATGTGATTAGCGGGCAACAGGTGCATGCAACCCTCTGGTATCTCATCGATCGTCTGCCCCCTCACCTCCACCTGATCCTGGCGACCCGTGTTGATCCACCTTTGCCACTCTCGTTGCTGCGTGAGCGCAGACAGGTGTTGGAGGTGCGCACCGCGCAGTTGCGTTGTACAGCCGAGGAAACCAAGGCTTTTCTCCATGAGGTCATGGGGACCCAGTTGCCTGACGAGACCGTCCAAGAGGTGACGGCTCGCACGGAGGGCTGGCTGGTGGGCTTGCGCTTGCTGGCTCTTTCCCTGCCCAAGCAGGTCGAGCCTCTGACACTGCTGCAGCAGGTCAGTGGGGAGCACCGCTACATCCTGGACTATTTGACCGAGGTAGTTGTGCAACAGCAATCCCAAGAGGTGCAACGCTTTCTGCTGTGCACCAGCATTCTCGAACAGCTGTGTGCCTCCCTCTGTGATGCCGTGATGGAGCAGACGAAGAGTCAAGCCATGCTTGAGTACCTTGAGCGGGCCAATTTATTTGTCGTCTCTCTGGATGACAAGCGGCAGTGGTATCGCTATCATGCCCTCTTTGCTGAAACCCTCTTTCACCAGTTGCAGCAGAGACACGCCGATCTGGTGCCCATCTTGCATTATCATGCTAGCCGCTGGTATGCCGAGCATCACCAGACAATCTCAGCCATCCTGCATGCCTTTGCTGCCCGTGAGTGGCACTGGGCGGTGGATCTGATCGAGAGGGCCTATCCTCCACTGGTCTCATTCAAATGGGGAGCCAATAGGCATGCCCTCGTTCAGCTCCGAGAGTGGATTGAACAGTTGCCAGCAGAGATCCTGACCAGCCGACCTCATTTCTGTCTGGCCTGTGTTCATCTGTTATGGCCGATTACGCCACATGCTCTCCTCTACAGGTGGCTTGATCTGGCTGAAACGGCGCTGAGGGCTTCGTTCAAAGAACAGATGCGGGAGGTCTCACAGGAAAGTCTCTCTGCACAAGAACAACAAGAACAGAGGGATCAGTTCGGGAAGGTGTTGACCCTTCGCGCCTTTCTGCAAAGCTTTCAGGAGGATGGACAAGGGAGTCTTGCACTTGGTGAGCAAGCTCTGACACACCTGTCTCCTGAGGATGCCGCTTTCTGCATCATTGTCGCCATAGGAAATTCAAGAGCTTATTATATTTCTTCTATCAATGATGCAGTGACAGCAATCAAAAATGGGTATCAGGCCATACTGCTAGCACAGCAAGCCAAGCAGCCTGTTGTAGCTCTTTGCATGATGAGCCTGAATTCCATTTTTCTGATAGGGGCAGGGCGCTTGCATGAAGCCGAGCGGCTCATCCAGCAAGCTCTTCTACAGGAGATACCAACTGGCGCCCATCATTTGCCAGAGATAGGATGGGTTACCTCTTGCAGGGCTGAGATTTTGCGCGAGCGTAACGAACTGGCTCGCGCATACGCTCTGGCCACAGAGGCTCTCTCTCTCTGTGAACAGTCTGTTGCACTTCCATCACTCTTTTTTTTGCACTGGGGATATGCAGTACTCATACATGTCTGCCTCTCACGTAGAGATCTTGACGCCGCATGCACTTTTCTCCAGCAGCTTGAGCAGATTGGCACATTGATGAACCAACTGATCTATCAGGATGTATATTCCCATTTCACCATAGTCGATCAAGTTCGTCTCTGGCTGGCCTGTGGCGAACTGGACCGTGCCACGCACTGGGCCGAGGCATTGGATGTGAGAGAACGGCATATTACTCCCTTTGCACGCGAACGCCAAGAGGTGGCTCGGGCCCGCATTCTCCTCGCCCAAGACCAGCCAACGGCAGCTCTGCAACGACTAGAGCCAGTACTCCAGAGAGCAACTGCTGGTCAACGTTGGGAACATGTGATCGAAATCCATCTCTTGCAAGCCCTGGCATATCAGAAGCTCTATGAGGAGCCTCAAGCCCTTGCGGCCCTCTCGGAGGCGATTCGCCTTGGCGAGCCAGAGGGCTACATCCGCAGCTTTGTGGACGAAGGCGCTCCCATGGCGGATCTGCTTCGCAGACTGCGGCAAGAGCAACGCCATCTTGGGCCCACTGCCTATCTCGATACGTTGCTTGCAGCCTTTGCCAAAGAGAGCAAACGGCCCAAACGTCTCCCCAAGCAGAGCCGATCAAGGAGGCCCCCATGAGCCCATCTACTCTGCTCCAAAACCAGCATCTGGCCCCCAAACAGCCGCTTCTGGCTACCAAGTTCTTTCTGCCCGCAGCCTTGGGGACAGTCATCCCACGTCCGCGTCTGCATGTTTTGCTCGACAAGGCACTGGAATACCCTTTCACGCTGGTCTCGGCTCCTGCTGGCTTCGGCAAGACCAGCTTGCTGTCTACCTGGGCCCAATCTCTGCCAGCAAGCCAAGCTCTGGTGGCTTGGCTCTCCCTCGACGAGGATGACAATAATCCTCACCTCTTCTGGACCTATCTCCTCTCCGCCTTGCATCGGCAAGTTCCCCAATACTTTGAAGCGTTGCTCTCTCAACTGCAATCACCTGCTCCACCACCTCTCCAGCATCTGATTAACCAACTGATTAACCTGCTCTCCAAGTCGACCCAGCACTTCGTCTTGATCCTGGACGACTATCACCTGATCACCGAGGCACAGATTTACACCACCCTGACCTCTCTGGTAACATACCTGCCTGCTCAATTGCATCTGATCCTGGCCACACGTGCCGATCCTCCCCTACCGCTGCCATTGTTGCGGGCGCACGATCAGACTTGGGAGATCCGCACGGAGCAGTTGCGCTGTACCGTGGAGGAGACCAGAGCCTTCTTCCAGCACGTCATGGGCATCCAATTGCCAGATCAGATCCTGCAAGAGGTGGCCATACGCACCGAGGGTTGGCTGGTGGGCCTGCAATTACTAGGTCTTTCCCTGCCCGAACAACCCGACCCTCTCTTCTTGCTGCAACAGGTCAGCGGAGAGCAACGCTACATCCTGGACTACTTGACCGAGGTGGTTCTGCAAAAGCAACCAAGAGAGGTCCAAATGTTTCTCCTATGCACTTCCATCCTGGAACGACTCAGCGCGTCCCTCTGTGACGCTGTCATGGAGCAGAAGAACAGTCAACTCATGCTTGAGCACCTTGAGCGAGCCAATTTGTTTGTCGTCTCTCTGGATAGCAAACGGCAGTGGTATCGCTATCATGCCCTCTTTGCCGAAACCCTCTCTCACCATTTGCAGCAGAGATACGTCGATCTCGTTTCTCTTTTGCACCATCGAGCTAGCCGCTGGTATGCCCAGCATCATCAGACAACCTTGGCCATTTTGCATGCCTTCAAGGCCAAAGAGTGGCAGTGGGCGGCGGATCTGATTGAACAGGCCTATCTTCTACTGGCCTCCTTTACCTGGGGAGCCAACAGCTATGCCCTCGTTCAATTCCGACAGTGGATTGAACAGTTGCCAGCAGAGATCCTAGCATGCCGACCTCATTTCTGTTTGGCCTGTGTTCATCTATTATGGACGATTGCGCCACATGCACCCCTCTGCAGGTGGCTTGATCTGGCTGAAACGGCACTGAGGGCTTCGCTCAAAGAACCCATGTCTGCACAGGGTGGTCTCTCCTCACAAGAACAGAGGGATCTGCTCGGCCAGATTCTGACCCTTCGCACCAACCTGCAGTGCTTTACCGAGGATGGACCAACCACTTTTGCCCTGAGTGAACAGGCTCTGACCTTGCTCTCTCCAGAGAATGCTGCTTTTCGTGCCATTGCTACTATGGCAAAGGCCATCGCCTCTTATAGTTCCTCTGCCAATGATGTTGCGGCAACGACCGCATATGGGTACCAAGCTATTCTGCTTACTCAGGAGGCAAAACAGCCTGCAGTGGTTCTTGCCATGGTGGTCTCAACTGTTATTTATCTGATCGGGGCAGGGCGCTTGCATGAGGCCGAGCGACTGATCCAGCAAGCTCTCCTGTACGAGAGATCATCCGGCGGTCCTCGCTTGCCTGAAGTGGGATGGATCATGATCATGCAGGCCGAGATTGTGCGCGAGCGGAGTGATTTGGCTTATGCACACGCTCTGGCTACTGAGGCCATTGCTCTGTGTGAGCAGTCCGTTGCGCTTATCTCATCCCCTTATTTATACTGGGTATATGCTGTGCTGGTACGTGTTTGTCTCTCCCTTGGAGATGTCGACAGCGCGTGCACGTTTCTCCTGCAGGCTGAGCAAATTGGCCAATCGCTGAACCAGTTGGTCCATCAGCATCAACAGGCCTGCTTTACCACCGTCGATCAGGTTCGGCTGTGGCTGGCTTGTGGGGATTTGGATCGGGCCATCCGCTGGGCTCAACAATTGGACGTTCTGCCACCTCCTCTCACGTCCTTTGCCCGTGAACGCCAAGAGGTGGCTCTGGCCCGCATCCTCTTAGCAAAAAATCAGTTAACGGTAGCTCAGCAGCGTTTAGTGCCAGTGCTCCAGAGGGCAACAGCTGGTCAGCGCTGGGGACACGTCATAGAAGTCTGTCTCTTGCAAGCCCTGGCTCACCAGAAGCTCAATGAGGAGCCTCAAGCCCTGGCCGCTCTCTCGGAGGCAGTTCGTCTGGGCGAGCCAGAGGGTTACATCCAGTCCTTTGTGGACGAAGGTGTTGCCATGGTCGGCCTCCTGAGCAAACTGCGAGAACAGCAACGGCAAACTGGCCCAACTGCCTATCTGGATACCCTGCTTGCAGCTTCCCCCAAGCCGTGCCAAGTCGTGCAACCTCCACCCAAGTCTGCCAGAGAGCGCACTCAGGCGGCATCACTGCATCATCCTCTCAGTGAGCGCGAACGGCAAGTCCTCCAATTGCTGGCACAGGGCCGATCCAACCAGCAGATGGCCCGTGAACTGGCTATTGCTCTGGATACCGTCAAACATCATGTCAGGCACATCTTCACCAAGTTGGATGTTGACAATCGCATGCAAGCGATGAAACAGGCACACACTCTTGGTCTCCTGGACGAGCAGTCCTGATGTGGTGGCCAGAAAGCCTTTCTGTCAAGAGATCAAGTCCTTCACACAAGATTGCTTGCTATGGTAGAATAGCCAAGAAGTAGATCTTCCTAGCAAATGGATCAGCTTATAGAAGAGAGAACAAGAGAGAGTTGCAGCAGGAGCCAGGGAGACGATCATGAATCCCATACCGATTATCCAGAGCCAGTTGCTGGCGACCAAATTCTATGTGCCGACGTCCCCCAGGACGCTGATCAGGCGTTCTCGTCTGAGTGCCTTGCTCGAACGAGAGTCTCAAGTATCCTCTCACACTGGCCTCGGCTCCCGCGGGCTTCGGCAAGACCACCCTCTTGTCCATCTGGGCCCAATCCTTGCCAGCGACTCAAGCTCAGGTGGCTTGGCTGTCGTTGGATGAGCATGAGAATGACCCCCAGCTTTTCTGGACCTATGTCCTCTCAGCCTTGGATCAGCAGCAACCGGAGCGTTTTACCCCTCTATTGATGTCTCTGCAATCGCCAGTGCCCCCACCCTTGATGTCCGTGCTGGCAGCCCTCATCGAGAGTGCCCAGATGTGTGCCCAGCCCTTGGTGCTGATCCTAGATGACTATCACGTGATTACCGAGCGCCAAGTGCATGCTACCCTCTGGTATCTCATCGATCGTCTGCCCCCTCAACTCCACCTGATCCTGGCGACCCGTGCTGATCCACCTTTGCCACTCGCGTTGCTGCGTGAGCGCAGACAGGTGTTGGAGGTGCGCACCGAGCAGTTGCGTTGTACCACCGAGGAAACCAAGGCTTTTCTCCATGAGGTCATGGGGACCCAGTTGCCTGACGAGACCGTCCAAGAGGTGACGGCTCGCACGGAGGGCTGGCTGGTGGGCTTGCGCTTGCTGGCTCTTTCCCTGCCCAAGCAGGTCGAGCCTCTGACACTGCTGCAGCAGGTCAGTGGGGAGCACCGCTACATCCTGGACTATTTGACCGAGGTAGTTGTGCACCAGCAATCCCAAGAGGTGCAACGCTTTCTGCTGTGCACCAGCATTCTCGAACAGCTGTGTGCATCCCTCTGTGATGCCGTGATGGAGCAGACGAAGAGTCAAGCCATGCTTGAGTACCTTGAGCGGGCCAATTTATTTGTCGTCTCTCTGGATGACATGCGGCAGTGGTATCGCTATCATGCCCTCTTTGCTGAGGCCTTGCACTCCCAACTGGAGCAGATCCATAGAGATCTGGTGCCCATTTTGCATGCTCGTGCTAGCCGCTGGTATGCCCAGCATCACCAGACGACCTCAGCCATCCTGCATGCCTTTGCTGCCCGTGAGTGGCACTGGGCGGTGGATTTGATCGAGAGGGCCTATCCTCCACTGGTCTCATTCAAATGGGGAGCCAATAGGCATGCCCTCGTTCAGCTCCGCCAGTGGATTGAACAGTTGCCAGCAGAGATCCTGGCCAGCCGACCTCATTTCTGTCTGGCCTGTGCCCATCTGTTGTGGATAATTACCCCGCAGCCTCTGATCCATCACTGGCTTGATTTGGCTGAAGCGGCGCTGAGGGCTTCGTTCAAAGAACAGATGCAGGAGGTCTCACAGGAAAGTCTCTCTGCACAAGAACAACAGAGGGATCAGTTCGGGAAGGTGTTGACCCTTCGCGCCTTTCTGCAAAGCTTTCAGGAGGATGGACAAGGGAGTCTTGCACTTGGTGAGCAAGCTCTGGCACACCTGTCTCCTGAGGATGCCGCTTTTCTGCATCATTGTCGCCATAGGAAATTCAAGAGCTTATTATATTTCTTCTCTCAATGATGCAGTGACAGCAATCAAAAATGGGTATCAGGCCATACTGCTAGCACAGCAAGCCAAGCAGCCTGTTGTAGCTCTTTGCATGATGAGCCTGAATTCCATTTTTCTGATAGGGGCAGGGCGCTTGCATGAAGCCGAGCGGCTCATCCAGCAAGCTCTTCTACAGGAGATACCAACTGGCGCCCATCATTTGCCAGAGATAGGATGGGTTACCTCTTGCAGGGCTGAGATTTTGCGCGAGCGTAACGAACTGGCTCGCGCATACGCTCTGGCCACAGAGGCTCTCTCTCTCTGTGAACAGTCTGTTGCACTTCCATCACTCTTTTTTTTGCACTGGGGATATGCAGTACTCATACATGTCTGCCTCTCACGTGGAGATCTTGACGCCGCATGCACTTTTCTCCAGCAGGTTGAGCGGATTGGCACATTGATGAACCAGCTGATCTATCAGGATGTATATTCCTATTTCACCATAGTCGATCAAGTTCGTCTCTGGCTGGCCTGTGGCGAACTGGACCGTGCCACGCACTGGGCCGAGGCATTGGATGTGAGAGAACGGCATATTACTCCCTTTGCACGCGAACGCCAAGAGGTGGCTCGGGCCCGCATTCTCCTCGCCCAAGACCAGCCAACGGCAGCTCTGCAACGACTAGAGCCAGCACTCCAGAGAGCAACTGCTGGTCAACGTTGGGAACATGTGATCGAAATCCATCTCTTGCAAGCCCTGGCATATCAGAAGCTCCATGAGGAGCCTCAAGCCCTTGCGGCCCTCTCGAAGGCGATTTGTCTGGGCGAGCCAGAGGGTTACCTCCGCACCTTTGTGGACGAAGGCCCTCCCATGGTGGATCTGCTTCGCAGACTGCGGCAAGAGCAACGCCATCTTGGGCCCACTCCCTATCTCGATACGTTGCTTGCTGCCTTTGCCAAAGAGAGCAAACAGCCCAAACGTCTCCCCAAGCAGAGCCGATCAAGGAGGCCCCCATGAGCCCATCTACTCTGCTCCAAAACCAGCATCTGGCCCCCAAACAGCAGCTTCTGGCTACCAAGCTCTCTCTGCCCACATCCCTGGGGACGACCATCCCACGTCCTCGGCTGCATGTTTTGCTCGACAAGGCCCTGGAACACCCTTTCACGCTGGTCTCGGCTCCTGCTGGCTTCGGCAAGACCACCTTGCTGTCTACCTGGGCCCAATCTCTGCCAGCAAGCCAAGCTCTGGTGGCTTGGCTCTCCCTCGATGAGGATGACAATAATCCTCACCTCTTCTGGACCTATCTCCTCTCCGCCTTGCATCGGCAAGCCCCCCAATACTTTGAAGCTTTGCTCTCTCAACTGCAATCACCTGCTCCACCACCTCTCCAGCATCTGATTAACCAACTGATTAGCCTGCTCTCCAAGTCGACCCAGCACTTCGTCTTGATCCTGGACGACTATCACCTAATCACCGAGGCACAGGTTCACACCACCCTGACCTCTCTGGTAACATACCTGCCTGATCAATTGCATCTGATCCTGGCCACACGTGCCGATCCTCCCCTACTGCTGCCATTGTTTCGGGCATATGATCAGACTTGGGAGATCCGCACGGAGCAGTTGCGTTGTACCGTGGAGGAGACCAGGGCCTTCTTCCAGCACGTCATGGGCATCCAATTGCCAGATCAGATCCTGCAAGAGGTGGCCATACGCACCGAGGGTTGGCTGGTGGGCCTGCAAATGCTCTCGCTTTCCCTGCCCGAGCAACCTGATCCTCTCTTCTTGCTCCAACAGGTCAGCGGAGAGCAACGCTACATCCTGGACTACTTGACCGAGGTGGTTCTGCAAAAGCAACCAAGAGAGGTCCAAATGTTTCTCCTATGCACTTCCATCCTGGAACGACTCAGCGCGTCCCTCTGTGATGCTGTCATGGAGCAGAAGAATAGTCAACTCATGCTTGAGCACCTTGAGCAAGCCAATTTGTTTATCGTCTCTCTGGATCGCAAGCGGCAGTGGTATCGCTATCATGCCCTCTTTGCCGAAACCCTCTCTCACCATTTGCAGCAGAGATACGCCGATCTCGTTTCTCTTTTGCACCATTGAGCTAGCCGCTGGTATGCCCAGCATCAGCAGACGACTTTGGCCATTCTGCATGCCTTTGAGGCCAAAGAGTGGCACTGGGTAGCTGATTTGATTGAAGGGGCCTATCACTCACTGGTCTCCTTTACCTGGGGAGCCAATAGATATGGTCTCGTTCAATTCCAGCAGTGGATTGAGCAGTTGCCAGCAGAGATCCTGGCAAGCCGACCTCATTTCTGTCTGGCCTGTGCCAATCTGTTACTGGTGACTGCCCCATCGCCTCTTATCCATCACTGGCTTGATCTAGCTGAAATGGCTCTGGAAACGACACTCAAGGAGCAGAAATCGGTGCAATCTTCACAGGGAGAGCAAGAGCAGAGGGATCAGCTCGGCCAAGTTCTGACCTTTCGCACTCTGCTGCACAGCTTTACCGAGGATGGACCAACAACTCTTGCACTTGCTGAACAGGCTCTGGCCTTGCTCTCGCCAGAAAATGCCGCTTTTCGTGCCATTGTCGTTATAGCAAAGACCATCACCTCTTATAGTTCCTCTGTCAATGATGCCGCGGCAGCAATCGCATGTGGGTATCAAGCCATTCTCTTGACTCAGGAGGCCAGACAGCCAGCAGTGGCACTTTGCATGATAACCTCAATTGCCATTTGCCTGATCGGGGCAGGGCGCTTGCATGAGGTGGAGCAGCTGATTTCAGCAGGCTCTCCTATTGCAAACACCGTCGAGTGGTCCTCGCTTGCCTGAAGTGGGATGGATCATGATCTTACAGGCCGAGATTTTGCGCGAGCGCAATGAATTGGCTTTTGCACGCGCTCTGGCTACCGAGGCCATCGCCCTGTGTGAACAGTCCGTTGCGCTGGCATCGCTCCCTTTTTTGATCTGGGGGTATGCCGTGCTGATACGGGTCTGCCTCTCCTGTGGAGATTTGGATGATGTATGCGCTTTCCTCCAGCAGGCTGAACAGATTGCTCAATCGATGAATCAGCAGGTCTATCAATATTTTCATTCCAGCTTCACCACCGTCGATCAGGTCCGGCTCTGGCTGGCCTGCGGCGAACTGAAGCGGGCCAGCCGTTGGGCTGAACAATTAGACGTTGTGCCACCTCCTCTCACTCCTTTTGCCCACGAACGCCAAGAGGTGGCTCTGGCCCGCATCCTCTTAGCAAAAAATCAGCCAACGGTAGCTCAGCAGCGTTTAGTGCCAGTGCTCCAGAGGGCAACAGCTGGTCAGCGCTGGGGACTCGTCATAGAAGTCTGTCTCTTGCAAGCCCTGGCTCACCAGAAGCTCAATGAGGAGCCTCAAGCCCTGGCCGCTCTCTCGGAGGCAGTTCGTCTGGGCGAGCCAGAGGGTTACATCCAGTCCTTTGTGGACGAAGGTGTTGCCATGGTCGGCCTCCTGAGCAAACTGCGAGAACAGCAACGGCAAACTGGCCCAACTGCCGATCTGGATACCCTGCTTGCTGTTTCCCCCAAGCCGTGCCAAGTCGTGCAACCTCCACCCAAGTCTGCCAGAGAGCGCACTCAGGCGGCATCACTGCATCATCCTCTCAGTGAGCGCGAACGGCAAGTTCTCCAATTGCTGGCACAGGGCCGATCCAACCAGCAGATGGCCCGTGAACTGGCTATTGCTTTGGATACCGTCAAACATCATGTCAGGCACATCTTCACCAAGTTGGATGTTGACAATCGCATGCAAGCGATGAAACAGGCACACACTCTTGGTCTCCTGGACGAGCAGTCCTGATGTGGTGGCCAGAATGCCTTTCTGTCAAGAGATCAAGTCCTTCACACAAGATTGCTTGCTATGGTAGAATAGCCAAGAAGTAGATCTTCCTAGCAAATGGATCAGCTTATAGAAGAGAGAACAAGAGAGAGTTGCAGCAGGAGCCAGGGAGACGATCATGAATCCCATACTGATTATCCAGAGCCAGTTGCTGGCGACCAAATTCTATGTGCCGACGTTCCCCAGGACGCTGATCAGGCGTTCTCATCTGAGTGCCTTGCTCGACGAGAGCCTCAAGTATCCTCTCTCGCTGGTCTCAGCTCCCGCGGGCTTCGGCAAAACCACCCTCTTGTCCACTTGGGCCCAATCCTTGCCAGCGACTCAAGCTCAGGTGGCTTGGCTGTCGTTGGATGAGGAGGAGAATGACCCACTGCTCTTTCTGGACCTATGTCCTCTCGGCCTTGGATCAGCAGCAACCGGAGCGCTTTACCCCTCTATTTAAATCGCTGCAATCGCCAGTGCCCCCACCCTTGATGTCCGTGCTGGCTGCCCTCATCGAGAGTGTCCAGGAGTGTGCCCAGCCCTTGGTGCTGATCCTAGATGACTATCACGTGATTACCGAGCGCCAAGTGCATGCTACCCTCTGGTATCTCATCGATCGTCTGCCCCCTCAACTCCACCTGATCCTGGCGACCCGTGCTGATCCACCTTTGCCACTTGCGTTGCTGCGTGAGCGCAGGCAGGTGTTGGAAGTGCGCACCGAGCAGTTGCGCTGTACACGAGAGGAAACCAAGGCTTTTCTCCATCAAGCCATGGGGACCAAGTTCCCAGATGACACCATCCAAGAGGTGACGGCTCGGACAGAGGGATGGATGGTTGGCCTGCAATTGCTTGCTCTCTCTCTGCAAGGGCGTGCTGACCCTGCCACCCTGCTTGAGGAAACGTGTGGAGACCAGCGGTATATTCTGGACTATTTGACCGAGGTGGTTCTGCACCAGCAACCTCCAGAAGTGCAACGCTTTCTCCTATGCACCTGTATCCTCGAACGACTCAGTGCCTCCCTCTGTGACGCCGTGATGGAGCAGACGGGCAGTCAAGCCATGCTTGAGCACCTTGAGCGGGCCAATTTATTTTTCGTCTCTCTGGATCACCAGCGGCAGTGGTATCGCTATCATGGCTTGTTTGCCCAAGCCTTGTCCTTCCAATTGGAGCAAACCCACGCTGATCTGGTGCCCATGTTGCATGCTCGTGCCAGTCGCTGGTATGTCCAGCACAACCAGACGACGGCGGCCATTCTGCATGCCTTTCAAGCCAAAGAGTGGCAGTGGGTGGCTGATCTGATCGAACAGGCCTATCTTCCACTGGCCTCCTTTACCTGGGGTGCAGATAGATATGCCCTCGTTCAGCTCCGAGAGTGGATTGAGCAGTTGCCAGCAGAGATCTTGGCCAGCCGACCTCATTTCTGTCTGGCCTGTGCCCATCTGGTGTGGATGATTACCCCGCAGCCTCTGATCCATCACTGGCTTGATCTGGCTGAGGCGGCACTGAGGACTTTGCTCAAGGAACAGATGTCTGCAAAGCCACCACAAGGGGAAGTGTCTTCACTAGTGCCGCAAGAGCAGAGGTCTCTGCTTGGAAAGCTTCTTGCCCATCGTACCTTCCTCCAAAGCTATACCGCGAATGCCGATGCGGCGTTTGTGCTGTATGAGCAAGCTCTGGCTTACTTGTCTGCAGAGGAGACTGCTTTGCGTGTTCTCGCCATTCATGGCAAGGGACACGCCTATTATCTTTCTTCTGCTAATAATGCTAGAGCAGCGATTGCATGTGAGTATCAGTGTATTCTGCTGACTCAGCAGGCAGGGTTGTTTACTATGACCTTGGCGAAAGTAGTCGTAACGGTCCTTTTTCTCTTAGGGGCGGGGCGTTTATATGAAGCAGAGCAGCTGATCCAGCAAGCGAACCTGCTCGATACACAGTGTAGCGGTCCTCGCTTGCCAGAAATTGGGTGGACGGCATTCTGCCGAGCGGAGATCTTGCGTGAGAGGGGCGAACTTGCTTCTGCACAATCCCTCGTTCTAGAGGCCCTCTGCTTGTGTGAACAGTCCGTGTTGCTTGGATCACTCAGTTTTGTCTACTTGGGGTATGTGGTACGGATACGTGTCTGTCTCTCATGCGGGGATTTAGACACTGCATGCGCTTGCCTCCAGCAGGCTGAGCAAATCAGCCAATTGATGAACCAGTCATTCTGTCTGCATCTGTCATCCTACTTTGCTCTAGTTGATCAGGTTCGGCTTTGGCTGGCTTGTGGCGAATTTGACCGAGCCGTACACTGGGCCGAGCAGTTGGAGGCCATGCGACAATCTCTTACTCCTTTTGCTCGCGAACGACTAGAGGTGGCTTGGGCTCGCATCTACCTCGCTAAAGATCAGCCAACAGCTGCTTTACAGCGCTTAGATCCAGCACTTCAGAGAGCGACAGCAGGTCAGCGCTGGGGACATGTGCTAGAAATCCGCCTCCTGCAAGCCCTGGCTCACCAGAGGCTTGATGAAGAGCCTCAAGCCCTGGCGGCTCTCTCGGAAGCGGTGCATCTGGGCGAGCCAGAGGGCTACCTCCGCACCTTTGTGGACGAAGGCACTCCCATGGCGGATTCTGCTTCGCAGATTGCGGCAAGAGCAACGCCATCTTGGGCCCACTGCCTATCTCGATACGCTGCTTGCAGCCTTTGCCAAAGAGAGCAAACGGCCCAAACGTCTCCCCAAGCAGAGCCGACCAAGGAGGCTCCTATGAACCCATCTACTCTGCTCCCATCTACTCTGTTCCAAAACCAGCTTCTGGCTACCAAGTTCTTTCTGCCCGCAGCCTTGGGGACGCTCATCCCGCGTCCTCGGTTGCATGCCTTGCTCGACAAGGCCCTGGAGCACCCTTTCACGCTGGTCTCGGCTCCTGCAGGCTTTGGCAAAACCACCTTACTTTCTACCTGGGCCCAATCTCTGCCAGCAAGCCAAACTCTGGTGGCTTGGCTCTCTCTCGACGAGGATGACAATAACCCTCACCTCTTCTGGGCCTATCTCCTCTCCGCCTTGCATCGGCAAGACCCCCAACACTTTGAAGCTTTGCTCTTCTCAACTGCAATCACCAACTCCACCACCTCTGCAGCACCTGATTAACCAACTGATTAACCTGCTCTGCGAGTCGACCCAGCACTTCGTCTTGATCCTGGACGACTATCACCTCATTACCGAGGAACAGGTTCACACCACCTTTACTTCTCTAGTGACACACCTGCCTGCTCAATTGTGTCTGATTCTCGGCTACACGTGCTGATCCTCCTCTACCGCTGCCATTGTTGCGGGCATATGATCAGATTTGGGAGATCCGCACGGAGCAGTTGCGTTGTACCGTGGAGGAGACCAGAAGCCTTCTGCCAGCACGTCATGGGCATCCAATTGCCAGATCAGATCCTGCAAGAGGTGGCCATACGTACCGAGGGCTGGCTGGTGGGCCTGCAAATGCTCTCGCTTTCCCTGCCCGAGCAACCCGATCCTCTCTTCTTGCTCCAACAGGTCAGCGGAGAGCAACGCTACATCCTGGACTACTTGACCGAGGTGGTTCTGCAAAAGCAACCAAGAGAGGTCCAAACGTTTCTGCTCTCGACCTCCATCCTGGAACGACTCAACGCGTCCCTCTGTGATGCTGTCATGGAGCAGAAGCACAGTCAATTCATGCTTGAGCACCTTGAGCGAGCTAATTTGTTTATCGTCTCTCTGGATAGCAAGCGGCAGTGGTATCGCTATCATGCCCTCTTTGCCGAAACCCTCTCGCTCCAGTTGCAGCAGAGACACACAGCTCTGGTTCCTCTTCTGCACCATTCGAGCGAGCCGCTGGTATGCCGAGCATCACCAGACGACTTTGGCCATTCTGCATGCCTTCAAGGCCAAAGAGTGGCAGTGGGCGGCTGATCTGATCGAACAGGTCCATCCTCAACTGGCCTCATTCAAATGGGGAGCCAATCAACATGCCCTCCTTCAGTTCCAGCAATGGGTCGGGCAGTTGCCTGCAGAGATCCTAGCATGCCGACCTCATTTCTGTCTGGCCTGTGCCCATCTGCTACTGATGACTGCCCCACAGCCTCTGATCCATCATTGGCTTGATCTGGCTGAGGCGGCATTGAGGACTTCGCTCAAGGAACAGATGTCTGCAAGGCCATCACAAGGGGAAGTGTCTTCACCAGTGCTGCAAGAGCAGAGGTCTCTGCTTGGGAAGCTTCTTGCCCTTCGGACCTTCCTCCAAAGCTATACCGCGAATGCCGATGTGGCGTTCGTGCTGTATGAGCAAGCTCTGGCTTACCTGCCTGCAGAGGAGACTGCTTTGCGTGTTCTTGCCATCCATGGCAAGGGGCACGCCTATTATCATTCTTCTGCTAACAATGCCAGAGCAGCGATTGCATGTGAGTATCAGTGTATTCTGCTGACTCAGCAGGCAGGGTTGTTTACTATGACCTTGGCGAAAGTAGTCGTAACGGTCCTTTTTCTCTTAGGGGCGGGACGTTTATATGAAGCAGAACAGCTGATCCAGCAAACGTACCTGCTCGATACACAGTGTGGTGGTCCTCACTTGCCAGAAATTGGGTGGATGGCATTCTGCCGAGCGGAGATCTTGCGTGAGAGGGGCGAACTTGCTTCTGCACAGTCCCTCGTTCTAGAGGCCCTCTGCTTGTGTGAACAGTCCGTGTCGCTTGGAGCATTCTGTTTTGTCTACTTGGTGTATGCGGTACGGATACGTGTCTGCTTCTCATGCGGGGATTTAGACACTGCATGCGCTTGCCTCCAGCAGGCCGAGCAAATCAGCCAGTTGATGAATTAGTCGTTCTGTCTGCATCTGTCTTCCTACTTCGCTCTAGTTGATCAGGTGCGGGTCTGGCTGGCTCGTGGTGAACTAGACCGGGCTACACGCTGGGCCGAACAATTGGATCTGAGAGAGCAGCATCTCACTCCCTTTGCCCGTGAACGCCAAGAGGTGGCCCGAGCCCGCATCCTCCTGGCCAAAGATCAGCCAACAGCGGCCTTGCAACGCTTAGTGCCTGCACGACAGAGAGCCATCGCTGGCCAACGCTGGGGACATGTCATAGAAATATGTCTCTTGCAAGCCCTGGCTCACCAGAAGCTCAATGAGGAGCCTCAAGCCCTGGCCGCTCTCTCGGAGGCAGTTCGTCTGGGCGAGCCAGAGGGTTACATCCAGTCCTTTGTGGACGAAGGTGTTGCCATGGTCGGCCTCCTGAGCAAACTGCGAGAACAGCAACGGCAAACTGGCCCAACTGCCTATCTGGATACCCTGCTTGCTGTTTCCCCCAAGCCGTGCCAAGTCGTGCAACCTCCACCCAAGTCTGCCAGAGAGCGCACTCAGGCGGCATCACTGCATCATCCTCTCAGTGAGCGTGAATGGCAAGTCCTCCAATTGCTGGCACAGGGCCGATCCAACCAGCAGATGGCCCGTGAACTGGCTATTGCTCTGGATACCGTCAAACATCATGTCAGGCACATCTTCACCAAGTTGGATGTTGACAATCGCATGCAAGCGATGAAACAGGCACATACTCTTGGTCTCCTGGACGAGCAGTCCTGATGTGGTGGCCAGAATGCTTTTCTGTCAAGAGATCAAGTCCTTCACACAAGATTGCTTGCTATGGTAGAATAGCCAAGAAGTAGATCTTCCTAGCAAATGGGTCAGCTTATAAAAGAGAGAACAAGAGAGAGTTGCAGCAGGAGCCAGGGAGACGATCATGAATCCCATACTGATTATCCAGAGCCAGTTGCTGGCGACCAAATTCTATGTGCCGACGTCCCCCAGGACGCTGATCAGGCGTTCTCGTCTGAGTGTCTTGCTCGACGAGAGTCTCAAGTATCCTCTCACACTGGCCTCGGCTCCCGCGGGCTTCGGCAAGACCACCCTCTTGTCCATCTGGGCCCAATCCTTGCCAGCGACTCAAGCTCAGGTGGCTTGGCTGTCGTTGGATGAGCATGAGAATGACCCGCAGCTTTTCTGGACCTATGTCCTCTCAGCCTTGGATCAGCAGCAACCGGAGCGTTTTACCCCTCTATTGAAGTCTCTGCAATCGCCAGTGCCCCCACCCTTGATGTCCGTGCTGGCAGCCCTCATCGAGAGTGTCCAGGTGTGTGCCCAGCCCTTGGTGCTGATCCTGGATGACTATCATGTGATTAGCGGGCAACAGGTGCATGCTACCCTCTGGTATCTCATCGATCGTCTGCCCCCTCAACTCCACCTGATCCTGGCGACCCGTGCTGATCCACCTTTGCCACTCTCGTTGCTGCGTGAGCGCAGGCAGGTGTTGGAAGTGCGCACCGAGCAGTTGCGCTGTACACGAGAGGAAACCAAGGCTTTTCTCCATCAAGCCATGGGGACCAAGTTCCCAGATGACACCATCCAAGAGGTGACGGCCCGGACAGAGGGATGGATGGTTGGCCTGCAATTGCTTGCTCTCTCTCTGCAAGGGCGTGCTGACCCTGCCACCCTGCTTGAGGAAACGTGTGGAAACCAGCGGTATATTCTGGACTATTTGACCGAGGTGGTTCTGCACCAGCAACCTCCAGAGGTGCAACGCTTTCTCCTATGCACCTGTATCCTCGAGCGGCTCAGTGCCTCCCTCTGTGACGCCGTGATGGAGCAGACGGGCAGTCAAGCCATGCTTGAGCACCTTGAGCGGGCCAATTTATTTGTCGTCTCTCTGGATCACAAGCGGCAGTGGTATCGCTATCATGGCTTGTTTGCCCAATCCTTGTCCTTTCAATTGGAGCAAACCCACGCTGATCTGGTGCCCATGTTGCATGCTCGTGCCAGTCGCTGGTATGTCCAGCACAACCAGACGACGGCGGCCATTCTGCATGCCTTTCAAGCCAAAGAGTGGCAGTGGGCGGCTGATCTGATTGAGCAGGCGCATCATTCACTGGTTTCATTTACTTGGGGAGCAAACAGCTATGCCCTCGTTCAATTCCAGCAGTGGATTGAGCAATTGCCAGCAGAGATCCTGGCAAGCCGATCTCATTTCTGTCTGGCCTGTGTCCATCTGTTACTGATGACTGCCCCACATGCACTCCTCTTCAGGTGGCTTGATTTGGCTGAAACGGCGCTGGGGGCTTCGCTCAAAGAACCCATGCCTGCACAGGGAAATCTCTCCCCACAAGAGCAAAAGGATCAACTTGGCCAGATGCTGACCCTTCGTGCCTATCTGCAAAGCTATACCGAGGATGGACCAGGGAGTCTTGCACTTGGCGAGCAGGCCCTGGCCTTGCTCTCTCCAGAAAAATGCGGCTTTTCGTGCCATTGTCGCCTTAGCAAAGTCAATCGCCTATTATACTAATGATGCCATGGCAGCGATCGCATGGAACTATCAGGCTCTTCTGCTCACTCAGGAGGCCAGAGAACCTGCTGCTGCCACTTTTTGCATGATAGCCTCAGCTGCCATTCATTTGATAGGGGCAGGGCGCTTGTATGAGGCCGAGCAACTGATCCAGCAAGCTCTCCTCCTAGAGACGCCGTCTGGTGGTCCTCGCTTGCCTGAGGAGGGATGGATCATGATCTTGCAAGCCGAGATCTTGCGTGAACGCAATGAACTGGCTTCTGCACGCGCTCTGGCTACCGAGGCCATCGTCCTGTGTGAACAGGCTGTTTCGATTACAGCACTCATTTTTTTATTTCGGGGGTATGCCATGCTGACACGTATCTGCCTCTCATGTGGTGATGTGGATGGCGCATGCACTTTCCTCCATCGGGATGAGCAGATTGGTAAATTGGTGAGCCAGCAACAAAATGAGTTTCTGCATTCCCACTTCACCATAGTCGATCAAGTTCGGCTCTGGTTGGCCTGTGGCGAACTGGACAGGGCTATCCACTGGGCCGAACAATTGGATGTCATGCCACTGCATTTCACGTCCTTTGCCCGTGAACGCCAAAAGGTGGCTCTGGCCCGCATCCTCTTAGCAAAAAATCAGCCAACCGCGGCCTTGCAGCGATTAGATCCAGCACTTCAGAGAGCGACCGCTGGTCAGCGCTGGGGACATGTGCTAGAAATCCGCCTCCTGCAAGCGCTGGCTCACCAGAGGCTTGATGAAGAGCCTCAAGCCCTTGCTGCCCTCTCGGAAGCGGTGTGTCTGGGTGAGCCAGAGGGCTACATCCGCAGCTTCGTGGAGGAAGGAACTTCCATGGCAACTCTGCTCTATCGGTTGCGCAAGAGATGTGCCAAGCAGGGGCCAACTCCCTATCTGGATACTCTGCTCGCAGCTTTTCAGCAGGAGAGTAAGGCACGCCTGCCTGCAGAAGAGTCAAGCAAATCCCTGCATCTGCCTGAGCCGTTGAGTGAGCGCGAACGGCAGGTACTCCAGTTGCTGGCACAGGGCCGATCCAACCAAGAGATTGCCCAAGAATTGGTCATTGCGCTCGATACGGTCAAACGTCATGTCAGCCATATCTTCTCGAAATTGGGCGTCACGAACCGCGTGCAAGCGGTGAAACAGGCGCACGACCTTGGTCTCCTCGACGAGCAGTCCTGATGTGGTGGCCTGACAGACCACGTCTTCTGTCTTGCTTGAGCAGAACTGGACCGAGCTACTTGATAAGCCTTCACCCTAACATCACCCCTAACCGGATTACCTCTATCTGACTGCTGTCCATGCTAACTAACTGCCTATATAATCCATGTATGCGTGCAATATTCACTTCTGACTTAATGCGTTTCATCACCATCAGAGCATCCTGCGCTAATAATGCTGCCCCATCAAGCTTTCCTGTATCTGCATACGCCTGGGCCCATAAGAGAATTCGTATAGGCGTTCATACGAATCATATTTCCCCGCGAGGGAAGGTTCAGCATGTCGGTTAGCTCCTGTAAGGCTTCATGAGGTCTGTCCGCTGCAAGAAGGGCTGAAGCTTTACTGATTTGGAGCCGCCTTTTTGCGATATCAATAGAATCCGCAAAGAGTGAATACTCATCTCCTTCTGAAGCGCTTAAATAGTTATTGGCAATGATATTCTCAGCCTGATCCAGCAATGCTCTAGCCGCTAGAAACGTATCGTTTTGGCCATGTGCTAGGCACGCTTGTACGTTTCCTTCTCCCATCAAGAGAGCAATGTTTATTTCTGGCGCAAGATGCTTCATGCTATGCACTCTAGCAAACTGTTCGGCAGCAACCTGAAAGTCTGCATCCGCACTCACTCTTTTCGCATTCGCATCAGTACTATCACCGTTGGCAGTATCGATCTTCGACTGAGCCAGAGCAATATCTCCACGATTATAGTAGATATTCGCAAGTCTCAACAGTGCAACTGCTAACAGCTGGTCATTATTGACCCACTCCGCTATCTTCACCGCTTCCTCAAGAGCTATTATGGCCTCAGCATACTGCTGTTGGTCACGCATGATATGCCCATATATTTGGAGATAATGGCACAGGATATCTCTAGCAGTTCTCTCATCCTCGCCGCTTATCTGGTCTAAGGTGGCACTGATAGTCGCTATATCAGTAATCAGAGACGTCACAAACCCCTTCGCAGTGCTCGTGTGATTATGCGCCCATATCTTGTTAAGCCTGCTTCTATGTATCTCTCTATCCAAAGATGCCAACTTACTGTCTACTCTGAATAAACTGTTTATTGTTTCTTGTTGCAATATTTCTTTGATGCTTGAAATTTCTAACATAGATGGAAGTCCAACAGGCCCCATGGTTGATGTTGGGAGCCTGCCGGGTCTGATACTGTGAAGGAGAACGACTAAGCAGGTGCAACTAAATGAATACGCGTACCCATTTACCAATGAAGGGCAAACGATAATCTGGTCGTACCAATGCCATAAACATTAACCACAGCCATAGAGCAAGCGTCACCACCTGCAAAATACTGAAGAGCAGACCCAAGCCAAAGTTCGTCAACCAACTTAACAATGGAATAATTCCTAGGATCTTCTTGAGCGTACTGACCACAAACATGAGTACGAACAATGTACCAAAGGTAAGCATCGACTGCATTGCATGCCAGCGAACATTGCGATTTTTCTCGAAGATGAAAAGAATTATCCCAGAAAAACAGAAAAGCGTGTAAGCAAGGACACGCTCAAAGCGCTCACTAAATCCTAAAGTTGTTGTTCTCTGTATCATAACAAGCCTCACAGCTTTATAACAAAGAAGCCTCCGTATTTAACACATGAGGTCTTTGATCCTACAATTTCCCAACCCGTAAAATTAGTTGCGCCATATATACGCACCTAGAAGAGATGAGTTGCGGGCACACCCTCTAGCTACAGAAACTTGCATCTCAACACTTTGAAGAATAGATGACAATAATACTAGTCATGTGACAAACGAAGACAAAGAGACGTAATTAATAGAAAGTATTTTTATCGTCCCTCTGTAGAATATTGGTAAGTTCCACGTCTGGTCCTGATGCCAACCATGTCCAGGATAGGTAGGTAGGGAGAAAGTGGTACCAAACTCACACTTTCTCCATAACCCAAAGGTATACTCAATGAGACCCCAAAAAATAGCAACGTATCGACGTCTTTTAAGAGATGGACTATTCGTCTTTCAATCGATTGATCAAAGAGGACAACTAGGATATTTTCCTCTCTACCTTGGAGATTCAATGAAACGGTCCTACTTGTTTGTAGCAAATGGCAGTCTTATCGATTATGCTAAGGATAGGCGACTATGGAAGAGTTTTCTTAATCTATTTAGTTGAGTGAAAAATGAAGGGATGGCAATGGCATCAGAAACTATAAATCGGGCTCCGCTTGCCCATACTGATCCTATCCGACACATCATACGCTATCTTATTGGCCTCATCACAGGCCTCGTAGGGATAGGAGATATGCTATCAGCAATTGTTCCAAAGCTCAACTGGGACATTCCTCTGGGAGCTTGGCCGATTGTAAACCATAGGGTACCAGCCCAGACGTTCACAGTGGTAGTCGGCTTCTTTCTCATTATGCTCTCTTACGGTCTAGCACGTGGCGAGCACCATGCTTGGCTCATCACTGTCCTCCTCTTGATTTTATCTGCCCTCCTTCATATCAGGCGCAGTGGTTCGGTACTGGCAACTGTTGTGGCGCTGTTGCTCGTTATATTGCTGTCTATACTTGTACGTTTCTTCCAGGCCCGCAGTGATCCTCCCTCGGTACGGCGTGGATATGTTGCGCTTGGCCTTGGATTAGGCATCGTTACGTTCTATACTATAGGTGGGTTTATTGTACTCTACGACAGAATTCGAGCCCTGGATTGATCGGGTGGGGATCGATGGTATGATCATACATTTGATTTCTCATGGACCATACCACTTCCCACATGCATCACCTGCAAATTTCTTTGAACACGCACTGCCATTGTTGTGTACGAGTGCTGTTCTCTATGGAATGTTCTGCATTTTTCGCCCAGTTGCGGCAGTTCTTATTCCAAACACCGAAGAGCGTGACAGAGTTGTCCAGCTTGTGTATAGATATGGTAAGAGTACAATCTCTCACTTTGCTCTTAGCGAGGAGAAGTCATATTTTTTTTCAACTTCAGGCAATTCGGTGATTAGCTACGTGCTAGAAGGAAGTACCGCCGTCGTTGCTGGTGATCCGATTGGGCCTGATGAGGATTTATTTGATGTGATTAGACAGTTCATCCAGTTCTGTAGCGAACAAGACTGGACGATTGTGTTCTGGCAGACACGCGATGCACTCTCTATGCTCTACCACCAGGCTCACTTCCATCTGCTCAAGATTGGAGAAGATGCCGTCGTCAACCCACAGACCTTCACACTTAAAGGTGGTGCTATGGCCAATATTCGCTCAAGTGCTAAACGGGCCGAGAAGGATGGTGTCTATATCATTTTTTACCATGGGCAGGTGACTAACCCTGAGCAACTTGCACAAATGGAATGTATCTCTTCTCTCTGGCTCATGTCCAAGGGGGGCACTGAGATGGGTTTTAGCATGGGACGGTTCTCTTTCCACGGCAACCCCGAAGAACTTTATGCTCTTGCAGTAGATCCTGATAACAAAGTGCACGCATTTGCGTCTTTTGTCCCAGTCTATGGACGCCATGGTTGGGGATTGGATCTGATGCGTCGTGCTGAGAACTGTGCTCCGGGTACGATGGAGCTATTACTTGCACGTTCGATCGAATATATGAAGGCTAGCGGCAGCGAAATGGTCAGCCTGGGATTAGCACCTCTAAGCAACGCTAATGGCGAAGATGAGACATTCCTGGGGACGAGTATTGATTTCCTGACAGAGCGCTTCGGCAATCCCAGCAAGAACCAATCGCTGTTCAACTTCAAAAAGAAGTTCCAGCCTACTTGGGAGAGCCGCTACGTGGCTTATTCTGATGCGCTCAGCTTACCTAAAATCGGTTGGGCACTCTATCATGCCCACCAGACTGATATCTCGCTACTGAAAGCATTACGGCAATCTTTGCTCGAATGTCAGAAAAATCGTCAGGTTCAGCAGGCAAAAGCTCCTGGGGCTCTGGAGGCTGTGAAAATTTAGCGAAATGTCCTTTATTGTCACAGTACCCAAACCTGCCGTATAATTAAACCCAGAAATAGGAATTATTTTTCAGGAGGTCTTGCTATCATGTATGCATCCCACAGTGAGATATTTATCGGAGACGTCCTTGGTTTCGTGCTCGCTCTCCCCTTCTCACTGTTCATGGCATTCTGGGCAAGCGCTGTCAAGAAACGGTCAGCAGTGGTTCTCGGCGCATTTCTCGGCGCATTGATCGCTTTTGGTGTCATTTTCCTCTGGGCAAGTTCACTTCCTGGTGCCAATGGCGGAGCAACATTCTTTGGATCAGTTCTTATCTGTTCGGTAGCAGCCCTGGTCGGTGGCATCACCACAGATGTACTGATTGCACGCATGACGAGCCACGACTACCGTTGTATAGCACACGAATAGTATGTACAAACAATGTTTTACCTCATACATGGCGATGACGAGTTTACAAGTCGCGAACAACTGAAAATGTTGCGTCACAAGGATACCTTCGGATATAACCAGGATTTTTATAATGGTGCGGAAGGCAATCTAAAGCAGGTGACCATCACTATCAATACACTGCCATTTCTCAGTGATCAGCGCCTTGTGGTGATCGACGGTCTACCCAAGAAGAAACGTAGTAGTGACGCAGCAACAACGCCCAAAGGTAGCACAACGGCAGGCCCTGAGACGGCTAGTGGAGAAGCGAGTAAGGGAAGCAAAACGAGAAAAAGTAAGAAGAGCAGCAAAGCTGGCCCTCCTACCCGTGCCAGTTTCGAAAAAGAGCTAGCAGAACAGGTCGCTACTATGCAAGAGACCACTGTTCTGGCCGTGCTCGTCGAAGAAGCGCTGGAGGCTAGCAATCCCCTCGTCAAGGCAGCGGAGCAATATGGCAAAGTTATCCAGAATACTTTGCCCAAAGGTGCGGCGCTGGAAAACTGGATGATGAAGCGCACCAAGCGTCTCGGTGTCAACATTGCGCCAGAAGCAAAAAAGCTCCTAGCAGAATTTATTGGCAATAATCTGCGACTGCTGGCAAATGAACTTGACAAGCTGGCAACCTATGTGGGTAAGGGCGCAACCATTCAGATTGATGATGTTCGGCAATTATCTGCACAGGTGCAGGAAGCGCGTATTTTTGACATAACTGATGCACTCGCTCAGCGCAACCGCCAACAGGCCCTCAATATCCTGCATGATCTGCTATCTGATGGTGAGCCCCCACTGAAACTACTTAGCACTATTACTACCCAGGTACGCTCACTCTTATTGGTCAAAGAGCTGGCACAAAAGGGGATGCGTGGGCCACAAATTGCTTCTACCCTTGGCATTGCTCCATTCACCGTTGATAAGTCTTTACGTCAGGTAGGTAAGTTTAGCCCTGCCCAACTGGAAGGTGCGTACCGACAACTCTTAGCAACTGATGCAGCACTCAAGCGCAGTCGCCTGACACCAGAAATGGCCCTGGATTTGCTCGTTATGCAATTTGGGTCCTAAACACGCTCACCCCTGAACATACGTTGTTTACTGCAATGAGTGCAATAAGACGAACAGGAGAACTCAATGGTTGTAACAAGCAGGCAGCCAGCCATTAACAATGAGAATACAGCTCACCTGCGTCGGCAGCAGTACTACTATGCACTCAATACCTTACTGCTGATTATCCTGCTCAGTCTGTTTGTATTCGGCTTTAATCGCGTCACAAACTATGAGGCAAATATTACCCGCTCGACCTTCGTTGTTCAGGGTTCTATTCCTGTCCCAGTGCTCGAAAATGTATTCAGGGCACAAAGAAATTCCACTGGTCGCCATTGTAGCCCATGGCTTTTCCGAGAGCAAAGAGACAATGACTGGCTTTGGTGTTGAACTGGCACGGGCCGGAATCACAACATATCTCTTCGACTTTCCTGGCCACGGTCAATCCTCCAAACCGCTCTCTGGCTATGGCTCCTCACTTACGAACAAGAAGAATGAAAGAAACAATGTCACAGCACTTGGCGAAGTGATCAATTATGCCCGCCACGACAACAACAGCACGAAATATCCACAGATCATACTGCTAGGCCATACGATGGGAGCTAAAGCTATTGGCGACTATGAAATGGCACATAGCTCTGACGCAGATGTTATCTCTACCATTCTGGTCTCGCCTGCCTGGCAAGGCCAACCAACCAGCATAGAACCAAAAGATCTGCTGCTACTCGTTGGGCAGAATGATACTCCCGCAGAACTCAATACTAGCACCCGCCTCTTGCGTGCCGCTTGCCAGTTAGGAGATAATCAACCTCTACCACATAACAACACCTGTAAGATAACCGCTGATGGAACAGTAGATCAGCTGATCATTTTGCCAAGTCTGGATCGCATTACAATTCTTAACGCTAGCTGTACCTTCCAGGACATACTCAATTGGCTTCATAGTGTAGATCGTGATATTAAAACAACCAATATGCATTCTGATGAGCGTCTGGTGGGATTGCTCTTAGGAGTCATTTGCATTATTCTAGCCCTATTTCCACTCAGCGAACTTTTGATCAATATTTTTCATATTCATGCGTCTAGGCAATCTTTCCGAGGAATAGAGGTATTTTTCTTTCATATCTGCTTGCTGATAGGAATTGCAGGTAGTCTTGCCATCCAATACGTCTGGCAACCGTTCAATTTCATTCACATAGCACTAGCCGATTATATCAGTGGCTACTTCTTTATCATAGCAGTTATTATGGCTGTGCTCATCTTTATTTTTCGTCGTTACGTCCCTCTGCCACTATTCAGCCAGATTTCTCAGCAGCTCTTACTTGCTACAGTATTAGCTGCTTTTCTCTATTTCACGCTTGGCCAGCTCTTAACCTTCACATGGCAAAATTTTACATTTACGCTACCACGGCTATGGCGTTTCCTAGCAATCTTTCTCCTGGTTGTACCACTCTTCCTGATCGATGAGGGTATTAATTGTGGATACCAGGAAGTGGGAATGTTACGTGCAATTATTTCTAGCGTGATCTTCAAAGCTCTGCTCATTGGCGGACTGATGATTGCCATCGAGATTACACCAAGTCTCGACTGTCTGAATAATGTTCTGCCATTAATGCTGCTGTTATCTCTGGCGCTTGTGAGTACTTGTGTGCAGTTTTATAAGAATGGACGAGTCGCATTTACGGGCGCAATTTTTAGCGCTTTGATCATCGCATGGTGTATGTCGATGCTATTTCCGATCACCTGATTTTTAACATGAATAGAGATAATCAACAAAAGTTATCTGCAAGATCGCTACAACAGCTCATCGTGGAACGTATTGAGCGCGATGGTCCGATTACCTTTGCCGAATATATGCGCATGGCCCTCTACGAACTTGGTTACGGTTATTATGTGACTGGACCAGCTAGGATGGGTTGGGAAGGCGATTACTATACTAGCACCGATGTCTCTCCTCTGTTTGCTCATTGTATGGGAAGGCAATTGCTGCGGATGTGGGAACAATTGGGACAACCAGCGCGATTTACGGTCCTAGAGCAGGGAGCAGGCCGTGGCGATCTGGGCCGAGCAATATGTTCTTGGGCGGCCCAGGAAACTTCCTCATTTCATGCCGTACTCGACTATCACGCCACAGATATCTCTACTGACCAGGATGCTTTGTACTCCCAGCCTCAGGATGCGATCAATCAGGTCTCTTCTGTTATTCTCTCTAATGAACTTGTCGATGCCTTTCCTGTTCATATTGTCGAGAAACGCGGTGATAGACTCTATGAAGTTTTCATTGGTGTGCAAGATGGTCGCCTTTATGAATGCTTGGACGAACCGAGTTGTCAGGATGTAGCCAATTACCTGGATAACTATCACGAATTTCCTGGCTAACCTTTGAGGATGGCTGGCGTGCTGAGATCAATCTGGATGCCCTGCGCTGGATGGCACGAACAGCAGAATTATTCTTGGGCACATCTCCCAAGCGTAAACGCAGAGGTTTTATCCTCACGATCGATTATGGAGATACAGCTCGTAAACTGTACATCCGTCATCGCCATCGCGGCTCTCTGGCCTGCTATTTTCACCATCAACTAACCGATCGTCCACTGGCAAAGCCAGGTGAGCAGGATATAACGGCGCACGTCAATTTCACCGCACTGATCAATGAAGGACGACAGCATGGTTTGCGCTTACACGCTCTGACAACGCAGCGGCAATGGCTGGCGGATATGCAGATCTATGAGGAATTGGAGCAGATCTGGCAGCGTGACTTTGCTGTCATCGATCAGGCCCGTGCCAGCGATCAGGGACAAGTTGCGTTGCTTAAGTGGTACGATCTGCGACAACGTGCGATGGCTCTGACTGCGCCTGGGGAATGGGTGATTTCAAGGTGCTGATGCTCAAACGCTAACTGGTCCTAGAGAAGTCACTGTGGCTCTGGTTGCGGATTTTTTTATGAGCCTCGCTCGGCTACTGATTTCACGACCTTGGTGCTCTTCTTCTTTTTCTTGGTTAGCTTGTGCTGTTTCTTTGGAGGCGCAGTAGAGGTTAGCGTTTTCAGATAGGTTCCAATGATTGGCCTAAGTATATTAGCGATTTTGACTTGCCCGGCATCGCTCGGGTCAGATCCCATCATTGGTGTCAGAGGGGCTCAACCATCCTGTAGTGTCGACATATTGCACATTGCTGTCACCAACGGCTTGGATAGCAGCCTGAGTAGGGGCGGATTTTATACCTGCGAAGGTTCTGAGTACAAAGATACGAGCTTTGGGATAAACCTTACGGATATTGCGCAGAAAACTTTCATAGCTTGACTGAAATGCGTCATCGGTGACGCGGCTATTATCGTTGGTTCCCAGGTTAATCACGACTGCAGAGGCCCGATAACGCGAGAAATTCCAATTCGGAGAGTTTGGGAAGAGAACAGTTTGCAATTTAAAGAACTGCTTGCTCATGCCAATCGGATTGGGGGAGTAACACTGTATGTCGACCAGACAGATGCCAGGAAAGGCGATTTGCGTGTGTTGCACTCCTAATTGTTCCCCGATCAGCCATGCATAGTCGGAGAGTGCTTCTTTGTATCTGAATAGCCTGCGGTAATCGAGTCCCCGATGAATTTCGATTAGTTTCGGAGTAGAGTGTGGGAGTAATGGTTTTAGCCTGCATCGAGAACTAGCCCTTGAAAAGCGAGGGAATTGGGAGTTGACGCGCACGGCCACACGCAGCAAGTGTGTACCAGGAGCAAGAGGCGTCGGAGTGAGATTGACCGTTCCATTCGCGTTGGGATAAAAGGTATCATCGTCTTTATCAATCTTCACGTAGATGTTGACTGAACTGGCCAGTTGGATTGCGACAGTGGTTCCGGTGAAATTTGTCTCGAAGTAAGCGCCTGGCAGTAGCTGGTATGAACAGTACGAGAACTGGTGTCCCAACGTCCGACGTATTTGATATGAGGATCAGTTGGTGGAATGGTCTGGAGGCCGCATGAACCGTTGGAACAGTGAAGGCACTTGCTATAGAGAAAATAGGTAGAAGCGCTCGAACAAGGATTATCCACAAAATCCTTTTTATGAGCGGAACATATACTGCTGTCTTCTTCATTTCCTTCCCTGGGTGTGAGAGAATTAGGATGAGAAATGCTGAATAGATAGATCATCTATTCGGTCCTAACAATGGTATACAATCTGTACGGGAATGTTTAGAGGGAAACGGGGACAATTCTCGCCCTAACAAGAAAGGCTCCTAGAATTTCAGACCCAGGACACCAGGACATCATCCAAGTTGAAAATGGTAGACTTTATGCTATAATTACATCGGCCTATCCTTAACGAGCCAGAGGACCCCTCGCTTTAGCCATGGGGGTGAATGGCTCTTCCTTATTTGGGGCTGGGGCACAGGGTACTCTTTCTGTATGACAAAGTGTTCATTTTCATCTCCTGTAGTATGAATATTTATTTATTGACATATGCGCAAAGGTATGGTATGCTATATCTATATTCGTGAAAGGAGCAAACCAGTGAGCAAGACGAAGCGAGCATACAAGTATCGGTTCTACCCAACCAATGAGCAGAAGCGTATCCTTGCGCAGACGTTCGGATGTTGCCGCTTTGTTTACAACTGGGGGCTTTCCACCCGCAAAACGGCCTACTTCCAACATGGGCAAAAGTTGACCTATAACGACCTCTCGGCCATGTTGCCCTACTTGAAGCAAGAGCACCCTTGGCTGGCTGATGTTGCGGCTGTTCCATTGCAGCAATCCCTTCGTCACTTGGACCGTGCCTACAAGAACTTCTTTGAGGGACGCGCCAAGTATCCCACCTGGAAGTGTAAGCAAGGCAACCAGTCGGCTACCTATGTTGGGACTGCCTTCAGCCTCTTGGATGGTCAGCTTACTCTTGCCAAGATGAATGAGCCTCTTGCCATCACCTTTCACCGCGCATTCCCCGCCGATCTCAAGCCAAGCTCGGTCACGGTCTCCAAAGACTGTGCCGATCGCTACTTTGTCTCCATGCTCGTAGAAGAAGAGATCAAACCGAGGCCTTCCACAGATGCACAGGTTGGTCTGGACCTGGGTCTCAAATCGATGGTGATCCTCTCCACAGGTGAGGCTGTCGGGAACCCCAAGTTCTATGCCCATGATGAGAAGAGATTGGCCAAAGCCCAGCGTCGGCATGCCAAGAAGAAAAAAGGCGGAAACAACAGGGAGAAAGCCCGACGCAAGGTTTCCCGTGTTCATGTCCGTATCAACGACCGTAGGCGAGACTACCAGCACAAACTCTTCCACACGCATAGTACACGAAAACCAAGTGATTTGCGTGGAGAGTCTGGCCGTCAAGAACATGGTCAAAAATCACTGTCTGGCCAAAGCCATCAGTGATGTTGGATGGGGTGAGTTTGTCCGTCAACTGGAATACAAGAGCCAGTGGTACGGACGAACCCTCATCAAAATCGATCGTTGGTATCCTTTGAGCAAAACGTGCTATGACTGCAAGCATGTGGTAGAAGACCTCCCACTAGATGTGCGTGAATGGGTCTGCCCAAAATGCGGCGTCTGACACGATAGGGATATCAACGCAAGTAGAAACATTCTGGCCGAGGGGCTCTCGGTGTCGGCCTGTGGAGGGGGTGTCAGACCTGCTCGGGCGAAAGCTCGAACGGGCAACCCCCAACGAAGCAGGAAAGCTCATTCGTGAGGCTGAGAAGCCCCCGCATTTATGCGTGGGGAGATGTCACTCTCTACCAAGAATATACGGGTCAAGAACTTCAGCATAAATACAAGCGTGTTTAGAACTATTAAGGAGCATGCATTTTTTATGGCTTTTTGCGGTCAATGTGGCTTTCTTCTACCTCCTGAAGCAACAACAACCTGCCCACGCTGCAGTTCTACCGTCACATCTAGTTGGGAGTCCGCAGATCCAAATGCTGACGCTCCTACTATCATCTCCACTTCTGACAAGACACAACTAACTGAGATCTCTTACCACTCCAGACCGGAACTTGTACAAGAGCCAAACCAGTTCGCAGGCTCTAACAACGAGACGCAGACCACCAAGTCAGGTAAGAACATACCCATTCCACCAACTACTCAGGGTGGAGCATTACCTGAATACTATGCGCAAGCTCCTTATCCCCCTCCAGACTCAAGATCCCAAACCAACATGTGTTCTCCTCAAAGTCAGGGAGTATCGTCTCCAGGTTATACTACGATTTAGGGACCTCCATATCTTAGCTATGCCTTTCCTCCAGGCCCTAGCTACCCACCGCCAGCCTCTCCGCACAAGAGCAAGATTTGGACAATATTATCAGTTTTACTACTCATATTTTTAGTAGGAATAACAATTGTAGCGCTCGTCGTAGGACCTAGTCGGTTTCTCCAAATGGTGATAGGAGGTACTGTTGCTCCACAGATAACACCTATTCCACCAACTTCCCAGGCATCGACTCCAGTTCTAGTTGGATCTACACCAACAGCTCAACCCTCTGCCAGCCCTGAGCAACAAGCACGCTTGGTCATCGATCATTACTATACCGCGATCAATAACAAGGACTACCAAACTGCCTACGATCTGTGGCTAAGCTATCCAGATACCTACCAGAATTTCGCAAATGGCTTTGCTGATACCAGCTATGATGCCTATACATTTGGCAATATCGCTCAGCAAAGTGATGGCACAGTGCAGGTAGACGTTACTATCATAGCCACCTCAACCTCATATCAGCAGACGACCTACAAAGGGCACTATGTTGTAGGACAGCAGTCAGACATCACTTGGAAGATCATCTCGGCTAAAATGCATCAATCCTGATCCTTAACAATTTAGGCGTCAAAACATGCTTTGCCGATTCCACATTATATGAGATTTAAGCCTGTTTTCCATTTAGAGCAATTTATCTCCATCCTTAGGAACTCGCTTTATTGAACCCTTTTTATTCCATTTGATCAAATTTTGCCTTTTTATTGCTTTATCCACCTTAGCTTTGGATACCTTCTTAGAATTTTGCGACTTATAAGATGGATACCGACGAATAGTTTGTCGGTGCTGGCGACGCTTCTTCTTATCATTGAAATCGATTGCTAGCTGTTGGTAAAGCTTTTCCCACTCGTCAAGCACTTTTGCACGATCATGTGCTGCAATGATTTTGAGGCTTGCCTCACCCATACGGGCACGCAGATCTCGATCGGTGAGTAGTCGATCGATGCCATGTCCTAGTTCATCACTATCGCCTGGTTGGAAAAGGAGGCCATTTTCTTCATGATGGACTAGCTCTGGTAGGGCATAAGCATTGGCCGCAATGATGGAGAGCCCACAAGCCATGGCCTCCATGGTTGAGAGACTCTGCAAATCGCCTTCGGAAGGAATGACAAACAAATCTGCCGAGCGACGTAGCTGCACTAGGTCGGCATCAGAGACAAAACCTAAGAAGCTAACCCTATCGGCAATCTGCAATCGTTCAATCTGAAGTCGGAGATCGGCTTCAGCTGGGCCAGTGCCGACTAGGGCGAGATGAGCATCTGTCTTGATCTTGGCCATCGCGTCCAGCAGGACAGGAACGCGTTTCTCTTCACTCAAGCGATTGACATGCAGTAGCAATGGACGATCTGTGGGTAGGCCAAAACGTTGGAGTATCTGTGGATCTCGTTCGCCTGGCGTAAATTTTTGCAAGTCAATGCCATTGGAAATTGCTCTAGCCGGAACACGCAAGCCGTGCTCATAAAGCAAATTGAGCGCAGTTACAGTCGGAGCAGTCACATACTGGCAGCCATTGCAGAAGTGGACGAGGTAAGAATAGCTCACATTGGAAAAGTGTTTGCTGAGAAAAGGCTCAGATGCCAGTGAGCGGCTCATATTGATTGGCAGGTAGTGGTTGGTGGCGATAAGGGGCTTATGCAATCCGCCTGCGAAGATGTGAGCAATATTGCCCAGTACGACTGGTGAGTGGATGTGGATAATATCGGGATCAGCTCTCTTGATCACATTGCGCAGAGGCAAAAGTGGGAGGAAAGGTATGCGCAGATCTTTATATGTAGGCCACTCGAAAGAAGAAAAACGATATACACGTACTTTTTGCTCGAATCGATACACATCACGTGCGCCATAGCTTGGTGCAATCACAGACACCTGATGCTCACGCTCAGCCAAATCAACTGCCAGATTATGTGTGACAGTAGGAACCCCTCCCACCATTGGAGGATATTGGTCTGACACAATCATTATGCGCATATTTAATGTGGACGCGATACATCGCCAAGCGGACGCGATACATTGCCCACCAAAGGCGATACAATGTTTGCCGGCGGACGCGATACATTGCCCAACGAACGTGGTATGTTTCCCATCGGATGCGATACATTGTCCGACGAAGGCGATACAATGTTTGCCGGTGGACGCGATAAATCGGGTCCCTACTCCTTTCGCAATAAATTGCGGGTTGATGATACGTTGCCAGAGACGGGTGGACGCGATGGTTGTCGCGTCCTGGATAAGGCTATTTTGTTGGGCTGGCAGGTGCAGCCGTCTCGGGAGTGCTTGGGGCTACCTCTACCTCAGGCACCTCGACACGTGGGGCTGTTACTTTGACAACGGGGTCATCACCATCGACTGCTAATGTATAACCCTCTGGCAGCTTCACATCGCGAGCATTGATGATGGAATCAATCTCGGTCAGAGGAGAGAGATCAACCTCAATAGCTTCAACGATATCTGAAGCTTTACATTCGACAGGGAGCGCCTCCAATAGGTGCAAAAGTATGCCGCTGTGGAGCTTGACACCGGGTGCCTCACCAGTAAAGTGCAGAGGTACCTTCATCTCGATGCGTTCCTGCATGCTCACACGTGAGAAATCCACATGGAGTATCTTGCCCGATAGCGAATCATATTGTATATGACGGACTAGCACTGTCTGCGTACCCTTATTCCCTGGCAAACGAAGCGAAACAATGCTGCGTAAACCATGTTCACGTCGTAAACGATTAAATGTTTGGGTGCCAACTTGTACTGCTATTGATGCTTCTCCATGCCCATAAATGTTCGCGGGAATAACACCTGCCCTGCGCAAATGCTTTGTTGCTTTACCCACTATGGTTCGTGGGGTCACTGCAAGTTCTGCTATGCCCCCTTTGGGGGTTGCTTGTGCCATGTTCTTATTTCCCTTCATTTCTTCTTTTATGAAAAAATGCTAGTAGCGCATCATACGCTAGAGTGTTGAGTACATCGGTTGCACGTAACCAACCTTTGCGTGCAATGCCTATACCATATCGCATATCGTCTATTCCTGCAAGGGTGTGGGCATCCGGGTTGATCGGAATTTTGATGCCCCTGTCACGACTTCTATGCAGGAAACGCCAGTCCATATCTAGTCGCGATGGGTGAGCATTGATTTCGATACAGGTTCCATGGGTGGCCGCAGCTTCAATAACCGCTTCCATGTCTAGGCTATAGCCAGCTCGGCTTAGTAGAATACGGCCAGTTGGGTGTCCAATGATGTCCACATATGGATTAGCGATCGCACGTAGCATGCGTTGCGTCTGTTCCTCGGGTGATAAGTTGAAGTTACTATGGATGGAGGCAATGACAAAATCCAGATTTGCTAGCACATCGTCGGGGTAATCAAGTGAGCCGTCCCGCAGGATATCACATTCGGTTCCCTTGAGAATATGGAAGCGATCAGCGAATTCCTCGTTTAACTCATCGATCTCATCACTCTGCCGCCGTAGATCATCTTCTTGCAAGCCATTGGCATAGCCAGCAGCTTTGCTGTGGTCGCTGATACCAAGATAGGAGTAGCCACGAGCAATACATGCCTCAGCCATCGCACGAATGCTGTACTGACCATCACTCCAGGTTGAGTGTGCATGGAGAACACCACGCAGATCGCTCTCTTGCACCAGTTGCGGCAATGTATGGGCAATAGCAGCTTCAATCTCGCCCATATCCTCACGCAGTTCAGGTTCGATGTAATCCATGCCGAGTGCGGCATAGATCTCGGCTTCCGTGCGGCAAGGAATTAATGTTTCCTGACCATTTACGACCTTGAAGAGACCATAGTCATTAATTGTCATACCCATGCTCAAAGCCCGACGCCGCAGTGGAATATGATGTTCACGTGAGCCTGTGAAATGGTGTAGCGTATAGGGAAACTGACTATTGCCGACTACACGCAGATCCATTCCAATGCCACTGCCCGCGATGACGCTTGACTTGGTCTCACCTTTGCCAGTGATAGACTTCACCGACGGCTGACTGATGAAGAAGTCCATCAATGCACGGCGTACTTCGGGACCCGCTTGATCATCGATGCTCGCCACGATATCAATATCCTTAACCGTTTCACGCCGCCGACGCAGGCTACCAGCAATCTGCAAGCGCACAATCTCCGGGCGTGTCGCCAGAGCTGTCCGCATGTGTTCAGCTTCTTCTTCGGCAACCGGATAGAGGAAACGGTCAGCATGTTGGTGCAGAAATGAGATACCTTGAAGGATCTTGTCCTGGGTCTTCTTGCCAAAGCCGGGTAGGTTTGCTACACGGTCATCTTTACAAGCCTGCTCCAATTCAGCAATATTGCTCACCTGTAATTGGTCGTAGATTGTATTGATTTGTTTGGGACCTAACCCGGCAATGCGCAACATGTTGAGCTTGACGGCAGGCGTATTGGCAACAAGTTCATTATAGAATGCAAGATGCTCTGTCCTCACCGCTTCCTCGATGCGCTTGAGGATCGTGGGTCCCAATCCAGGTATACCTTTGAGTTTTCCATCATTCACGAGTTGAACAATGTCACCATCCAGGGAGTTGAGGGTACGGGCCGCGTTCTCATAAGCACGAACCTCAAAGACACTGCTACCCTCTTTCAAGGCTAGGAGAATGCCAATCTGTTCCAGCAGATGAGCGACTTGAGTTTTGTCCATCCTGAAGTCCCTTCAAACCTTTATTTCAATTCTATCGGCAAATGGATGTCGAAAAGTTCGGGTGAGTACGAGTTTACCTCAAAAGGATTGCGTCCTTTGAGGTCACGTTTAAGATAGCGCTTACAGTCGAAGTGTACTAGTAACCAGCAATAGATCTCAGTTGTCACAAAGACGGCATCCCAGGGTTTTTCGTTGCCCATATCCAGGATGTGATTGCAGACGAAGCAGCGAGCCATTCCTGCCGCTACCGCTTTCTCGAACCACGCCAGAACAAATTGATGCATGTCGTCGAGCGTCATCATATCTAGATACGATTCTGGATAGCCAAAAAGAACAGGGTTGGGGCATTCGCGAAAATCGTGGCTGGCCCGGCTGAGTGCAAGTACGGGAGCCTTGACTGAGATTTTGACTTCGTCGTGTTCGGGATCATCCGCTGCGATCGACGCTGCAGTTAATACCAGCCCCTCTCGGGCAAACCAGACGAGGAGTTTCTTACGCATACTGTATTTTACCACGTCTCTCGGACTAGCTTGGCTCTTCAGGTAATAGGCCCTGGCGGAGCGCAAAAATGGCTACCTGCGTGCGATCCCGTAAATGTAGCTTCTGGAAGATAATAGAGAGATAGTTCTTGACCGTCTTCTCTGAGTACGACAAGCGATCGGCGATCTCTTTATTGCTGAGGCCCGATGCTAGATAGCGGACAATCTCAAGTTCTTTCTCGGAGAGTTGAGCGAGGCTGGGTCTATTGGTTCCTTGGTCTGGCTGGCGACGCAACTCATTGACAATAACTTCGGTCAGCATAGGTGAGACGACGGTGCCTCCCTGATGGACCGTCTTGATTGCCTCCGCAACCTCGTGTGCGGAGGAATTCTTCAGGAGATAGCCTCTGGCTCCATTTTTCATCGCAGCTACGATCTGCTGACTCTGATGATGGACAGTCAGGATGATTACCTGCTACGTTGGGGAACTCGTGGGTAATTTGCCGCGTAACTGCGATACCATCCACAATTGGTAGGTGAATATCGAGTAAAACGACATCGGGCAATAGTTGACGTATCTTTTCAATAGCCTCGAAGCCATTAGCTGCCTCTCCAACGACGCAGATATACTCTTCTAGAGTGAATAACTGGCGTAGCCCTTCACGTATCAAGGCGTGATCATCCACGATAAGCACATTGATCACACAGGTAGGTTTTGTTTTGGTGGTGTTCCCCTCATCTTCACCTCTAGTTTGTCTGGTTGCTCCATTTTGAGAGGCCAGTTTAGTTTCTTTCACGGTTGGAATATGTCTACTCACTGTATCTGTGGCGATATAAGTGCGTTTTCTTTCGTTTGTTTCGGAGTAGCCTACCATCATAGCTCCTTCCAATACTTGCAAAACATACCATTATTTCAATGACCTATTCGCCACTGGTGGTGAATGCTTATGTATTTAGTATAAGGCGGGGTGCAAAATGGCCTCCTCAAGTATTCCCCTACCTACTCTACTTGCCAAACTTCTCAGTACTAGGACCTTCCGTCAATAATATGATCATCCTCCTCGGGATTTGAGGGACAGTCCTATTCAAGTTGTTCCCGGAAGGACCCTCAGTTTGTTAATAGTCGTTTGATTAACTTCTCAGGTCGCATATATACGAGATTGGGACGCTTGGGACAGTTGTGACGCTTGGGACACTTGTTTACTATGCTTTATGATATATACGAGATTGGGACTCTTGGGACCGTTGGGACCATTGGGACACTTGTTTACTATGCTTTATGATATATACGAGATTGTGACTAATGTAACAGTTGTGATACTTGGGACACTTGTTTACTATGCTTTATGATATATACGAGATTGTGACTAATGTAACAGTTGTGACGCTTGGGACACTTGTTTACTATGCTTTATGATATATACGAGATTGTGACTAATGTAACAGTTGTGACGCTTGGGACACTTGTTTACTATGCTTTATGATATATACGAGATTGGGACTCTTGGGACCGTTGGGACCATTGGGACACTTGTTTACTATGCTTTATGATATATACGAGATTGTGACTCTTGGGACCGTTGGGACCGTTGGGACTCTTGGGACACTTGTTTACTATGCTTTATGATATATACGAGATTGGGACTCTTGGGACATACTTTACGGAAGTGACTTAGTCTACGAGATGTATGCAGAGATTATAAAAATGACGATATATACTATTACTTAGTATAGAACAAAGGTGGTTGCTTTGTCAAGGGGAAGTGATGTTGCTGAGTATCTCAATACGGTCAAATGCTCTCTTTCTGACCGAGTAGATTAGACGGTTTGATGCTTGGCAAATGGGTTGGTAGTGTCTCTACTGGGTGTTGATAGGCTCAAAGTATGACATGGTGAACTAGCTTCTGGTGAGCATCGGCTATCGCATCAACTTAGTGGAAGACTATCACCAAACTTAATCCACAAAAAGTCAGGAGCAGAACCAAAGCCCAAAGGGCTTGCTTAGAGCAATATTTGCCAAACATGCGTACCTTCCCGGGCTAGACTACGAGCCTAACCCTATTTGCAAAAATGCTGTTAGGAATGACAGTATGAGGGACGTGCCTCATTGTCTTTGTGTCGCTGCAATGCTCGCGTCATCTCGATACCATAGCAGTAGTCAGAAGCCAAGAAGTCGGGGCTGATGAGCAAAAGGATCACAGAAGCGTTATTGAGGTGAGTGTCAATGGCCTGCGCCCACTCGGTACTCGCAGTGATCTGGCGATCATGCCATGTGGCATGAGCCCTTGACGCTTGAGCATGCCCAGATGAGTCTCCAGTTTCTGGAGGTGCGCTTCATCCTCATGGGCATAGGAGCAAAAGATCTCCATGGGCTGATGTCGACTTGGCATTGCTGGGCCTGCCTCGGCTTTCATTGCCCAGTCCCACGCTTTCTGACTTGTATGTAGTCAGAAGGAGCAGATGTATGGTCGAACGGAAATGGACACTCATAATATAGAGTAATAGATAAACATCACACAATTTGCTAAATGCCTCTTTTTGACTAGACTTGACTCGATCAATTCAGGTACAATAAGTACTGGATACTCGATTTGTCAACGTTGACAGTCAAGGTATGACTCCTTCATGAAGGAGGAGAACATACGTTTTGATTCTCCTCTTGTGAAATTTTTTAACGTTTCGTATGAATGAGAGATGTTTAGACGTTTGAGCACATACCAGTGAGATTTCTTCTCCAGCAAAGGACAAACTCATGGGATCAAGAGAACTATCAAGATCAAAAGATGTAACTGCAAATTCAACAGAAAAAGCAGGAAAAGAAGAAAAAGCAAGTCCAAGACCTTGGGAATTAAAACATTACATGTACGAGGAGCCAAAAGACGCTAAGATGTCGTCGCACAGTGACCCAAGGTTGGAGAGTCATGGTCAGCACCTAGACGGCTTCATACCCTCTGATGGATCTCTCCACCCAGCCTTCGGTCTCGGCACCACGCCCGACCTCCATGCTAACGCTTCCTCCGCGAGCGAGTTGGGGACTCTGGCAGGAGGGTTCTATCCCTCAGCCCCACAACTAGGTGAACGGCCTCTAACTAACGCTTGGCTTGATGGGGCGGTGAAGAAAAGGGGGGGCACTAGGTCAGAAACACAACCATATCCAAATCGTGGATACCGTCGCTATTACCAAGAGTGACTGAGATCTCCCCCGCTTAAAAGCACAGGGGGGGTTCCGGTTCAGCTCCCTCGCAGTGGCTTTCGCCTTCGAGATCATCGCTTTCCAGATCAGGCCGTCCCAGGCGGCCTTCCACAGGTCGAGCACTCGGGCTCCTGTGGCACCTTGACTCTCACCATCAAGGCCAGTCCTGCAACTGAAAACTTGCGTTTGAATGGAGACAAGAGTCTCCCACGAGTTGTACATCTCGTGTGCGAGTAGCACGGCAAACTTGTACGCTAGTGCTTTTACCCAAGCGAACGATTTAGCTTGGAACCCACGAAACACTATTGAGTTGTCAATGTGCTATAAGATATAGTGTAGCATAGGTGTCAATATACAAATATTCATCCTACAGGAGATGATAATGAACATTCTTTCATACAGGAAGATATTCCCCTGTGCCCAAGCCCCAAATAAGGTAGGACTATTCATCCCCTGGATGAATCACAGGGGCTTTCTAGTCTGAGGTTCTGTAAGGAGTAGGAAAGAAGAGGGAAATAGAGTGCCTTCTTGCCTCCCCCTGAGTAGTCACTTTTTCCCAACCTCATCGACTGCGCTGATTTGGCAGAGTAAGGTAGGCTGACTCTCGACGAGGCTAGTTGCCTCATCAAGGAGATCAGCCTCTGTGAAATGCCCTCGTGGGGTTCTTAACAGGCTAGATGGAGGAGGACTACCTATCCAACTCCATCCAAATCAAATAACGTTGGCCCTTGTTGCACCACATCGCTCTTATCCGACTTCTTCCTGCTATTACCTCCATCCTGCCGTGCCTCTACCTTCTTTTTACCTCCCTTCACACTCTTGACCCCCTTTTCATGCAATCCCTGTGCGACCTCCTCCTCATGCCGCGCATGATTGAGCAAGAGCAACCGATCCAGTACCTCGCGCCTCGCCGCCTCACAAATCGCATAGCGCATCCCCTGCTTCGTCTCATGGAAGCCATGCCCCAGCGCCAGATCATCCCACCCGTAGGCATGCGCGACCGCTTCATCCATCTCCTTGTGCAGTTCGCGCAGCTTGAGGATATCGGCGGAATGCTCGTCTTGATCGTGGAAGCGGTTGTAGGTTTTGGTGAGCCCTTCCTGATTGGCTAGCATGATGGATTGGCGGTGGGTGTAGTAGCGCTCGCCGATGTCTTCGAGGCTGTCTGTGTTGAGTGGGAAGGGGAAGGTTTCAAATACATCTGAGGGAGTGTAGCGCAAGTCTCCTTTCATTGAAGAAGCGTACTTAAAAGCCCACTCTACATGAAAGCACGATTGTAGTAATGCAAAATGTCGGGATGCATCAAATGCGAATACTCCTGTCGCATGTGAAAATACGATGTTACTTGGCATAAATGAAAATGCGCATGTACGGCTTGTCAGTGCAATGACTAACACTCTTTCCATGTCAGCAATTGTGGAGTAGAGTTCTGGCCTTCTTCTTTCATATTGCCACCATTTTTCCTTTGCACTTTTGCTAAAGGTATTTCGATCTCTTTCTGGCTTAACCTTCTCTTTCACAATATTCATGCAATCCAGATACATTTCTGCACGCTCTAAAGGCCAGTCACGAAAGTTAATTACCCAGCGGCTAGGTGATTGATCAGGACGGGAGTTGAGATCTTCACCATTGAGATAAGGGAAGAGCACATCCTTATTTCGTGGATCTTTTGCGACAAGGGCCTGTGCTTCCTCAGGAGCTAAAATAAACCCCATACCAAGTACAATTGAGCCTTGAGACGACTTGTTAGCATTGCTAGAGAGCTTGTATGGAGTGCCTACTATTCCTCCTGATTGGGTCAGAAAAGGCGTAATCGTATTAACAGGCCTCTCATCTAGGAGGTAGCTACTCTCCCATATACCATTCCTTAACCAAATATGAGCGACTTCCAAACTTGCCTCTCCCGGCCACTTCCGGCTCGGAATAGCACGAGGAATCGTCCAACCTGAGGCTACAATCTGGTCAAGTCCCACCTCACGTGTATCACCCTGAGCAATCGTGTTAGTAGCTAGTAGTGCACACATCCCTTCTGACCTAGCTAATGTGGTTGCTCGTAAGAAGAAATATGAGCATAGGTCGGCACTACCACGTTTGCCATGAGCCAGATACCCTACTAAATAGTCCCGATAGTCTGTGCCTAGCACGCCAGTGATCTTTTGTCCACCCTGAAATGGCGGATTCCCCACAATCGCAGCAAATCCAGCATCATTCCCCTTGCCCACAAACACCTCCGGAAACTCCAGCGGCCAGTGGAACGGATGCTTTCCCTTGAGCAGCGTATCAACTTCAGCACGTAATCTCGCAAACTCCGCGTTTTTTGCAGCCCAGCCAAAATCGGTTTGTGGTTGGTGCAGGGCCTCGTCGAAGGCTTTGGCTAGTACGACATAGTCCATGCCGAGTGTGCCTTGCAGACCGGCGCGGCGCTTGGCGTCGCTCAAGGCAATGCCGATCAGTAGATCAGCACCGAGCTTGACGATCTCTAGCGCTTGGTCGGCCTCTTTGAGCAAGCGCTCTTTGTGCTGGATAACGGTAATATCGAAGTCGGCAAGGGTTGCGATCTGGCGACGCTTCTCAATGACCGTTGGCAAGATGTATTGCATGGCATAACTGATCTGCGACATCTGGGTGACTTCACCGGATTTGGCGTCAAGGGAGCCGTTGTGCAATTGGCGTTCGTCGGCTCCCAGCAAGGAGTCACCGCAGCGCAGGTTGTGGTCGAGGAAGGTGAAGGGTTTGTTTTTGGCAAGCGTGATCAGCCAGAGCGAGAGTTTGGCCATTTCGACAGCCATGGGGTTTTTGTCGACTCCGTAGAGGCTGCGTTCACTGACCAGACGGCAGGCAACGGTGAGCCGCTCTTCACTATCGATGGGTATCAATTCTTCGGGTGGCGCGTCCAGGGAGAGCTTGCCTTCTGGTGTGATCTGCGGTTTTGGCGCGTAGTCGTTGAGTTCACGTTGTCCGTTCAGTTCGCGTTCGACATGCTCCCAGGCTTCGACCAGCTTCTCAGAAAGGTAACGGCAGGTCTGGACGAGGAAGGCTCCAGAACCCATGGCCATGTCGCAGATACGCAGGTCGAGAATTTCGGCGGCGGTACGCAGTTGCCATTGGTCACGCGACCAGCCTTCGGCGGGTCCAAGGTAGACGAGAGGGTCAAGGGCGTGTTGGACGATGGGTTCGGTGAGGCTGCGTGGGGTGTAGTGCGTGCCCGTTGAGCGGCGATCGTCGCCTCGGGTGACGTAGATGGAGCCTGGGGTGATGATAACGTAGTTGCCAAAGGTGTCTTTGCGGAGCAGTCCTGCGAAGGGGAGGATGCGTTCAAAGAGGTCTTGTTTGTTGTTACAGGCTTCCATCAGTTTGCTGCGCTCAGCCTGCTTTTCCAATAACTGGGACAGGTTTTTCTGGATGGTGGTGGCTTTGCGCCCAGTGATCTCTTCAAGGTACGGCAAGAGACTCTCTTCGCTCTTCTCTTTGTGCTGTTCAAGCTCTTGGAGGGTGGCTTCTGGCTCGCTGTCACTGGTTCCGATTAGACCCAGGATGGTGGCTTCGGCACGTCTGGCGGTATGGTCGAGCAGGCCTTCGTAGACGTGTCCAATTTGTTCGATGTCTAGGCCCCGGAAGGAGAGACGGCGCGGTTCGATGATGCCTCCGACACGCACTTGTAGGTATTGCAGGGCGTTCAATAGGTGTAGGACTGTGCGGTTGTCGATTTTGAGTGGACGGGCTGGCGTGTCTTGCCAACTGGTGCCTGTTGGACGGCCCTCCAAGAAGGGGAAACGGTCAGGATCGAAGAGCCGCCCTCCATAGGCTGGCAGGTGCAGATCCGGGTGCTCCACACCGCCGGAGACCATGCGGAAGACGGCTAGGAGACGGCTCCAGGCATCACAACGATAACCCATGACGTCTTCACCCTGTTGATCGGCTTGCTCTTGCAACTGTTTGAGTAGGGTTGAGACGGCGTAGTTCTGGTCGTAGAGCGGCTCTCCCAATGGCAGTAGATGACGCTCCTCAGCCGAGAGCAGGAAGACGAGACGCATCATTATTGTCAAGGCTGCTTCGTAGAGTTCTTTTGCTCCGATGCCTGCCAGCAGTGAGGGCTGATCCATCTTCAGGCGTCGATCTTCTTTGTCGAGCTGATCAAGGGTGTGCACAAGGGTCTCGACAGCTCGCAGGACCTGATCTCCTAGTTGATCGGTGACCTCTTGCTGCTTGAGAGCACTCTTGGTGAGCAAGGCCTCTAGGGTCTCATCGGCAGGCACGTTGAAGAAACGCGACATGCTCAGCAGGCTGCGAAAGGCTTGCAGCGTTAAAGGCTCTTCGGCCCATAATGAGGCGTCCCAGCTATAGTAGCCCGTCGTCTCGTTGGCTGGGGCATCGATGAGCATCCACTGCCGACCGTTGGTGAGTAAGCCCAATCGGACACTACTCTGGCGCAGTAGTTCCATCATGCGGGTGGCGGGTGAGCCGTTGCGCCGCTTGCCATCAATCGGCTTGGAGAGGTCTTGCTTGTGGGGCGCGAGCTGGATCAGCAGACGCGGCTTTTGTTCGTAGGGCGAGCGAATGACCATCAGTGGACGCAGGGTTTCCCCACGTTCTTTGGATTCGTAGCAGCAATCGGCGGGGATTTGTTGGCCCTCAAGGATGGCATCGGGGCGCATCTGGAGCACTTCTTCAAGCACGAAACGCAGCCATTGGGTGTGAATGGCTGCGTCTGGTTGAGGGCCTTCTTGGTTCTCAATCCATTCGTCGTAGGCTAGGCGCACACGGTGACGGACTTGACTCTCGTCGTCGTTGAGGTCAAGGCCTTGAGGGAAACTTTTCGAGCAAGACGGGCATGCTCAGGAAAGGACCGGAAATGTCGATTAGGGAAAGCCATTCGGCATGTTTGCGTGCTACGAGACGGTCGGTTGACATGGGCGTCTACGTCCTTTCCAAGAGATTATGTGCTTATGGGCGAGATATGGTAACGAGAATGCGTCTTTAGTAAATACTACACATGATTTAAACGAGCAGGCGGGGGAGGAATAACAAAGCTGGCAAATTTGCACTGTCTTGCCGTCTTGCGATGTTGCTGAATATCCCAATACGGTCAAATGCTCTCTTTCTGACCAAGTAGATTAGATGGTTTGATGCTTGCAAATGGGTTGGTAGTGTCTCCACTGAGTGTTGATAGGCTCAAAGTATGACACGGTGAACTAGCTTCTGGTGAGCATCGGCTACTGCATCAACACTTTAGCGGAAGACTACCAAATTTTGTCATACCACTAAATGAGGAATGATATGATTTACAATCTAGCTACCAAGGCCTGCCCATCCACTGAACGAAGCGGTGCTCCGGGTCATACTTCTCCCGGATCTGGTCGAGTCGCTGCAGGTTCGCGTCGGACAGGAAACGCGTCGGTCGGTCCTCTAGGTTCTCATCGGCTAGCGGCATCGCGGTCGAGTACGGCTCCAGGGCTTTCATGTGCGTGAGCAGCCAGTTCCTCATCCGCTGCTCGTCAGATGGATCGTCCCAGACGGCGTACACTCCGTAGTAGTAGTTGGCGTCCAGAGAGAACGCCATTGGTGGCCTCGGCGGTGGATTGTCGGTCCCGAAGTTATAGAAGAAAATGTGAGACTTGTTTTCGAGGCTGTTCGTGATGGCACGGAAGATCGGTCCGGTATCGTCAATCGACGCGCTCGTCCATAGGCAGTCAGCATTGTAGTACTTGCTGTCCAGATAATAGCGATCGGCTCCATTGGCGCTAACCACATCCTGTGTCGTCACCTGGCCTAGTTCGACGGTGATGGCCTTATCACGAACTGGGCAGTTTTCATAGATGGAGAGCTGCGCGATCCCCTCCTGCTGGGTGTCCGTGTACGCCAGGGCCCCAACGGTGATGATTGGTGCCTGCGCATCGACCTGGGTATCCCACGAGACCATCATGTTGATCTCGGTGGGAGTGGTCGGCCCGACCGCTTGGCAGAACCCGAAGACCTCCTCCAGATACTTGGAGGGGTAGATATAGGAATGGGAGGTCATCGTCTTGAGGTCATAGAGCTTGATGTAGTAACGGGTCACGATGCCAAAGAAACCACTGCCAGATCCCCGTGCCGCCCAGAGCAGATCAGCATGTTCATTGTCGTCCGTGGCGTGGACGAGCTGTCCATTGGCCGTGACCACATCGATGGCAGTGACTTGTGCGCAGGCTGGCCCTGTCCTGTGATTGTTGTAGGCGATTCCGCCCTGGAGGAGAAAGCCTCCAATGGAGACACTTGTGCAGCGGCCCGTCGGGAACCAGACCGAGTGCTTTTTGAGAGCCAGGTAGAGGTCGGACCCCCTCAGACCGGGCTGGGCGGAGCCAGTCATCGCGTCGAGATCGAGCTGGTAATCCGTCATCACGTGCAAGTTGACCAGAAGGGCCCCGTTGCGAAGGTGGTTGGCATGCCAGCTGTTCCCCCCGGAGCAGACGCTCAGCTTGAGGTCCTCCGCACGCGCCATCTGGACGGCTGCGATGACGTCGTCTTCGTTGTTGCAATTGACAATCACTTCGGGGTACCGATCTGGGACACGCACGCACCAGACCGTTGCCCGCCGAACGTGCTCGTACCCGGCAGTACCTCGTCGATAGACGCTTTTCTGGAACCCCATGGTTACCTCCTCGATAGATGGCAGCAGCAGGCTGGAAGACCTCAGATTGGGAACAGCTCCGCCCTCTGCTCATGGCGGAAAGAGCCATTTCTCGCTGTTTTGTGCTCAACCCGGGATCACTCTGACACTCAACAGGATCGTTCCCATCCCGTGCGAAGGACCGAAAAGAACAGCGGGAAAGCGTTTTCCAACCAGGAGAATTCTGATGCAATCAGTCTCCTCCCTCAAAAAGAAATCGACAGGAGGACTCCATTTCTGAAGCCTTAGAACAAATAATAGGCGAAAACTCGCAGGAGAAGAGTGAAATGGTCAGAATGGCTAGGGAGCAACTTCAGCTCAGAGCGGCTCTGGTTATCTGAGTTACGAAATGACGTGCGTCCCCATGAAATGGTGATCTGTGGTACAATAGTCTCAGCATAATTTGCAGCATAGGAGCAAGGCCGTTCCCCACACTTAGTACATTTGTTTGCGGATATTTTTTGATAAGTTAGAGGGCGATGATGCTGGAACAAAGAAACTTTTTAGATGGACTCAATGAGCCGCAGCGTAGAGCTGTTATGACAACGCAAGGACCAGTGCTGATCCTGGCTGGCCCAGGCAGTGGCAAGACTCGTGTCATCACGCATCGTATCGCCTATCTGGTTGGCGATGAGCGTGTATTGCCTTGGCACATTCTCGCCGTTACCTTCACGAATAAGGCTGCCCGCGAAATGCGCGAACGCTTGGAAAAGTTGTTAGGTGCTAATCAGGCTAAGGAGATGACTATTGGTACCTTCCACTCTATCTGCGCTCGTGTTCTGCGTGTCGAGGCCGATTATCTCGCGCCACTGGGCTTGAACAAGTCCTTCACGATCTTTGATTCTGATGATCAAAGTATGCTTTTGAAGCAGGCCATTAAAGAGCTGAATCTCGATGAGAAGCAGTATCGGCCAATACTCATTCAGAGCCTGATTTCACGGGCGAAGAATATGATGTATGGGCCAGATCAGATGGCTGAACAGGCTGCGAAGTATATTGAGGAGGTAGCTGCCCGCGTCTACAAAGTCTACCAGAAGTCGTTACGCAGCAATAATGGGGTCGATTTCGATGATCTGCTCATGCTTACCGAACGACTCTGGCGTAGTGAGCCCGATTTGCTGAATAAGTATCAACAGCGCTGGCAATATATTCATGTGGACGAGTTTCAGGACTGCAACCTCCCTCAGTATAAGCTGGTCCGTCTGCTGGCCTATGGGACGGATAGTCGTCATGATGGTCTAGGCAATGTGTGCGTGGTGGGCGACGATGATCAGATGATCTATACGTGGCGTGGCGCTAGCGCGGAGAATGTGGTGCGCTTCGAACGTGATTTTCCTCAAGCTCAGACTATCCTGCTCGAACAAAACTATCGCTCAACACAGACTATCCTTGATGCTGCTCAGGGAGTTGTACGCCGTAATCGGTTGCGCAAGAACAAAAAATTATGGACAGAGCAGGGCAAGGGCGAGAAAATCGTCTTGCATGCTGCCATGGATGAAGAGGAGGAAGGTCATTATACGGCCAAAGAGGTTAGCCGTTTGCTAACACTCGGTCAGATCGAGCGGCGTAGCGATATCGCTGTGATGTATCGCACCAATGCGCAATCCCGTGCAATCGAAGAACAATTGTTGCGCCTGAATATCCCCTACAAGGTCATCGGTAGCCGCAAGTTCTACGAACGCAAAGAAATTAAGGATATGCTGGCCTATATGCGCTTGCTGGCAAATCCTCATGATGATATTAGCCTCCAGCGCATCATTAATGTGCCTAATCGCAAGATTGGTCCTAAGACAATTGGCGATTTGCAATCATGGGCCCGCAAGCAGAACATTTCGCTTTTCGCCGCCCTCGAGTGTATTGAGCGCCATCCAACATTGGGCAAAGCTGCTCAAACGGCATTGCGATCTTTCCGCGCACTCGTCAAAGACTTGACAAGCGCTATTGATGAACTTCATCTGCCCGACTTGCTCAATCATATTGCTGAGCGCACTGGCTACGGTCCAGAGCTGCGGGCGATGACCCAAGAGGAAGGACTAGATCGCTGGGGCAATGTGCTTGAATTGCGCCGTGTGGCTGAGGATTATGCTGAGATTGAGACTCGCATGGCTCTCGAACTATTCCTGGAGAATGTGGCCCTGGTTGGAGGCGCAGATACTGCCCTGACGAGCGAAGATGGCTCGCTGATACAGGATCAGAATAGCGACTCAGTTACCTTGATAACCCTGCATGCCGCTAAAGGACTGGAGTTTCCTGTGGTCTTCATCGTGGGCATGGACGAGGGCTCACTTCCCCATTTCCGCTCGATGAATAATCCAGAAGAGATAGAGGAAGAGCGTCGTCTGGCCTATGTCGGCTTCACCCGCGCTATGCGCTATCTCTATCTTGTGCGTGCTCGTCGCCGCTCGATCTTTGGCGAGACACAATATACGGAGGCATCACGCTTCCTGGAAGATATCCCTGACGATCTGCTCGCAACTAAGAGTCCTACTAGCTCGACTAAAACCTCGTCACGTAAGGCGACCGCACGGCAGCAGGATGATGATTTCAATCAGGATTCCTATGGAGTCCAAGAAGGTGGTCGAGTCTTCGGTCGTGGCACGCCTCCTCAACGTCCTCCCAAAGCTCCAAATCGATTACCACCCACACCACGAAGCGATGCGCCATCGTTCACTGTACCCCCTTCTGCCGCTAGGGGCAAGCAGAATACTTCGTCATGGGAGGCAAAGAAGAAAAAGGAGCAACAGTTTAAAGCGGGAGATCGTGTTCGTCATAATGTGTTTGGGGTTGGTGTCATTCTCAAGAGCGAGATGGAGGGGAATACAGAGTTTGTCGAGGCTCAGTTTCAGGGTGAGTATGGCAAGAAGCGTTTGAGCATGGATTTTGCAAAGCTGGAGAAATTGTAGAGCTTGTCAAAAAAGTGCTTGACATGATCTCAATGGTCGGCTATAATAAGCCCCGTCGGTCAGTCAGAATAATGCCGACGCGTGCAGATCAGGGGCAGTTACCAAAGTGGCCAAATGGGACTGACTGTAAATCAGTTGCGAGAGCTTCGGAGGTTCGAATCCTCCACTGCCCACCCGTTTCTCTCGCTTTTGGCTAGCCCATGTGGCGCAGTGGTAGCGCACAGTCTTGGTAAGACTGTGGTCGTGGGTTCAATTCCCACCATGGGCTCCTCCGATTTCTGGCTGATGTTGGATTGGGATCTGGCGGTCTTTGTGTTCTGGACTCTCACCTCACAGATGTCTGCATAAGGTTTTCGCGAGGCCGCGATCAATGCCAGAAATTAACCTCCATTGTCACTTGGGATTGAAACTTTCCTAACTATTTCTCTCAGAAGAGATTGAAAAAGAAAACAATACGGGATTGAGAACAAATGGCAAAGAAGAAGTTTGAGCGGACAAAGCCGCATGTAAACGTTGGCACAATTGGACATATCGACCATGGTAAGACAACCTTGACAGCTGCCATCACTAAGGTGTTGGCAACAGCTCAGCTTGCCAAGTATACGGCCTTTGACCAGATCGATAAAGCGCCAGAAGAGCGAGAGCGTGGTATCACTATCGCGATTGCTCACCTGGAATATGAGACGGAGAAGCGGCACTATGCCCACGTCGATTGCCCAGGTCACGCCGACTACATTAAGAATATGATCACTGGTGCCGCCCAGATGGATGGTGCTATCTTGGTGGTAAGCGCTCCTGATGGTCCGATGCCTCAGACCCGTGAGCACGTCCTACTTGCTCGTCAGGTGGAAGTGCCTGCTATGGTCGTCTTCCTTAATAAAGTGGACATGATGGATGATGAGGAGTTGCTGGAACTGGTCGAACTGGAAGTGCGAGAATTGCTCTCCAAGTATCAGTTCCCTGGTGATGATGTTCCCGTCGTTCGGGGTTCAGCCCTCAAAGCTCTGGAGAGTAAGGGCGATCTCTCTCGCAATGATCCCGATGCCAAGTGTATCTGGGAACTGATGGATGCAGTGGATTCCTATATTCCTACACCTCCTCGTGCGACCGATAAGCCTTTCCTGATGCCAGTGGAAGATGTCTTTGGCATTAAGGGACGTGGAACCGTAGCCACGGGCCGTATTGAGCGCGGAGTGGTCAAGATTGGCGACAATATCGAGATCGTGGGGATGCAAGAGGAGACCCGCAATGTGGTGGTGACTGGAGTCGAAATGTTCCAGAAGATACTGGATCAAGGCCAGGCGGGTGACAATGTGGGATGTTTGCTGCGTGGCATAGAGCGAGCGGACATCGCTCGTGGACAAGTACTCTCCAAACCCGGATCGATCAAGCCGCACAAAGTGTTTAAGGCACAGGTGTACGTGCTTTCGAAGGAAGAGGGTGGTCGACATACACCATTCTTCAATGGGTATCGTCCACAGTTCTATGTGCGAACCACGGATGTGACTGGCTCGATCAAATTGCCAGAAGGGGTGGAGATGGTGATACCAGGGGATAATATTGAGATGACGGTCGAGTTGATCCAGCCCGTGGCGATGGAAGAGGGCGTCAAGTTCGCGATCCGCGAAGGTGGACGCACCGTTGGAGCTGGCATCTGCACGAACGTGCTTGGCTAGGCTAGGGAGAAAAATATGGCCGCTAAGGGCAAAGAGAATTGTATAGTGGTAACGTTGGCTTGCACAACTTGCAAAAGCCGCAACTATGCGACTTCGAAGAACAAGAAAAATAATGCTGAACGCCTTGAACTAAGAAAGTTTTGTAGTACTTGTCGGCAGCATATTTCACATCGTGAAACCAAATAGTGTAGGGCACTGTCACCTGGGAAACTGGTGAGGGTTTAAGCGTTCCCATCAAAAACGTTTTCCCGTAAGGGATTAAAAGGGCCTGCCTACGGGCAGCCTTTCTTTCCTCCCATCCGCCTTTTATTTTAGGAATATTTGGAATATTTGGAATATTTGAAATAGTTAGAGATGGGTCCCAGAAAGGATTTTTTATGGCCGACAAAAAGAAAAACTCTCACCGGAGTCAAACATCTGCGCTGAAAACCCCTAGCCGGAGCCGGAAGCAGTCGCAGGCAGGGAAAAGCGTCAGAGTCCCAGCCCCTGAAAATCAAGAGTTCGATAAGCCTGTGCTTGCAAAGAGCGCCAAAGCTTCAGCACTTGAGAGTCAGATTGAGTCTGTGCCCACTAAAGAGGCTAAAGTCTCTGCTCGTGAGGAACCTCGTCGATCCCGGTCAGAAGCGAAGGGCGCTCCCCGGCGAGAGACAAAAGGTTCTCCACGTTGGCGTAACAATGCTGTTGGGCGCTTTATCTATGACGCTTATTATGAACTCCGTCATAAGGTAACATGGCCAACCCTCACAGAAGCTAGGAATATGACTATGGTAGTCGTTGCTCTCTCGGCTGTCATCGGTGGCATCATCGCTCTGTCAGACTATGGGCTACACGAGCTTTTCATTTTTATTGTCACTAAGTCTTGGAACCAGTAGCTTCGTCGCGTGGAAATATTAAGGGGAAATGCCGTGGTTACTCAACGTACCACCGAAGATAAGCAGTCTGATCAGCGTGTCTGGTTTGCCATTCACACATATTCAGGCTATGAGAATAAAGTGAAGAGCCACCTCGAAGCTCGTGTCGCATCGATGGACATGCGTAACAAGATCTTCCGTATCATCGTGCCTATGGAAGAAGAGGTGGAAATAAAGCAGGGTCAGCGACGTACGGTCCAACGCAAAGTCTTTCCCGGCTATGTGCTGGTCGAGATGATTATGAGCGATGAAGCTTGGTATGTTGTACGTAATACGCCTGGTGTCACAAGCTTTGTTGGTTCTGGGACACGCCCCGTTCCTTTACATGAACATGAGGTCAGAACCATCCTGAAACAGGTTACGGAAGAGACTGAGAAGCCCAAAGCCAAGATCAGCTTTAATAAAGGCCAGAGTGTACGTGTGGTAGACGGCCCGTTCGCTGAATTTATCGGCACGGTCTACGATATTAACCAGGACCGCAATAAGGTGACTGTGCTTGTTTCGTTCTTTGGTCGTGAGACCCCAGTCGTCTTGGATTTTCTCCAGATAGAGAAAATTTAGATTTTCACCTGATTTTTTTTGAGGAGTTTTTTTGCAATGGCAAAGCGTATTAAAACTGTAGTCAAGCTACAGATTCCGGCAGGGAAGGCAACGCCTGCTCCCCCGATCGGTACCGCGCTTGGTCCTCACGGCATCAATCTGATGATGTTTTGTAAGGAATATAACGCTCGTACCGCCGAACAGGTTGGCATGGTTATTCCAGCCGAAATTACCATTTTTGAAGATCGTTCATTTACATTTGTGACCAAGACACCACCAGTGCCTGATCTGCTCAAGTCAGCTATCGGCGCTGCGAAAGGGTCGGCCACACCCAATAAAGCTAAAGTTGGCTCGATCAATCGTGCAAAACTGCGCGAGATTGCAGAATTAAAAATAAAGGATCTCAATGTTAATAGCATTGAGGCCGCTGAAAGAACTATTGAAGGTACTGCTCGTAGTATGGGCATTACCATCGAGTAGGCTCTGCCCGAAAGTCACTGCGGTTACTGCCTCAAGGAGGGCAAGAAGAGAATGACAAAAGCACACGGAAAGAAATATGTGGAGGCGGCGGAAACTCGTTGATGCCACTAAGTTCTATCAACCACAGGAAGCCATTTCACTCCTCAAAAAAATTAGCTATACCAAGTTTGATCCTACCGTCGAGATTCATATGAAGCTCGGCGTGGATTATCGCCATGCAGACCAACAAGTACGCGGCATTGCTATGTTACCTGCGGGTACTGGCAAAGAGGTAAAAGTATTGGTCTTCACTCAGGGTGAGAAGGTAGCGGAAGCTGAGGCCGCTGGCGCTGATTTTGTGGGTCTTGATGACCTGATAAAACAAGTTGAAGGCGACTGGTTCGGGTTCGATATCGCGATTGCTACTCCGGATGTCATGGGTAAGGTTGGTCGCCTGGGTAAGAAATTAGGCCCTCGCGGCTTGATGCCTAGCCCCAAAGCGGGTACAATCACCTCTGATCTCACTAAGACCATTCGTGATGTCAAAGCTGGTCGTGTCGAATTTAGAATAGATAAGACTTCGCTGCTGCACGTTCCGGCTGGCAAACTCTCGTTTAGCGAAGAGTCACTGCTTGCTAACATTACTGCTGTCGTTGACGCAGTCTCACGTGCTCGCCCATCAGGGGCCAAAGGAACTTATGTCAAGAGCGTAGTGCTCTCGTCTACAATGTCGCCCAGTGTCCGTCTAGATGTTCCATCGGCACTGGCACTCAAACCATTAGCATAGATTGCACATTCTATGTAATTGGTGTACAATAAGATACAACAAAGCTTAAAATATATCTATTCACCGAAGACAGCAAGTATGCTATCAGGCATCTAAGCAAAACATACATAATTGTGTTGGCTTGCTGAGGGTTAAAGCTCTTCTTAGGAGTACAGGCGCGGTAAATCGGGCCCCTACCAATGTGGCGATAAATCGCGTTGGTTGGCTGGATTGGGACCTAAGTAGTTGACTATTCACTTCTCTCAAGCCTTCGGTGAAATAAGGTAACTACTCAGGTGCTAATCGGTATCATCAACGCGATTTGTCGCCGTCGGTAGGGGCCCCAGTATTTCTATCAATACTTTGCGCCCGTTGTACCCTTTTGTTGCATACATTACCTCTGGAAAGGAGGAAAAGCATTCAATGCCAACACAGGCGAAAGCAGAAAAAATCGAGGAGTTAACGGATAAACTCGGTCGTGCAACGGTTGCTGTTCTCGTACAGACCCAAGGATTGAACATCAAGGGCATGAACGAGTTTCGCAGCAAGCTGCGTGCAGCCAAGATTGACCTCCAGGTCGTCAAGAATACCTTGCTACGTATTGCGTCTGAACGCAACGGGATGAGCCTAGACAGAAAAATCTTTGATGGCCAGACGACAGTCGCCTTCGGCTATGAAGATGAGGTCGCTGCGGTCAAGGCAGTATCGGAGTACGTCAAAACCTCTAAGATTGCGACGATCAAGTCTGCCATTCTTGGCAAGCAGGCACTAAGCCAAAAGCAAGTCGAAGATTTGTCTAAGATTTCTGGCGGGAAGAACCAGGCCAAAGCTGAAGTCGTCGGTATTTTGCAAGCACCACTGACCAATACCTACAGTACACTTACTGCTCCCTTGCGTGACCTTTGTTATGTATTACAAGCACGTGCGGAACAATTGAATAGCGGACAGACCGCTGAGTAAGAATAGAAAGAAAGAGGAACTAACCCATGGCTGTTGCTGATATTATCGCAGAAATTGAAAAGTTGAACGTACTTGATCTGGTTGAGCTGACCAAGACACTCCAAGAGAAATGGGGCGTGAGTGCTGCTCCCGTTGCTGCCGCTGCGGCAGCGCCAGCTGGGCCAGTTGCTGAGGCTGCCCCGGCAGTTGAAGAGAAGACCGAATTTGATGCCATTCTCACCGATGTTGGTGCCAATAAGATCAATGTCATCAAAGTTGTACGCGAAATTACAGGTTTGGGCCTGAAAGAGGCAAAGGCTGTTGTCGATGAGGCTCCCAAGCCTATCAAGGAAGCCGTCTCTAAGGAAGAAGCTGAGAAGATCGCAGCCAAGATGGCTGAGGTTGGGGCCAAAGTTACAATTAAGTAGAAGAGGCCACTTCTTGGGCAGAGCAAGTAAACTGCTCTGCCCTCTGTCCAAATCCTCATAATTTATTGCGTCCCTGAGCTATCCATGTTATAATTCGAACATGTAATACTTTCTTGTATTCGGATCAGAAAAAAAAAGAAAGGTAGGCAATCTACAAACGTGGCATTAACTGTTGAAGAGAAAGAGGAAATTATTGTGAACTCACGTACCCATGAAACGGACGTTGGTTCACCGGAGGTGCAGGTTTCAATCCTAACGGCACGTATTAATCAGTTGACCGAGCACCTCAAAGTACATAAGCATGATCTCCATTCGCATCGTGGCTTGTTAATGTTGGTAGGACAACGCCGACGTTTACTTGCATATCTTGGTAAGAAAAGCCCCGAGCGGTATCGTGCATTGATTGCGAGATTAGGTCTGCGTGCAAAGCGCCAATAATCGTGGATTTAGTGTGGATAGATGCGGTCGGGGTAACATTCGTTATCACGAACGCTGTTCCCGACTTCCTATTCTTAATGAATATGCAGTACGAGGCTCAACCGCTGCTCCAAATTTCACCACATTCCAAATCGAGAACATAGTGTTGAAGAGAGACCGGACGGAAGAACGCACCTACGAGAGAAGACGTAAGATAGAGGGTCAATCCCCGCTCTCAGGTTCATTATTAACACTGATGCACAGTACCACAGTGCGGAAGAGAGATGTCTGCGGACGTACTTCAAGGAGTTATTAAGTACCTTTAAAAGTGTAATGCACCCAGTTGATAAGCGATGGAATGTTAAAGGCTCGCGAAGAAGACTATTACGAATGAAGGAATCAGCAGACCAAGATATCAGACCAGGACGTTTAACTGGGGTGCCAATAATCGGAGGAAATATAATTCACCGTCAAGAAGCCATGATCGGCGGTCGTGTTATGAGCATTGAGACCGGACGAGTAGCTGAGCAAGCCAGTGGTGCAGTGCTTGTGCGTTATGGCGATACTATTATTCTGGCAACTGTCGTTGGCAGCGACGAGCCTCGTGAGGGCATTGATTTTTTTCCATTAACTGTTGATGTAGAAGAGCGTATGTACGCCGCTGGTAGGATCCCTGGTGGCTTTTTTAAACGTGAAGGGCGTGCAACTGAACACGCTATTCTCTCCTGTCGTCTCGCTGATCGACCTCTTCGGCCTCTCTTTCCAAAGGGCTATCGCAACGATGTTCAAATAGTCGTCACGGTTCTTTCCGTCGACCAGGAAAACGACTACGACATTCTGTCTATCATCGGCGCTTCGGCTGCTCTCAGTGTCTCAGATATTCCTTTCTTTGGTCCTGTGGGGGCTGTCCGTGTTGGCTATATCGACGACCAGTTTGTGGTCAACCCTCTCGAAATCACAGATGGAGCAGAGTCAACTTGATCTGGCTATCGCGGGAACCGCTGATGCTGTGATGATGGTTGAAGCTGGCGCGAAGGAACTTCCTGAAGCTCTGATGCTAGAGGCTGTACGTTTCGGTCAAGAGGCGCTGCAAGATGTCATCAAGATGCAGGAGAAGCTGGTACAGGTGGTTAATCGCGCCAAACGGCCCTTTACTCCCGCGCCCGTCGATGAGGAGTTGCAAGCAAAGGTCGCAGCTTTTGTGCGTCCCCGCTTCGAAACTGCTCTACACAATGTGGATAAGGCTGTACGTACAGCAGCTCTAAGCGTGGTCCAGGGGGAGTTAGTCACCCAACTAGGCGCTGAGCATCCTGAACGCTTGAAGGACATTATCGCGTTCTACGAAAAAGAACTGAAGACTTATGTGCGCAGTCAGATCCTCGATCATAAGATTCGCATCGATGGTCGTGATCTCAAGACTGTCCGTCCTATCAGTTGTGAGGTAGGTCTGCTACCACGTACCCATGGTTCTGGGCTCTTCACACGTGGACAAACACAGGTGATGAGCGTGGTGACTCTTGGTTCTCCCGGCGATGAGAAAGTACCAGATGGCTTGGAGATGGGTGAGAGCAAGCGCTTTATACACCACTACAATTTCCCACCGTTCTCGACTGGTGAGAGTAAACCCTTGCGCGGACCAGGACGGCGCGAAATCGGCCATGGTGCTTTGGCAGAGCGTGCAGTGGCAGCGGTTATTCCCTCACAAGATGAGTTTCCCTATACCATTCGTACTGTCTCTGATGTTCTTTCATCCAATGGCTCAACTTCAATGGGTTCTGTCTGCGGAACTACTCTGGCTCTGATGGATGCTGGTGTTCCCATTCATGCACCTGTGGCTGGCGTTGCGATGGGTCTGATCACAGGTGAGGGTGAACGAGTTGGCAAATGGGCGGTCCTGACGGATATTCAGGGTATCGAAGATGCCTTGGGCGACATGGACTTCAAAGTTGCTGGTACAGCCGATGGTGTGACCGCATTGCAAATGGACATTAAGGTCAAAGGCATTACATATGATATCATGGCCCAGGCTCTGGAGCAGGCACACGAGGGTCGTATGTATATCATGGAGAAGATGCTTGATACCATTGATGCACCACGTGAGGAACTGTCAGAATTTGCACCACGTATCCAGACGATCAAAATCAATCCTGATAAGATTGGTGCCGTTATTGGACCTGGCGGCAAAGTGATACGCAGGATTCAGGAGGAGAGCGGGGCCAAGATCGATATTGACGATGATGGCTCTGTTAACATCTCGGCAGTCTCAGGCGAAGCAATGCAACAGGCGATGAATGCGGTACGTGCCTTAACTGAGGAAGTTGAAGTTGGCAACATCTATACAGGTACGGTTCGACGTATAGTCGATTTCGGATGTTTCGTCGAAATTCTCCCGGGAAAGAGGGTTTAGTTCGCACATCACAGCTCGCTGATTATCAGGTCATGCGTCCAGAGGATGTAGTTTCCCTCGGCGATGAGATTACGGTGATGGTCATCGAGGTAGATGCGCAGGGCCGTGTTAATCTCTCTCGTCGCGCCGCCTTGAGCGGTGAGATGCCCACACAGGCTGAAATGGAACATGATCGCCATGCTAATCGTGGTGGACCAGAGTCGTGGTGGCCCTGGACGTGGTCCTGGCGGTTACATGCGTCCCGGTATGCCACCATCACCATCACGTTACGGTGATCGCGATTACAGTGGAGGTGGCGGCGGTTTCGGCGGCGGACGTGGTGGCTATGACCGTGATCGTGGCGGCTATGATCGTGGCGGCAGCGGCGGCGGTGGCTTCGGGCAGCGCCGTCCTATGGGACCTGGACCCCGTAACCCTGGCGGCCCACCACGTCGTGATGGCTTTGGGCCACGCCCATCCGATCGACGCTGGTAGCATTTCTTATAGGTAAAAAACGGACAGAAGATAGGCGACCATGAGGTTCGCCTATCTCTTTGAATATACCTCAGCCTATTTTTGCAAGAAGAGGTAAAAATGCTATGTCCTCAGAGGAGATACTGCGGGAGATAGCCGCAGAGGTTTCAACCTGCTCCAAATGTAAGCTCTGTAAGGGGCGCACAAAGGCAGTACCTGGCGAAGGGAAGTCTGACGCTAAGATCCTATTTATCGGTGAAGGACCCGGTCTCAAGGAAGATCAACAAGGACGTCCATTTGTAGGTCCCGCTGGTCAATTTCTTGATGAACTGCTGGCAAGTATTAACCTCAAACGTTCAGATATCTTTATTACCAATGTCGTGAAATGTCGTCCGCCCGCAAACCGCGATCCTGAGCCAGAAGAGATTGCCGCTTGTAATGATTATTTGGATCGCCAGATTGCGGCACTCAAACCTCAGGTGATTGTTACCTTAGGTCGTTATTCGATGGCCAAATTCTTTGGTGGTGAAAAGATAAGTGCCATTCATGGCCGTGCACGCAAAAGAGATGGTTATATTTGTATCGCAATGTATCACCCCGCAGCTGGTTTGCATCAGGCCAACTTGATGGATGTGATCCGCGAAGATTTTAAGAAAATTCCTCTCATCATTGCCGAGGCCGAACGTTTGGCATCCGAACACTCACACCTGTCGCTAGTGTCATCCAAACCAAAGAATGAGCCTCCCCAACAGCTCTCGCTGTTCTGAGGAGGCCTCAAAGCTTTCCGCCATGGCGTCTGTGAAACATGGTATTTTCATCTCTTGCACAGATGGCATGGCTAGGCTTGTCCTTGGCTCGAACTCGCCTTTTGCTCCTTCCTATATATGAGATCCAGGAACTCGTTGGCTATTTTATTGGCTTGATTGAGCTTATCAAAGGCTGTCGTGAGTTGCTCTTGTGCTCCCTCAGGTTGCGGATCTTCATAGGTTTTGATGGTCTGACCAATGATCTCTCCATACCTCATCCAAAAAATGCGCTGGGAATGATCTTTTGGAACGCTTGCTAGGCGGGGGCTTGCGTCAACTTGGTCAGAGTCATTGCCAAAAGATCGTGTGATGTTAGCAAACTCCATTTGAGCTTGCTTTACTTGCCGACGCGCGGCATACATTTGCTGACTAGCAGCCTTCAGCTCTGATTCAAGCGTTTTTAACTCTTTGCTATTTTTTTCACTGTCTCTCTTCATTTCTTTCAGTTGCTTACTTTTATCGCGAATTTGATTTTCATTTAGTTCTTTATTGCTCAATTTATATGTGTCACTGGAGTGCGCGGGTAAAATGTCCCTTTTTTGGCTTGAAAAAATCTCATGGATCAGGTATCATCTTTAGTGGAGAGTAGTTATAGTTTGAAAGGTGTGAAGATATAGTTTTAACAATGTCATTTTTTTCTAAAATCGTAAACTTTGCATTAGGCAAGGACGAAATCGTCTTTTCCGATCCCTTAGATTGAGGGTACGTCAAGCTAAGTTTACGGTCCTAGGTTTTTTTTTGTCTTGTAGTAGTTTGCTGTATTAGGGGCAGTCCATCGTATATTCTCGATTTGAAGTGTCATCTCAAAAATCCGGGGCTGATCCATTGATGAGGTCAGGACAGAAGTGCCCTGACGAAAGCTCATCGGTGATGTTGCTCCAAATATTGAGGCGATACATCATAAGTTAGCAGAAAATTGTAGCAATCTAGGGATAGTGTGTATCTCAATAAGAGATGAAAAAGATTGGATGCTTGCAGCCAATATGGGCAGCATAGCATGACTACCTGTTGACCGAAACAGGTGTTGAGATGAAAGGAAGTCATCATGATGGGTGCTCAACCTAGGATGATCGAACAGAGGCATTTCGAAAGAGGATCTAGCTCAGAAGAGAGTAATTCCAGTGTGGATCATATGAGAAGAGTCTGCCAGCAAGCTGATCAACAAAAGATCAACAATTCAGGAGGCTTACAGGAGGGTTGTCATACAGACAGTGATCCCGAGGCCTCCACTTCGGGAAATGATCTGTCTCGAAAGAAGCAGCTTGAAGTTCAAAAGGATGGTTCGCTGTATTACCAATTTTCCAGGGACCTGCCTTCGGAAGAGGAATTAAAACAAATATTAAATCAATTGGTAAATGCTTGTTGCTCTTCCTCAATGCCCCGGAAAATCGAAGAAGAGCAATGGTTGGGAGATTACTACCTTAATAATGAGTTGGGGCGAGGCAACTGTGGCAAAGTTTTTAGTGCCCTGAATTTGGGTTCAGACAAGTTCGTAGCAATCAAGGTGCTAGAACCCGATAAGAATGGTCAGATAAAACCAGAAGGTGTAGGGGAGTTTTACAGGGAAGTAGAGATAATGGCCTCTTTAAATCATGAACATGTTATGCCTCTCAGGGGTTTCGGTTGCAAGGGTAGGGTCCCTTTCTTGGTTACGAAGCTTATGAGCGGTGGAACACTTAAAGGCAAACGTTTGTTCCAACGAGCGCAGTTAGTTAAAACGATGGAACAGAATCTGTTCTGGAGTACAGTATCTGCAAGAAAACGGTCTTATACACCAGGACCTCAAGCCTGCAAATATTCTGCTGGAACACAATGGTAATGCCACAATTAGCGATTTTGGTGTGGCAGTTAAAGCTGGGACCAAAGAGGCTGAAGGGTGTTGGGGTACCCCTAGATATAAGGCTCCTGAGCAGTGGGAGGGTAAAGCTTGCCTTCAGAGCGATGTGTATGCGCTTGGGCTTATCGCCTTTGAATTGCTCACTGGCAGGAACCTAATAGGCTGTATGATAGATGATAGGGAGTATAGAAAGGTATACGAAGATAAAAAGGCTAATTGGATGAACGAAAATAAAGAGAGATATAATAATGATGATATGCTAAAGGAGCAATGGGAGATACATGATCACTATAGATGTTTACATGAACGGGCTTCTGAATGGTTAAAGAAAAGGGCTTCTAAATGGTTAGGGAAAGGGGCTCGTGACGCATTCCTCCCGGCTATTCTCCTTGCTCTGAAGCCGAATCCACAAGAACGCATTCAAAGTTCAAATGAGTTGGCGCAAGAATTGCGGGCTGGATTGCAGGAGGCTAGAGAACGTGAAGGACAGATGCATTGTATAAGACGAGTGTTTCTAGGTGCAAAAATTAGATCGCAAGAAATTGCATGGGGGGGTTAAGTATAAAATTAAGTAGATCAGCAAACTATGGCGTGCCTCATGTCATGAGGCACGTTAGACGACAGGCGTAAGCTCTACTGTGGGTGGGTTACTTGAAATCGATGACGGTGATCTTGATCTGTTGCACGCTATGAGGAATGATATTTCCGTAGGAGATACTAATAATAATGCTATTGGGATCAATGTTAGGATCTTTGGTAATCTGGGCACGTGCCTCCTTTTGCACTAGGCCTTTGATGTGGTTCTGGATGTTCGCCAGTTCACTGGCGGGCATCTGATAGCGGGCTATACCACCTGCCGCAACAGCAACTTGCACACTACCGTCTGGGTTCACCTGCTCCACAGTTGGCTGACCTATCCGGGTCGAAGAAGCAATGAGTTGATAGTGTTGGTTGAGCTTTTGCTTCAATAGCAACACAGCTAGATAATCGATGTCCTTCACTTTGACATATTCAGTGCTTCCCTGCTCAGTTAAAGTTACAGTCACAGTCTGACTGACGGTGTTAAATGGTGGCTGTGAGGTGACTGTTTCGTTGGAATATCTTGTTGTGCCTGCCTTAAGAGCATTAGCCGCTTGTACTTGCTTTTGCAGGTTTTGGTCAATCTTTGCACGGAGTTTCGGTTCCATTTGCGATGATAACTCCTGAATATCATCGAGCGAAACTGATTGCTGGCAGTGGAAGATGCCCAAAATGCAGTTCGTTTGACCAGTGGTTTCTCCTTGCTGCAAATCCGTCTGGGTATTGGTGAAGACACTCGCTGGAATGGATGAACTAGCGACATCGATCTTGTTGAGCCCTAGCTTGGCCGTGAGTGTAAATACGTTGCTGACAGTCTGAACGCGTGAACTTATGGTGATAGTAGCTAGAACTGACGCTTGGAATGTCTGATACCCCAGTACTCCCATTGCTAGCAGAATAACTAGCACAAGCATTATCGTAGGGGCAATAATTGGGCGATAGCGCTTGGCACTTTTGGTGGAGGCAAGCGAGGTCCTTCTGGCAATCACTGGTTTGTCTCGGTATGGCTGTACTGGCTCAAGAGACAAAGTAGGTGCGCCGTAGTCCTCATCTTTGAATACTTCTTGCTCTCTTGGCAATGGTGGCAATGGTGGCAATGGTGGCAGGACAATATCCGGTTGTGGTATTGCTGCTAGGCTATCTGAAATTCGCCAGTTTGGCCCTTTGAAGTGGAAGCAATGGTTCTTCTTGCATAGTATGCTTATTAGACTGCATGATTGTAGCGTTATCGAAAAATGATGGAGGGATGAAGTCTCTCGTTAATAATGGCCCTGAAATTGACGTTAGGGATGCCGGATTAATCGTAGATGGTGATGGAGAGTTATTAGGTGCGACAAATGGTTTATTAACATCACAAGAAGTTTTTATTACATGATAGGATTGCTCAAAGGCTGCTAACAAGTCGTCTGCGCTGGCAAATCGTTCTTTGGGATTTGCGATGATACAATGTCCTATGACGTAGTCCAGCGGTGCGGGCAATGCAACCATTTCATCAGCTTTGGGCAATTGTCTGGTGATCATTTTGTAGAGAATAACGCCCAGCGAGTAGATGTCATTACTGGGAGCAGCTACCCCATCCAGACGCTCAGGTGCCATATATGCCACCGTTCCTATCTCATGACCTGTCATCGTCAAAGGAGCACTTGCGGGTAGACCTTGTAGTGTGGCAATGCCAAAATCAATCAAGCGTACATAGAGACGATTGCTATCTTCTTCGCGGTCAAGCAGAATATTACTCGGCTTGAGGTCGCGGTGGATCACGCCTCGCTTGTGAAGGTAGGCCACAGCCTTGACTAGAGCTGTGAAAAGTTGGTGGACCTCGGCAAGTGAGAGCGGACCCGTTTGCAGGCGTTTGAGCAATGTGCCACCTTTGATGTAGGGCGTAACTAGGAAAAGACGCCCCTGCTCCTCGCCAAACTCGACTAGTGGCAGAATATGATCATGCTTGAGATAAGCATTGACCTCGGCTTCACGCAGGAAACGCTGCCGCGCAGTTGTATCGTGTACTAGATCAGAACGGATGATTTTGACCGCGACCTCTCTGCCAAAAGCTGTGCGCTGGCGTGCCAAGTATACCTCACCCATACCTCCGATAGCGATACGACGCACTAGATCATAGTTCCCGAAACGTTGTATCTCTTGTCCACTTAACATGAATTCGTTCATTTCTGCTATGATCTTACCTACATTTACACATGTTAGCCCGCTTTTGCACCTGCGCCGACAGCTCCAATAGATGAGAAGTCAAACCAGATAGAATTATCTCCGTTTAGGCCCTTTGAAAAGGGTTGATATCTACTCCTGTTCTGTCAGTATAGCACCTCTTCTGGTGGAAGTGAAGGGTCTGCGTAGCCTAGTTGCCCGGTCTGCTGTGGGGCGGGGCTGGCTTGCCTATTTAGTGATACAATGTGAAGGGTACTTTTATGTAGAGAGGAGATACAAGTAATGCTAGAAACGATTGATTACCATCGGTATATCACCACAGACCCAGATATCCTCAGAGGCAAACCGTGTATAGCAGGTACACGGATCAGTGTGCAACTGATCCTAGAGCAGCTTGCCTTAGGGGATGAAGTTAAGGATATCCTTGATCAATACCCACACATCACTGAAGAACAAGTTCATGCAGCTTTTGCATCAGCTCGTGGATATATCGTGTAATGCGAATAGAACGGGCGCAATGAATTGCGAGATGGGTGTAATCAATTATATTATGATAGGTCATGCAATCAATCAAAGAAAAACGAAGGAAACACGTTTTGTTTTTGTTAATAACATTGCTGTCGTTCTTATTTAAAAAAAACCGCGATAAATTGCGTATGAGGTAGGGGCCCGATTTATCGCGCCCGCTGGTCTCTTGCTCCCTGGCAACTGCGCTGCCGATATGTTGTAATTGATGATAGTGAATGCAGATAAGGTGCCACTATCTTTGCCGTTTTCTTGGAATGAGCTTGTAGAGCATGGGTCACGAGGAAAATGTCCCTTTTTACCCTTGAAAAAGACCTCATTGATCAGGTATCATCTTTATGGAGAGTGGTTCCAGTTGGAAATGTGCAAAGATAGAGGCAGAGAAGGTGCATGGCTCGTGAGTATCTCACCCATCACTAGACCGTTCACATTCATCGCTCTCCATGGACTGTTGAAACTTGTATGTAGCTTATATGTATGTAGCTTATGTGTATGTAGATCGAGAAACTCTTTGAACATCATAGGTAAAGAAAAGATGTCTCTCTCTCTCCCCATGCAGGCCAAAAAGCGGGCCAGTTTCACGCTGGCAGCCCCGCAACTCGCCTTACTGAGACCCTCAGCTCACCCACTAGCACGCTCCCTTGTACCGTTTAGCAGTTAGGGTGTGCCTTCCCCGTTCAAAGATTTCAATGTCATTTGGTCTTGTCCTCGCTTGTCCTGCCTAGCTGTGGGAAGAGAAGGACGTGTGTTTACTTTATTAGAAGAATATTCTTCTTAAGACTGCTTTTGGGAAGGAAAATAACCATGGGATTTAGTGAAATCAATAGGCCATTGGATAATCATGCGAAACAGACAAAGATGAAAACAACACCTCCGGATTTTACCCGTCTACCCTTTTCACAGGGACAAAAACCTGAAAAGCTGCAATTGTTGCCTGAACATGAATTCTTGCTGGGAGGGATGCCGGGAGGTGATCGAGCGAGTACGAGTGGGCGTGTGCGAGCAGAAGACTTGGCCCGCATGTCTGCCGATGAGCAGGTCGACTGGTTCGTGTGTGGTGGTCTGGCGGAGGCCCTTGGACCAAATAGTGATAATGCATTTGTGCCAGTCATTTTTGGCATACTTAAAGACGAGCGAATAGATAGTTATGTGCGTAGAGGCGCAGCAGAGGGCATTGGGGCTGTAGCAGCAGCATATGGTAACAATAAAATTGCCAATGGCTTGCTAAAAATACTTGAAGACGAGCGAATAGATAGTTATGTGCGTAGAGGCGCAGCAGAGGGACTTGGGACTATAGCAGCATTACATAATAGCAAGATTATTGCCAATGTCTTGCTAAAAATACTTGAAGACGAGCGAATAGATAGTTATGTTCGTAAAGGTGCAGCAAAGGCTATTGGAGCTATAGCAGCAGCACATAATAACAAGATCATTGTCAATGGCTTGCTAAATATGCTCAAAAACGGGCGAATATCTAGCTATGTGCGTGCAGGTGCAGTAGAGGCTATTGGAGCTATAGTCACAGCACATGATAATAAGATCATTGCCAATGGATTGCTAAATATGCTCAAAGACGGGCGAATAGAGAGTGCGATGCGAGCAGGTGCAGCAAAGGCCATTGGAGCTATAGCAGCAGCGCATAATAACAAAGAACTCATCGATGATTTACTAAAAACACTTAAAGACGAGCGGATATCTAGTGAGGTGCGTGCAGGTGCAGCAGAGGGGATTGGAGCTATAGCAGCAGCGCATAATAACAAAGAACTCATCGATGATTTACTAAAAACACTTAAAGACGAGCGGATATCTAGTGAGGTGCGTGCAGGTGCGGCAAAGGGGATTGGAGCTATAGCAGCAGCGCATAATAACAAAGAACTCATCGATGATTTACTAAAAATACGTAAAGACGGGCAAATAGATAGTTTGGTGCATGCAGGTGTAGCAGAGGCCATGGGGACTATAGCAGCAGCAAATAATAACAAAGAACTCATCGATGATTTACTAAAAATACGTAAAGACGAGCAGATATCTAGTGAGGTGCGCGTAGGTGCAGCAAAGGGCCTTAGAGCTATAATTAAAATACGCTCCACTCCACAGATTGATAATAATGGTATGCGTGCTAGCGAGTCAAGGTCGCCTGAACGAAGACAGGAAGATCGCTCTGGTGAAGGCTCTGCACAAGGGGGACAATTGCTAGATCCAATGAAAAAATTCTTTGAGGAACATTCCCAGATGATAGAAAGAGAAAATAAGCTAAAACAAGATGCAGAACAGAGATTACAGAGAGAGCTAGAAAGAGTAAGAAGGGAGGAACAGCAGGAGCACAACCGCACGCGAGAGCAGCTCACAAAGATGCGGGAAGAGCGCGATCAAGCCCGAGGACAACTCAGAGAGGCAGCGCAAGAGCGCAACCGAGCACAGACACAGTTTAGAAATGCACAACAAGAACAGAACCGTGCTCAGGAGCAATTCAGGAATGCACAGGAAGAATGCGACCAAGTTAGGGAGCAGTTGAGGAAGGTACAGCAGGAGCAGAATCCAACTCAAGAGCAACTTAGGCAGGAGCAGCAAAACCTCAACCGCACTCAAGAACAGCTGAGGAAGGCACAGGAAGAACGTAACCAAGCACAACAAAACCTCAGTCGCACACGAGAACGGCTTAGAAATACCATGCAAGATCTTGACAACACTCAGGAACAGCTCACAAGTACACAGCAAGAACGCGACCAAGCACAACAAGAAATCGCCCAGGCTCAAGAACAGCTCAGGCGGCAGGCACCACAACAGTACGAGAGGGCTCAATCGTCAAGGGGAGAGCTGAGAATCGAGGATACTTTGCCAACAACTGTGGAGGGCATTCAGGAACAATTGGAGGGAGAACAAAGGAGACAGCAAGAGTTATTCGAAAGAGTGGTGAGGCTCCAAGATGGCATTCAAAGGACACTCTTGGAGCGCGGAGAGGATCTGCCGAGCACTGAACGACTCAACAAACTGCTACGGCAAGGGATTTGGAATCTTGTGGGCTATCACCGTCTGGATGAAATGCTCTTTCCGCGTCAAAAGCATGGGAAACTTCCTAGTCTCAGACAGAGAGTACGCAACTTCTACTTGCAGACGGTCGATGAGTATACCTCTGTGGAACTTTCACAAGAGCAAATCGCAGGAGAGTTTGTCGATCAACTTGAGGATCAACTGGTAGCGCATAATCGACCAAACCAGGAATATATCGATATTGCCGAAGATATCCAGGAGCTGTTGACTGGAAGGAGACCAAATCGCCGCATACCGCAGCAACATCTGGACCGGCCTATCCTGCTGAGCCAGGAATATATCGATGCTGTCGAAGGTATCCAAGAGGAGTCGATTGGAAGGAGACCAGATCACACACCACAGCAACATCTGGACTGGCCTATCCTGCCGAGCCAGGAATATATCGATGCTGACGAAGATATCCAAGAGGAGTCGATTGGAAGGAGACCAGATCACACACCACAGCAACATCTGGACTGGCCTATCCCGCCGATGTCCCCGTCTTTCCGGGATTATGTGAGTTGGTGGTTCTCTTGATTGTAAGATCATTCCGTGCCCTTTGCAGTTATTATATTCAAAAGTAGATAATCAGCCCAAAGCCTCTCCTGCCGTTAGATACGATTTGTCAAAAAGGGTGGCTTGCTCAGAAGAGTGTGGGATTGGTAGAGGCAGGGAACCAATATCCTTTCGACATCCTAAAAAAATCAGGCGACGCCGCATTTGTGGTGCACCAAAATCGGCAGCAAGCATGATATCTCGGGTCACGTTGTAACCCAGCATGTCCATTTGATCGAGAATTTGTCGATAGAGAATACCACCGCTAACGGCTTTCAAATTCGATACATTTTCCATAACAAAAAAGGGAGGATTGAGAATTTGTACAAAACGAAGAAACTCTGAAACAAGCTGTCCTCTTTCATCGAGATACCCTTTTTGTTTTCCTGCTTGGCTAAATGACTGACATGGAGGCCCTCCATAAACAATGTCTGGCCTATCGCTTAAACCAGATAACGCTCTCCAAAATTGTAAAGGGTCTTCAATTTGAGAAATATCTCGATTAACCACATTTACCCTAGACCCATAATAGCCCTGAAGGGTCTTACATGCATCAGTCCATTTATCTAATGCTAGTTTTGTATCAATTCCTAGCCCCTTAAAATTTGCTTGTTCGGCTCCAATATCCATTTCACCAGCACCGCTAAAGAGGCTTAAGCCCTTGAGAGAAGCAGTATTAAAACCATGCTGCCGAGCAAATTGTAAAACAGATTCAAAAACAGCTTTAGCAAGTGGTATCGGAACAGCATTACCTACCTGTTGTTGTGTGCTTGTTGGTGTACCAAAAAAAGCAAGCTCATCAGGAAAACCCTGTAATCTCGCTGCTTCTCTAACTGTAACAAAGCGGTTTTCAAACGGATGCACAAATTTATTAAAAATAAAACCTGTTACACGGCCAGAGTTTCAAAAACTTTCATCGCGTATTTGTATTGTACTCATTAGCTTACCCAATGTCCTATTCCTACTATATCTACTCTATTCCTGCCATTTCAAGCTTGGGCCATTCGACGCTACCAAAACCATGAGAATGAACCCCAAATTTGGCCCTGATCCAACAGCACTGGGTTGGCAACTCTGTGTTCTCAGCCGCATCATTCCAGTGATTGTGCTAGTCATCTGCGTTGTACAACCCGTTGTGGTCCCAATAGCCAAAGATGCATTTTCTTTTTTGAAAATCACGAGGAAAAGCAATCAAGAACTTGAGGTCTTTGGCTAATTCCCATGGGCTCCTTCATGTGCCCATACGATTTTGACCCATCCATCCTCTTGCACATGAGCTTTCTATGTAGTATGATAGAGCGAGTTCGCACTCTCTCGATTAGAGTGCTAATTTCGGTGAGGGTAAAGAGAAGCCTTGCCTTCATAAAATATAGAGAGATCGAACAAGGAGGAATTTAGGATATGTCAGCAGTGATTACCTCGCTTCGACCATTAGGTGATCGTATAGTACTCAAGCCTCTGGCTCGTGAAACCGTTACCAAAAGCGGCATTGTTTTGCCAGATACGGCCAAAGAGAAGCCTCAGGAAGGCGAGATCGTGGCAGTCGGCCCCGGCAAGCTCTTGGACAATGGCACACGCACAACCCTAGAAGTCAAGGTTGGGCATCGTGTACTCTTTGCCAAGTATTCGGGTACTGAAGTCAAAGTTGATGGTGAAGAGTATTTAATTTTCCGCGAGAGTGACATTCTAGGAATAGTGGAATAGTTTAGTAGATGAATTGTTTCGAGTTAAGAGGAGTATGATTCGTGGCAAAGCGATTACAATTTGAAGAGCAGGCACGTGCCTCCCTTAAGAGAGGGTTGGACGTTCTTGCTAGCGCAGTTCGCATAACAATTGGACCCAAGGGACGCAATGTTGTGTTGGATAAGAAATTTGGCGCCCCTACTATCACGAATGATGGCGTGACTATCGCTCGCGAGATTGAATTGCCTGATCCATTTGAGAATATGGGTGCACAGTTACTCAAAGAGGCTGCGACTAAGACAAATGATGTGGCTGGCGATGGGACTACGACCGCAACTGTGCTGGCATATGCCATCGTTAATGAGGGCTTAAAGAATCTCGCAGCTGGCGCAAACCCCATGATCTTACGCCGTGGTCTAGAGAAAGCGGCTGAGGCTGTTATTGCAGAGATCCGCGCACAAAGCAAACCTGTTGAGGGTAAGGAAGAGATTGCTCAGGTTGCGGCTATTTCAGCTAGTTCCGAAGAGATCGGCACGTTGATTGCTGAGGTGATGGATAAGGTCGGCAAAGATGGTGTGATCACTGTCGAAGAAGGCCGTGGTATCGCGATGGAAAAAGAGTATACTGAGGGTATGCAGTTCGATCGCGGCTTCATCTCCCCTTATATGACAACCAATCAAGAGCATACAGAAGCCGAACTCAATGATCCCTATATCCTTATCACTGATAAGAAGATTAGCGCAATCGCCGATATTCTGCCCCTGCTGGAGAAAGTATTACAGAGTGGCCGCAAGGAGTTGGTGATTATTGCCGAGGACGTCGACGGTGAGGCATTAGCTACCCTGGTAGTCAATCAGATGCGTGGTGCCTTTAAGGTTCTGGGTGTCAAAGCTCCTGGTTTTGGCGATCGCCGCGATGCGATATTAGAAGATATTGCCATTTTAACTGGCGCAACTGTGATCACAGAGAAACAGGGTCGGAAGCTAGAAAATGCTACTCTGCGTGACCTTGGTCGTGCTCGTATTGTAATGGCAACTAAAGATTTTACGACGATTGTTGAAGGTGCTGGTTCTCAGAAGCAAATTAAGAGTCGCATTGCTCAGTTGCGTGTGTTAATTAGTGATACGACGAGTGATTACGATCGTGAGAAGTTGCAGGAGCGTCTGGCTAAACTTGCTGGTGGTGTTGGCGTGATCAAAGTTGGAGCGGCGACTGAGGTAGAGTTGAAAGAGAAGAAGCATCGCGTTGAAGATGCACTCTCTGCTACCCGTGCAGCCATTGAAGAGGGTATTGTTCCCGGTGGTGGCTCTGTGCTGGTGGCAGCAATCCCTGCCCTTAACAATCTGCACCTCTCAGGTGATGAGGCTACAGGTGCCAATATCTTGCGCCGTGCTCTGCAGGAGCCACTACGCCAGATTGCGGAGAATGCTGGCAAAGATGGAGCTGTGGTTGCCGCTAGAGTCGCGGATAGTCCTCGTGGCTATGGCTTCAACGCCCTTACTGGTGAGTATGTCGATATGCTCAAGGCTGGCATCATCGATCCCGTCAAGGTCACTCGCAGTGCTCTGCAGAATGCCGTGAGCGTTGCAACGATGGTCTTGACAACGGATACGTTGATTGCAGATAAGCCTGAGGATGTTCCTGCTCTTCCTGCTGGCGGTATGCCCGGTATGGGTGGCATGCACGGCATGGGAATGTAGGCACGATTGCCATTTCGCTGGGTGTGTGTAACATTTTTGCGGGCGCAATGAATTGGGCCCCTACAAATTGTGCAATGAATTGCAAGTAAGGCAAATTCATTGTGCCATTTGGAGGGACCCAATTGGTGATTCTGATGGGAAATGATGCCCGGACAACAATGATCTGGGCCAAAGCGCATGGTTACCCACAGGCGCCCCTATCTCTACACGCAATAAATTGCCAGAGAATATGCCTATGAGACCTATAGGGCCAAAAATTGCATATTCATCATCAGATGAAAAACGGATGAGAGATTTGCGGCAATCCCCCGATTTATTAGGAGAAAAGGTAGGGCCCGATTTATCGCGCCCGTCTGATTTATCGTGCTCGCTTTACCAGTTCACTAGATGGAGGGAGAAAGTCTTTTACACGCTCCCCTATCTGCAACGGTTCATCAGTGTAATCGGTTTGCCTGTTCATAGTACCACCACGAGTCTTTGCTACATCTCTCAGAGCGGCAGTGAATAGTTCCATATCTCCCTCTTCCAAACATGCTTCCAGATAGAGAGCCGCTTCCTCGGGATCTTTCAGAGAGTGTCAGCTTAGCATCGCAGCCGGGAAGGCAGGAACCAGATGCGAAAGCATGCGTCGAGAAGCCGAGAGTTTGATAAAAGCCTCTGAACTGGAAGGGAGCCCCTCATGATCGCGAGCGAGGCGGCGCCATCGCATCAGCCAGGCAATGCTACGCTCCACGATCCATCTCTTGGGAAGAACGGTAAAGCCTTGCGCAGAATCCTTGGTCTTTGGATGGGGTTCGAGCAAGCTCTCGTCGCGAGCTGTGCCCAAACGCCGCACTATTTGAACGTCCCACCCGAATTGTTCTTTAACCCACTCAAGAAACTTACCCCCGTAATGACTATCACCCCAAAGCACGGAAAGTCTGGGAAAGAGGCCAGACAGCGGCTCAAGGAGTTCTTTGCCTCCAGACAAGTCCGAAGTGCTGGCTGCTGTCACCTTCACAGCCATCAGATCCCCTTGGGTATCCACAAGCAAGTGCTTTTTGCGTCCCCAGATTTTCTTGCCTGCGTCATAGCCCTTCTCGGGCCCTCGAACGGCACTGGTTTTGATCGACTGGCTGTCAATCACTGCCGCACTGGGCTCTTCGTCTCGCCCTTGCTTTTTGCGCTTCTGTTTGCGCAGGGCCTCTAGTATCTGATCCCATACGCCTTGCTTTTGCCACTGGCGAAAGTAGTCATAGACGGTGCCCCAAGCTGGCAAGTCGTTGGGAAGCAGTCTCCACGGGCAGCCGCTACGCAAGACATAGAGTATCCCATTAACAATCTCGCGTCGCGTGTATTTCACATGGGCGGCCTTTTCTGATATAGCTGGTATCAAGGACTCCAAGATCTCCCATTCCGCGTCGGTCAGGTCCGATGGATACGCTTTCCGCTCACTCATCTCTTCTTCTCCATTACTTGTGCTTTCTACTTATGCTTCTCCTTTCCTTTATCGGCTTCATCACCCTAAGCCAACACACTCTAAGTATCTCGTTAAGCGTTTCACTGAATGGTCTGCTTATTCTCATGGTTTTGTTCTCCTTTGATAATTATCTCTATCCTACAGCTTAATATGATCATTCCCATTTGCGGGCCTAAACTGAGTGCCCGTATTAATGAATACGACAATCTGCTCCCGCGTGAGAAGTTGGATATGGATAATCATATCTAGCTTCCCATCACTAGTGACATCGCGGAATTCTAGTGTTACAGGGGCCTCACCATTGTCATTGGAGATCGGCGTGGTATAGGTAATAGCTTGGGCTGGGTCGCCAGCTTTGAATTCGATGATAATTGCTTGATGATTTTTGTTAATGGCAATAAAGTGGCTGGGATGGGCTGGACTGTCTCCTCCTTGACCAACTACTTGGTCCACCTGATATGTGCGAGGTGTGCCATAACGAATGTCATTGTAAAGCTGTTTTCCCCGCGTGACTACAGCATTGCCAGCAACCCATAAGACTAGGACAGCCATCATGCCCAGGCCAACAAAGAAGAGCCAGTGCATCTTCTGCGGCTTGTGCGATTTGGCTGGCCGCTGCTCATGGTCGATCTTGCGGATTGGGCGAGGCTGCGTCTGTCCGGTTGTGATTTTCTGATGCTGTGAGGGTAAAGCAAGCGCGTGACTGTCACGTGACTTTACCAGTTCTGCATATTGTTGCTCGGTTAAGATAATTTTGCGTTTGTTTGCCATATTTAAGATAATTACTCCTTTGGCTGTAAGCAATAAGACTCAACCCTAAATGTTTGAATTGGACATTGCTTAAAATCCCACGAGATTTTGTCTTTCATTGCCACAAAGTTTGCTTCAATTGCATCCTTAAGAAACTGACTGTCAACTATATTGTGTAGTTTACCCTGATGGTTCACCTGGGAAACATCCGCAAGATGAATTATGCCTTGGCGACTGACTGATTTGTCTAAGTAGTTAATATGTGCTTTCTTCATATTGTTATGCAAAGTACGATATTCTACTAGTATACTCAAGTACTTGTCGATTTCCTGAGTTATAGTCCTTTTTCCCCTATCTTCCAGAAAATCTTTCATTGTCTTATATGCATTAGCACATGATCCGTAAAGTAATCCAATTTTTGTATTCATAGTATATTTTAGATATAAGTGTGGAATACCCCCCAGTTGAGATAAGACTAACTGTGAACAGACAAACGCATAGTCATTTCCTAAATTAGGAGTATTTGCATTTCTTGCTGCTCGATTGAATGTAGCTATTATACCGTGAAAAAAATCTGCTTCTGACTCTGCATTTTGGATGTTTTCTAGCCATTCACTGCTCATCGGTCCTAAAATCCCTGATATGTCTGCCTCTACAAGTTTAATCTTTGCTTGTAGGCTTGGTGATAACTGTTTGATTGCATTTTCTGTGCTTTCCCGATCCAACTCAACAATTGTTAGATGGTCAAACTTTTCCACAAGTTCTTGCAAAGGAATATCAAGTGCATTACCAACGCCAAGAAGTAATGCCTTTTTCGATTGTCCTTCTGGCACTCGGCCAAGCGCGATTTTTGCCGAATCCAATATTGCTTCTTTGCTCTTGTTAATATGTTCAAGCTGGTATTCACGATAGTATTCATTGTCTTTTAAAATATCCTTATTCATCTGGCTAAATAACTCACACATTTCCGATGGAAGAGAATTCACGGAAGTATGAACTTCAATTTCATAGCTGCTTGGTACTGTCTCAGGATGTTGATTAGATTGATCAGATTCTTCCCAAGCGTTTTGGCAGAGATCTTTCTCTTTAGCAGTATCTTCTTGTCTGAATCTAATTTCCACTGAATATTCACCTTTCTCTATTTTAGCAATTGCAGCAATTTCTAAAAAAACTCATAATCTGTAAAACCTTTCTGCTTGACGGAGTTGAGTGATCACATGAAGGATTGACCTATCATAATGAGCGCACTAACGACATGCTCTATCTTTGCCCATCTAATCCCTGCCCAGGGTACCCCTTGCTTCAGCTATGGGGGTGAATGGGCCGTCCTTTCTTGGGGCTTGGGTTGGGGCCGCGTAGGCGGCGTGTGAAGCTCACGCACACTGCTGGCCTCCAACCTGAAAGCGATAGCCGTATCCGTCCGCCTGTTGGAGCTTGCGGCAATAGCGACTGCCAACATCGGTGACGGTCTTTGTGTTGGTAGCAATCGTAAATGAGCCACTGGCCTTAGCTGACATGCGACCGACATGAATGCCAGCATTCTTGAGATGTGCAGGGACAACCGCTTTCACGATGTCGCCTGTCTGGAAGCCGTGTGTCCCTTTCTTCTTGGCCTTGGTGCGTGGAAAGCCGTACTTGTCTGATAGGCACACCTGACGGCATCCGCGCCCGTACGCCTTGATGAGAAGAGGTTGCACGCTTCTTATGTCCAGAACCGCTGGTGTGCTCTTGCCCACGCATGCCGCATCTAACCAGTGAGTCTTAGGCAATTTCCGGTTAGTCCGGTTGTACTTGGTGAGGCCACCGGAACCGCACTCGATGGGCAAGCCAAAACAAAGCATTCGTTCGAACAGCGCATTGCGTGTGGCATTGACGGCGGCGGCATCCTTAAGTGGTGCTTTCGCTTGGGCAAGGATCTGCTTCAAGAGATCAGGTTTCTTCTTGAGGAAGTCCTTGATATCCTTGGTACCCTTTTTCTGGTTGCAAGGCTCGCAAGCAAGACAGAGATTGCTTGCTCTGTTTGAGCCGTTTTTAGCGCGTGGGGCAATATGCTCAACTTGTAATGGGACATTCTCCTTTTTGCAATATGTGCACTTGCGTTGCCACTTTTCGAGCAAATACTCCCTAAGTTCGTATCCCTGCAATATCCCTTGTTGGTATTCAATGCCACTAATTTCAGGATTTTCCAAGAGTTGCATGTCGAACTTCACACGCTCAAGAGAAATGGCTGTGATCCGGCAGAGGTGTGAGAGCCTAGCAATCCACGTGAGCGTGTTGGCAATCCTGCTCTGTAGCGATGGTGGCAACCAGCCTGATGCCCGTCTCCGGTTCTGCCAGCGAGGCTTGCGATCGCGCAGATTAGCGGTTCGCCTGCGTCTGCGAGAAGTGCGCCTCTCATCCAAGCTCTTCTTGATGACATGCCCACGATGCTCTAATTCCGCTGCAAAGACAACCTTGCCAGAATTGTCGTCGACAATCGCTATGCCCGTAGTTCGGGAACCTGGGTCAAGTTTCACGCGCAAATCTGGAACTTGTGGGTTCTCGACTGCACGCTTCAGGATAATGGTAAATGGTCGCATTCTGAATATTGCGGCACGACCATCATCTAGCAGTATTCTTGCTTTAGCCTCGTGACATGGAGCAAGCGGTACTTTATTGGTATCTACTACAAAAACTGACATGTAAAAACTCCTTTCGGACCCCGGAAACCCGGGTGATGTTCGCCTCGACAATGTTATGGAGTGGTTTAACGTGCAACACACTGGCTTAACCCTTGTACACCTGTTTAATGTTGCACCGTAGAGGTTGGGACTGGCGTCGCATCCCAACGTACCTAATTTCACTCCTAACGTAGCTAGATTTCTCTAGCTGAGTCTGGTCATGTGAGCTTAACGCAACGATGCTAACACCGCTCCGCAAGCCCCCGCCCTTCAGGCGTGGGGTTCATGACTTCCAAGAGGAACTATCAAAAGTATATCTGATCAATGAGTACTTTTCCAAGGGAAAAAGGGGACATCTTCCTGATATCCTATTCTCCACAAGCTCACTCCCAAAAACTGCAAGGATCGTGCCATTCTCAAAGGATGAAAGCAGGTCTAGAAGTAGAGCGGAAAAGCTCTGGCTGGCTGCAAGCTAGCTTTTCTTGCCTTGTAGTAGTATAGAAATAGAGATCATAAAAAAAAGATAATCTTCATAAGAAATGGGCCAGGATACCCCCGTCATTGATGTGGGGGACGCATGGGGATGAGGGGAAGACAAGTGGCAGGCGATGAGCCAGCTTGTCTTGTGCATAAGCACTCTCTTCCCCTCCTTTCTGCAAAATGGTGCTCTGATCCCGTTTGCGGGAGGGACTTTTTAGGAGAAAGCCCCGAAAACTCTTGCTCGATGTCGAGCACACCTAGTCAAAGCTAGGGTTAAATTACCCTTCGTGGTTGCAATATGGGCATAGGTCCGAGACCGTCTGCTTCGGCGTGGCAGGAGGTGGTTTAGACTAGGGTGGCATCCAAACGCTCTTTCGGCTACTTTCCCTAGCACTTGAGCCTGGGATTTTGCTATCTCTTAGCCCGTACTGCTGCTGCTCACATACTGTGAGCCCACTAGACAAGAACTTACGTTGCGCTAGCCGTTTCGCAAGCCCCTCGGCTTTCGCCAGGGGTTCTTGACTGCTTTTCATAACGAATAAAATTGGGAGAAAGCTAGATGGCCTCACTAAATGCTCATAGAGCTGATATTCCACCAGCTCATCATCATTATAGTACGCTCCCGGAGGCATTGTATAGTCTTTCCTGCCTCGCCGATCTCTATGAAATTGGCCACGTTCTGGGAACAGAAAACGATTTGCAGGAATTACGCGAACATATTCTGACACATCTCAGTCATACTATTCGGGCTCAGGGAGCCTGTCTCTTGCTCTATCATGCAGCTCAGCAGCGTTTCATTCCCGTTGCTTCTGTGGGAGAGAAACAGCCCACTGCACAGTTGATCGCTACCATAGATAGGCGAGTCATGGAGCAACAAGCCTTGCACGGTCCCTGCGAGACACTGACGACGCTGCGGTTAGAAGATCTGTGCATCGTCCTGGTGACGCTCTCCTATAACCATACACTACTGGGAATAGTCGCACTTTCTGTGACGGACAAGAATACTCTGGTGGATGAACGTGCCTTGCTGCTAGCATTCATGGGGAGAGTGGCGGCTTTGCTGCTATGTAATGCTGATCTCAACTATCAAATGCGGCAAGATGCGATCAGTCAGGAGCGCAATCGTATCGCTCGTGGACTCCATGACGGTATCACACAACAAGTTACACATGTACTTCACAAGCTTGAGTATATCCAGCGTTTGCTAGAAATGAACGCTGAAGAGGTAATTTTGTCCGAATTATCCTACGTCCGCAGCACATTGAATGATGTTTTGCGTGATTTGCGCGATACTATGAGTGCATTGCTTATTCCACAAGTAGAAAAAGCAACATTCGTAGAGACGGTATGCAAGACAACTAATGAGTATAAAAACAGTCATCCAGAGATAGAATTGATATTGAAGATGACTGGATTTTATGAGCCTCAGTACCTATCTCTTGAGATAGAGATGGCAATCTGCCAATATATTCAGGAAGCTCTCACGAATGTGTGGAAACATGCCCAAGCAACATGTGTCCATATCCAACTGCATAGACTCGCTGATTGGCTAGTGATAGAGGTTAGTGATAATGGGATCGGCTTTCGGGCAGAGCAAGTATTGGAAGCATTAGGCCATGTCAATGAAGAAAAGCAACATTTTGGTTTATATATGATGCGCGATCGTATAGAGGAGGCTGGCGGTTGCTGGGAATTGCAAAGCAAGTCTGGCAAGGGCACAACTGTCAGAGCACGTTTCCCTTTGGCAAATCCTGGCGGGACAATTTCTGTGCCGTAACTAGCCAAGAACGTGGAAAATTGGGGATCGAGCGAGGCACAACAGGATAGGGCCAGCGACCAAAGTTGGCACCCTCTTCCCCAGGTTGGAGAACAGTCGCGTTCCATCCATACTTTGCCAGGACAACCTCAGGCTCATCCATCGCAGAGAGCCAGGGAATACCCTCCTCCTTTAAGGACTCGACCCAGAGACGGGTTATGGGGGATGTCAGCATATCGCTGTTTATAGCAGTAAATCCAAGCCAGCTACTAGGAGCTGATAAAGCGGTCATTTTATCAAACAAGCGCGAGATAACCAACTTCGGTAAATATGGCAGGAGGCCCTCAATCAACCACACACAGGCCCGGTGTGGATCAAAGCCCGTGCGCAGTAAAGTACCTGACCAGGAGCCTTCCAGCAGATCAGCCCCAATGCTCCGACGCCAGCAGTTAGGAGAAGCTCCGACAGAGGAAAGGATTTGTCTCTTGTGCAGAAGTACTTCGGGCTGGTCAATTTCAAAGAACCGCGTATGTGCAGGCCACATGAGGCGAAAAGCGCGAGTATCCATTCCAGAGGCGAGAATGACAATCTGGGATATATGGTACTCTCTGGCAGCTTGTAAGAGAAAGTCATCGAAAAACTTTGTTCTGATCACAATACCAGAATTGGTTGAAGCATCTTTATTGTGGGCAAGAGCATCAACTGGGTTCTCAGGAATGGTTGTTTCGAAGTGGAGTTCAGGCTTCTCCCATTTTTGTCCTAGCTTCCCCCAATGGAGCGCAATCCTGCTTTTTGGGTGCGTGCGAACAAATTGAGTCTGGATTGTAGCCATACGATCAAGCCAAGCTTGGCCTGCTTGACCAGCTAATAGAGCAGCCCAAGGATCGTCAAACAGGCGGTCTATCCGCTCAGTTTCGTGTGCTCGTATGGCTGCTACCCAGTAAGCCGTTGAAGCTAAACTTCTTTTTTAGGGTTATCATCAGGCATCGTTGTACCAGTTATAGCGCCACCTTGCCAACTGCAAGCCCAAGCTCCACAATCGTGATAGCAAAGCCCCCATCGCTAGATACATCATTCAACCAACTCCGCACGGGTCCTGATCCATTCTTTGTAATATGATCTTTTAGAGTCCGTTCTAAAGTGGCATTTTTTTCTCTAATTTCTTTCATTATGCCATTTTTTATATCTTTAATCGAAAATTGCGTCTGAACCCGTTGATTGTGAGAGGAACGATCTTTAAATGTTTCGTAAGCAACTTTTGTCTGCTTGTAACGTGCCTTTAAAATGTCTTTACGTTCTTTATCAGAAACATTCCCTATAATTTCCCAATATTTTCTTTTCATCTTTTCCATTTCAGATAAAATTTTATCATAAGAATGAAGTTCTTTAATCATTTTTACTAGATTATTACTAAATTGCTCTTGGTAAACACTTCTAAGATCGATTAATTTTTTTAGCAATGTCATTTCTTTTCCTCGCTTGTCATTCGATTTTGCTCGAGGATACTTTTCTTCTAATCTGTTAAGCCTCTCTTCCCATTTCCCCAACATTAACACAATATCCTGCTTAACCCTTCTTTTTCTAAGTTTATTATATTGTTCTTTATAAAACTTATAGATATATTCCGCTCCATGTTTTTGGCTATTACAATTAAGATATAGATTTTTTATCTGATCTGCTTCATGAAGCAACCGATCATCTGAAAATTTGTACACATTTTTAAGACTTAATGCGGTATTAACTGACAGTACATCTAAGTCTCGTTCTAATGTGTCCAAATCATGTTTCAATGCGTTTAAATCATTTTTGCCTTTATTGTCTTTTATTGCTCTGATTTTATCATTTATTGCTTGAGCTATATCTTTCATGGACATTTTTCCATATTTTTTATTTACTGATCTAGCTAAATCACGCATGTATTGTACATGGTTTTCGTCATTTTCCTCTTTTCCTCTCCTAATAAGAGGTCTGTGTCCTTCTGTTTCCTTTGTGTCAACAAATTCATCACACCCCATAGAGCGTGCGATCTTGAGAAGAGATTCGCCAGCATTCATCCTATCATTCACTTCCTTCGCTATCTGTCTTTTATATTCTTCACGTAGATCCATAAAATATTTTGAATCACAAACATTTTCCGTCCTATGTAATATCATGTCAACTAGATGGTCAGCTTCCCTAGACCCAGTTGACCTATTTTCCTCTATGAGAACTGGACCTTCAGACGAGTGCTCGAGCGGTTGATCGATTAGAATATTATCAATTGTATGTGTGCGCTCCAGTCTATCTTCTTCTTCCTCAGACGACGATTTTATGTCATCACTCTCAACAAAGCTTGTAGCAGATGTCGCTGTCGCAAGCCCTCCTTGCGGACCATCATTCTCGCTGACTACAAGACGTTCAGATGATTGCTCAGCGTTTTCTACATTTTTTCTATTTATTTGATTTATCGCCTCTTCTAGCGTCTTTGTGATAGTATTTCGATCATCTTCACTTAGATTTATTCCTCCTCTTATATATGCTTGAAGATCATCCAATATAGCAGTTTGGTTTGCCTGAGATTGCATCTCTTTATTATATTTCTGGGTGCTATCTGAAACATCAAAGTGAGAACTTTTGTGTGAAGAGCTGCTTTCACAGTTCAATTTGATCTCTGAATGTATCGTGGTTGAATCTTTTCTGTTGAGCATATAGATACCTCCTTGCGATAAAGAAAACTCCATGGAAAACGAAGAGTTTCACATTTTTTAACTGAGATGATGCTCCCCTCGGTGTCTCTAGTTATGCCATCATTCTCATCAATTATTATACGGGCTATAGGAGTAAAAAAGCATTACGAATATGCTGTATATCTGTAAATATTTTATCAATGAAGCATAATTATTTATCATGGAGTCATTGATGATTTCTAGACAGTGCCTGGAGAATTAAAATGTTCCTATACTTAATATGCAAGGCGGTAGAGCTTTCCTGAAGGGGAAGACCAAATGAGCTTTAGTCTGTGATCAGCGAGCGTGCCGCGCCAGAGTTTGGTCTGATCCGGGGTGACTAGCATGTAGGATACGGAATAGATTTGGGCAGCGACAAGTGCGGTTGCAAGGCCCGGTCCCGGCAGTAGAACTGCATGCTGATGCGTGGCATAGTAATAATCTGCCGAGTCATTCACCATAACTATAAGCTAAGCAGGATGGTGAGTGTCCCTGTGCTCTTTGTAATCCTTTGCCACGATCCGTCCCACTTTTTGATAGAGGAAATACTATCTTGAATTCCAGGTAGTATGCGTGTCAAATATATTCTTTCCCGATAAAATTGCTGAAAATCCTATTATAGCGATAATGACAAAAGATTGCGCTTTTCTTGCAAGCTCTTTTTCTTTACCCAGCCACTTGACTATGTAAGCAATAGTTGTATCTATGCCGATTAGACCCCATCCATATAAGAATGGAAGGAGCCCTACCGTTGAATGAATAAGACTGCCGTGCACGCTGGGGAAGGTAAAAACTAGCGAAAGGATGCTATATACGATCAAAAGGTAAGACAGAAAAGGCAGGAGTTCGGCACGTTTCCGCTCAATCCATATCCCGCAGATTACAAAAACAAATGGGATATAGACTAGCTGATTTAAAATGAGATAGTTTTCTCCTAAACCTAGCAGTTTTGAAATCAGGATATTGTGCCATCCCCAACTTAGGTAGGTTTGGGCAGAAATGGCTTGATGAAAGGTAAAGAATTCACTGTAACTTGTGAACCATATCGTCGTTGCCCCCCAGCTCGGAAGCGGTGAACCGACAAGGGCGATATTGCGCAGAAACCAGGGGACCATAGTTAAAAGATAGAAACAGCACATACCCAGTAGCGCTTGCCAGGGAATTGGATGTAGTTCGGTTGTATAGCTCGATTTCCAGCCCGTGCTCTTTCTCTGCGAACAGAGCCAGATCAACCAACCCACAATTAGCAAGAGCACACCATCCGGACGAGCAAGATGAGCTAGTCCAATAGCAATGCCCGCTAGGGCAAACTGCCAGGGATGTCCACGCCATCCACGATACATTCCCACAAGAGCTAGCAAACTTAGCCAGCCGTATAGAGTAAAGCTATCTGTCGTAAGGAGGTAAAAAGAATCTGGAGAACTCCCGAGCAGCGCCAAGAGACCAATGGCAAAAGCATAGCGTCGGCTGCGAAAAATATCCCAGCTGATCCAGTAGACTAAAAGTGGCAGAGATGCTGATAGCAAGATGATGGGGATTTGGGCGATACGCCAACTGATACCGAATAAGGCTAGGAATGGAGCGATGAGGATCGAGGTAAGTGGCATCCAGTACAGGTTGCTGGGATGAACTACACTGGTTGTAGGAGTAATATAGGTGACGATAAAATCTTCAATAAATCCATGCCCAGTGGCTAGACTTTGGCTACGTCGAAATAATAGGCTGCATCTATGTACCCTGGCTGAGAGACTAACATGGCGGTTGCAATCTGCCAAATGAGCGAGACACTCAGCAGGATGAGGAAATCGCGCACTGATTTCAAAATTATCCATGGCTATCATTAATATATGGCATGCGTCAAAAGTGGCGATTTGCTTGACAGTGTTGACCTTGTACAAGCACAAAACCGTCACATTGATTTGATGCATACCTAAGCTATTCTTCTGATTGCAAGGCTTGTGGGATGTCTCGTGCCGCGTGTAACAAACGGACGATGTCAATTGAGGTCTCATGTTCGAGGTAGAAGAGCAGATATTTTTCAAACCCCTTGACCCCTATCATTCTCACACCTCGCACGAGGGGTATCTCAGCATAACGCCGTGAGCCTATGCCTGGCATCTGTGATAAATTCCGGCAGGTAAGCTCTACAGCGTCAAAAACCTGAGTGCTGTCGCTGGATTATCTTTTCTTATCCAGGCACAGCACTCGTCAATATCATTGTCGGCTTTTGGGGTGATGCGAATAGGTTTCAGTGATTCAGCCGCCAGGGTTTGCCGCTTTGCGTTCCAGTAGGCAGTGTCGGCAATAAAAGGCTGGCCGGATCCTAGTCCTTCTAGGAGCAGCAACGACAACTGTTGTTCGAGCTTCTTCTGCTGGTCATCACGGATAAGTTCACGAATATACTCGCTCGGCGTACTGTACCCTCCGGTAGCGGCCTGGGCAACGACAAATTCCTTGAGATTTTCTGGCAGTGAAATGTTCATACTAGTCATGAGTTGTATACCTCCTTCAAATATTATGCCATTTTTTGGCAAATTTTGTCAATACTCTTGGGATCACAATAAGGGATAGGAAAAACGGAAGCAAGGAAGACAAAGAGGCAATCCAGATGGCATACTAGAGTCATCATCAACATGCTGTGAAGAAAGGGTATGCCTTAAGGAGGCAACTTGTGTTGAATGTATCTAGTGCAATGCTTAGATTGCAAAAAATAGATAGATATGACCGTATTGCAGTATTAATTATTATATTTGCGGCTAGCACGCGTGTGTTACTAAACGCTTTAGGTTGGCCTCCTACAGATAGTGATGAGGGTGTCATGGCTATTATGGCTACGAACATCGCTTATCGAGGAGCGCGTCCCTTGATGTTCTACGGTCAGGATTATATGGGCACGATTGAGGCATATCTGGGAGCAGGTTTCTTTCATTTATTTGGAGGTCCTTCACTCTTTGCGCTACGGCTGGGTGTTATCTTGCAGGTGACCCTTTTCTTGATTTGTATGTATCTCCTGACACGCCTACTCTTTTCAAAACCACTGGCTATTGTGACATTACTTATCCTTAGCGTGGGCTCGATCCCGATGCTAACGCGGCAGATGATAGCGACTGGCGGTTCCTCACAAACACTCTTTTTCGGTTCTCTCGCTTTCTTGCTCGCCACTTGGCTCTCAAGTACATATCAACAGCGGACATTGATGGGTGTCCGGCGTCTCGTTGCTTATGCGGTCTGGGGCCTGACAGTCGGACTTGGCATTTGGAGCGATATGGTAGTGTTGCCTTTTCTAGCTATGGCAGGCCTTTTGCTACTATTGTTCTGTTGGCGTGAATTACTTGCATGGCGTTGGTTAATTGTACTATCCGGTATTGTCATTGGCATCATGCCCTTAATCATCTATGATGTTAGTATTAAATTGATGCCATGGAACGTGCTTACAAATTTAATGCATGCAAAAACCACAGCTACGCCACAAACGCAACTAGGAATTGTCCACAATATCATCGCAACGGTCCAGGTGAGCATTCCAACTGCAATGGGCAATCCTTTTTGTCCGGTCGTTGAGGTGCGTGTTCTAGGAGATAATGCTCCTCATATATGGCAGTGTACAGTTGTTCATGCATTTTGGGGAGGAGGTTACCTTATTCTGCTGATTTGTGCCTTGGGGGTTGCTTTCCGTTCTCTGTGGCATCTACAATTGCGAGGTAAGCATCGATCCACGGAGGCGATAGAAGGGACAACGGAGGCAATAGAGGGTGCAGCGGACGCGCTAAAGCGGGTTCCTACTCCGTTATACGGCCCGCTGAAGCGGGCGCAGGATGCTGTTGCAGTCCTGCTTGCAAGTTGGTGGATGAAATTGTCAAAGGTTATCAATGCGTCCAATTCCTCGTTCCAATATCAAATATTAGTTCGCTATATGGCTCGGCTCTTACTGCTTGGGGCAGTTGTGATAGCTATCTGCGTTTATACGGTGAGTTCTGCACCGGTGGAGCAACCGGGTTATCATGCACGCTACTTGGTGAGTTTGCTGATTGCTACCCCAGCGCTTATCTTCCCTTTATGGAATGTAGCTACTCTCCGGCCTGCACAGACGTTCGAGCGTATCAAAGTCTATGGGTGTCGTGGGATTCTTACACTTGTGTGGTCATTTCTTCTCATTGGTACAATCATTGCTTTTAGCGAAGTACCTGCGGCTAGGGCAGCTGATCAGCAACGCCAAGATCTAATTGCTCATCTCAAGCGTATGGGCATAACACATGTCTATACTGAGTACTGGACGTGTTACAACCTGATTTTTGCCAGCCATGAGCAGGTTGTCTGTGCCATCCTCAAAAGTAATCTGCAACCTTGGGACAATCGTGCACCGCGTTACTTAGCTATGGTCAAAGCCGATTCACACCCTGCATATGTATTTCCTTTGGATACGAATGAGTTACCCTTGAAATATCACGATTTACCAGTATTTGAACAAAAAGTGGCGCACGCTGGCCCTGGTAAGTATCGACGCTATGAATTTGATGGCTATGTTGTGTATCAGCTTGCTTGATGCTACTAACCATATTATTGTGCAACGCTGCGTTGCACAACAACATTTGCTAGCGTGCATGAGTAACATTTACTGTAACGTCAAATCGGTCAGCAATGTGACCTGACTGCGCTCGCCAGTATTTTAGCCTCAGGTGATCGGTACCCTGTTTTAGCGCTTGAAACAGGAACGTCCGATTACCGGAGACTCCAGCAGAGGGCTTGGGTGCTGGATTTTTAGTATAATTAGAACTCAGAGATTTCAGGATGCTAGAGTTTGTCCGATCGATTGCCCAGGTGTTGCCCGTAGAAGGATTTTCTGCGAGCTTGATCGCAATCTTATCTCCCACACGTACAGTAATCGTTTTTCCTGAATTAGCCTTGGTGAGCGTAACATTCGGCTGGCTAATTTTTTGCGCGAAAGATGTTGCGCAACTCAACGATAAGAAGAGGCCCAAACAAGCCATGATGAGACACAATGAACAAATTCCCATGCGTGCATAGCGATAGTCCATTAATCTCGTCTCCTTTTGACTAGTGATGGGGAACACATAACCAAGTTCACTTTCCAGGGAGAAAGTCGGTACTTGGGGTGTTCCCTTATAACTTAGCGATTACTTTGCCCCTGGTGACGATGACTTCCACTGTACCCTTATTATCATCACGTTATAAATTGTTAAATAGTTCCCTGATCAATAGAGATTCTTTGTTAGGTACTGTATCTTTGGCTAAGGGTTGGCTTTCTGAAGCAGGGGTTTCAGGCTCAATTCTCAGTCATGAAAAATGCGATGCGCGGAGGAAGAAGCGCACCGCATTTTCCTGGCTAGCTTGACCCCACGAGAGCGGCTAGACGATTTCCGCGAGGTTTGGGGGAGCGAGCAGCAATTCCCTTTCATGGCGATTTCCTGGGAACTTTACCCGCACTAGGCCACTCTCTGCAAGATGAGGGGTCTTTTGTCTTTGGTTGTCTAAACATCAGTTATGACTTAGTAGGTGCCAATGAGGCCGCAGTTCCGACAAGTTTTGCGTCTACTGTATAACTACAAGAGGGGGTTAGCAATGCTGGAGCTGCTTTTAACTTCACCGATACCCTTTTGCCAGATCCAAGAATCTTATCAAGATGCAGTGATTTTGCTGGTTGTCCATTGATAAGAGTGCTTTTGTCAATCTCCACTCCTAGAGTTTCTCCTACGTAATTTCCTTTATCAGGGATCATTACGAATTGTCCAAGAATAGGATCGTTTCCCATTACAACCGTGTAAAAGATTCCCTTTGAGATCTTTCCAGTTTCCGTAAGTTGGGTCGGATCTATAAGTGTCAATGAGGCCGCAGTTCCGCCAAATTTTGCGTCTGATGTTGAAGGTAGCGCTTCTGGAGCGGCTTGAAAATCCACTAGCACTCTCTTGCCAAGCATAAAAAGCTTGTCAAGCTTCAGCGACTTTATTTGCTTTATTTGCTTTCCATTGAGAAAAGTGCTTGTACCAATAGTCACTCCTACAGTTTTTCCTACAACATTTTTTCCTTCTTGAGGACTCATTGCATCAGGGATCATTACGAAGTGTCCAAGAATAGGACTGCTTCCCATTACAGCCGTGTAAAAGAATCCCTTTGAGATCTTTCCAGTTCCTGTATATTGATTCAAGCACTTTTGGGGTCCTTGAGCGTTACAGACAGTAGAACCTACAAGTAAAAACGTTGCTAACATAGAAAAGACGGATAATGATGCTTTTAGCATCCAAGAGGTGGTTTTTCTCTCCCGAAGCATTTGTACATCTTTCCTTTCAGCCAGTAATGGCTCTATTCAACATGGACATCCTGTAAGCAGGTAGTCTCATGACGAGAGGATTAACTCGGAATGCACTTGCGCTCACCTGTACTTAGCGATTACTTTGTTCCTGGTGACGGTGACTTCCACTGTACCCTTATTATGATGACGTTATAAACTGATAAATAGTTCCCTGGTAAAGTACTGGAGTTTTGGCTAAGGGTTGGCCTTCTGAAGCAAGAGTTTCAAGCTCAATTCTCGGTCAAGAAAGGCGACACTCTTGGATAAGGATACAATATCCAAGATCTCATCCCCTATGATACTTCTTTGTTCTGTGGTATAGTACAAGGAAAATGTGTCAGTGGGAGGGCACGGATGCAGTATCGAGACCTTAGCTATCGTATTCATGTACGTCAGTCCATGTTTGCACGCTCTATTTCTGATGAGTGTGTAGAGCATATCATACGCGAGGGCAAAGTGATAGAAGACTATCCACATGCATTTCCGTTTCCTGCAAAGTTACTGTTGGGATGGTGTAACGGGCGTCCCATTCATGTGGCCGCCGCAGAAGATAGTCGTAAGCGCCTAACTATTGTGATAACAGCGTATGAACCTACTCTGGACAAGTGGCAACTAGATATGCAAACCAGGAGGGAACGATCATGAAATGTGTTATCTGCCGATATGGAGAAACTGAACCAGGAACCACGACAGTCGCTTTTACTAGAGGAGAGACAACCGTTGTCATTCGAGATGTGCCCGCTGAAATCTGCACCACCTGTGGTGAGGAATATGTGGATGCAGTGACAGGCAAGCGTCTTTCTCAGATTGCTGAAAAGGCTGTTAATGAAGGTGTACAAGTGGACGTGCGACGCTATCAAGCTGCATAGGCCTTCCAAGCCGATGCTTTCAGCTCTGCCGACAGCGCCGTACCAATTCCATCATCGCTTGCGGATTAGCTGCCAGCGGGATATGGATATATGAGGCTAGAATGGTCTCGGTTGCATAACCTTCGCATGTCTTGTCTGAGCCGTCAATCTGATAGGGTGCATGTTCTTCTAGCAGTGACTCAACAATGTGCGACCAGTGGAACTCATGACCTCGCAAGCGTGTTCCCGCACGACCGATGAGAGTATCACACAATAAGGTGACCTCCCGATAGCCGAGTTGCGCCCGCTCGGTCCCCATCTGGAATGTATAGGGCAATATACCAACCAGTTCATGGCTCACCTGCTGAGCATCAATACACTGTTTGCCGAGATACATGTATCCTCCACACTCAGCATAGATGAGGGTACCGCGTTGCGCTGCCAAACGCACACTGGCAAGCATTGGGTGATTATTCGCCAGTTGAGACGCAAAGACTTCAGGAAAACCACCACCAAAGTATAGCAAATCAAGATCATTGGGTATTTGTCTGTCCATTAAAGGGCTGAATGGAACAATTTCAACGCCTAGTTTTTTGAACATATCAATTGTTTCAGGATAATAGAAGGAAAAAGCATTGTCTAATGCAAGGCCTATTCGTACAGATGAAACATTGCTGGAAATTAGAGGAATGGTTGTTTCATCTTTGCTAGCATCTGATGGATGTGGTGGTAGCGCTCCCGCTGTAGATGCAAGGTGCATGATGCTATCGAGGTCCACTGAGCGTTTCAGAATAGCACCCAGTTCCTGTACCTCAACTGAGGTTTCAGCAATGGGTGTTAATCCTAGATGACGAGCAGGTAAGGTGAGTGAGGTTTCACGTCGCAGGACGCCTAGTACTGGTATGCCAGTCCATTCGGCGATTGCTAGTCTTATTGTTGCCTCATGATCGGCACTGGCAACTTTATTGACAATTACTCCTGCGATGTTGATATGAGGGTCTAGATGTTGGAAGCCATGGACGATAGCTGCCGCACTTTGTCCCATATGTGACGCATCCAGCACGAGCAGCACGGGAGCATTGAGCAACTTGGCAACTTCGGCAGTACTGGCTGTACCAAGCGTCTGCTTGCGGCCATCAAACAAGCCCATGACACCTTCGATGATCGCAATGTCCGCATTGTGCATGCCCGCCTCGAAACGTTGGCGCACAAATATTGGACTACTCAACCAAGTGTCCAGGTTGTATGAGGCTCGTCCTGTTGCAGCCCGATGATAGGTAGGATCAATGTAGTCTGGCCCGATCTTATAGCCCTGTATACGTAGATCCTGCGCAGTGAGAGCAGCCATGAGCCCGGTAGCGATCGTGGTTTTCCCTACTCCGCTGGCAACCCCAGCTACGATAAGACGGGCAGGATAGCTAGATAGACTCAAGAATGATTTGCTTTCTCATCAATAGCTTGGAATGTATGAGTGGTACGTGGTAATACAACGATAGAGAGATCGCTGAACTCGCCTTGCCATTCAGCCAGTTTCTGTACGGTTGTGCATATCTTACTCTCTCCTGGCAAGGTGAGTCTCTGGTAGACGATAATTGGACGCTCTTCCGCGACACCAGCTTGTAATAACACCGCCGCGATCTGCGCTGGCATGAATGACCAGGGAAGTGGTAAAACAATCAAGTTGCGTTTGTCTGCAATAGCGGCTGCGACGATCTCTTCCAGTGTTGTCTCAAGACCGTCACGAGCATGAAGTGTGAAGAAGATTGTTTCTTCTATTGGTAACTCAGCCCTAGCACAGGCAATCTGGACCGAACTAATGCCAGAAATGCGCTCCACTTTGCCGCAATGTCTTTCAACACGTGCAACGAACTCTTGCGCGGAAAAGTTTAAATCACCATAACAACAGGCGACACAGTGTTTGCCTGCTGTATGCAGGTATGCCAATTCTGCCAGTTGCTCTTCCTGGTTACGATAGGTTAGCACTAACTGTCGGCAGGTGACGAGTGGCTCAATGACGGCAAGTACCGTTGCAAAGCCAGCAATCACATCGGCAGAGGCTATCTCTCTGACAGCTCGTACCGTCAAGTATTCGGGGTCACCTGGTCCAACTCCTATTAGGATAACCTTGGGCATGGCTGCTTTCCATTTGGGTTTATCTGGATTCATTCCTGATGCTTCTCCATTGTGATTTTAAATGCTGTCAAGTTTGTGCAAATCTGACCGTGGTCAATTGTCCCTCCTGCCATGGCATATATATGCCCATCAACATACTCGTACTTGACATCGGGCGATTCGCGATCGGTGCGCAGATATTCTTCGGGGCTTATCCAATCGTCTCGCTTGGCTACCACGAATTACTCCTTTTTGCTGGGTTTGGAAGAATGTCTATAGCGTCTCGGACTCATTGTATCATATTTCATTAGTTTCATAACGATACAAGATTGACAGCGAGGAAGTCTGCTGCTATACTTCAAACATCCGTTCGTGAAGGGGAGACTATAGAAAGGTTCCCATGAGGTGCAATAGTATATCGAAAGGCATCATAACCATGGCACTACGAAAAGAGCACTGGATCAGTAGCGGCAATCTACAATTGTACGGATGTGGCGGAGCTATATTCGAGCTGATTAGTATTAGTGAGATTTATAAGTTTATATAATAGGATCTTTTCTTAAATAGTTTGTTTTGCTCAGTGCGCTCATTATCATTTTTATTATTGAGGACATGATTGCTAGAGTTGAAGTTTGGATTTCTTCATAGATTTTTTCATCCAGCCCATCTTTTGATGATCCATGAGCTATCTTGTTCCGATAATTAAGCAATGAATGAAGCTTACCTTCATTCTCGTTGAATGCATCATGAGGTAATCCTAGACGATAAAGGATTTTTCTCATGATAGAAGGTTTCAAATTTGCCTCTGTATCAACAACATCATCGATAGGAATATTAACACGTTGCGTCCAAACAGCATTTAAATTATTGATCAACTCGACTTGCCTTGCAAAACGATGAATTGTTCGATCATCTGGCAAATCGTTCTTGAATAAACTACTTTTCTTGCTTATATTCTCAAATTCTCGGAATACAGTCGATAGTGAGGATGCAATGATAGGATCGATTACATGTGAACAAGTGAGGTTTTCTTGATTTATCGCGTTTGCGTAAATTGAAAAAGCAGTCTTGCAAAACCCTTCAAAATGTGAATAAAGCATGACCACTAAGACCTTACGATAGCGCTTTTTGTCTTCTTCTTTTTTAATATAGCTTAGTTGGTTGTGAAGAAATTGCATCTCATCTTGCCTCCACGTCAGTTCATCTTCAAGCTGGACATGTATTTTTTCGAGATTCAAAGCATTTTCCCCACTCTCTCATCTACAAACGCTATCCTTTCTTGTAATCGTCTAGGAATATTTTTGCCTCCACCAGTGGTCATCTTTCTAAATTCTGCATCTTTTTTAATTGATAGTAATACTCCTTTCAATTTTTTTATGATCTTTTGATTATATGGATCAATTTCATCTAAGTGAGACTGTAAACCCAAAGTAAATGCCTCATAATGGTAGGACAAAAATGTTGCTACGAAGCTACCCTGGGCATTAGTTCCTGAGAAAGCTAAGTCTCCTAATGTAAGATTAAGTATCTTGAACGTTTTCTCAAATATGAGTTTCTCAGCAGTATAGTCAAAGGGCAAGCCCTTCTGAGCTGGATCTGAAACTTTCTCCATATATTCCGTCATGAATTCACTAATATCATGTACATAGCTTTCACGATCGTTTTTAAATGCAAAAAATCTTAATATTAGCTCTTGATCACCTTTCTGTTCTGTCTTTTCTTCAGGAAGATTGCTAATGCAATTCTTGAAATCACTATTCTTAGCTAAATTAATAATGAAATCGTTAAATGTATTATCAATAAGGCGAATAGTACAATTACGAATTTCCTGTTCACTAAGTAGCTCGCCACCGGTTTTAAGTCTTTTAAATATATAGTATCTAAGTCGTTTGTCACTGTCCCTTCCAATGACTTCAACACGTACAAAATTGCGCTTCAGCCTTATTTGAAGAACTGCCGAGAGAGTGTCGAAAGTGTGACCATTTAGTTCCTTGGCAATGTCACAATCCGTCAATATGAGTTTTCTGTGTGTCCCGTCGGGATTTAGCTTGTCTGGATGCTCGCCCCTAAAATGTAAATAGGACGAAATTCTTTGTAATCCATCTATTAGCTCATAAGTTCCCTCCGAGAGTTCAATGACATATAGAGGCGGAATAGGCATCTGAAGAAGAAGTGACTCAATAAACCGAGATTGGCTTCCCTCAGACCATCTAAATAGACGCTGGTACTCAGGATCTATGATAAGCTCACCGTTCTTGTGCATATCCAAGAGTTCGTTAAAAGACAAATCTAAGGCACGCGACCGTACCTTCTCTATCTGGCTATCAACAGCAGTTATGAGGTCATATCCACTAACTTGAGGGTCAGGCATGTCAGGCCTCCTTACTTACTATTAGAGAATATAAGATGTCCCAACACATATTGAACAAAATTAGGAGAGGAACCAGCATAGTAGTCGTACCAACTAGACTTGCTCTTTTTCAAAGAAGGAACACGTTTGAGGTTATGAAATAAAGCCGATGAAGCCACTAACTTACCTCCTCCTAAACACCTTGTTGCTTAATTATAGCAGAGGCTAAGTTTAATGACAATTCTCTTAAACTTATTCTACCATATTCCGTTCAAGCATTTTCCTTATACGCTACTCTTTAATACAAAGAGATCTTGGTTGACTCATTGATCTTATTGGTGACTTACCGACGATTTGAGCTTGGACAGGAAGTAGAGCTGCGAAGTGTAGGTCTGACTCTCCCTCTAGCAGCAATCTCCAATCATACAGATGTGCCAGAGGGAGAGCGAGACTAATCTAGTTAATGAAAATTCCGCAGCGACAAAACGTTGAGAGTCGGTTTCTAAGCAAGCTCATCCGACTTGTGGATTATGTTCCTAAACATAGTTACTCGTGCCGTAGTTTCCGACTTCCCAATAGCCTGAGGCTTGCGTCTGAATGGGAATACAAGCAATGGATGGGTTATCCCCTGATGCCGTGTCTTGGAGATTGAGAAACCACGAACCGTCGGTAGGAATGGCCGTTGGGACGGGATTGCCATTCACATCGTATTGAAACCAGTGTGGTCCCCAATTTACGTAACCACCTCCATCAGTGTTCTGGGGTGGCAACGCTAGGATTGGGTCTCCCGCACAACTGCCTTCTAGAATCAGGGCAGCTACTGGAGTATTGACAAGACTAGTTTGCACGCTGAGGTTCCAGGTGATTCCTGCTGACGATTGACTTGTTTGTGAATTTGGTGCCAGCGAGGTCGTGATTTGCGTCTGAACCATTGCATGGGTATTGGTATTGGTGCCGTAGTCTACGACTCGCCAATAGTCTGGGGTTTGCGTCTGAATGGGAATACAAGCAATGGATGGGTTATCCTCTGAGGCTGTGTCTTGGAGATTGAGAAACCACGAATTGTCGGTAGGAATGGCCGTTGGGGCGGGATTGCCATTCACATCGTTTTGAAACCAATGTGGCCCCCAATCTACGTAACCACTCCCGTCAGTGGTCTGGGATGACGACGCTAGGATTTGGTTTCCCATACAGCTGCCTTGGTTAATTTGGGCAACTAATGGAGCATTGGTAAGACTAGTTTGTACACTCAGATCCCAGGTTATTCCCGCTGGCGATTGACTTGTTTGGGTATTTGTTGCCAGCGAAGACGTGATTTTCGTCTGAACCATCAAGCCTCCAGATGCCGCTTTGACAGTCAATGGTGAGAAAAGAGCGGCTATGATGACCAAAACTAAGGGCAGTGCATGCCTTAACTTACTCTGACGGATCATTTGATACTCAAGCAATCTAAACATTCCTTGTTTCTTTCTGTCATGCTGATGACATGACTACAAGATGTGGCGACGTATACTTGGTCGAAAGAGCCTACGGCGAGTGAGAGTGCTCTATCTCTGCACGTTGCCAACTAGAGCCGCTCTCTAATAAAGAGGATACCAGAATCAATGAGAGTTTTTTCAAGGCAAAAAAGGGACACTTTGAAAGGAAAAAGGGACATTTTGGGAACACGCTCCAGTGGTACTTGTGAGGAAGCGAGGGGAAGTAGAGTTGCGAAGTGTAGGTCTGACTCTCCCTCTAGCAGCAATCTCCAATCGTACAGATGTGCCAGAGGGAGAGCCAGACTAATCTAGTTAATTAAAATTCCGCAGCGACAAAACGTTGAGAGTCGGTTTCTAAGCAAGCTCATCCGACTTGTGGATTATGCTCCTAAACATAGTTACTCGTGCCGTAGTTTCCGACTGCCCAATAGCCTGGGGTTTGCGTCTGAATGGGAATACAAGCAATGGATGGGTGATCCCCTGAGGCCATGTCATGGATATCGAGAAACCACGAACCGTTGGTAGGAATGGCCGTTGGGAGGGTTTGGCCATTCACAGCGTATTGATGAAACCAGTGTGGCCCCCAATCTACGTAACCACCCCCATCGGTGTTTTGGGATGGCAAGACTAGTAGGATTGGGTATCCCATACAACTGCCTTGGCGAATGCGGGCTTCTACTGGAGCATTGACAAGACTAGTTCGCACGCTGAGGTTCCAGGTTATTCCCGATGGCGATTGACTTGTTTGTGGATTGGGTGCCAGCGAGGACTTGATTTTCGCCTGAACCATTGCGTTGGTATAGGTATTTGTGCCGTAGTCTACGACTCGCCAATAGCCTGGGGTTTGCGTCTGAATGGGAATACAAGCAATGGATGGGTGATCCCCTGAGGCTGTGTCATGGATATCGAGAAACCACGAACCGTTGGTAGGAATGGCCGTTGGGAGGGTTTGGCCATTCACAGCGTATTGATGAAACCAGTGTGGCCCCCAATCTACGTAACCACTCCCATCGGTGTTCTGGGATGGCAACGCTAGTAGGATTGGGTATCCCATACAACTGCCTTGGCGAACGCGGGCTTCTACTGGAGTATTGACAAGACTAGTTTGCATGCTGAGGTCCCAGGTTATTCCCGATGGTGATTGACTTGTTTGTGGATTGGGTGCCAGCGAGGTCGTGATTTTCGTCTGAACCATTGCATGGGTATAGTTACTCGTGCTGTAGCTTCCGACTGCCCAATAGCCTGGGGTTTGCGTCTGAATGGGAATACAAGCAATGGATGGGTGATCCCCTGAGGCTGTGTCTTGGATATCGAGAAACCACGAACCGTTGGTGGGAATGGCCGTTGGGATGGGATTGCTATTCACGTCATTTTGAAACCAGTGTGGCCCCCAATCTACGTAACCACTCCCATCAGTGTTCTGGGGTGGCAACGCTAGGATTTGGTTTCCCGTACAACTGCCTTGGTGAATGTGGGCAACTACTGGAGCATTGATAAGACTAGTTTGCACGCTGAGGTTCCAGGTTATTCCCGATGGCGATTGACTTGTTTTTGGATTGGGTGCCAGCGAGGTTGTGATTTTCGTCTGAACCATGGCGTGGGCACGGATATTCGTGCTGTAGTCTACGATTTCCCAATAGTCTGGGGTTTGCGTCTGAATGGGAATACAAGCAATGGGTGGGTTATCCCCTGAGGCTGTGTTTTGGATGTCGAGAAACCACGAACTGTTGGTAGGAATGGCCGTTGGGGCGGGATTGCTATTCACGTCATTTTGAAACCAGTGTGGCCCCCAATTTACGTAACCACTCCCATTAGTGTTCTGGGGTGGCAACGCTAGGATTTTGTTTCCCATACAACTACCTTGGTGAATGTAGGCAGCTATTGGAGTATTGATAAGACTAGTTTGCACGCTAAGGTTCCAGGTGATTCCCGCTGGCAATTGACTTATTTTTGGATTTGGTGCCAGCAAGGACGTGATTTTCATCTGAACTATCAAGCCTCCAGGTGCCGCATTGACAGTCAATGGTGAGAGAAGAGCCGTTATGATAACCAAAACTAAGGGCAGTGCATACCTTAACTTACTCTGACGGACTATTTGACACTCAATCAGTCTAAACATTCCTATTCCTTTCTGTCATACGGATGACATGACGGTAAGATGCTATAATATGTTATCAAGCGGAAAAGTTTACTGCTCTGTCAAGCTTCATTGAATACTTTTGCATAGCCATCGAAGCCGCTCTCCAGGCTGTTTTGCACCATCACAAAAAGGATTAAGTGAAGTTTGACAAAGCTCTACGACGAGTGAGCGTGCTCTATCTCTGCACATTTCCAACTGGAGCCGCTCTCTAATAAAGATGATACCTGATCAATGATGAGTCTTCAAGGTGGAAGAAGGGACATTTTATGAGTGTCCCAGCATCGCTCGCACGATATTGAAAACAGGTATGGCTTCAAGTGTCGCCAATGCCACACAAGTTCCTCCAAGTTCTTGCGCCAGTCGCGAGGCTAATCCCATATGCACAGGTCCTTCCTCTGTGTCAATGACGAGCGAGGGGATGCCTGCACGACGAAGCTCATGCGCTGCTGCGAAGGCATCTTCTATCGGATTGAGCGGTACAACACGTTTTCTCTCTAGATCAGCTACGTTGGCTCTTCCATCAGTAATGAGTACCAGAATGGACTGTCGCTGCTTGTCACGTTTCTGGGCCATCTGAAAGGTTTGCAAGGCCAGTCGGAGACCAGAGGCAAGCGGGGTTCGTCCTCCCGTGGGTAGGGTGGCGAGAAGTTTGCATGCTCGGTCGGTGCTGTTGGTTGGCGGAAGCAAAAGCGTTGCTTTGGTAGCACGAAATTGCAGTAAGCCAACACTATCACGCTGCTGATAAGCTCGCTGCAATAGTGCTAGTACGGCTCCTTTTGCACTTGCCATACGGTGTCGCGCTGCCATTGAGCCACTTGCATCGACTGCAAAGAGGATCAATGTCCCTTGTTTGTCCTGACGCACTGGTTCTAGGATATCCCGGCGTTCAAGCCACAGTCGTTGTCTTTCATGATCTGTGTGTTCTGCGCGTCGGCGTTGTTGGTATGGTGCAGCGGCACGCAAGGTGGGGGCGAGAGCAATGGCTTTGGGACGATCTACCGCATATCTTGCACCTACAATACGTCCCCTCGCTTGTGGACCAGGAGTGCCAGAACGTGCCACTTGCTGTGTAGGTAGCACTTTCCGTGTAGGGGCGGGCTGGATCTTGGTGCGCGGCAATGTGAGCGTTGCTAATGCTGTCGGTGCACCCGGCGGAATTACCTGTTCAGGTGAAGAAGCTGAATTTGCTGGAGGTGTTTGTGCTCTCTTCTCGGGGGTAAAGCTATCGTGCTGCTCTTGCTTATTGGAAGGTGATGGCTGTCGCCATGGATTTGTGGTCTCTGAAAAGGGGGGATCAGGATCACTGGGCTTGGGCTCTTGCTTGTGATACTCGTTGACAAGTTGCTCGATTTCCTCGCGGTCAAGTCCGGGTTGCTCGAATGATTGTCGTCGCCTACGGTGCGAGAGAGCCATGGTTGCAATCTGTTGTATATCCTGCTCTGTCACAGTACGTCGCCCTTCCAAAGCTGCTAGAGCTGCTGAAGCCTTATAGATGGTGATATCAGCTCGCAATCCTTCTACGTCAAGCTGTGTACAGATCGAGGCAATCAGTCCCATGATGTGGTCCGAGATGACGACTTCAGGGAGTAGCCGTCGTGCAAGCTCGATTTGTCTGCATAAATCTGCTTCTGCCCCTTGCCACTGTTCACGGAAAGCAGCTGCGTCCGTTTCAAAGGCGATACGTCTTCTCACAACTTTAGTACGTAAATGTGGATCTTTCAGTCCATGCACTTCAATTGAGAGGCCAAAGCGGTCGAGCAGTTGGGGGCGCAAATCGCCCTCTTCTGGATTCATGGTGCCGATCAATACAAATTGTGCGGGATGTGCAAAAGAAATACCTTCACGTTCAACAACGTTTACTCCTGTCGTTGCAGCGTCGAGGAGTGCATCTACCAGATGATCAGGTAGCAGGTTCACCTCATCAATGTAGAGAATACCACGATGTGCTGCTGCTAGTAGCCCTGGCTCGAATTGACGGACGCCATCTTTGATTGCTCGTTCCAGGTCTAGTGTTCCCAGTACGCGATCTTCCGTTGCGCCTAACGGCAATTGGACTAGACGTGCGAGGCGTTGTTGTTGTGGCAGTGTTTCCCCATATTCCAGACGTTGCATACATGATTGGCACATGTGCTCGATATCTGCTGGGTCACAGCCAAAGATACAATCTTGCACGATAGTAATTGGGGGCAGTAGGGCTTGCAAGGCGCGTACGGCGGTTGACTTTGCGGTCCCTTTTTCTCCACGTACCAAGACACCTGCAACTTGTGGTGAGACAGCATTAAGTAACAGGGCGAGTTTCATCTCGTCCTGTCCGACTAATGCGCTAAATGGATAAGTGATACGTTGTGAATGGACATGGTAGGTGAGTTGATTGTGCAATGTTCCTGACCTCTCTGGCATGAATTAAAGTCTCTACCTTTCCCCTTATCTTATTCCGCCTCAGGAAACCAGTTGAGCAGTTCTTCAGCGGCATTCTTGTGACAGAACACTACCACGGTATCAAACCAGCCAGTTTCAAGGCAAAGTGTGGTGATACCCATTGGTTCGAGCAATCGATTGGCTATGGTACAAAACGCTCCCATCCAGTGGTTCTGGTTGAGATAGCGCCAGTCACATTGTTCTTGCCGCCCGTCTTGGAGAATAAACAATGATTGCGGTCCTAGCTGCGCATTTTCATTTTTATACTCGATCTGCCAGTTGATACCGAATCGTTCGCGTAGCGTGGTCGTACACCAATCGGCAAATTCACGGAAGTGACGGCTATCAAAGTCCCAGCGTAATGCTGCTGTTGGTGGCTGCCCAGGCATTGCAGTTAAGATGTATGGCATGAGTGCCACATCGGTTTTCTTTTTCCTCTGTCTCCCCTGCTTTCCCTGTTTTTCCTGTTGAGCAGTTAGGGCAGTTAGAGCAGTGGTAATTTCTTGCATGTTCATGATGCCAGCAGTTGTTACGCATTCGCAGAATGTTTTCCAGGCATCTATAGCAGTGGATGAAGGATGATTGTGTCCATGATCGTGTTTGTGATGATGCTCCTCATGTGTATGGTCGTTCATGGTTGTACCTCGTAGCCCATGGGCATGATCGGAAATTTGTGGTAGGCCAACTAGGGCTTCTCGTCCAAATAAGGGGACGCGATATTGACACATATCGCAATTCATTGTCGCTTTACCGTTTTGTATCTGTTCTATCATGCGTTGTGCTAGCATATCTAGGCGCGTATCCTGTTCCATGTGCTGCGCGACACGAAATTCGCACTCGGGATGGAGATCTGCCATCTCTGCGACTGTTTGAGATATGCGCTTGACGAGTATGCCCGTATAGAGATAGTAGGGTACGACTAGGACACGGCTGACTCCATGCGCTAGACAGCGTTGCAGTCCCTCCGAGACAGTAGGCCAGGTGATGCCCGAAAATGCTACTTCAATGGTGCGATATTTTCGACCTTCCCATAAGAGTCGGGCAGCACGGTATACTTCGGCATTGGCTTCAGGATCGCTGCTCCCTCGTTGGACTAGAAGGACAGCCGCGGTAGGTGAGCCGAGCCCTTTATCTGGGTCAATCGCAGCGAGGCGATCTGCTAGCACGGCGAGGAGTTCTGGCTGCATATTAAGTGGTGTGCCGTAGCGAATGACCACTTGCGGATAGCGTTGTCGGGCCAATTGAATAGCTGTGGGCATATCATTCTTGGCGTGTCCTGCTCCCAGTAAGAGCCAGGGGATGGCAAAGATAGTTTTGGCTCCCGTTTGTACTGCCTCGTCGATAGCAGATATAATCGGTGGGTCAGCCAGTTCCAGGAAGCCAGCATAAATCGGGCGGGCTAGACGTGATGCGAGACGGTTCGCGAACGTTAGAAACTCGCCTGCCCCCTCGGTATCGCGTGAACCGTGTGCCATGAGGACTATTGCTTCATCAGATAGATGAGTAGCATAGTCTGTCATGCCTGATATACATGTTTTATCTGACAAGATTAGCACTCTTTTCCTCTATTTGGCCGATTATACCCTCTTGGTGTAATCATATGTCCTTGCTGAACATAAGTTTGTGAATTACCAATTACAATTGTTGTGAACATATCTATTTCATGATTGAGCAGGTCCTCCAGAGTAGTGAGCGTGATCCGTTGTTCTGGGCGATAGGCATTGCGAACCAGTCCAACGGGCGTTGATGCGGATCGACTTTCCAGCATTAAGCGACGAGCTTCGCCGAGTTGCCAGTGACGTTTTCGACTGATAGGATTGTAGAGGACAATCACGAAATCTGCAAGGCTAGCTGCGGAGAGACGTCGGGCAATCATATCCCAGGGAGTGAGTAGATCACTCAGGCTGATAACGGCGAAATCGTGCATCAGGGGTGCTCCTAAGAGAGCCGCCGCCGCGTTGAGTGCTGAGATCCCTGGCACAACCTCAATTTCTGGTCCTGTATCATCCAAATGCTCTTTTTGCGCTGATGAGCATATGTCAAGAACTAATCCCGCCATGCCATAGATACCAGCATCGCCACTGGAAACGATACAAAACTCGCTTCCCGTTCCATGCCAATTGAACAGCTAATGTAGCACGTTCAACCTCCTGTGTCAGTTCTGATAGATAAACTTCTTTATCTACCAGTAGGTCTCGTATTTGCTCAATATAGAGCTTATATCCAATAACAGTATCACACGCCTGCAACATTTGGACTGCACGTGGCACCATCATATCTCGACTCCCCCGGCCCTAACCCGATGATTGCTAGATGTCCAGTGCTTGGAGCTTGTTCCTGAGCTGTGATAGATGCATTGTACAACAGCGTATTGCCTCCCTTTCTTCGTGCAACAGCTAATGTCATATCTTTCCCCTTTTGTTTAGGGATAATCAACTCACCCTCGTTAGATGAGAGCAGGGCAGCGGCTTCAGATACACTTGGAGTCCCAATCAGATATTGTACACGCTCAGATGGATTGGGAATAGTCGTGATTGTCTTCAAGCTTTCTACTGCATGGGTCTCAATGCTCCAACCATAGCGTTGTGCAAGCATCTGGAGGGCCTCTTCGTCAGCTTTGATGTCAGCAGTAGCAAGTACAGCAATACTATAGAACGCTATCCGATGTTGAGCAAGTGTCTCTTTGACAAATGTGTCAAGTGTGCTGAAAGGGATGCCACGTCGGCAACCTATGCCTAATACTAGCGTTGGTGGTCGACAGACGAGTGTTGGGATCTCTTGTGGCAAGTTCTCAATGATATGATCGGCAATGACGAGCAGAGCTGCAAAATTACTCGCCTCCTGAGGGTTAGTCACTGCTATAAGATTGTCGGGCCAGGAGCCATTTCTCCACCATTCTAGTTCTCCACAGTCTTGCAAGATAGCAACTGGTTCCCGATTGACGATGGCCGCCGAGGCTGCTGTTAATGCCGATGTATCCTCTATATACCATCCCTTTGTCTGAGTCAGCAGATCCACTGCAAGCGTATGGTGGACATCGGAAGCCGTTGTGACAACCGGAGTTGCGCCGAGCAGTTCAGCGCAGCGTCTCGCTAGCCCATTTGCGTCACCAATATGACCCGAGACAACACTGATGGCGAACTGACCAGCATCATCTATGGCTACCACACCAGGATCTTGATGCTTATGGCGCAGAAGTGGTGCAATCAGTCGAACTACGGCTCCAAGGGCGAAGAACAAGACAATTTGATCGTACGTGGTCCAAAGCTGACTTAGTAGTGGCGCAACTGTGTCAAAGCTGGTAATCGAAATATCTGTATGCTGTTCAATGAAAGCATCCCGCGCTTTATATGCACGCTGGCTAGCATAAATATGCACCTCTGTTGCTAGCCCACACTGCAAACGGAGGGCCAGAGCTAATCCCGCCCTTGTTAGGACCACGAGCGCGATACGCTTGTGGGTACTATTTTTCATCTTCAATTCAAGGCTTTTCATCTAGATTCTCTTCGTCTTCACCTTTACCAGCAGTGTCACTGCCTCGGAAGAGATGCTTGTAGCTAGGGCGATAGAGGTGGGAGCGGTGCTCACTCTCAGCTGTATCACCTTGAAATGGCGCAAATACCTGTCCAACCATGATCAGTGCTTGGCGAGAGATATGTGCTTGCTTGACATCCGTCACTAGCGTGGCAAGCGTCGAGTGGATGATTTTCTGGTCTGGCCAGGTTGCACGGTATACAACGATAGCAGGGGTTTCAGGTGTATATCCGCCTGCAAGTAGCTCTTCGACGACTTGTCGCACCCGCGTGATACTTAGGAAGATGCAGAGGGTGGTTTGATGACTTGCTAGAGATCGCAGCGAATCTTTTTTCGGGCATGGAGACACGTCCTGCTTGCCGAGTAAAGATCAGCGATTGCGCTATGTCGGGAACCGTTAATTCAGCACCAACAGCGGCAGCAGCAGCAAAGACTGAAGAGATACCAGGAACAATTAAGTAATTGATGTTGTGCCGATCAAGTAATCGTTGCTGCTCATACATCGCTCCATATACGCTGGGATCGCCACTATGCAAGCGTATAACAAAGTGACCTTCTGCTACTGCTTTGACGATGATATCGATAATTGCTTCCAGCGTAAGTGTAGAGCTTCCATAGATAGCTGCACCGGATTTAGCGTATTGACAGACGTCAGGAGAGATAAGTGAGTCGGCATAAATTAGGGTGTCAGCCTTGGCAATCAAGCGTTGTGCTTTCAAAGTCAGCAACTCTGGATCACCAGGGCCAGCACCAACGAATGCAACACTTGCCTCGGTTTCATGGGTGACTAATGGCATTTGGGTTTCCTCACAATGACAAGCGAAAAATAGTCCAGTGACTGGTCACGTAAACGTTCTAGGTCAAACACGACTTCCTCCAGATCAGTACTGCAACGTTGTACAAAGACGGCATTTTGTATGAGATCAAGCTCTTTCAGCATGTCAAGCAATGCATTGAAGATCCTATTCACTTTTAGTAGTATAACAGTATCAAAGAGTTGTAGGAGTGTGCGTAAGTCACTTGGTTCTGAGCGGTTCAAGGCATAGGTGGCTGGAATAATTGCTATGCGTTCATCCCATGCTGCTAAGGGAAGGCAAGCAGTAGCAGCGGCAGCCGTAATGGAAGATACGCCTGGGATAACTTCAACCGGGATTGTGGGATGATGTCGTTTCACCGTTTCTAGCACATAGCTAAAGGTGCTGTATATCAATGGATCGCCTTCAGTCACAAAGGCGACATTGTGACCTGCATAGAGACGCTCGAGTATCTGACTGGCGGCACGTTCACGAGCAGGTTGTGCTTGCTCTGGGTCTCGCAGCATGGGGAAACGTACGGGCAGGATCTCTTGTCGCGTGTGATCGATCAAATGTTCGATGATGTCGCCTGCATAACTTTTTCCACTGGTACTTGCAGGTAGGCAAATCACAGGGCATGCTTGCATTACTTGCTTGGCTCGTAATGTCAAAAGATCGGGTGCTCCGGGGCCAGCTCCCACGCCGTAGAGTTTGCCAGGATTGGGTTGCTGTGATTGGCTTTCAGATTTCATTACAGTGCTTGTGCTGCATAGGAGCGTGGTTGCGGTAAAGGATCTCCTAGTTCCTTACAGGTTTCAACGAGCAACTCAAGAACCTCCTTGGCATTTTGCAAGGCTTCTTCGTAGGTCTTGCCATGTGTACTACAGTTAGGGAAATCAGGCAAGGTGGCTATGAAGAGATTGTCCTCACTACTCCAGTGAATAACGATTGAATAATGAAGGTCATCCATTTTCGTGCTCCTTTTTCTTTGCCAATGCGGCGTTTACTTCCTTTACTTTCCAGAAATCTGCATCATCTCCATCGGAACCTGAGAGTGTCAACTTATTCGTATGGTCAGAAGGGTCATACCAAACAGTGTGACTCCCTTTTCCAGGGCGATAGACAAAACCAGCTTTGAGTAGCTTCGATTTTAACTTCCTAATTTTTTCTGGCATGCTTTCATCCTTGCACCTTATCACTCCCTATTATAACATACATAGTCTACCGCTCAAAGGACGCTGCTGCGTGCAAACAAATCCTATATAAATATTCATGATGCAAGGCAGAAGAGTGAATATTTTGTCATGATGGAAAAGGCTCCTGTGCCCCAAGTCCTCCCTTTTGGCTGGCCGTCAGCACAAAAACGGGATTCATGGCGGCAAAACGTGTCATGTCAAGTATTTGCTGCGTGCGAGCAATGTTCACCATGGTGCATTCCCATTCCCAAGCGGATCGACGAAGATACTCTACAGCCTCTGAGAGATGTTCGATGGTCGCCAGATTTATAACGAGATGCCCCCCTAATTGCAAGTGTGCCTGTACTACCTCTAGAATAGCTGTTAATGCTCCACCACTCCCGCCAATAAAGACGGCATCAGGATCGGGCAGATCGTGCAATGCCTGCGGGGCACGTCCAGCAATCACGGTAACGTTGGGTGCGTTCAGACGGTGACAGTTTGCATGGATAGCTGCAAGAGCCTCACTATTGCATTCAATAGCATAGACATGACCAGCGTTTGCTAGATGGGCTGCTTCTATCGCCATAGAGCCTGTTCCACTGCCGATATCCCACAGTATCGTATGCTGATGTAATCCTAAGTGCGCTAGGCTAATTGCACGCACGTCACGCTTGGTAATGACGTTGCTACCAGGGCGGCGTGGTGTAAAAATGTCATCTGGTAGCCCGAAGATTTGGCTCGTGGCTTTATCAGACATTACTCTCTCCCGCATATCCAAGTAAGCTGCCATCAAAATCACACATCATGACGTCAACTGCTAATTTCCCGTGGATGTAGTTCTGTGCAGCATCGCGTGCCCGTTGGCAAATTATATCAAAGACTATCAACAAGTTGTGAGCAAACATCAACTCTTGAAAGTGCCGGGCTGTATTTGCTTGACGTACTTGCTCTACTAAATCTTCCGTTGCGCCACAGGATCGTGCAACCTCTGCAAGTTTCTGCAAATCGACTTCCGCGCCTGCCACATGGGTTTGCATGCGTCCATCGCCAATTTTTGAAAGTTTGCCAATCATCCCAACGAGCGTGACTTGTGGGACAGATTTGGAAGCACAATCCCGCAGAGCATGGCCCGTGAACTCGCCCATCTGAATATAGGCCTCATCGGGCAACGAGATATAGCGACGAGCAAACTTTTCACTGCGACTCCCAGTGGTGAGGACGATGTGCTCTTGACAGCCACAGGCAATTGCTACGTCAATTGCTTTACTAATGCTGGCTTTATAGGCCGCCGTTGAATAGGGCCGGACAATACCCGTTGTGCCTAGAATTGAGAGTCCACCGATGATGCCAAGTCGTGCATTGAGCGTCTTTCTGCGAACGTTCTAGTCCATCCGGTATAGAGATAATAACATGGATACCACGCGTTTCACCTTGTTCAGCCAATATTTCCCGTATAACCTGCTCAATCATGGCTCGCGGGACAGGATTAATAGCAGCAGTCCCAATTTCGAGGCCAAGGCCAGGCTTTGTTACTCGTCCAACACCCACTCCCCCGTCGATCTCGATGCCCGATGTCTTACGCCAGGACACGGTGGCGCAAAGTTCAGCTCCATGCGTCACATCGGGATCATCACCTGCATCTTTTATCACACTGGCTGTCACGCTGCCATTGGCATGAGGTTCATAGCGATGTACTGGAAATGTCGCTTGCTCTCCAATCGGCAAGGTGATAGTGACAGACGTTGGAGCTTGCCCATCAAGCAAGGTTAGCATAGCGGCCTGGGTCGCTGCTGTCGCGCAGGCACCGGTCGTATAGCCTGTGCGCATACCACGTTTTCTACCTCGCAGCGATAGGTATTCTGTGTTTTTGTTCATCTATATTACTATATTATGTGCAGAGCTTCTGGCGAGCAAGGTCGAGCAGAGCATTGACCGTAGCGGCTGCTACTGGACTCCCGCCGCGAGTACCTGTGATGGTAATGGCAGGATATGGCCGCTCCCACAAAGCTTCCTTCGACTCAGGCGTGGCGATAAACCCGACAGGCATTCCGATAATAAGTGCTGGTGGCTCACAACGTTCTTCATCCAAAGCATCCAAGAGTGCTAGCAGCGCAGTTGGAGCATTCCCAATAACTATAACACTCTCACCGAGCAGTGGCAACGCTTTCAAGATTGCTGCTGCTGAGCGCGTTATCTGCTCTGTTGCAGCTATATCTGCTAGGTCATCCTGAGCAATCAGGACTTGAAGAGTACAGCCAAGTGTATCACGCCACTGCTTCTGAATGCCTGCTGCGACCATATGGACATCGGTAAAGATGGAGGCATGATGATGCAATGCGGCAATTCCAGCACTGATAGCATCCGGCTTGAAGCGCACGGCTGGAGCTAGTTGGGGATCACCTGTGGCATGGACAATACGACGAATGATGTGACGCTCTTCTGGCGACCATGTGCCAGCGGGAAGCAAGGCATCAACGGTTGCAAAACTGCGACGATAAATTTCGTCAGGTGGCAGACCGAACTGCTGCATCAGCTTCATGATTTTCTCAGACACGCTTTCATTTGCGACTTCTCCTCCTCATTGGACTGATTTTCACTTTCTTTCCCTGGATCAACTGAAGACAGAAGATCTATTTTAGATTATACTAAGGTCGGACTAGCAGAGTACAATTCTCTGTCCTATCCAGTTTATGTCAGGAGGATGTATGGCTCGCAATCTTTATCGTTTTTATCTCTACAGTGTCTACATAATCCTATTGATCTTCATCGCAGTTGTCACTGGGATGATGCTGAATACTGTCTTGCGTCTGACTCCACTTCGAGTGTCATTTAACCCTGTTCCTGCTAGGCAGGAAATTGTGCAATCGGTGGTTTTGACTGTAGTGGCATGGGTAATCGCTGGCGCCTTGGCTGGGTTGCACTATTGGCTGATTTCGGCGAGATATCCGGCATGATGCTGCCGCGGGTGCTAGTGCGATTCGCTCATTTTTTCTCAATATTACTGAAGCTCTCGGCGTAGCGTCGGCAGTGCCTGTTATGGGCCTTATGTTCAGCAGTCTAGGACTCTATGAGGCAACTGACGTCGTTACGGCTATGGCATTTGGGGTGCCTGTCCTGGTCCTAGTTGGATTGTTGGAATGGGAACGGCGGCGCACTCAGGTGAATGCTGGCGCGGCACTAGTCTTCCAGCGTCTGCACTTCTATGGTGTGCAGGTTATTTTGCTGATTGCACTTTCGCATGCCTGGTTTACTCAGATCAGGCCATTAGTAGATGGGATTATTTTTCGTGGTCGTGGAACATTGGAGTCATGTCAGAGTATGGGCTATTCTGTTTGTCCAACCTACCATCCTGTCTACTTTGTTGTTAGTCTTTTGTGGTTCATCGCGTTTTGGCTTGGCTATGGGTGGTTAACTAGAAAGGATAATTCAATTATCCTGCGTTTTATCATGCATGGTGTAAGTTTTGCCTATGGAATAGGTTTCGTAGTATTTGGCGTCTATGTTGGTGTTAAACTGATAATTTTGCCATTGTTCAAGCTTTCAGCATCTCTCAAAGATGTTCTGGGTCTGAGTCCATCCTATGACTTTGTCTCGCCTCTCACCTTTGGTATACTCATTGCTGCCGTCTATCATCTGTGGCTGAGTGGAGCAGCGAAACGAGGTTTGATTAACCCATCTGTGAATGCTTTGATGGAGAGCGCAATTGCTGCCGTCGTCTCGGCAGTGGTTTTCTGGGTAGGATGTGGAACTGTACTATATAATACTCTGCAAAAGATGGCACCTGCTCCTACTGCTCCCGATGCTTTGTCATGGATATCAGCTATTGCCCTTGTTGTAGCTGGACTTGGCTATGTTCCACTGGAGATTTATCAGCGCCGTCGCCATACTGTAGATTTCATCCTCTGCTTCAGGCCCACGTCGTGGATTTGTGCTTGCCTTGCTTGCTAGTGGCATTCTGGCATCGGTTATCGGTGGGGTGACCGCGCTGTATCTCTGGGTGACAGCCCTTTTCGGTTCACCTGTGGATAATTGGCAACAAACGGTGCATATGGAACTAGCAGCCTTTATCGTTGGCATTATCTTGGTAGGTATCTACTTGTGGTCTGCACTGAAAGAGGGCTATTGGAGTCGCTCCAGCAAACAACCTGTGCCTGAGGATGTCTTGCCGTCAGAGGCCCCGCCTGCGAATACAGATACAATATCCTCTGCTTTAGCACAGTCAACTGCTCAACCAACGGTTATCGAGGATACGCTTGATGATCTCCTAGCTGGCAAAATCACACGTGATGAGGCTGCTGCACGTATTCGCCTTCTCTTGAAGGAGTTTGGAGAATAGAATACCATAATCCATCACGTGTTACTGATATTTCTCAAGTGACATCTCCCCACGACTAAAGTCGGGGGCTTCTCATCCTCACGAATGAGCTTTCCTGCTTCGTTGGGGGTTGCCCGTTTGAGCTTTCGCCCGAGCAGGTCTGACACCTCCTCCACAGGCCGACACCGAGAGCCCCTCGGCCAGAATATTTCTACTTGCGTTGAGATCCCGGTCGTGCCAAACGCCACATTGCGGGCAGACCCATGCACGCACATCCAGTGGGAGGTCTTCTACCACATGATTGCAGTCATAGCACGTTTTACTCGATGGATACCAACGATCGATTTTGACGAGGGTTCGTCCGTACCACTGGCTCTTGTATTCCAGTTGGCGGACAAACTCACCCCATCCCACATCACTGATAGCTTTTGCCAAACAGTGGTTTTTGACCATGTTCTTGACGGCCAGACTCTCCACGCAGATCACTTGGTTTTCGTTGACGATGCGTGTCGAGAGTTTGTGCTGGTAGTCTCGCCTACGGTCATTGATACGGGCATGCACACGTGCAACCTTACGACGTGCTTTCTCTCTGTTGTTTCCGCCTTTTTTCTTTTTCGCATGCCGACGTTGGGCTTTGGCCAGCCTCTTCTCATCACGGGCATAGAACTTGGGATTGCCAACAGCCTCACCAGTGGAGAGGATCACCATCGCTTTCAAGCCCAGGTCCAGGCCTACTTGTGCATTCACAACTGGCAAAGGTGTGATCTCCTCTTCTACGAGCATCGAGACAAAGTAGCGGTTGGCACTGTCCTTGGAGATGGTGACCGAGGACGGTTTCTTATCATTGGGCAAGGCTCGATGAAAGGTGATCGCGAGAGGCTCATCCATTTTGGCAAGGGTAAGCTGACCATCTTCCCAGGTGAAGGCGTTAGAGGCATAGGTTGCTGATTGGGTATTTCGCCTTTTCTTGAAGGTGGGATACTTAGCACGTCCCTCGAAGAAGTTTTTGTAGGCACGGTCCAGATGACGAAGGGATTGCTGAACGGGGACAGAGGAGACATCGGCGAGCCAGGGATACTCTTTCTTCAAGTCGGGAAGCATGGCCGAGAGGTCGTTGTAGGTCAGCTTTCGACCATGTTGGAAGTAGGCAGTTTTACGGGTGCTGAGGCCCCAATTGTACACAAAGCGACAACATCCGAACGTTTGCGCAAGGATATGCTTTTGTCCGTCGGTCGGATAGAACCGATACTTGTATGCCCGCTTTGTCTTACTCACTGCCTTCTTCCTTTGCAAGGATATAGGTATATTATATCGCATATGTCAATAGACAAATATTCATCGTACAGGAGAAGAAAGTGAACATTCTTTCATACAGAAAGGGTACCCCGGTGCCCCAGCCCCAAACAAGGAACGCCTCTTGTATCCCCATGGCTAAAGCCAGGGGTTTTACGAGGCGGAGGTGATAAATGCTTTGTTTTGCTCGTTTAAGAAAGATAGTCCGAACGATGAATATGTCGTATGCCAGGAAGCAAACAATTGTTATGATAGAGCCAAGTGACCCTTTTTCAGCATGATAGCCTCAATACATGAATTTACAGATGTTGTATGCCATAAAGATGGAGCCAATGACAATAAGTACGGCAAGGAACAGGTGTGACTTTCTTAAGTGGCCTTGAGAAGGTTTTCTCGAAGCTTTTCACCTTCATCGATTTTATTTTCAAAATCGTTTTGCGGAAAATACATGGTAAGTACTCCTTTCATCTTATTGCTCAATCCAACATGGCTGACAGAGAAAAAACTCTAGACTGATTTTCTCGGGGTCGAGGAAAACTAAGAGGAAGAAATTGCATTTCCTTCCGACAGAGCGTCCCTCAACCCAAGTTTATTACCCTAGTATACTATCACTATTTCTACCTACCTAGATAGGCTTGACTACTGCGTTCGATCGTAAACTCTCCTCAACTCCAATGTTATGAGAGCTTTTAAGAGCAATTGCTAGACAATTGTAACGAGGAAAGTTGATTGTCTAGCATATTTCCATTTTCCTTCAACCAAATTGTTACTTGCTTGAGACAGAGGGAGAGACAAATGAGATGCGCAATGTGATAATCTCAAATGGAGCAAAAGTTAGCTCTATACTCTTCTGCTGATGGTCTATACTCTTCTCAGGCTCCTCTAGTAAGTTGGTGCTCCAGATTGTATTGATCTCTCTATCGAATGTGAGAGTTGTTCTCGTGGTCGCTCCTGATGCTTCGTACAAGCGTAGAATGATGTCGTCGCTTTTTTCAGCCTTTTTGATGGTCTCAATGATAACATTCTCTGCTTCGATACGCGCAAAAGAGATGATCACAGGATGATGACTCTGTTGTGGTGTCCCTGGTACAGGGCGAAGTGGGACGTTCAGTTCATAGCCAGCACGCACAACGTTACCAACAATGTGATTTCCTGCATGAGGATAAAGCGCGTAGGTGAAGTGGTGCTCTGCCCGGTCTGCTTGTGGATCGGGGTAAGTAGGGCTGCGCAGTAGATTGAGGTCTAGAACATTTCTTATACTTTGTGCCCGTATTTACAATCGTTGAGTAGTGCAACACCATAATCCCATTGTGATAGATCAACCCATTTGTGGGCACAAACCTCATACTTTGCCATATCCCAACTGGTGTTGCGATGAGTTGGCCGTTTGATCGAGCCAAATTGGATATCGCAGGTGGCTTCTGTGGCAAAGAGACTTGTCGGAAAGCTGGTGCGTAGCATCTTGTGGCTCTCTTGCCAATTGACTGTCGTGATGAAATCAATGCGACGGCTGCCAGCAGTTAATACGATGCGCTGCTCAAGCGTGGATTGTTCAAAGCGATAGTGTTGTTCTACAATAGCCTGGGGGCCGTCGATATGGGCTTCCGTCTTTTCTAATCTAAAGTACTGTGGGGGCTGTTCATCGTAAACGATAGGCACTTCCCAAGCATCGAATTCATAGGGCTCGTCGTGATAGACTGCTAGCCTATTGGCAGCTGCATCAGGAGCTAATACTTCACGTTGATGTTCTTTATCAAAGATAGCTTGTATTGAGCCATCAGAGGCAAAAGATAGCCGCAGCTTGTCATTTTCTAGCACATCTTCCGAGGCAATAAGATCTTTTAATGTCTCATTGTTATCAAACTTGTATGTTGCTAAATTAAGTGCTATATATCCAATTGATGTAATTGTGATATAATACCATTGATCATTTATACACAGCCATTCGCTGCGTTCCCAGGAAAGCGAGTTGAAGACTGTAATGCACTGACTATGCTCGATAGCATCGGGTTGTGAGATGAGCACTGCTTGTGCCTGATTTAAGAGTTGTTGTGTCTGCTCAAAGAGTTTCTGGTAGCGTGCTAATGACTCGTCATAGACTCTGGCAATTGAGGAGCCAGGGAGTATGTCGTGAAATTGGTAAAGGAGTACTTCTTTCCAGATTGCATCAAGTTCCTGAGTTGGATAAGGATGTCCCGCCAAGACTTTGGCAAGTGTGGCAACAAATTCTAGTTCGCGCAATGCTAGTTCTATCTTGCGGTTAAAGCGTTTGCTTCTTGCTTGCGTTGTATATGTTCCCTGGTGCTTTTCCAGGTAGAGTTCACCAGTCCATGTTTGATATTCCGTGGTATCCTGTGCTATGCGGTCAAAGAAGGTTTCCATGGGCTCCTGTGTGACTGGGACGAGGCCGTCAAGGTTCTTTTCTCGCGTCAGGCGCTCAAGGTGTTCGCGACCTGGACCACCTCCGCCGTCACCAATGCCAAAGAGTAATGCACAGTGTTCTGAAACAGCTTTATCGGCAAAGTTTTTCTCAGTTGCAATGATTGCCTTCGGTGCCGCCGAACTATTGTAGGTGCCCTTAGGAGGCATGTGAGCGAGCACGCGTGATCCGTCAATGCCCTGCCAGAAGAAAGTATGATGTGGAAAAACGTTGAAGTTGTTCCAGGAGAGCTTCGTCGTCAGGAAATAGTCCACTCCTGCTTTTTTCAAAATCTGGGGAAGTGACGCGGAGTAGCCAAAGACATCAGGTAGCCACAACATCTTTGGATCTTTGCCGAACTCTTCGCGGAAGAAGCGCTTGCCATAAATGATCTGGCGTACTAGAGCTTCGCTACCAGAGATATTGGTGTCTGCCTCAACCCACATGGCACCTTGAGCTTCCCAACGTCCCTCGGCGACTTTGGCCTGGATCTTTTTGTAGAGCTGTGGATAGTAATCTTTCATCCATTGGTAAAGCTGTGGCTGACTAGCTCCAAAGATGTAGTCAGGATAGCGATCCATCAGCGCTAGCACTGTTGCAAATGTACGACTTCCTTTGCGAATGGTCTCACGAATTGGCCAGAGCCAAGCCAAGTCGATATGAGCATGGCCAATAGCACTGATTTTGAGCGAAGGTGTACCTCCAACCTTTGCCAGTTCGCGGTCCAGGATCGTGCGTGCTCGCTGTACTTCCTCCGTTGTGTACTCGACCAGTTCATTAGTAGCTTGATGCAAGGCACTCGAAATGCGGTGATAACGCGCCTTTTCGGGAGAAAGTTTGGTCATCAGTTCCCATAAGACCTCGAAGTCGTGATAGAGCTGAAACGTCTCTTCATCATGGATCGCGATATGCGCATTTTTTACCGTGCCGCAATCCTTATAGACGCCAAATAAATCATTGCAGCCTGCATCAGCCCAGAGATCGACAACTTCTCCCCCCTTGGCGCACTGAGTAAGTGGCACAACCCGCTTGCCTGGTCCGCCTAAGCTCAGGTCAAAGTCTGAATTGACCGTTGTCAAGCCCAGAATGGGGCAGCCATCACTGTCGACCACACAAGCTTCACCACTGAGGTCAATCAAGAGAACAACTGCTTTACCTGCCGCAGACTCAGGTACAACTCCGCTAAAATGGAACCACGCACAGTCCCAGAGGTTACCCCAGCTCTCCCCTATGCGCAAAACTTTATGCATGCCTGACTGACGCTCTGCAAACGGTACGGGCTCAGGAGTAATCCAAGCTTCAGTGTGTAGTTCAGCTATCGGAGTGAGAATAGCTTTTTCGATCTTATGCAGCGCTGTCTTCAAATGGCGTTGCGTTTGCATATAGTGGTATGGCACAATGGTTCTCCTTCTAATTATAGTACAAGTTCATCAGGTGGTGTTGTCTTCGGGAAAGAGAATTACTTTTAGCGCATTTCCAGGTCTGGCTACGAGTTGGAAAGCCTGTGCGGCATCATTCAAGCCAAAGCGATGGGTAATCATCGTTTCAGCGCGGATGCGTTTAGTGCGCAGCAACTCTAGAGCCAGTCGTGTCTCATAGGGTCCTGCAGAGTAACTGGTGCGCAGGGTAATCTCTTGGAAAAAGAGGGGATTGGGGAGGATGGGCAGAATTTCTTCTGGAGCGGGAGGAGCGAACAGTAGCACAGTGCCTCCTGGTCCAACTAATTCTATGCCTTGCTGCATTGCAGCGACCTTTGAAGGGGTTACAATCACAATATCTGGCTTACGTCCATTGTTAATTGCTTGAATTTGTTCGAGAACAGGTTTGGTGGCGGGATCAAGTGCAAAATCAATACCGATTTCACATGCCCGTTGACGGCGATACGCGATGGGGTCAACGATGATCACGCATGAGGCTCCACGTTGTTGAGCTAGTTGAGCAAGCATCATGCCGTTGCTTCCTGCACCCAGTATGCATACGCAATCGCCAGCCTGTATGGAGGCCCGATCAATACCGCGTATACAGCATGCTAAAGGTTCAATCAGCGTAGCGGCTTCAAAAGAAATATCATCAGGAAGAGGAAGCACATCACATTCCACATTTGGGGCGGGCACACAAATATATTCGGCGAGACCACCAGGATAGAGCCGGGTCGTCCGAAAAGTGGCGCATTGGGAAAATGAGCCACGTTGGCAAAAGTGACAAAGCATACATGGCACATGATGATGGATGAACACTCGTTGCCCAACCGTGAATTGCTCAACTCCCTCCCCCACGGCCTCAACAATCCCGACTGGCTCGTGCCCAGGATAAATTGGCGCACGTGGTCGCATGTACCATTCCATCACATCCGAAGCACAGATGCCACAAGCATACAATTTGACGAGCAATTCGCCAGGCCCAATCTCTGGCACAGGGAGATCAACGATCCGTATATCATCGTTGGCATGATATTCGACAACACGCATTATCTATCACCTTTTGGCAGGTACTATGCAGAGAAACCCAAATGATTCTTCACCCAGAGTAAAAAACTGGTGGATCTCATTACCTGAAATATAGATCACATCCCCCGTATTTATTATATACTCTTCATCTCCGAGGCGTACACGTGCACGACCGTGGAGCATGTAGACTCCATGATCATGGGCGTGTTGATCGAGGGATGTATGACCACCGGGTTGTACTGCAAAGTAACGCATATGGAAATTTGGAGAGCCATCTTCGTTGCCAATCATAATCTGGCGTGTGGCTCGATCAGCACTACTATTCTCAGGCCCATATGCCCGCACAGGCACATCTTGCCAGCGCAATTCCCCATTCTCCATCTTGGCGGAGCGATGAATGATACTCATGAGAACTATATGGCGCAAAGATCCCTGGTTTTAGCCAGAGAGTATGTCCGCGATCAGGCGAACATAAGCGCCACCTCCTTTCAGTGGTTCCATTTTCTTGATAAATCTTCAATAGGCTTATCTATGTGATGTGTTTTCTTGTTTGATTTTATTTAGCTCTGTCTTGATGCCTTCTTTAAATATATCTACTATAGTCACTGGCAGTATTTTTATGTTTTGCCTCCTAAATTCTGATATGACATTGTTAATGGTTTCGCGCAATTTAGCCCTTTGATCCGTATTAGTGCTAAAATATTCTGGCAAGTTTTCTTTCTTATATTCTAAGCCATATTTATCTTTATAAGATTCCGTAGTATTTAAAATTTGTTCTGATAACCTTGTATATATATATTCCTTGTGCATAGCTTTAAACAAGAGAGAATGAAAATAGCTATAACCACTGCTCTGCGTAGATTCTTTGATACTATTATAGGCATAATTTTGTGATATTTCATCAATCTTGGATATCGCTTCATAGTACATACTACGATTTGACTCCAATCTTAATATTAAATCATCCAATGATTCTTTATTCATAGGTTTTCCTTTAGAATACTCTTTTACTACAGGTAATTGTGAGATTTTCTGAACATCTCCTGATAGATTTTTTTCTATTTCAGAAAACATAGCTGCTTGACACTGTTCTTGTATATATTGATCCAATTTTTGGCTTTCTCGTTTTACCTTCTGAAGTTCCTGCTGCAAGACTAGTTCTTTGGCTTTTAGGAAAGCACGTTTGTAAGCAAGTTGATGAGCCTCTGCGGATGCTTGTAAGAGTGCATCACCTTCGGATTGGTTTTCCCGGCAAGCTTGTTTAAAAACTGCTTGGAAGACTGGATCGAAAGTTGCAGTGTGAGTCTTATGAAGAGTCTCGACAGACTCATCAGGAATGACATCTAAGGCGATTTCTTCACTATGCTTTTGTGAGGGGAGAGGAGTATCTGCGGCTGATGAGCTTGCTCCAGGATCGAGGAGTCTAACTCCTTGTTTTTCAAAGTCAGCTAGGAGGTCAGTGATGTTTCCGAAGTCTTTGTCCATGATGGCTTGAGCACGTTGCTCAATGGCCTTTTCTATCTCTTGTATACTCTGACTTGTTGCTTGATCAATGCTTTTTGGGTTGTCTTCGATTCTCGGCTTTTTTAAGTTGTAAAGCTCATCATGTTGAAAACGATCAATATTGCGTTGAAGGTCGGAGCCACTCGAAGACCTTTTGAGTCCCTGCTTATCTTTCCCTTCTTTAGAACCATTGCTGGAAGAGCTAGCTTTGAAACCTTCCACTGTTGGATCTCCTTTGTTAATCTAACTCATAGCCCTTTTTTAGCCGAAGAATAGTCTTTCTCGTTACACTTTTCTTCTGTTTTGGATTATAGATGTGGTAGGCAAGTTTGTCCAATCTATTCGCCTAAGCCTAAGCCTTCACGGATATGGTTGGATTCTTTGCTAGTCTGCAAGGAATTGGGAGTCATCGAAAGGTATGACAGCTATACCACATCTTGATAGAATATATGGATACTTATCTTTCATTCTCTTAACATTTTCTTCTATTGCACTTCGAAAATTCTTTTCTACAATTATTTGAACATCTTCCAAAGGAGCACCTCTTTCTAAATATTTGTCTGTAATTCTATCTAATGCTTTCTGCATATCTCTATATGACTCCATATTATAAATTGCTCGCAAGTGAGAATATGTGCGTATACGCACATATATGCCTTCATTCATGCTATTATATGTATTTATTATATGATTTATTAGAGCTTGCTGATTATATTCTCCTCTAGAGAGTTGTTTGTATTCTTCCTCTACTTGACTAATTTCTTCATCTCCGAATTGATGTGTTTCTTTAATTGTTTGTATATAATCTTTTATAAGTGTTTTAACAAATTCTTTTGTGCATTTCTGCATGACATGGGGAATCTCTTTCTGCATCATTTCTTTCAAGTGTTCGATTTCATAGTGTGTTTTTATGTGATCATCTAACTCTTGGTATCGTTGATCCAGCTGTTGCTTCAGTTCTTGCAGAGATTGTACCTCTGGTTGTGTGAGTGAGGTAACTAGTTCCTTGCAGACCAGCTGCTTGGCTCGTACGGATGTGAGAATATAGGCAAGTTGGTGAGCGTGTGCGCCCGCTTGTAAGAGTGCATCACCTTCAGATAGGTTTTCCTCCCGGTGAGCAGAATTAAAAGCTGGTTGGAAGACTCGATTGAAAGCTGAAGTATGAGTTGCATGAAGATCTTTGACAGTTTCGTCAGGGATGATGCCTGAGGTGCCTTCTTCACTCTGCTTTTGTGAGGGGAGAGGGGTATCAGCAGCTGATGAGCTTTCTCCAATGTCGAGAAGTCTAACTCCTTGTTTTTCAAAGTCAGCTAGGAGTTCAGTGATGTTTCCGAAGTCTTTGTCCATGATGGCTTGAGCACGTTGCTCAATGGCCTTTTCTATCCCTTGTATACTCTGATCTGTTGCTTGATCAGTGCTTTCTGAAGTATTTTCAATGCTAAAATCTTTTAATTTGAGGAGAATATCACGCTGAAAACGATTAATATTTTGTTGAAGGTTAGAACCACTCGAAGACCTTTTGATACCCTGTTGATCTTTTTCTTCTTTACTGCGTTGAAGATTAGTCTCACTCGAAGACCTTTTGAACCTCTGCTGATCTTTTCCCTCTTTAGAGTTATTATTTAAAGTGCTAGGTCTGAAACTATCCATTGTTAGATCTCCTTTGTTTTTATAACTGGTAGGACTTTATTAGTTGAAGAATAATCTTCTTCGTTACAATTTTCTTCTGTTGAAGAGCCGCTCATATCAAAAATCTTTTGAAACGCTATTATCAATCTCTATCTTTGCGTATTTCCAACTGGAACTACTCTGAGAAATAGGATACCAGATCAGAGAGGAGTTTTTCAAGTGAAAAAGAAACATTTCGAAGCAAAAAAGGGACATTTTCCCCGTATCCCATGCTCTGCTGGCATAGGACGGGCGTCAGGATCACTCATAGCGGCTGCATGGACCTCCTCGTCTGTCATCTCTGGCATAGGGGGAGGAGGTGGAAACGGCCTCTCAGTGCCATCATCCAGCACTTCGACGACCGCGCCGTCAGGTCGCGTTCTTGCGATAGTGATAGTAGTTTCGCTCATGTTTTTTGCCTTTGCCACTAGCAGAGCATGATCGAGATGGCAAGGTTAGACAGGAATAGGCTTGGGTTGTAAAGCTCGCTCTACAGCTTCTGGGTCGTTGGCAATAACCCAGAGATAAGCCCGGGCAATCTGATCGGGCTCGCTGCGTCCCAGCTCCCAGTCTCTCACGGTCTCCAATGGGATGCGGAAGCGCGATGCAAAATCTTCTTGTGTCAAATGCAAGGCACGGCGCAAGGTTTTGACACGAGGGATACGGCGAGCGTTCCGTAACTCTTCCTGTGTCATAGGCAGAGCATCAGGGTCACTCATAGCGGCAGCATGGACCTCCTCGTCTGTCATCTCTGGCATAGGGGGAGGAGGTGGGAACGGCCTCTCAGTGCCATCATCCAGCACTTCGACGACCGTGCCGTCAGGTCGCATTCTTGCGATAGTAGTGGTCTTGCTCATGTTTTTCCGCCTTTCTGGCTGATATTAACCGGATGCGTTCCCCACGTTCGGTGTAGGTTATATGGAGAATGATCCCATCACACATGCCAATCAAGTTAATCCGCTCTTCCCCGTAGTCTTTGCGTCTGTCAATTTGTTCAATACAAGAGGGGTCACGAAATGCCTTGATTGCTTGATCAAAGGCGACACGGTGCTTTTGCCAGTTGGCAGCAGCTTTATTATTATCCCATTCGAATTGATCATCATACATATTATACCGCCTACCAGTACTTTTGTCAATTCTCCACAACAGGTGTCTGGCAACAAGAACACAGATACTTTCCTAACATAACAAGTACAGTATAGAAATAGCATGTTTATCTATTGGGATTTTCTAGTTGAGGTATAGTTATAAATTGATATTATTGGTTAAGTTTTACTTATTTGTTGCTTGTGTAGCAAAAGTGTTAGATTAGCATAGGACAGCCCCTAGTAGGCAGGACTTTGGGATTGCAGAGCCTGTTGTACAGCTATAGCCAGATTTATCACGCCAGTTGGGCAAGAACCCGCGTTTTTCCATGCTGTTGTCCAGACAAAATTGGCCAGCAGTATCATGAATCACGGCATTTGAATTCTGCTCATCTAGACTGAGAATCGTGCGTGTGAATCTCATTTCTGATGGGCAGGCTCCGCTGATTGATGATAGCAAGTTGAGATTAGGCTACCAAGCAAGAGATGTGTCTCGTATTTGAGTAGGCGTAGAGCCTCCAGACGCAGCGCTTCAGGGAATAGCGCTTTGTAGATGTTACAGTTAGGTGACTGTACGTCGTTTCTGCCAGTAATCCGGTAAGTCAGTGTAGGGCAACTACCTGTACACCAGTAGCGCCATTCACATGTGCGGCAACCCTCCTTTTCTTCGATAGCAATGGCTTGCACTCCACTCTTGTCATCGCGAATGGCTTGCAATGGGTCCTCCTCATCGATGGTTGTGACCGTTTGCTTAATATCGGCATGACACTTTGCTACTTGCCCATGCTGATCAATGACGAGATAGGTGCGCCCGACCCCACATGTATGCTGACGTACTCCGCTCATGCTAGCCTTGTCAATGAGCGAATTGAGAAGACGCCGCTTGGGTAGATGCCGTTCAATGACAGCAAATGCCCTGCGCATTCCCTCGATCATCTGCGTCTCGGCAAATTGTAAATCATGTGTATGCGTTGAATATGCGTTATCTCTGTAGTAGCTGAATGTGAACGTCAGGTCACGTTCTAAAATGTACAGGACTAGATCAGGCAAACCATCCAGGTTGCGCAGCGAGACCGTGACGTTGATATGGGGTATAAGGCCACAGGCGAGCAAATGCGTAATTGTGCGATCTACGTATTCGAATGAGCCCTTGCCGCTGGTGAATGAGCGCTGGCTATCATGATAGTCACCAATGCCATCTAATGATATCATAACGTCGATGTTGCAGAGTTCTCAACTGCTCGATCTGGCTCTGTGCCAGGATGATGCCATTGCTCATGATATGGGCATGGATCTTGATACCGTTTTCTTGTGCCAATTGGGTCGCATAGTCATGGGTTGCCAGAACATTAGCCATCTGTAAACTAGCTTCTCCACCTGCGTATCTGAGTGATACACGCTTGAAATGGTGCTTGATTGCTGAGCGGAACACAGCATCGACTGCACGTCGTGCGGTATCATCAGTCATATGCTCAGGCGTCTTGTGCAGGTAACAGTAGGAACAACGCAGTGTGCAGGCATTGGTTATATGGAGCCAAGCGGACAAAGTCTCTTCTGTGTTCCTCTTGGGAGCATATGGTGGTAGCTCCACATTTTGGAGTAGCCCTAGGTGGGAAAAGAGGGCAACACCTTCTGCAACTCTTGAGGGAGACCATGTTGTCCGCTGTATGATCTCGCGTGTAGTTGTAGGCATGCGGAAATGTTTTAGTAGAGCAAGCGCTTGTGTGTCCATGACCACAACTTGTCCATGGCTTGCTGTGTGGCAGGCAAGCCAATGTTCATCGTCACAGGCAGATAAGTGCAGCGGTGCTACTTGCTGAAACGCGTAGTCATGGATGTCTTGTGCCGCAGTCCTAATATGCGAGAGATGAATAGGTAGCAGATCATCGTCGTCAAAAGTGCTACTAGCACAATCACGACAGTCACCACAGTCATTAAGATTATTGCGCTCATTACTTACGAGCCCAGACATGCGAGCCGTGTCAAACCAGATTTTCATTGTCAGCATCCTATAAATGAACTCTGGAGGTTTGATGTAAGGATAAGCTCATGTATATGAGCCTGTAAAAGGGCCGCATGTTTCAAGTGCAAAAGGTTGAAAGATGCATAGAGCCGGTCTATTCTAAAGGACAAGGGTTCATGTCCCTTTAGTTTAACCTGATGTTGATGCGCTTTTTCCTTTATCAAAACTTCAGAGATGAGTTATTCTATTACGTTGAATACTTTTTGCATAAGCACTACGCATTTCTACCTTTTTGCATACGGGTTCGCCCTACAATTTACGTTTACCCTATTAAGGAGTCATCTACCTCTTTACACGCATTCACAAAATCTGGATGGTCTTTGTCCATATGTCGCTCAGACCAGTAAGTAATGAGTGCGTCTACAATTGGATGAATCTGATCGGTCGGTATGCCAACAAGCTGGTCAATTAATTTGCGCAGCGCTCTGCTGTACTCAACAACATTACGTCGTACCATATTGTAGCAGTACTCTCTATAGTGGATAAATGCATCCCAATAACGACCAGCATTGTAGTCTATGTCTCCTTGGAACTCAGCCGCACGACCTAACAAATGGAAGTAGTTCCACCTTAAAGAGATGGTCTCCGCCTCCTGCAAGAGCTTCTGTGCTTGCTCCTGTTTACCCATATGTTTGTATACCTCGGCTAGATCGACTAAGCTTTCTGTGCACTGATGATCATCATGTACCTGTCTAGCGCTCTCTATTGCTAGCTCAAAAAATGGTGCGGCTTCGGCCCAGCGACCTTGCTTGGCAAATACGCGTCCCTGTTTATTGAGACTGTTAATGTACGCTTCAAAATCAATACCTGCGGATGCTTCTTGCGCCTGTTCAAACCAACCTTTTGCCCTCTGCCAATTGCTTCTAGCCATTTCAACCTGACCGAGACGGTTCAAGGTATTTGCAATAGACTTTTTATGTCTGGCACGGTTATAAATTTCATATGCTTGTTGAAAGACTTGCTCAGCTTGTACAGCGTCATCCATGTCAAGATAAATCTGGCCTATTGTGCTAAGCGTTAGACCAACAGGAACTTCACTTATTTTTTCTGCTTCAAGTAAGTCTTTACGAATACGTAAAGCAATTTTACATCTACGTAGAGCTTCATCTGTTTTGCCTTGTAGTCTGTAGACATTGCCACTATTATTAAATGTGTTAGCATACTCTCGTTGATTGTTTAATCGTTTGTGTATGACGATGCTTTTTTCGTAGTAACTCAGTGCTGTATTGAGCTGTCCACGACGTCGATAGGTGTAACCTAATAGGTTAAGACGACTTGCGCTAGCAGATTCGTCGCCTTGTGCTTGCTCAATTTGTAAGCACTTTTCGAAGCTATCGATAGCCTCAAGGAAAAGGCTAAGAGAGAGATAGCATTGTCCCTTTCCATCAAGAAGGTCTAGACGGTGTTCTGTGATCCACTGCTCGTTGTTGGTCTGCTGTTCTAGAGTTTCATAGATGGTCAGTGCCTCCTTAGGATTCTCTTCAGCCAGTAGCAGTTTTGCCTGTGCTAGCTTCAAGTTATTGCGTTGATCAGAAGACATCTTATGCTCGAATTGTTGGATTTCCTGGAGGAAGGTGCGTGCAAAAGGACTTTGCCATAGAGCAATAGCGCGGTAGAAATGCTCCTTGAAGTATTCAAAACCATTATCCACATCGAGAAATAACTTGTGGTACAGTATCTCAATGCGATAGGTCTGTCGCTTCTGTTGAATTGGCTCCTTTACTTCTACGTCTTGGTAGTACTCAATGACACGGTGGCTGATTTCATTGCGGTAGCGGAGGTCTCTATCGTGTGTGGGCCAGCAGTATTTGTTGACTAAACGGCGCATTTCATCGTGTAATACAAAATCATCGCCAGATCCTGACCGACGTACAAAAGATAAGGTGGGCAAATCTTTTACAAGTTTATCATATTGTACATCTTGTACGAGTCGTTTCAGGTTTGCCGCCTGCAAGAGCCAGTTTAATATTTCCTGATTGAAGCGGTGGTAGGTATGTGCCATGAACAAGATAATCCAGTTAAGTGGATGCTCTAGATTATTGATCTGTATGACAAGATGAGCTTCAAAATCCTGCATTGGAATTGCTGCTAGGCGCTCTAAGGTCTTGATGCGTTTGTTCACCACATCGGTCATGAGACCTATCAGGATGGGACGGCCCTCTGTACGTTCATATAAGGCCTTCGTCTGTTCAGAGTGCTTATCTATGTTGTAGAACAATTCTGCATCAATATATTGAACCATCTCTGTCTGGCTAAATGGGGCAAGAGCAACAGTCTGAACCTCTTGTTCACGGCCTTTCCAGTTCAGGTGGGTCCAATCCAGAGCATTACGGCCAGCAACCACGGCATATATATGTTCAAATTGATAGTTATCGGGAAATTTCTGGGAGAAGCGTAGTGCTGCAATAACGGGGTTTTGTTCAATCAACTCATATGTGTCAAAGAATACTAAGAGAGCCTTCTGCTCTTTCGCAAGTTTTTGGTCTAGATCTTGCAAGTTAGTTGCAAGGGCCTTAAAGAGTGCGCTACGGACTTCCGTGACTTCAATGTTCTCAGGTTTGTTTACATTGCGATACTCAGCAATGGTTTCTGAGAAATGTGTAGGAACCCATTGTGGAAAGGCAGCTCGTAAAGCTTCAACGATGCGCTCTGCCACAACGACTCCATTCCGATCGCCAACATTGAAAAAATCGATGGAAGTGATTGCCAAGTCTGGATATTGTTCCCTAGCAAGTACTTGGCATTTCCTCAGCAGGTAGGTTTTGCCGATGCCTCCTTTTTTTTCCGGTTCTTCAATGGCATCATGAAAATAGAGTATATGTGGTGCGTGCGGGTCCGCTAACCACGTTGTGAAAATCCTGAGTTCATTATTACGACCGATGAACTGTTCGGGAGCCTGTAAATTCTGCATATCCACTTATCCTTCTGACAAAGAAAAGTTCTCAATGAGAGATGAGAGAGCTTCAAAGTTTTCACCTAGTACCTCTTTAAGTTCCTCATCTTGTGATACCTTAGAGGCGAGTTGTCGGAGGAACTCAGGAGACTTTTCGTTAATTTGTTGTAATATATTGGCAAAAAGCTGTGGAAGCGTTGCTGTGTTTTCACTGCAGGCACTATGGTACAGATATTCTCGCAGATAACGTATCCTGTCAGGTCCTGATACCTCTGTAGACCACTTATTATTCTTTTGTGCCAGAAATCGGTGGGCTGCGTAATACATCTCGGGTTGTTCAATTTTTAGTTTCAATGAAAGGATAGCACGTACAGGCGCATCCACTGAGAAGCCTATCCCCGTCGCGCTCCAATCCAGGACTTCAGTTGTCTGATTGATCGCCCTAGGTAAGCCAAAATATGCCAGACTATTTGCTAATGCAAGTTGAGGAGTAAACTTCTGGATTAAGTCTTCCATGACTATGAGATTGAAATACCTGGGGATCGAGAGGAGAGATAAAATAGTCTGGTACCAGTCGCGCTCTTTCAAATCTACTCTGGCGAGGATGCTTCGATTAAGCACTTGATCAATAAGATGAGCGATGATTTCCTTCTGATCCTGATCCTTGCGTGGATCTAAGCCGCTTGTCACGGCCCGCACCATGACGTTGAGGGCTAGAGGGTAACCGCGTGTCCAGAGAAATATACTATCGCGAATCTCAGTCTCAATCTGGTTACCCGCAGTGTTCAAGTAGGCTTCGCAACCAGGGCGGTCGAAAGGTCGTAGAGGGAAGAGAGTCAGCTTACGTGCAAGTGAGCGATCATTCTCAAAGGATAGCGCTCGCTTGCTGGCGAGCACAACAAATAAATTGGTATCATCGCTTAAATCTCGGAGGAGTGTTTCAAGCCAATTCAGTTGTTCTTTGTCATTGGTATCTATCGAATCAAAGAGCAGAACGACAGGTCCCCGTTTGAGCAAGGTTTTTATGGCGGCAATAAAGTGAGAGAGTGAATGGGTATTGCTATCCTCAGGAGGTAGTGGAATGCTATATTGTTGTATTTGGCGAATAACCTCATGTGATACATTGGAGATACCTTGGCTGACATCAACCCATATACAGCGTAACTGCTCATCTTGACATCGCTGCTGCACTTTCTTTAAAAGAGAAGTTTTGCCAATCCCCCCAATGCCATAAAAATCGATGATAGGAGTACGCAGGAGACGTTTTTCATCCTGTAACGTTTCAAAGGCATCATTTATGTATTTAAGAGCTGTTTCTCTATCAACGAAACTTTCCATTCTTACACTCCACTAGTAGTCATTGTCCAGAGTAACATTTTTTTGTTGTGCTCTGGACTAATGACTAAAAAATCTTTTATGCGTAAAACATCCTGATGTACTTCCTGAACATTACTATGTATTATGTCTAGTTTGTCCAGTCTGCTGCGTAATGCCCTTAATTCTCTGTGCATGTCATGAACAACTTGATAGCTCATGGGCATTCTTTCATAAAAATGCCAATGGAGAGCTTTGATGAATTGCTCACTACTTTCAAATTTCCCAACGCGTTTCACCAGTCTTCCATGTTTTCCAAGGAAGGCAAGTGGGTGTCTATTGTGAGTATCTTCCTCTGTCACAAGCCAGAGGGAACCTTTCCCGGCAGGAAAAGCACGAATCATTTCTGCATCCCAAGCAGGGTCAAATCCGATGACAAGGATATCCCGTGCCAGGATATGCTCTAAGATGTCTTTCAGCTCTTGTATAGAGTCAAGGTAGAAATCACGCTTAGCTACAGTATATACTCTCGAATTCAAGGTCTCCGAAAGCTTTGAGCACCTTGCAAGAAAACCTTTTATCAGAGTAGATAAGATCGTGGAGGGTATCACGCTCTGGAATGAAAACACCGAAATCATGTTGCTCTTTCATCCCCACCTCTTTAAAGGCATCTTCCAGGAAAGTATCAACGTTGGTTGATATAATGAGATCGAAGAGTTCTTGGTTGATAAGCTCGGCCAAGCAGATATTGACCTCAGTGGTTGCGCTCTCTCGCAAAGATTGCATTAAAATTTTGTGGATATCCCTATCCCCAAAGCGCTCTTGCTGTAAAAGTTTAAAGCATTCGACAAATTGTTCTTGGCGAGTAAGTGTGTTAAAGCTACGGTTACTACATCCCTTCATGGTGTCGTAGAAGCTCTGGCTACAGAATAAGCCGCCTGCTCTAGAGCCCAGGAAAAGTACCATACTCTGATTATTATTCTTTCCTATTTTCAGTGTATGTGCTATATCAGCAATGTCTACTTTCACTATTCTCTCTGCCATATCATGTATGTGCCTTATACTACATACTACTCAGGAACGCTAGGTAGCAGCTTTGCTGCGAGCGTCCTGAAGAAGGTCGCAAATTCGCCGTGCAGTCCTGAAATCAACGATGAACGAGGGATATTCCCTCGTGCTGCAATGAGCTTGATGACTTCATCATGGGAAGACTTGCGAGGAGTAACATAGTAAATCTGACCTTTCTTACTAGCATTTAGGAGACGTACGATGTCCTTGTCTCGCTCAAGTGAGCCAACAATGATAATGTTCTGATTGATGGTGTTGCTCAAAATCTCTCGAATGGCTGCCAGAGGCTCGAAGAAGTCTGGAAACTGCTTAGGAAGGACATTTTCTCGCAGGCTACCATGAAGCTTGAAGATGCGAATGCTAGGATGAGAGCCTTCAAGAGCTTTGGCAATGGATTCATCTTGATGGTGGCCTACAATAAGAGTCTGAGATGCAGTTGGTTGCAGACCTATCTCCAGAAGGGTATCTTCTAGAGTCGAATCAAGGTTCGTCGTCAGAATGGTTGGGAAGTAGCCTGCCTGGATAAGACGAGCAAGGGCTCAATACCCATCTAAGTTATTGTGGATGCCGACATGTTTACTGAGCAGATCTACAATATTGCTATGTTCTGTACCTATCCTACGGAGATAAGCGCGAAACTTCGCCCAACTACCAAATCCACATATTCGCCTGAGTACGTCAGGAGTCAATGAGATTGTTGAAGTCAAAAGAAGGTTGTAAGCCTTGCCTTGCTGTTGTGACTTCAGCATAGTAACAAGGTCACTTAGAGATGGCGGAATACTGCCAAGATCTTGGACTACTGCCTCTCTCACTGATTCAGTGGGACGTGGCCTAGGCCTCTCCTGACCGTTGAGGGAGAGATCTTCAATGGCTCGCCGAAGACCGCTAGCTACATCAGTGAAGGCTTCATCCTGGTTGTTCCAACTTGTGATTGGTTTGGCATTAGTTGGTAGGGCTTGAAGCTGCGCGAAGGGAGCGTCTTTCCAGTCGCAGGGTCGTAGCAGGATGGGAATGACGCGTGCTTCCTTGTTCTGATGGCGTTCTAGTGCTCGTTGCATTTCGATGCTGTAGCAGTAGTCAGAGGCTAAGAAGTCGGCGCTGACCAGAAGGAGAATCACAGAGGCACGTTCTAGGTGCATGCTGATTGCTTGAGCCCAGTCGCTGCCGGGGGAGATATGGCGGTCATGCCATTGAGTAATCAGTCCTTGCCGTTGCAAAAGCTTCAGGTGCTTTTCCAGTTTATTGCGCAATAGACTATCATCATGAGCATAGGAATAGAAGACCTCGATGGGAGTGTGAGCACCCAACAGTAATCAACCTCCTTTCATACCCAGAATTGCCTGAGTGGCAGATCTCTTATCTGTAATTTTAGCAGAAATCCATGCAAATGTATAGGCAAAAAGAGTCGTTATAGGTTCCACCAGGAATCTGGGACTAAGTCGTTGCATTCTACTGGGCGTTAAGACGCTGGACGCGTAAAGCAAAAACAGCTGAGGTATTGAGACGTTTCCATTGCATGCCATGCTTTTTCATCCGAGCATTAATGACGATGGCAACCGCTCGTTCGACCAGACCACTGCCACATGATAGTGTGACTAATGGGACAGTTGTGACTCTACTTTATGCCATATACAGGAATGCGCTAATGGGACAGTTGTGAAGAATGGGACAGTTGTTACTCTACTTTATGCCATATACAGGAATGCGCTAATGGGACAGTTGTGAAGAATGGGACAGTTGTTACTCTACTTTATGCCATATACGGGAATGTGACTAATGGGACCCTTAGTTACTCTACTTTATGCCATATACGGGGATGTGACTAATGGGACAGTTGTGACTAATGGGACCCTTGTTACTCTACTTTATGCCATATACGGGAATGTGACTAATGGGACAGTTGTGACTAATGGGACAGTTGTTACTCTACTTTATGCCATATACGGGAATGTGACTAATGGGACAGTTGTGACTAATGGGACACTTAGTTACTATCCTTTATGCTATATACGAGAATATGACTTGTTGGACATACTTTACGGAAGTGATTTAGTCTACGAAATGCATGCGAAGATTATCAAAATGACGATATCTACTCTTACTTAGTATACAACACAGGTGATTGCTGTGTCAAGGGGAGATATGCTTGCTTGGGTTGTGCTACAATATTTGGTAGACAAATGGAATGTAAGGAATAATAACCATGCTCGCAGCGATGTTTTATGCTCCCATGGATGTGCGCCTTGAAGAGCGACCGATACCACAAGTGGGTGCAGGAGAAGTTTTGCTTAAAGTTGCTGTCGCTACTACCTGTGGTACCGATCTCAAAGCTTATCGCCGAGGACATCCACTACTCTTTCGCAATCCGCCGGCTAGCTTTGGGCATGAGGTTGCGGGCATTGTGGCAGCTACAGGATCAGGAGTAACCCAGTGTCGCGATGGTGATGCCGTTGTCGTGGCCAATTCAGCGCCATGCTTTCAATGTTTTTATTGTCGTCGGGGCCGCTATAGTCTCTGTGAAGATCTTCTGTTGCTCAACGGAGCCTATGCAGAATATTTGCTTGTTCCTGAACGTATTGTGTGCCATAATCTCTATCGGCTCCCGGCTGGGACGTCATTTACTGCCGCTGCTCTGACGGAGCCATTAGCCTGTGCACTCCATGGGATAGATGCCAGCGAAGTTGTTTCAGGTGATACTGTGGCTATCCTTGGTGCTGGTCCGCTTGGTTTGTTATTGGTAGCACTAGCTAAGTTGCGTGGTGCCCGTGTCATTTTGACGGGAAGAGGCAGAGAACGTTTGGCTTTGGCAGAACGGTTTGGCGCAGATGTCGTGATTGATGTAGAGCATTTATCGCTTCAGGGACAGTGCGAAGCTGTCCTTGCGCAGACAGAGGGGAAGCGGGGAGCAGATGTGGTTGTCGAGGCGGTGGGAACACCTGAGACTTGGAATATTTCGGCCAGGATGGTCCGACCAGGAGGGCTGGTCAATTTCTTTGGAGGCTGCCCATCGGGAACTCAGGTTACGCTTGAGACACAGCCTCTTCATTATAGTGAATTCACTATCAAGGGTGTTTTCCATCATACACCAGCCTATTTTGCTCAGGCACTAGATATAATTATTGGGCATCACATTGATGTCGAAGCGTTAATTACCGAACGGGTCCCCCTTTCTTCATTAATTACGGTCTTTGATCGCTTATACCACAAGCAGGGGATTAAGTATGCTGTAATTCCACCTGCATTTTATCATTATTCAGAATAGGGAGATATGTTTTTGATGTCCAGCCAGAAACAGGGGAAAGCGGACGCGCTGAAGCGGGTCCGTACATTACCAGGGGCTAAAGCCCTGGATATAGAGCCCGATTTATCGGGAGAGGAGGTAGGGGCCCGATTTATCGCGCCAGTGGTGCCTGAGGGTGTAAAATCGGTTTGGTGGGAAGAGGATGAACAAGGCGCAGCAGTTTGCCTCATTGACCAATCTCTCCTTCCCCTTGAGGTCCGTTATCTCAAACTCCGGCATGAGCAGGAGGTAGCTGAGGCTATTCGGACTTTGCGAGTAAGGGGAGCACCTGCTATTGGATTAGCTGCGGCTTTTGGTACAGTTCTGGCCCTCTCTCGTCTTTTAGGTGAGCGGCAAGAGGAGGTCGACTTGGTAGAGGCGCGTTCACATGTGAGGGCTGCTGGTGAACTCCTCTGTAGTACCCGTCCTACAGCTGTTAATCTGGCTTGGGCGGTTGAGCGGATGCTCAAGCACATGGATGAGAACCTACACAATATTCCCTCATGCCAGGAACTCAAACAGCTATTGTTGAGCGAAGCGCTCACTATTGAGCAAGAAGATCGGGATGCCTGTCTGCGTATGGGCGAGTTGGGAGCAAGTCTCATTGCTGACGGCGACACGCTTTTGACGCATTGTAATGCTGGCGCGTTGGCAACGGCAGGTATTGGCACTGCGCTAGCTCCTATCTATGTGGCTCACCATGCAGGCAAGAAGCTTCATGTGTTTGTTGATGAGACCAGACCAGTACTTCAGGGTGCGCGTCTGACCGCATGGGAACTGCAACGCGAGGGAGTGCCACTAACGCTTATTACGGATAATATGGCTGGTTACTTTATGCAGCAGGGTCGTATCAACGCCATCTTTGTGGGGGCAGATCGTATTGCGGCTAATGGCGATGTTGCCAACAAGATCGGAACATACTCTGTTGCTGTGCTTGCCAGTGTCCATAAAATACCGTTTTACGTGGTTGCACCAACATCGACAATTGACCTCTCGCTTGCGTCAGGAGAACATATCCCGGTGGAGCAACGAAAGCCGGAAGAGGTGACAACTGTGAAGGGTATAGAGATCGCACCGCCTGGAGTATCGGTTGCCAATCCCGCTTTTGATATTACTCCTCACCAGTATGTCACTGCAATCATCACGGAAAAAGGGATCATGCGTGAGCCGTATGAGGTGACACTGCATGGCTAGAAAGAGTTACTTTTTTGGAATGGATGGCATCTGCTGAGATAGACTCTCTTTGATCTCTCCGCTGGCCAACTGGCTCTGTATCAGTTGACTGTAGTATCCGCTGTGCATGAGGAGTTGCTCATGAGTGCCGCGTTCCACAATTTTTCCCTGGTCTACAACCAGGATGAGGTCGGCATTACGAATAGTGCTCAGCCGGTGAGCGATGATAATTTGAGTACATGGTAGTTGGCGAATGTTCTGCTCGACTATGCGTTCTGTCAAGACATCGAGGCTACTTGTCGCCTCATCAAGGAGCAAGATGGCAGGGCTATGTGCTACGGCACGTGCCATAGCGAGCCGTTGACGTTGCCCACCAGAGAGCGCATTACCTCCCTCTGAGACCATGGTCTCGTACTCCATGGGCATCTTCATGATATCCTCGTGGATGGCAGCGAGCTGACCAGCTCTAATGACTAGTTCGAGAGGCATGTCAGGATAGTTGAGGGCAATATTTTCACGAACCGATCCACCAAAGATGCTGGCTTCTTGGGTGACTACACCGAACTGTGCACGGACCTCATGATAATTCAAGGTATGCAGCGGAATCCTATCATAATAGATCGTGCCCTTGGTTGGCAGATATAAACCAAGCAATAGATTGCCCAGTGTGCTCTTGCCAGAGCCGGTTCGTCCAACGATTGCCACTTTTTGTCTAGGTTTAATATGGACGGTGATATCTTGAAGCACCATCGGCAAGTTGCGATCGTATTGAAATTCCACCCCTTCGAGATAGATCTCTCCAGAGAGTCTTGGAGGTTGAGAGACAGATTGGAGATTTTGCTCAGGCTCAGCCTCTACAACATCGGCAAGACGATCGAGGTGTGAACGGACCAATTGGAGTTGTTGTCCAGTCGAAACTAGTGAGGATACAGGCGTAAGAACGGAAGTTGCTAGGGCGTTGAGGGCGAGCATGACTCCCACTGGCATACCCCCATTGATGACTTGTGTTGTTCCGATCCATAGTAAGAGCAAAGGAGCACAGATGTTGAAGGTGGACATTAAAGTGCCAATGACGGAAAGGAGGTAATTGCGGCGTATTGAGATATTCATCTGCTCTAAGAAGAGGTTGGACCAGCGATCCAGAATGCGATGTTCTGCGCCTGCGGCCTTGAGTGTTTTCATACCTCCTAGAGCTTCCGTGATATACCCCTGAGATTTACCGGCAGCTACTAACTCACGGCTCATCAACTCACGGACAGGCTTATTCGTGCACAGAATCAAGATCGTTTGCAGACCTGCAATTACTAGGACCGTAATGGTGAAAACTAGCGATTGAGTGAAGAGGATGGCAAGATAGATGATGACAAAAGTTCCGTCCAACAGGGTTGAAAAGAGTTGATTGCTGATAGTATCGCGAATGACAGTATTACTCTCGACGCGTGCCAGTAGATCTCCACTGGACCGCTGGAGAAAGAAGCGTTGTGGGAGGCTCACTAAATGTTCAAAGAAATTGAACATCATGCTCATATCAACGCGTGATTGAACGTAGATCAAGACCGAGGCACGCAGCAGTCTGGTCACTAGCTGGGCAAGTACGATCATAATCATCCCAAGCCCAAAGAGATCTAGGGCACTAGCATCTTCAAAGGAATAATTTGATCGATGGAAACCTCGGATAGTACTGGGACAACGAGCCCGAGAAGTTGTAAGAGCAACGAGGCTCCAATAACCTGAATTATTGCCATAGGAGCCTGTTGCAGATAGTTGCGTGCATAGGTTCCTAGACTCAACTTTGCGGGCTTGTTCTCGCGCTGGAAATGTGCCCCTGGCTCCAGCACGAGGACCACACCAGTAAAGCCATCGTCAAACTCCTGAGCTGTTAATCGCCGCCGACCCAATGCCGGGTCCACTAACTCAACAGACTTGGGAGACCAACGCTCGACGATCAGAAAGTGGTTGAATTCCCAGTGGACGATGGCTGGCAAGGTGACAAAACGGAAATCGTTCTCTTTAAGGGAAAGAGCACGCACACGCATGCCATACTTACGAGCAGCCTTGACGATATTGAGGGCAGAAAGACCATCTCGGCCTAACCCACATTGTTCACGAATCTCGGAAATGCTGGTCTTGCGCCCATAATAAGTGAGTAGCATTGCGAGACAAGCTGCACCACACTCGACCATCGTGACTTGCTGTAGAACAGGGACCCGTTTTCTCATGGCAAAGAATGACTTCTTTGGCTTGGGCTTGGTTTCTTCTTCAGTCTTTGTGGGAGTGGGGGTGGGGGCCTGCGCACGTTCTTGGTCTTGAGCTTTGACGAAGGCTTGAAGTTCCCTTGTCTCTTGGATTGCAAGCTTCTCGCGATAGGCTATCAAGTCTGTAGCTGCTGGAGAAAGTGGCCTGCTAATTGCTCGCAGTTGTCTAGTATCTTGGTCGGGGGTTTCTGGGAATTTGGGTATAGAGTGCTCCAGCCCTGGCAGTTTAGCTTTCCAGTTGGCTGCCTCTGCGAGTTTTGGCACGGCTGGTACCTGTTTGGTTTCTATGTCTGCAACCTCTGATAGTTTTGGCTTAGGCTTGTTTGGTAATCGCTTGATATCCACGTCTGCGGCCTCCGGGAATTCTGGCTTGGCGATAGTTCGTAAAGGTTTGGCACTCGGGTCGCTGAGTTTAGAGGATCTGAGCTTGGCAACGGCGATAGGCACTCGCTCAGTGATCTGCTCATCCTCAAGGTCCTCAGGTTTGGCAGTTGGTGGTGCCAGCTCATCAGCCTCCTGAGACTCAGGTTTGACAATGACAGGTAAAGGTTTGGCACTCAGGTTCCTGAGTTTGGAGGATCTGAGCTTGGCAACGGCGATAGGCATCCGCTCAGTGATCTGCTCATCCTCAAGGTCCTCAGGTTTGGCAGTTGGTGGTGCCAGTTCATTGGCCTCCTGAGGCTCAGGTTTGGCAATGGCAGGTAAAGGTTTAGTCGTCAAGTCTCTGGCTGGAATTGGTTTCGTCGGTTTTTTAGCACGCATTTATCTTTCTTTCAAAAAAGCGTCAATTAAGGCCAGGAAAGAGTGATAGTAAACGCTTTGAACCAACCTCAATCTGAGCTTGTACAAGACTTCCAGCATAAAGTGAGAGATGAGGTCCCACTAAAGCCGTTACGGCAACAGAGGGATCAGTGATACTCACCGAGAATTGTTTGCGCACCTCAATTGGACTGAGAATTCTGCGACTCAATTGCTCCGATAGTGGTGGTGGTGATGTGATCTTTCGTCTGACCAATTTGTGCAGTGATGGGTTGGCCCACTTGCAAGTGCAGAGATGGATTGTAAGGAACGAAGATAAGCGCGGTCATCTCGCCATTTGCTGTGCTGCCTGAAGTGCTGGGATTGAGAACGATTTCTATCCCCGTCGTGTACACTGGAACCTGTCCCAGCCAGGCAGTGATTCCTGCACTTACAAAAAGCGCAAGCAGACACCATAAGAATACAAACACAGGAGGCAAGACGAATTGTGGAAGGACATTTTTGTCTCGCCCCCGTGCGTACTTCTCGATTGCTTCCTTACGGAAGATCTCGCCTTTAGATGCTGATATCATTCCTCCCTGCCTTTCAAAAAGTGAGCAAATGTGTTCATGCGGTTAATTTTTGCATGTCCCCTGCTTGAGTAAGCTCCATACTAATTCAAGATTCTCAACCGTCTCTTTAATAAACATAACGAAAAGAACGCCACGTTTTGGTTGTTGAACGTCAACGTTCTCTTCGATTTCTATTTGTCTTTGTAAAGATAAACGTAAAGGCACTAGTAAGAATTTCAAAACTAGGAAAATGGTAAGGGAGTTGGCTATTAGCGGTACCCAGAATTATTGACTGACTAAAGATAATAACGGCAAGTCGACCAGATTTGTTTTGATCAGCTTGCCGTTATCATAGAAGAGGGACTTACTTCAGTGTGAAGCCATTTCCCAGACTGCTACCATTGCCGCCTTTGATCTGAGAGCCTATCTGCAGCAACCCAGCATTGCCTCCTACACCGATGACGATCCCTGTTGTGGGAGCAACCACGTTAGTGAATTGAGTGTTGAGATTCAGCTGAGGGCTAATAACGGTGTTAATGTTAACGAGAGCACCACCTGTAACATTTGCCAATTGCTCATCGTTCAGTTCGAATTCATTTGTCATTGTAAGCGTCTACTCCTGTGCTTCTTGGATGATCGCACTCACGCATAAAACGATGTATGGTAGGAGGGTCAGAGCAAGCCTGACCCTTTTGGTTTTATGTCAGGGGACTAAAGGCTAACAATGTTGAGTCCTGTAGCGCCATTTCCAGCATTGATAGTGGCACCCTGTACTACGCCCTCAGTTGTCGAATTTTTGCCGCCGCCGAGAACAAATAGACTTGTGCTGCCATCAACGGAGGAGTGCTGAGTGAAACTGTTACGTGCTGTTGCACTGAGCTTCGTAAGGCTGAAACTACTACCACCGGTAACTGCTGCCAATTGCTCGTCGTTAAGTTCGAATTCGTTTGTCATTGTAAATTAATCTCCTATTACTAATTTTAGGTCAAAGGACTAAAGGCTAACAACGTTGAGTCCTGTAGCGCCATTTCCAGCATTGATAGTGGCACCCTGTACTGCGCCCTCTGTTGTCGAATTTTTGCCACCGCCGATAATGAACAGACTTGTGCTGCCATCAACGAAGGAGTGCTGGGTGAAACTGTTACGTGCTGTTGCACTGAGCTTCGTAATGTCGATGCTCTTGCCACCGGTAACTGCTGCCAATTGCTCGTCGTTAAGTTCGAATTCGTTTGTCATTGTAAATTAATCTCCTATTCCTGATTTTGCGTCAAAGGACTAAAGGCTAACAACGTTGAGTCCTGTAGCACCATTTCCAGCATTGATAGTGGCACCCTGTACTACGCCCTCTGTTGTCGAATTTTTGCCACCGCCGATAATGAACAGACCTGTGCTGCCATCAACGGAGGAGTGCTGGGTGAAACTGTTGCGTGCTGTTGCGGTGAGCTTTGTAATGTCGATGCTCTTGCCACCGGTAACTGCTGCCAATTGCTCGTCGTTAAGTTCGAATTCGTTTGTCATTGTAAATTAATCTCCTAATCAAGTAGTTGCTTTGAGTACGCATATGCAAATCCATGCGCTGTCAATAGTATATGCGGATGTAACTCTACTGTAAAGTGGGGAGAAGTGGAGGTTCGATTAAGATTCGGTGTGATTTGCAATGGTTCAGTGTAGAAAACTAATAAATTAGCTGGCTATCTTGTGAACTGGCCAATAGTTAGAGATAGCTATTGTTCCAAATTTCAGTATGTTGAGCAATAAAACAGAATAGTTATGGTAACAATTAAGAGTAGTGTCATTAGCGAGACAAAATGACCACTTATAGAGTGCAACGACCCCCAAACGTTTAAGAGATTTGGAGTGTGTGCTGAAGGAAGGTAGCTGATATGATGGTGAGAGATTCAAGAAGTCGAAAGTACTATGGGGAGGTTAAGGTAGCTGATGTGATGGTGAGAGAACCAAGAAGTCGAAAGTACTATGGGGAGGTTAAGGTAGCTGATGTGATGGTGAGAGAACCAAGAAGTCGAAAGTACTATAGGGAGGTTAAGGCTCATATTTTAGGAGTGCTCTCTAGTGATGTGATTTGCTTTTTTCTCCCCTAATAAGCTGAGTGAGTTTCAATCCATAGTTACCTCGTCAATGGACATGTATGCCACGACTAGGTGTTCGGAGGGGAACGACTATCCTCTCAGGATGCACTACTAAAGGCCTTGCTCGTATAGCTCTCCTCTTGCACCAAGACAGTGATGCCAACCAGCTTCGCCTTGTAGGTGAGCATATCGATGAATCTTGCATGTGGCAATTGCACAAAATGCTGGTTATTCCTTTTGCTCATGTTGGATTCTTGTTTCCAATTCGGGTTTTTCCCGATCACAAGAGTTCCAATGCCTTCGGAAACCAAGAGATCAATGATGCGTCTAGAAACCGTGTGCATGTAATGGTCAATGCGCCTCGTTCTTTTCGCTGCAATACATTCTATCCTCCGTGATGTGTGATGGTTACTACTCATGTTCTTTTGTAGCTTAGAGACATGTTTATTATAATATTGGTTAACGCTCTTAATCGGACGCCCGTTAACAAGCCGAGGAATAAAACCTCTTTTGTTTGATGTTAGCGCGACAAGATTGTTTACCCCAATGTCTATTGCTGCAGCGAGAGAAGGATTGACTTCTTTTTGCTCTTCAACTTGCGTATAGACAACTTCAACGACATAACACTCACTTTTCTTGGGCACAATGCGAACTTGATCCACATTTCTGTGTCTAGTCCTGATCTCTATTCCAAGCTGAGACGGCTTGATAATGCCGAGACGCAGTGCTGGTTGGGAAATTGCCTGAATAGTATAGACAAGCACATTCCTCCCTTCTTTCTTGTCCTTGTATCCAGGCAATTTAGGATGCCCTAGGAACTTAGACGGATCTTCCTCATAAGCTTTGATTGCTGCAAAGTACGATTGCCAGTTCTTGTCGAGAAGTTTGAGCACTTGCTGAGACACTTTGCGCGGCAGTGACCGATAAGCTTCATGCTTCTGCATGCGTTTATCCATCTGGTTATAGCTCAAGTACTTCCCGCAAAAGATGAAATGCTGTCTGATCTCATAGAGCGCCGCATTGTAGAGGTTCTTGGAGGCGAAGGTCGCACGATCGATCAAAGCAAAGCGAGCATCAGTCTTGCTGATCATGTGCTTCTCAACTAGTTGCATCGTGCGTCTCCTTTCTTTGTTAGCTCTGCTACAATCTTTTCTGTTTTGCGTTTAGCCCGTCTTTGCCCATAAAGCCTAGCACAAAAACTGTAGATGATTGATCATAAATCAAAGAAACGTTTCCCATACCAGCTTTTGCTAATGACCCCTGATAAAATCGCCATGTAAAGAATAATCCAAGCAACTGATCCAAAGTCTATAGCCAGAGGGTTTGCCTTATGTATCACAATGGTATAAATAACTGATGAAAGGAGCAAGAGAAAGAGCATGATTTGGAAGAATACCTCTTTGACATATAAGCCTACGATTTGAACTTTTCTCGTTACTTTATAGGCGGGCTTTTTATGTGGCCCATACATGATAGCCAGCACGGCTGCCTTCATATAGACAAACATCATGCCTGCAAAGAGCTGTTTGGCTCTCCAGTTCTCTTTGAAGGTGACATCGTGTCCCACAAAGAACAGGAATATATCAATGAGGAAGGTATATGCAAATAGGACAATGAGAAAAATGAAAAAATCATTGGGCCTTAATGGATACACACCAGTAAATAGGCAAATGGGAGGTGTAATAAAGAAGATCAGCTGAGCGAAGCTTGAGAAGTACCATAATCCCATTTCTGTAAAGTGCATGCGTTGTCGAAAAGTTAATCCTTTGACTTGCCAAGGATTCTTCCACAGAAACATCCTTATGGTGTCTAAGGCCCAAGTTCCCAGTTGCTTGTAGAAATTGGGAATGTCTTCTGGAGCGACCTGACCTATGGCTCCAACAATTGGCAAATATGAGCCTTTAAATCCATGCTGCATAGCTACATACCCCGAGTACAGGTCTTCTACTAGGTTCCAGGTGGGAAATCCTCCAATTTTCTCTAGGGGTCGCTTGCTCCATACCAAACCACTTCCACATGGAAAGACGGAATTGGTAGCATGCTTTGATAAGAGTAGCCCACGATAGAATACAGGTTGCATGTTGCCAAATGGATCTCCTGGACTGACTATGGCCTCTTTGATCGTTTGAACATAGGCTGCCTTGGGATTACTCACCAAATGACCAATCGTATATCTCAAGAAGTTGGGATTGCCAACAAGGTCATCGGCGTCTCGTGTCTCAATATAGTCAATCTCTGGATACTGTTGTGAAACCAGCTTGAGCATAGAATTTAAATTGCCATCTTTGGCTCTACCTATCCTCTCGGGACTATTCTTTGGGGGAGGGAGATGATAGATGATGCGAGCGAGTGGATACTGTCTTTGGAGATCTGCTACTATGGATTGCATTTTGGGATTGTGGCTGTCATCCCCAATAATAACTAGCATAGCTTCTTGTGGCCAATTTTGCTGCATCACACTCTCGATAGTTTTTTGAACCATTTCCACTGGTTCCCCGTAGGTCGGGATGAGAATGGCAACCATTGGCTCAACTCCGTCAGGGAGTTTAAAGAGTTGGGGAACCGAGCGATTCCAGTTATTGTAAATGGTAAGGTAAAGAAACAGCGTGATGTATATGGTTGCAAAAAGGAAAGGCAAGGCAAACCACCAGGCCTGGATATTCATGGCCGTGAGCATCCATGGCGTATAGGCCAGAGAAGCTATGATAAAGAGTACTCCCGTTATTCTAATTTTTAAATTTCTCATTCGTTTTGGATGCGTTATTGCCTTGATAGCAACGATTGAGATGGTATTGAGCTTGTCAAGATGAGTATCTCGTTTTAGGGCCTTCATTGAGGCTGTGGTAGACCTTTTGATGGACGTTAAGTCCTCAGTAGGTAACCTTCTAGCTGGTAGAGTCATCTTTCCCATACGAGGTGTTGGTGTTTTAACAAGACCAGGAAGAGGATAAGCTGATATTCTCGGATCGGGTGTGTCCTGGTTACTTGCCTGCATGTTCTTGAAAAGAGGAGCAGGAACCGGGATTGAAGTGGGAGAAGCTGGTTCCTCTTTTCTTCTGGATCTGAAAATTCCATGAGATGGATTTGAAATAGCATTTTCATCGAAAATAGACGATGTTAGTGAGGTAACACGATAATTAAGTATAAGGCGATCGGGAGGAGTAGCAACCCCTTCTGTAAAGGAAACATCACTTTCTGACCAGATCAGGAGGTTTCGTAGGATTTCAATGGCTTCTCGCTTCATCCATGCATTGAGTTGTTCATGTCGTAGCTTCCCAAGCCCAAGCAGTGTCTGTGCTATGATGGCGTCTCCATGATTATTTGTAGCGAGAGTGCTACCTGTCGCTAGGAGTGTGAGCAGGGCTTCTTGGAGAGCGTCTTGAGAGATGATTCCAGCTTGTACGAGCCTTTCTCCGAGAGCAGGACCCTTTTTGAGACTAATGGATGTCAATTGCCCCTGTTGAAAGTAAAGTTCGGCTTCTTGTTCATTATGGATAAGTGTCAATAGTCCAGTTTTTGCATGTAATTCGATCCTCTGCAAGACACTAAGGAATGCACGCTGTTCTATTACACCTACTTTGATCATCGTTCCCTACTCATTCAAGTTTTGTAGTTTTCAATTTGCTAGTTTTCCAAGCAAGAAAAAAAGTGCAGGTATGAGTAACTTGTAGCTAGGAAGGAATAATCAGAAACCAACAATCTTGTTGATCAGGAGAGCACCATACCTCATGCTATTGTATGCTTTGATGAACGTTTGCGCTAGTAATTAGTAATTTGCTGGCCCTTTTTTCCCGTCTGCATTTTGAGTGTGCCATGGGGTGTGCGGAGGATTTTGGCAATGCCTTACCCCACGAGGAACGGGCGCAATGAATTGGGCCCCTACAAAGGAGGCAATAAATTGCAAAGGAGGCAATGCCTTACAATACTGAGTCGCGGCAACGAAAAGTCAGACTGCACTTCTGACAGAAAAAAGGGCTTTAGCTACTGCGGAGTCTCACTTTTCCCATCCTTATTCTAAAGTGATATTATATAATAGAGTACTAATGTCAGGGGCTAGCAGTTAGCTGGCGATGATAAAGACCTCTTTCAAGGAGTTACGATTTTCAAGGAGTTACGATGGAACAACTTGCTACTGCTTCTCGACCGCTGCGTATTGCTGTCATTGGCGCTGGGCCTGCTGGATTGTATGCGGCTGAAGCGCTACTTAAGCAACGCTCTCTGGTGCTGAGCATTGATATTTTTAATCGCTTTCCCACACCTTTTGGGTTTGTGCGTGAAGGTGTTGCACCAGATCACCAATCGGTCAAAGCAGTGACGCGCGTATTTGATAAAATTCTGGCTAATTCACAAGTCCGTTTCTTTGGCAATGTCACCTATGGTGTTGATATCCATCATGAAGAACTCAAGCGTTTCTACGACCAGATCGTCTATGCAGTAGGGGCCCCAGCCGATCGACGCATGGGCATTCCGGGAGAGGATTTGCCAAATAGCTTGTCAGCCACGGCATTTGTTGGCTGGTATAATGGCCATCCAGACTATCAAGATCTAGCTGTTGACCTGTCGTGTGAGCGGGCTGTGGTCGTCGGCAACGGCAATGTGGCGATGGATGTGGCACGTATTCTTGCTATATCACCGGAAGTGCTGATGAAGACTGATATCGCGACTCATGCTTTGAAGAAGTTACGCAAGAGCAAGATCCGTGAGATAGTCATATTAGGGCGTCGTGGTGCAGCGCAGGCGTCCTTTACGAATGCAGAGATCAAGGAGCTGGGCAAGTTAGCTGGGGTGGATGTCATTGTTGATCCCCACAATATCGATCTTGATCCGCACAGCAGAGCTATAGTGGAAAAAAACCGCGTGGCAGCAGTGAATCTGGAATGCTTGCGTGCGTATGCTGCGTCAACAGCAAATGCTGCTCCTCGCCGTCTTATTATGCGCTTTTTGGCCTCTCCTGTGGAGATCATCAGTAATAGCGAGCAGATCACGGCGGTGAAGATCGAGCATAATGAGCTAGTTGTTGCTCCCAATGGCAAATTGGTAGCGAAAGGGACCGGCAAGTTTGAGCTTATTGAGGCTGGTCTTGTGCTGCGCTCTATTGGCTACCGTAGTATACCAATAGAGTATGTCCCATTCAATAACGTCACTTCTACGATAAGCAATAATGCCGGACGTATTGTGTATGTAGATAACGGAGAGACAGTGCTAGGTGAATATGTCGTTGGGTGGGCAAAAAGTGGTCCCAATGGCCTGATCGGCAACAACAAGCCTAATTCGGTTGACACGGTCGAAGCAATGCTCGCCGATCTGCCAACGCTTCAGGGTATCAGTGACGAGTATCGCGACCCTGAACTGATCCAGACCTTTTTGCATGAGCAAGGCATTGATTACATTACCTATCAGGACTGGCAGCAACTGGATCGGTATGAGGTGGCCCAGGGTGCTGAGCAAGGCTGTCCGCGTGTTAAGGTCACAACAGTATCGGAGATGATGGACGTTATCCATCAGGCACGTTGTCAAGAACTCGATCCTGCTATGGATTCTACCCCCTAAACGGGATGGGGCTCTAGAAAGGCTTTTCTATGGAATCCGTAAATGCCTCTTACCAAGAGGGTTCGAATGTGCAGAACCCATACGTTTATGCACGCAATCCTGTTATGATTTATTGGGAGATGACACGTGCTTGTGATCTTGCTTGTAAGCACTGTCGGGCAGAGGCTATCTTGCAACGCCATCCGCTTGAGTTAACTACCCAAGAAGCGAAAGTATTTCTTTCTCAGTTGAAGGAGTTCCGAGGTCATCCAGTCCCACACATAGTTATGACTGGCGGAGATCCGCTCAAAAGACCGGACTTGCTTGAATTAATTACTTATGGGATTAGCCTTGGTTTACAGGTATCTCTTGCTCCTAGCGGTACTAATCAGATCACTTTAAGTTTGCTTGAACAGCTAAAAAAGGCTGGTCTGACAAGCATGTCACTTTCCTTGGATGGTTCGACTGCGCAGATGCATGATACGTTCCGCCAAGTAACTGGCTGCTTTGCTTCAACGATCAATGCGGTTCACGCAGCTAAGCAAGTAGGTCTACCTTTGCAAATAAATACGCTGGTTTCCGCAAGCACGCTGGCAGACTTACCACATATTTATCGTCTTCTTACAACTCTTGACATTATGTGCTGGAGTGTCTTTTTCCTTATTCGCATGGGACGAGGTGGAGCTTTAGAAGAAATAACTCCTGTCCAATGTGATGAATGCCATCAATGGCTTTATGAACTCTCCAAGACAAGCCCGTTTATGATCAGAACAACGGAGGCTCCAAGCTTTCGGAGAGTGACACTGACAATGATGCAACAAGAGGGTATCGATACGAAAAATATTGCGCATACGCCAGTTGGCCGCGGGTTTGGGATACGTGATGGCAATGGCATCATGTTTGTCTCACATCTTGGAGATGTGTATCCATCCGGGTTTCTGCCGATCAGAGCTGGTAATATTCGGGAAGATAATCCGGTAGATATTTACTGCAAATCAGATATTTTCAAACGTATCAGGGATATGAGTTGTTTGAAAGGAAAATGTTCTTGCTGCCTGTATCGTTTTATCTGCGGCGGTTCCAGGGCACGGGCTTGGGCCGCAACGGGTGATTATATGGAAAGTGATCCCATTTGTCCGTATCTACCACCTGCCTAGCCTACCTAGATGAAGAGATCCCTGAGCCTGAGCCCATTTGGGCTCAGGCTCTTTGGAATCATTGCCTTTCCTGCTCTCTATTTAGGCGGTACGGGGGTAGGAGTAGGTGGCACAGGGGTAGGTTTGGGGGTAGGAGTAGGCGGCACAGGAGTAGGAGTAGGCGGCACGGGGGTAGGAGTAGGCGGCACGGGAGTAGGAGTGGGTGCAGGTTTGGGAGTAGGAGTAGGAGTAGGCGGCACGGGGGTAGGAGTAGGCGGCACGGAGGTAGGAGTAGGCGGCACGGAGGTAGGTTTGGGGGTAGGAGTAGGCGGCACGGAGGTAGGTTTGGGGGTAGGAGTAGGCGGCACGGGGGTAGGTTTGGGCGTGGCAGTGGGTTTAGCTGTAGCAGTGGGTTTAGGAGTAGGCGTAGGTGTAGCGTTGCCTTTTTTTCCAGCATTATTACCGCTTTGAGGGGTATTGCTGCTTTGTGAAGTAGTATTGCCGCTCTTTCCGATATTACTGCCTAGTGTTGCATTATTACTTATATTAGAAGTAGGAGCAGGAGTAGGGGTTGCAGAATTGGGTGAACTGGTAACTGGTGGAGGTGGGAAGCCTGGTGTTACGGTCAGTCCGTCCAAGTCGAGGGCATTCGCGCTATTTTGTGAACTGTTAAAACTGATCGTAATAGTATTACTGCCCTGACTTAATGATATGGGAATGACCTCGAGGTCATATGCACTCCAACTGTTAGTACCAGGGAAGGTAATTTTACTAACGACAGAATTGGAGGTGCCAGAAGCGTAAATGGGACCGGTTGGGAAGTTAGCTGTATTCTCAGCTCCGTTGACTTGTAAGTAACGTACAGCATTGCCTGCTCCTGCCGCATAGCGTAGGATGAGCAACTGCGTGCTTGCAGTAGAAGCGGAGACTGTGATACTCACTGACTGGCCATCCTGAGACCAGTTTTGGATATATCCGTTATTGCTTAGATATCCTCCGTACTGTGTTCCTAAGCTCAATCCTCCTTGCAAGGTTGCATCTTCTGACTGATAGGTGACAATATTCTCATTATTGGGCAGTATCTGCAAAATCTCAGCTGCTGGAGCTGATTCCCCACGACTTAATGGGACCTGTTGGGGCTGGCTCTGCCCAGTCTGGTCCAGTCAGATTATCGGAGGGACGTCGATCATCTGCCGCTAGAGCTGCATTCTCATCGAGCACTTGTTCATAGACAGCACTGTTAGGGACAGCATCGTCCTTATTGAAGGCCAATTCTGCTAGATAGTGAGCATAAATTCCTTTATAGAGTGCCCTTTCATTTGTGCCACCAGTGCAGGTATTATTTACGTTGAACAAAAGAACCATTATTGGCAATATTGCCATTGTTGCCACTCAGACTGTTACTGGTATCACCAGCGGATGTGGTGTTGTTACAATCTGACTCATACTGGATGATGCCATCGCCATTGATGGTGACATTGGTGAGAGAAGCATTGGCAACATTGTTCGCGTCTGCCAGATAACCTGCTGGCTGGTTACCTGTCACATTTGAATTGCTCTTTATTGCGGCATAGAGTGCGAGGGCAGCACCGATGAAGGTTCCATAATCATAACTAAATTGATTCATGACGGTGGTACTATTGACGTTGTCATAATAGTCATAGACAGCACCTGATGTACCTGCCAAGTTTGTCAATTTAGATCGTATCCAAGTATAGATGGTCTGAGCCTTAGTTAGGTAAGTATTGTCACCCAGAATCGTGGAAAGTTGAGCTGCCACCATAACAGCGAGGGCATTAGTCGCCATGTTCTTCTGTGTTTGCGGAGTAGTATAGGTTGTCCAGATCCCTCCACCAGCTTCAGAGGTATCCCAAGATCGATAGATTCTGTCAAAGAAAGCTTTGGCACAGTCTCTGTAAGTGGTAGCATTAGTGAGAGTGTAGGCTTGCAGACTAGCTTGAGCCCACCAAGCAAGAGTCACATTACTGCTATTAGGGACTTGCCATTGTCCGCAGTTGGTGCCGTAGATACCAGTAACGTGATTGTAAATGTCCCCAATCATCTGATTGTAGTTTGCACTCTTGGTACGATTATAAGCATCCATCACAGTTCCCCAGTCGATGGCTTCAGTCCACAAGTCTGCTTCGGCATGATTCTGGGCATCAGTGTAGAAGAAATGATTGTTTGGGTCATAGAAAGCACTGATGAAAGAGGTGATGGTCTGATCTTGGTACGAAGAGATGGAGATTGGGGCCGCCTGCGCGGGGGTAGCCCCGACAAGTAACGTTGTGATTTCTAGACTTATGAGGGTGAGCAAGGCAATAGCACTTGCTACAAACTGCATAGGTCGGTGAGGTTTAGGGACAAGGGAGGGGAAGCTCCTTTTCACTAATTTCTGCATACAAAAATCCTTACATATGAATGTGGAATTCATGTCATTGTGTGCGTAATGCAACAATGGGGTCAAGACGAGCTGCACGCTGAGCAGGGTAGAAGCCAAAGAGGACTCCTACGGCGGCAGAAAAGCCAAAGGCCAGTATTACTGCCGCTGGATTGAGCGCAAATTGGCTGCCGCTCACTAGCGAGATGATAAACGCTCCAAGTGAGCCCAGTATGATGCCAACGAGTCCTCCTAGGGCACTTAACACTAGGGCCTCAATCAGAAATTGTGTCATGACATCACTGGCTCTAGCTCCTATTGCCATACGGATGCCAATCTCGCGTGTGCGCTCGGTTACAGAGACCAGCATAATATTCATAATCCCAATTCCACCGACTAACAATGAGATTGCGGCTACACTGACCAACAATGTCGTGAGAGCCTGCGTTATTGACTGAGCAGTTTGTAGGATCTGACCCTGACTTTGGATAGTGAAATTATCATTTGCTGGATTGCTAATATTGTGTGATTGTTCGAGCGACTGCTCAATGGCATTCTCTGCACTAACTAGGTTCGATTGGTCATCAACCAGCACACTAATACTATTGGCATATTGCGAACCTGTCAATCGTTGCTGGGCTGTCGTGAAAGGGATGTAGACGATATCATCAGGATCGTTAAATGAGCTACTGGTGGCCCCCTTGGATTGGAGCACGCCAATTACCGTGAAAGGCACGTTACGAATGCGAATCTGTTGACCAACCGGATTGGTGATACCTGCTGGTGCGAATAAATTAGTTATGACTGACTGTCCAACAACAGCTACGGCTGTACTACTTTGCAGGTCAGATTGAGTGAAGAAGGAACCTGCTTGTATCTGCCAGCCTCCAAGTTGCAAGTAGGAGGGAGAGACTCCCTGCACAGTGCTAGACCAGTTCTGGTCCTGGAATATTACCTGCCCCCCGCTGACATTGGCTATTGGGCTAACGGCTGTCAAATGTGGGAGCAGGCTGATAGCATTCGCATCAGCTTGTGTCAGAGTCTGGGCCGTTCCTTGTCCTCCTCGAATTCCGCCAGTGCTAGTGCTCCCTGACCGAATAGTCAGTTCATTGGGATTTAAGCTGGAGAGGCGTTGGTTGATAGCGGCTGCATTGCTCTCGCTGATTGAGACTACCATGATGACAGCCCCGACTCCAATGATAATACCAAGAGAGGTGAGCAGAGAGCGCAACTTGTTTGCTAGTATCGCTTGCAGTGCGCTCTTCACACTTTGAAAGAGCGCTTGCCCTGTTCGTGCACGTCTGCGCGGTTTTTGATAGCCGAGTTTACTCCCTGTAGAGACCACAGTGGTCTTAGGAACAGCCTTTCCTTCCACCACGACGGCTCCTGCTGTCTCTGCATCTTTTTCAGTCTCGTTTGGATCCAATACGTCGTTCATTGCTATGTCCCCTTTTTCTCTATAGCAAGCTGAGCCAATTGCTCCTTTGCTACCCAGGGCTCAGGATTAATACTATCTTCTACAACCTTGCCATCTCGCAGTACCACCTTGCGGAGGCAATACCTAGCAATATCTGGCTCGTGTGTCACAAGCACAACAGTCATACCACGGCTATTGAGCTGTTGCAGAATAGCCATAATCTCAATGCTTGTGCGTGAGTCTCAGATTCCCTGTTGGTTCATCGGCCAGAATCATTGCCGGGGTTGTGACCAATGCACGTGCAATCGCTACACGTTGCTGCTGTCCTCCTGACAGTTCTACCGGGCGATGATCGGCCCGCGAACTCAAATTTACTAGCTTTAATGCTCGGCCTGCGCGTTTTCGTCGTTCCTCTACGGGGATACCAGCATAGAGTAGCGGCAATTCAACGTTGTCCATGGCTGTCATCCATTGTAGTAAATGAAAGCCCTGGAAGACAAAACCAATCTTCTGATTGCGTATGTCGGCTAATTCACGCGTATTCATCTCGCTGACTGGCACTCCATCCAGAATATAGCGTCCCTGAGATGGTCTGTCTAGGCAGCCGAGGATGTTCATAAGTGTTGATTTGCCAGAGCCAGATGGTCCCATAATGGCAACCATCTCGCCATGCTTGATCTCTAGGCTAATCCCGTGTAGTACGGGAAGGATATTTCGTCCCATGACGTAATGTTTTTTCAGTTTTTCCAGGCGGATGGCAGAGGGAGCAGAGGCGAAATTGATCGCCATGCTCGTTTTTTGTTCTTTGCTTTCCATAGTTTATACTCCTCTAATTCTCAACCGCCGCCGCCACCGCCGCCACCGCCACCACCACCACCGCCACCGCCTCTACCGCCACCGCCGCCACCGAAGCCGCCGCCGCCACCGAAGCCACTGCCACCACCGAAGCCGCTGCCACCGCCGAAGCCACTACCGCTACCGCTACCGCTGCCTCCAGTGCGATTTCCACTTCTATTGCCTCCACTCGTGCCATTTATTACTTCTTCGCCCTCTTGTAAGCCGGAGAGTACCTCTATCTGAGTTCCACTTTTGAGGCCAGTTGTGATACTAACGGGTACAGGGGCCCCATTTTGCAAAATGTATACTGTTGAGGTAGTGCTGCCGGACCCAGTTGTGGACCCAGTTGTGTTGCCACTGCCGCTGCCACTGCCTCCACTGCCGCTGCCTCCACTGCCGCTGCCACTGCCGCCACTGAAGCTACCGCTGCCGCTACCACTGCCGCCACTGCCGCCACCGCGAGCCGATTGAGCGGCAAAAGTGGTGGCAAAAGTCAAGGCAGATGTAGGGATGAGCAATGTTCCAATGCGTTGTTGAGTAGTGATATTGACTGTCGCAGTCATGCCGGGGTAAAGATGGACATTGGAGGGGATGCTTGTTTGATCGACGGTTAGAGTCACTGTATAATTGACAACATTTGAGGTTGTTGCGCCGACTGTATCAATAGTCGAGACTGTGGCATTAAATGTGTTGCTAGGATAGCCAGCTACAGTGAATTGTGCGGACTGGCCTGCCTGGACGTTACTAATATCCACTTCGTTGATTGCAGCTGCAATGTTCAACTGGCTAGTGTCAACTACAACCATAAATGCTTGATTGCTATTGCCAGAATTAGAACCACCACCAGAGTTGCCAGAGTTACCGGAATTGGAATTAGTTCCGCCACCTCCGCCAATTTCTTCACCTACTGCACCATTAATGGCTTCGACGGTGCCATTTCCTGGGGCTGTAAGCGTCGCATTCGCTGTATTAGTGGTTGTTTGACTAGGGGTTATTGTTGCTAGGACCTGACCGTTTGTCACTTGTTGACCAACCTTAACATCGATTGCACTGACTTGACCACCAACAGCAAAGTTTAAATCGTAGGTCGCATTGGCTGTGAGGGGGCCTGTGGCAGCGATTGTAGAGCTAATGTTGCCGCTGGTCACTGCAACCGTTCGATAGGTCACAGGAGGACGCCTATTGAGCCACCAGTAGAGCCCACCACCAGCGGCGATGAGCACGATCACAACTACGATGCTCGTTATGACCAGCCATCGGCGTGGCCGTCGTCGGCGTGGCCTTTCGGCGTCGAGGGTATGATCCATCTCGTTGGCGTCTAACTCATCCTCATCTACCAACGCCTGGAGCAGGGTATCAGTTTCTTCTAACATAGATCATCCTCATGATGAATATGTACCATTATCCCGTGAAAGAGAAGTTTTTGTAACCGCTGCCGGATTTCTGACCCTAATGCTCAAGGCCAGTACTTCACACGTGTATCTGGTACTCCTTTACGTAGAACTACATTAACAAAGTATGTTCTTTCTATGAATACGCAGTTTAGCAAAGATCTCATCTTTTTGCATAGAGCAAGGGGATGACAACTCATTGCCTACTAGGTGACAACTTCATTCAGCGCCATCAACACGCTCAGCTTCCCTTCCATTAAGGAGCATATTCGGTAACAAGGTGGTGGGGGGCTCTGATCCATTGACCATATATTTGAACCCGGCCACCATGTAAGATTTTGCTTATCCTTATTAATGGATAAACAAGCCTATTACCAATATAAATGCTACCTATGGGTTAGTTGGGGTCGGAGTTGGCAGGAGTCCTGGAGAATAGATGGTCATAGATGTCGCCGTTATTACCCCATTGTTGTTTTGCCCTGTTACAGAGATACCCATGCCAGCTTGGAGCGCACTAGAAGTTGCAGAGCTGTTCTGGATAACCTTTGTGTTAGAGGACAACAGGATGGTGTAATTGTTCTGCTGCCTGTCTGTGATTGCGATTGACGTAGTCCCATTGATCTGCCCAATGGTACCCATTACTCTACGTACAGTAGTTTGCCCTCCATTATTACCTCCACTATTATTAGGGCCACGTTTACCTCCAAAACATGCCTGTCCATTACTTCCCGTTCCGTTGCCCCTGTTACCTCCTGTTCCGTTTCCGTTGAAGCCTTGGCCGAATTGGCCAGCTGGTGTCAAAGTAATCGATGTTGCGGTATAAGAGCCATTCGAAGTTGGTTGTACTTGGACGATAACGTTTGCTCCCGTTTGTAGTGCAGAAGTGGTTGCTAGTGTTTGCTGACTGATGCGAGTGCTACTTGAAAAGGTTGCATCGACAGTCCCTCCACTACTTTCGTTGATGTGTACTGTTTGTCCGCTCACACTCTGGATAGTACCTATGACTGGACGAAAACGTGTACGGAGCTGAGCACAGGCTGTGGCTGTTGCTGGCGATGCTGTATTAGAGCTACTAGAGCTATTAGAGCTAGAACCACAGCCAGCAAAGACAATAGCAGATAGGCAACACAATGCAAAAGTGCCTACTAGGTAACGCGGTAAGTGAGATGTTGCCACTATAAGACACTCCTTTGTTCTTACCTTCCCCTGTTTCCTGGTCAATAGTTGTCTATTTATGAATTGATGATCCGAATCAGAGGAAAGGAAGTTCCCCGGCGGCGAGCCGATATGAAACTTCTACAGTGGCAACATTAGCATGCACTCATGAGAAAAATGTCAAAGAATTGTAAAGAAACTTATAAGAATAAGCAACCACCCCCTCGTACGTCTTTTTTCGGAGGAGGTTCTGAAAAATGTCTCATCACTTTAGTTTTGGGGAAGCTAGAGAATCAAGACTCACCACTGGAAAACTAGGCGCGATCCCGGTCTATCCATGACAAATTCGTTTGACGTTGGAGTATATGCTGTGTCAGGTGGGTAAACCCGCATCTGCAACCCGTGTATTAATCCCTGTGGGTTCCAGCGGAATGGTCGCCCAGCGCGTTCCCAGAGTGCTATGTGCTCAACTAAACGCTCTGCTAGAGGCTGCTGTGCCCCAAATGTGCGGATGGCGAGAGCAAATGTTTGGTCTCTCGCGTCCTTAAAAGTGTCATGTTCCGGTTGACGTATGAGCAGGCTAGCTGCGTTTTCTTCGTAGAGTCCCATCGTTCTTATGGTCAGGCCAGGTGTTTGTATCAGTAGAGGAATGCGGTCGTGTCCTATTGCATCACCTTGTCCATAAAGTTCGCTATAACTGCTGTCACGCCAAGCCAGCCAGAGGCGTAGGCCGAGCAGTTCCAGGTGAGTCATACGTATGTTTAGAGCTTCATCTTGATATGGGCCTTTCAAGATAGCGGAAATATGATCTGCATCCACTGAACTGAAAGTTACCATGGTAAGACTGCCGTCAGGTGCAAGTTGGATTTGACTCTCAGGCTGTTGAGCAAAGGTCCCACGTAGGGGTATAAAGCCACCTATATATGTATCAGTACACAGTAGATGGTCTCCTGCGTGCTCAAAGGCAAGTAGCGTCTGATCCGCGAATAGCCAGTGGTGTGTAGTGAGGCCAGTGAATTTGAATGGTAATACCAACCGTCCTCCCGGTTTCAACTGTTCGCGCCAAGCTGGAAGTATGTCAGAGGAACTTGCTGTTACGATCACTCGGTCATAAGGTGCTCCATCGGGATAACCAAAGCCGCCGTCTCCGCATATTGTCTGCACCTGACTAAATCCCGCTGTGACTAGATGCTCATGGGCAGCAGCAACAATATCTTCATCGATGTCGATTGTGACGACACTGCCCGCCTTACCAACGATGGATGCAAGGAGAGCGGCATTGTAGCCTGTGCCTGCACCGATCTCTAAGATACGCTGCCCTGGCTGTATGGCAAGCATCTCAAGCATAATTGCCATAACGGCTGGCTGTGAGGAAGAACTGACTGGAATTCCATTTTGCTGTTTAGTGAGAATATATGTGTCGCTATATACCTGCTCGATATCTGTGTTTGGGACAAAAAAGTGGCGTGGCACAGCCCGAAAGGCCGCTTCGACCTGTGAAGAGCGAATGTTCCCCTGACTTTTAAGGTAGTCTACCAATTTCTGGCGCAGATCGAAGGTGTTCTGTTCTTCGTTAGATGGTTTTGGATGCATATGGTTTTCCTTTCTCCTGCAATTGATAATATTCTATCCTCTAAAGGTCGTTATCGATAGATCAGATATCCCGCTAGGCCTGCTAATTCCAAATTAACGAAAGCGACGCGGGAAGTCCCACCCCGATATCTGGGGTTGGGATGAAAGCGTCGCCTGTGAGCATACGCTTCGTGGCCATATTTCCTAATTTCATCTCCTAAATTGTCATACTACAATGTTACTTACCCAAATATGCTTCGTTGCCTAGAGTAAGAAACGAAAATAGAAAGGAGGTTCACATGGAAACAGTCCATATCTACCGATTGCAGCCAAACAAAAAGTTGTTTGAGGCCATGCGAGATGCGCAGATGGAAGCGGCGAAAGTCTGGAACTTTTGTGTCGAAACGCACAAACAAGCACGCAGAGAGCATCTTCCGTGGCCTGGGCGCAGTAAGTTGCAAAAGGCGACCAAAGGTGGACGATTTGCCTTGCACAGTCAATCGGTGCAGATGGTGGTACATGCTTTCCTTGCCAATATCGACGCCACACGCAAGCTCCGTCAAACCCATCCAGAGATGCGGATGAAATATCCATGGCGAGAAAAACGCTTCTATCCGGTCAAATGGCCTGCTCAAGCCGTAAGTCGTGAAAATGGACGTGTTGTTCTGCCAATGGGAAAGGGACGAGAGTCCATCGTCTTGCCTATTGAGCTTCCTGAGAACAGCGGTGCATGTAGCCTCGTTTGGAATAATGGTTTTGAACTGCATGTCTGTATCGAGACACCACAAGCTGAAGAGGCACCTGGAACGGTTCATGCAACTGTCGATCTGGGTGAAATCCATCTTGCAGCTGTTAGTACCAACACGGGCAAGGCAATGATCGTGACAGGCCGTGGCATCCGATCTCTCAAAAGACAGAGAAACATGCAGTTGAGAAAATTTGCCAAAAAGCAATCTAAGTGCAAAAAGCGTTCGCGACGTTGGAGACGGCTGCAATGGGCTAAGAACAAGCAGTGCAGACGAGCAGAACGTCGCATCCGTGATCTGCGCCACAAAGCCACGCGTAAAGTGATCGACTTTTGCCAAGAGCACCATGTGGGCTTCCTCTTCATCGGCAATCCCCATGGTGTGCGTAATCAAGATCGTGGGCGTCACCATAATCAACGGATATCCTTGTGGGAATATGGCAAGGACATCGACTACCTCACCCATAAATCCAAACAGGCTTGCATCAAGAGCTTCACTGGCTCCGAACGAGGCACAAGTAGCCAGTGTCCGGAATGCAAGCACAAACACAAGCCCAAGGGCAGAAATTGGGCATGCCGCAAATGTGGCTTCACTGGCCACAGGGACATTGTCGGCAGTGTCAATATGCATCCGCTCGCATTTGATGAGCAAGTATCGTTTCCTCGTTCCGTCACGTATCTACGCCCTGGTTTATCCAGGAGTAGTAGTAGGGCAGACACGCCCCTGGCATCATCTGATGCTAGTTGTCTATCTCAGTCAACGGGTCAACCACTGCTCCTAGAGCAGGTCCCTACGGGGGCAGGCCACACCGTTGAAGTGCGATCGAAGCTCACCCCCTTTTAGGGGGTTGAGAGTGTCACTAATGCTAGTGGTCTTTAGGAATAGTTGTCTCAAAAAGAAACTTTCCAGAAATTGGCTCAAAAACCCCTTGACAACTGACGAGGTCTCTGGCATAATAACCCTCGTCGTCACGAAGACAGTGCAACGAGCCCGCCGCACTGGCAGGTCCAGTCAGGAGAAGCCTAAAAGGACCTCTTGACAAAGCGATGTCGCTGTGGCATAATAGGCAAGCACACTAAGGCAACCTCTTCGAACATTTGGGACGAGGTGCTCTTGTCTGGTGTGAATGGGTAGGTGTCGTTGCGGTGTGATGCGCTCCGTCCGAGGTCTTGCTTCCCCCCCTTTAGAGAGAGCCGGATACGGTTGTCTTCGCTGGGATGGGCAAGCGAAAACGAAAATCGGGAGAGCGAAAAAAAAGGGCCAAAACCCCTTGACAAAGCGCGGCGAACGTGAGATACTACCGAAGCCAAAGAGCGACGAGCGAAAAGTAAAGAAACGCTCGTGGTGAGCCAAAAGAGCAATGCACATGAAAAGGTGTGCAGCTCGTGGCACCTTAACAACTCAAGAGTGGAAAGCAGAACAGTAACTGAGAGCAAGTACAAAACAGTTCCTGTCAACATGGTGCTAGCAGAAGCTCTGCTAGCGTAAACAATCTGCGAACAAGCCAAGTAATCATTCTTGGCCTGGATCGCGACTCAACAGCAAATCACGCTTATTCTGGCAACAGAGTGGGTGGAAAAGATATTGAATGGCGAGTTTGATCCTGGCTCAGGATAAACGCTGGCGGCGTGCCTAACACATGCAAGTCGAACGCGCACGGAGCAATCTGTGTGAGTGGCGGACGGGTGAGTAACACGTGGGTACCTACCCTGTGGTGAGGAATACCGGCGAGAAATCGCCGACAATACCGCATAGGTTTCGGAAACGAAACAAAGCTTCGCAAGAGGCGCCAGAGGAAGGGCCTGCGGCCGATTAGCTAGTTGGTGGGGTAAAAGCCTACCAAGGCGACGATCGGTAGCTGGTCTGAGAGGATGATCAGCCACACTGGGATTGAGAACGGCCCAGACTCCTACGGGGGGCAGCAGTGAGGAATATTCGTCAATGGGGGCAACCCTGAACGAGCAACGCCGCGTGCAGGAAGAAGGTTTTCGGATCGTAAACTGCTTTTCTCTGGGACGAGAACGGACGGTACCAGAGGAAGAAGCCCCGGCTAACTACGTGCCAGCAGCCGCGGTAATACGTAGGGGGCGAGCGTTGTCCGGATTTATTGGGCGTAAAGCGCGCGCAGGCGGTCGGCCAAGTTCGGAGTGACAGTTTCCGGCTTAACTGGGAAAGGTCTTCGAAAACTGGTAGACTTGAGAACTTGAGGGGGAGACGGAATTCCGGGTGGAGCGGTGAAATGCGTAGAGATCCGGAGGAACACCGAAAGCGAAGGCAGTCTCCTGGCAAGTTTCTGACGCTCAGGTGCGAAAGCTAGGGGAGCGAACAGGATTAGATACCCTGGTAGTCCTAGCCGTAAACGATGACCACTAGGCGTGGGAGGTATCGACCCCTTCCGTGCCGCAGCTTACGCAATAAGTGGTCCGCCTGGGGAGTACGGTCGCAAGATTAAAACTCAAAGGAATTGACGGGGACCCGCACAAGCAGCGGAGCGTGTGGTTTAATTCGATGCAACGCGAAGAACCTTACCAGGGCTTGACATGCTATTGCACCACCCGTAACGGGGTGTCCGAGCAATCGGCGGTAGCACAGGTGCTGCATGGCTGTCGTCAGCTCGTGTCGTGAGATGTTGGGTTCAGTCCCGCAACGAGCGCAACCCCTGCTGCTAGTTGAATGATCTAGCAGGACTGCCGCGAAGAACGCGGAGGAAGGCGGGGATGACGTCAAGTCAGCACGGCCCTTACGTCCTGGGCAACACACACGCTACAATGGTCGGTACAACGGGCTGCCAACCCGCGAGGGGGAGCCAATCCCAACAAAACCGGCCTCAGTTCAGATTGCAGGCTGCAACTCGCCTGCATGAAGGAGGAGTTGCTAGTAACCGTGGGTCAGCACACCACGGTGAATACGTTCCCGGGTCTTGTACACACCGCCCGTCACACCACGAAAGTCGGCAACACCTGAAGCCGCTGAGCCGACCCTTTAGGGGGGCAGGCGTCGAGGGTGGGGTTGGTGATTGGGGTGAAGTCGTAACAAGGTAGCCGTACCGGAAGGTGCGGCTGGATCACCTCCTTTCTAGGGAAATCATTCCATCCTGCACGGATGGAAAGTGTCCCAGGTCGATGAGGAATTGTCCGTCCTTGCAGCAAGGTTCTGACTGGTTTCCACTCTTGAGGGGTTGGGGGACCGCAAAGGTTCGTCACCCTGTACCTGAACAACTGAAAAATCATCTTTCTTCATTTTTGCTGAGCCGAGAAGGTCAGCACGAGTTGAAGCAGAGAAAAAGAGATCACCAAGGCAAACAAGCAAGTATGAGTACGAGGTGGATGCCTAGGCGCTTGAGGCCGAAGAAGGACGCGGAGACCGGCGAAACGTTCAGGGGGAGCTGCATCCAAGCTGAGAACCCTGAGATTCCGAATGGGGCAACCCCTCCAGAGTGATGTCTTGGAGACCGCCTGTTCATGAAGGTGAGCAGTGACGGGGGGCAGCGGGTGAACTGAAACATCTCAGTAGCCCGACGAAAAGAAATCAACCGAGATTCCCGTAGTAGTGGCGAGCGAACCGGGAGTAGCCCAAACCAGTGGCTGGGCAACTAGCGACTGGGGTTGTAGGACCAGCAACAAACACGACCTGATCACTCCAACACGTTGGAAAGCGTGACCGTAGAGGGTGAGAGTCCCGTCAAGAACGATTGGGAGAGTGTGGGCTGGGATCCTGAGTACCACGAGACACGTGAAACCTTGTGGGAAGCAGGGGGGACCACCCTCCAAGGCTAAAAACCTCAAGCGACCGATAGTGAACAAGTACCGTGAGGGAAAGGTGAAAAGCACCCCGGAAGGGGGATGAAAGAGACCCTGAAACCACGTACTCCCAAGCAGTCAGAGGTCACTGTGGATCTGATCCACTTAGGACTAATGGCGTGCCTTTTGTAGAATGATCCGGCGAGTGCATCGCACGTTGCAGGTTAACCAGCGCTAAAGCTGGGGAGCCAGAGGGCAACCGAGTCTGAAGGAGGCGAAAGTAGCGGCGATGCGACCCGAAACCACGTGAGCTATCCATGGCCAGAGTGAAGCGGATGTGACAGTCCGTCGAGGCTCGAACTCACCAGTGTTGCAAAACTGGGGGATGAGCTGTGGATAGGGGTGAAATGCTAATCGAACGTGGAGATAGCTGGTTCTCCCCGAAATGTATAGAGGTACAGCCACCTGTGAAAACCTTGTGGAGGTAGAGCACTGAATGGGCTAGGGGCCAAGTGCTGGTTACCAACCCCAATCAAACTGCGAATGCCACAAGAAGCGTGCAGGTGAGTGAGACGGCGGGGGCAAAGCTTCGTCGTCAAAAGGGAAACAGCCCAGACCATCGGCTAAGGTCTCAAAAGCGATGCTGAGTGGGAAAGGAAGTCAGGACGCCTAAACAGCCAGGAGGTTGGCTTAGAAGCAGCCATCCTTGAAAGAGTGCGTAATAGCTCACTGGTCGAGTGTCCTGGCACCGACAACGTAAGGAGGCTTAAGCATTGTACCGAAGCCATGGATTGTCTTCTTTGGAAGACAATGGTAGGGGAGCGTTCTGTTCAGCTGAGAAGCTAGACCGTAAGGACTAGTGGAGCAACCAGAAGTGAGAATGCCGGAATGAGTAGCGCAAGGTCTGTGAGAACCAGACCCACCGAATGCCTGAGGTTTCCTGAGCAACGTCAATCGTCTCAGGGTGAGTCGGGTCCTAAGCCGAGGACGTTAAAGTCGTAGGCGATGGCAAGCAGGTGAGATGTTCCTGCACCGGAAAGAGATCGTTATCAGTGATGAGGGGACGCGGTAGGAAAGCTGAACCCAGCGAATGGACAGGCTGGGCGTACTCTCTCAAGCGGGTCGTCGAGGCAAATCCCGATGACAGGACCGTGAGAGGAGCACCGAGCACTGGCGACAGTGCGGAAGTCAGTGGAGTCCAGGCCGCCAAGAAAAGCCTCTAGCGAGATCTCGTTCCGCCCGTACCGCAAACCGACACTGGTAGGCAGGGAGAAATATCCCAAGGTGATCGAGCGACCCTCTGTTAAGGAACTCGGCAAAATGACCCCGTACCTTCGGAAGAAGGGGTGCCTTAGTAGCGTCTGAGCTTAGGCTTGGGTGTGAGGAGGTTGCAAAAGAGAGGCTCAACCGACTGTTTAACAAAAACATAGGTCTCTGCGAACGCGAAAGCGGACGTATAGGGGCTGACTCCTGCCCAGTGCCGGAAGGTTAAGAGGAGTGGTGTTCGTAGCCATGAATTGAAGCCCCGGTGAACGGCGGCCGTAACTATAACGGTCCTAAGGTAGCGAAATTCCTTGTCGGGTAAGTTCCGACCCGCACGAAAGGAGTAACGAGTTGAGCACTGTCTCGACAGAGGACTCGGCGAAATTGAAAGACCCGTGAAGATACGGGTTACCCACGACAGGACAAAAAGACCCCGTGGAGCTTTACTACACCTTGGTCTGGAAATGAGGGACAGCGTGCGTAGGATAGGTGGGAGCCGGAGAACTCATCCTTGTGGGGATGGGGGAGGCAACGGTGAAATACCACTCTCGATGTGTTTTGTTTCTCACACGACAAAAACCGTGGACAGGGCCAGGCGGGTAGTTTGACTGGGGCGGTCGCCTCCCAAAGAGTAACGGAGGCGCCCAAAGGTTCCCTCAGGGTGAATGGAAACCACCCGCAAAGAGTGGAAAGGCAGAAGGGAGCTTGACTGCGAGGCGGACATGCCGAGCAGGGACGAAAGTCGGGCTTAGTGATCCCACATGGCCGAGTGGAAGGCATGTGGCTCAACGGATAAAAGCTACCCCGGGGATAACAGGCTGATCTTGCCCAAGAGTTCAAATCGACGGCAAGGTTTGGCACCTCGATGTCGGCTCGTCGCATCCTGGGGCTGGAGTAGGTCCCAAGGGTTGGGCTGTTCGCCCATGAAAGCGGCACGCGAGCTGGGTTCAGAACGTCGCGAGACAGTTCGGTCTCTATCCGTCGTGGGCGCATGGAAAATTGAGGGGAGTCATCTTCAGTACGAGAGGACCGAGATGGCTGGACCGCTGGTGAGCCAGTTGGGGGGCCACCCCCAGAGCTGGGTAGCTACGTCCAGAAAGGAGAAGCGCTGAAAGCATCTAAGCGCGAAGCCGACCTCAAGAAGAGTTTTCCCACGCGTGAGAACGTGTGAAGATCCCAGGAAGAAGACCTGGTAGACAGACGACATGTGTAAGCTTGGTAACAAGTGCAGCAGAGTTGGACTGATGATCGAGAGGCTTGTCAGCCAAGAAGTGATCGCTGGTGAAGCGCGTGCTGACTACTGGCTCGGCAAAAATGAGGAAAGATGGTTTTTCTGTTCAATTAGAAAGTGAGAAATGACCTAAAAAATGCGTCATTTCCCAATCAGCGAACAAAGCTCTACGCAAGTAGTGCTTTTTGTGTATTGCTCTTTTGACTAGGAGAGCAGGAGGGTGATTCCCGTTCTGATTAAGTGCATTCTTGGAGCTTCTTGTATTCTTGAAGCTTCTTTTTGTATTGTTCTACGAATTTCTTCCTTTTCTCTACATCTTTTTCTAAATTATGTTTAGGATGTGAAATTAGAAAGGTTTTTGCTGTTTCATTGTTAGTTAGGCGTAAAATCTGAATATATGTAAGATTTTCTATAATTCTATGTTCTAGGCTATATATTATCTGAGATAAGCTAGTCAGAGGAGATTTATACGCCAGTGGTCTGCTAAGGGGTGGTCTCTTAAGATTTTCTATTTCCTCTCTTCTCTTATTAAATGCTTCGGAAGATTTTTGTTTGTTTAATTTCTCATAATCTCCTATAATCTCTATGAGGAATTTCCTTTTACTGTTTGAGGGCTCTAGCTGATCAATTTCTTCTTTTGAGTAATCTCTTGTAGAGTCTAGATGAAGCCTTTCGCACAGTTGCCTAAGGTAACCTTTCTTTTCTTTCTCCTGGGGTTTTGTCTCAATAGCTTTTTCAAGATCTGATGATTTTTCTAGAGTCATTTATGCTCTCCTTGCACTGTTAGGTAGTCTCCCATGTGAATGTTGATAGGCTCAAAGTACCACGCGGTGAACTAGCTTCTCGTGAGCCTTGGCTCTCACCACTTGAGCGCAAGACTACTCACTATTAAAAAAAGAGAAATGTTTCATCTTAAAAATAAGTATACACCCTCGAAGAGGGATTGTGTAAGGGGAAGTAGGGACAGATTTGTTAAGATGTCCGGGAATGTTTGCCTTGGTGTTTCTAGAGCTAAAGTGTGTCTCAGGAAAGGATTTTATGCTCATTGACTTTCATACCCACATATTTCCTCCTGATGTATGTAAAAATCGTGAACGGTACTGCGCACGAGATTCTTGGTTTGCATCTTTATACAGTAATCCCAATATCCATCTGGCTACTGCCGAAGATCTGATTGCCGAGATGAATATATCAGGAGTGGATGCCTCAGTTGCTTTTTCCTTTGGCTGGACAGATATTGGCTTAATTGAGGAATGTAACAACTATGTGATTGACGCGATGCATCGCTACACAGGTCGTATCTACGGTATGGCTGTCTCGCTACCCACGGCTGGTATGCGTGCAGTTCGTGAATTGGAACGGTGTGCTTCTGCGGGTATGATTGGGTTGGGCGAACTGATGCCACATGGGCAAGGCTACAAACTGAGCGATATCGACCTCCTCACCCCGTTGATGGAGGTTGTGCGTCATTATCAGTTGTTAGTACTGGCCCATTGCAGTGAGCCAGTTGGCCATATATATCCCGGCAAAGGCGATGTTTCCATCCAAGATATTGTCACTTTTCTGACGGCTTTCCCTGATATTCGCTTTATTGCAGCCCATTGGGGTGGAGGATTGCCTTTCTACTGCCTGATGCCAGAAATCCAGCGTATAGCTTCACATGTGTGGTATGATACAGCAGCAACCATTTTTCTTTATCGTAATACTATCTTTCCTGTAGTTACGAAACTGGTTGGGGCAGATCGTATTCTGTTTGCTAGTGATTATGGCTTGTTACGCCAGAGACGTGTGATTAATCATATTAGGCAAGCGGACCTGGATAGCACTTCGCTAGAGATGATTTTAGGCAAAAATGCCCAGAATTTGTTGGCTCTCTAGTTCTTTGATCTTCGGAAAGAAGCAAGAGAATTCGGCCAGTGATAATGCTTGCCTGCTTGGACAATATGCATTATACTAGAAGTATTAGCAAACCATGCATCATAGTATCAGGAAAGAGGTAGTACTATGACGACTGATGAACTCAAGGCAGTTTTTAAACTAGTACAAGAGCGCACGGAAAAGCTTTCTCTCAAAAGCCAAGACATGATAGTTAAGAAAATTTTACGAGATATCGAAGATGCTGAATGGGAGGAAATGCTCATGAGTCCTGAGTCTCTTGCTTACCAAGAGCGTGTACGTGCAAAAATAGAGGATGATATTGTAACGGGAAATGTCAAAAACTATTTCGCGGATGGCGATCTTGAAGAACTTTTTTGAACCTGGCTTTCAGAAGTATAGTAAAAAGCTCCCTCCCCATATTCACGAAAAGGCGCGTAAAGCTTTTAAATATATTGGAGAACAGGATCAAGCAAACTTTTCTAGGGGATTAGAGTTTAGACAGCTCAAAGGCACACTTTATAGTATCCGTATTGATGATAACTGTCGTGCGGTAGAGCACAAGATGGGTGATGCCATGTATTGGGAATGGATAGGCCCTCATGACGAATACATGCGAAGAATACGAGGATAAACTTACTCGTGTCAGCGGTTTCCTTCTCCATGTTGTGACCATCTTTTGTGCTTGACGACAAGATTTTTGTTAAATGATAGCGACTGGAGGGAATACAATCATGCAACAAGATTTTCTGGTAGAATGTCGTAACTATGATAAAACATTGCGCGGGTCATGGCAAGGCTATAAGCTGAGTAATAGTATGCAATTGGGCGATGAAGAACTGACCCAGGAGATGGAAGAGTGTGAACGCTTATGGCTACCTGCTGGTACTCCGATGAATTGGAGCCATGGGACACGCCCATTGCGTAGTAATTGTCTGCAAGTATTCTGGCCACTGCGTCGGTATATGCTGAGCGCATTCTACAATGATCGCATGCTGATGCATACATATGCCAACATTATTCAACCTGCAGTCATTGATGAGAAGCGGCTGTCATATATCGATTTAGAGCTAAGCATCTTGGTCAAGCCAGACCTTTCCTATGAAGTGCTGACTCAGGCAGAGTTCGAGTATGCAGCTGATGTGTTACATTATAGTGAAGAAACGCGTATTTCAGCTTCAGAGGTACTTCGTTCATTAACAAGTATTATTCAGCGCAGTGTTGGAGTGTTTGTCACTATTCCTTATCAACTCAAGCATACTGATTTTCATGTGGCATATTGTAAAGACTAGTAATGCTGTTTTATATTGCCTGTACAGAGCTCAGTAGATTCCTTCCTCTTGACTAAGCTCAAGCATCTTTGTGAGAAACTTCCGACGTTCTTGGCTACGACGCCTTTTATACTCTAAGAGATTGCTAAACTGAATAAACTTTTGTGTTTCTACCTCGATCTTTCTCAACATGCTTTGAGAAGGTACGCCCCTGCTTGTGCAATTGTTCGACAAATGATTTAATGCCGATCCTTCTTAACAATTCTTAACACAATATTAACAATTCTTAACACAACTGTCCCTCTTTCCGACTAGTAATTGAGATATATTTTGAGTATACTTGACATTAGTTACATATATCACAGTTCTTGATAGAGAATTTTTTACTACTTGAAAAGTAGAAATTATGGATCGACACTTTTAGGTTATTATTCTTAGTGCCCATTCACTTTAAAGCGTCCTTATTGTAAAAAGTATTGTTAATCTAAAAACCTTAGTGTTAGGAAAAGTATATGGTTCTGAACATATCCTCAAATCAACAAATTTTAGCAATGATTGCAGCTCGTGCCAGTACCCCACCCGAACGGTTGCAAGCTGGCTATCTGGTCAATGCCGATCCTGATGATTATACAGTGGATGCTCGTAAAAAACGTCTGTATAAATTATTAGAAGTTACAGATGATGCAACGCTCACACGCATCTTTGCTCCTTCTCTTCCCGATCTGCGGTATATCCTCGGGACAGTCTCTTCATCATGCCTGGAAGAGAGTTCCCAGCAACTGCACTGGATTGAGACATTAGAACGCATCATTAGCATAACCTCATCTTCCATCACGTCTGATCGTTGTCTGGAAGCCACATCACCCGTTCCTTTCGAGGGAACTCCTTGTGCCGTTTGTACAATATGCCCGTGACCAGTTGCAGATACGAGCAGCAAAGTCATATACATGCCTCTCAGAGCAGGCACATAGAGATCTGGAAAAAAGGCTCTTAAAGTCTCTTGCACGACTCTCTGGACAAGCCTTCCAACGCGAAATTCTCGATCTTGCGCATGAAGTCCTTGTCCGTCATCCATAAATTTTATGAAGATAGCGCATTTTGTGATCTATATGATCGTTTCGTTGAGAGCTATCGCGGTGAACACATTTTGTCTTTTTTTCTGGAGTACAGTGTCTCTGCTCGTTTGCTCGTTCTCCAAGTGGACCACTGGGTAGATGCTTGCTTGGAATTTTTGCTGCGTTTGCAAACAGATCAAGAAGCCATTGCAGAAGTCTTCTTTGAGGGCCGAGACTTGGGTCTTGTGGTTAATATCGAGGCTGGATGTTCTGATCCTCATCGGCATGGCCGAACGGTTTTTCTGCTCACCTTCGGCTCAGGGGACAGGTTGGCCTACAAACCGAGAGAGATGAGCGTGGATTGTGCCTTCTCTGATCTGCTGGCTTGGGTCAATGCTTGTGGCATTTCACCCACCTTGAAAGTTTTTCGTGTCTTGGACCGCGTCACGTATGGCTGGATGGAATACGTCCCATCTCTGCCCTGTCAGAGTCAACAGGAAGTGAAACATTATTATCAGAGGGTTGGAATGTTGCTCTGTCTGCTCTACCTGTTAGATGGTACAGATATCCATGACGAGAACCTAATTGCTTGTGGCGATATGCCTGTCATTATTGACCTCGAAACGATCATTTCTCCCGGCTATCTCGACTTTTTGCTTCTTGCTTCACCATTGCCACACAGCGTCAATACCATCCGGCTTACAGTTATTGACTCGGGACTTCTGCCCGGTAGGCTCCGTTTCAGGGAGGGGAGATTTGCTATTGATGTAAGTGCCCTTGGGGGTGGAGAGGGACAGGAGAGTTCCAGACCTGTCCCACAGTGGAAGCATATCAACACGAATGCGATGGTCTTCTGCAGAGAAGTTGTGCGTCTGGAAAAGAAACCACTGCCCAATCGGGTGAAGCTCCAAGATCGCATCCTCCAACCTCAGGACTACCAAGCAGAGATTATTGACGGTTTTTGTCGTTTGTATCACTTGCTGATCGAGCAGCGAGCAGGACTCCTGGCTCCTGAAGGGCCTCTTGCCTCCTTTGCAGGCTGTATAATGCGCTATATCGTATGTCATACTGATGAATATGAAATTATGCTTGATCGACTCTGCTCCCCCATCTTTCTGCGTGATGGGGCTGATCGCTGGGTCGAGATGCAATTCTTGAAGCGTCCCTTGCTCAAAGCAACGATAGCTTCCTGGGTTCCAACGTTGTTTGAGGCCGAACTTGTAGCCCTTGAACGGCTTGATATTCCCTGGTTTGGAACACAGACTGATTGCTGTGACCTGCTGACCGATACAGGCGTTGCCGTGTTGCCAAACCTGTTTGCGCTCTCCGCTCTTGAACGGGCACGACGCCATTTGTCCTTCTTTAATGAAGAGGATTGCAACTACCAGATCAATCTCATTCGTGCTACCTTTTTGAGCTTCCCCTCAGTTGCGTCTCATGCAACAGAAAGGTCATATGTTCCTGCCGAGAGTCTGGATGAGGTGTCCATCCTTTCATTGGAGGAACTGCTCATTATCGCGCAGAAGCTGGCTCGAGACATCATCGACAGTTCGCTCCGTGATGGATCTGGGGACATGGCCTGGATTGGTTTTCATTATGATCCTGACATAGCAGGCTATAAACTGCTGCCCCTTGACTTTGCTCTCTACAATGGCACCAGCGGCGTTGCCTTGTTCTTAGCAGCTTTGGCCCGGTTGACAGATGAGATTCTTTATCGAGATTGTGCGCTCGCAGCTATAAAACCGTTGGCTGAGTATGTACGCAAATCGGCCAGTTTTCCTATTGAGGAGCGCTTCGATGGGATGGACATCGGAGGCGCATCAGGTCTGGGATCATGTCTCTATGCCTTGACTCATATTGGACAATTGCTAGATATGCCCGATTTTCTTCAGATAGCCACGCAACTCGCATTGCTGATCACCCCAGAGCGTGTGCAAGCAGATCGGAATTTTGATGTGATGAGCGGTGCGGCTGGTGCTCTGCTCAGTCTGCTTGCTCTGTATAAGGTAACTGCGGATGAGGAGCTTCTCCAGCGGGCCATCCTCTGTGGTCGTCATCTGCTGGAGCAACGTGTAGAGACGCAAACCGGACCCAGAGCTTGGTCTAATAGTGATGGCATCGCGCTGTCTGGTTTCATTCATGGGGTGGCGGGAGTGGCCTATGCTTTACTGCAACTTTTCGCGGTGACACATCAGAGGGAGTTCCTTGATGCTGCTTGTGAAGGCATCGACTACGAACGGTCTATCTTTATACCGGAAGAGAGGGACTGGCCAGATCTGCGCAAGTCTGTACAAGCGCAAGAGGATATGCCATTCTCGCGTGTGTCGAGTTGGTGTGTTGGAGCCACAGGCATTGGACTAGGGCGTTTGGGAGGTCTCAACATGCTAGATACACCCGAGGTGAGGAATGAGATTGAGATAGCATTGGAGAAGATTACACTAGCACATGGACTACCTCCAGAGGACAATCTGTGTTGTGGCAATTTTGGGCGCATTGAGTTCTTGCTAGCCACCGCTCAGCGCCTTGGGCGACCAGACCTCTTGGAACGGGCCCAAAAGCATGCATCTCTTCTTGTGTGTCGTGCCTCACAAGAGGGAGATTTTCATATGGTGACAGGTCTGCCACGCCGCGCCAATAACCCAGGTTTATATAAGGGACGTGCAGGTATCGGGTACGAGCTGCTACGGTTGGCTTTCCCCGAGCGTCTTCCCTGTATCCTGCTCTGGGAATAGGCTGTCATTTCACTGTTTCTAATTTCACTGTTTCTACAAGGAGGTAACTTCTATCAATCACCATCATCAACACGATTTATTGCCAACTGGTCGGGGCCCACCGATCTCCTGAGTAGTTATGAAGGAAAAGCAATGACGCAAGGATCCTTTAAAATCGTCGAACTCCCCAGCCATTTGAAAGCGTTTTTTGTAAAACAATCCCATGAATTTAAAATCTTTGGAGTCACGCACAAATAACTAGACCAGCAAAGCTCTCTCATGCCTCATGTCATGAGGATAGAGCAGTAAGAAGTAGTCAGGTTATTTGAGTGTGAGTTTCTTTGCACACAGTCTCTTGAACAATGTGCATGAATAAGGAGATTATTATGACAAACAATAAGACAAGCCACTCTCTCAACACATATCCGTTTTTGAGTGAGGAAATTGAGAGGGCCCTTAGTTTGCGAGCATGGAAAGACGAGTTTCTTTCGAGAGGCCCTGATTGCCGATCCAAAGGGAGTGATCCAGCGTCTCTTTCCCCAATGTTTCCCCAATGGCAGGCTTCCCGAGGAGCTGACCATCAAAGTTATTGAGGAAGATCCAGACACCTGTCAGATTGTCCTTCCCTCACTGCTTGATGAGTTTTCAACTCTGGAGATTCCGGAAGAGGAGCAGTTAGAATTTGTTGCTAATATGGGTTCTGTTGATCGCCTGCAAATAAGAAGAACAGATTTCTTCTGACGGGCTTAAGTCTCCATCATCTGAAGAGACTAAGCAGTCTAATTGGCTGAGGGACAGCTTCAAGAGGAAACAAGCAGAGGGAGCGGCTAAGAAACAGGAGACTGCAAGAGAGCCTCTCACAAGAGAGAAAATTGAAAGTCTTGCAGAGGAAAATCCGGAATTTCTTAATAAATTGAAAAATGTTTTGAAAGAGACATCTCCTGAGAAAAAGCAGGAGATGTTCATAAAGACTCTTAAAGAGTACTTTCCTGACGACTTTACTGGTAGCAATGTTTCCGAAAGGAAGATCAATGTGACCCAAGATACAGCGGACACCCGTCATATTGTCTTATCAGGACTGCCTGATGCACTTCACGATTCTGCGGTTCCTGACGGCAGACAATTGCATAACATGCAAGCTAGCAGTAAGTCCACCAATTGCAGAAGTTGTTGTGTATGTTAGTAAGAAGAAGGTAACTACTCAGATTTTCTAGAAGGAGGGAAGCAGGGCAAGCTACATTGCAAGTCCTGCCCCCTCTTCTGCAGCTCGCACAAAGCATATTCATTAAAGCGTTCTTGTTGTAAAAAGTATTGGTAGTATGAATACCTTAGTGTTAGGAATAGTATATGGTCCTGGATATATCCTCGAAGCTGCAAACTTTAGCTATGATTGCTGCTCGTGCCAGTACCCCACCCGAACGGTTGCAAGCTGGCTACATGGTCAATGATGATCCTGATGATTATGCGGTGGATGCTCGTAAAAAACGTCTGTATAAATTATTAGGAGTCAAAGAAGATGCAGCGCTCACACGCCTTTTTGCACCATCTCTTCCCGATCTGCGGTATATCCTGGGGACAGTCTCTTCATTGCACCTGGAAGAGAGTTCCCACCAACTCCGCTGGATTGAGACATTGGAACGCATCATTAGCACAACTCCATCTTCCATTACATCTGATCGGTGTCTTGGAAGCGACATTCCCCGTTCCTTTCGAGGAACTTCTTGTGCCATTTGTGCAATATGCACGTGATCAGTTGCAAGCACGAGCTGCGACATCGTACACTTGCCTGTCGCAACAAGCGCACACCCATCTGGAACGCTGGCTCTTATTCTCTCTTTCTGAAGTCTCTGGACAAGCCTTTCGAAAGCGAATTCTCGATCTTTCGTATGGAGTCCTCGCCCTTCTTCCAGCAATTGTATGAAGACTACACACACCGCGATCTCTATGAGCGTTTCCTTGATGGCTATCGCGATGAACAGATCTGGTCCTTCTTTCTAGAGTACAGTGTCCTCGCTCGTTTGCTCGTGCTCCAAGTGGAGCAATGGGGAGACGCTTGTCTGGAATTGCTGCTGCGTTTGCAAACAGATCAAGAAGCCATTGCGGAAGTCTTCTTCGAGGGGAGAAATTTAGGTCCTGTGACTGATATCAGGACTGGATGTTCTGATCCCCATCATCATGGCCGCACCGTTTTTGTGCTCACCTTCGACTCCGGGACAGGTTGGTCTACAAACCGAGGAGTATGAGCATCGATTGTGCCTTCTCTGACTTGCTGGCCTGGATCAATGCTTGTGGCATTTCACCTACCTTGAAAGTGTTTCGTATCTTGGACCGCACAACGTATGGCTGGATGGGAATACATCCCTTCTCTACCCTGTCAGAGTCAGCAGGAGGTGGAACATTACTATCAGAGGATTGGCATGTTGATTTGTCTGCTCTACTTGTTAGGTGGTACAGATATGCACTACGAGAATTCCCATTGCTTGTGGAGAGATGCCAGTCCTCATTGACCTGGAAATGGTCATTCATCCCGACCCTCTCAACTTCTCACTTCTGTCTTCTCCACTACCGCACAGCATCGATACTGCCCCGCGTACAGCCATTTGCTCGGGACTTCTGCCACATAAGATCCGTATTATGGAGGGGAAATTTGCCATTGATGTGAGCGCCCTAGGGGGTGGAGAGGAACAAGAAAGCCCCAGATCAGTCCGACTGTATAAGCATATCAATACGAATGCAATGGCCTTGCGCAGAGAGGTTGTACGTATGGGGGAGGAGCAACCGCCCAATCGGGTGAGGCTCCATGACCACATACTCCAATCCCAGGACTACCAAGCAGAGATCCTTGACGGTTTTCGTCGTCTCTATCATTTGCTGACTGAGCGGCGAGCGGAACTCCTTGCTACTGAAGGACCTTTTGCCTCCTTTGCAAACTGTCCCATTCGCCATGTCGTACGTGATACTGCTACCTATAAATTTGTGCTTGATCGACTCAACTTCCCCATCTTTCTGTGTGATGGTGCTGATCGATGGATTGAGATGCAATTCTTGAAGCATCCCTTGCTCAAGGCGACGGCACCTTCATGGGCCTCAACGTTGGTTGAGGCCGAACTGGTTGCCCTTGAACGGCTTGATATTCCCTGGTTTGGGACCCAGACGGAGAGCTGTGACCTGCTGACCGATGCGGGAGCCACGCTTCCAAATATGTTTGCACTCTCCGCCCTTGAACAGGCGCGGCTGCATCTCTCCCGCTTCGATGAAGAGGATTGTCACCGTCAGCTCAACTTCATTCGTGCCACATTCTTGAGTTCTCCCTCAGTCGCTCCTCATGCAACAGAAGAGTCACCTGTTGCTGCTGAGAGCCTGGATGAGGTGTCCATCCTTTTACCAGAGGAACTGCTCAGTGTCGCGCAGAAGCTTGCCCAAGATCTCATCGACAGTTCATTGCGCAGTGCTAGTGGAAATATCACCTGGATTGGCTTTAGCTACGATCTGGCCATAAAAGGCTATCAACTACGTCCCCTTGGTTTTGATCTCTACGAGGGCACCAGTGGCATCGCCTTGTTCCTCGCGGCATTGGCATGGCTGACAGGAGAGGCGACGTATCGAGATTGGGCGCTCGCCGCTCTCAAACCGTTAGACGAGTATATGCGCCAATCGGGCAGTTTTCCCGTTGAGGAACGCTTCGGTGAGATGGCCATCGGAGGCGGAGCGGGTCTAGGATCGTGTCTGTATGCCCTGACTCATATTGGACAATGGCTAGACAGGCCAGATTTCATTCAGATGGCCACTCAACTTGCCTTGCTGATCACCCCAGAGCGTGTGCAGGCAGATTGTATGCTGGATGTGATTGGTGGTGCAGCTGGTGCTCTGCTCAGTCTGCTGGCACTCTATCAGGTCACTCGAGATGAGGATATTTTCCAGCGAGCCATCCTCTGTGGTCGTCATTTGCTGGAGCAACGTGTGGAGATCAAAGCTGGTCCGAGAGCTTGGCATAACAGTGATGGTATTGAGTTGGCGGGCTTCCCTCATGGAGCAGCAGGAGTGGCTTATGCCCTCCTGAAAACTCTTCGCGGTGACACATCAACGAGAAGTTTCTCGATGCTGCCTGTGAAGGCATCAACTACGAGCGATCGATCTTTGTACCAGAAGTAGGGAACTGGCCATATCTGCGAAAGGGGGCAGAAGCGGAAGAGAGGTAGGGAGATCTCGTTCATGGCGGGTTGGTGTTATGGAGCCTCAGGCATTGGTCTAGCACGTTTGGGAGGTCTCAGCATACTGGATACACCCAAGGAGCGGTATGAGATTGAGGTAGCACTGGAGACAACACTAGCATGCGGACTGCTATCACTTGATAATCTGTGCTGTGGCAATTTTGGGCAAATCTGAGTTCTCGTTAGCCACCGCCCAGCGTCTCCAGCGATCAGACCTGTTGAAGAGAGCCCAAAAGCATGCTTCTCTCCTTGTGCGTCGTGCCAGCCAACAGGGAGATTTTCATCTCTTGGCGAATCTGCCACGCCAAGTCAACAACCCAGGCTTGTATCAAGGACGTGCAGGCATCGGATACGAGTTGCTACGGCTGGCTTTCCCAGAGCGTCTTCCCTGTATCCTGCTCTGGGAATAGGCTGTCATTTCACTGATTTTTCCAGCAGGGAAAGGAGTGATGACTGTCAATTTGTTTCTCCCCCTAAACTGCGGAATGTGGGAAGACAGTCTCATTAAGTTTTAAATAATGCCATGATACAAATAATGAGGTCACTATGACAATTAAGAATACAAGTCACCCTCTCAACACGTCTTCGTTTTTGAGTGAAGAAATAGAGAGAACGCTGCGTCTGCGAGCATGGAAAGATGAGATCTTTCGTGAAGCCCTGATTGCCGATCCAAAGGGAGTCATCCAACATCTCTTTCCCCAATGCTTTCCTAATGGCAAGCTTCCTGAGGAGTTAACCATCAAAGTGATTGAGGACGAAGATCCGGACATCTGTCACATTGTTCTCCCGCCGTTCCTTGAGATTACCTGAAGAGGAACACTTGGAACTTCTTGCAAACATGGGTGCCGATAGGCCAACAGGAAGAAAGGATTTTTCTGACGGGCCTAAGCTTCAATCGCCTGAGAAGAGACCCCCATTCGATCTTACCAGGAAAAGCTTCGAGAGGCAACGAGCAGCCGAAAACAAAGAAAACATTCCCGTTTCTGGCGCTCGTCATGACTCACGGGAATGGGTAATGCTCCCTACGGAAAAAGAATGGAAACAAGCTCTCTTTGAAAATCTCTCAAAATAAGGCACATCTTCAAGAGCTGCAGCAAAGGCTGAGTGAGAAGGACCTAAATGGGGCTATGCAAATGCTCTTTGAGAAATACCTCCCCAATCATAAGTTTCCCCAGGGTGTTAGCTTTAAAATAAGCCAGGATAAGTCAGACACCTATCATATTGTCTTACAGTCATCTTTTGATGATCGCGGGAATCATGAAGTTCCTAAGAGTGTGTTGGCTTAGGGTGATGAAGCCGATAAAGGAAAGGAGAAGCATAAGTAGAAAGCACAAGTAATGGAGAAGAAGAGATGAGTGAGCGGAAAGCGTATCCATCGGACCTGACCGACGCGGAATGGGAGATCTTGGAGTCCTTGATACCAGCTATATCAGAAAAGGCCGCCCATGTGAAATACACGCGACGCGAGATTGTTAATGGGATACTCTATGTCTTGCGTAGCGGCTGCCCGTGGAGACTGCTTCCCAACGACTTGCCAGCTTGGGGCACCGTCTATGACTACTTTCGCCAGTGGCAAAAGCAAGGCGTATGGGATCAGATACTAGAGGCCCTGCGCAAACAGAAGCGCAAAAAGCAAGGGCGAGACGAAGAGCCCAGTGCGGCAGTGATTGACAGCCAGTCGATCAAAACCAGTGCCGTTCGAGGGCCCGAGAAGGGCTATGACGCAGGCAAGAAAATCTGGGGACGCAAAAAGCACTTGCTTGTGGATACCCAAGGGGATCTGATGGCTGTGAAGGTGACAGCAGCCAGCACTTCGGACTTGTCTGGAGGCAAAGAACTCCTTGAGCCGCTGTCTGGCCTCTTTCCCAGACTTTCCGTGCTTTGGGGTGATAGTCATTACGGGGGTAAGTTTCTTGAGTGGGTTAAAGAACAATTCGGGTGGGACGTTCAAATAGTGCGGCGTTTGGGCACAGCTCGCGACGAGAGCTTGCTCGAACCCCATCCAAAGACCAAGGATTCTGCGCAAGGCTTTACCGTTCTTCCCAAGAGATGGATCGTGGAGCGTAGCATTGCCTGGCTGATGCGATGGCGCCGCCTCGCTCGCGATCATGAGGGGCTCCCTTCCAGTTCAGAGGCTTTTATCAAACTCTCGGCTTCTCGACGCATGCTTTCGCATCTGGTTCCTGCCTTCCCCGGCTGCGATGCTAAGCTGACACTCTCTAAAGACCTCCAGCAGCCGCCAGAAATTTCTACTCCTCGATGTACTCAGACCTGTTCTTGTACCTGTACTTGTAGCTGTACTTGTAACTGTTGTGCACACTACACGATGGCATGTAGTGGATAGTGATAATGATCATATAGTATAGCACGACTGGTGGAGGATTTGTGAGGAGTGGTACTAGTAAACTAGTAAGCGGCCTTTTTGAGTCCTTTAGCCTCTGACTTGAATGTTGTCAGAGGCAGTTTCCACAAGAAAAACTGAGGTGACATTCTCCTAATGATATCAAATGACGACGTACCAACTACTGCTGTTCCAACTCCAGAAATCACGGAGCAACAGGCTGAGAAGAGAAGTCGTAGGAACGATCTTCAGCCTGTGAATGCGGTTGAAATGCTTCTCGAGCAGATGGAGCACTTCCCTCTCATCGCCTTGGGTGAAATGTACCAACTGCAAGAGTTCTATGATTTTCTGACTGCTCTATTGTATCATCCGCTCTTACCAGATAAAATCACTGATATTGTTGTCGAATTTGGCAATGCTCACTATCAGGAGATTGCCGACCAATTTCTCCTGAAAGATCAGCCTATAGCAAAGGCAGACCTTCAACAGATCTGGCGTACATCTGGCGGCGATATTCTTTGGGATGCTCCTGTCTACGAGCAGTTCTTCGTTACCGTGCGAGCTATCAACTGGACCTTGCCCCCATCACGACGCTTACGCGTCCTCCTGGGTGATCCACCATTTAATCCATATACCTACGATTTTGCTTCCTTTCCCGATAGGGAGACCTTGTCAGCTTGGTTTGCACGAGACACCCATTACGCAGAGATTGTCGAGAAAGAAGTCATGCAAAAGGGAAGACGTGCTCTGCTCATTGCCGGGCGTTATCGCCTCTTGCGTGGACTATACACTGGTCTGGATAGTCAGACGTTGAATGCTGGTGCGCAACTGGCACAGCGCTACCCACAGCAGTTGTTTGTGGTTGACTTGCTTGCTCTGTTCTCGCAGCATCCTTTGGCCAAGCAAGCAGGCTTGGATCAATGGCCACGCCGATCGCTCGCTTTGCTGGCAGGAACATGGCTAGGCAAGGCACGACCACCTACTCCTGCGAGTATCAGTAAGGAGGCAAGCATCTATAGCAAGCAGGCAGATGCTGTGCTCTATCTAGGTCCAGGGGAATTTTTAACTGCTTCATGTGCTGATCCAGCACTCTATCTAGCGGGCGATTATGTCGCAGAACTCCAACATTTTCAGCAGATTGCAGCCCATCTTTCTCTCCGATATAAGGGTTCGCCGATGGATCTTCTTGTCGAAGGGCTCAAGCAAGCATATTCTGGTCCTGCCTATTTTGAGGCAAAGTCATGACGACAGGTGAGGAACATTTCCGTAATGAGGTGATATTCTCCCATGACACAAAATAACAATGGGTCAACTACTGCTGTTCCAACTCCAGAAATCACAGAGCAACAGGCTGGGAAGAGAGGTTATGGGAACCATCTTCAGCCTGTCAATGCGGTTAAGGCGCTTCTTGAGCAAATGGAGCACTTCCCTCTCATTGCCTTAGGTGAAGTGCACCAACTGCAAGAGTTCTATGATTTTCTGACTGTCCTATTGCATCATCCGCTCTTCCCAGAGAAGATCACTGATATTGTCGTCGAATTTGGCAACGCTCACTATCAGGAGATCGCTGACCGATTTCTACTAACCGATCAGCCTGTAGCGAAGGCTGACCTTCAACAGATCTGGCGTACAGCCAGTGGCAATATTCTTTGGGATGCTCCAGTCTACGAGCAGTTCTTCGTCACAGTGCGAGCCATCAATTGGACCTTACCTCCATCTCGACGTCTACGTGTTCTCCTGGGTGATCCACCGTTTGATCCATATACCTATGATTTTACTTCTCCCGATGAGGAAACCGTATCATCTATACTTGCACGTGACGCCCACTATGCAAAGGTTGTCGAACAAGAAGTGATGCAAAAAGGGAGACGTGCTCTGCTCATCGCAGGACGCTATCACCTCTTGCGTGGGCTCCATACTGGTCAGGATAGTCCAGAGTTGAACGCTGGGACGCAGCTGGCACAGCGCTATCCGCACCAGTTGTTTGTCGTTGACTTGCTCGTTCTCTCCTCACAACATCCTTTGGTTGGGCTGGCATGCTTGGATCAGTGGCCACGGCGATCGTTCGCTTTGCTGGCAGGAACATGGTTAGGCGACGCACTACGACCTACTCCTTTGAGTATAAGTAGGGAAGCGAGTATTTATGGCAAGCAGGCAGATGCTGTGCTCTACCTGGGGCCTGGGGAGCTTTTAACCGCCTCACGTGCTGATCCTGCACTTTATCTAGTGGGAGATTATGTCACAGAATTGCAACATTTTCAGCGGATTGCAGACCATCTTTCTGTCCGATTTGAGAGTTCGCCGATGGATCTTCTTGCCGAAGGGCTTAAGCGAGCACGTTCTGGTCCTGCCTACTTTCAAACGAAGTCATGACGACAGCTAAGAGGAATTTTCATACAAGACCTCGTCAGATCCTTGGAGACATATCCTGACGGGGTCTTGCGTTTATTGGGAAAGAGAATCGAAGTTTGTTAGGGCTTCTCGATGGGAGCGCGTACGAGGCTACCCCACTCTGTCCAGGAACCGTCGTAGCTGCGGACACTTGGATAACCAAGTAGTTGAGTCAGGACAAACCAAGTATGAGCTGAGCGCTCTCCAATACGGCAATAGGTGATGATCTCTCTATCTGGAGTGATGTCCTTGCCCTGATAAATTTGGCGCAGTTCATCGGCTGACTTGAACGTGCCATCGTCATTGGTTGCAGTCGCCCAGGGAATGTTCTTAGCTCCTGGGATGTGGCCGCCGCGCTGTGCACCTTCCTGTGGATAGTTAACCATGTGAAGCAATTCACCGGTATATTCCTGCGGTGAGCGAACATCAATGAGACGACAGTTCGGATTGCTCAGGCCTGCTGCAACATAATCGCGAAATGCTCGAATGCTCTCGTCAGCTGGCTGTGCATGATAAGTGGTAGCGGCATAGTGTGGAATGTCTTTGGTATAGGGACGCCCTTCTGCTTCCCATTTTGCACGTCCGCCGTTCGAGCAACTTCAGGCTCTTATGTCCGAATTGCTTGAAGAGCCAGAAAGCATAGGCCGCATACCAGTTGTTGCGGTCACTGTAGAGTACGATGGTGGTGTCATTAGTAATACCCCAGCGGCTGAAGAGCAGCTCCAAGCCTTTGTGGTCGATAAAGTCGCGGCTAAGAGGATCCTGAACATCAACGTGCCAGTTGAGCTTCACTGCCCCAGGAATGTGTCCGATTTCGTAGAGCAGAACATCCTCATCGGCCTCAATTAAACGGACATTGGGATCGTTAAGATGGTCGGCAACCCAGTTGGTAGTGACTAGTACATCAGGATGAGTATATTCAGACATTGAAGCTTGCCTCCTTGGTTCGTTGTGCTAGGTAATGTTGACTTAGTAGATCAACATTCAAAACTTTCTCCTGTAGTATAAAAGCAGTGTATGTATGATGTCAAGAGGAGTCTCTCCAGATGCAATGTTTGTCTAACAATCTGAGAAAAGTATATATTACCTAACTATAATATGGTAATAAGAATTATAGTATTTACTAAATAGATATTAGTTACCCAATAAAGAAAAGTAAATGTCGTATACTTAGATCTGCATCACCTAGTGAAGTAGAATACTCTGGTGTGATCAAAGATCCGTATGGTTTCCGGCGTGCAGGCCTCAGTGCAAAGACCGAGATTAGCCGTAAAGAGTGGGGACTCACTTGGCATGCATTATTTGAGACTGGTGATGCTATAGTGGGTGATGAGATTAAAATCGAACTTGATGTCGAGGCTGTCATTAAGGTATAAACAGAACTAACGGTTATCCAAGTGTATAATGTGTAGAGAGATCTTTCCTCTACGCGTTTTGCTGATGTTTCGTTATATTAGATAGAGAGTAGGGATGGGAGTGCAGAAGCCAATGCTAATCAACTATAAGGAGATGACTTATTGATGCGAGCAGTATTTATTACCGGGTCGGGTGGCCCAGAAGTTCTCACTATTCAAGATGTTGCCTTGCCAGAACCTATTGGTGATCAGGTAAGGGTGCGGGTACGTGCAGCAGGCCTTAATCGGGCTGACATATTGCAGCGTGCGGGCCATCATCCAGCTCCGCCGGGTTCGCCATCGCAAATTCCTGGTCTGGAGTTTGCAGGTGAAGTCGATGCCGTCGGACCACTGGTGCATACTTGGAAAGTGGGACAGCGTGTGATGGGCATTGTAGGTAGTGGTGCGCAGGCCGAGTATGTTATATCTCATGAGGGATTGCTCGTGGAAATTCCTGACAATCTGGATTTTGTTCAGGCGGCAGCGGTCCCTGAGGTCTTTATGACTGCACACGATGCCCTTTTCACACAGGGCGGTTTGCAAATGGGAGAACGTGTGCTCATTCATGCTATAGGGAGTGGAGTTGGCACCGCTGCCTTGCAATTGAGTCATAATGTTGGTGCGACTGTCTTTGGTACCTCACGCACTCCTCAGAAGCTAGAGCGAGCTAAAATGCTTGGTTTGGATGTTGCTCTTTCTGGACAGGATTTTGCTGCCCAGGTGAAGCAGCATACTCATGATGAAGGAGTACAAGTTATACTGGATTTTGTGGGTGCTGCATATATGGAACAGAATTCTAGAATCGCTGGCTGCCTGGGGGCGTCTGGTCTTCTTAGCTACGCTGGGTGGTGTACGTGCCAATGTCAATCTAGGGGTGGTAATGAGCAAGCGTATCCAAATCCGTGGCTCTACGCTGCGCTCGCGTACCCTGGAGGAAAAATTGGCAGTAACACGGCGTTTTGCTACACAGGTCATACCGCTATTAGCGAGTAAGCGCATCCAGCCAATTATCGAGGAGGTCTATCCTTTCCATGAAGTTGCCAAGGCGCATGTGGCGATAGCCGAGAATCGCAATTTTGGCAAGCTGGTCTTGCGTGTTGACTCTTAAGCAGCTTGTTTGCCAGCTACCATTTCATTTTTTTTTAACTATAGACTTGCGGATGTCAGAGATGTCCCTTTTTTTGCTTGACAAATGTCAATTAGCGTTTTACAGTGGAGCTATGATTAAAAGTTTCCGACACAGAGGAGGATCATAGCTTCAAGATCTCAATATTCCCCTTATTGCTCAACTCTGCATCTAAGCATTTAGCGATAATCCCTCTTAGCAAGCATGCTCTGGAGTCTTGGAATCTTGTGATCACTGCTATGTTCAACATGCTTCAGTCAAATTTTAGTATCCAATAGGATGTATATTACGGGAGTTGTACCTAAATGGGACAGAAGATTCTCGTGATTGAAGATGAAGATGGTATCATTCACCTGCTCAACCTTTACTTGAAAGATGCTGGCTATACAGTAGTAGTTGCTAAAGAGGGTCCAGATGGGCTGGCCTTGCATGCTCGTGAACATCCTGATCTGGTGATTCTCGATGTTATGTTGCCGGGAATAGATGGCTTTGAGATTTGCCGTCGTATCCGGGTCTGGTCAATGACTCCTATTCTGATACTCACGGCGCGTAGTGATGAAGATGATCGTATCAGTGGCATTGAAATTGGAGCAGATGACTATCTGGTGAAACCATTTAGCCCACGCGAACTGGTCAGTCGGATACGGGCAATTTTGCGCCGTGTTGGCAATATCGATAGTGGAGCAGTTGAGAGTATACAACCAGTCTCGGGTACTGATGGGAGCAATTCTGTATTACACTTTCCTGGTCTGACTATTGATTTGCTAGCACGACGGGTAGAAGTCAAGGGGCGTGAGGTGGCATTGACGCCAACGGAGTTCGATTTACTAGCCTTAATGGCAAGGGCCCCGGATCGTGTCTTCACGAGGGAAGTATTGATGAACCAAGTCTGGGGGTATGACTATCTAGGAGATGGACATACCGTTGATGTTCATATCAGTACACTGCGGAAGAAGATCGAGCTTGATCTCCAACAGCGCTGTATTAAGACAGTATGGCGTGTGGGTTATCGCTTCGATATCAATTCAGATTCAACTCTTCCATCCTAAGAGAGTTAAGCAAGTTTGGTTGAGATGTGATTAAGTTGTCACTGGGGAACCAAAAGCTGTCTGTTTGTCTCCTTCAAATTGTCCCTCCTTTTCCCTTGAGAATGTACTCATTGGTCAAGTATTATCTTTGCAGAAGTTGCTTCAGTTGGAAGTGGGCGAAGAGAGAGTCATGATGGGGACAAGGTTTTATGAATAGTCTTCTGCCATGTCACAACAGAAAGAAAATTGGAGGGAGCTGAAATTGGAAAAAATACCTCATTTTATATTGGAACGTGGGAATAGCTGGAAAGAGGCTGCCTGGGTTTTTGTTACCAGTCGTTTGCTCATTCTCCTGATTTCCTTTATTGGCGTCTATCGATTTTCTAGCCATGGCAAGGGGGTATCCTGGTGTACTGTTAAGTTGGCCTGTGCTTGGGCACGTTTTGATACACTGATATATGTCGATTTGGCTCGTAAGGGCTACGTCACTGCCAGTTCCACTGTCTTTTTCCCGCTCTGGCCATTACTGATACGAGAGTTCAGTCATATGTTGGGTTTGTCTAAGACCTATCACTGGTATCTGGCAGCCCTTCTCCTGGAGAATTGCTTTTTTTATTTGGTACTTGTATTATTTTATCGTATAGTCTGTGATGAATTTGAGCCTTCTGTGGCAAAGACTGCAATTTTCTATCTGGCTTTTGCTCCTTATGGCCTCTTCTTTTTTAGTGGCTATACCGAAGCATTCTTCTTGTTGCTGTGTCTGGCAAGCTTCTTCTTTTTATCTCGGGGTGGTATACTGGACTGGTGGCAGGCAGGTATATGTGCTGCTCTGGCCTCAATGACGCGTGCAACAGGCTGTATGCTCATAGTGCCATTTCTGGTTATACTCGTGCAACATTTCTGGCCATACAGGACTATGCTTCGCTCACACTGGCGACCTCTTCTCAATGCTACTCTTTCGACGGCGCTGGTTCCTCTAGGAACGGGTGTGTATATGATTCAGTTGGCCTTGACGAAAGGGAATCCGTTTCTCTTCAGTGTCCAAGAGGCAGTTTCCTGGCAGTATCGCCACCTGTCTCTCCCCTGGTTGGGCGTAGAAAGAGCGATCTGTATTACGCTTAAACATCTTCATAACGTAAGAACGCTAAATATGGCTAACGTGACGGATATAATCTTTACATTAGTGGCACCGATTGTTCTCATCCTTGGTTGGAGGCGTTTGCCATGGCATTATCGTTTATTTGCTCTAGCTATGTCTATCTTCTCGCTGTGCTACCCAAGTAACTTACAGACACCATTAATGGCGGCACCTCGCTATATGATGGTTATTTTTCCTATTTACATACTTTTGGGAATGTGGGGTAAAAGCAGACAATTTGATAGAATATATGTGGCAGTTTCTCTCGCCTTTTTCTCGCTGAATATTCTACTTTTCGTGGCTCGTACCTGGGTTGCCTGAAGGAAGTACCTCTGCACACATGATGAAGATTTTCCCTCGCCCGTTGTATAATAAAGAGATGTTATATCGATGCTTTAAAGAATAATTTGAGAAATTGAGGGAGTGATGACCGCTGCTACTCTATCTTTTCAACACGATCACGCTCTAATCCGCTTCGCACGACGGATCAAGACGTGCTATGATGCCTCTGAGCTTTATCAGATAATTCTCTCTGATGTCAGATCCTTAGTGCCTTGCCAGCGTGCTATACTCTATCTATTTCAGGAGCAGACGCAGCAACTTCTTTCTGTTGCCTCAAGTTCAGATTTGTGCAGTGAGACTGTCCCTGTCCCTAGTGTGAAGGCACAAGGTGAGGAGTCAGAGCGTATCCAAGAACCGTCTATCAATATCCAAGATATGAACTCGATTGTCGCCTGGGCTGCTAGGCATCGGCATCCCCTACTACACAATGGTGAACTATCTGAAATAGCTGTTCCGCTACTTGCCAGGAATGTGCTGCATGGTGTGCTTGTATTACAGCGTTTCGAGCCATTTCATGTGCAAGAAAGGCGTTGTGCATGTGGTATATGTAATATGGCAGCAATTGCTCTAGAGAATATGGAACTTTCTAAGCGATGTCGTGCTGATCAAGAGCAAATGCGTGTTTTTCTATCAACGATTTCCCATGAGTTACGCTCGCCGCTGAACACGATTAACGGCTACTTGGAATTGGCTCTTTCTGGAGCTGGAGGTGAGCTTAATGCACAGCAGCATGAATTTGTGCAGCGTGCACGCATGGGAAGTGAGCACTTATATGCGCTTCTAGAGGATCTATTGCTGATCTCACGCGCTGATGCTGACCAGTTGCGATTGAATTGAGAGATTACTAGCCTGTCGCAAATCGTAGCAGATGCTGTTGAGGAGCTGGAATTGACGGCAACTGATCATGATATAGCCATTAAAGTAGAGATTCCCGAGCGCTTTCCCCGTTTATATGCGGATGCTGTCCGATTGCAGCAAGTACTACGCAATTTAATAAGCAATGCGCTGCGTTTTACGCCTCCTGGAGGGCAGGTCGTTATTTCTGCTTGTGTTGAAACACTGATGCAAGAGATAGACTCAGAGGAGTCGGCAGCGGTGGTGAAATTGCAGGTACGGGATACTGGTGTTGGGATCGCCCCTGAGTTTCATGAGCGTATCTTTGAGCGTTTCTTCCAAATCCCTCGTGAACATGAGCGACGTACTGGAGGGCAAGGTCTGGGACTGACGGTTGTCAAACTGATAGTAGGACTCCATGGTGGGTTAGTGAGAGTTGACAATGTTCCTGGTGGGGGCAGTGTATTTACGTGTATGTTGCCATGCCTGATATCTTGAGTTCCTTTGCCTGAGTCCCTTTACCTGAATCCCTTTGCCTTGAGCAGTCCCTTTTGCATGGGAGTGTGAAATGGGAGAACATTATACTATGCTTGCCCTTGACTCCCTTAAGAATGCGTGCTATGCTCAAGTTATATCAATGTGTTCCTTGCTGTTAAGAGGCCAGGAATAAAGCTCGGTAATGTCAGCTTGTACTGAGGAAGGAGAATGACTGTGGGTATATGTATACTACGGGTCATGTCCCGTCGAGGCGACGACCAGATTACATGGGACTCGCGGAAGGTAGAGGCGAATGACCCTGAAGCTGTGGCTGCAATAACAAAAGCTGAAGAGGTCTTTAATGAAGAACTCAAAAAAGGGGCAACAGCTTTTAAGGTTGAGGCGGTAATCCGTGAAGCCGAGTATATCATTAATGAAGAGAGAAAAAAGGGCGCAACTGTTTTTGGTGTTGGAGCTGGACAAACAGTAGAACGTATCGACAAGTTTGATCGTACGGCCGAGCAGATTTTAATCATACCACGTGTTGTTGGGGGCTGAGGAGAGTATATGACGATGTTGGAAACGCTGAGTCTATTTCTCGGTATCTGGTTGCTGTTTCTCCTGCTTGCAATCTATTACCTGTCGCAGTCTCCCGATGGGAGCGTAGGGCGTTTTCGCGAGTCAGTGAGTGGGCACCTTTCTGCTGAGAGTCGAGCAAAAGCGCTTCTGCGCGAAATGTTGACAGAGAGCCAATATCAGCAATTGATCAAATTTGGCTATCTGGAAATACCAAGCCCTTCTATTGAGAAGCGTGTCTATCGTGTTCCTGGTTCTGGTGGGCTGGTGAAGGTCTATGAGCGTGGGTGTGCGGTAATGGAATTGTGCTTGCAGCCTGCTGAACCGTTGCCTGATGGCGATGTAGTAGTAATGCACAAGTTGATGATTGAGGGTAACGAGCAGGAGTATTTGCAAAAGGCAAATCATTTTGCGCCGGGGATCATTTCTCTGCGGTGCCAACATCTGTGAAAATGTCTGATTGGGCCTGCTGAGCTTGGTCCTCTTTTTAGGCGCAGACTCCTAAACTAGGCGGAAGCTTTTGCGTAATTCGCGCAAAAGCTTCCGTTTAGTTTAATTTTGTGATTTTTGTCTGATCAAGAGAAAGCCTAGCAATCCTCATATTGTTCTGTTATACTTACCCCATAAAATTGAGATAACTCCGGCCAGAATTTAAACGATATCTTCTTCAAAAGGCAGGTAAGCACATGGAGTGTTCTTATTGCAGAGCAGAGAACCGTGATGGCACCAACTATTGTAATAATTGTGGTAAATTTGTTGGTTCTACCTCGCTCGCATCCTCTTCGGCTTCTGGTAATGTGAGTAATACCGCTGATTCGTCTAGTATATCCACCACCACTCTTACAGCTGGTGCTCGCTTACAAGGTGGCCGTTATGTCATTAAAAAGGTGCTTGGTCAAGGTGGGATGGGGGCAGCTCTCTTAGCAACTGATATTCGCTTAGATAATAAAGCGGTCGTCATTAAAGAGTTGATTTCTGATAATGTAGATCAAACCAAACTGCAGGAAGATGTGCGCAACTTTAAACGTGAGGTAGCAACGTTAGCACATATCGATCATCCGCTTGTTCCAAATGTGACTGATCATTTTCAGGAGGGCAAGCGCTATTTTATGGTACAGGAGTATATTGAGGGAGAAAACCTTGAGGAGCAGATCGAGCGTAGCAGGCAGCCTTTGAGGGAGCGTGAGGTCCTCATCTGTGCTTCTCAGATCTTGGATATTCTCGATTATTTATCCCAGCAGACACCGCCGCTTGTGCATCGTGATATTAAGCCTGCCAACATCATAATTGGTTCACGAGATAAGCGTGCGCATTTAGTTGACTTTGGCATTGCACGTGCAGAGGTCGCTCGTAATGTGCAACGTAAGCAAACTTCCGCATTGGGCACGCCAGGATATGCGCCTCCCGAGCAGTATCAGGGCAATGCTGATCCGCGCTCTGATTTGTATGCATTAGCTGCTACCATGCATCATTTGCTTACTAACCGAGATCCTCGCGATCATCCGCCTTTTAATTATCCGCCAGTTCGGATACTCAATTTGCAGCTTTCTCCCGAGACAGAGCAAGTGCTAATCCGCGCTTTGAACAATGACAGAAACCAGCGCTACCAGAGTGCAGTTGCTATGAAACAGGATATTGATAACATTTTGCGCCAACGTTATGCTGTTTCTGGCAATATCGATAGTTATACATTAGGTGCGTCTACGAACTTTGGGACTGTAGGTGCGAGTCAGGATCTCACTGTGCCTAGCGCAGCCAATCTGCCAACATTTGTGAGTGGACCGACTCCTGTTCCAGTAACGTCACCAGTGTTTCAATCTCAGTTGAGTTCACCGTTATTCTCGCAAGTGCCAAATACGCCACAAAGTTTGGGCAGTGGAAGTATGTCCTTGCCACCACAACGTCGGCGAAGACCGGGCCTGATTATTGGAATTCTGTTGTTAATACTGCTCCTGTTAGGAGGTGGAGGATATTTTGCTTTTTTGCACTTCCATACTTCGCTTGCACTTGGTATTGGAGTCACCGAAATTGGCAAGGAGCCTATTGGTATTAGTGATGGTTCGTTTGTCTTTGATACAACGCTTGCTGATGGTGCGCTGAAATCTCAGGCTGCACAGATGTACAGGCAGAATAGCGGTAATATTAGCCCGGTTACCTCGCTTTTAAATCAGGCGATTGCGATGAATTCAAATGATGCAGAGGCACTGATCTATCAGGAAGACCTGAAAGTGGTGAATTCTGGCAGGCCCTATGTGACGATCGTCGTGGCGACATTCCTCTCGGGTAGTAATGTCGGTGTTGGTCGTGATGATTTGCAGGGAGCCTATGTGGCACAGAAGGAGTTTAATGATGGATCAAAGTTAAATGGAGGGATGCAGGTACGTCTCTTGGTTGCTAATACTGGGAGCAATACAGCTTATGTTTCGAATATAACCCAACAAATCGAACAATTGATTCTGGCAGATAAGACTTTTGTTGGCGTTATGGGCTGGCCGTTTAGCTCTTATACCCTTTCTGCGATTAAGGCGCTGTCCTCGTTGCATATTCCTCTGGTTTCACAAACAGCCTCTTCCGATGAGTTGACAAATGCTTCGCCCTACTTTTTTCGTGTGGTTCCTTCTAACAATCAACAGGGAATTCAGGGGGCAAAGTACGCAATAAATACACTAAATGCTAAGGAAGTCGCTCTCTTTTATGATCAGCAGGATTCCTATAGTCAGAGTCTCGCACAGGATTTTCAGGTAGAATTTCAGAAAGAGGGTGGGCAGGTGGCTGCTGAGGAGACATATACAGTCGGACAGCCTGGAATGCTTCCTGCAAAATTGCAAGATGCTTTGAAGAAGAAGCCTGACCTGATCTACTTTTCTGGTTATTCGAGTGATGTGAGTACATTGCTCTCCAATATTTCCCCACAGGACAACTTGCCTGTCTTAGGTGGTGATGCACTTTATGAACTGGGTGGATATTCAAGTAGTGCCCGTGCCTCTGGTTTTACCCATCTCCATTTCACGGCTTTTGCCTATCCTGATGAGTGGGAGGTATTGGGGGATAGCAGTCAGAAACCTGTATTTTTCTCCGAATATCCAGTGGATTTTGATCCGAACAGTTTGCATCAAGGGTCTCCCTATGGCTTTACTCGTGCCGATGATGATGTTATGCTCTCTTATGATGCAACGGTTACACTATTAAGTGGTTGTAACATTGCTCTAAGTTCAGGGAAACAATCTATTACGTCTGAAGACTTACAGCAGGCACTCAAGAAGCTCAATGGAGCTAATGCCATTCAAGGAGTCAGCGGGCAGATTGCTCTTGGATCTGATGGTAACCCGATTGACAAGGCAATCGTATTACTCTATGTAGACGACAAAGGGTTCATCCATATGGATTCGAATATCCTAGGCCAATTTTTAAAACAGTAAGAGGATGGGATGGATGAGGAGCAGATGCGATTGAAAAGGCATGTACAGATGAAATGTCCTTATTGTGCTACTGATAATCCCAATATAGAAAATTTTTGCACAAATTGTGGTGCATATCTGGATCCGTCCAGTGATACCTTGACGGTTGTCAGTAGTAATAATGCCGTCACAATGCCAGCTGCGAATACGCCAAGCTATCCACCTGTTTCTGGCGCATGTGCCTCACCGACGAGTGGCGAAGGGGGAAAAACCACTACTACCCTTGTACCAGGTTGGCAATTACAGAATGGCCGTTATGTTGTAGAGAGAATGCTGGGCCAGGGTGGGATGGGGGCGGCTGTGCTGGCACGTGATACGCGTGTGTCAAACAAGCAGGTAGTTATTAAAGAGTTGGTCTCAGATAATGCTGATCCTGCCCAGCGTGAGGCCGAGGTCCGCAATTTCGAGCGTGAGGTCGAGACACTGGCTCATCTTGACCATCCCTTGATTCCGACTGTCACTGACAGTTTCCAAGAAGGTACACGCTACTACATGGTGCAGGAGTATGTGGCTGGCGAGAACTTGGAAGATCGGCTTGAGCGTCTCAAAGGGTCATTACCTGAACATGATGTATTGCTCTATGCCTCACAGGTGCTTGCGATCTTGGATTACCTAGCGCGGCAGCAACCACCAATTGTCCATCGAGATATCAAGCCAGCTAATATTATTATCAGTAGCAAAGATAATCTGGCTCATCTTGTTGATTTTGGAATTGCACGTGCGGGTGAGGTAAAAAGTGCAAAGCGTAAGCAGACATCAGCATTGGGAACACCAGGTTATGCACCTCCTGAGCAATATCAAGGCAATGCGGATGCGCGTTCGGATATTTATGCACTGGCAGCTACGTTGCATCACTTGATCACTAACCGCGATCCGAGCGACTATCCGGCTTTTAACTATCCTAGTGTACGTAGCTTGAACCCAAGCCTTTCACCGGAGATCGATCGCATTCTCACACGTGCCCTCAATATTGATATTACGAGGCGTTATCAGAGCGCGGCACGATGAAGTATGATATCGACGAAATTCTGCAGCACCGCTTTGCAGGGCTAAATCCTGATACCAGCATCTATATGCGTGGTTATACTGGTACTGCCCAGGTACCACCTCGGCCTCCAGTTGCTCCGGCTCCGAGCAGATCACCTGAATTTCCTCATTCACCTGCTTCTGAACGGTGGTCGGATCGAAGCGATCACGAGACGTTGCCCTATGAGGGCAAACGTCGTCAGCGGCAAGAGCGTATGGTTGATTTCGAGGAACCTGTGCGCCAGCAGCAACAAATGCAGATGTCCGAATTTGAGCGGCCATCGCAGCGGCCACGGCCAATGAATAGCATGTACCAGCAGCCGTCTCAAAACGAAGCGGAGCATCGCTATCTGCTGTTTAGCTTTGTCATGCTCATTGCAGTGATCGGAATCATCCTCCTCATCTTATTCTACTTGAGTACATTCGGTGGAGGAAGCCCTTTCTAGCAGAACCAGTTCTAATCGGGAGTTTGAAGCCTGTGTTGTATCTCTGCCAGCGTTAGCCCAGCAATTTCCACCACTTTTTGTCTACTTGTTGCTCCATGTTTGATAGAGATGGCTCGCTTGGGCAGCCCGAGGCGTTGAGCTAATAGTTCCTGTAATGCCTCATTTGCTGCCCCATCGACTGGAGGAGCTGTCAGTCGTGCTTTGAGGCAGCCCTGCTCCCATGCCAGAACATTTTTGCTGCTACGTGGAATGACGCGTACAGTAATTAGCATGCTTTACCATCCCTGCGGTAGCGATTGCAAGAGAAGGATTTGCAATGTGACTAGAAGAAACCATGTCACAAGAAATCCAAGGTCTATAAATCTGCTCGTTCCCATAACACGGCGACACGGTTGGATAAACGGGTCTGTAACGCGTGCAAGGAAGCGTATGATGGCAAAACTTTCATCGATATGGAACCAAGATGCAATCATACGGATTAGCATGGCCAGAATAAGAAACCCGAAGCCAAATTGGATGATCCAGGTAAGAATGGGTACAGGTAATGGTGATAACATAGGTAACTACTCCTGAACAGTCCGCACTTCGACAAAAGAAAGTCCGAAGAGTTTCCGCCGTGCAATTTCAGTGATGCGTACGCCAGTTAGATCGGGCAAGGTCGTAAGGTGACGTTGGAGATATTGTCCAACAGGACGAGCTGCCACTAAACCTGCCAGGGATGAGGCGGCAGCGGTAGCAATCCGTGTGCGTAGCTGGTTAGAAGCGAGGCCGAAGAGTGTGCCCATGGTTATGAGAGAGAGACCGACGGCGATGTTGGTGCCGCAGTTTGGATGAATAGCAAGTTCCGCTTCACCAGCTTGGAGTCTCTTCAGCGCCTCATCCATAGCCCGGCGGAGCAATCCGAGGTCTACATTGCCGAAGATAATAAAACCATCAGCGCTGGAACGAGCGGAGACACTCAGATTGGGCATCATTCCGCTAAGGATGGTGATAGTAGCATGCTCCAAGGCATGGTTTTGCCGGACGCGGCGACTGAACAATAGGTTGCCAACGTTCATTGGAAGGTTCCTTTCTTGATACGCTCACCAAAAATCGCTCGCCCAATGCGAACAATAGTAGCTCCTTCTTCAATTGCGACTTGATAGTCATCGGTCATACCCATAGAGAGATGATGCCATGAGCACTCGGGTACTTCATTTTGTAGCCTGTTTCGCAACTTATACAAAGCCTGGAATACTGGACGTGCCTTTTCTGGATTATCTACCAGTGGAGCTAGAGTCATCAGCCCTTGTATCTCTAGATGCTCCAAAGCCGCGATCTGGCGTGCTAAGGATATCACCCTACTTGATTCGATGCCCTGTTTGCTAGTCTCACCAGAGATATTGACTTGGAGCAATACTGGTTGACGTTGACCGTCTGTCAGGTTGGGACTGGCCAAGTTGGAACTAGCCAGATTGGAACTAGCAATACTGCGGTTTAGCCTTTCTGCTAGATCCAGACTATCAATGCTATGGATGTAGTAAAACTGCCCTACAACCTTATTTGCTTTATTTGTTTGCAAATGGCCGATCATGTGCCAGTGTACATCTGGGGGATTCCATGCAACGATTTTGGGTAATGCCTCCTGTACACGGTTTTCCCCGAAATGGGTTATGCCAAGTTCATAAGCCAATTTGATGGACTCAAGCGGTTGGGTTTTCGACACGGCAACTAGTAAAATTTCTTCTGGTCGTCGTCCTACCTGTTGTGCTACCTTGGCAATTTGAGCACGCACCGTGGCGATATTGATTGCCAGCACTTCTTTTTGATGCATATTCCAGATGTCCTCAAAACGGATTCTTCTTATTAAACGGCCCGTAAAACCCCTGGCGAGAGCCTTGGGGATAAAGGGGCCTACCTATTGGGGAGGAGTGTTGGGCCGCGTAGGCGGGTGAGACAACGTCTCACAATGAAACGGTTGCCTAGCAACCAAGCGCAATGCTAGTTTGATAGCTGCAGTGTCTGATGGACAGCCATACAGCTCTTTGATATGTGCAAGAGCCTCCCAATCGGCTATGTCTAATCGAATAGTTTTAGCTGGTGTTTTGTGTCTATCTGTCATACCGCCATTGTACCATATCGGTAGAGATATTTGGCGAGCGGATATCATTGTGATATGCTATGAAGGTCGTAAAGCTCATCGTACAGCGAGATGATTGTAGGTACCGATCAGCAGACTAGTACCCTGGGGCTCAGGGGAATTCAGGCCTGTGGAGGCGATGTCAGACTTGGCTGTGCAATGCAACAAGCAATCCCCAGTGAAAGCAGGAAAGCTCATTCGTGAGGATGAGAAGCCCAGTCAATCTCTGCTGACGGGCCTATTTTGTATATTCACTCAAAGGGTTTGGAGGGACGGCTGAATTGGCTTAATCGCTTGCAATGTCTCATCTGCTTTTTCACGAGCAATATCTAACTCGTATGTATTTTGCAACCCCATCCAGAAAGCAGCACTCACACCTAACCATTTCTCAAGACGTAGTGCTGTATCTGCAGTCATTGACCTTTTGCCTGCGATAAGCTGTGAAATGCGGTTAGCAGGTACATGGAGTTCGCGTGCTAACTCTGTTGGACTTGTATTCAGTTCTGCCAGCTCGTCAGCCAATATTTCGCCAGGATGAATAGGATAGACTGGACGTTTTTGCATGGTATTTGCTCCTAGTGATAGTCTACGACTTCAATATTAAACGGGCGATTCTCGCTTTCCGACCACTCAAAGCACAATCTCCATTGCTTGTTAATGCGGACACTAAATTGCCCCTTTCGGTTGCCAGTTAGAGCTTCAAAGTGATTGCTGGGAAACAGGCGTAAATCATCCTTGCTTCGCGCATTCCATAGCACTGCTAACCTTTTTTTAAGTTGTTTCTCGAATGACTGAAATTCTCGCACTCTTTGACCATCAACAAACTGCTGTAAGCGTTTGTCGCGGTACTGTGGAGATTTATCATTCGTCATAGCTTGACTATAACATACTATTCGCTGTACGTCAAGCGTCAACGAACTGGTGTTCAAGCCGTCTCTTGACCGAGGCTGCTTAGGGCTACGCATAGAGCCTCGGTGATGATCAGTGTTGGGCCTCTGTCAAGCATCCAAGTATCCCCCAAACTTCAGCTGTAGAGCCCATCTTTTGGTACCACAAGTACTCAATTTCTCTAATGTGGTTAGTACTTGTGCTGTTTATACGTTATTTTGATTAGGGAGAGAAGTTGCTTACGTGGTGCTGACTTGAGGAAGGTCCAAATGCCTCAGCCAGCAAAAAGTGGAATAAATGAGACTACCGAGGCCGAGGTGAGCAATTATGATCTTGAGAAAGTTGTCCCTGTTTCCCCCTGTGAGGTTGTGTAGCTGTTTGCTATTCTGTCTATATGTTTGAATTAATCATGCTAGATCAAGATCACTTAGGTAGGATCCAACTATGCGGAAGCGTTTTAATCAATACTATATCACTGAGCGAATTAGTAGCAGACCTTTAAGGTCTGTCTATCTTGCTCATCATGTCAAAGATGTTTCACACAAAGTGCTGCTCAAAGTATTTGATGCCACATGTTTGGCTCTGGGCCAGGAAAGTGGACGTCTTCTTCACCAAGTAGAATGGATCAAACAATTAAGGCATACGCACATTGTTCCAATTCTCGATCTTGGGGTAGAACAAGGACAGCCATATATAGTAAGTCAGTATCTACCTGGTGGCTCATTACGCCAGTATTTGGATAGCATCTCTCCGCAAAGTTTAAGCTTGCAAGAGGCATTAAAGATCATCTCGCAGCTAGGGCAAGCACTTTCTTATTTTCATGAGCATGCGCATTTGCACGAGAATGTCAAACCAGAAAATGTTTTCCTTAACGAGAAGGGTGAAGTTCTGCTAGCCGACTTTCGCCTAGCGGGCTTCCTCGACGTAACGGTACTCGGTTATCAGTCTGACTCTCGTACTATGTGCTACATGGCCCCTGAGCAGTTTGCTGGATCTGCTGGTCAACAGAGCGATCAATATGCCCTTGCTTGTCTGGCGTATGAGTTGATTGCAGGATGTACGCCCTTTTCTGCTCAAAGCTATGCTATGATGTGGGCTAGCCATTATGCCCAAGCTCCCGTTCCACTCTCTAACCTTGTTCCTGATGTGCCAGAACAGATTGAAAAAGCGCTATGCAAAGCTATGGCCAAGGATCCATCTGAACGGTATGCCGATATCTCTACATTTCTTCTCGCTCTCGAAGATACTGCCTTCTCACCTCCATTGCCAATTAGCAAACCTTTGGCTCTTTCTACTCTCAATTCTTTCTCGGCAAGTTTGGAGGTGCCGCTTGAGAATGTGGTAAGCAATGCTCCCGTTGAGCCTACTGTGGCAAGCTTTCCGTATGAAGAGCAGCAGGCAGATATTTCGTATGAAGGGACTCTAGCAAGTGCTCCATTTGGTGCAAATTTATCAGACATTTCATTTAGTATGAGCTTAATGGGTAATTCATATGAAATAAGTATGGTAGGCGTCCCGTATGGAACAAGCTTGACAGGAAATCCATTTGAAAAGGGCATAACAGGAGCTGTGAAAATGATACAAAGTGATGCTCCTGAAAAGAACCTGGAAGAAATTCAATTTGAGACAGGCCTGCCAGCAGATACTACATTTGAGACGAGCACAGGAAATTTACTGGTGATGAATTTGACAAGTGATGCTCCTGAAAAGAACCTGGAAGAAATTCAATTTGAGACAGGCCTGCCAGCAGATACTACATTTGAGACGAGCACAGGAAATTCACTGGTGATGAATTTGACAAGTGATGCCCCTGAAAAGAACCTGGAAGAAATTCAATTTGAGACAGGCCTGCCAGCAGATACTACATTTGAGACGGGCACAGGAAATTCACTGGTGATGAATCTGACAAGTGATGCTCCTGAGAGGAACTTGGAGCAGATGCAGTTTGATACGAGACTGCTAAAAGATCCATTTGAAAAGGACTTGACAGAAATCTCGTTTGAAGACATTCAGAAAGATTATTCCTCTAAAAATAGCCAGTCTCTGCAATTTTCATGGACTGTGGTGCGCCTCCTGCGCATGGCGGTCTTCTCTGAAATGTCTCTGGGAAGAGATCTGTTTGAAAAGATCCTGCCACGCTGGCTAGGGCGACTGAGAGACTATTTGCGAAGCTGTCTACAGCGGTTCGCCAAAGTCTTGATTCCTCAGAATAAAGGAACTTACTGGGGATACAAGGGATCAATCTTTCGGACGACCGCTAGAAGTACGGTACAAGTTATTCCTAGAAGAGGTCTCTTGCTTCTTTCGAAACAAGGAATGCACCTGCTTGAGCATTGGAAACGTATAGTTAGTAGGCTTTGTGCAAACAAAGCTAGAGTTACAGAGGCATCAATCCTCTGGCTCGTGCTTGTTTCTACTGTGTTTGTTCTGATAGGAGGTGTAGTTTCTGACATATGGCTGGCTTCTCGCGCCTCGGGAGTAATCCAATCTTCCAACGTACGGAAAGCAGCTACAAAGACAAAATTTATTATGTCGCCCGTTAATATCAAGCTGATAGCGCGACCTGTGGCAGATCCTACAGTAATGTCGACACCACAAGGGAGCATATCTTCTTCTCCGTCTGCATTCGTAGTGCAACCTGACCCGACCCCTCATAGTAGCAATTATGCTGATCAAATTCTACAGCAGATTGCGAAGTTTCAACATGCAGGAGGTTTCTGATGCAGGTTCGTTCTTTTTGAGAATCCTTGAAGGTATCTGCGTTTTTCGTTGATAAAAGGAGATTTATGTCTGAATTTAGCTTACAAGAAGTGGTGCCAGGAGTGCTAGTCGCTCTAGGTGGCATGTGTAACCGTGGCATCATTACTAGTAGTGAGAATGTCCTCGTCGTTGATTCAGGAGTCAGCGTCGCCGAGGCTACTCCCTTACATGCAGCTGCAAAAGAGTATTGCCAACAAGGATCGCTGTCTCTCTTTAACACGCATCCACACGGGGATCACGTCTATGGTAATGTGGTGTTTACTGATGGTCCTATTATCGCGCATGAAGGAGTACGGGAAGATCTCATTGCCTCTGGCGACCAGACACTTGCCAAGTGGAAGCAAAATCCGCGGATGGCTCAACTCTTAGGTGATGTGGTGATTACTCCGCCTACCGTCACTTTCGAGGACGAGATGATGGTGTCGCTAGGTGACCTTGAGATACAGCTTCTGTACCTGGGTAGCGCACATAGCCCAAGTGATAGTGTTGCTTGGCTTCCCCAATTGCGTACATTGTTTGCAGGTGACCTGCTCTTCAACACAATAGTGCCTGTCACGCCTCCGGGTTCTAACGTTGCGAACTGGATTCAGGCTTTAGAATGTCTTGAGCAGCTGGGAGCGGAGCATGTGATTCCTGGTCATGGTCCCGTGCAAACTGCGGGTGAGCTGGCAAACTTACGTAACTGGTTCATAATTCTGAGAACTCACGTTGGCAATGCCATGGCAGATGGCTGGGACCGTGAGACAATTCTGACAAGAGTTGCTGCTGAGATGCAGAGGGTGGCTCCACGTGGCTTTGAGGAACGCCTGCCGATGGCTATAGGGCAAGTCTTGGCTGAATTAAGCAAAGAATAGATGTCTAGTTAGCTATCCCCGTAGCTACATGAGTTGCGCTGTTTGCTTGCTCTTTCCTCTTTGCTCCCCCATTATTGAGTTCTCACAGGTTGCTAGGTGAGTCTCTAGCTTGTCTGTGAAGGCGGAATCATGGGGGCTAAATCTAGTTTCCAATTTCATAGACATCTATAGACTTTTGTAGGCAGCTATCCTACTTGGCAGAATTGTATGCTTGTGGTATGATACCGCTATGCCAAGTGCATCTACCGTGAGTTACACGGGAAGTCACGCCTTTGGAGAGAGAAGCCCTGGCTCGGGTGAAAGCTCAAGTGAAACTACTCTCGTTGAATTAGGAACCGAACATCGGATAGAGACAATGTCTATAAATGTCTAAGTTTCGGATAACGGTCTTTCTTTTGAGCGTTTAGTGGTGTATCATTGAGTATATGGAATTCCAGGGCCATCCGTCTCCTTTTCTCGGCGCCGCGTCTCTTGTTACCCGATACGTGGAGCTTTTAAGAAATTGTGATGGCCTTGGAGGTCTATGGTTCATAGGCAACAGTATAGGGGAAGTTTCCGCGGCACGCTAGGGGGAAAGAGGGACAATTTTTGAGAGTTGGCGGGAACGCAAAAGTACTAGGTGTCTGGTAATCGGGAACCAAGATGTTTTTTTCTTGTGTTATACTTCCTTCATGTTTTTAGACAATGACAAGCTACTATTTGATGCTGCCATGGAAGGGGCTTACACAGGTTATCTCGATTATCCTGTATTTGTTAGCGAAGATGAGGTAACTCAGTATGCTAGGCAGTATGCTCAGGATATTGCTTTAGAGACCAACGCAGACTTCAACGAGGTCCATCAAAATGGTTGGGCTGCAGGATATTTGCTCGTCTGTGAGTTTGCAGAGGAAGATCCAGAGCTTATTCAAGAGCAAGCGAGCGTGATTGCATCGTGTTCACGTTCAAAAGCATTCCAATTAGTCTCACCATTGCTTAAGCTGGCCCTCTCAAAGCAACTAAGGTGAGTCCCTCTTGTGACTGGGCTCTTGCAGGCCATGCCATGTATTATTTCTACAGACCAGTGGAGGCGTCTGGGTAGGGTTCATATTTTGGCATAGAATTATCCTATTCCAACGGGCGCACCATTTGCCCCTTGTAAAAGAGGCTTCTGATCGGGTATCATTAAAGTAGTTGATGTGAGCGAGTGTATCTACTCTACTCAATAGGAATGGTGTTCCTTGAAGATTAGCTCTCTTCATGTATCCCGCGTCGCTCACATCAAGCCTCTCTTCTGTCCTCTGTGCAGTCTCCGATTATTTTTGGCAATCTCAATGGCATCTCAACTCAATCTTATTCAAGAATAGCTGGGCGGCGCTCTATGATGCAGAGTATATACTGTATATGTAATCACTCTTTAAGTACGTTGTGTGCGTTTGACTAGAAAAGAAAAGAATTTTGAGAAATGCTATGTGCTTTAGAAAGGTCGTCATGGGTTTGCTATTAGTTTCCTGTGGGGTGCCTATTGGCGTTGTATTGGGTTTTTATGCTAATCCAATTCCTCGGGGATTTGATACCCTATCTGTCCTGGAGGTTACACTTACTATTGTAATAGCTGCTTTGTCTGTTATTGGCGCTTTTATTGTAATTGCAACTTGGCATAATATTGAGGAAAGGACGGGGAAGATTACTGGTGAGTATGAGAAGAAATTAGAGAAGGCAAAGAAGGAGCTAGGCGAGAAGGTGGAGAGGATATTAAGGGATATTAATTATGCTAAAAGTGAAGTGGATGATATAAAGCAGATAACCGCAGGTTTAGATAAGAGGGTTGTTGCTGCTCAGAGATCGCAGATGCAGTCTGAGAAGAAAGTGTGACTGAGCAAGAAGCAATTTCTAAAAAGCATATCATCCTGCTTCATCATAAATGCTTTTTCCTATGCCGTTATAGGTAGTGGAGATATGCTCACAGATTTTATCATGTAAAGTATTCAGCTCCTGAAGATATGCATTGGGCATTTTTTTTAATGCTTCTTTGATGACCTTACGAATTTGAGCTTTAGCTGTTTGCTTTGTATCCCAATCAAAACGTAATTTATCGCGTTTTAAGGTTGCCAGCAAGTCGCGGACTATCCCTTTGATACGGTCTTTTTCATCTATCGTAAGCTGAATGTCTGGTAAGATGATAATATCATAGAGAGCAAGTTCTTCCTCTGTCAAACCTTCCCTGATATGGCGTTCTTCCTCTTCATGTAATTTCTTCATAAATTGTAGTAGCTTATAATAGTGGATCTCGAGGTTAGCGCTTCCTTGGTTATACTCATCAACCATAGCCTCAAATTCTTCCTGATAATCAATACGCTTTTTGTTGCGTGCTAACATATACTGGATCTGGCTAGCTATTCTGCCACGTAGTTGTTCAGACTTCATGGCTTGATGCCCCGTTTTAAAGTCTTCTGCTAGCGCCTGATAGTCTATTTTGCTCAGATCAATACGCTCTGGTAGAATGTACTGACTACTGGACTCAACAACTTTACGAACGACATAGTTTTTAACAGTTATGGAGGCATTGATTAAATCTGTGATATTTCCCATCAAATGAGATACATATGTTGGTGGTTTAAGCGAGTGTATAATGCGTGCAATTTCGATGAGTAGGGCGTGCTGTCTCTCATAGGTTTCTCTGGCTTCTTCATCAGGAAGTATCGCATTGTAATAGCGGTCAGCCGCAGCTACTAGCATGATATATTGCCTTTGAGTCTTATCATTAATAACAATCTTGTCAGTTGCATCCTTGAGCAGATTGATCAAGTCCAGTTTAGGTGCAGCTAAGATTGCTTGCAGATCAATACCCTGTTTCTCACAGAATTGCTTAACTTCTCGCATGGCACTTTGCAATTTTGGCAAGAGGGTACGTTTGTTCTGAATAGGCATGTCCCCTTGTTTGAGCATGTCATGTTTTGGTGTGGAAGCGTAGATAGCAAGTGCCTGATGTAGATCATTGAATATTCCCAGATAGTCGACAATTAATCCATTAACCTTGAGTCCATTCTCTTTATCACGAAAAACACGATTAGCACGAGCGATTGCCTGCATCAAGGTATGGTTACGCATTGGCTTGTCTAAGTAGACAGTGGAGAGACTAGGAACGTCAAAGCCTGTCATCCACATAGCGCAAACGAAAACGATACGCAGGTTATGCATTGATGATTTGAACTTCTCTTCCAATTTATCTTTTTCCATACGATCGCGATGCTTTTTAATGTCCAAGCCTTGTTTGCTGAATTTTTCATCTTCATTCTGTTCTGCTGATATGACAACGGCCATGTCAGTTGTTTGCATATATCTGATATCATGAAGGAGTTTAGTTCGCATATCTTCTTTTGCTTCATCATTCTCATCAATGCTCTGTAGCTGCTCCTTCAGCCTGTCAATTTCGTTATGCCAATACTTATGTACTTTATCATACATCTTTACGGCTGTAATTTTGTCGATGGAGACGACCATTGCTTTACCCCGATACCCTCTGCGCATGAAATGTGCGACTATATCTTTGGCTATGCTCTCCAAGCGTGGTTCAGATGTGATGATATTATAGATCTGAGGAAAGTGTTTTTGGAGGCTCTCTTCATCATTCTCATCTGCTTGTGCTTTCTCGAGTTCATCACTAATCTGTTCATTGAGGTTACTATTAATGACTTGTAATTGGGGACTGCGGTTCTCATAGTAGAGAGGAATTGTTGTGCCATCTTCAACGGAATGTCCAAAGTTGTATTTGCTGATATAATCGCCAAACTTTTTACGGGTTTCTTCTTCTTCCTTACCTTTGATGAGAGGTGTTCCTGTGAAGCCAATAAATGCTGCATTAGGGAGAGCATTGCGCATATTTCTAGCAAGAGTTGCATATTGAGAGCGATGAGCTTCATCTGAGATAACAACGATGTTTGAACGATCAGAGAGTTTGGGATAGCTAATCTGTTCGTTTGCCTTTTGTTGCTTCGGTTTCTTGGCATTATTTAAGTTGCGTAGATGGAATTTCTGAATAGTGGTGAATATAGTACGATGATTTTCTGACAAAAGTTTCTTTAAATGTTTACCACCTCTCGCATGGATTTCTTTCTCAGTTGTTGCCTGCGCATTTTTGAAGGTCTGGTATATTTGCTTATCTAGGTCTTCACGGTCAGTAACAATCACAAAAGTCCAGTCACCTTGTAATTTGTAATGTACTTTTTCTACAAAGAAGATTATAGAGTAGCTTTTGCCACTCCCTTGGGTATGCCAGAAGACACCAAGCCTGTCATCGTTCTCTGTTCGATTTTGCAGTGCTTTGATGGCATTATTGACACCCAAGTATTGATGGTTCCTAGCTATGATTTTTCTCAATCCTTCACTTTCATCACTGAAGAGGATGAAGTTTTCTATGATATCTAGAAGATGCTTTGGTTCACATGTGCCGCGTATAATGGTTTCCAAGGAAGCATGCGGCGGTTCATCTTCTCGGTCTATTCTTTTCCATTCAGAGAAGTGCTCCCAGCCAGAGGTGAGGCTGCCAATTCTGCTTTCACGGCCATTTGAGAGAATGATAAAGGCATTGTACCAGAAAAGCTGGGGAATATGTTTCTTGTAGTCTTTTAGGTTGTTGTTGTAGGCATGCTCAAGGCGTTCATGGATAGCTTTGAGTTCGATGAAGATCAGTGGGATACCATTAATATAGCCTAGCAGGTCGGTTCGTCGCTTGTAGATGTCATAACGAATGCGCAGCTGAGAGACTAGCAGGTAGTCATTCTGTTCAGGAGTATCCCACTCTATATATTTGAGGGTTATCTGCTGTCCTTTATCGTGTTTATTCGGCTCAGGCAGGATGATATCTATTCCATGTTTTAGTAACTGATAAACTTCGCGATTGGCTTGAGCCAATGGACGGTCACTACGGTCTCGCTTAAGCTCTTCTATTGCCTGATCGAGGATATCATCTGCTTGCTCAGGCAATGAAGATAATATCTCTTTATTGAGGCGTTCTAATGCTGGTCGTAGGTACTTGACTAGGACCACCTCGCTTTCGTTTTGGCGGCCTAAAAAGCTGTGTGGGCCAGTCTTGTCATAAAGGGCATTTTCGTGTGTATAGCCAAGGCTGGTGAAGAGTTCGATGGCAAATTCCTCAATCAGACTCAATTCGCTATATTCATCCATGAGTTTACGTACTTTCTAAGCCGAGTAAGCTACTACTATGTGCTCTGATTGTCTTTATATACTCCCTTCCATCTATCTTTGGAAGCAGTCGCTTTGGGTTATCCAGAGTTAGGCAACACGTTTTCCATCAACTGCATAATTTTGACCAGTCATGATAGATTTAAGATAGTCGTCATTAAGCAGTTTAAGGATATCCCAGGGATGGTAAGGATCAAGCTGTAGCATTTTTTTGCCATTAATCTCAACGACTAAGATATACAGATTATATTCCTTGATGACAAATTCCATATCTGCAATGGTGACTTTATTCAGATAGGGCTGTCTGGCAATGCTGATAAGTTTGTCCATTTTTCGCTTATCTTTCTTGCACATGCGAGCGAAGTGGTCAAAGTTATCAATAGGTAAGTGTTGCTGAATGAGATCCAACGTCTCTTGGGCTGATTCGATAAGTTGGTCTAATATACGGAACATATAGTAAAAATGTGCCTTTGAGAAGATGAAGAGGTCATTACCATGACTAATGCAATCAATCTCCTCATCAAAGAGAAAGACAGGTATCTTAACCTCTTCATACTCATCTGTATTGCCTAAGATGTTGCGCATAATTGCGAACCGCACAGCTTCGCGCAACATCTTTTTTGACGTGTAGCGACGATAGAAGTAGATGGGTTGACCTTGAGGGGGTTGGAGTATGATCACATAAAAACGCATGTCTTTGATGAAAGAATCTTCATCTTTGAAAGAATCCAATCCGTGAATCATAGCCAACGGCTGTATCTGTTCTGCAATCTTGTCATATGGCTTTTTAGTAAGATCAACATACTCGATTTCATGGCTGTCTGGTTTGCTGGAGACATCGAATTCTAAGATCTTCAAATTGTGACTTTGCGCATCTTTGTTGCCTTTCAAAAGAATAGGTTTTACTATTTCCCGAAAAGTTTCTTTTGTAGGTTGGTTGAGGCGAAAGCGCTTAAACTCTGGTCTTGCTTCATTAGGTCGGACAGAAGCAAGACAAACTTCAATGGTGCAAGCACTGACATCCAGTGTGAAAATATCCTGGATCCTATTGCTATTTTCGATTGTGGCTACTGTCATGTGATCTTCACCTTCTTTTCTAAACAAATATTGTTGCCAATCTCCACAAAGTAAAGCGTTTGCCCTGGTCTAACCGACTGGCATGTAATGAGATAGCGCGACATTTTGTCAGTCTCTATGGTAATTTCATAGAGATGGTAACCTACTAGGTTCAACATTGGGTTGATGTAGACCATATTAGAGTTGATGTAAACAATGAGCAATACTCCAACAAAGACCGATAGGGCTAGTGTTTGCTCAAGACTATCCAGAGGAAAAGTCACAAACGGAATGAGATAGCTAGCGATATATGCCATCACATTTTCGTCGCGTCTCTCCACTTCTGTGATCTTGGTCTGTGAAACTCCTCCTCGACGTAGCTGTCTGAAGAAGTACAAAAACATAACTAGTAGACAGAAAATGCCAAAACCAAGAATACCCAGAGCTGAGTGTAAATGTTTCTTCCATAGGAAAATGCTGAAGATGGACATAAGCGGAAAGTACGAACTGAAAAACAGAATGAAGCGTATCGGCAACCTTGGCATATGTTTGTCCTTCCGCAAAAGGCGAGAAACGCCTCCTGTCTAAAGTCTACCTTATCGTTATACAACTAGCAACAAAGAAGCGGTGATAGCAGCAAAAGGTACTATCACTAGTAATGCTGTGTCATCATAAAGAGATACGAGAGTCTCTATCTCGCATTTGTACTGCTAGCAGAGCATGACAGTGATCACGATAACGGTAAAGCTAGCTGGGTTGCATCGATTGGCTCTGGACGTTCTGTAATTGTGGCCACTTGTTGTTCTCGCGCTATGATGTCTGGTATTCCGATGTCTAAGGCTTCAACATCAATCTTACCTGAGATGAGTTTGGGGAGTAGGAGGTCGCGTGTTTGGCGAAGATTTCGCATTTCTTTCGAGAAGGTTATTTAACATTTTTCTAAGGAGATAGATATTTTGTTCAAATCTTTCCACAATGTCAGAAGGAGGTATCACCAAACTGATATCTGTAATCACCCCAGCACTTGCACTCTTTCGCGTTGTCCCTGTACTTGCTCCTGTGATATAATTATGATATCTTTCAGAATTGAGAAAATAAAAAAGGTAATAAGGAGATATAGATGCTCCTATTATTTGTAAACGGATAAGATAAGATGCGAAAACTGCATCTATCTCTTTCTCTATGATTCCTATTTTTCCAGGATCAGCCATACGTATTACCACTATATCTCCTGAAGCCAGCTTGTACTTTGGGTAATCACTTTCACTTATTGGACAATAAGGAACTAAGTCCCATTGAATATAGGATGTTTTGTTTATATCCATACCACGCAGATATTTAGGTCCAACAGGGACCTCACTAGCGGATTCTGTATAACCGTACTGTGTGCTTACTAGGTGTGATAGTTTTGTTGCCTCCCACCCTTCCGGTATCATTCCCAACTCTGACTCTACCATATTATTCTTTTCATGTCCCGGGTAGCGGAAGTGCACAAACCATTCCCGATAGAGTGATTGTGCCATCTCTTCTAGGATGGCGATGCGGCGTGTGTTGTTCTCGATTAGATCGTCGTAAGCTGAGAGGATGGCGGCGATTTTGCGTTGGGTGGGTAGGGGAGGGAGATATAGAGGGATACGGCTTATAATGTCCTGATTTAGTGAAGCCATTGTTGAGCCATGTGAACATTGGTTTATCATCCATTGTTTATGATGCTCTGTTTGAAAGTAGTATGAAATAAATCTTGGATCTATGCGTGGACTTTTTAGCCGAAGTCGTAAACAATCTGAGCCTTGAAACCATCTTGCATATTTCTGTGTTATTAGGACATGTCGTTCAACAGCACCCTTGCGTCCAAACACTATGTCTCCTACCTTTAGAAGATGGGAGTGAAGTCTTTGTACAGTTTCTTCTGAAATGAATTCTATATTTGCATGTTTTATATTTCCAAAACCGATATTGCGAACATTAATAACAGGAGTACCAGTTTCTACATAGTCACTAGCATGTAGTTGAGTACCAAAAGGACCTGTCTTTAACTCAGCCTCACCTTTTACTATCAAGTCATAAATAGTACACGAATACCAGATTTTCATAAATTAAAGATCTCCTAATAGCTTAACAGTATTTTCTGAAATTAGATTCTCAAGTTCATGAGCTTCTACATTAAGCTCCTCCAGCTCTTCATATAGTTTCTCAAGCTTCTCCTTAAAATCGAAGTCTTCAATCCCTCGCTCTGCTACTCCCACATAGCGTCCAGGGTTGAGGCTCCAGCCCTGTGCTTCGATTTGTTCTAGTGTCGCTACTTTACAGAGTCCTGGCACATCAGCATAGTTGCCTTCAATAAAGGTCTCTTGTATTCTAGCTTGACTGCCGTTAATAGTTTCAAGAGCTTCTCCACGGTAGAGTCGTACAATATTGGCGATAAACTCGATTTGTTCGGGTGTGAAGTTGCGGTGAGCACGATCAACTTGGTGGTAAATGTGGCGTGCATCGATAAAGAGGACTGTATCCTCTCGTGATGTCCCAATTTTGCCCTTGTCGAAGAACCAGAGCGTACAGGGCAGGGTCACAGTGTAGAAAAAGTTGGAACTGATGGAAATCATAACGTCAACAACTTTTTTCTGGAGCAGTTGGCGACGAATATCTAGCTCTGAGTTGCGAGCATCGCTGGCAGAGTTGGCCATCACAAAGCCTGCTCGCCCCTTGCTATTGAGGGCACTATAAAACATTTGCACCCAGAGGTAGTTTCCATTGTCTGTTCTTGGTAAACCGAAGGGATAGCGTCTTTTATTTTTATCCCCGCCAAGTATTGCTTTATCTACTCCACTTACATTGAAGGGAGGATTTGCCATCACGAAATCAAACTGTCCCCACAGATCATGGAGTTCACCATAATAGCTATTGGTGGGAGCAATTTTGCCTGTGAGACCATTAACTACCAAATTCATGCGACAGAGATGTACTGTTTCCTCCATGATCTCCTGACCCCAGATAGAAACATCCTCCTCTGGTTTGCGTTGATGATTACGTACAAAACGTGCACTTTGGACAAACATCCCACCTGAACCACAAGCAGGATCAAAAATACGGCCTTCAAATGGTTCGATAATCTCTACAATGAGTTGGACGAGGGATGTTGGTGTGAAGAATTGACCGCCGCGCTGGCCCTCGGCCATAGCGAATTTGCCCAGAAAATATTCGTAGATCTTGCCGAAAACATCGCCTTCAATATCGAAAGAAGTGTCAAGTGCCCTAAGTAGCGCAAATATGTTACTAGTGCTGAGCCGAGTATAACTTTTGGGAAGTGCGCCATTGATGTCTTCATTCTTTTCCTCGATGGCGGTCATGGCATCGTTGATTGCCTTGCTCATGTTTGTATTTTCTGGCAGTGTGAGTAGCTCTTTGAAGCGTGTATTTTGGGGGAGTAGAAGAGCACCACGCTCTAGGTAGTCATCATCTTCGATCTCGGTATCCCTCTGGCTTCTGAGCTAGGATTTCCTCGGTGACTTTTTTGAAGCGTTCATCGGCAAAACGTAGAAAAATAAGACCTAATACAGGTTCTGAATATTCAGAGGATTTTAATCCTGAATTGGCTCTTAGGCCATCTGCTATCTCCCATAGTCTCTTCTCTATGTCGGTTGTGTTAGCTGGCATCTAAAGGTCCCTCTTCAAATATAATTAGGATGGTAGGATTAGTTTTGAGTGCGAAGGTGCGTTGGTAGAAGATAAAGGCTAATTGCCTAAGTCAGAGTATAGCAAAGAGAGCGTGAGAGAGGAAGAGATTGGGTGAGTGGTTGTACTTATGGTCTTTGACTTTTTAATCTGGCAACTCTTTGTACAATCATGGCCGCACTAATTTGTCAAAAGCCATAAGTAGTATTCTTACCAGCGTTCATCTAGCGCATGTTTTAGGTATTCCCATGTCTCTATTCGCTCTTCATCATCACTTTCTCGCCAAGATCTTAGGAGTTGAATTAAGGCTTGGTTTTCTGGGGATAGAGTGGTGCCTTGATATGACTCATTTCTATTAGAACTATTTTGTGGTGCGGTAAGAGACTTTTCATATGTTGAGTGTGCTTGTATCTCTTCCCATAACGAACTGTCCAATGTAATGGAGGGACTCTGCATTTCTATTGAAGAAAGCATTCTATATCCTAGACCGCCAATCAGAGGCTCGTATGTCAAATTGGAGTTACTTGGAAAAGGATTGTTCATGATTGCCTCCTGCTCAAAAGATCTTCTAGTTTCTCGCCTTTGGCCGATGAGAACCTATTCACCACTCATGTTTTTCTCCACCCACATGCCTTTGCTATTGAGTTCGGTAGAAAGTTTACAGGTTTTCTTCTGCATGATACCATTATGGACATTATAGTCTATTGTTGCCTAAAAGGATAGAGCATTCTTCACCAATGCAAGAATAGTTGCCCATCTGATCGCACATTGGTTCCCATTTCCCTTCAAGTTGTCCTCTAGTTGTCCTGGTAAAAACCTCTCGTATTGGGTATTCTTAGCAAGAAGACAGCAGTTTTGGGTACTGAGAGTCTATCCGAAATAACCTATTCCATCTATCAATTTGAGTAGCGGCGGATAGTAAATAGAATAGGATATTATGAAGCAATGAGTACTATTCAAAGAGAAAACAGGGAGGAAAATTATGGAAAGCAGGTTATTCAAATCAGACATACAAGCAAAACTATCTGGACCAGCACCCAAGCTAGGGGACACGAGGTATCTCTATGGCCTTAGTAAGCATTCTAGAGATTCCCTAAAGGTTGCTTCTCCCGAGAGCCGACAAGCATTTGTAGCGCGAGCTAGCCTTAGGGCGGAGAATAGGACAAGAAACCTCAAATTTCGAGATGCCCAGTCGTTTGGGAGCCATCAGTTCGCTCTTGATAGTAGCAGACAATCTGGCTCTTCGTATGTGGAGAGAGATGTAAGAGCAAGAGTTCGTATAGGCGATGCTGGAGAACCTACACCACAAGAACGGCTTTTTAGGGGGGAATTCCTAAAAGCACTGCATGACCAAGGTATCATCGAAAGAGATGAGGAAACAGGCCTACTTTTCATCGTCTCCGGAGGAGAGAGAGAGCAGTTTTTAGCGATCAACTTTAATTCTAGTGTGTCCGATGTGCCAGCAGAATGGCGTAAACCGTTTTTAGTTGCGAGAGGACAGACGTGTGAGAGAGTAAGGATGGAAGGACATAATCTAAACAGTAGTGTATTTCCCACAGATAACCTAACAATATTCTTATTTAATAATGAATCACATAAATATCTTGAAAACCAGTCACTGTCTGCATTACCGTATATCTTCAAAGATGAATCCAATGAAGGAGTGATCGCATGGCATGTGAAAGATAGCGATAGCTTTTTTACATGTGCAGATGTTTGTGAAGGTCTAAATACGATAAAATATGGTCAAAATCTATATAAATTGGAAAAATATAAATTTGAACAAAAGATGTTGGAATTGCAAGAATTACAAAAGTCACAAAGAGAGATAAAATTAAACCATACTCTATTTTTGCAAAATTTAGATGAATTGCAAATGTCAGAATTTATTGTGATCTTGCAAAAAGATTTATCACTACAAGAAAATATTGATCATGTTCAATTTTTGAAAGAAGCGCAGGATAATATAAAAGATATGCTTATGCAAGAAGTTGAAATGATGATGAAAGAGCACACATTAAGTATTAATCAAAAAAAGGAAGATCTAGAACAATATAAAAATATGCAAGATGCGTATTATATGATTATGGGAACACCTGAGGTTAGAAGTGTAGTCGAGAAATTGCCCAAAGATTACAGCATCGACTCGATGACTATAGCAAAGAATTTTATTACTGACTCGTCGTTGCCGACTTATGAGATGGTTTTGTTTATCAAGCATGTTGGTAGTGCGGAAAAGTAGGGCAAGGATGCCCTACTCCACTGTCACTGACTTGGCCAGATTTCTTGGCTGGTCCACGTCACAGCCGCGAGCAACGGCTACATGATAAGCGAACAGTTGCAAAGGAATGATAGCTAGCAGAGGACTCAACTCCTCCAGCGTGTTGGGAACGTAGAGAATATCGTCGGCGTGCTGGCAAATCTTCTCGTCTCCCTCGGTTGCAACGACAATCACGTGGGCATCGCGTGCACGCACCTCTTGGATATTGCTGACAACCTTCTCGTAGACGTGTGAGGCTGTTGCGATACCGACCAACGGCATGTTGGCGTCTAGTAAGGCAATTGAGCCGTGTTTGAGTTCACCTGCTGGGAAGCCTTCCGCATGAATGTAGGAAATCTCTTTGAGCTTGAGAGCTCCCTCCAGCGCGGTAGGATAGCCAACGCCACGCCCGATGAACAGGATGCTGTGCAGTTGTGCCATGCGTTTAGCTAGTGGCTCAATCGCATCATCAGGACTTGCTGCCTGAGCGAGAATCTCCAGAATCTCTCCAGGCAATTGTTCTATGGCTTGCAGATAGATGCGCATTTGTTCCTCGTTAATGCGTCCTCGCAACTTTCCGAGATATAGGCCTAGCATATAGAGGACAGCCACCGAACTGACAAAAGTCTTGGTGGCAACAACGCCGATCTCTGGGCCTGCTTGTAGATAGAGCACGGCATCGGAAAGGCGTGTGATTGCGCTGGCAACGATGTTGGTAATGGAGATGACCGCTGCACCTCGTTCGCGTGCCTGACGAATGCCGACCAGTGTATCAGCCGTCTCGCCCGATTGCGTAACGGCGATGCAGAGCGTCTCTGGTCCCACAATGGGGTCACAGTAGCGGAATTCAGCGGCGGTAATGGCTTCTACTGGGATACGCGCCCATCGCTCAATAGTATATTTAGCAAGTAAACTTGCATGATATGAGGTGCCGCAGGCAATAATGACAATGCGTTGTATATTATCTAGCAGGCCAGCTTGTCGCATGCGTTCCATCTCTGGCAAAAACAGTTTCTCATTACGGATACGGCCCAGGAGTGCCCGATGGAGTGCCTCTGGCTGCTCGTAGATCTCTTTAAGCACAAAATGCGGATAGCCATTCTTTTCAGCGGCTTCGGCATCCCAATCAATGGTGAGTGGCTCACGCTGGATGGTCACTCCATCCAAGTTGATAATTCTGATTCCTTGCGGTTGCAAAGTGATGATTTCACCATCTTCCAGGATAACCACGCGGCGTGTATGCTTGAGGATAGCGGGGATGTCCGAGGCCAGAAATTGCTCATGTTCACCCAGACCTGCAATAAGCGGACCCGCGCAACGAGCCCCTACTAATACATCGGGGTGTTCACGGCTCACCACGCCAATGGCGTAGGACCCAACAATGCGTTGCAGGGCAAGCCGGACAGCTTCGGTGAGGTTATGCTCGGCCTCTCCGAAATAGGTGTGCTCGATAAGATGAGCAAGCACTTCGCTATCGGTCTCAGAGCGGAATGTATGACCGATCTTTTGTAATTCTTCGCGCAATTCGGCATAGTTTTCGATAATGCCGTTGTGGACGACAGTCAGACTACCTGTGCAATCGGGGTGGGGGTGGGCATTCTCATTGCTGGGGCGACCATGCGTGGCCCAGCGTGTATGACCGATACCCAACGTGCTCAGACCGGGACGCTCACCATTTTCAACCGTCGCTACTAAATTTGCAATTTTGCCTGCCCGCCGACGAACTTCGATCTTGCCTGTACCATCGAGAACAGCTATACCAGCTAAATCGTAACCTCGATACTCGAGTTTTGCTAGGCCATCAAGTAATAGGGAGCTGACATCGGTCCCTTCTGAACCGACGTAACCAATAATACCGCACATGTGGTCGGGTACCTTTCTTTTTTATAATACAAAAGTTGTATTATATATCACCGAAAGTGCTTTATTCCGTCGTTACCGTCGGGTTTTGTTCACTTTCTTCTTAGGGGTGTGAGCAACCCTGGAGGCTCCCCGCTGACTGATCCGAACGGCCTCCTCCTCGTCAACCGTGGCTCCCTCCTAATAGCCCGGCCCATGCGCTACTAAACACGACAACGTTCTATAAGTTGATTATATCATTGCTGTGCTAAAAAAGGGAAATGAGTGGCCTGCTTGGGTATGTGCTAGTAGTTTTTTCTCAGGGCTCTAATTGAAAGACGCTGGATATTTCCATCTGGATACATTACTGGTGAAGGTCGTCAGCTCTTTGCTAGCTGCTTGTTATTTTTAACGAGATTAGTGCGGTTCGCAACGATGCTGTTGTGAACCGCATTAGATGACGGATAGACTGTTATTCACAGCCTCACTGAATTGGGAAACATTGCTCTACGAGAGCAGAAATTTCTCGTTCATCTGATAGGCAAGCCAGTTGGCGGAGGAACTTTCTCAATAGTGCGACATCTTGGATAGGAGCAATAGCTTGTTGAACCTGGGCTTGAACTTGAGGTGAGAAGCGAGCACTCACGATATCTAAGATCGATAGTTGTATCCCCTTGATCTCACCCTTGGTTGCCTCATCCTGAACAGGGAAATACTGATTGAGCAAGGTATAGACTTCTTCTTCATCTGCTGCTCGAGCTATTTGGGGAATTAGCTTCTTCAACTGCTCGATATCTTGAGATGGCGCGATAGCTTGTTTCGCTCGCCTGACGACTGGAGTGGAGAAGCGATCATTGATGAGGTCTATAATCCCTTCTTGTAGGCCCTTGATGATTCCCCTAGCCTCAATCTTGGTCTCAGCCTCGGCAAGTTCTTTGGCGACTCCTTCAGCGACTCCTTTGGCGACTCTCTTAGCAGTTTCCTCGGCGATCACGCTTCGGATATCTGGATCCTCTGCGAGAAGAGGATGTAGCTTATACTGCATACGCAAGTGCTCATTTGAGTTCTTTATGGGCTTTCGCTTATTTTTTGACAATCCCTGAATTATCCTCTCTACTACTTGTGTTGTCTATGTGTCGTTTGGGACTACGATGGGTTATTTGCACACTCGCTAAATCATCTGGCTTTATGATATGTATATTTAGATGTGTGCTTTCTACTGAGTATAGTACAAATGTTTTGCAAATGCAATAGCAAATGGCTTGATAATGGGACTTTTCGAGTTGTCTAGTTCCCTCTCAAATAGTGGCAATATTTTCATGAGCTATGACTTGATGAGAATGGCGTACTCGTCTTCTTGTGACCATGTTTGTTGAGTTAGGACGTTATAATAAGTGGGTGATTTTATCTTTCGATGTGTGTTATTTCTGGTATTTCTTCAAGGAGTCTTCACAATGGGAATGGGATTTCACGGTATGGGTATGGGGGGCGGGCGGCGTAGCAGCATGGCTACTTATTTAGAGGAGCAGCGTAAACGGGGACGTCAAACTGATGCTCGTACGCTCAGACGGGTAGCTCAGGCATTTAATCCGTATACATTTCAGGTTATGCTGGTCATATTGGTAATACTGCTCACAACTGGTTTAGGTGTGATTAACCCACTGATGATCCAACGCGTTTTTGATGATGCTATTACCAAAAAGAATTTCAATAGTCTGCTCATAGATGTCGCTATCATGATTGTGGTCCCCATTGTATCGGGTCTGATCGGAGTCTGGCAGAACTATCTGAATAACACCATTGGACAGAATGTCATGCGCGACTTCCGCAATCGGCTGTACACCCATTTGCAGAGTATGTCACTACGCTTCTTCACGGGAACACGTACTGGTGAGATTCAGTCGCGGTTATCCAATGATGTTAATGGTGTGCAGGGTGTAGTGACTAATACTGCTGCTGGCATTGTGTCTAATGTTGCAACAGTTGCTAGCACCATTATTGCTATGTTGGTTCTGAGTCCCTTACTTACACTGGTTTCACTCGCGCTGCTGCCAATCTTTGTGTGGATTACTACCAAGGTTGGCAATGTGCGACGTATTGTTAGTAGGGAAACGCAGCAGAGTATGGCGTCACTGACAGCGATGATGCAGGAGACGCTCTCGGTCAGTGGTATCCTGTTGATGAAGACCTTTGGACGGCAAAAGTATGCCCAGAGACTATTCGAGCGGGAAAATCAGCATCTTACGGACTTGGAGATACGCCAGCAGATGATTGGGCGCTGGTTCTTTATGTTCATTAATATATTCTTCTCAGTTACTCCTGCGATAGTCTATTTAATTGCTGGTTGGCAGATTATTAGCAAAAATGATCCATTTATGACCTTTGGAACAATCGTAGCATTTACTACGCTACAGAGCAGGCTTTTCTTTCCAATAGGGCAGTTACTCTCCGTTCAAGTAGATATTCAGGGAGCGTTGGCCCTCTTCGATCGCATATTTGAGTACTTGGATATGACAATTGACATTCAAGATGCGCCAAATGCTTATGTTCTTGTACCCGCTGAAAGTCAGGGTCGGATTACTTTGCGAGATGTGACGTTTACGTACAAGCGCGATGTTCCTGAAGTGTTGCTTGGCCTTGTGGGCAATAACGGTAAAGGAAATAAGAACGGTTTAATTGGTAATGCTTCGAAATCAATTGCTGCTATTTCTTTTGGTAATAGTAACGGTAAAGGCAATAAGAACAGCCAGATTGAGGTGAAGAACTCTTCATTATTAGCTGATACGGCAAGGGCCTCTGAGCAGCAATCGGGGCCTGTAGGTCCTGTGGAGGAGTTTGTTCCTCGTCCTGCACTCAAGCATGTCTCGTTCGACATCCAGTCTGGTCAACTGGCAGCATTGGTAGGACCCAGTGGGGCAGGCAAGACGACGATCACCTACTTGGTGCCACGACTCTATGAGGTCGATAGTGGCGAGATTGAGATCGATGGGCACAATGTCAGAGATGTAACACAGGCTTCACTGAGCGAGTTGATTGGTATGGTGACGCAGGAGACGTATTTGTTCCATGCCTCAGTACGCGAAAATCTGCTCTATGCACGTGAAGATGCGACCGAAGAAGAGATGATAGCTGCTGCGACAGCAGCAGCCATTCATGATCGGATTATGGAGCTGGAAGATGGCTACGATACTATTGTAGGTGAACGCGGCTACAAGCTCTCGGGTGGTGAGAAGCAGCGCATTGCTATTGCTCGTGTCATTTTGAAGAACCCGCGTATTCTGATCCTTGATGAGGCAACCAGTGCCCTTGATACACATTCAGAGCGTCTTATTCAAGCTGCGCTAGTACCTTTGATGAAGGAACGCACAACGTTAGCGATTGCGCACCGTCTCTCCACTATCCTGGCTGCCGATGTAATTCTGGTTGTGAATAAGGGTGAGATTGTAGAGCGTGGTACGCACCAGGAGTTGTTGGAGCTGGGTGGCTTGTATGCACGGCTCTACAATGAGCAGTTTAGCCAGTCCTCGCAGGAGGAAAGCATGGCGTAATGTGTAATAGACAGATATGGTATACTTGATTGGTCAGGGAACCACAGAGCGTTTTGTTGACATCCACCCAATAGCTAGAGAGCTAGGGCTAGAGGTTTTACAGTTTACGGCGCAACGTGACACATTTTAATTGAGATATGTGAGTCAAATCCTGTTGGAGGACACCGGATGGATGCCCGCTTTTATAATTCAGAAGATATAGATATCGAGCGTCTGGCAAGCGATCTTGTCTCTGCCTACCAGTCTCAAGGTTACAAGGCTCAACAGGTAGGGAATGCCGATCAAGTTCTGGTTCAGATAAAGAAAGGCGGCGATTTCGAGGCCGTCCTTGGCATGCAAGCAGTACTTTCGGTTACCATTCAACGCACGTCTGGTGGCACATTAGCAATGATAGGGCAACAACGCTGGATAGATAAGGCGGCAGTGGGTGCAGTAGGTATTGCTGTGCTTCCGCTACTTTGGCCGCTGGCTGTAACTGCTGGTGTTGGTGCAGTACGTCAGGCTAGCTTGGGCAATCAGGCCCTGAATCTGGTTGATGGACTAGTACGTCAGCAGCGCCCAGGGATCAGTGGTGGTCCCATTCCATCGCAGCATATAGCGCAAGCACAACGACAGTGGGAGCCACTTCCCCTTGCCCCGACGACACCTTACTATCTCCCCCCTGGCCAAGTTGTGAATTCACAACCGTTGCCGCAGGCTGGCTCGTCTTTTACTTCATCATCGCAAGTGCGTTGTATGCAGTGTAACACACCTCATGAGCAGGGTGATACTTTCTGCTCAGGTTGTGGACGCCCTCTGGCTCAGCGAAAGGTGTATTGCCCGAATTGTAATTCCGAGTTGAAGCCGGGGCTATCATTCTGTTCTAAATGCGGTACATCCACTTTCCAAGCTCTTTCTGCATCTCAACAAACTGTTGCCAGTCCCGAGCCAGCACCATTGTATACACCTCCAGCACCTCCAATCCCACAGCCACAGGTCTATTATGTTCCGTCTCAGCCTGCGAATGATAAGCCAACGGTTTCACCAGAAGCCCAGCCGTCGTATACACCGCCACCAGCTCAACCTGAGTCGAAAGTGTACTATGTCCCATCTCAGCCAGCAGCAAATGATGTACCAATGGTATCATCAGGTGCCCAGCCAGCTCAGCCGTCGTATACACCGCCACCAGCTCAACCTGAGTCGAAAGTGTACTATGTCCCATCTCAGCCAGCAGCAAATGATGTACCAATGGTATCATCAGGTGCCCAGCCAGCTCAGCCGTCGTATACATCGCCACCAGCTCAACCTGAGCCGAAAGTGTACTATGTCCCGTCTCAGCCAGCGGCGAATGATGCGCCAACGGTTTCATCACCAAGCATCTCTCAACCAGCGGCATCATACTATGTACCACCTGTTGCTCCTCAGGAGCCGCCTTATGTGCCACCTGTGCCTCAGGAACCGCCAGTGAAGCCGCAGCCCAAGGTGACTATTATTCAGAGTACGCCCAAGCAGGAGCCGCCTCCGCCCAAGCCACGACCACAGATGCAATATTATATTCCATCTAATCAAGCGCAAGAGCCAGCAGTTCAGGCACAGCCAGCAGATGTAATGCAGACAAAGCCAGCTTCGCCCTTGCTGCAACCATCCAAACCACTGGTCGCACGCCCGGTTTCCACGCCCGCGAGTGATCCATATGCGATTTGGGGTTCGTTGACTTTTAGTGAAGGTCAACAAGTACAATTGAGTGGTGAGCGTGCTGTGGTGGGACGCTATGATCATGACCTGGGTGGCGCTTCGCCCGAGGTAGATCTGGGTCAGATGCAAGGGGCCGATACTGTTTCTCGTATTCATGCCGTGCTGGAACATATTGGTAGCACCTGTACACTGACTGACCTCAATAGTACTAATGCAACACGTGTCAATAGCAAACGTCTCCAACCTGATAAGGCAACACCAATCAATAGTGGCGATACGCTACAATTCGGCAAGATTACCTGCACATTTGAGAAGATCTCGTAGAAGGTAGTCTTGCTTATGGCCACCGCATGATTCAATCAGGGGCTGTGAACGTCTCTGTTCACAAACCCTGCCCTGGAACTATTTCTCCAATCTCACTGCTTGCTATCTGGTCTTTTGAATGGGATGGTATAACGTGCCTTAGAGGATTGCTGCATAAAGGGAGGTGGTGCGTAGGCAAGTGTCTTGCCTTGCAGGGCTATGATGAGTGGATCAATTTCGGTTCGTGTCAAGGAAATACATGGCATCTGATTCATCTGCTCAGCCTGTTGAATTACGCAAACAGTTGCACTAACAGCATGTATCACACGTTGTAGCTGTTTCTCTGCTTGAGATGCTCTCTGCAAGCGAATCAGCAGTGGGTTCAGCGCTCTTGCAATTTGCCAGAGAACGTTATCCTGTGTGAGTGGCGCACGTGTCTCCAGATTTCCGTTTGCGACCGCAACATGCGTCTGCAAGAGTTGCCGAATACCCTCTTCCAATTTCTGTTTCTGCTCAGTCAGTTCATGTTCTAGTTGAACGATCCTCTCTGCGCAGTCGGCCCGAGTAATTGCTTGCATAGTCCCTTTTACCCATAGATAGGAGACAAAAGCAACAAGGATTTGTACTCCAGCAGGTATGAGCAATATAGGTGTAAACTGCGTTTCCAAATCATAGGCCAGCGTTGCTGTGTGTGGCTGCCAGAGAAGACTTGCCGTAATCAGCGCGATGTTGCAGGTCATCACGAGAAAAACGCTGCCTGGATTAAGGAGCGAGACGCAGAGAAGTTCGCCAATGACATAGAGTTCGTATTGCTGAATGCTGGGTTCGTCTAGTGGTTGCGTGGTCAAGATTACCATGGTCAGTGCTAACTCGAATGAAATAGTAAGCAGAAGACCTGCGATCTCTGGCCGTCCTGCTCTGTTGAACCATAGTGCATTCACACAGACTATCATCATTCCTAGGTCTGCGAAAATGACATAGTGGTTGGGCAGTGCAAAACAACCTGGAATAAACAAAATGAAAGTAAGTAGGAGCCAAAAGACGATTGTGCTTAATAGATGGGATCTGCGGACTATTTCTCGCTGTGCAAAGTTCGCATGTGCTGGAGCATCTGGTAGTGCTGTAAGTTCATACCACCATGCAATTAAGTCTTTCCTCTTTTGCGCTTCATGGTCTCCTGTCCCGTTTATAGTCCAGCCCTTTTTCGCTATTGCCAATTTAGAACTTGTATTTATCATCTAATCTTCCTCCCCCGCTTCTGATCGCTAAATGATCAGAATGCTCTCTTCTTACAACGATTTGCCGTTCCCTGACTATCTTCTACCTCTTTTCTTGGGAAATGCAGCGAATATGGAACTGTTACCCAGAACTTATACATTGATAGACATTGCTATAAATGATGTCTGGTTCCTGCTTCAGCGAGATAAGGGTACGCATCAAGGCTGAGACCAATCCCAACTCATTTGACATAAGTAAATATAGCATATTTTTAAATATAAGTCCATTAAAACAAGATTAATAAATTATTGCTCTTTAAAGGAATTTTTCATCTTGGGAGTTCTGTTTCAGCGGCTTTTAACCTCATCCATATATTTAACTCGTCAATATGAAAGCCACTTGGAGAGAAAATATAGGAGTGATGCATGATACTTGATGAGCATGTTGTTGAAGTGGACGTCTTGGACTTAGAGGGCAATTTCACAGGTCGAAAAATAAGAGCGTAAGAACAAAGGGATACCAACATACCAACCTTCAGCTCTTGACATTTCTACCTCTGCCCGATACACTAACAGAAACACTGATATCGACTGGCTAAGACCAGGAGGAGTAGGCGCGTAAATCGCAATCAGAGAGGGAAGATCGTTGGCTGCAAGTCTTCTCACTGCCGATACGCATCGAAGGTCGCCTGAGAGCTTGGAAACTAGCTTTGTGGCTGGTTTCCACGAGTTGTGCACGTTATTGCACATTAAGAGGATCACCTTGCTTTAGTCCTATGATCTGTTGTGAGGATACTGCAAATTGTGAGGATACTGCAAGTACAAGGTTTGAAAAATACTACTGAAGGTGATCGAAACAAGGTGGTACCACGAGTTATGCCCTTTCTCGTCCTTGACGGGAAGGGGCTTTTTATATGCTTGACAATCGTTGTTATTGCGTTAATTCAAGTTTGGAATGGTGAATATGATTGAGCAGGAAAAGCTGACGGAAACAGCTACAACAGAAATTATCAATAGTGCCTCGTTACCCAAAGCGTATGAGCCACAGGCCGTTGAGATAAAGTGGTATCGCTTCTGGGAAGAGGGTGGCTACTTCAAGCCGCGTCCGAATCCATCTCGTAGACCGTTCGTGATTAGTATGCCGCCGCCTAATGTGACGGGAGCATTGCACCTTGGTCATGCCATCACTGCGACGATCGAGGATATTATGATCCGTTATCATCGTATGCAAGGTGATGAGACTCTTTGGGTTCCTGGTGAGGATCACGCTGGTATTGCTACCCAAACGGTAGTGGAGCGTACTCTGATGCAAGAAGGGACCGATAGGCATAAAATCGGGCGCGAGGCTTTCCTAGAGCGTGTCTGGCAATGGGTGTACCAGTATAAGAGCCGCATCCAGGATCAGCATCGTCGTCTGGGCGCTTCCTGTGATTGGTCACGGGAGCGTTTTACCCTTGAGGGGGGGCTCTCAAAAGCTGTGCGCGAGGTCTTTGTGCGCTTATACGAAGAAGGGTTGATCTATCGTGGTGAGCGCATTATTAACTGGTGCCCGCGTTGCATGAGCGCCATCTCTGATCTAGAAGTGAATCACGTGGATACGCCCGGAAAACTGACTTATGTGCGTTACCCACTCAAGCCACTGGCGAACCAGCAGTCTGGTAAGATCGACTATATCAGTGTTGCTACGACGCGTCCCGAGACGATCCTAGGCGATACTGCGGTGGCTGTCAATCCCCATGATCCACGTTACAAAGATATCATTGGGCGTGTGGCGATCTTGCCTGTGATTGGACGTGAGATCCCAATTGTCGGAGATGAGGCTGTGGATTCTTCGTTTGGTACTGGTGCGGTCAAGGTGACACCTGCTCATGACCCGGTGGACTTTGAGATTGGTCTGCGTCACAATCTCCCACGCGTGCAGGTGATCGGCTTCGATGCCAAGATGACTGAAGAGGCTGGTCCCTATGCTGGTCAAGATCGCTATGATGCTCGCAAGAACTTGGTGGCTGAATTGGAGCAGATTGGCCTGATCGTCAAGATTGAGGATTATACTGTGCCGCTGGGTCGTTGCCAGCGCTGTGATACGCCTATAGAGCCGTTAATCTCGAAACAGTGGTTCGTCAAGATGCAGCCTCTAGCCACGCCTGCACTTGGAGCCGTCAAGTATGGTCAGCTCAAGATTGTGCCTGAGCGCTTCAACAAGACCTACACGGACTGGTTGGAAAATATTCATGATTGGTGTATCTCGCGCCAATTGTGGTGGGGTCATCGTATTCCTGTGTGGTATTGTGGCTCCTGTGGTGAGATGACGATCAGTCGTGAGGACGTGACGGTCTGTCCGCACTGTGAGAAGTACGCAACTTCAGCAGGATGAGGATGTGCTGGATACTTGGTTTAGTTCTTGGCTCTGGCCTTTTAGCAATCTGGGCTGGCCTGAGATGACGGCTGATCTGTTGCGCTACTATCCAAACGCTGTGATGGAAACGGGCTATGATATCATCTTCTTCTGGGTGGCGCGTATGGTGATGTCAGGTATTCATTTTATGGGTACGGTGCCATTCTCGACCATCTACCTGCACGGTCTGGTTAGAGATGCCAAAGGCGAGAAGATGAGCAAGTCCAAGAATAATGTTATTGATCCATTGGAAGTGATGAACAAGTTTGGAACTGATGCCTTGCGCTTCACTCTCGCAACAAGCAGTACTCCTGGAAACGATATGAAGCTGATTGAAGAGCGAATTATCGGGAACCGCAATTTCGCGAATAAAATCTGGAATGCGGCACGCTTTGTACTGATGACTACATCTGAGATAAATGGGGGTGTGCCTGCAATTGATGATCTCCAGCCGCGTACGCTAGCTGATCGTTGGATTCTCAGCCGTTTCCAGCAGTTGACGGCATCGGTGACGCGCCTGATCGATGACTTCCAGTTTGGTGAAGCTGGTCGTCAGATCCACGACTTCTTCTGGTCCGACTATTGCGACTGGTATGTGGAGATTGCTAAGGTGCAGATGCAAGGGGATGAGCAAGCTAGATGCACAACAGCAGGTATACTGCGTGCAGTGCTTGATCAGGCTATGCGTCTTCTTCACCCGTTTATGCCCTTTGTGACAGAAGAAGTTTGGCAGCATCTTTATCGCACGAGTGAACCGGATAAGGCATGCTGGCCTGCTGCTGCACTGATCATCGCGCCTTGGCCACAATTCAATGCCTCGCAGGTAGATATAGCGGCGGAGCAGCAATTTGATCTGGTACAACAGGTCATCACCCGTATTCGCGATGCCCGTAACCAGATGAATGTCGAACCTGCCCGTCGTGTCCCTGTGATCATGGCTGTGGGCAGTGACTTGGCCATCTTTGAGCAGCAGGCATCGCTCATCGAGTTTCTAGCGCGTACCGAGAAGCCGCAATTGCATAGGACGCTTGACCAGAAGCCTGAGCAAGCGATGGCACTGCTAGCTGGGGTTGTTGAGATCTACCTGCCGTTGGCTGGCATGATCGACATTGGCAAGGAATTGGAGCGGCTCGATAAAGAGATCGTCCAGGCCCAACAGGAGCGGAGTCGTCTGCAAAGCAAGCTGGCGAACGAAAACTATGTCTCCAGGGCCAAACCTGAGGTAGTTGCCAAGGATCGTGAGAAGCTGGCGGAGCAGGAGGAGCGTCTCGGCAAGCTGACGGCGAGGCGTGAGGAGGTGGCTGCGCTCCAATAGGCATATGGTATGGTTTTCCCCGCATCGGTGCCGATGCGGGGAAAACCTCAGATGGTCTACCTCTTGCCTATTGGTTGCAGTGGATCTATGCGATCGAGCCCGCCGCAATCTCGGCAAGTCCTGCGGTGATGATAATCATGGTTGAACTGACTGCACCTGAAAGGCCAACTGCCAGAAGCACATTATACAAAGATGCATTTGTGTGCACGAAAATGAGGAAGTATAATTTTTTCCTGATGAAAGACAGTGGTAGGTTGCACAACGCGTGCCTTTTCGCCTAGTTCAACGATGATAGTGCCAGCACATGGGCATCCACGTTTCGAGCCAATTCGCTTGAGACCATTATCGCCAGCCTGCTGATCTAAGCATTGAATGACAGATTGTTTTTGATCTGAGACGGCAGCTTGGCATTGCTTCGTTGCTTGGGTGCAGAGAACGCGAATATGTGAGTATGGAGGGGATGATAATACATCAAATACCTCTTTATTCGGATGATTATATTTCTCTCCCACAGTACCAACTGATATGACTACAACTGAGGGCTGTACCGCATCAAGAAGGGCTTTTGTATTTGACTCGTTCCATGCTCCGCCATGGTGAGGGAATTTGAGTATATCACTATGAAGGTCGGGATAAATTGCTTGAAGTACTCGCCATCCTTCTGGTTCAAGATCTCCAGTGAGAAGAGCACTAGAAGCAGGACCGAGAAACTGGAGCACTACAGAGGTATTGTTCAAGCCTTGTGGTCCCCATCTATATAGGTCGGTTGCGTAGGGATAAAGCAACTGGATATTCTTTGCCAATGTACCTCTAATTTGAACAGACAAAGGCATTGGTATAATCTCTTCTAGAGAATCTTCCTGAATAATATTCTGAACACAAGGCTCAAAGTGCCTTTTCCTATCTTCTGAACACCATTCCCTTATATTTTGCAAAGTAATTTTTCTTGATTTCTTTACTTTTTCTAAATGTTCAGGAGTATTAAATCCCTCTTGTTCATGATGTTTATCAGTATCTTGTTCCAGTAGGTCATATTCCAGCATGTCATAATGCTTCTTGTTAATAACTCTGAAGGCTAGCTTTTCACATTCACGTATATTAGGCACCAATTGGCATCTATTCACCAAATAGTCCGCTTCGCTATAATGGTCATCATGTAAATGCGTGAGAATTATACCTCTCAGATATGCTATTTTTTCCTGCTCGAGATACTCTAACACGGAGTTAGCATCAATACAATCTATAACAATGGCTTCTTGCGTTTCTGGACTTGAAATAACAATGGTATCGCCTTGACCTACGTCGAGAAAGGCTATTTTGATAGTAAATGCTTGCTTACCCAATTCGGCTGTTTTCAAGCAAGAGATTAGTGAATCCTTCAAAGAGTTCCTCTTCACTCAAATATGTAAAAGGCTGTGGACGGAATGTCCCCCACGAAGTAGTGGTAGGATCTATTATACCACATTTAACATACCCATATGGTAATTCCGTGCGAAACGCCGCTTCAGGACGTAGCATCCATCCAGGCATAGAGGGGACAATCTGTACTGTCTGCAACTCATCAAAACCTTTCACCCACAATGTGATGGTTCCTTGAATTGCATTAACACTATCAACAATGCCACTGATAAAACAATTGGGTTCATCAACATTGGGCTGTAGGTCAAGTGTAATCTGTGAAGCGTTATTCCATTCTTTAACTAGGCGAAGACGTGTAAAGGTTGCATCATCGAGGTGATAGGCTCTTTTCAGAATAGTATCTATTACTTTACGTGCTTCTGTGGGTTCTGGTTGATGGCTATAAGCTGCCGTTTCAAGCTGAAGCACAGCCTGAGTAAGAGCTTCACAATCCTGCTTACTCAAATCATTAGGAAAAGGTACAGTATCTATTATCCGCTTAGGTATATGAGCGGTTTTCAGATGTTCAATAATCCATGCATTGCTGACATCCCAGTCCAACACTGCGGCAAGTACTTCATGAGTAATATGCTTCTCTTGTACTAAAGATTTAGGAACTACTGCATAAAAATGATCAGATACATAATAACGATTTCGTTCAATCGCCACTCGCACACGTTTGCCCCAAGTAGGATCTATGTTATATGGTACTAATACTTTTGCGCCTGCCAGAATGTATTCTTTATCCTCCACAGGATTTTTGCTCTTTCGGGGCTCCTCTAACTCATTAGGATAAAGAATAGTTTTAGTTTGAGTATAATCTATAAAAAATGGGCGTGATGGAGGCATTATAGCTTTAACGCCTTCCAACCATGGGACGCGCTTAAAATCTTGATAATTAGTCCACCTTTTATTTTCTGGCTTTTTTCCAATAATAGCTCCCCGTATTATTTCTGCGTAGTCATGTAACCGCCCACAAGTAGTCTGTATAGCCTGCCAAGTATATTCTGGTAAGATCAGTTTAAAATCCATGATATGGGTGTTCTGAGACCATTTCGATTTTCTTGCTTCCTCATTCCATGAAGACTGCTTAGTAAGCAATCCAGAGGCAGTATACATCAGATTATCTGTATGCCTGAGGGTTTTAGGCTGGATCGTACGAACACGTACAGGATGTCCTATTGATGCTAAATGATCTCCCTTCTTTTGCGCAAATATAACAACTGTTCGCACCTCCGCATCAAAAACCCCTGATGGTATGTCCCATAATTCAATGACATCACAATATTCGAGGAGTTGCTTACGATATTTTGGTGAGGCTTCCGCTGCAATGAAAGAACTAGGCATAAGCATAGCTAAGTAACCATGAGGAGCTAATCGATTAATGGCATGTTCAAGAAATCGATTTGCCTTTTCTTCGCGTACTTTTTCGGCTGATGAAGGCCTTGTCTGTGAGGCTTTCTCTCTACTGCCGCTGAAAGGGGGATTACCAACAATTATAAATGGCTGGTGTGTATTTAACCACTCCCATTGCAAAGCATCGCCCGAACTAATATCCCAGCTATCTTCAGAAGTAGAGAGCAATAGTCCTAATCCTGCTAACTGAGCCGTAAAGGATGCGCTATCATTGCCATGCAGTTGGTCACGTAGAACAATACTGTTCATATCTTTGAGGTTAGAAAGACGTTCATGTCCTGCAACTAGGAAACTTCCCCAGCCACAAGTCATATCTGCCACAGTTCTTTTTTGAGGGGGAAGATACTCTAGTGGTATACTTTTCCAGATACGACGCGTAAGATAAAGTGGAGTATTGTAGCTTCCTGATTCTTTCCGCTCCTCTTTACTATAAGCTGCCTTATAAAGGTCACTCAGCATGTCAGGCATAAAGCCCGCATAACAGATCTGTTGCAAGATCTGGTATGCTTGTTCCGCTTCAGAAGCATACCTTGTAAAAAAATCGTATTTAAAGTAACGCCCAAACTTTGAACTAGCCCTTTGCATCAGCATACTAAGAGAAGGTCTCTTTAGACGCATCTCTTCATTAAGTACCCCTGTGTCTGCAAGAATAATAGCACCTAAGAGCTGTATTGATAGTTTCGTGACGATAGCATCCTTTTCCTCTTCCGTCAGATTAATTCGAGTGTTTATGCTGTTACGCAATGAAGCCACAGTAGCAGCAAAATGCTTTACAAGCTGTTTATTAGTCACTTCAGAAGCCCAGAGTGACAATTGCAAAGGCTCTATATCACGAAAAATACTAAAAGATTCAATGCCTTGTTTTACATTAATAATACGTTGCGGTTTAAGATCAGCCTCATACTCGCTAAGAGCACTATCAAGTTGATCATAGGAAATATGGCTTTCGATAAGATGCGGATTGGGCTGCTTGTCTAGAACAGGAGATGTCCAAAAGGAGAACTCACCATTACGATGTATGAGATGAAAAGGGGCTGCTGATCTTGCAAGGAGTGAAACAAGACTCGCATCATTAAGACCATTTGTAGCATTGAATACTGTCAAGCCTGTGTATTCGAGCGTGCGGTGTATAGGGTGAGCAAAGGCAAGTATATTGGTTTTGACCGGCTGATTTTCCCTACGTGAGAAAATGTTATAGTCTTCCAAGGAGTAAAACCCTGTTTTGAAATATTATCGAGAGCTGCTCTGCGTGCATTCTCTGGCAATGGCACATATGGATCAGGCGTATGAAGAGCATCAATGTCTAGCATCACTCTCCTTTTCTGTGACTCCATAGTGCTAACCTTTCAATGTGTTTAGATCTAGTGGCTCCTCGCTGACTGGCTTTTCTTCTATGGGTATGGTATCGAGATTTGCATCTTCCTGCAACATCCAAAGGTAAATCCACATTACCTGCTGACCGCCAGGGTCGAGACAATCTAGTAAAATGCGTTCTCCCTCTTTGGTTTTACAGATTGCAAGAATAGTTTTGGCCCCATGAATAGGAATAGCCCTTTGTAAAACATGTGGATCATCCATCACTTCACGCAATTTCATTATAGCTACACGAATTTTTTGAATAGACCAGCCATGACTTATCAGTTGTCGTACGAAGCGAAGTTGCAAAAAATCATCAAAGCTATAACGTCTGCGCGTTCCAGAACCGTGAGCTTGCTGAACACTTGGAACAACAATACCTTGCTTTGCCCAATATCCTATCTGACGCACTGTGAAACCACTCATTTGTGCGATCTCTTGGGTACTATATGTTCGATTTGTCCTGTCTGAGCTAAGCACGTAACGAACCCACCTTCTTTAACTATATACTATCACAAGATACAAAGTCAATGATTTTTTGTCGTTTTGGTGAAAAAGTTAAGATAATGTAACAATTTTTGGCTGTCTTAACCAAAGAGAGAAGAAACGGTTTGGGAAAGTTCTCACCGCATATTGAGATAAAGTGTAGAGGTTTTAGGTAGCAGAAAGGTATCCTTTTGCGCGGCGCAATATATTTTGCACTAATCGACTCTTCCAAAATAAGTATGAATGGTATGATTGGACTATGGAGGCAAGAGTTCAGGGTATAACTGATCCTGATGAAATCTGGCATTATGTTCGTGAGAGGGAAATTGCTATTCACGGAGCATAGAATTGTTCTTTCCTAAGCGGGAAGCGCTCAAATCATCCAAGATAGTTTGAGGCGGCTAAGCGTGCGGCGAACAGGCCCAAGTTCTTCTAGATTGAGCAGACGTGCTAGACGGAGATAGATGAATGTCCCAACGAGCAGTTCAATTGCCAGTTTGAGGAATTTGGCGAAGATACCAAGCCCGCCTGAGGCTAGGAAATGTGCCCCATGAGGATTAGTGGTGTTGAGTATGGTATCGAGGATGATGCGCACAATTCCTAATCCAATGCCCATACCAGCAGTAGCTAACAGTACGCGGCTAATAAAGGTCAGGAGAGAACGCTGGAATAATTCGCCGATGCGCTGGTGCAGGATAATAAAGAGCACCAGGGCCTCACCAATACTAGCAAGTCCCGTTGCCAATGCGAGGGAACCCATACCCCACGAAACACCTCCAAGGAGGGAAAATGGATCAAGCAGTACAAGACTGAGCACGATTGCAAAGATAAACTGACTGATACTGATGATAACAGGTGTTTTACTATCGCGCATGGCGTAGAATGCACGTGTGAGGATTTCAACAGCTGAGAAACCTACTAGACCTATAGAGAAGCAGGACAGCGAGATTGCAGTCGTTTGGGCATCATCGAGCGAGAATAGGCCGTGTTGTAGCAAGGCCTGGATAATCGGCAGACTTAGGATAACCAAGCCTGCGCTGGCAGGGAACGACAAAAAGAGAATACCACGCAGTGTTTCTAGAACAGTTGTGCGCACCCGCTCCCATTTTCCTCTGGAGACATACTCCGCTAGCGTAGGGAAGGCAGCGGTAGACATGGCCATGCCGATAATGCCTAGTGGTAGCATAACCAGTTGGTAAGCCTGATAGTACTCTGTCTTCAAACCATCAAGTGCTGAACCGATAGCGATCACTCCGAGCAGGCCAATCAGGTAGCGGCTGACAAAAGTGCTAAAAGAGAACATGGCAGCATTGATGATACGTGGAATCATCTGCTTGCCGATTTGATGCACAGCCGAGTGACGCCAGTCAAATGAAGGTTTATAGTGCATGCCCACGCCTTTGAGACCTGTGATCTGGATGCCAAGTTGCAAGGCCGCACCGAGTACGACTCCTGCACCTGCACAATAGACTGGAAATGTAAGATCAACATTGTGGGCGGGATGTCCTTTGATGGCAAGGTAAAAGCCAGGAATGAGGCCGATGATCAGACCAACATTGTAGAGGACTGTGCCAATGGCAGGCAAGAGAAAGTTCTGACGTGCATTGAGTACTGAATTGACGATAACGCTTGATCCCAGGAGAACCGCTTGCCAGAGCATAATGCGAACAAGACCAGTGATCAGGCTTATTTCAAGCTGATAATCGGCATGGGTGTAATTGGGGGGAATAGGGTTATATAGTTTGACCAGCGGGCCAGCAAAAATAATGGCTATAACAGCAAGTATGACCATCAGAGTTGTTGCCAGAGTCAGGGCTGTATCGGCGATATGCCAAGCAGTCTTCTCGTCATTATCGGAAACCATGTACTTAGTGAAGACAGGAATAAATGCTGAGCTGAGCGCACCTCCTGCTACAATATTAAAAATAGTATCCGGTACGAGAAATGCCTGATAGTAGGCATCTGATACGATGGATGCGCCAAAGATAGCACTGAACATACTTTGACGTACCAGCCCTAGGACACGACTAACAATAAATGCGCTAGATAGGATAATGGCTGCCCGTCCTACCCGTAACTTCTGGATCTCGGAGGTATCATGGGTTGATTCGCTGATTGGTTGGTTTCCTGCGGCTACAGGTGGCGCACTAGGCCCTTGCAGATTGGGTAATGGCTGCGATTTGGCAGGAATCGTGGTCTGAAGTGAGTTCAGGGGAGCTGATATCGTGCTTGCTCTAGGCTGATGAAGCAAGTCGGTAAGCTGGAATCGATTATGCTGGCGGTCGCGCCGCATGCGCTGTTGGCGTAATTCCTGTAGACGTTCCATACGCAGCTGTGGCATGGGCTGAGAGGGTTGGGGTGGATTGAAAAACTGATATTCCATGCCCTGACCATAACCCAGTGATGTTCCCATATCTTGGATAGGCTCCTGGTAGCGTTGTGGAGGTGGGGCAGTGCGTCGTGGGCGCAGCTGAGTACTATCCGGTCCTCCTGGTGCTGGTAGAGGAGAATGTGGCAGTGGGGCAGTGCGTCGTGGGCGCAGCTGAGTACTATCCGGTCCTCCTGGTGCTGGTAGAGGAGAATGTGGAGGTGGGACATTGGGTGATATTTGTGGTGGTGCCAGTGGTTTAGACAGTTGCCGTTCTGCTGTCCCCTTTGACTGCTCCTGTCCATATTGCTGGTTATATTCTGGCTGACCTATGGGTCCCTGAGTAGGAGGTAGTGGTACTTTTTGGTATTCATTTTCCATATGTTCCAGAAACAATCCTTTCTAGGGACTCGTCCTGTTTGAGTGGTGGTAGGGAAGAGAAGAAAGGTAGGTATATGCAGATCTGAGCCTGTTCCCTCTCTAAAAAAATACCTTATTTTCTCCGTCAAGCATAGCATATTCATGACATTCTGGCTAGTTGCATGCTCTTGTCTGGTTGGCAGTGATCTTCTGTAAAGAAAACACATTATTTATTATAGTAGGAGTTTGTGCGGTCATGCAGGGGGGAAATAGGGACAGTTTTCATGTCGTATGTGACGATTTGTCCCTCGAGTTTCCCCAAAGGAGGATGAGCTTTATAGTATTAAACAATCTTTATGCGTCTTTGAAAGATATTGTGCAGTGGAGTGCCAGTTATCACGAGATGAAGGAAGGATCGACCTCTTGCCTGTGAAAGAGCCTGTCTGCATCAAAAGTCTCGCCAACGCATGGAGCACGAGACTGGGACTTCTCGAAGAGGTGGCTGAGATTCGCAGGGATCAATGGCTGGGGGTTTCAACCTGAGAGATGCATTTCAGTGTGCAATGAGATATAATAATAAACTAGCTAGGACAAGACCAGCTACGCAATAGTTAACGACCCCATACCTCTACGGGGTATCTGCGAGGTCTCGCAGCTTTCTTTCCTCCTCATGTGGTATTTGCGGAGGTATCCAGAAAGGACTTTTGATGAATGATAAGCAGCCGTTACAATCTGGTTCAGATGGTAGACCAAATGGGCAACCGTCTCACCAGCGGCCTTCAAATAACCTCAACAAGTGGCTCGTTCTGATTGTTGGGATCATGCTCATTGTCTATATCTATAACTACTTTAATTCGACCGTCATTACCAGTGCGCCACAACAGGTTGAGCTTAGCTATGCGGATTTCTACAAGCAAGTCGAACGCAAAAACGTCAAAATAGCAAATTTTATTGGCACAAGCGACATTACAGGACAACTGAAGACACCTATCAATGGACAGAATCAGTATCATGTGTATCAGCTGCCATATTCTGACCCACAGCTTCCACAGTTGCTTACGGATAGTGGGGCGACCGTCAATGTGGAGAATCCTCCAGACAATTCGCTCTGGCTTAACTTGCTCATTGGTGTTTTGCCCTGGGTCTTCTTGATCGGAGCCTTCTTCTTCCTCAGCAGGAGGGCCTCGCAGGGTCAGCAAGGTATCTTCAGTTTTGGGAAGAGTCGTGCGAAGCTGATTCTTGAGGATCGCCCGAGTACGACTTTTGCCGATGTGGCAGGAGTAGATGAGTCCAAATATGAGCTACAGGAGGTGGTAGAATTTCTCAAGACGCCACAGAAGTTTCAGCGCCTGGGCGGCAAAATTCCGCGTGGTGTCTTGCTCGTTGGGCCTCCTGGAACGGGTAAGACATTGTTAGCTAGAGCTGTAGCGGGCGAGGCTGGAGTGCCATTCTTCTCTATGTCTGGCTCGGAGTTTGTGGAGGTATTAGTCGGTGTTGGTGCCAGCCGTGTGCGTGACCTCTTTGAGCAGGCCAAAAGACTGCACCTAGTATTATCTTTATCGACGAAATTGATGCAGTGGGACGGCAACGCGGTGCTAGCATTAATACCAATGACGAGCGTGAGCAGACGTTGAACCAGTTGTTGGTGGAGATGGACGGTTTTGATAGTCATCAGGCTGTTGTGGTTGTTGCAGCGACGAATCGTCCTGATGGACTTGATCAGGCTCTGCTACGCCCTGGTCGCTTTGACCGTCGTGTGGTTGTTGATCGGCCTGACTGGAATGGGCGTCTGGCAATTCTCAAGATTTCATACACGCAAAGTACCATTGGATAAGAGTGTGGATCTGACATCTGTTGCTCGCTCGACAACTGGAATGGTTGGCGCAGATCTGGCAAATCTGGTGAATGAGGCTGCGCTTCTTGCGGCGCGTCGCAACCTCGATGCCGTGGATCAGCGTAGTTTTGATGAAGCTCTGGATAAGATCCTGCTGGGAGCAGAACGTCCCCTGGTCCTTAGTAACGAAGATATGAACGGTACAGCTTACCATGAAGGTGGTCATGCATTGACTGGTCTGCTACTGGAGGGTAGCGATCCTGTTACCAAAGTAACGATTGTACCTCGTGGTCAAGCTCTGGGTGTGACGATGTACACGCCATTAGATGATCGCTATAACTATTCGAAAGAGTATCTATTGGCGCGTCTGGTTACCGCTCTTGGTGGACGAGCTGCCGAACAAGTTGTCTTTGGCCGAGTGACCACAGGAGCTGAAAATGACTTGCAACGTGTCACCTCAATAGCTCGTCAGATGGTTATGCGTTGGGGCATGAGTGAGCGTCTGGGAACAGTTTCCTATAGCACGCGGGAAAGCCCATTCATGAGTGGGGGTGAGACTGGAGTCCCAACCAATTATAGTGAAGATACGGCTGAGTTAATTGATGATGAGGTACAAATTATTGTGCGTTCCTGTTATGATCAGGCCGTCAATCTTTTGACAATCTATCGTCCAACACTGGATCGCATTGCGCAAGAATTGCGACGCCACGAAACTATTGGCATCAAGCAATTGCATGCCATCATGGAGGAGACAGGGGCACCGATTTCATCGACTCAGAAACAAGTGCCGTCCCTTGCAACAGGTGTGGTTGCACCTGCGCCATCGTCAATAGAGCCACCCACACCACCAGAGAATTCAATAGTATTGTTTCAATCAAAAAAAAGGTCCCCATGTTGCAGATTGCAGCTGGGGATCTTTGTGTGTCCAAATGTTTTTCCTTTAGGGGGTTGTGTCGTCGAGGAATGCACGCATGCCAGGATAGTCTTTCATGATTTCATCCAGCATTTCAGGCGTCAATGACATAAATGTCCCTTGTGCTTCAGCGAACAGTACGCTCTCATCATCAGCCAGAGTCAGCTTGCCACTGGCCTGGACCATACGGCCACGTTGGGTATTGAGCACAGCACGCACGCGCAAGAGGGGACCATATGGCACATAGCGGCGATAGCGGATTTCCAGGCGACCAGTCATAGTCCAGCTTGGCTGATTGGTGAGCAGAGATGTATGATTCAAAGCTTCGTCGAGGACAGCTGCCGTGATGCCACCATGAATGACACCGGGAAAGCCCTGATGCTCCTCATGTGGTATGAAGTCAGAGAATATGGTATTGTCCTCACAGCGAAAGACCATCTTGAGGCCGTATGGATTGAGTTGTCCACAGGCAAAGCAGCGTTGGTAGTCGGTAGTATCGTTGAGTTTCATGATGATATTCTAGCCTTCCTGAGTTGAGCCATTTGCCTCAGTTTATCACATGGGCTTGGTCTTTGGCCTTTCTCTTTGGGAATGGGGGAATAAGTTCTTCAAAGATAAGAGATCTTCACTAGTGGTAAAATGTAGTCGTTATGCAAGTTCATAGTATATACTGTTGTAAAGGACGGGTGTCTCATGATGAATGCCACGTTGCCACCATCTCCCAAAGGCTTACCTATCATTGGCAACGCATTACAGTTTAAGAGTAATCCACTGCAATTTCTGCGCGATGTGCAACGTATGTATCCTCGTATGGCAACGATCTATGTGCGTAAAGAACCGCTGATCTTCTGCTTCCGCCCGGAACATGTACGTGCGATCCTTGTAGAGAATCCGCGCAAGTTTGTGAAACCGAACCGAGGGGGTGCGAGGTTCAATCTTCGTCTCCTGCTAGGTGACGGCTTATTAACCATTGAAGGTGAGTATCATCGCCAGCAGCGACGTCTCGTTCAACCAGCATTTCATAAACATCGTGTAGAGGCATACGCTGAGACAATGGTACAAATGACGCAGGAGGAGCTGGCTACTTGGCAACCATATCAGGAGATAAATATTGCCCAGTCTATGCAACGGCTCACGCTACGTATTATCCTTAAGGCGCTCTTAAACCTCGACTCGCCTTCCGAGGCTATTAGATTAGGAGATGCCTTCACCACTCTTACTACTAGTTCTATGCGGCTCCCAAAAGGTCTACTGAGGCTCATTAAAAGAAAGATACCTTTTAGCTCCTATAATAAGCGTGTAGCTGCTAAACAGATGCTAAATGACTTTGTATGTGATCTCATTGTCCAGCGCCGTGCCGAGGGACAAGATATGGGTGATATGCTCTCAATGTTACTCCAGGCGCAGGATGAGGGTAATACAATGACGGATCAGCAAGTTCATGATCAGGTTATGACCTTTATTGCAGCTGGCCATATTACAGCTCAAAATACCATGTGTTGGATCTTCTACCTGCTCTCACAGCATCCTGCAGTATACGAAAAGCTTTTAGCGCAACTGAGTAGTGTGCTGAATGGTCGTGCTCCAACAATTGAGGATCTAGCGCAGTTGCCTTATCTGGAATGGGTGATCAATGAGTCTTGGCGTGTCTATCCCCCTGCCTGGATGCAGGGACGCAGATCTATCGAGGACTTTGAGCTGGATGGCTATCACTTCCCGGCGGGTACAGTCTTTTTCCTCAGCCAATGGGTTCTGCACAATCTTCCTGATATCTGGGGTGATCCCGAAGTTTTTCGGCCTGAACGCTGGAACCCTGCCCTGGAAGAAAAAGTTCCGCAAGGAGCTTATTTTCCCTTTGGAGCTGGTCCACGCATTTGTATTGGCATGCCCTTTGCCCAGTTAGAGATCAAATTGCTACTTGCTACTATTCTACAGCAGTATCGGCTGCAACTTGCCCCGGGCTTTCAGGTAGTTCCCCAACCACGTGTTACGTTACGCCCTAAATATGGCATGCGTATGGTTCCGGAGCCTGTAAGGAAAAAATCCTCTCTGACTGTTTGACACCTGACAGAATTGTGGGCATGGATCTGTACTACGTATGTGCGTACAGATCCATGCCCGATAGGTTTTACAAATTATTGCTTCTGAAGTTCGATAGAGCCTGTATTCGTGGTAAGTGTTATCGTGGCCGAGGGGGCATTGCCTACACTACCACTAGCACTTGCTCCAGCGATATTTTGTTGTGTCATGACCTCCGAGAAATCGCTGGTGATGCTACCTACGTCAGTATTGGCATTGACGTGGAAACTGGCGTTGCTAGGTAAGCTGACAGCGACGTTACCTGTATTTGACTGAAACTGATAGTTTCCGCTATCTATTATGGAACCTTTAAAACTCACATTGCCAGTACTTGCCTGTAAATGAGAGTCATTAGTCAGTGTGATCTGGGTGGCATCTATACTGCCAGTACCGTTTATCAATGACATCTGCCCTGTAATGCCTGTAACTGTTATATCGCCTGTCCCATTCTGAAGTTGTAGGTCACTTTTAGTAGGTACGGTTATATCCGCGTCGGCTTTGGTAGTAGAATTTGCGTTAGTGCGCTTGATCGTAATTGTAACAGTATTGCCGCTCTGATCGTAATTGGTCTGGATATCACTAGATTTGCCTCCAGACTTTGTTACTTTGACATGGATGCTGTCCGAATTATTAGCAGGCTGCACATTCACGGAACCGACATCGTTGTTTACGATCAGCTTGGGTGGTGTATTTCCACTGACTGTGAAGTCACGTGTCTCTGTGTTACTGTTGCCGATTGTGTTGCTGTTACTATTCCCCTCCGTGTTACTGCTGTTATTGTTAATGGCACTACTCTGTGAGTTTGAGCATGCTGTAATTGTGGTGGATAGGGCTAATAGTAGCAAGAAACCTACTGTAGTGGATAATGCCCATTGTATTGTTTTCTTCAATCTTTTTTCCTTCTATTTATAAGAGAACTTGATGCATCAAGATGAAATATGATGCAGGTCCTCCTAATTTGGTGGTTTGACTGCCCTCAATAGATATAGACTATCCCTGTCATTTTTGCAAGCCCTTTGTTATTAGTGGCCCAATCGATTGATGAGATGGTAGCTAACATGCTACCATTTGTGATACTATGCATTGTGAAGGGGGTGAAACCCAACATATACCTCGTTGTTGTCTCTCATAGGTGCTTCTCTTGTTGTATTGTAATTGGATGTTTCCTAGTAGATTACAAAGGAAAATACTATGGCAAAGACACTTAATACATCACAAACTGATGATGCCCAAGATGAAGATAAACAGCTGCGCAAGAAGCAGGCCAAGCGTGAGGCAAAGCTGATGCTTGGACTAGAAGATGCTAAGAAAGATGTGCGAAGGGCTGAACAAAAGTTTGCTAAGGCTCAGTCAAATCTCGAAGCTAGCCGGGTCCGTTTACACGAACTGGAAGGGCAACTTGCGGCAGATTCAGAATAAACATACGGAACAGCCAGAGTCATCGGCGGCGGCAGATGCGCAAAAGCAGTCTTATGATCACCTCAAGGAGACGGAGAGACTTCCTGATCAAGGCGAATTGTACGAGGATAGCGAGGCTGTAGCAGAACTACATCGATCGTCTCTTCCTCCCGTAGAAGGGCGCTCTCGATTTGCTCAGCAGTGATGGTAGTACCAATGCTATTTCTGACTCTGAAGTCGGAGCTGACTAGCTTGGACGTCCTGACTCGACAGCAGAAGGCTCGCAACAGTAAGTAACCTTATGCGGGCCGCGCAAAATCCTCTGTCAGCCAGATTTTTTGGTTTCGCGTATCTATCAGTACGTCGATCCCTATGGTAGTAGCATCGCTGGAAAGGATGTTTTGGCGGTGTCCATCATTGGGAGGCTTCTCATTGAGCATGGCCTGATCTAAGAATGGCGCAGCATTGGTAGGGTGCAAGTAGTCCGAACTCTCTCCAATATTTTCGGCTGCGAACATCCAACTTACCCCGGCTTGACTGATCCGAGTGCCAACATCTGGCTCGTTAGGAAGCTGATGCGCGAGTTGATTGTACGCCATCATAGTCAGGTTATGTTTATGGGCACTGTTTACCAGTAGATTACTCCATTGCAGTGCTGGTAGATCTGCCTGGGCACGAGCTGCATTGATTTGGTTGAAGACAGCGTTCGCGGCTTGAGCTTCCTGACTGGTGTTAGCTGTCTGTCCATTGCTGGCCTTATTTCCTGACGGACTCAAGGTCGGATTTGGCCGAACTGACGATGGTGTTGTGGGAGTGCGATTAACAATTGTTTGTCTGGCAGACTGTATGCTCATCAGGTACGCAGTTAATAGGACAAGCGCGACTATCACCAGAGCAAGCGTGAGATAGAACCGTGTATTTTTTTTCATGAGATCAATTTGCCTCCTACAAACATTACCCTAGATACGATGAGATGGTTCTTTGTGTACTTACCTGAATGGGCCATAGGGCTTTTTTCTAGTTATATTTTAGCCGCGCACATACGTTTATACAAGTAGGAAAAATAACAACCTCATAACCTGCTCTTGAGGAGTGCTTCATCATGGAAGAAAATGCATCACCCGGTTCTATCGGTGTCCCGGCATGGCTTGTGCGATTTTGCAAATCGCTCTCGACGGTGCGCGGGTGGGTATGGTCAAGTATTTTTAACATAGTCCTCAGTCTTTTCACGACTTGGTTATTTACTGCCGTAGATTCCGACTTTAGCAAATTTCCCATCACGTACCTATTTCGGCACTGGAAGATTACTATTGCAACCTTTCTTATCCTAGTATTGTTAACAGTGGTAGTGTGGGCCATTGGGAAGCTACCAATCATCGAATTGCCTGCAACCCTCAAACGGCAATACCTTACGCGTAGAATATTGCAGACGCAGGATCTAGCAATTGAAGGTATCCCTTTACTCCCACCGCGTGTCCAGCTTGACGAGATCTTCATTCCAATGCAGATACGACCGCATCAGTCGAACATTGATCAGCTGTTGACGCAAGAAGAAAAGAAAGATGCTCCGTGAAGGTATTCGGCGTAACAAGGTGCCAAAAGAAGTAGAATATGTACTCATGGATGCAGAACGCCAATATGAGCGATTGTTAAGAGGCAGCGATAAAATCGAAATCCAGGATCTCTGGCAACGGTTGACGGAAGATCATCCTGCGGCTGTCATCCAGGGATATCCAGGCATAGGCAAGAGTACTCTGCTGTTGCGCCTGACGCTTTACATGGCGCGGCGAGGTCTCGCAAGAACAGATCCACTAGAAAAGCAGCTTTCACCTGTGCTTGTACCTATTTTCATTGGCTTGGGCAAATATGCAACTTTCCTGGGCCAACAAACCAAAAATGGTCAGGATTTCCTGATCTGGAAATATCTAGCCTCAGCTCCCAAAGAGTTGAGTGAATTGGCTACTCCTGACATGCTAGCATGGTTGTGTCACTGTTTGGAGTGTGGTCAATGCCTCGTGCTCTTCGATGGTCTTGACGAAGTAAGCGATCCTACAGAACGCTTTAAGGTACAGGAAGCTATCAAATCGTTTATCGAAGGTGTGTGTAGCAAGGCTAGCGGCAAGACAAGCTATAATCGTTTTCTAATTACCTCGCGTGTGGCTGGCTACGACCAGAATGCCTTCCCTAGCTACCCTCACTATACGCTTGCCGAGCTGACGCCTGAGCAAATTAGCGCTTTCTTACCGCGTTGGTGTCGTGTGAGTGCGCGTAGTGGTGTACAAGGTCTTCCGCAGGAGGGAAAGGCTCAAAGAGAAGAGGTCCAAGAGCCTCTATTCACTCAGCAAGAGAGCGAGGAGTATATAACCAGACAGGCAGCAGCGATTGAGGAAAAATTGAACTGTGCCATTCAAAGTCACCAAGGTATACGTGAACTTGTTGAGAATCCCTTTCTGCTCACATTACTGGCGATCATGCAACAAAATGGGATTGAACTGCCTAGCCGTCGAGTCGAACTGTATACAACCCTAACAAGAGTATTGCTTGAGACGCGCAATGCTCGTCGTGGTTTGCCTGTCATTCCCGAAGCTCAGGCCGTACAAAGACTTGGACCAATTGCCTATCAGATGCAAGCGACAAAAAATAGCTTCGCGACACGCAACGATGTGCTAACTTCCATTGCCAAGACAATTGGAGAGATCGACAAAGTATCACCAGAGCAGGCACAAAAAGAGGCAGAGGTATTTCTCAATCGTGTGCGAGTACGTGGAGGTATCTTTGTCTTGCGTACAGGCGATTACTTTGGCTTCTTTCACCGCACCTTTCAAGAATACTTTGCCGCACGCCAAATCCTGCGTCGTATGGCTACCAATCCTAGTGAGATAGCTGATCTTGTTCAGAAGGCGCGGCAACAAGATGATCTGTGGCGTGAGCCATTTTCTGCTAGCTGTGGCATATAAGACGAATGATGAAGCTCCTGTCGCTTGCCAGATTATCGAGAACTTGCTTGTATTTCCTCAAGGAGCAGACAAAGAGCAACTCTATCATGATACATTGCTGGCAGGCAAATGTCTGCTAGAGGCCAAAGAAGCAACTATCCGACCTGAGCTTGAGCGCGACATAGTGCTCGCGTTAGTACAGGTATATGAGGATGCCCAAAAGTTTAAGGACTTTGAGGTCTGTCGTGAGGTTGAGGACGTGATGCGACGTTTACTGCTTGCTGTCTCTCGTGAGGCAGAGCACTCTCCCTTGCTTGCAACACTTCGGGATCTCATCCTTGATACACAATATGCCTCTCGCCAGCGTGCCGTTCTGACTATGCTCACGATAATCGCGCAAGACCTAAATAGATGTGCTTCCGTAGTATTTCAGAGGATTGTGCCACCTTTGCTGGGTCTTACAGGGCTTCCGGGGGTTGGCGACTTTCAGCCCTTGTCTCTCTCAATATCTCCTGATCTTGATATTATTGATATTGCCCTTACTGCTCTCTCTTTCCTGGGAGAACGTGGGCCAGCAGGAGAAGCTTTGAAGAAAGTCCGCTCGCAATTTGAGCAGCATCTGCCACAGTTAGCTGAATATTCGCTACAACCAGATGGTACTCTCATCACTCCTGTTGTCGTGCCATTTCGCGAAGAGAACTATCGTCGCTATGAAGAGTGTGTCAAACAATGGTGTGAGTTGTGCGACAATGTGCAAAAGCGCAAGCGGGTTACCGACAAAGATAGAAGCACCTGTAACAGTATCCATCAACAAATGTTGAAATTTGCCGAGGAGGTATGCTATCCAGCTGAAATGCACATATTGGGCATGCTACAGCACTCACAATCCTATCCTGATCGACCTTTGCAAACCACTTGGCAAGACTACCTACGCCAGCAGATGAATACTGGGACATATACCGATTACCAATCATGTGCTTTACTATGGGCCACACTCTCTCCCGAGCAGCAGGCACAGCTGAATCTTGCTGATGTGCTACTAGAGCATCTTTCTGGTAATAGAATGGCCCGACGTTATGCACAACGTTTTCTCATAAGTGTAGTGTATAACTTGAGATACTTGAGAGACTTGAGAGACTTGAGAGACTTGAGAGACTTGAGAGACTTGAGAGACTTGAGAGACTTGAGATACTTGAGATACTTGAGAGACTTGAGAGACTTGAGAGACTTGAGAGACTTGAGAGACTTGAGAGACTTGAGAGACTTGAGAGACTTGAGAGACTTGAGAGACTTGAGAGACTTGAGAGACTTGAGAGACTTGAGAGACTTGAGAGACTTGAGAGACTTGAGAGACTTGAGAGACTTGAGAGACTTGAGAGACTTGAGATACTTGAGATACTTGAGATACTTGAGATACTTGAGAGACTTGAGAGACTTGAGAGACTTGAGAGACTTGAGAGACTTGAGAGACTTGAGAGACTTGAGCGACTTGTTACTTACAGAACAAGTATCACTTGGGGCTGAGCAACGCCTGCAAACTTCTAGCGAGACTGAACGTGTGGAACTGCTTACTATCCTACTTGGACGTGTGTTGCAAGTGCAGGATGCTAATGAAACAGGCACACAGATAGAGCAAGAGGTCCAGCGTATTGTGCAAGCAACGTTGCCTTTTGCACAGCCATCCACTACTGCTCGAGATATTGTACTGGATATTGTGCGTTACCTTCCTGCACGCACGGAGCAAGAGGTGGTATATATCCTTGATCTCGCACGGAATATACAGGATAGTGAAGTACAAAATGCCTGTGCAGAAGCCTTGGAGCATTCTCGACCGGCTACCGATGAGGCATGGGCTGACCTGGAGCAAGCAAAGACGTCAAGTATTACTGTGATACGTGAGGCTGTGGAGAATAGATTGAGGCGAAGAGAAGATGAAATGAAACAGGATTAGAGGAAATAAAATAGAGAAAACATAAAATTCATCTTTGCCGAGATTCGTGCAGACGAACTGGCTATATGCAGGTATTATCTGTATGAAAAGCCCACGGGCGCGATAAATCGGGCCCCTACCTTTTCAGGCAATAAATTGCCATGGAATATGCCAATGAAATATATATAGTCAAAAACGGCATTTTCATCATCAGGTGAAAAGCGGGTGAAATCTTCGTGGCGATTACCCGATTTATCGGCATAAGATGTAGGAGCCCGATTTATCGCGCCCGTGGGGTTCGCTCATAGCAATAGGAGTTCTAGCGTACAATTCGTTACTAGAACTCCGATTTGTTGTTACAGATGCCTTAATCGCTTATGGCATCAGGCTTTGCTGTTTAAGGAGAGAAACTACTAGTTGTACCACTGCCAGCGGTGCCACCTATCCCAGTAGCCATGTCTCTGTCCTGAGTGCCAGCGGTGATGGTCATCGTACCAACCTTGCTGATGATGCTCATTATGATCATTATGTTCATTATGATCATTATGTTCATTGTGCTCATCGTAGTGTCGATCATCGTGACTAGTGGCACCACAGATGGACTCAAGTTGCTCGTCGGTCAATTCTATTTCGGTCAGGGAGTTAGCCTGTACGTTATTGTTTGTCATTCGTGTATTTCCTCTCTTCGTTCTCGTTATATTAACTATTGATATATGGTGAACTAAGCGTACAGCTTAAGGGTTTTCAGATGAGATGTTGTATGACAGCTTTGTCAATTACAATCTCGCTTTCCTTAGCTTGTAAGTGCTTCACCTATTGTTATTATATAGCGCAGTCGAAATGATAAAATCAAATATTTCAGTTGTTCGTGGATTTGGTTGGGCATTGTTTAATGAGGGATAGAACAATGAAAATGTTGGTAAAGATATTGGTAGAAACCATTGAATATGAATAAACTGTAATGACACGCTGTCTAGCATGTTGCCCAGTCTATTCAGTGGTCATCTATTTGGTGAAGGGAGGCAAGATCGTTCGAGCCGTTTTATAAAGAGGAAATAGCGGGCACGGTTGTTCATCTGTTCTCCTTTCAGAATATCAAGCTATGGGAAGTTCCAGCCGAGGTGCTCAAACAAGTGGGTTTAGAGGGGCTATTGCCTCTGCTCCCGTTAACACAAGGAGGTAAAAGCCGTGAGGTTGTAGAGGAAGCGATAGCACGACTGCAAGCTACTGGGCATCAGGATTTATTACCATTGAGTTATGCTTTTGCTGCACTTGTTTTTACTAAAGGTGTCGACAAAATTTGGCTCAAAGAAAGGTTCGATGAAATGCAAGATATACTTGAGGGGTCCTGGGCATACCAGGAAATGGCAAAGAAGGGACTGCTAAAGGGTATTCAACAGGGTATTCAGCAGGGTGCTCGTGCAATGCAAGAAGCAGCTATCAAGATGGTAGTAAAACGCTTTGCTGATCTGGAGGAGTTGGCCAAGACCAGAATTACTGCTATTGAGGATTCTGGAGCGTTTGCAGCAATTGATTGTTGATCTAAGTTTGTCTCAGACTCCAGAGCAGATGGAAAGAGTGTTACTCTCGCTGGATGCTTGACAAGCTAAAAATGGCGCATATTGAAATTCGTCCTGCACGTGCAGAGGATCGTGAGGCTGTCCTGATTGCTACAAGAAAAGATTGTAGTGCAGCAGCTTTATCTTCTGCACCGCTGGGACCGTTTGGATGGGCTGGCAATCGTCGATACAAAAGATGGCTCCGTCAGAAAGAATTGCCTCTCACTTGGCTGTATCAATGGCATAACCATCGATATGACCTTTGGCGTCATCTTGCTGGCATGGGGCTAGAGAGCATATGCGTCTATGCCCCGGATCTTATTCTGGTACATGATGCATTGAGAGGAATAGGATACGAGCCAAGCGGAATAGTCTATTGTACTTTCGAACGAGGATTAGCCTAGGATTGCATGTGGATGCTTGAGTTCATGGAAACGAAGTAGCCAGCAACCATAGTTCATGCCACCTCCGACAGCAGGTAGGGCCATCCATTGTCCTTCATGCAGACGCCCATGGCGCAACATCTCGACGAGTGCCATACCAATACTAGCGTTCGAAAGGTTTCCATAATAACGATAGTGATCGGCCAGCTTTTCCATTGTCGCTTGAGGCCAGCCATAATCGTTGATCAGCAGTTCGCCTAGTCGACGGGTAATACGAGAATTGGCCTGATGGGGCACAATGTGTGATAGCTCATCTGGACTCAAATTGGCATGGCGGCAGAGCGTATCGACGCACTCAGCCATAGCACGTGGAGCTTCGCGATAGATTTCCTTGCCATTCATTTTGGCATAACCTACTAGGTGCTGGGAAAAGATCTTGTTAAATTCCTCTCCTCGGCCCTCTTTATACAACTGCAGGATCTTCATATCAACTTCTGCCATGGCAATAGAATCTTTGCGCAGGGGACTTTGATAGAAAAGGTGTTGTGCCTGACGAGCATCAGAGCCATTGATCAGATAGGTATCCTCATCACCCCGTTCTAGCAAGAACGCAATTGCCCCTTCACCAAAGAGGGAACTTGTCTTCCAATCCAGGATATGCATAATATTGGGAAGAAGTGATTCCGACGCCACCATTAAGACTAGCCTAGCAGAACTGGCAGTTAGAATTTCAGAACATACCTGGAAAGCCTCGGCCTGACAGGCGCAGGCTCCTTTAAGCGTGGTAGAACGGATGGGACCACATCCCAGGCGTAACTGTAATAATCCAGCAATAGTAGGAAAAGTATCATTGTCAGAAGAAGAAGCGGCAATGATGGTATCAATTTCAGAGGCATCGCGACCTGCGCTAGCTAATGCACGATGGGCAGCCATTTCGACCATGTCTATTGCCGATTCTTCGCGTGGTGCAGTTGGATCATCGATCAGACCAGGAGCCTCAGCACCAGCTATCTCGCGACAGAGTTTGAGTGTACTTGCTCGCACATGCCGTGTCTCTAGGCCTGTTACTCGCTCTAGATCCTCGGCATTGCGTGGATTACCAAGACGGCTCGCGATGTAGGCGAAGAACTCGTTAGTAATAATCCCTTTAGGGGTGTAGCCACCTAGCCCCACTAATCGCATTTTAGCTCTGGTGTAAATGTGGGGCAGAACGTATGTGTAATTTGGCCATTGGCCATTATCGGTATGAATTGTCAAAGATTGTGGTCCCCTGTACTCATCAAAATCTGTGCAAGGATACCCCTGGCGAGAGCCTTGGGGAGGAATTGCTCCCTACATGCATGGGGCGCGGGGAAGACAAGTGGCGGGCGGTTAGCCAGCTCGTCTTGTGCTTGAGCACTCTCTTGCCTCTCCTTTCTGTTCTGTCCCCTGGCGGGGAACCGTTTTTGGGAGGAACGGCTAAACCCGAAGTGCCCTTTCGGGCTCCGGTTTCCCGGCTAATGTTCGCCTCGACAAGGTTAGCGGTCGGTACTTTCCAATGGGCACTGGCTTAACCCTCGTATATAATGCATTCGCTTCCCCATCCTTAAAGATTGTATGGGAACCGAATGCATTACTGTTTAACCCATCGGTTCTAGAGCAGCGGGCTTGCGTCGCACCCGCAGGTAGGAACTTGAACGCTTACCGATAACGTAGCCCCGTCAGCCTTGCGACTGGTGGCTGAGTCTGGTCAGGTGGGCTTGTCAATCGGACGGGCAGAAACCACCCCCTATTCACAAGTCCCCGCCCGCAGAGGCGTGGGGTTCCTGACTTATTATACTACGACGTACTATGTTCAAATATGTAACATTGAATAGCTCATGTGACATCTCCCCATGACTAAAGTCAGGGGCTTCTCGTCCTCACGAACGAGCATTCCTGCTTCGTTGGGGATTGCCAATCCGGGCTTTCGTCCGAGCGGGTCTTACATCTCCTCCACAGGCATAACTTTCCCTGAGCCCCAGGGTAGGCCAAGTGAATGAACAGACTTGGTTTTTGTCTGCTCGTGTTACCATCTTATACTCTACTGTTAGGAGTTGACAAGGGTCATAGGCTAAAAGTACCCCTATGCCCATGCCCCATACAAGGACTCGCCATTCATCCCCATGCCTGAAGGGCAGGGGTCTTCTGGCTCGGGGTGTGATAACTTTGTGGTACTAGGCTTTTGGCTTAGTGCTACGAGGAAACCCGCCGATCAGCCTGCGTTTAAACCACAGCGGCTTGCGACGGGTTCAGTTAGTGCCAAGACTAAGACCAATAGTGGAAGATCAAGGAGCCGGGTTACCAGCGACTACGGCGATCGCGACCACTATCGCGACTACTGCTTCGGCCACCACGGTTACCGCCATAGCTGCTATTTCCGCTGTAGCTACGATCATCCCGGTGGGGGGGACGTGAGGCACGCTGGGTCTGGAAACAGTCACTACAATAGACAGGACGATCTTCACGAGGCATAAATGGGACAGTGGTAGTACGGCCACAAGTAGCACAGATGGCCTCATACTGCTCGCCGCGAGGAGCGTGGAAGCTAGAAGACTGCAAGTTCCGACGAGCTGATCGGCAGTCTGGGCATCGACCGGGTGTATTGGTTAGACCCTTGCTAGCATAGAATTCCTGTTCACCTGCCGTAAATGTAAAGTCGTTGCCACAGTCGCGACAAACTAGGATACGATCCCGGTAGCCCTCATTAGACATCATGGGTACTTATTCCCCTTCTTCAAGAAACACTTTCGTTCCGTTCACATATACAAATTTCAGACACGAGGTCGGGTACGGACAAGACATATACTCTTTTGCTAGTGCAGGCAGCAAAAACGCGGTAATACATCTTGCGGTGGCTTTCAGGTAGTCAATTCCTGGCAACCGGCTAGCGGAACGATACCGGGGGATAGGATATTACTTACCAGGAGAGATCTCTCTCCCCCTCACCACAATTCCATTGTAACATATATATCCGCAAAAAGCATTACCTTATTGACATAAAAAACCCGTCTGATAGGAAGAGAGTTAGTTTTTTTGCTTACTTGGTAATTTCAAGAGTGTAGGCCCTCCCGCTGTTCGTGGTGGAGGTGGTGAGATGACTGTCGGAACAACAGTAGAAGTTGGCGAAGGCGTTGTATCAGCAGGTTCTACTAGCGGCACAGGCTGGCTAACCCCGGTCTGGAAATCCTGTGCATACCGCCATGTGTGTCTGTTGAGTGGATCATCCTGTGGAACGAGAACCTCTTGCCGTTCAGCCAGAACGAAGACAAAACAGTGTGTACCAACTTGCAGCATATCGTTGGAGGCGAGTGTGGCTGTGCCACGTACAGGTCGTTTATTCTGCAGGACCCCATTGAGACTGTCACAGTCAGTTAGGTAGACGTGGCCATTGTCCCAAGCCAGTTCGGCGTGGTGCCGTGACGCCATCTCGTCATCGATCCAGATATCACAATTTTCATCGCGGCCAATAGTTACAATGGCACGCTTGAGCGCTAGCCGCTGACCATGAAAACTACCACTATAATATTCAAGCCAACCCCAGGGTATTTCTTCGCTGAAAACAAAAGGGATCTCCACTCCGGGCTGATAACGGGGAGGTTGATAAGTTGTAGTAGAAGATTGTGTATGTGCAAGCTTTGATACTGTGGCAGTAGAGGAGCGCGGAAGGGCAAAGAAGCAATAGAGACCAGTGGTCCCCAGAGGTACTACCCAGCCACAAAGTGCGATATAGACTAGTATGCCGCTAATCTCAAACACTGAGAGTGCAGCCTGTTGAGTAGTGAAACGGCTATTAAACCAGATAATAGCAGGGAATAACAGTAATGCTGAGATTATGCAAACAATGATCACTCTAGCAAGCTGGCGCGACCTGCCTCGCCCCCGGAGAGTTGAATATAAAACATTGGCGGTGATGGCAAACGTACAGCATGTTAACCCACCGTACCAGCCAGCATGGAACCAAGTTGGGAAATCTATCATGATATGCTCATCCTCCTCACTGACAACATTGGACTGATATGTGCATTGCAGGTATCATTTATCAGGACAGTGTCGACAAGCGTATTATAGCAAAGAGGCTCAGTGGGTAAATGATATCACCTTGTACCAAATTGAGCAACTGAGTGGGACTTGTGGGGGGGATCTAGAATGGAATGCACCAACAGTTCGATCAATCTCTAACTAGGCTACCCAGCTATGAGAGAGAAACAACAGCGCATTGATGGTGAAAAGAGACAGGGAAAGTGCCATCAGTATGCTCCTGATGCGTGGATGTTTTCCCCACAGTGCGTAAATAATAAAAACTGGGAAAATGACGAGCATGAAACGTGGCGAACCCGCGAGTGGGTAATCTAATCCTTGTATGGGAGCACTAAGTGAGAATAACATCATGGTCAGCGCAAAGAGGCTATAATCTAAGGGAAGACGTTTCCAACCAATCAGCAAAGTGATCATGGGAATAAGTGTAAAGAGTAGATCCATGAGATTGGATGAGAAATTATGTTTCAGTAGTAAGAGAGATTGTATGTCATTGATTATGCCTGTCCAGGGGAAGGTTAGGTAACGACCCCATGTCCTGGCTTCCCAGGTACTGAATGCAAGTGGGTCTCCCATGATGATGTAAAGATAGAGCATGTAGAACAAGAGGCCAAGTGGAATTAATGTCATAGGAAGAATAGCATTTAGTAGTGGCCACCAGTGAGTACGCAGCGAGGTCCGGTAGGGCCAGAAGCGCTGTATCAGGATAACTAGAAAGGGAATGGCAAGTACAATGCCAGTTGCCCGTGTAAGGGCCGCTAGGAAGCCGCAGAGACCAGCTAGCCACCAGTCCAGGGTACGACCACGGTGTAAAAAGAAGAATATTGCCAGGGATAGGAGCAAAAAGAGAGATTCACTATATCCAATAAAAAAGAAGAGCGCATATGGGCCTATGGCTAGGAAAAATAGTGCATCTTTAGCCACGGTCGGCCCAAAATGTGCACGCACTAAATAATAGAGTAGCACTAATCCACAATATAAGCAGAGATTAGTCAGCACTAGCCCCGTAAAGAAGAGAGATGTGTAGGGGTTGTGGAAGGGGCCTCCAAAAATGTGCATGATCAGGGGCCATAGTGGAAAATAGGCAGAGAGATTATATTTGCCGGGAGGGCGATGAGCATAGCCACCATAGGCGACATCGACAAAGACACCAACATCCCAGGTATCCCAGGAGAGCAGGCAATGGTTTAAATTAAAAGCACAGTCATGAGGCGATATAAGGGTTCCTTTTTGAAGACCTTGCTGAGCCAACTTGCTGGGACCAAGATAAGTGACTACTAGGAGAATGAGGCGACTGATGAGGAAAACCCAGCCTGCTTCCTTACGGGCATCCTTCCATAGAAATGCAGTTCTATCCGGCTCTCTATCCTTCCGAGGTGATGCTTTCATTCCCTCTTGATATGATAAATTTACATCTGGTTGTATTAGCATGATTACATCTATAAACCCTTGATTATTCTACAGCGTCAAACTTTTCTCAATGTATTTGTTAACTGCCTGCCCATTATAACGCAAAGAAGGTTAGCTGGCAACATGTTCATCTTCTCTGACAGAAAAGGGCTTTAGCCCGCCGCAAGCTGCTCCGGCTTTAGCCTAAGCGGTTAGGTGTCGTGATAAAAGCTGTTAGCCCGCTCGCATATGATGGCGTCACTTACATGCTTCAATGGAGCCGTAGCTATGCTACACTTGCTTCGATGCGCGACTACGTTGGGGTGTCAGAATCTGCCGGGCGGCGAGCCCGTGCGGAGTGTCACTGTAATCTATAATTATTAGTAGTGGGTTATTGTTGTTTTCCAGACGACAGAGAGGTTGCCTTAGCACCACATGAAGCGGTGTTGCTATGGAGGAAGACTATGGACCATATTTTCAACCCATCGGTAATTAACTATATTCAGGCTCAGCAATGCTCATCTAGCCAAACCTCCAATTGGCGTAGCGAGCATCTATTCACTTATCCCTGGCTTCAGCATTACCAGGAAGGTGTGCCTGTCCACCTCGAAATTCCCGATTGTCCTTTAACTTGGCTTCTTGATAGATCTGCTAGTCGTCATCCAAAGCAGACGGCATTTATCTATTATGGTGTCAGGATTACTTATGCCCAATTCTCTAATCTGGCTAATCGTTTTGCCATCGTTTTGCAGCGTTTGGGGGTGCAGAAAGGTGACCGTGTTGCCATAGCGCTCCCCAATATTCCCCAGTTTCCGATTGCTTTTTATGGTGCTCTGAGGGCAGGAGCCGTAGTTGTGCCGGACAAATCCTCTCTACACTGAGCGTGAGATGTTGTACCAATTGGCAGACTCGGGGGCGAAAATCCTCGTGATGCTCAACACGTTTTACTCAGTTGTGCACAACATTCGTCAGCAGACAGCCCTTGAACATATTATTGTCACCAACCCTGCTGATTTCCTGTCACCCTCGCTGCGTCTGCTTTATCCCTTGAAGCAACGTTGGAGCAAGGGTGCTCAACCGGGTCTTACAAAGAGTGATTTTGCTCAGGACCCAACGTTGCACATGATGCAACCAATGCTTGTATCTCGCACGAAGGGGAGCATTGAGTTATCCAATCTGCCAGTAGCTACCAGAAGTGAAGATCTTGCTGTCCTTCAGTACACTGGCGGTACTACTGGATTATCCAAAGGAGCAATGTTGACCCACCGGAATCTGCTGGCCAATGCTATGCAGACGTTAAGCTGGTTCTCAGGAGCGCAGGAGGCTGCAGAGACAACATTGTGCATTATTCCCTTCTTTCACTCTTATGGCTTGACGGCTGCGATGGATCTCTCAATTCTTGGAGCGTGGTCTATGATCTTAGTACCTCTTTTTACAATTAAGAATATCTTAAATCTTATTCAACGCTATCGCCCAACAATCTTTCCTGGCATCCCTGCCCTTTATATCGCTATTAGGCGTTTTGCCGTATCCTCACATGGATCGGCAGGAAAGCAGAGACCAGATGCATCTGACGTGAGTCGTGCTAACCGAGCAGTGTTTCGGACGCTAGGTGGTTTGGCGTTAGGTAGGCGTAGTTATTCCTTGCAATCCATCAAATGTTGTATGAGCGGTTCTGCACCACTACAGGCTAAAGTTCGGGAGGAGTTCGAGGCACTTACCCACGGCAAGCTGGTGGAAGGTTATGGATTGAGCGAGGCTTCACCTGTCACACATTGTAATCCCCTGAATGATCAGTGCCGCGATGGCAGTGTTGGTCTGCCTTTGCCAGACGTAGAGGCGGCTATTATGGATAGTCAGACGGGCAAGCTATTAGCGGTTGGGGAAGTAGGTGAGATTGTGGTGAAGGGACCCAATATTATGCAAGGCTACTGGAACCGTCCAGGAGACTCAAGCCGTCTTTACCAATGGCTGGCTGCGCACTGGTGATATCGGTCGTATGGATGCAGATGGCTACTTCTATATCATCGATCGGGCGAAAGATATGATTATCGTCAGTGGCTTCAATGTCTATCCCCGCGAAGTTGAGGAAGTACTCTTTGAGCACCCTGCGATTGCCGAAGCTGTTGTTGTCGGTGTTCCTGATAGCTATCGTGGTGAAACCGCGGCTGCATTTGTGGTATTAAAGCCGGGAGTTGAGGCATCAAAGCAAATAGAACAGGAAATTCTGGCATTTTGCAGGAAGAGACTCGTTGCCTACAAGGTGCCCAGGGTTCTACTGTTTCGTGACAGTCTGCCCAGATCAGTCATAGGCAAAGTCTTACGTAGAGAATTACGGCTTGAGGTTGCAGGCAATAAATTGCAAGGCAAATAAGAAAAATGATGGTTGACAGGCATGAGTTGCCAATATATTATGCATGCAAAGGAGGGGCATTTCGATGATACCAACTACCAATACAGTAGAGCAGGGAACTGCCTTTCTGACTACTCCTGTTAGTGAGAGTGCAGATAAACTATTTATCCTGGAAGAACTCGACGAAGATCAGCTCATGATTCAAGAAGCTGGTGCGACTTTTATTGAAAGAGAAGTATTGCCCAGAATTGAAGCTATTGAGCATCAGGAGCCGGGTGTCTTGCTGGGACTAGTCAAGAAAGCAGGCGAGCAGGGATTACTGATGATCGATGTCCCGGTGCAATATGGCGGAGCAGAACTCGGTTTGCTGACTAGTATGCTGCTAGCTTCGACAATGCGTGAAGCCTCTTTCAGCGTGGCGGTGGGTGCCCATAGCACAATTGGCACCTTACCAATTGTCTACTACGGTACTGAACAGCAGAAGCAGCGTTACCTGCCGAAACTGGCCTCGGGCAAGTGGATTTCTGCCTATGCACTGACCAACCGGGTGTAGGTTCCGATGCCATGAACTTGAGCACACGAGCTGAAACTTTCGTCCGATGGTAAATACTACATTCTGAATGGGACCAAGCAATGGATCTCAAATGCGGGTTTCGCTGATATAATGGTTGCTTTTGCTCGTGTCGGTAATGAGCGTCCCACGGCCTTTATCGTCGAGTTTGCATGGCCGGGTGTCTCTACGGGGATCGAAGAGCGCAAGATGGGTATTAAAGGCTCCTCAACTCGCCAAGTCTACTTTGAGAATGTGCAAGTGCCTGTCGAAAGTGTTTTGGGAGAACTACATAAAGGTTACAAAATTGCCTTTAATATCCTGAACATTGGGCGTTTGAAGCTAGCTGCTGGTACCATTGGAGGGGCACGTGGAGCACTGGGTCTGGCAGCAACATATACCGCTGAGCGTAAAGCTTTTGGCAAGTACCTGCACGAATTTGGCATGATAAAGAAGAAGCTAGCATACATGGCTGCTGAAACTTATGCGCTCGAGAGCGAAGTCTTTCGTACCGCAGCCAATATGACCCAGGCCCAGCAAGCTTCAGGAGATGATACTGAAAGTGTTTTCAAGGCTATTGAGGATTATGCGCTGGAAGCATCGATTGCCAAAATTTATGGTAGCGAAGTATTGTCGCAGGTTGTAGATGAGGGAGTGCAGATCTTTGGTGGCTATGGCTTTATGCAAGAATATCCTATAGAGAAGGCGTATCGTGATGCACGTATCCAGCGTATCTTCGAGGGTACAAATGAGATTAATCGCCTCATTGCTGTGAATACGCTGTTCCGCCGTGCGTTGAAAGGCAAGATCGATCTGATGTCACTGTATCCTGAGATTGAAGTCAGGATCAAAAGTGGGCAGGCACCTGATCGTACAAGCGAGGCAGTTCCAGCAGCGTTGCGAGATGCTGTGAATGCCTTGGAACGAGCCAAAGATGCAACAATCTATGCAGCGATGCAGGTTGCAGTGAAATACATGTCCAATCCCCAGGCACTTGAGCAGGAACAGGAGTTTATTGAATACTTGGCAAATCTCTTAATTGACCTCTATGCCGTTGATAGTGCTCTGGCGCGTGCCATCAAAGTCGTTCATTGCGGTGATGAGAACAGTACAATCCATATCCAACTAGCCCAACTAGCAACTTGGCTCTCCTTCTCACGTGTTCGTAGCAATCTCGACCAACTGATCATGAGCTACATTGATGAGCACAGAGTTGAGAGAGTACTCACGCGTCTCCGCAATTACCTCGGCGATTATCTGTTAAACGGAGTTGCAGTCCAACGCGCAATTGCATCCCTTGTTGTCGAGAAACAGGGCTACCCCCTCTGAGACGAAGCCCAAGTTGTCGCTCAAATGTCTAGAAGTTGTCGTAGACAAAAACCTCTTCCATTGAGTATTCTAGAAGAAGATAGTAGCAAGTCATATTGAGGTCAGGAACCCCATGGCTAAAGCCAGGGGCTTGTGAGCAGCTCTAACGCCGTTCCGCAAGCCCACCTGACCAGACTCAGTCCGAGTAATCGGGCTACGTTAGGGGTGAAATGAGGTACGTTGGGGTGCGTTGCCAGCCCCAACCTCTACGGTTGCAAGTTAAACAGGTCTACAAGGGTTAAGCCAGTGCTTGCAACTAAATGCATTTGGATCACCATCCTTAAAGGTTGTATGTGATCCAAACGCATTTTAAACCACTCCATAACCTTGTCGAGGCACACATTAGCTGGGAAACCAGTTCCGAAAGGAATTTTACATGTCGGTTTTCGTAGTAGATACAAACAAAACGCCTCTTGCTCCATGTCACGAAGATAGAGCAAGAAGGTTGCTAAAATCAGGGAAAGCTGCAATCTATCGCAGGTTCCCGTTTACCATTATCCTGAAGCGTGCCGTTGAGAACCCACAGGTTCCCGATTTGCGGGTAAAGCTTGATCCAGGTTCGAAGACCACTGGGATAGCCGTGGTTGACGACCAGTCCGGTAAGGTTGTCTTTGCAGCTGAGTTATCCCATCGTGGGCATACGATCAAAGAGAGCCTGGACAGCAGACGAGCCATTAGAAGAAGTAGACGCAATCGCAAGACGCGCTACAGAAAAGCTCGTTGGCAGAACCGTAGACGGAAGTCGGGTTGGTTGTCTCCATCTCTGCAAAGCCGCATTGCTAACATCCTCACCTGGGTTGCTCGGCTATCACGCTTGTGCATGATCACAAACATCAGCATTGAACTGGTACGGTTCGACATGCAACTGATGGAGAACCCCGAGATTTCAGGAGTCGAGTATCAACAAGGCACGCTTGCAGGATACGAGCTTAGAGAGTACTTGCTTGAGAAGTGGGGACGCAATTGCACCTATTGTGGCAAGGAGAATATTCCTCTGCGAGTTGAGCATATTGCCCCACGTGCCAAAGGCGGCACAAATCGAGTCTCAAATCTCTGTCTTGCATGTGAGAAGTGCAATCTAGCCAAGGGCACCAAGGATATCAAGGACTTCCTCAAGAAGAAACCGGACCTCAAGAAACGCATTCTGGCCCAGGCTAAAGCACCGCTTAAGGACGCGGCTGCTGTAAATGCGACACGCTGGGAGTTGTTCCGACGCTTGCAAGGCTTTGGCTTGCCCATCAAGTGTGGCTCTGGTGGCCTCACCAAGTACAACCGAAGCATACGGGAACTCCCCAAAACTCACTGGCTAGATGCAGCCTGCGTGGGTAAGAGCACACCAGGGGTTATAGACACGAAAGGTGTGCAACCTCTCCTGATCAAGGCTTGTGGGCATGGACGTAGACAAATGTGCTTGCCAGACAAATACGGTTTCCCTCGTACGTCAGCTAAAGGTGCTAAAGCAGTCAAAGGCTTCCAGACGGGCGATATCGTCAAAGCTAAGGTCACGAGCGGAAAAAAGGTTGGAACCTATACGGGACGTGTTGCTGTGCGTACAACTGGCTCATTCAATATCACGACTGCAAAAAGGACCGTACAGGGGATTAGTTTTAAATATTGTAAAGCAGTGCATAAGATGGATGGGTACAGCTACGAGGATAGTGGTGTGCGATTGCACACGCTGCCTACGCAGCCCCATCCCAACCACCTGAAAGGAAGACCTGCTTCCTCCCCATAGCTAAAGCAAGGGGTATCCGCAGGTCGCAGTTTGATGATTTTACTATTCTTGCATTAGAAAAAGATCTATTCTTTGCGACAAAGATATGTGATACGTTGCGGCACTATGGGATGGAGGTGATGGTTGTTCGCACTCTGACCGATTTTGAGCAGCGACTGGTCTCCGATGGTGATAAGCAACCAGCGTTAGTGATTGTCAACACGGCTACGAAGGGAGTTGATTGGGAAAAGCTGCGATCCGTGCAGCGCGGACAAATGGTCTTCCCGTGCTGGCTTTTGGCTCGCATATGGACCTAGAGGCGCGAGCGAAAGCTCTCCAGGCAGGTGCTCAGAAAGTGGTAGCTAATTCAAAATTCGTCAGCGATATGCCTAGTTTGGTCAATCATTTGCTTGAAATGACTGATATTTCTTGTAAGAACTCTCTTACGACATCTTTTGAGAAGCAAAATGAGTACGATGAGTAGGCATTCGTTCCCTGAAACGCGTTCTAGATGTTGGGGGACAACTTGCCAAGTAGGTAGACCTGTCCCCCATGTTTTCGTTTTGTTTAGGAGCTAGCATTTGTATGATAGGTGCAACTTTGAGCTACGGCTGTTGAGATGGGTTGGTTGGGCCCGATGGAGGCGAAGCGGTTGGCAAGGTTTGTGATGCTGGTTGTTGCAGCTGAGCAATCAAGGCTTGAAGCTGGCTAATGCGAGGGTCTTGTCCTAGACCACTATCGATATGCATGCAGTATACGTCACCTGCTCCTGGTGGTGAATTGATAACATGCTGAGGATCATACGCCAAAACACCGCGTTCAAAACGTTGATATACTTTCTCTTGCATGTTCGCTAACTCCAATTTCATTGCTCAGGGGCAGTCCCAAGTAGGTCAATCCACAAAGTGCATTTCCCCCAAATTGCTGATAAAAGCTAAGAATACTGTTCTCAACAAGAAATCCTGTTTTCTTACAATGCCAGGCATTATTATAGCTTTCAAAGTATTTGTTGACTTTAGGGGTATTTCAGATCGATTGCCATAGGTTGTGTCCTTTTGGGAATGCCGCATAAATCGCATCCAGTAACGACGGATTTGTTGCTGCTGTTTCGTAGTACCACACACTGATTGCTGTATGTCCTTGGGTATATGCTGCCTGGGCAATGCTCACAGGATCGTTGGGGCCAAATTCTTGTGCCATATCAACCGTTGGTTGTAGGCATGCCGCACCTGCATCTGCAAATTGTGTCCAGCATGATGCTAGGTAGTTGTTGTACTGCTGAGGCATATAGGCCGATACGCATGGGTTAAGTGCTTGAATTATGCCTTGCCAGTTCTGCAAATTTGGATCTGCCCAAGTACTTACCAGGAATGTGCCCTTATGCAACAGGTCGTTGCAGAGGTATGAGGCCCATGCAACCTGTCCATTCCATTCTTGCTCCATATCAGCTATCACAATGTTGTCAGGCTCACCTAACAGCTCTAGGAGGATATTGATCTCAGCATCCAAAGCACCGTATGTGTCCCCGTAGCTGTACGTGTATGGGATGACACCAACGCCCTCAGCCTTGATTGCATCACGAATGGCTCGATACCCATTGATGCCTCCATACCACCAATTAGCACCGTCCGCGGTTTTTACGAGCAGACTCCCGGCTCCGTGTGCGTTGGCGAATTGTGCAGCTTGTTGAAATTGCGTGATAGTCCATGCTGCACTACTGGTACCAAGAAACAATAAATGTTGCCCAGTAACCTTAGCTACATCTTGACAGGTCATAAAATCCTCCTTCTTAAGTTAGAGGGGAAGTATTGCCCAACCAATTTTGTGATATCTGAACATGCCATTGGTTTTTCTTCTACTACTAGCAGCTGCACTAAGTTGATTGAAATCACACTGTACAATGATATTTTAACATAAACATTGCTTATATTTCTAGTGGATAATACTAAGCAAATAAACTAACAGTAAATCTTGTATACAAGAAAATTAAGATATAGATAGGAGGATGTGTAGTACTATGCTATTATTCATACTATGGATGGCCTTTGCAAAAATCTTTCATCGGGATTGGAGATGTTTCGAAGAAGCTGTTACGTTTGTTTGCTCTCTTTGAAACTTTCCCCAACTCCGTTTTCCAACTTTACGTTTCCAATACTCAAGCCACTTTCTGCTATATGCTATATAGATGAGTTGAAAGCGACCATTCAATCATGTAGTATGTAGGGGGTCATTGCTCGTTTAACCATCATGCGGGTAAGAGAAAAATAAAGGATATGGGGGGATTATTATGCCTTTTCCTATGCAGATGACTTTTCCATTTCAATGGAGTTGGCTACAAGTTGTGCTCTGTGCTAGTGGCAGTTGCTGCTATTGGTCTGATTATTTCTTCTATTATGAGTCTAGTTGTTAAAGTCAAAGAGATAGAATTGCTAGAGGATGAACAGGGCCGTTGTGATCTGGCTCATGTGATGGCGGAGGCGCTTTCGCTTGCATCATGGCGTAGGGGGATTGCTCTTACTCTGTGGGAGCGATGTTCGATGTTGGTGGCATCAGTTGCTGTCCAGTCATATCTGGGTTTCACGGGTGAGATCAAAGTTGCAACCGTTCAGGCAACGCCGATAACTAATATGCCGCATATGATGATTGTTAGTTTGACCCTTTATGATCAGAATGGACAGCAGATATCTCATGAAGAATATAGCCTAAATGGCGATAGATGGGAGTTAGATGGTGATGTTGTCAAATTTCAGCCATGGCTCAATTTTTTTGGTGTCCACTGGGGATATAAAATCAGCCGCTTGACATCCCAGTATGACGATACGAATGCTCATACGATAAAACCTATTTCGCTGAATGGGGGCGATGAAGATTTTTACAATTCGATCTGTAATAAGACATGGTGGTCGACTCCCGCTGTCATGGCAGTTTATGGAACTGCAATACTGGAGCCTGCCGACAGCGTAATCTATGATGTATTTATGGACCAGACAGCGATGTTAGCAATCCCTGAGAAATCCTAGTTTGGGAAGTGAGAGATTTGGCTCATGGCATGTACACATCCTTCGAACTAGTGTATAATATCCCAGAAAGGTTGTTTTCGTTCATTGTCAATAGCCGTTTCTTAGGAACAGGGAAACATAAGGAGGTATGGCCTTCTTCCCAGTCCCGTCAACGGGGTGGGTCTCTGCGCTATGAATAACCGATGATAGAGACAATCCCGGGCTGGTACGGTATTACATGGGCGCTATCGTATCGAACGCATATTGGGTAGCGGAGGTTTTGGGCATGTCTATCTCGCAATAGATCTAGTCACTAATCAACAATGCGCGGTAAAGGAATATTTAGTAACAGGTACAAGCGGGCAAGAGCAGCTACAGCATGAAGCTTCTGTCCTTAGCCATCTACACCATCCCAACCTTCCAGCATTCCAGGATGCTTTTGCTGAGCGAGATCGTTATTACATTGTTCTCAATTATATTGAGGGAAATGATCTAACGGATCTTATTCGTATGGCTCGCCAACACAATGAAGTTGTGCCAATTAGACAGATTATAGCTTGGCTATTGGCGGTTTGTGATGCTGTTATGTTCTTGCACCGTCAGGAACCAATCGTCATCCACCGTGATATTAAACCTGATAATATCCGTATCACGCCCTTAGGTACAGCTATCCTGGTAGATATGGGAAATGCGAAAGCCGCAGCTGATGGCGTACGCACTCTCATCTTTATCCGCCACCAAGGCACGCCAGGCTATGCACCACCAGAACAATATCCCGGCGGCAGTGGAACCGATGCTCGTTCGGATATCTATGCGCTGGGAGGGACGCTCTATTTTGCGCTCACTGCCCATGAACCACCCAGTGTCTCGATACGCAATCAGTCTTTGCAGCAAGGACGCCCTACATTGCCATCACTACAAGAATGCCTTGAGAACAATCCACCCGCAGCACTTGAGGACCCCAATGCAAGCTGCCCAGTTTAGGCAGGGAGTCGCAAAGCCCAGCAAACCCGTGCTCAACATCATTCACGGCACATAGCGCAGCTTGGCATGTTATCGCCACAACTACTCAAACAGTTGAATGGTATCATTCAGAAAGCTATGGAACTCACTCCGAACAAGCGTTATCATTCCGTGACTGAATTCGCCAGGGACCTCCGGCGAGTTGCAAAGGCTTTGCCAACACCACCCCCATCAACATCTTCACGCTCGGTCGATCCTAATTCAACACAACCGAATTTCCAAGAAGTCTTTGATACACTTCAGGCGCAGGTAGCCAAAGAACAGGAAGCCAAAGAACAGGATCATCCTGGTAGAGCCACACCGCCTCTGGCCCAGAACTCTAGTGCACGTGTTACCTGTCCGGGTGCGGTACGCTCATACTTGCAAATATGGGATCGTGTCCACTGTGTGGTACTGCCTTGAGTGGCTTAGCCAACATGAAGAAGACAAAAATGAATGCCAAGGATATCTCTGCAGTAACAAACTCTCCTTGTTAGTCCATCTCCATTCAAGCGTGGAACTCATATAGCTCAACCACAGATGACCAGCATAGCTGCTTCATCACTAGTTCAGTCGAGTGGAGGAGTGCAATCATTAGCTGGCGATCCTCCACCACCCCCTGTGGCAACTCAGATACCTGCACTACCAGTCATGCAGCCTGCTGTTCTTAGCAACCAGCAGTATGTCTCCAGTCAAGGACGCCAAAATCTAGTACTTTTCAGCGTCAAATTAGGAAAGAGAGCTGTACTTTTCCTGATTGCTATTCTCGTCATATTGATCGGTATCACCATTGCTCTATTACTCCACCACTAGTATGATGGTGCAATACTGCTGCTATAACCTCTTCATTATGAAACATGTTTTATTGCCTTTAACGCTCGATTGGCAGATCGCGACGCTCGCCCCATTCATTCCAAGAGCCATCATAATTGGTTAGTTGAGGATATCCTAGCATGGCCAGACTGAAGAGAACTGCTGTTGCTGCTACTCCGCCATTACAGTAGGCAATGAGGTGCTGGTCTGGTGAGACATTTATTGTAGCAAATGAGCGCTGGAGTTCCCCGTTACTACGGAATGTCCCCGTTTCTGGATCGATTAATTCTTCACGCGGGAGATTGATTGCACCGGGAATATGACCACGTCTACCTTTACCACGAGCAATTTTGCCCGTGTACTGTCCATCGTCACGCGCATCTATTATTTTCACTCCCTGTTGCCCTAGCAATGCTAAAACGTCCTCAGCCGTCGCACGCAATTCTGGCTGCACTAGAGCGGTAAATTTAGTAGGAGGATAGGTGGGAATAGTGCTCTCCAACGGACGCTGCTCACGCTGCCACTTGGGCAAACCACCATTGAGCACTACGACCTGTTTATGACCATAGTAGTTGAGGGCCCACCAGAGACGCGTGGCAAATTGCGAAGCAGGATGTGCATCGTAGGCTACAACCAGATGTTGATCACCAATTCCCAGATGACCCATCACTTCAGCAAATTGCTCAGGAGGAGCGATCTGCGCCTCGACATCATCCTCAAGATCGACAACCCCCTTCGTCCAGTCGATATAAACAGCACCGGGAATATGCCCACGCTCATACTTGTCCCTCGTCCCCGTATAGATCGGCATCCTGCAGACCCTCTACCCCTTTACGAGGGACTGTCCGCACATAGCCTCGCATATCTACAATACGCACCTGCGGATCGTTCAGATGCTCTTGCTAACCACGAGGTTTCAACCAGAAATTGACTCCGCTCTTGCTCCATATAACGCAACCTTTCTTATGAAAACAGTATTATATCTTTGGCTAAGGGTTAGCCTTCTGAAGTGAGAGTTTCAAGCTCAATTCTCGGCTACAAAAAGCAATTCCCCTAGATAAGGATACACTATCATGAAAACAAACCGGACGCATCCGGGTTATCGGTACTCACAAAGTGAGCTGGGCTACCTAGCACATTCATCGCCTTGACCCCGAGAATGCGCATCGATGCGTTGGGCGTCTGTGTAGTGATATGGCGCTGTACTTTTAGGCCTAGCGGACGAGCCAGTACGAGGGCTGCTGTTGATGCGAGGACGACGTTATTAAAGGTATTATACGGACGCCGCATTTTCGTTACAGCCATTGCCGAGAGAGCAGTCAACAGGCCGGATACTGCTAGGTTGGTTCCACAGCGTTCATGTACAGCCAGTTCAGGTTGGGTCGTACGCAACAGATTGAGAGCTTCCTCGGCAGTAGGAACAATAACCTCAGTTGGTATATCACCAAACACAAAGAAACCAGCTGCAAAAGAGATGCCAGAGAAACGTACCTCCGGAAACTTCCTCGAAAACAATACAATTTGTTGCATGCTCAAGGGAATGATTCTGTCTAACTGCGGCACCCAACAGTATTTGTTGTGCAGCTTGTACGATAGGATCTGATGGAACTCATGGTATTATCCTTCCAAATGCAAATTTTACTGTTTTTTCCTGCAGGACTTTTCGCATCCCTATCTATGATCACGGCCCAAAGGTTACATTGAAGACGACAATCTCGTGCGTTTCAAAGTTGACCACGTCGTTGTCGTGTAAGAGCACTGGTTGATGAATGCGTACGTTATTGACCAATGTGCCGTTTGCGCTACCGACATCTTCTAGGTACCAGTTCCCATCTGCAAACCAGAGGCGTGCGTGGCGACGAGAAACAGTACGCCCAGAAATAACCAAGTCATTTCCATTGATACGACCAATCGTGGTCACGTCCTGATGAAAACGATAGGGACGCCCTTTCATTGTCCCACTATGGATAGTGAGACGTGCCAAAAACTGGGGCGACCATTTACCAGATAGGTATCAGACTGCGCACGGCGATTAATAAGGTCATCCCCACACGTAGTACAGAAGAGACGGGTACTTGGATTGGTAGCCGCGCAACGAAAACATGTCAGCGGGACAGCAGCTTGCCCATCGGAGGACGCTTGCGGATTACCCGTTGCGGGATTAGCATTAGACATCGGTTCCGCTGAATTACCTCTAGGCGTTGAGGCAACCAGAGGAAGCGGAGCAAGCCCACCACGATACACACGCGATAAAGACAGATTTGAAGCGGCTAGTGCTCGTGTGATCGCTTCTACAACCTCTTCTGTCGTCTGATAACGATTTTGTTGCTGCTTGGCCGTCATTTTCTGCACTACCTGGATAATCGGTCTTGGGACATTCTCCGCTGCTAATCGACTCATTGGTAGCGGCTCGTTCATATGCTTGAGGGTGACGGCAAGCGGGGAATTGGCAGTAAAAGGGACATGACCAGTTAAACAATGGAACAGCACAATCCCCAAAGAATAAATGTCACTACGGCGATCTACCATCTGCCCTGTCCCCTGCTCGGGAGACATATACTGTGGTGTTCCGATACCTGTTCCAGCCCGTGTGAGATTTGTCGTTCCCTCAAGGATTTTGGTGATGCCAAAGTCTGAGAGCAAAAGGTAGCCATCTTTGCGCAGGAGTATATTGGCAGGCTTGACATCCCGATGGATAATCCCATTACGATGGGCACATTCCAAGCCTTCAGCAGCCTGGATGATAAAATCAGCTGCTTCAGTCACAGGTAAAGGACGCTTCAATCGGTCTTTTAGGGTACCCCCGTCGACGTACTCCATGACGATATACGTAATATTATCCTGTTCACCAAAATCATGGATTTGTACGATATTGGGATGTGCTAATCTTGCAACTGAGCGAGCTTCTCGCTCAAAACGTTTGACAAATATGGGATCGCGAGCATACAGGGTAGGCAAGACCTTAATGGCAACATGACGATCAAGTGTGGGTTGATACGCTTTGAAGACCATAGCCATACCACCAGCTCCAATCTGCTTCGAATGATTTGAAACTGGCCCAGTGATTTCCCAACGAGCATACCTAAATCGTTATCTGTCTGGTTAGGATGAATATTTTCTGACTGCATAAACCCGTTGGCTCCCTCTGTCTCTGCCGAAGGATCTCGCGGCAAATATGTGGCTTTGCCCCCGCATTTTCTCTTAGAGAGCAGGTCGCAGAGAAGCGGCAAGACAGTCTCGTGGTAGATTGCGGAAATAAACAGGACTCTCCTGTACCTCTCTCCAGGCATCAGTATAGCACAATTGATGGCGGTATAGGAAACGTAGTGATTTTCGGATGGCCTCCTCTAAACAAAACTTCGGAACTTTGTCCTATTCTCTTGTCTTTGCTTGTCAATTATGCTAGCATAATGACGTGGGTTGTCGCAAGTGCCAATGACCTTACAGACTATGGTGAAAAGCCAAACGGGTGCGGCAGCAGAGGTTGTTTTGCATAGGTCCTATAGAACGTTAGCAGGAGGTCTGTAAGCGAGGTAAACATGTTCTAGCGATACAGATCAAGAGGACAAGTACTCCCAAACGCTGCTTGCAGCAATGGGATAGAGGATGCGAATAAGGCCGCAGGGTCTTTAGTAGTGTATCCTGAGAGGATTGTCGTTCCCCTCCGAACCCGAAAGCCTAGCATACGCGAGCCTTTGGAACTATAGCACAATCTATGGCGGTATCAAAGTATGAAATTTGCTGGTGACGATCCACAGGTGACCTGTCCTGCTTCTGTCTAATCAGAGGAGAGAGGATGTGGGAAAGATATGAATGACCCACATTATCGTGGGTTATCCAATATATTACAGTTGGTGCCTTAGTTCCTCACTCGTTTATCAACTAGTTCATTCACCCGTTTATCAACTAGTTCATTCACCCGTTTATCAACTAGTTCATTGACTCGTTTATCAACTAGTTCATTCACTCGTTTATCAACTAGTTCATTCAAAATGTGATTCAACTAGTTCATTCACTCGTTTATCAACTAGTTCATTCACTCGTTTATCAACTAGTTCATTCACCCGTTTATCAACTAGTTCATTCACCCGTTTATCAACTAGTTCATTCACCCGTTTATCAACTAGTTCATTCAATCGCTTTATCAACTAGTTCATTCACCCGTTTATCAACTAGTTCATTCAATCGTTTATTAACTAGTTCATTCACCCGTTTATCAACTAGTTTATTTACTTGTTTATCAACTAGTTCATTCACCCGTTTATCAACTAGTTCATTCACTAGACGGGAAATGTCCTCATGGGTGGCGCCCCCTGGATCTTCTTCAAGGTAAGACCGAGCTAATTTACTCTCTTCAGGAGTAAGCTTTTTATTAAAGCTTTCAAATCTTCCTGAGTAAGTGATTTACAAATATGCTTTTGCTTTTCAATATTAGAAGAATAGGATTGAAACAAATTTGCAATATTTTCATCATTATGCATCTTAAGATACATTCTCCTTTTCATCAGGGGTTTTCAACTGATCAAACCCTATCATTATAGTAGTAGTAGTAAAATGTTTAAGCAACATCTTATTAATCTCACTACGATACAATTCTGAGTCGTTAGTACTATCATTAATAGCAGCCTCACAAAGAGATCTTGTCACTTCTATTTGTGTGTTTTTATCAGGTATTCCTCTTGCTCTAATAAGTTCTTCTCCCTTATTAACATTATCATACATATAAAAGTATCGATACAGATTTGCAATATTTTCAGCTTTAAGCATGCGAACAAATCTTTTCCTTTCCCTATCATCTCTAGCTTGATTAAAATCTTCTGCATGCTGGCGAATTGTAAACTCTGGATATGAATTCGGGAATAATACCGATTTTTTAAATCATTCAACTTTTTTAAAACTTCAAAAGGAATTATGTAACGGATACCTTCTTGGTAGTTGTAGAACTTTTTGCTGGTTACGATGCCGATAAAGATCAGAGGCGTCATGCAACGCTTTAATTTGCTTAAAATCAAGCCCTGTAACCAAATTTTTTTGCATGTTAATATCAAGGCTTATGTACAATCCTGCAATCTCGTCATGATTAAAGCATCCAAGGAATTCTTCCTTTGATCAGGTGTTTTCAATGTGTCAAAAGTTGGTTTATAGCTTCATCATCGTCAAGCCCGTCAATAACTTCTCGGCGTCTATTATCATCAAGGAGGCGAAGAAATTCATGCTTCTGATCAGTGCCTCGATAAAAATGTATAATAGTCTGAGGATTAGCATGCTCAAAGCACACTCTTAAATCTATGCTCAAGCATTTGAGAAGATTGATCTTTAGTCTGTGGTGAAAGGTCTTTCATAAAATCAATAAACTGTTTTCTAGTCAGTTGCTCATTTTCCGCTCGAACCAAGCTCTTCACACTCCAAACTGCCGCTCGTACGTGCTAGCCTGTTGATCTGTCTGGTTGTTATGCCGACTAACAATCTGTGCTTCAGGGATCATAGGATCAAGCTTAGATTGTTCCTCAGGATGCAAATTGCGAGGATCTTTATCCTTCCACGTGGATACATGTTTATCACGAGCACGAGAAGATGAATTGTGGTCTGAGCGCTTTGGTGAGCCATCTCCTGGAGAGTCTTCCGCCTGAGTGTAGACGCTTCCGTGATGGGCCTTCCCCTTCAGAAATTTTGGCGAGGCGACGAAAGTTTCTGTGTATGTTGCATAGTAGATAATACTCCCTTCGTGGCAAAGATGTTGCCACTTGTCTCTACATGTTTGTTGAGAATTGGTTCCCTAGACAAGAAGCTCCCATGCAAGCAATGTTCTCTCTCTTGGCACATTGCCAGGAAGGATACCTCTTCATAAAAAGGATACCTGATCAACGAGGATTTTTTCAAGTGGAAAAAGGGACATCTTGCTGGAAAGAAGGGACATTTTCTTCGTATCTCTAAGCTCTTAAAGGAGAAGAAAACTTTTCATGCACTTTAAAAGGCCGATATGAATTAAATTGGCAATTGACTACTTAAAAACAGAGAAGCTTGCAGTTACCCTTTATAAGTTGCTGCAAGCTTCTCTGTTTCTAACTGAACGAGCAGAGTTTATCCCTCAAGAAGCAACGTTTCTGGATCTTCCAACAACTCTTTGATCTTGACCAGGAAGCGTACGGCTTCACTGCCATCGACAATGCGATGATCGTAGGATATGGCCAGATACATCATGGGACGCATTCAGCAACCTGTCCGTTGAGAGCTATCGGACGCTGCTCGATCTTATGCATCCCCAGAATACCAACTTGTGGACCATTCAAGATAGG
>CAVSHN010000016.1:0-288929 GCA_963727755.1 uncultured Chloroflexia bacterium
CTACTGCTAAAGGCACTCTGCATGGCGAAATCAAAGAGTTTGCTGATATCATGTATAAAGCACATGAACAAGCACTTTCGCGGCTACGAGCACAAGCTGATGAACTAGGAGCAGATGGCGTTGTTAGCATTGAGGTAAAAGCAAACTTTGTACATAATTTTGAATGGTTCGAGATCGTCGCTACTGGAACTGCTGTGCGCTACGTTGGCAAAGATCCTGCTATCCTGGAAGTTCTCTTAGCTGAACGAAGCAGATTTGTGGAGACGACGAACTAATATGCATAATCTCATAGGGCAACAACTGGAAATTATCGCCTGCTTCGCCTGTTGGGTCAGGGAGGATTTGCTGATGTCTACTTAGGAGAGCATATCCACCTCAATACAATGGCGGCTATCAAAGTATTACAAACACATTTAACAGGCAGCGATATTGACGAGTTTCGCGAAGAAGCACGCTTTATTGCCCATCTCAAACATCCTCACATTATCCCTGTATTAGACTTTGGTGTTGAAAATAACCTTCCGTTTCTAGTAATGGAATATGCGCAAGATGGTACATTACGTCAACGGCATCCAAAAGGTATACCAGTTCCTTTCAATCTCATTCTCTCCTATGTCAAACAAGTTGCATCAGCATTGCAATATGCACATGACCAGAATGTGATCCATCGAGATGTTAAACCTGAAAATATGCTCGTAAATAGTGCTAATGATGTATTGTTGACCGACTTTGGCCTTGCTATGGTAAGCCAGAGTTCCCACCAAACTAGTAAAGATGCAATTGGAACTGTACCATATATGTCACCAGAGCAGCTTCAAGGCAAACCGCAAATTGCAAGTGATCAATATGCTCTGGGCATTGTAACCTATGAGTGGCTCACAGGTACACGCCCTTTCAATGGAACGGCAATAGAAATTACAGTTCAGCAAATCTCAGCTCCTCCTCCACCTATGTGCGAGAAAGTTGCCTCGATTTCAGAGGATGTTGAAGAGGTCATCTTTAAAGCATTAGCAAAAGATCCATTGCAACGTTTTGCCAGTGTGGAGCTTTTTGTCGGTGCCCTTGAACAAGCTACGACACCCACTGCGCATATACCCCATCTGGAGAGAGAATTCCGCATTGAATCAATCACTTTTATCGAACAAAACCATTCCTGCCTCATCCACTAGCTGGCAATCATCTTCCAGAGTGCTAAACACTACATACGGAAAAATGGCATTGACGTCGACTGATCTGACGATAGGACGCGCTTCCGACAATGGCTATGTGATAAATGATAGGATGGTCTCTGGACATCATGCGGTTATTCGCCCTCAAGGACAAGGGCACGTGCTTATTGATCTGGGAAGCTGCAATGGTACATTTCTCAATGGTCATCGCCTCACTCCTCAACTGCCACATCTGCTCATGTTAAATGACTCGATCAATATTGGCAATATACAACATACCTATGAGCAAAGTAGTCCTCCACTATTGTATACACCCCCAACCACTAATATGCCCCAGGCAGATGCACAGACAGCAGTTGCACCAACTATAGCTGATCTTCAAGGCATGCATCAGGCACCTGTTAGCAGTCTCGCACAAAATTCACAACTTATCGCACCAACATCACGAAAAAGTCGGCCTATTCTGTGGGCCTTGTTCATTTTTTCATGCACCTTGATGCTTTCAATCTCGTTAGCAGGTCTCTATGCCTATACACTTGCTCATAGCTCTTTAACACCAACCCCTACTCCTCCCAGATTGAGGAATACACCTACTTCAATACCCACGCCTACCCCAACACCCACTCCCACTGCTACACCCACTCCCACTGCTACACCCACTCCTACCCCAACACCCACTCCCACTGCTACACCCACTCCTACCCCAACACCCACTCCCACTGCTACACCCACTCCAGCTCCTACTCCGGCCCCAACACCTACTCCTACCTCGGCTCCAACTCCTACTCCGGCTCCAACATCTACTCCTACCCCAACACCTACTCCTACCCCAACACCTACTCCTACCCCAACACCTACTCCTACCCCAACACCTACTCCTACCCCAACACCTACTCCTACCCCTTAGCTCAAGTAGCACATGATGATCCTATGACGAGTGAAAGTAGCAATATTTAGGAACAAAATACTAATTGTGCGTATTACTTCCACATTTTTGTTCTCTTTCGAAATAGCAATAACAAATTGGCAGCAAAAAGACTTAACCTGTGCGGTTAGGCATCATGGCAAAAGCTGCAAGCACGTCTGCATCTGATTCCTTTCTATTTTTTTCTCATGCGATCCCACTCTGTGGAACATCTCGATGTTACATATTCGAATATGCTTCGTTATAGACAGTAGAGCACGAAGATCAACTGAATCGTGTACGAGTTCCACAACGAAGTGTTGTGGGTAAAAACACGAACGTGTTGTTCCAGATGTACAAGCTATTTTGCGCTACGAAGGTACGAATATCTCCCCACTATTTGGAAAGGCAGGTAGGATGTTACTACCAGACGAGATCGCCCAAACAATCGACCAAACCACCGAAGCCATTGAAGCTCTCCCTCATATTCTCAACCGTCGGCATATTTGGCATGGACAACGTGAATTTACGCTTCAAGAGAAGCAAACAGATGTTATGCCAGCATTGAAACCTAATACCTCTGGTACAGCAGTCACTTGGTGGCAAGCTAGGCAGTTTCGTGAAGACAATGAGTATTTTCGTCCTCTGCTAGAGCAGCAACGCGCCGAAATGCAACTGCTTATTGCCAATTATAATCATCTCAAAAACGAATTCGAGAGAGAGATAGCTAGCATTCATGATAGCTATCAGGAGAAAATTGCATTCTACCATCAACAGTTTCGCGACCTGATGGCAGAACACAACCATTGGCACAATGCTTACCAAGAACTAGAAGATCGCTACCAGCAACTCTTTCATGATTTTCAGGGATCGGTCGAAGAAGAGACACAAAAAAGAATTATAGCAGCAACGCAAGTAGTTCTCCAATCACCCAAACATGTCCCTGCTCCATTTCAAAATCTGGTGAAGGCGATTGAAAAACAATGCAGACAGGAGGAGGATAAAGATCTGGCAGAGGCTCTCTACCTCAAACGAGAATTTTATCGTATGAGACAACTGCTAAAATACGAGCGCCAGCAACTGAAGAGCGAATACCAATACATGCTTGCTCAACAGCATAATATACAGGAACAGGCGGAATCGCGACAAAGGGCATTGCAGGCACGTTTGCAAGCACGCTGGAGAACGGTTTCCGTGCTGACATCATCATGCCTCATTGCTACGCTAGTTATATTCCAGTTCCTCTTCCTCGCCCTCTTCCACGTTCACCTGACTAATGGAATATCACTTTCCATCCTGCTCCCTATCGCTCTATGTCTCGTACCTCTGGTCTTAGCAACACCTGTGGGGCTGTTAAGATACATGCATCCAACGGCTCCACATAAGAGAAAAGTCAAATAGAGCACAGAGAAATTTGCATTGAAAGAGAGGGACTAGAACATCTGGTCCCTCTCTTCTTGCTTGGATCAGTTATCCACACTACTAAGTTGCCTGGGATTAGCTCAGCAGTCCCTCCATTTGCAACAGGTGGGATTTGAAGAAGTTCGAAGGCTTGGCGCACAGGCTCTGGCGTGGTCATATCCACACCAGCTTTCTTCAGCAATTCGATACTATAGTCAGAAGAGCCAGAACTGAGAAACTTCAGATAGCGATCGACCGCAGGCTGTCCCTCGTGCATGATCTGCCGTACCAGTGCCGAGGCCGCAGAGATACCAGTGGCATACTGGTAAACATAGAAGTTGTAATAGAAATGAGGAATACGCGCCCATTCGATGCCAAGCAACTCATCAATAACAGCTTCTCCCCCATAATAGTCCTCGTTCAATGCTCTATAGATTGCTGTGAGCGTATCAGCAGTTAAGGGTTCACCCCGCTCTGCCTGTTCATGAATCCTCTGCTCAAACTCAGCAAACATGGTTTGGCGATACAGCGTCCCACGGATACCCTCCAGCGAATGATTGAGTAGCGAGATACGCGTAGCTCGATCTTTGGTATTCTCCAGCAAGTACTGAGTGAGCAATCCCTCATTGAGCGTTGAAGCTACTTCTGCAACGAAAATGGTATAATCACCATACTGATAGGGCTGTTTGGTGCGCGTGAAATAGGAATGCATCGAATGCCCCAGTTCATGCGCTAACGTGTACATGCTTTCGCGCTTATTCTGGAAATTCATCAGAATAAATGGCTGTGTTCCATAGGCCCCACCACTATAAGCGCCACTGCGCTTGCCGGGCGTTTCGTAGACATCAATCCAGCGCTGCCTAAACCCTTCTTTGAGAATTTCGCAGTAGGATTTACCGAGTGGTGCCAGTGCAGCAATAATAGTATCTCGCGCATCTTCATAAGTTACCTCATCCGCCGTCTCTTTTACAATAGGCGTATAGAGATCGTACATGTGCAATTCATCGAGTTCAAGGATGCGCTTACGAAGCCTCATATAGCGATCGAGCAGCGGCGTATGCTCTCTAACGGTCGTGATCAGGTTATCGTAGACGCTAACAGGAATATTGTAGCGATCTAGAGCACGCTCACGACAGGTTGCATGGTTGCGCTGGCGAGCATAGAAAATATTGGTTTTGATCTCAGCTGCAAGTGTTGCAGCAACGGTATTACGCTGTTTGAGAAAGGTGCCATGCAAGGCCTCAAAGGCCTCTTTGCGAACTCGGCGATCGGCACTACGAATAAAGGTCTGATAATTACCTTTGAGTCAGTTTGACTGTTTCTCCCTGCTCATTCTCGATCGTGGGCAGTTTGAGATCAGCATTATTGATCATATCGAAGATCTGGTCAGGTGCCTCAGTGATTTCGCCTGCCGCGGCTAAAACTGCTTCTACTTCCACCGAGCAAACATGAGGGCGCTGGCGATTAAGAACATCCAATTGCTGTCTATAGAGTTCTAATTCAGGAGCCTGCTGAACAAACTGATCTAGCGTTTCCTGAGGTATGGCCAGAATCTCCGGATCTATATAAGAAGCTACTGTCGAAGTATGGACAAAAAGCTGCATAGCACGATCTGCCATTCCTTGATAGGTACTATTGGTAGTATCTTCATCCTTACGCATGGATGCATAGCTAAAGAGGCGTTCAAGTGCTTCAGTTATCTCGTCGCGTTTCTGCAAAACCTCGAGCAGGGCTTGCCCACTTTGTGCCAGGGTCCCCTTGAGAGCTTCGAGTTCAGGAAGCCGATTTCTGGATAGACTGGAAAGCTCGCTCCCAATCCTCATCATGTGCAAAAATGGTTGAGAGATCCCATGTGTATTCTGTTGGGATGTCTTCACGCTTTTTTAAGGCTATCAATGTGAATATTACCTTTCCATCTCAATGATTTGAAGACAAGAAATCTGTCAGCTACATCATAGCACACTCTGTCTGACCTTTCCCGCTTGGCCCTAACGCAATAACCTACACGGCTAAGATTACCTAAAAGCAATGTTGCCTTTCCTTCGTGCTATCCAGGTCTCACATTCCCGTTATCCAGAACTGAGACAAATATGGACAGGCCATATCTGAGGTCTGGTTCCTGCTTCGACGAGAGAAGTTTCACTTGTTGGTTAGACAAGCCAGAGCTTCTCTCTCCACAGGCGTTGCGTTCCCGTGTAACTCACGGTACGTTGAGCGGCAGCACTGATCGACTTAAATTCAGCTCGGTTTGAGCAAGATTCTTGGCCGCATTATAATCCCTATCTGCGACATATCCACATCTCTCACAGATAAAGACACGGTCTTCTAGTGTTTGATCTTCATCTACCCATCCACAACAAGAACAAGTTTTTGAGGACGGGAACCACCTGCTCACAGTATTAACCGTTGAGCCATACTTCTCAGCTTTGTAGGTGATCTGACGCTTAAACTCGTACATGCCTACGTCGCCAACGGCACGGCTCATTTTGCGGTTAGCCATCATGCCTTTTACATTCAAATCCTCAAGTACGATAGTGCAAGGCTTGGTTTTCGCTATTGCATTTGTTGCTTGATGGAGAGCATTAGCACGAATACAGGCAATTCTAGCATGTTTACGAGCAAGACGACGAACAGCCTTCTTTCTGTTTTTACTGCCTTTTTTCTTACGTGATACGCGCCTGCCAAGTTGAGCAAGCTTCTTCAAGTTCTTGCGCAGGGCTTTGGGATTTTCGAATGCCTCTGCTTCAGAAGTGGTAGCAAGCGTTTTGATGCCTAAATCGACACCTAACACACAACCCGTCGCGAGAACAGGAGCAGCTACTTCTTCCTCAACCTGGACGGAAACAAACCAGCGCCCAGCTTTCTCAGAGATCGTAGCAGACAAAATATGCACATCAGAAGTTGGAATGTAGTTGGCTTCCTTGAGTTTCAGCAATCCAAGTCTCGGCAGTTGAATATGCTTCTCGTGCACATGGATTGCTCCTGTTAAACGAAAGCTTCCAATGCCTTTCTTCTTTGTCTTGAACTTAGGATAGCCCAGCTTGCCTTTATGCTTCCCTTGCTTCTTCTTTTTAACATTGTTGAAGAAGTTTTTAAATGCTTTCTCCAGATTGCGCAAAGCTTCTTGTGGAGCGCATTTTGAGACATCGTACATCCAAGAGAAATCTGTCTTCTTCTTAGCATTCAGCTCTTTGTGCAAATCGATGGCTGTTGGAGTTTTGCGGCCAGCTGCATATTCCTCTTGATAACGGCGGAGCCCCCAATTATATGCAAAGCGTGCAGTACCAGCATGCTGAAGACAAGCAGTAATTTGAGCCTTATTCAAGTCTAGTTCTGTTTTATAGCCTCTAGTGCTCTTCACTGCTCTTCACTGCTTTCTTCAGTTCTTTGTCTATTATCTCTTCCAGTATTTCAAGCATGGTTTTGCGCTTAAGCGCTGCTAAGATTTTCAGTTTCTCTTGCGTCTGTTTCCAGACTTTGAGCGATGTGATTTGTTTGTTCTCCATATAGAGGATTGTATCACATCTCTCCATAAAGGTCAAGTCCATAGATGGCTACGAAAGGCAACAAATGTCCTTGGAATCATAAACTAGTTACAACCCCTTCTGATCAACCTTTCTCCTCTATTGAAATGAACCATATAACTATTGTATTCTATAATAGAAGAGCTTCTATCAGAGAGGGCACAGAAGCAGACAAATTTCTCTCCATATACTTCTAGCTCTATCGGAAATAAGAAAGAAAGAAGGAAATGAGCAATGCTTGTTGTCCTTGGTCTTCTGCCAATCTTCACCGTCATTGTCGTCGTATGGCCCATTGTTGCCATTGCCAGACAGCAGCAGGAGCAGCCGGAATACCCCTTCACGGCCTGTGTCGCCGCTTGGTATGCGCAGATTATGGCCATGGTGGGGATCGTGGTCTTTACGATAGGAATTGGCTATTTGTTCAAGAGTTTGATCGGCTTTCTGAACTTGGACTTCTCCTATGGACCAACACCTTTCCCGATACTTCATTCGCAGGAACCAGCAACGGTGACTGCTCTCGAGCAGCAGCGCCAAGTGGATTTGTTGGTCAGGCTCCCCAGCTTCATAGTTAGTGGACCTGTGATCTACTTTGTGCATGCGTACCTGTCCCGCACGGTCTCAGCACGGCGTGTACGAGCCCCCTATTGGGTCATGCGTGGCAGCCAGCTTGTGCAGACCATCTTCCTCGGCATGGTGAGCACGCTTTCGAGCCTCCTTGCCCTCAATTTCGTTCTCAGCTACGTGCTGATCTCCCCGCTCGGCAACCAGCCACACGTGCCTTTTGGGGAGATGCTTGGCTTCGCGCTCGCCTTCATAGGAGCCTTCGTCGCTCACGTATTGATCTGGCAATCGCTTCCGGGAGGGTCCTGGTGGTCACCACCTGACGTCTGGCCACCAACCCGTCAGGCATCGGGAGAATATGTAAAGAGCATGGAACACCAACTCGAAGGCAGTGAACGATGAGTGGGACTGCCGACCGACGACAAGTCAACGAGTGAAAGGAGCACGTACGATGAAACGTGAACTTGGAGAGATGCAGCCAAATCACAGCAGGAATCCCTACGATAGACCAAACATCGATGCCAACGTATCAGCATGCTTATTATCAGCCTGCTTCAACGCCGCCAGATAACGTCCCGTCGTAGCCAGCGATTTATGTCCCAGCCGAGCCTGAATATCGCTTATCTTAGCGCCTGCATCCTCCATCGTACGTGCCCAGGTATGACGGGTGACGTGAACTTTCGAGATGCCCAGATGCTTCTCGCAGATATTAGCTACTGAGCGAATAGTGAGAGGTGGTAGAACTGTAGAAGGTGCGCCATCTTCTCGGGCTGCGCGACGAGTAAAGCTAATCCAGAGCGGCGCATTGCCATTGAGTGAGCGTAGCTTTCCACCGTAGGCCATAGAGAGCCACTCAAGCAAGGCATTAGCAACAGGAGTTGGCAAGGTATCGCGCATCATCTTGCCACCTTTACAATGCTCAAAGACTAGAGTGACTTTGGCTCCTTGGACTTGCACATGACGCCAACGAAGCGCTACAACTTCCGAGAGACGTCTACCTGTCTGGAATAAAACTGCCAGTAGTGCATAGTCACGTGCACCCTGCTTCGTGCTCCGATCGATGGCTCGCATCCTTTGCGCAACTTCCTGAGGATCAAGGGGCTGTGCATTTTTGTAGGATTGGACTTTGCTACGGTCAACAGAGGCAATAGGGTTGTCACATGTAAAAAATTTGCGTTTGTTGGCGAAGATGTAAAAACTACTCAGGATAGCTAGGCGCTGATTATAGGTTGACTCAGCGACAATTTTGCCCTTAACAGATAAACCAGCGAAGCCTTGTGCTGCTAGCGCAATCTCGGCGATTGCCTCACGATGAGCTTGCTCCGTATCTTCCCGTGCATTGATATATGGATCAAGATCGCGCCCAGTTTGCCAAAGTAAGCTACGAAAAGCAGTCAACGTATCTTCATAGGCCTTGCGTGTCTTCTCACTACCGGTGCGACGCGCCTTGGCTTTCGAGCCATGCCTTGATGGCAATATCAATCTGAGAAACTTTGACAGGTGCGGTGAGAGATTGGTCCGTCATACAAAAACCTCCCAAAAGCTTTACAACTTCTGTTCGCATTGTATCATTCCACTTCTGAGCTGTCTATGGTACCCCGTCGACTTTAGGCAGGAAGCAAAACACGTAGAATGCAGCAAGGCCATGAAGAGTCGCAATAAAACAATAGAGAATGAAATCATCCTTTACTCCTGCAATTTTAGCTGATGACGAGATATTTGTGAAACTATCCTGACGGCTTATACGAGATGGCTATAGGAAAGCCAAAATCGAGGAACAATGACCATATTCAGTTCCTCCAACAGTACATTGAGCTGGGATTCAACATTTTGATTCTGCACTCACCTGGACAAGATCAGCACGCTTTTATCGAACGCTACGGTCGTGATATAATACCAAAAATACGCACTATGGCACCATCACAGCTAGTGTTAAGGTAAACGCTAATCCACACCATAACACCTGGCCTGAGAGGTCAGGTGCTTCTCTTGTTTTCAACAGGATATCTCATTTGTTGGCTTCAAACCCGACACAACAAGAACCTGGGTCAGAGAGCCCATAGTGAAAGCTAGCACCATCTACAAAAGGAGAATAGGATGGATAACCTTACCGAATCTGATCTAAATGACCACCAATATGTGGCATCTCAAGCTGATGATACCGATAATCCCCAAATTGGGACTGCAACTCCAATGCGAGAACAGGCCAATGAAAACCTTATTATCTGGACGCCTCGCTTCATCATTAGTTTCTTTCTCGTACTTGTCATTGGTCTAAGCGGAGCGACTGTGCTAACCACAGGCTATCTCAATAGATATTACCTGCCAGGATGGCTACTGATAGGATATACCGTTGTTAATCTGGGCGGATGGATCTCTGTGAGCATATGTACTCGTTCCTCCTGGGTACGCTTAGGAAGCGCTTTTGGCTGTCTATGGGCTATCATGATGGGCTTCATTTTTGCTTTGAACCTGTTTCCGCCTACTATTGACGCTCACTCCACATTTATAATCAATGCATCTTCTTCTGCCAGCAGTGCACTACTGGCATGTTCCATCTGCCTATCCACAGCATGGACACCTCTCAAGCACTGGGATCGCATCTTCTTCATCATCGCACCTATCATCGGTACTATACTTGTTGCTAGCATTTTCCTCCATACTCCAGACGAAATGCGCTCATCCTCTCTCCTAAAGATGCACATTGCAATAGTGGAACTATGGTTTTGTACCGCCACCTGGTGGTTACGCCCGTCATGCTGGCGAACACAACCAGGACCAGCATTCTTACTAGGTATTGTCCCTATCATTCAAATTTTGCTTCTTTATCCATTAAATACCTACAATGAAAAGACCGTCTTTTTTTCACAAGTTATGCTACTGAGCGTTCTGCTTGGATCATTGCGCATATTACAATCAGAGATACGCCATCGGCTACCTAAAACTTCTCATCTGTGAAACTGAAAGATGTAGCACGTCATGGTTTAAGAATATTATGTAAAGTGAGGATAATAATAAGGCCACTTGTGGCATTATTCAATGTATGTAAGATGATACCAGGCCAAATAGAATTTGAGTACCAGCGTAAAAATGCTAACGCCAGACCAATACAAAACAAGATAGCAAATGAGGCAGGATCGAGATGAATAAGCGCAAAAAGAAATGAGCTTAACAAAATTGCTATCCATACTGGCATGGTACGCAGAAATCCCATAAAAACAAAACTGCGGAAAAATGCTTCTTCGCAGACCGGAGCTATTACAGCTGCACCAAACAGAATTGCATACATCGATATAGGAGTAGCCTTGCCACGCTCTAAAACAACCTGATCATTGGTTTGTAAGGGGAGATGAAAAGCGGTAATGAGCAACTGATAAAAATAATTAACTAGAATAAAAGCCAAAAATAGCAGTATAATCAAGGGCAATACACGTTTGACATCGAAGCGCCTAAAGCCTAGATTACGCAGTATCGATCGCATATCACCAGAAGAAGTTCGCTTCGCGAAAAAGAGAGGTGCAAGTAGAAAGACTCCTTCGCCTATGATAGCATAAATGAAGGAGGCAATGGCATTAGCAACATCAACCTGAGGTGAGATTGGCACCTGTTTTGCTGGATGGGTAGCAGATGGAGTAGAAAGCAAGGCCAGCAAAGATAAAGACATGTAAGGCATCAGCGTCCAAAAAACGCCGCTGAACGTCTGCCAGATCGTCCATGGAACTTCATCAATATTTCGCTTGAGCAAAAGAACACTCCAATTTTTCACTTTCCCCATTATACCACACAAACCTGCTTCATGACGATTGGGTTCGAGACTCCTGCTCTAGCTGTAGAGCATATCCTTCTGCCCGGCGCAACATTGCCTGCCACTCTGGATCTTGACTGCGCTCCTCAGAATCATGTAAAGCTCGCTTTGCAATCTTAATAGCTTCCTGCAAATCTTCCTGCTCTCCAGCTGCCTCTAGATGCTCAAAAGCTGCGAACATTTCTTCCACACGGGGTTGGGACAGACTATGGTAATACCTTGCTATCAGGCGATGGATACGACGTCGCTCTTCAAGAGGCAACTGGGTAAGAGCAAAGTGACGCACCTGAGAATGAATTGTATAGACATGCCCATCAAACTGGATAAAAGATGCCTGTATCAATTCACCACGCCCTGCACGCCAGTTTTGGAGCAAAGTTTCGGAGATGGCTTCTTGCCTTTCAGAAATGTTCATCATTTCCTGCAATAATATATCCTGCTTCGAGACCACTGGCATCGAGTTTACAAGCATCATGATCTGCTCACGATTGAATGGCAACTTAAATGCAGAAAGATAGGCAAGGAGCTGGCAAGCAAGGGGGGTCAAACGACGATATGAGATCTCCAGCACAGCCTGCATACCTGCCAAAGATGTACTGCGCAATTCATCACGTACTTCTTCCAGAGAGCTTGTTTCTGCTTCCGGTATATACATTTTACCGCCAACTGAGCGTGCAGTACCAAAGACCAACTCAGCGCCAAGCGGATAGCCATCCAGCAAGGTACAGATCTCTCGCAGGATTGTTTGCTGTGTTGGATCATGAAGATGGATATAATGGTCTAGTCCCCTCTCTTCAGCCAATACAGTAAAAAGTGTGAGCAGATCAGTATCTGTCATCTTCCCCAGATGATATTCGTACCAATGACAATGAGATTCTGCCACAACTATCCTATTACTCGGGTTTACATGTGATGTGACAATTACTATGACTTCCTGTGGAAGCGCACAGAGAAACTGTAGCCACAGCCTCTGTTCAGCTCGATCCTGCACCTCTTCAAAACCATCCAATAGCAACAGACAGTTCAACTCACGACTAGCAAGAGAACGCAACATCCCCTGAACCTGATGCACTCTCTGTGTCGCATCCAATGTCGAGAGATTACGTAGCGGTAAATGCAAGTAGTGCATCATTTCAGCTAGGGCATCTACAAATAACTTGCCATTTTGCAATGAAACACCGATAATCCCACCGGGAAATTTATCACGATTGCGTTGTACAACCTCAAATGCCAGGGCACTTTTGCCAATACCAGGCAATCCTGTCAATGCAATATGATGCACTCGATGTGTTCCAGCATGCAAATGATTAGAGGAGCTAGATTTCGGCTGGCCTGAAGCTGCGATAGTCACTAGTTCATCGAGATCCTGTAATTCTTGTTTACGCCCAACAAAGGTTGCCGGGGGAGCTAGATAGACCAAAGGGTGAGTATAGTCCTCATTAGTCTCATCTCCATTTATCAGAGGAACCGGGATTTCTTCGCCCTCGGCAACGCATCGGTACAGGACGGGAATGAACCAGCTCTTGTGCTGCATCGGCAACAGAGCCTGACGAGCCCGAGAAAGTGCTTCTTCCAAAGTACGCCCATTTGCCAGAGCCTCATAGAAGTGAAACATAAACGTTGGACTGAGATCATCTTGCAATGAGAAAGGCATTGCTACAACCGCAGGAACCTGGGCAGTGATTAGGGCAATCGCCAGCGTCGCCTTAACAGCAGGCTGGGTGGCAGAAAGAGATGACGAGCGTGTTGCCTCCTCAGTTACCGTTGCCGTTTCGCAAGCAGCGAATACCGCCAGACGTACATCACTACTCAGCAGTAGTTCGCGCAATGACTGCGTATCAATAAAGTGGTTCAAGCCATCTTCGTCACAAAAAGAGAGATAGGTTTGAGAATTGATGCGCCCTAGCGATGTACCACATTGACGACATTTGCGTGCTTCGGGATCATTGACCGTCTGACATTCCTCTCGCGGACAAAGACGCCCATAAGCGCCATGTCCATCAAAATGAATAGCATAACAAGGGATAGTGGTATCACTGTCGTCTAACGACCCTGCCCCTCCATATAAGTTGAGATAGCGAACAAGTTGACCAAAGGTAGGAGGCTCCAACCGATCTAATACTACTTGTCCACTATCAATAAGCAAGGCCAGAGCCAACCGCATAGATTTAAAGCTGCGCTCAGTCTCCAGAGGAACACAATTCGTGGGAGAAGGTGCAATATAGAGCATACGCAATGGAGGAGGTACAGGCAGCTCACAGCCTACAGTATTGTCCGAACCTGGCAAAAGCCGACTAAGCGTGAAAACCCCTGAAACAAGCAAGAAATAGTCATTATTATGTAACAGCTCCCAAGGATAGCGCACAAATTCTTCACAACCTAGACCAAAACTAAGCATCAAGGCAACTGTGCCACGCCGCTTCAACGTACGCTGAATAACAGTACGAAAAAGTCTTTGCACAGACAGGTCGGCGGGTTCAATCCATTTGGGACCCCTTGTATTAATGCCACACAAGGCTGAAAAGAGACGGTAACCAACGTCACGCAATTCATGATCACGACTTTTCAGTCTCCCTAATCTTTTCTGCAGTGCCTTCAATTGACGACCAACATATGGAGGAACAAAGGAGCCACTTACTATACGCCCAGACCAGCTCTCCTTTACACTTATGCCATAAGTACCATCCCCACGGGCATGAAATGATACATTGATGGTCTCTCCCATGGGCTTCCCTCTGCTGCAATCGGTCACTTAGAGTGGTTGTCCCCAACAACCACCTCATGACGCCCAAAGTTTTCTCAGAAGTAGTATAACACAAATACAGTGATACACAATAACCCACCCTGCCCAATCCGGGGCTAAAACTCCACGGTTTGCGGCGGACTCTTCTGTATTTCAGGAGATTTTTGCTATTCAGAAGCGTTCAGAAGATAAAGGAATCGGAGAAATTGCCAGCGATATGCGGTAGGTGTTTTGGCGGTACTATGAGACCAATCTTTATATGCTGACTTCGCGCTGGCCTTGAAGGTGACCCATTGGGTGATGGCACGTTGCTGCCAGACAGCATCCTACTCAATAAGGCACATAAGAAGAAGCCTACAATAATGGCAATACAGCCAAGCTTGAATTTGCTTAGTGGCTTTTTTTTCTTCCGTGGCTGTTGCCGACTGTACCAATCCAATGCTTGCTTTAAGGGGCTTGGAGGCTCAGAAGAATTCGCCCTTGTATTGAGGAGCATTATACTGCCGACTATCTGGTCGTCTCTGTGAGGTAGATTCTTTCCAGCGCTGTCGTTCAGCAATGCTAGTCAATTGTTCCAGAATATTTTTCTGCTCGGCAAGAACTTCTGACCGGAGATTATCCTGCTGCTCAGCAATAGCATCTAATCGTTGCATGATATTATCTGTTTTATTAGAAATGGAATTATACTCTTTAGTATCTATAACTATATTATGACCATAGAGCAATTCACGAACCGCTATGTTACAAAAACTCTCCCGGCACTGGATAGTCTCCACACTTTGGTTGAGCCGTCTAACGAGATCTTGCTCATAGCGATAAACTTCCGAGCAAGGTTGAACCTCTCCCGTTTGCCGATGACAGATACATGGTACTTCTTGTCTGACGTTCAGCCCTTCAAAACGTGCTAAAATCAAGTCCATCGCTTCTTTGAGCAGCATAAAGAACGTGTAAGGCTCAGGGCCCCAGACTTCCATATGAAGTTCCTTGCGCTTCGAAAATATTTCGACCCGTGCAAGGTGGCCTTGATGAGAGAGCACAACACCATCACGCCAATGCATGCTGCAAGTATATTGGTGTGTGCGAACAATGAAACAGTTCATAATACCAGTAGGAACAAAGTCGAGGCAATAGATTACCTCAACATGTACCTTTCCGTCTTTCATATCCTGAATAGTCCAACTCGGCAGAAATGATGGAGGCTTGAATGCTACAAGTTGAGGAATGAAATAGTAGGTCTCCGGTTGTGACACGATCTGATAACACAGATCAAACCGTTCCATCAACCGCAGAAAAAGAGGGTACAAAGCTAGATCATATGGCTGCCCATACTCATCAACATCCCAGATATGAGGAAGATCAGTCTCTACTAAAATGCCTGACCGATCTCGGATTCCTTTGTTTTCGAGGACGAGGCTAATTGCCCTAGCAACCCAGTTAGGCTTGAGGATTACAACATCGTTTAGGGTAGGGTCATCGCGGAAGTAGAGAATCTTGCCAAGGTCGTGCAGATAGCTTCCCAGAGTACCATGTGCGAATGACGACCTTATTCCTCTTTTTACGCATGAATCTATATAAATATCCTTATCAATATAGTGCTCAGAATAAGCTAATAGTTCCTGCTCTACCTCAATCCAAGATGTCAGCCAGGGTTGCCCTACGAGCGGCAGATTCACAGCATGCTTCGCCACAACCCATTTTAGCCCGTCAATACCTGCACCTGTCTTACTGCTTACCTGTACCACTTGAACAATCTGTGGATAATCAGCTTTATAGTGCATAATACTCACATTTGAAATCTTCTCATCGCTATATGTTTCAACAAGTATAATAGGTGAATCAGGAGCTAGCATACGAATCGTATTGAGCCAGTAATCAAGTCCGTCCTGCTCTCTTCCTGAAAGAGCATTCCAAACAACGAGGTATAAAGCCCGTTTGGTGAGAAAAAATTGGTGAGTTGCGCGGTAAATATCCTGACCTCCGAAATCCCAGACATTGAGCTGAAGAGATTGATCAGGCAAAGTAGGATGAGGCAATGTCAAGGTATCAACCTCAATGCCACGGGTAGTCTCCAGAGAAGCCTCAAACGCTCTGCCGTGTAGGGCATGGAGAAGGGAAGACTTCCCCACGCCCACATCACCAACCAGGATGAGCTTGGCCTCATACCTGAAAATACAGTCGTGGGAAAGCTCTTGCAAAAAGGCAAGAATAGCTTCTGTTCCTTGAGTCACAACTTCGGCAGGTGGTGTCAAAAGTGGGTTTTTGCTCAGGGACATATACTGCAAGTTGGTTAACTGTCCCAATTCAGCCGGAATCTGTGTCAACTGATTCTTATGGAGCTGCAAGTTCTGTAAGTTGGTTAACTGTCCCAATTCAGCCGGAATCCGTGTCAACTGGTTACCACTCAGGTCCAAGTTCTGTAAGTTGGTTAACTGTCCTAGTTCAGCCGGAATCTGTGTCAACTGGTTATCATAGAGGTCCAAATGTTGCAAATTGGTTAATTCTCCGATTTCAGGTGGAATATGTGTTAGCTGATTCGTATGCAAGTCTAGATACTGCAAGTTACTGAGTTGTGCCAGTTCAGCAGGGATATGCGCCAGTTGGTTCTTATGCAAGTCCAGGCGCTGTAAGCTGGTCAGCAGTCCAACTGCTTCTGGTAAGATGTGTGTTAGCTGGTTGTTGCTCAGATTCAGACGCTGTAGATGTACGAATTCCTTTAATTTTTCAGGAAACTGAGCTATTTTTGACTGAGAGAGATCTAGTTCGACAACATCCCCTTGCTCATTACATTCTGCACACTTTGGCTCAATTCCAAGCGTTGCTGTCAATTGCTCAATGAGAGCATGATTGGAAGTCTGCATTTCCATAACTATTCCTCAGTGACTTCAGACTCTATTTGGAGAAAACTATCTTCTCTCATCACTTAGATATCTGGCATTGTAGAAGAAATTTGCACGCTCTTCCAGGGGAAAACAGGGACAGTCCAACCTACATTCCCCCCAGTCCTGATAACATGCACCTACATAGGAGATGTGGGGGATATGTGATGTCAATTCTCAACCATCTATGCTATACTTGATAATACTATTTTGTGAAGTAGGAGGCTATAAATCATGAAGACAGGAAAGCACCCACAAATAAAGGCATTCCACTTTTCTTTCTATCTCAAAGGTAGTGCTATTCTTCTTCTTTTATCACTTAGCTTTCTGATCATTGCCTGTGGTTCAAGTAATATGACCACAGCAGATCTAAATGGCCTACCAGCCACCGCCACGATTAACTTTAAGAGTACGAATCTATCCTCACTAGGAACTGTTACTCCCTATTTATGTGGTGCTTGGACCTACGATACCACACCTGGCTTCAGTCCAGGAAACAAGATCCCGGTGTATGCCCACTTTGTGCATAACGTGAATGGCAATCCAGTTGGTGTCAGTGGAGCCAGCGCACATGCAACAGTTGAATGGGCCAATGGGGGGAGAGATAGTCAAACAGCAACAACTACGAGTGATGGATTGGCAGTTTTCTATTTTCCGATCCCCAATCAACCAAATATGATAGGGAAAAATAATCTGGTTCTCGTCTCGTTCACAGCTCCCAACGGTCAGACTTGTAACGTTGATAATCAGCCTCAGCCTGCTGCCTTCTTTACGTTTATTGCAGCATCGCCAACTCCTATGGTAACTCCATCGGCCCTGCCAACAATAGAGAGTTTACAAACTGTCATTGCGACAATTCCTACTCCACAGCCCCTCCTTCACCATGGTAAGGGCCAGCAAGCCATTCCAACTCCGACCTCAACTCCCTGCACTAACCCTTTCGGTTGTAGCTAATCCGAAAGGGTCAGTACCACCTGACCAAACTGAGTTCTAGGACACGGGGAGTCGTCACTTGGCGCGTATAACAATGGTACTGATATTACCTTCTCCTCCTGTGTCATTTGCCTCATAGATTAGATCATGGGCAAGTTTTTGAGGATCTTCGCCTTGCATGAGGATCTCTTGGAGACGTTCGGTGCGTACCATGCGCCAAAGACCATCAGTGCAAAGCAAGATAGTGTCCTCTACCTCTAGCTCACACTGAAATAGATCAACGACTACTTGATCATTTGATCCCAAGTAGCGATAGAGCTGATTACGCTTTGGGCTCTTGTATACATCGTTGGGGAGAGCTAAACCTGCTCTAACCGATTTGGCAGCTAGAGTATGGTCAGTAGTGATGCACTGTAAGCCCTTGCTTTTATTGCAGTAGTATGCTCGACTATCTCCTACACTTGAGACGAAGAGATGGCGTCTATAGAGGAGGGCCATGGTAAGCGTACTAGCCATGGTTGTATCATAGTCAGCATTGCGATGATAGATGACTTGATTAGCCTGTCGTACAGCATCTCTTATCCACTGCGCTAGCATTGCTTCTGGTAGCAAAGAACGGTTTGGCTGGCTTGCACTGGTTGAATGCAGACTGGAAGATGGAGTCGTCAGTAGTGGTAAGAGAATGTCGACGATAGTTTCGATGGCCAGACGACTTGCCTTATGGCCTCCAGCAGACTTGCCTTGGGGCCCTAATAATCCATCGGCAACCGCAAATAGGCCAAAGGGACGTGGGGGGGTAAATGCAATGCAAAGCCCCTGTGCAACTAGGAGCATATCTTCATTGTCATTGGCCTGACGTCCGATATCACTCTTATAACCGACCTGATATACATCGCTCACCAACGCCGAGGTATCACTTAAGGTATGTCCACAGTAGCGACAAAAACGAGAACTACTGCGATTTTCTCGTCCACAGCGTGAACAAGGATGCTCTGGGATCAGTGAGCGTACAATTCTATTGCCTGTAGAGACAATGGTATCTCCTACTGTTGCTATTGATGAAATGCTCTCTCCTTGCAATGCTTTGTTGAGCGCATCAGCAAATTCATGCCCCGATCGATAGCGTTTGGCAGGATCGATATCCATCGCACGCATAACAATTGGATCAACCGTTGGAGGAAGTGCTGGATTCAGAGCACTGGGAACTGGACGCTCTGCAGTCCGGCTTCTTATAATTGCTTGGGCAGGAAGAATGCCTGTAAACATTTGATATGCTACAACGCCCATAGCATAGATATCGCTGGCAGGTTCAGCATTTCCAAGCTCTTGCTCTGGCGCGATGTAGTTTTGCGTGCCAAGAGACCAGCCCCGCTGCGTTAGGGCTTTTTCTTGTTGCGTGGCACGTGCGATACCAAAGTCTGCAACGACCAAACGTCCATCCTTCTGGTGAATAAGCAGGTTTGAGGGTTTAATATCGCGGTGAACGATCTGCTGAGGATGTTGATGAATGGCATCGATAGCTACTGCAAGATCGTTAAGATAACGCTGGGCTTGCACGATTGGTAGAGGACGTTCGCCCTCAAGCAAAGATTTGACTGTACCTCCCGTCACCAAAGGCATAGCTAAGTAAAGCAACTTGCCATCCTGACCAAAATTCAGGACTGGAACGATGTTCTGATGCTTTAATTGATGAGCATAGCGGGCTTCACGGCGGAAGCGTTCAACCGCAGTATCTTCGTCTATGATACTGCTGGTGAGGGTTAGGACTTTCAGAGCTACCTGTCCCATTTCAAATGTATCGCTGGCACGATAGACAGCTCCCATGCCACCAAGACCAAGCAAGGTCTCGATACGATAGCGCCCTGCGACAATAGCTTCGGGTAATAAGCACTGGCAGGACGGTTTTGTACACTGAGCAGTACCAGGAGGATAGTCAGCCTGACAGTGAGGATTGGGACAGCGTGGCATGGCATCTCCCTTATTAGCATCGAGTTATAGAATGGATGACCCAATGGTCATGACAAACCAGCATCAGTAGTGTAGAAGAATGACCAGCAATATGTCAATATTAGAAGCTCGGCAGAAGCAATTCTTCCCCTAGTTAAATGCTATGGAATGCGCTATAATTGGGCTGATCCACAATGCCAACGTAAGGCTGGATCGTACTCATCCAAGGAGCTTATTCTCAATTCATGCCAATTCTAAAAGGAAGGTACATAACCATGCCGTGGTGTAGATTTTTTCTTCCAAAGATTGCTTCTCCAAGGATCAAACCAGGTGATCCCGATTTAAATGAGCACATCTCTTACGCTAAATGCATCAAAGGTCATGTGCTCAAGGATGCGAACGATTGGGTCTGCTGTGAGAACTTACCAGCAGCCGATGCACCATGCTGGCAAGAGGGCGGCGAAACACTATTTACATTGAGGCAAAGCACAAGTACAAGCATAGAAAAGACTCAGGCAGACACAAACGAGTCCGCAACCCAGAACAAAGCAACTCCACAAAAGGTTGCTCCTTGAGACCCCATGCGTAAATCAGTGCAGGCTTCATCTTCCTCATTCCAACTTGTGCCCGATCATGTGACACAGACACAAGAAGCCCTCCTCCAATGGTATGCACGCGAACAGCGCGATCTGCCATGGCGTGCCACCGGCGATCCCTATGCCATTCTTGTGTCGGAGATCATGCTTCAACAGACGCAGGTCGATCGTGTTTTGCCAAAGTATCAGCAATTTCTGTCAACATTTCCTACCCTTGCGGACCTTGCAGCAGCTCCGACGGCAGACGTTATCTCTGCTTGGGTTCCACTAGGATACAACAGGCGTGCCATTAGCTTGCAGTCAATAGCCCGTCAGGTTATTGCAGAATATGAGGGGCGCATTCCCGACACCATCGATGAACTCCTCAAGCTCAAGGGGATTGGTCGTTATACAGCAGGAGCAATTGCCTGTTTTGCATACCGTAAGCATGTCGCCACCGTCGATACCAATATACGCAGAGTGCTGCATCGCATCTTCCTTGGCTTGGAACATCCGGAACCCAAGCTTAACGACTCCCAAATGCTCAGTCTGGCAGAGCAGGTCTTGCCAGAAGGGAGAGCCTATGATTGGAATCAGGCCCTGATGGACATGGGAGCAACCATTTGTCCAAGCAACAATCCTGTATGTTTGGACTGTCCATTGCAAGAAGCCTGCCAAGCCTATAAAGAAATGAGCCAGTATAGCCTTTTCCCTTCAGGGACTGTTTTACGGCAAATACGACATTTAAGCAAAATAGCAGAGAAGAAAACAAGCTATCAGGCCCAACCATTCACCAGCACCAATCGTTATTTTCGTGGGCGTATCGTCGATTTACTGCGCTCTTTGCCTGCAAATGAACGTATTTCCCTTGTCATACTGGGACCAAAGATCAAACCAGAGTTTAGTCCTGATGACCTAGCTTGGCTTCAAAAGGTCATTGATGGCTTGGTGAGAGACGGCTTGCTTGACTCTAACGAGGATGGTGTCCGACTACCATAGGAATATACAAACCTACCTGCTTGTCTGTATCATGTATACTTAGAGTTGGCAGTTTGGCAAGCAACACGAGAACTATTTACACCATTTACATGAAGGGAATAGATCATTGCAACTCACAAGCATAAACGATATCACTAGGAAATATCGTCATATCTTTCTCTCACCACACTTCGATGATGTGGTCTACTCCTGCAGTGGGACACTTGGAGTGCAAGTCAGTTCTGGTCTGCACCCATTGGTGATTACCATCTTCGGAGGTGCACCACCCGCCACGACTCCCTTGAGTCCATTTGCACAACATCTTCATGGCCAATGGGGGGCAGATCCTGCTAAAGAAGCCAATGGGGTTATCGAAACACGGCGCAAAGAAGATGCGACCGCACTTGCATATCTCCAAGCCGATTACCTCTGGCTAGACTACTCCGATGCCATCTACCGTGGCGATCCAGCATTCTATACAAGCGAACAACAAGTGATCGGAGGCGATGTGCACCCTGCAGATCAGGCAATCGAGAAACAACTGGGCCTGCTACTGCTCGATTTGCAGTCACACCTCCCCGATACCGTCTGGTACGCGCCCCTGGGCATAGGACGCCACATCGACCACCAGATTGTCTGCTCGGCAGCCGATCGTCTGGTTCAACGAGGCACCAAGGTCTATTTCTATGAAGATTTCCCCTATGTCCTGCAAGAAGGAGCACTCCAGAAGCGCATAGAAGAACTGGGGGGTGGCTACGAGCCTAACCTTGTTGAGATGTCGGAATTTCTGCCTGCCCGGGTGGAAGCATCAAAGATGTATGCTTCGCAGATCACAACCAAATTTGACAACCAGGAGAAATTAGTACAGGGTATAGATAAGTACACACATAGCATCCGTCCTGTCGAGACTGTACGTCTCGAACGCTACTGGGTAGCACGCTAAGACCAGTGATCTAGCAGACATTCATCAGGTCGCAAGACATGCAATGCGCATTGCTTGCCTTGCATACGGAAGGAAAGGTGGGGAGTGAGGTGGGGCTGAAAGGGTTAGAAGGTGCGAAGCTGGGTCGTTACGAGCTTCTTTGTCGCATCGCGCAGGGAGGCATGTCTGAAATTTATCTGGGATTTGATCGCCGAGTACGGCGAAGAGTTGCCGTAAAAGTACTCTATGGCAGTGATGAGGCATTCGTTCGCCGTTTCGAGCATGAAGCAGTTGCAATTGGTACACTCTCTCATGATCATATTCTGCCACTCTACGATTTTGGAGTTCAACGCCTATGGTATTATCTGGTCATGCCTTTTGTTGAGGGAGGAACACTCCGCGACTATTTGCTCAAATGCGAACGCTTCACATTGGAAGAAGCAGGTAGCTTTCTCTACCAGATCGCCTCAGCCCTGCAACATGCACACGATCATGGCGTTATCCACCGTGATGTCAAACCATCCAACATTCTGCTGCGCCTCGATGGTCATGCCTACCTTGTCGATTTTGGCCTAGCAAAAGCTAAGGTAGCGACCGATGCCCTCTCACATGTAGGAACGATGATCGGCACCCCAGAGTACATGGCACCAGAACTGTCAAACAATGTCAACGATCATCGCAGTGACATCTACTCACTTGGTATTATTCTCTACCAGATGTTAACTGGGCACGTTCCATTCACCGGAGATACTCCTGTAGCCGTCACCCTCAAGCACTTGCAGACACCACCTACCCCTCCTCGCCAACTCAATAGCGACATCCCACAACCTATTGAAGATATCATTCTTAAAGCACTAGCCAAGCAACCAGACCAACGCTATCAGCAAACCAACGATTTCTCTTCAGCTTACAGAGCTGCATTACAACAGGAGTGGATTATCAAGTCCCAGGCTCAGAGCCTCCCTATCCAATCACACAATCATGCACAAATTGCAGATAAAAGTCTCTATACCGCTATTATATCACCTATAAGCACACATCCGCTATATCCTTGTGAAATACCTGATAAATACCAACTTTTTCCATTAGATTACGATGAAGCTCCAATCCCTGCTATAGAAGAATTTAATAAAAAAAGTAAACGCAAGAAATTTTTATCTATAATCCTTTTTTCACTTATTATCAGCATCATCATCCCACTGGGCCTCTTCTGGCAAGCACGCAGCCCATACAAAGACCCGTCGCAGCCGAATATGCCTACTAAACTGACACATTGGCAACACAAAGCGGCAGAACAAGCAAAAATAAACATTCAGGCCACATTGGCAGCACAAGCTCGTGTTCAGGCAACAGTAGGCATCACATCAGCCATCGGAGCCGGAAAACTTCTCTACTATGATGATATGGTCCAGAGTGGTGGAGGTTGGATTAATGATGGCAAGCAGTGCTATTTTTCGCCTCATGGTTATCACGTCTCTACCCATCTACCCTATGCTGCTGCTTGGTGCTATACCGATCAACAACGCTTTTCCAATGCTGTGATTAGCGTACAAGCACAATTGCTGCATGGAGATTTCTATGGACTGATCTTCCGTCTCAATCCTTACACAAAAGCCTTCTATGTTCTAGAAGTTAACAGCCTCGGTCAGTATCGCTTTCAACGCTCCCTTGGTCATGACCCGAGCAAATGGCTCACCTTGATTGATTGGACCTACTCCAATACTCTCGTGAAGGGTTACAAGCAGACAAATACACTCCTCGTCATGGCAACAGATGAACATTTTCGCTTCTATATTAACCAACAACTTATCGTCCCAACCTTTACCGACACAACCTACTCCGCTGGCCTGATTGGCCTACTTGTTGGCGGGGATAGCAATGGGGGAACAGAGGCGATTTTCAGGCAAATATGTGTTTTTCAGAAGTGATCCTCCTGCTTCACGCCCATCAATGCCGACGACGTGTGACCAATCCTGCTAGATCCTCGTGTACTATAGCAAAAGAAGGGAGTATTGAAATAATGCAACAAAGACCTGAAATTGTCGTGGTTACAGGTGCCTCCGCAGGTATTGGTCGTGCTATTGTGCGAGCATTTGCCAAACGAGGAGCCCATATTGGTCTAATAGCGCGTGGCCAGACTGGTCTGGAGAGTGCCGCCAGAGACGTCGAAGCATTGGGAGGAAAAGCACTTATCTTCCCAACTGACGTAGCTAACGCCGAGCAAGTTGAGCTTGCAGCGGCAGGAGTTGAAGAGATATTTGGACCAATCGACCTCTGGATCAATGTTGCCATGACCTCAGTCTTCTCTCCAGCCATCGAAATGACAGCTGAGGATTATAGACGCGTCACCGAGGTCACCTATCTCGGCTATGTCTATGGAACTTTAGCTGCATTACGTCGCATGATTCCCCGTGATAAAGGCCACATTATTCAGATCGGTTCAGCACTAGCCTACAGAAGCATTCCACTACAATCCGCCTATTGTGCAAGCAAACATGCGATCAAGGGTTTCACCGATTCGGTACGTTGCAAGTTGATCCATGATCATAGCCATGTCAAAATCAGCATGATACAACTTCCTGCTGGCAACACACCTCAATTTTCTTGGGTTAAGAGCCGCTTGCCCAATAAGCCACAACCTGTCCCACCCATCTATCAACCTGAAGTCATCGCTGATGCCGTAACCTATGTGGCCGATCACCCTCGCCGTCAGCTCTATGTTGGCATGTCAACGGTGATTGCCATACAGGGCAACAAACTCCTTCCAAGCCTTGGCGACTGGTACCTTGGCAAGACAGGCTATAAATCGCAGCAAACCAACGAGCCTGCCGATCCCTTCGCACGCGATAATCTATGGGCACCAGTTGATGATAACCGCGATTATGGGGCTCACGGCACCTTTGACGACCGAGCCATTAGTAAAAGCCTTCAAGTATGGACCGATACACACCTCAGTTTGGTTGGACTAGTCCTGGCTAGCCTTGTGAGCATACTCACAATAGGTATTATTAAAAGAAGCAGGTAATTAGCGTGGTTGTGACTCCGCAGTCGTTGCTCTGCAAAGATGTTCTTTGGTTTACCTACGCTTATTCGCCTCTTCTTGGTTGCAACAACTTTAAGATTTGATCAAGCTTGCTATCAGCTTCTATTTGGCGTGTGAGAACATTATCAACAGTCCGTGCCACATGAGTAAGATCAACTCTCATTTGAGTCATATCCTGTTGCAAGGACATGGTAAGCCCTTCAGCAACACCTATCTTGTGAGACGAATCACGAGTAATAAATTTCCAGTCTTGCCAATCGTCGAAATAGCCCTCAATTCGTTTGAGACGGCCTTCAATAGATCTTAATCTGTTTTCCGTAGGTTGGTTCATCAGATTTGTGCAAGGAAACCCCTGCCTTTAGGCATGGGGAGGAATTGCTCCCTGTACGCATGGGCGGAGGGGAAGGCTAGTGGAGGCTGAGGCCAGCTAGACTTGTGCGATCGCACTTTCTTGCTCTCCTTTCTGTTGTGAGTCCCTTGCGGGAAGCCGTTTTTGGTGGGAACGGCTAAACCCAGCTAAACTGCTCTTTCGAGCCCCTGGTTTCCCAGGTGATGTTCGCCTCGACGAGGTTATCTGGCGGCACATCCTCCAAGCACTGGCTTAACCCTTGTACACCTGTTTAACCTGGAGGTTTGAGAGCTACAGGCTGGCGTCGCACCCGTAGGTCAGAACTTGAACACTTCCTGATAACGTAGCCCGATGACCTTACGGCCCTGGCTGGGTCTGGTCAGGTGGGCTTGTAAAATAACGGTTGGCTACCTCACAAGCCCCTGCCCGCAGAGGCATGGGGTTCCTGACTTACCTCTCCTGCCTTCTTATAGATCTTGTTGACTGCATTGTCAATGTACTATGAGGAGAAGTATAGCATATGTGTCAATTTACAAATATTCATCATACATGAGAGAATAGTGAACATTCTTTCATACGGGAAGGGACCCCTGTGTAAGAGCCCCAAGAAAAGGACTTGCCATTCATCTCTGGCCTTTCAGGCACAGGGATGAATGGCTCAGGGTGAGATAAAGCAGAGGCGCTAACCCCCTGCCAGTTCTCGAACCGATGAAGCCTCCCTGCTGTCGGAGCCTAACCAACACTCGTAATATACCAGTCCGTCGTAGTGATACCAGGATAATGAATGGTCTTTTTCGCTACCCCCGGAGGAGGACCCGCAAAGTTCTGAATTGGACGCCCTTGTTCGAGTAGTAGCATAGTATCATGCCAAATGGGTGCTGCACCCATAATACCATTCACATCGACCATCTGCGAGTTATTATCATTGCCCGTCCAGGCTCCTACTACATAATCAGTGGTATAGCCCACTGTCCAGCTATCCTTAAAGTCATTAGTGGTACCCGTCTTGCCAGCTGCGGGCCGAACCTGGCCGGGCTTCCCCGCGTAACATTCGCTCATCGACGTGCTATACAGCCAGAGCGGACTACATTTGCCAAACTCTTTAGTACGCGACGCATTATCACTGAGCACATCGGTCATGACAAAAGCTGCTTGAGGGGTAATCACTTGCTGGCTATTAGCCTTGACATCGAACTGATAAATGAGACGGCCATTTGTGTCCCTGATCGTGTCAATTGAGTGTTTCTGGACATGGACACCATGGTTACCAAATGCCCCATATGCCGATATTTCGTCTACTAGGTGAATACCTAGTGATCCTAGCACGAGCGTCAGGTTAGGCGAGCCTTGATACTCGGTAATGCCCATGCGTTGAGCGGTCTGGAGCGTTTTTTCGTAGCCAATTTGCGCATTCAACTTGAGCGCAGGAATATTCAACGAGTTCTGCAATGCTGTGCGCCACGAAATCAGTCCCATATAGCCATTGTCGTAATTGTGTGGCGTATAGGGTGGCAATCCACAACACATCCGGAAGGTTATCGACCCATCCACTACGGGCATGCCCGGGCTGATGCCCTGTTCAAAAGCCGTGATATAAGCAAAAGGCTTAAAAGATGATCCAGGTTGCCTAAATCCTTCTGAAGCTACATCATAGTCGTTGTGTTCTGGATCAATATTGCCCAGCAGTGTACGAATGGCCCCTGTATGATAGTCGATGACTACCTCAGCAGCATCGGTGACATTATGTCCTTTCAAGGTTACGATCTGACCCTGGGCAATTTTCAATATTTTGTTCTGAATCGGCGTATCAAGTGTTGTTGAAACGATAACTCCAGAACGTGAAAGATCTGATAGCTTGACATGCAAGATGTTCACCAGCTCTTTGCGCATATAGTAATTAAAGTGCGGCGCAAGATCATTCTGCACAAATCCTCGGTGAAGAAAAGTGGGCTGTTGAGCCTCCTGAATGGCCTGATCACGCTGGATAGTATTGATGTAGCCCTGCTGATACATCTGCTGCAGCACTTCTTCCATACGGGCTAGAGCAGCCTGAGGGTGCAGGTAGGGATCATGTGCAGAGGGCGCATCTACAATACCAGCCAGCATCGCAGATTGCGCAATATCTAATTTGGAGGCAGCCGGGGCATTGGACGTATCTTGCAAATCAAAGTACCTGAATGCTGCAGCCTCAACACCATATGCCTGCTCACCATAATACGCTGTATTGAGATACATGTTGAGGATTTCTTGTTTGCTATAGCTCTGTGTTACAGACGGAGCTAGAGTTATCTCTTGCAACTTACGTACTACCGTCTCCCGATTACCAACAACCACATTTTTGATCAACTGCTGCGTAATAGTACTTCCACCGGACACTATATGACCACGAGAGAGGTTGTCAAGAGCTGCTCGGGCGATACCTCCCACGTCAACTCCAGAGTTTTTCCAGAAGCTACGATCCTCAATGGCAATCTGGGCATTGATCATGTGACGTGAAATCTCTGCTAGAGGAACACTAACCTGTAAACCTTCGTCGGTAGCTATATAAATTTGTTGCCCATGAATATCATAAGCCCGCAAACTATCCTTTGGCAAAATGTCCTCAAGTCGTAAAACCTGATCCCCAAAACGCTCATGCGTTGCCGAAGCAACACTAGCCACAGTAACAAAGGAGACGACAAAAATCATAAACAGCGCGACTGAGGTAATAGCACTGTTGACTAGTATGCGTGTACTTTGCCGATCAACAGCAGTGGAGCGCATAAAATATCTCCTAAGAAGCCTTCGCTTGATATGCCGATTTAGACGCCAACCCGCAGGGTGCAGACGGGGTTGCGGTGCAGAATAGGTGAAACCATGGACAGATTGCTCGGGTCTATCATTGAGCCGCTGTGTGATAGCCGCCTGACTGTGTGGAGGTAGCTTGGCTGGAGTTACGATATTATGATTAACCTCATCTTGCTCAAAAATCTTGTCATGTTGCTCTTGGGTTGACATGCCCTCTGTCTCATCTTGGTTGCCATCGGGCTGAAATGATGCATCTTCCCGATTCATTTCAGGCTGAGACGATGCATCTGCTGGACGCCTTTTTTTCCACATTTTCTGAACCTCTCTTCTATCTTTGCCCTTGAGCATCCTTACACGACAAATTGCCTTTTAACGTCAATAACGAAATAGTACTTTCACCTGCTTTCGCAAACCACGAATGTAATAAGCGGTTGGCAATGCTTCGGCGAAGTACTCTCAAGAGAGAAACGTCATAAACAGGGAGATGGTTCCAGATTGAGATGCTAGAGGAAAAGCTCAGGTGGTAACGCAGGTGGCACGAAATTTGACGATGGGGATGGCTCCCGCTGGAATTTTTTACCATCTGGATCTGGTTTTTTCTTCTTTGACGCTGGCAACTGCAGCGGTGCAAAACCTACTATCGATGGAAGTTTGACACTCTCTGATATCGGCTGTTGCTGCGAGGTACCATCTGACGACGGAGAGGTTGCTTGACGTGATTTTTTCCTCTTTGATGCTAGGAATTGCTGCGGCGCAAAACCTACTAGCGACGGAATTGAGAAGCTTTGTCCTTTTTTCTTGCCATCTAATTGTGAATCTGATTTTTTCCTTTTTGGCGCTTGCAACTGCTGTGGCGAAAAACCTGCTAGCGACGGAATTGGGAAACCTAGTTTCTTGCGCTCTGATGTAAGGTCCTGCTGTGAGAGAGACCCATCTACGACACGGCCATTGGCATACTGTTCTTCATCACTTAGTCCCAGAATTTGCTGTTGCTTCTTGCTATACCTTCCCCTCCGAGCACGCAATACATGCACTATTGATCGAATAATATGTATCAACCAGTAAAAGCCGATCACGCCAGCACATATAGCCAAGCATAGCCAGATAACAGACAACCGCAGAACATACATATTAGCTATTGCAACTATTATACATAAAAATCCAATAAATCCTAAGCACTCATCAATTGTAAATTCGTGCATAAAAGAGTTCCTCCTCTTCTGACTAGGGTTACGCAATGCTCATATAGAAGCCTTTAGAAGCCTTTAGAAGCCTTTAGAAGCCTTTCAAGTACGTGAGCAATCATTCCTACTTCACCTAAATGATAACAGATGTTTCGATAATATTACTAGGGAAAAAAGGGACATTTTCGCCGTCTAACCTGCCGTTCCATTCCCTGTAATTGCAGTTCTATATAATTTTGCGAACACTTTACCAGTCAAAAGTCACAGGCTCACTTTCGCTTGACATGAGGAAGTAAAAGAGCTATACTTGCATTGATCACATCTGTCCATCGCTCATTATAGCTTGAGGAAAGATACATGCGAACGTTTCAGCCAAACATAACTATAGAGGACTACAACGAGTCTCCAATTGCGGCTGTGGAAATCACGAGCTTGCCAAATGTAGAGCCCGACGAGGCAATAAAAATACGGAGTAATATGCTAGAGCGTGGTCTGCCAGCTCATATTCCATACCTTTTGTTGCTCTCTCAAGATATCGGTTTTCTTTGGAAAGATGATCCGTCATTGAAGGCAGACAGTTCACCCAATTACGAGTTTCCCATGGACACTGTGATGGCGCGGTACTCGAAAAAACCGCCAGAACAACGACTGTATACCGGGGAACTTGAATATATCTTTCTGCTTTGGCTCATGGATTTGAGAGCACAACCACAAGAGATGACAGAGATGCCTGACAAAAAGCTTACAGATGTCGGCTTTACAGATGCAATCCATCGAGCCATGATATTGCTGACAGGAGATTGTGATACGCTATGATTGTTTACATAGAATTTAATTGGCTCCTAGAGATTGCTCTAGAACAAGAGCAATCTTCTGCTGCCCGTTCTATCATCTCTTTAGCTGAAAGCCATCAGATAGAACTTGCATACCCAAGTTTCGCTTTGAGTGAGCCATCTGAAAACATGATGAGAGCACGCAGAGAACGCAATGTCACTCAAAAATCTCTTGAGAAGATACTCATTGACTTAGAGCGTTCAGAGTCACATAAACAAATTGCACTTGATCTTAAACCAGCAGTCAGTACATTGAAAAGCGTTTACGCAAGTCAAATGGGCCTTTTATGCGCTACCGTAGAACAATTGCTAAATGCAGGGAGATGTATTAATATGGATACATCCAATTTCAGAGAGGCATTAGCATATCAACGTAATGTTGAACTCTCTCTTCAAGATAGTATTATCTACTCTGCTGTAATTGCGGATCTTAAAAACCAGCCAATAGAAGAGGGAAAGTGTTTTTTGAGCCGCGATCACAAGGCATTTGGTCGTCATGGTGACTACAAGATTAAGACTGAGTTGGGAAAGTACAATTGCCGTTATATCGGCAGCTTCGCCCAAGGCCTGGATTTTATACATAGTTCATTAAGAACATTATGATGATACCACAGCATACAAAAAACGCCAAAAACACAACTATTCGAAAAAATAAAAGTAGAAAGCGTCTTTAATGAAATTGGTAAAAACTCCCAGAGAATTCCAAGCCAACCCCCAACAGGCCGCAGCAATTGCCCACAAAGATGGACCAGCCGCTTTTATCGCCGCAGCAGGCACTGGTAAAACCTCAATTCTTGTACAGCGCTTGGTGCGCCTTATCGCCGACGAAGGTATTGCGCCCGAGTCTATTCTTTGTGTGACATTTACTCGCGCAGCGGCTGATGAAATGGAGAAACGAGCTATCAAGGCTTTAAAGGCACGAGGCATGGCGGCAAAAGATATTAAGCCACTACGCGTTGTGACGTTCCACGGCCTTGGCCACCAGATGCTGCGAGAGAAGTTGGGATGGAAGCCGCTAGAACTTAACCAACATCTGATCAGTGGTGAACCACGTCAGTGGCTCTCCGAGGACATTGTGCGCCCGTGGCGCAGTAACCGAACCCGTGGCATGAATTGGGATGTAGAGATCGCAGATGTATTGCGTGCAGTCGACCGCGCTAAAGAAGAACTAGTCATACCAGATAAATCACACGATTTTTTCCGCTCCAGCCTCTCCATCGAGCCAGAATTGGCTGAACGATATCAGGAATTTTTTACTCTTTACGAAAAAGTCAAGCAAAAAGACAAGTTATATGATCTCTCCGACCTGATCTATGTTCCGCTCCTCTTGCTGGAAAGCAGTCCCAAATTTCGTAAGACGTGGCAGGCACGCTACCACTATTTACAAGTTGACGAGACTCAGGATACGAATCCATCACAATACAAACTGATTCAGCATCTGGCAGCCCCAAAACATAATGTTGTCGTAGTTGGCGACCCAGATCAGGCTATCTATCAGTTCCGTGGAGCTAGTCCAGAGGCATCGATTCTTTCGTTCAAAACGATGTACCCGAAGGGAAATATTTATCGTATCGAGCATAACTATCGCTCCACACCGCAGATTCTCGCAGCCGCTAATCAGCTGATCAGTCACAATCAGACCGCCTCGGACTTCGAGAAGATCTTACGTCCAACACAGCCAGATGGAGCCCCAGTTTCTGTCACTGCCTACGATGACCAAGAGAGCGAGGCAGAAGGAATAGCCAATCGCATCGAACTGCTTGTCCGCAACTGGCGTGAGCATCTGGAGAATCTCTCCTATCAAGACATCTTTGTGCTCTCACGTACCAACCATCATCTGGGCGCTGTTGAAATCGCGATGGCACGTCATCGCATTCCCTATCGCACCATGGGCAACTCATCACTTTTCAAACGCAAGACCACACGAGACATGCTAGCCTACCTCGCACTCATCGATGGTGTACGCATCTACCAAGACTACCTCACCGCACGCAACAGTGAGCAACCACCCAGGTGGGATGATGTCTTCACCCCGGTCCATTGTGGTGAGCAAAACGCCGCCTTTCGCGTAGTAGCCAACATTCCTTCACGCGACTATTTCACCCAAACGGGCAAGACCTCCCATCGCTTTACACCAACATTCTACGCCTCACTAAGCTCCCATGCAGCAGGACGCCCCTTACTCCAATTTTGCACTGAGCAAGCTTATACGATCGCCAAAGAGCACCAGTTCGGAGTAAAAGATTTTGCCTCTTTGATCCAGCGTGTGTGGAAACAATGCAATAATAACCCAGCCGAGGCTATCAAACTCCTCCGTCTGCATGCCTATGACGTGCATCTGCGCCATTACGATGGTAAGCATAAAGAGAGTCAAGACGAGGAGACTGAGACACCTACCCACCATGAAGAGGTTAAGCTCGAAGCACGCTATGACGAACTAGAAGAGTTGACGCAATTCGCACAAAAGCATCATACCATTCGCCATTTCTTGCAAGCGATAGCCAAATTGAAAGAACAAGCCGAGGATACCAGCAAAAATAAACGCGACTGTGTCACCCTCTTAACAGTTCATAAGAGCAAGGGATTGGAGAGTCCAGTAGTGTTTGTAATGGGCCTCATTGAAGGGATTTTTCCTCATAAACGTTCTTATACCCTGGCAACCGACGATGGACCAATTATTCTCTCAGGCCTGGAAGAAGAGCGTCGTCTTGCCTACGTAGCCTTTACGCGTGCCCAAAAACTGCTCTTCCTATCTTGCATCCGCAACTACCGTGCAAGTGATGCCGTACCCTCACGTTTCATCGAAGAAGCTGGTCTTTCCCCAACCGATGAAGATGGTACCCTTAACCCTTTTCTCTTTGACCGCGAGGGGAAATCTCGTAAGCTCAGTCCTCTGGTGGAGACTCCTCGGCTGTTTGACTAATTGGATTATCCTAGCTGCTAACGAGAATGAAACCTTCCATGGGCATTGGAGGACAAAAGTATACTTTTTTCACTCTTCTTGCTTGACATGCGTTCATTTTTGTGACACAATGAAGGTAAACAAATGGAGAAGAGTGCATGCAACGAGCATCTATAGATCATATCAGACATCTGATTGTTGTGGGCAGCGGCAAAGGAGGAGTAGGGAAATCGACAGTAAGTGTGAACCTTGCGGTAGCCCTTGCCAAACAGGGAGCAGCTGTCGGTTTGCTCGATGGGGATACCTATGGTCCCAGCGTGCCTTTAATGCTGGGCATTCGCAAACGGGGGGAAAGTCATGGTTGGCACAACACCCTCCCACTAGCGCATCGTCAGAAGCTATCTCCAGAGCAAATGCTACAGCCTCTTACACGCTACGACGTCAAAGTCATGTCGGTGGGCTTCTTTGTTGGTGAGGAACAGGCTGTAGCGCCTATGCCCGATGTGCAAGGATTGCTAATCCGCCAACTTCTATATTTGGTCAACTGGGGAGAGCTGGACTATTTAATTGTTGACCTTCCACCGGGCAATGGGGAGCCGCAGGCAACGTTAGTAAGCGAGTTAAAATTGGCTGGTGCCATCCTGGTCACGACTCCCCAGGATGTGGCACGTATCGATACTGCTAAGGCCGTAGCGATGTTCCAATCAGCTGGCGTGCGTGTGATTGGTCTGGTCAAGAATATGAACGGCTTTACCTGCCCCCACTGCGGCGAAATAGTAGAGATTTTCCCAACGGGCACAGAGATGCGTGCATCCCTGGACGGTCTGCCAGAATTGTGTACCATTCCACTCCATCCTCCGACAGCCACCAGTGGTGATAGCGGACAGCCCGTTGTCGTCCGTCTACCTTCATCTCCTACAGCCCTTGCTTTCCGTACCTTGGCAGAAAGAGTCTCAGACGCGATGAAGGGCTTAAGGCAAGTTCCTTCCTAAAGAAGGGCTTTTCCTAAAGCGTTTTGACTTTCTGTAGTCAAACAAATACAATGAACTAGAGAGACATGCCGATAACAGACTACTCAACAAGATACGGTTTCAAGGAATATATTTTTATGACAACAGCAGACAACGAAAAAAAAGAAAAGGATCGGCGCCAAGCTGAGCAGCGCCTGCAAGTCGGGCTTGAAGGATATGAGAGTGGCAAATTGGATCAGGCCACTGAGGCTTTTGGGGATGCCGAAATTCGCTTTCGTCTGGTCAGCGACTTTAAACGTGCAGGGGATGCACGTTCTATGATCGCAGATATCCAACGCGAAAACAATCAATTAGAACAAGCCCTCAACAGCTACCAACGAGCACGCAGACATTACCAGGAAGCCCAAAGCCCCCTCCTAGAGGCCGCTAGTATATTATCAATTGGGCATATTGAACGGCAAATGGGGCACTTAGATCGCGCACAGGATGCTTATCAGGCCGCACAACAAATCTATCGTACCCACAATCATGCTCAGGGATTGGGAAATGTGGCATTGGCATTAGGACATGTTGAACTCCAGCGCGGCAATCTCAGATATGCAGCCGAACATTACCAGGATGCTATCGGCTATTTTAAGCAAGCAAATAATAGCCTCAATGAGGCTGACGCTAGCCGGAGTCTCGCCGATATCCAGCGTATGGCTCGCCAGTTTGGCGAAGCTGAAAGAGCCTACCAGAGAGCACTTACCATCTATCAAACCCATAAAGACAATTTTGGCACCGTAGATGCGCGAGTAGGATTAGCACGCATCTACATTGAACAGGAACGCTTCGATGAAGCAGCAAATACCCTCTCGGAGGCACTCAATCTTGCAAGCATGATTGAGTACGAACTAGGTCAGGCTGATGCAAACCTCGGACTGGCAGAAATCAATCTCCTGCAAACACATGCCGATCAGGCACTTACCACAGCTCAATCAGCACTGCAAGTATACACCAATCAGCGCAACGGACTCGGAGCCGCTAATGCTAGTCGCATGCTTGCAGAAATTAACTTGCGCCGTGGGCAAGTGTCTTACGCAAATTCCATGATGGAACGAGCACTCCAAACATACCAGTCCATTGCATTTCGCCTGGGGCAAGTCGAGGCTACAGTAGGACTGGGAATAATCCAGTATCAACGAGGCTTGCTGGATCGCGCTCGTCACACACTGGAAGATGGCCGCCAACAGGCCCATACGTTGAAAAACCAAGTCACCGAGTGCAAAGCTCTGCTGAGCATGGGTGATGTCTACCAGCAATTGGGACAACTCAATCTTGCTAAGCACGCCTATAGCGATGCACGTACAAGTGCCGAAGAACTAGGCGAAGTTGCAGGCGCAACGTATAGAGCAACAGCCGAGATAAACCTAGCACGCATCAGTATACTAAACGGAGAGATGCATGAGGCTGAGTCACATCTGCATGCTGGTACTGTTGCAATAAGTAAGAATCCACTTGCACGGCAACTGATGCCAAAGGCAGAACTAGTACAAGGCCATTTGGTCCTGACTGAGGGGAACTTTACGGAAGCGCAGCAACACTTCAGTCACGCATACCATCAAGCTGAAGTATACCAAGATATGCAGTTGGCCGCAGAAGCTATCCTAGGACAGGCACAAGCTCGTCTCGCACGCAGAGAGCTGGAAGCCGCACAAGATACCTTCCTGGCAGCAGAACGCCAATTCCAGCTACTTGAAAGCACAAATGGCGATGGGGCAGCAGTATTGGGTATCGCTCAGATCAATATTGGCCAGGGAATGTGGGATGAGGCACTAGCTAACTGTGATGCCGCTATCACGCGTTTCAGACAAGCCAGCGATTTCATCAACGAAGCCGATGCACTTCTCACTCGTGGGCTAGTCCACCGCTCAAGAGATGAAATGGATGAGGCACTCGCAGATTTTGAGCAGGCTCTTAAGTACTATCACCAACAGGAGCGTCCACTGGGTATAGCAGACACACGTTTTGCACGTGCATCAATTTTCCTGGTGCGCAATAACTTGGAAAGTGCCAGAGAGGAGCAGAACAAAGCACTTGCTCTCGTCGAACAGGTCATGAACACGATCAGCACACCTGAGCGATGGGCAACTTTTTTACGCCAATACGCAGAACAGTATGCAGCTACGATCATCACCGACCTGCGTCGCCATCAGGATGAGCCAGCTCATGTATTGCTCCAAAACTTTGTACGCATCGCTGGCACTTCTGAGATCGAGCGTCATCTCAAAGACTACGAAAACACTATTCCTACTGAGGGTGACGATGTGTCAGAGGAAGAGCTTAACGCTAACAGAGATTTGCTGAGACGACTAGAAAAAATCCGTAGGGGATTGCCATAGCATAGCCTTGCATGAGAGAATATAGAGAATCCTAAACATGCACACGAGAAGGCATGAACAGACAAAAATAAACTCGGGCAGATACCCTAGATAAGCTTGTAGTATCTGACCCTGTCACATTGGAGGAATAGCCAAGCTATGGGCATACAGTTCTTACGTGGGAATGCACAAGCACCAAAGGGTCACGCAATCTTTCTAGCACGAAGCACAAGAGATTCTCGGGTCATATATAGTACCTACTGCCTTGTACCACCAATTCCCATGTCTCTTGCCAAATATCTTCCACCTCTGTTCGCTGCACAAATTCCCTCAGAAGACTTACAAGGCGCAGCAAATATTGCTGGTATGCCCATACCTCCTATGCTAGAAGAAGGTATGACTACAGCACAACTGGAAATCCTAGCAGAGCGGCGCGATGACGATCTCTGCGATATCGGAACAGTATCCAGCGAAGAGATGGAACGCATGCAGATGGCATCACTGATCAGTCAGGAATACGCACAATTGTATGCTGCGTATATGTCGCAGGCCAGTCAGGCACCCTTACCTAGCCATGCACACCACCACCAAGAGCCTGTACACCTGGACGACATGGATGCCGATGAATTGCTTGTTGAGACAATGTCAGAACGGCAAAAGCTGGCAGAACTCGGGAAATTGGTAGGCATGGCTCGCTATGCACTCGATGGGCACGATTACGCCCTACTCCAGGATACGAAACAACGTATGGAGCGCATTGCCCGCCGCCTGCCCGAAAAATATCGGGCAACGGAACTTGTGGCTGCCTCCATCGGAAATCGCCCGCATAGTGCTAAGCTAGCTGATTTGTATCTGAGCCGAGCCTATAAATTGCTTGATGAAGAATATGCCGCTATCCCACCTTTGGATCGTGCTATTCGTGATTTGCAATTATAAGCAGTAGCAGAGAATATAATTATTACTATACACTTAAGGGCACTATTTGTAGGAGTGACGCATTATGGTAGCAGTAGACACAGGAACTGATGTCTCATCACTTGTCGACACAGTTGTAAGCGGTAATCTTGACCAGATTATCGCCACAGCACGCGAATATTTGCAGCGAGACACAGCAGTAGATATCCTGATCGGACGTATCGCTATGATCGCAGCCCATGGAGACCCCACAGGGCATCGCACCATTACGCTAGCAGCTACATCCATGCTGGGCCGCTTGACCCACTTGATACCAGCCCCCATCGATACGCCAGAACCAGCAAAAGACCGCGCATTGCCGCTTTTGGTACAAGCACTTAAAATTGCTAGGCCGATCCTAGCCGCTGGACGTGAAGCCTTGGCCCATATCCAGTATCCACAACCATTCTTCCCCAGTGAGCTGATAGATAGCCAAAAGAGTGTGAACGACGTGATGCGCGAAGCTATCGAGAAGAACAATGTAGAGCTAGCTGAACGCATCTTACTGGGACTCTACGGTACAGGTGCTGATTATCGCACAATGCAAGTGCGTGCCTACGAATCTATTGCTCCCACTTTCCAAAACGGTGGTCACCCACTGATATTTGCAGTGCGAGGCTTTCAATTGTTAGATGCGGTAGAATGGGGAGACAGGGCACCGCATATTATTCACTGGCTAGCACCATATTTGCCACTACGCCCCAATAGTGATGAGCCCGCCTGGATTAAAACCGTCCGTGCCTACATAGCAGACCCTACCCACAGTCTAACAAGCATCCGCACGCGCCTATCTGCTCCTAAGGATAAAAATGCACTTCCCTTACGCAACTTGCTTCTGAGCGATGCAGACACAACTCAGGTCTGTCAGGACATTTATGACGCGATTATCAAAGGTGAAGCATCTGCACATGCTGTCGCTTCAGTCATCGCACTAGCTGCTGCTGATATTATCCAGAGAGTCAGAGATGAGGATCATGAATTGTTCCTACGGGCAGCTCATGGCCTACTCTTTGCAGCGGCAGTCCGTCTAGTCTTCCGACAAGTCCAGGATGTAGAGGTACTGAACCTGCTCTTCACATCTGCTGCCTATCTTAATGCCTTGCAGAAAGAAATTCCAGAGCAAGAGCAGCCAAAACCTTCAAAGACGTCTGCAGCTGGTGGAGGATTAATTGCTGCCTCCCAACTTGAGACGCTCGCATCGCAACTCAAAGCTCAAGACTTGCAAGGTGCACAGGCAATGGCACAGCGTTACTTGAAAATTGGCCATGATCCTCGTGCACTCTTCGGCACGATCGGTCTAGCAGCAGCTCGGATCGATACAGAAAGCGTCCATGGCCACAACCTGCAACTAGTCCAGGCAGCTACCGAAACGTTCCTAATGTGGCCGAAAACTCTTGCCACTACCGACATTCATGTCCTGTTGCAAGTTGCGCTACGTGCAGCACTATTTGGTGAGCAAGACAAGGTAGTGTCGCAGCTTTAACGAAAGGCACGTGGGCCCTGACACTCCGCAGAGTTGCCAATCCCTGCGGAATGCCTCGGCCTAATGCCTCTTCTATTGTCTACTCCTGCGTCGAAGCAGCGAACGAACAAGGCGAAACAGGCCAATGAAGATCAGAATGAAGCCGATTTCAGCTATAATCGAGAACGGAGAAGGTACAGGCAACGTCATCACGGCAAAGATCAACGGCTGATACCACGGAGGCGGGCTTCCACCAGAGTATTCGCCGAGAGAGGAAAAAAAGTAAGATATGCAATACCAAGATGATATCCACAAAAGCAAGCAAAAGACACCAGAGGCGATAAACATTATTGTCTTTCTTTTCTGACGGTTCTCATTGGCTTTCATGCCTCGCCTTCTGCGTTTCGGCGTGGGAGCATTAGCTTGAAACGGCATTGCACATCCTCCTTGATTATTAGTAGGTCCTCCCGTGTAGTGCATGCAGCGTGGGAGCGTTAGCTTGAAGCGGCATTGTACAGTTCCTGTAGTCCATGAGGGCCTTGTCCTACCGTCCACGACCCGTCCGTGCTCGCATAAGCTGTACCGCACGGGGAATTGGCTGTATCGTCTGTGCTGCAAGTATATTGAATAGCATTGTTGACTACATTGCTATCATGGAGTGCACCACCATGATCATAGCACGTATTATCATACGTATCATCAGATTTCCCCATTGTTGAATACACTACAGCTTGGTTAGCATTCATGCCTATAGCGCTAACGGCTGACACATATTGATCACATTCGCTACCAACGATTGTCCAACTAGTAGTACCTCCTGGTACTTGCGGGTATAGGCCAAGACTGTTCATAAAATCACTGCCAGAAGTTAGCTCTTCCACTTGCTTACAGCTATCGCAAGCAACAAAATCAACAAAACCACCATCAGACGGGACGCCACCGTGAGGACTATTAAACGTCACAGCATCAGTCACATAGCCGATATCGCTCGGCATGCCCTGTTGTCCGCCTTGTGTTTCTACCAAGTACATGGTGTTGCGAACGATAATCCCTCCCATGCTATGCCCCACGAGAATCACGTTCTTCCCTTCAAAGTTCTGATTCAGGTACTGGGCAAGCAAACAGCTCACATGGTTGAGGTCCTCATTGTTGGTTCCTGCTGATCCTGGCGAGAAGCTGTTGCATCTGTCCTTGTACGCCGAGCTGTGCAGATCCACATCACAATTTGTATCGCCATTGTAGAACTTTACGGTGCGAATATTGGAGTAGCCTACCCCATCCGCGCCCCCATTCTTGAGAAAAGTGATCGCATCTCCCCAGTAGCCGCCATTACAGTCCACGCCGTTAATACTTCCATTGCTTTCCCAACCTGCAATTCCGTGAACTAACACAACAGTTGTGCCTGAATTATCGTCCAGATTTCGCCGTTTCTCTGTCAGCATCTTTCGAACGTTGTTCCAGACCTCAGGATCAATCTTCTCCGGTGTGAGACGCTCTGTCCCAAGGTCTCGCTGGCCTAGATCTGTCTCAGAACTCTTCTGCTCTGGCTTCTCTTCAAACAGCTTTCTCACACTCTTCAGAGCTTCTTGAGCTTTCTTTGCAAGCTGCTGCCTTTGCTCTTGCCTTTGCTCTCGCTTCTGAACGCTTTGATGATCATATTGCTTCTGAACATTTTGAACGAACTGCTCTGGATTTTTCATGAATTTGCTGAGATACTCAAGCAGTTCCGGCGTCACTTTTGTCGGGATTGAATTCACGCTGAGGTCGGATCTGCGCTCCCTCAGAGTAAGGATGCAGGGCCGTTGCATTGCCACCGTCACTGCCAAGAGCCAGAGCAGTGCCAGGAGGAGTGTCTGCTCGTGCTCCTCCTATCAAGGCCAGTACACCTAGGCCCGCAACCTTGGTGGCGTAGCCAACACCGACCCACTTCCTCAGTTTCTGTTCCTCGCTCATGCTGCTACTATCTTGTGACTTGCTACAGTTTTTCTTCTCCGATTGACTTTCTACGGTTTGGTCGTTTACTTTTCTACTTTCTATGTTTCCCAATTTAATACTCCTTTGAATTTTCAAAAAATGATTAAACTACATCGATCACGTTTTGCGAAGCTTTTGCACGTGCTTTTGCAGGTTGCGCGTGATAGAAAAGCATCGCAAGAGAGTGTGTTAAAAACAACAATATATATCAAGTATACCCAAAAAAAGTGATAATTTTAGTCGGATGTAGGGACAGTTTTCGGTGCAACAAAAACCCAAAACGCTTTTCATGCTCTCAGTACCGTTGGTGGTTGTAGTCTTGCATCTACTTGCAGTGAAAAGAGAAATAGGTCGCAAAACTTTGACGACCACATTCAGGATGTGCTAGAATAACGCTCTCGAAAGGAGAGCCATAGGTTGTGACCAATCCGAGAAATTATCACGATAGATTGCTAGTCTTCACATTTTGTCTTCTCCCACTGCTCCTTAGTTCCTGCAATCTATTTGGTGGGGAAAATCCGCTTCCCACCCAGCAAGCAATAAAAGCCCCGCATAACATGCAAACATATACGGTGCCTGTTATAGGAACTGAAGATTTTAATACATTGGACCCAGCTCTGGCCCATGATCCAGCATCAATCAATGCCATCCAGATGATCTATACTGGTCTGGTGCAGATGAATGACGACCTTCAAATTCAGCCACAGCTTGCTGCATCATGGCAATTAGCCAGTAACGGCGTAACCTGGACTTTCCACCTCAAACCCAATCTCAAATTCAACGATGGGACCCCGCTCACCTCTACAGACGTAGCTTACAGCATCAACCGCGCTCTCCAGCCAGATACCAAATCGACAGTAGCGCCTGTTTATCTGGGATCGATCAAAGACGCCAATCGGCTCCTCGCTGGCCAAATCCCTACCCTAATTGGAGATAGCTTACTGACGCCCAACCCAAATACACTCATCATCATCACAAACAAAAAAACTGCTTATTTCCTCGCCATGCTCACCTCACCATGTTCATATGTTGTCGAACAGAGCCTGATCAACAAATACGGTTCTCAGTTTACCGATCACCTAAACGAGGGAGGAGGAGCAGGACCTTTCAAAGTTTCCCAATATACCCACCGGGCAAGCATTAGCTTTATACCTAATCCTTACTACTACAACCAGCATCCACAACTCCAGAAAGTTATGTTCACTCTCTACCACTCTGCCAATCAGGCATATCAGGATTACCAGAATAATAATCTCGACATGACCCCCGTACCATTATCAATGTTCGCCAGTAACCAGAAAAATCAAGAGTTTCATCAGGTTCCTTTGCTGTGGATTAACTACTACACGATGAACTATCTTACACCCCCATTCAACAATATTCATATCAGACAAGCATTCGCGCTGGCAGTGGACAAGCAAGCAATTGTCAACAACATATGGAAAGGCACTGTCAAAGCAACAAACCACATTGTGCCACCAGAATTGCAAGGCTCTAATCCTGATCTCATTGGGCCGGATGATACCAAAGGCCTAAATGGAGACCCGAAAAAGGCAGTGAAGCTCTTGAATCAGGGTATACAAGAAGAGGGCTGGCATAGCATTTCGCAGATACCACCGATTACACTGGCATATGTTTCAGGCATCACGACCTTTGATCAAGAAGTCTCCGCATTGGTAGCAAGATGGCAACAAGTACTTAAAGTCAAGGTGACCGTCGACGCTGTAGACGAAAACACACTGATTGATAAGGTGACGGCAGCCACTAGCAATCCAAACGGATTACAAATGTGGGGCTTGGCATGGATCGATCAATATCCCGAATATCCAGATCCGCAAAACTGGCTAATACGACAATTTGGGCCAAACTCACCTTTTAACAACGAAAATTACGGTCAGAATACCAGTCAAGATGCTACCCGACAGCAGCTTGTTCAACAGCAGATTGTTACAGCTGATACAAATATAGGTACTGGGAAAAACGTACAACCAGGACAGGTAGAAGGACGTATACAAACCTACCAGCAAGCAGAACAGCAGATTGTTAACGACGTTGGCTGGCTTCCCATGGAACAAGCTACCGCAACATTTTTGCGCACCAGCTCTATTGTGGGGATTAAGGACAATGCTGACGGAATGATTCCTCCCGACGATTGGGCCAATATCTACCGGATAGAATAGCGCTTCTGGCTTTAGAAAGGATTTCAGAGATGCAGAGGAACAATCAGCTCTGTACAAACCAAACACTCTAAGAAATTAGAACAAAGGCTATATCATAGCGAAATGTCGTTTTAATCGTTTGAAATAACAAAATGCACCCTTCTTTGCGCCAAAAAAGCCCCTTCAGAACCTAGCATTTCCCATGAGCTAGTCTTGCTGAGCCAGATGATCAGTTCGTCGTTGCCGCTCATCCGGAGTTAAGTTTAACACCCGCTCGATAGTCTCATTTAACGCTGCTGGTTTAAATGGCTTCGTAAGGTACTCATCAGCACCCGAGAGCAGGCCTGTTAATTGATCTTCCTCACGCGTCATTGCGCTCAAGATGATCAGCGGAATATCGGCAGTACCAGCATCACCACGCAAACATCGCACCAGCTGATAGCCATCCATTTTGGGCATTTTCACATCAATAATCACACAATCGGGCTGCTCAGTCAATATCCGCTGCAGCCCTTGTTCTCCGTCATAGGCAACAATGACCTGATACACACCTTGCAGTCTTACTGCATACTTAATGAGTTCTACTATTGTTGGGTTATCGTCAATAACCAATACTTTTTTCATTCCACTTTTGCTGCTCATAATAGCTGCCTCTCACCAAACATTGCGTACTGTACTGGTTACGAGATTTCCAGAAAGACCATTACTCCTCCCGCATTGTAACACAGTTATGTGCTAGTGCCAACTTATGCTTCCTTGCATAGTAAGATAGTTCCAAACACAAATGGTTCCAAATACTAAAACGCTTCAACACCAAAAACTTTTCACATATGCTAGAATAGTAGCAACAATAGACCCAGACAAGAGGAAATAAAGGAAAAAAAGATGCTTGAACGCTACTCACGCCAGACGTTATTTAGACCCATTGGACTAGAAGGACAACAGCGCCTTCAAGCATCCACAGTGATGGTAGTAGGCTGCGGAGCATTGGGCACGGTGCTTGCCAATAACCTCTGCCGTGCTGGTATTGGTCATCTTGTGATTGCTGATCGCGACTATGTTGAACTCACTAATTTACAGCGCCAAATTCTTTTCGATGAGGACGATGTTAGCCGACACTTGCCCAAAGCAGTTGCAGCGGCTGAGCACCTGCGACGTGTGAATAGCGATGTGCAAATAGATGCTCTAGTCGAAGACATTCGTGCCGATGGCATTGAGTCACTGATCCGTGAAGTTGATCTAGTAGTTGATGCAACAGATAATTTCGAAACTCGCTATCTTCTCAATGATGTCTGCAATAAGTATCAACGTCCCTGGATTTATAGTGGAGTGATCGCATCTTACGGCGTCACGATGAACATCATCCCAGGAGATACTGCTTGCCTACGTTGCGTCTTCCCCGAGATGCCCTTACCTGGTACAACACCTACCTGTGATACGGCTGGCGTCCTGAATGGAATCGTTGGGGCTATATCAAGCATTGCCTCAAATGAGACACTCAAAATCTTGCTCAAGAGCGAGAAAATCAGCCGCGCTATGCTCTGGATGGATCTGTGGGAAAACACTGTCGAACGGATCGAACTACCACGTCAGCCAGATTGTCCTTGTTGTGGACAACACCAGTATGAGTTTCTCACTTCGCCTAGTAGTTCCAACAGTACAAGTCTGTGTGGCCGCAATGCAGTGCAAGTGAGAGGAAACACAGGACATACAAGCAACAAACTCGATTTTCCCACGTTGGCCCAACGACTACAAACCGTGGGCAAAGTACAGTATAACGAATTTCTTCTGCGCTTGTTAGTCGACAATTATGATATAACGATCTTCCCCGACGCACGAGCCATTATTAAAGGGACAGATGATCCGCAGATAGCACGCTCAGTCTATGCACGCTATATTGGCATGTAATCTACAAGGTTCACATCATAAGCATTGCCATCTGCAAAGCGAAAGACCACACGCCAATTGCTTGATACGGATACAGCATAAAAGTGGCTTTACATTTCCCTAACTTGTTGCAGGCTCGGTCGCCCGCACACTGGTATGCAGGATTCCCACAAGCGTTTTAGCTGCTGACCATAAAGTTCTCGCTGTTGCCGAAAATCAAGACCTTGGACAAGCTTTAGCCGTTGCCGGAAGTTAAGACCTTGACGAAGATCTCGCTGTTGCTGACGATCAAGATTTAGATAAAGCCCTCGCCGCTGCTGATGATCAAGACTCCGAGCAAATTCTTGTCGCTGCGGAGTATCAAGACCTAGGTAAAGCTCTTGCCGCTGCTCATGATCAAGACTTCGAGTAAACGCTCGTCGCTGTTGTGAACTGATATTTGTATAAAGCTCTCGTTGCTGTTGTGAACCTAGATTTGTGTAAAGCTTTGGCCGATTCTCATAGTTAAGGATGTTAACAAACTCCTGTTGTAATAGTTGAATACCAAGACCGCGATAAAGTTCTAGACGCTGATTGCGATTAAGATTATAGTTAATGTAAAAACTAAGATCAGGTTGATGTCGCTGTTGAGTATCAAGACCTAGATAAAATTCCTGCAGATTGCTATGATCAAGACTTTGAAGAAGACTTTGACGAAGCGGAGCATCAAGACTTTGAAGAAGATTTAGCTGCTCCACCGCATCATCAAGACCTATAAAAAGCTCTCGTCGCTGCGGAGTATCAAGACTTCGAAGAAGATTTAGCTGCTGCGGAGCATCAAGATTTCGAAGAAGATTTAGCTGCTGCGGAGCATCAAGATTTCGAAGAAGATTTAGCTGCTGCGGAGCATCAAGATTTCGAAGAAGATTTAGCTGCTGCGGAGCATCAAGACGTATAAAAAGCTCTCGGTGCTGCGGAGTATAAAGGCTTCGAAGAAGATCTCGCCGCCGCCATTGATGATTAAGACCGATATACAGATCTAGTCGCTGTTGAGTATCAAGACCGATATAAAGCTCTCGGTGCTGCGGAGTATAAACCCATCGAAGAAGATCTAGCTGCTGTGGAGTATCAAGACTTCGATAAAGCTGTAGACGCTGCGGAGTATTAAGCTCTAGATAAAGATCTCGCCCCTGCGAAATCTCAAGACCTCGATAAAATTCCCGCAGATTGCTATGATCAAGACTTTGAAGAAGACTTTGACGAAGCGGAGCATCAAGACTTTGATAAAGCTCTTGCTGCTGCGGAGCATCAAGGCCTATAAAAAGCTCTCGTCGCTGCTCAGGGTTAATACCTTGATAGAGTGCTAGTCGCTGCTCAGGATCAAGACTCCTAGCAAGCTCTTGTTGTTGCTGTGGCTGATAATTCAGACCTTGATAGAGTGCTAGTCGCTGCTCAGGATCAAGACTCCTAGCAAGCTCTTGTTGTTGCTGTGGCGGATGATTCAGACCTTGATAGAGTGCTAGTCGCTGCTCAGGGTTCAGACTCCTAGCAAGCTCTTGTCGTTGTTGTTGAGTCTCAAGACCTAGATAAAGTTCTTGCCTTTTCTGATTGTCATAAAGGATGCTAACAAACTCCTGTCGCAGCTGTTGACCATCAAGACCTACATAAAGCTCTAGCCGCTGATTGCGATTAAGATCATAGTTAAAGTGTATACGAAACCGTCGCCGCTGATCATGGTTAAGTCCTATAAAAAGCTCTAGCCGCTGGTTGTAATTGAGGTCTGTAAAAATCTCTCGCCGCTGATCATGGTTAAGTCCTATAAAAAGCTCTAGCCGCTGCTGTTGAGTCTCAAGGCCTAGATAACGCTGTAGACGCTGAGGATCAAGACCGTTGGCAGGCTCTTGTCGTTGCACAGGATTAAGACCGTTGGCAGGCTCTCGTATCAATTGTTGTTCCTGCCTAGCCAAAGGTCGCACACGTTGTTGTTGTTCCTGCCTAGCCACAGCTTGCTCCGGCCTAGCCACAGCTTGCGTAACCAAGAAGGCCCATCTCCCACCAGGAGAAATGATTAAACCTGGTAATGAATTGAACCAGCTTCCACTTTCCCACAACAACCCCTCATTCAGCACAGGCCCAAATCCTCTTGCCTGACCAGACAATTGCTCTCTTTCCTGCGCAGCTATGTTCTGTACCTCTTGCATCACCTGCGCGAACAAACGTGCTTCTTCCTGACCAAGTAATTGATCTCTTTCCAACTCAGTATATATAGATGCATTAATACTTGTTATAGCATCATGTACTATAAGATTATCATTGCTCTTGAGTGCATCTATTTTTCTTCTATCAATTTCAGAACAAAGCATCATATCTTTTACAACAATATTGTAAATATTATCTTTTAGCGATTCTGAATGGTCCTGACAGTACTCATCTATCGCTTGACGCCAAACTTCCAAGGTCGCTATTTTATTAGCACTGACACTCTGAATTTTAGCAGAAAGAAAGTTTAGAACCAATATTCTATCATGTATTACATCTTCTTCACTTTTATTCTCAAAAAACACATTTCCTAATGATTTATCAATTTCTAATTGCTTTTCAAGGCTTTCAATGTATTCTTTTCCTTCATTTTTATTTGCTAGTTCTTGAAAATCTTGTTGATATCTCTCTAGCAATTTTTTTGATGCATGAGGACTTTTTTCCAGTTCAGCTAAGAGATCTTGAAAGCGTTTTTGCAATGGATCGGCATACATCTCGCGAGATTCACTCCCTGGCCGTGTAGTATCAGGCAAGTGACTAGACGTGCTAGCTTCCGATGATTGTGTAAGCAGGTTTCTATGGAATATATCGCTGTTAGAAGGTGAAGTTGAGCGAGGAGCCTCAAGATTTCTCCTGTATGATGGTATACGATCTGCCATAGTCATAGACCTTTCTTGGCTTGAGAAAGCCACTTTGCTTCGCTTATCAGTTGAGGGATTGTTCCCTTTATAATAAGCTCTGCTCTATCTTTGCACATTTTCAACTGAAATCATTCTTTAGAAAGAGGATACTCACGGTTCGCTCATTTTTTGATCAAATCCGCTTACGAAGCCGAAAGCCATTGATGAGTATTCGCAATTTTCACACGAACAAACTGGCTTGCGCGTTGGCTTCACAAGGAACTAGCGAACGGAGAGAGGATACTTCTATCTTTGCATATTTCCAACTAGAACTACTCTTTAGGAAAAGTGTACTTGATCAGTGAGGAATTTTCAAGCGAAAAAAGGGACATTTTGGAGAACAAAAGGACATTTTGCGAGTGCTACCCATGCTCAACAAGCTCATCGGCCTGTGCCCTGCGGCAACGGGCAACGTCATCTCCCCTTGACACAGCAGTAACCTGTGTTGTATACTAATTAAGAGTAGATATCGTCATTTCCATAAACTTTGTATATATATCGTAGATTAAGTCACTTCCGTAAAGCATATCCCATTAGTTACATTCCCATATATGGCATAAACAAAATGAACATTTGTAACAATTTTCATAACCGTCACATTAGTTACATCAGTCACATTAGTCACATTCTCGCATATCGCATATTGCATAAACAAATTTAACATTTGTAACAATTTTCATAACCGTCACATTAGTTACATCAGTCATATTAGTCACATTCTCGCATATCGCATATTGCATAAACAAATTTAACATTTGTAACAATTTTCATAACCGTCACATTAGTTACATCAGTCATATTAGTCACATTCTCATGCAGAGCATCCAGTCAGAACAGAGGTTGCACGAGATGAAGAAGCGTAGCATGCGATGGAAACGTCTCAATGCCACCGGGTCCAGCGTCTTAACGCCCAGTGGGATGCGGCGGCTTAGCCCCAGATTCCTGGTGGAACCGCTCACAGAAACTGGAAGGTTGGAGACCCATATCATTTAGCCTCTTGACAGAAAAGGGCTTATGAACTTTAAATTTTAAAGAGGGTATATACGATGCTTGTCATTTACCCTGTTAATTTCTTAAAGTTCATTAACGGCGGCGGTTAGGCGTCGTGGCTTGACTTCCCGCCTGTTCGCATATGATATCTAACTATTTTTCCTCATGCTATTCCACTTTGTTGGATATTTCAATGTTACGTATTAGAAAATGCTTCGTTATAGAGAGTAGAGCACCTTAGCTATTTTGCGCTACGAAGGTACGGGTACCCAATCCACGGCTTTAGGAAGTGTAGCGCTTGAAAAGAAGATCTCAAGGAAAAGCCTCCATCCATGTGGGTATGTTCCCACGGAAGAGCATCGCAAGATGCGGGTGTTGTTGCTCTCCAAGAGCCAAACGTCCAAGCTGTGGGCCATTCATCCCTTTGGACACGGGGCATGAGAGTAGCAACGGGCATGGCACCACCCAGGACAGTATCTTAGGAATGGCTGAGTCTGTTTGCGATATCACCAATTAATGCATTCGGTTCCCATACAACCTTTAAGGATGGGGAAGCAAATGCACTACAACTACACGCTTCAATAGAGCTGTAGCTACGCTACATTTGCTTCGAAGCGCGACTACGTTGGGGTGTCAGAAGCTGCGGGGTTAAAACCCCTGCGGAGTGTCACATCTCACAAGCAACATGGCATAGTACAGCCAGTGCTCTCGTCAGGAACCCCACGTCTAAAGGACGGGGACTTGTGAATAGGGGGTGGTTTCTGCCCGTCCGATTGACAAGCTCACCTGACCAGACCCAGCCAGGGCTACTTAGGTAGCTATCGGGCTACGTTATCAGGAAGTGTCAAAGTTCCTACCTGCGCGTGCGTTGCCAGCGTGCTGCTCTAGAACCTCCAGGTTAAACAGGTGTACAAGGGTTAAGCTAGTGCTTGGAGGATGCGCCGCCTGATAACTTCGTCGAGGCGAACATTACCTGCGAAAGCAGTATGGGTTTAGCCGTTCCCGCAAAAACGGCTCCCGGTAACGGGAACAAACCCCGAGCAGAAAGGAATGCAAGAGAGTGCTATCGCACAAGTCTAGCTGGCCTAAGCCGCCACTAGCCTTCCCTTCTGCCCATGCGTACAGGGAGCCATTCCTCCCCATGGCTGATGAACTTTAAATTTTAAAGAGGGTATATACGATGCTTGTCATTTACCCTGTTAATTTCTTAAAGTTCATAAGCCAGGGGTTTCCTTGCACAGAACTTGATGAGAAAGAAACAAGCAAAAGCAACAACTATCCGGCTTGAAAACGAAAACATAACTTTCTGCGGGAATTGCAGCAGTAATCAGCAAACTAGGAGGACGCGCCTCTCTCTATCTTATTGCAGAGACGGGACTGTGCGCCTAAGGATTCATGAACGAACATATTCTTGTCTGTGTCGCATGGCCATATGCAAAAAGCTCAACTCATGTAGGACAGATCGTAGGTGCTTACCTGCCAGCAGACACATTTGCACGCTACCATCGTATGGCAGGCAACCACGTCCTAATGGTTTCCGGTAGCGACGAACACGGAACACCCATTCTTGTTGAAGCAGAACACCAGGGCATTACCCCCCGAGAATTCGTCGCACGCTACCATCGGCAAATTTGCGAGGTATGGGAAAAACTAGGCATATCCTGGGATTTATATACAGAGACGGGCACAGCCAATCATTACCGTATCACACAGGATTTCTTCCTCACACTTTATGAGAAAGGCTACATCTTCAAGGACTCGATGATGTCGCCCTACTGCCCAGCTGATCGTCGTTTCTTGCCCGACCGCTACATCGAAGGAACCTGCCCCCATTGTGGATACACCGGAGCACGCGGTGATCAGTGCGATAACTGTGGTCGTACCCTCGATCCAATCGACTTGATTGATCCCAAATGCCGCCTGTGTGGAAGCAAGGATAGTCAAAAAGGGTCTTTAAATAGGATCGAAATGCGCATGACAGATCACTTTTTCCTGGATCTGCCCAAGCTACAAGAACCACTCCAACAGTGGCTATACGAAGGAAAAGAGTTCTGGCGTCAAAATACACTGGCCTTCGCTAAGAACTGGCTGAAAGATGGGTTGCGCCCACGTGCGATCACCCGTGATTTAGATTGGGGTGTTCCCATTCCTCTTGATGGCTATGAAGACAAACGCATCTACGTCTGGTTCGACGCTGTAATTGGCTACTTCTCAGCCACAGTTGAATGGGCCGAAAAGCAGGGGACATCAGAAGCTTGGAAAACTTGGTGGGTTCCCGGTCAAGCTGATCCGCCCGTCAAACCCTACTACTTTATAGGGAAAGATAATATTCCATTCCATACGATCATTTGGCCTGCAATGCTAATTGGCTATGGAAATCGCAATCTTCCCTATGATGTGCCCGCCAACGAATTCATGACGATGAGTGGAGCTAAGGCTTCGAGCAGTCGAGGCAATGTGATCTGGACACGCGATGTGTTAGAGCAATATGGGGCCGATACCCTGCGCTACTATCTATCGGCAACGGCACCAGAGGGACAAGACACAGACTTTACTTTTGATAAGGTGATTCGCCGCAATAATGATGAATTGGTGGCCACCTATGGCAATGCAGTACACCGTACCCTGACCTTCCTGCAGAGCAAGTTCGAAGGTGTTGTCCCACAACCACAGGCACTCCGTGATGCTGACCATGAAGTCCTAGCAGAAGTGAAACGCGGCTTCGAGCAAGTGGGGCACAACATTGAGTCGTGCCATTTCAAAGATGGTTTGAATGCAGCCATGGCCGTTGCCCGTGCAGCCAATCGCTACCTGGACGAGCAGGCTCCGTGGAAGCAAATCAAAACGGATCGTGAGGCAGCAGGAACGACCATCTACGTCATGCTCCAAGTCATCAGTGGGCTACGTATACTGTTCAGTCCATATCTGCCCTTCTCATCGCAAAAGCTGCATGGCTATCTGGGCTTCGAGGATGATGTAAACCAGGAACGTTGGCAACAGAGAGAGGTTCTAGCAGGAACGAAGCTTCCTATACCAACGCCACTATTCCCGAAGCTGGACTTACCTGTGACTGTATAAGTAACGTTACTTTGATTTATGATCAGGTATTGACATGTCTGATCATCCATGTTTATACTCATAAACATGAAGTTAATCGATTATGCTTCATTATAGTCAGTAGACCCAAATCTCATTAGGGCCTTGCCAAAGACCTTATAGATTATGGTGAAAAGCCAAACGGGTGCGTAAGTACAGCTTGCTCTGTGAAGTCCTATAGAACGTTAGCAGGTGGTCTATAAGCGAGGTAAATGAAGAGAGCCTAACATGAGAAAATAGGTCGAAAAGCACTCCCAAATTCCTGCAAAGGTCATGGGATAGAGGATGCGAATAAGGCGCTTGCGTCTTTAGTAGTGCATCCTGTGAGGATTGTCGTTCCCCTCCGAACACCTGCTCGTGGAATACATGTCCATTGACTAGGTAACTATAGAGGAATCAGCGCCAGTGATTCCAAGAGCAAAGTTGTACTGATCAAAGAACTTTTCGTGGTGCCGAATGTATGATAATATGCCAGCTATGAATAGTAAGTCACAACCCAAGTTTGTCTTGCTCTCGCCCTCTGACTGGACTGACTATACACTACTAGATAGTGGTGCTGGTACCAAACTAGAGCGATTTGGTCCGTACAGCTTTATTCGCCCAGAACCTCAAGCAATATGGTCTCCCGCTTTGCCGAAGGAAAAATGGAAATCTGCTGATGCTGTATTTCAGGGAGGTGATGGTGAAGAAAGCGGTAGATGGCAATTTAAACGCTCTATAGAGTCTCAATGGCTCATGCATTACAAAAATATACGTTTTTGGGCCAGAACAACCTCTTTTCGTCATCTAGGAGTATTTCCTGAGCAAGCTAGTCAATGGAATTGGATAAGCGAAATGATTAGGAAGGCTAATAGACCTATTAGAGTCCTTAATCTTTTTGGCTATACTGGCTTAGCAACTTTAGTAGCGGCAAGCGCAGGTGCTCATGTCACTCATGTTGATGCTTCTAAACAAGTTATAAGCTGGGCTCGGGAGAATCAATTGCTTTCGGGATTAGGAGATAAACCTATCCGCTGGATCATTGATGATGCATTAAAGTATGTACAACGAGAAGTGAGGCGGCAGGTGCAGTATGATGGAATTATTCTCGATCCGCCGAAGTTCGGACGTGGTCCTCAAGGTGAGATATGGAAGGTTTATGAGTCACTACCAATACTGCTTAAGACATGCCGCTCCTTGCTTAGTAAACGACCTCTGTTTACTGTATTAACTGCTTATGCCATCAGAACCTCTGCATTAAGTTGTCATTATGCTTTAGAGGAAATGTTTGCTGGCTATAATGGCTCTACGACTTCAGGAGAGATGGTAGTCACTGAGCAGAGCGCAGGTCGGTTGCTTTCTACAGCAATCTTTTCTCGTTGGGCTTCTAATGTGTAAATTTTGGAATTAAATCGATCTTACACAAATTTGGTGATAAAAGCTCATCAGCAGAGTGCCTTGAAGACTTTCATCCGCTCCAGCAGACATTTCTGGTAGTCTCTATTAATGGCTCTGCAATAGTCGCTTCGCCAAAAGTGTATAAGATCGATTTATCAGTACGATGGTAAGGAATTTGTTCAGAGTAACCCTTCTATCAATGCACTTTGCATCAAGGCAGGACCTTAATTCAAGGCTATTCAACGGGACAAGAATGGAATAGGAAAGCAATGTAGAAACAGAACCCTCATCGTGCTTCCCACCTCCCTGCAGGACATTTTTTGCAAAGGGTAACGCTGAACACTTACATGGGTAGCGACGGTATTAAGTATCCAGAATAACCCTCAGCCTCAAGAGAAGCAGTCACTGCCGCTATTTCATCTTCAATCTCATCTTGTCCCCCAGCCACTCTTTCAAGTTGCTCGTCAGTTAACTCAACTTCATTAGGCATAACAACATTTTCAGTTGCATGTTGAATGTTAAGCACTTTTCTGTTTCCTTCCTCATGATAAATTAGTTTGTGACGTTCCAGAATAGAAGCATCTTCTAGAATAATTGATCGGCAATTTTGCAATGAACAGTAGAGGTTTTGTGTAAGCGTGGGGACTGTGAGACTCTCCACCGACTTTGGTGATAAGGTCTGCAACACCAAGACTAGGAAAAGATCTCTATGGTGCCAGGAGAGAATAGCGAAAAAGTGAAAACTCCTGATAAGCTCATCCTTCACCAAAGTAGCGGAAGACCCCCACAGTCCCAACGTTTACAAGATAGCATGTAAGAGATTGGAGGATGGAGCTATCAATTTCTTTGATGAGTTGCAGCCAGAGTTTCGCAGCGTGGTATGCAGCGAATTATGATGAGAGTGATAGGTATGTGGGCAAGGGGATGGATAGTACTTTTTTTGTTGCTCGTGGTATAGAAGATATAATATTTGATAGAGTGGATAGAAACTCGTCTATTGATAGAGAGGTATTTGTTGTTGCTGAACAAAGGAGATAGCTATGCAGGAAATGGAAGACCGAAATGAAAGCGAAGAAAAACGATGGTACAAAAGTGTCGTACGGCGATTGCTAAGCCTGTTGTACAAAGATATTGTGCAGCCATTGCTAAACCTGTTGTACAAAGATATTGTGCAGCCATTGCTAACCCCGTGGTTCCCCGATAAACATTTGAAACGACGAGAGTATATTGTTGACGCTTTAAGTTACATTGTCGTGGGAATAACCGCTGGATTTGCTCGTCAATACATTCAAACTGATAACCCGACTGTTATCAATATAAGCCTAATGGTAAGTATATATTTTTTGATTCTGGGAATATATCGTCTTCGCCGAATATATCCGCATATACTCTTGTGGATAGGAGTTACATATGTGTTTTGTGCCATGCCATTTTTAACTGTACTCACTTATTATATGTCACAAATGATACCAAGAGCAAGGCATACTGATAGAGCAATATCGTTTATGTTTCTAATTGTAACAATATTTGAATTTTTTGCACTGATTTCATATTTGCTAGATCTATATGGGAAAAACAGAAAAAACATTAAAATACATTTTAACCTCAAAAAGATTTCAGTATTTATCCTAGGCATCATTACCATGGGTACTGCGCTATTTCAATTTCTGCAAGTTTTGCTATCATTCATCCATCATTGATGATGCATTGAAGGACTGGAATGAATTAGTATAAAATAGGACTATTATCCTAATAGACATGCGTTATGAGCCCGAGAGGTAACCTAGGGTTGACAGAAGGTCATCAATCTGAGATAATGAACAAAGTCTGAGTACCGATTATTTAAATAAATCATCTCCCTGGAAATAGTTATCTCCCATTCTCGCCTCGTACGATCACCGATCAACAGGCGGTCCAACGGCTCTATACTGCCGCCCAAGCCTTACCTACCCTTGATCTCTCTGGCATACACCATTGTCCAGCTGATTTTGCTCTGGATTATCAGTTGGATTTTTTCCGGGGACAGACCAGGATACAAGAAATCGTCCTTCATCCTACAGGCTGCTCGTCAGTCGAGTTTGGGGAAAATGACTTTGGGGTGTTTACTCCAGCATTTGAGCACCTCTTTATGCAGACTGTGGGGATCAGCAATTTGGTGCCCGGCCCTTGTAACCTCCTCTCTTCTTGTATGTCTCCACCCTTTCACTAGAGGAGCGCACAAATATCACCATTGCTTCGGGAAGATCCCGGCGAGCTACCTCCTGATCTACCGTGTGGCTTGACCGAAAGCCACGTTCATTAACAGGTATCAACGGCCATTTTTAGGCAATAGCCGTTAAACCTTTTTTTTCGACAAGGGATAAGAGTTTCAGAGATGGGCCATCTGGACGTTTCTCTCCTCGCTCCCATCGGCTGACTGAATCTTTCGATACATTCAGGTAGTGAGCAAAAACCGTCTGACTTACTTGCTCGCGTTCACGGAGTGCTTGTATCTCTTCTGGAGTGAACGCATGAATTGGAGTCAGGCAAGATTCGTCGAATTGTCGCATAGTCTGCTTGTCAATCACGCCTGCTTCATAATAGTCAGAAGCCGTCTCATGAATCGCTGCAAGTAGTTCGCTCTTGTAAGTCCTGTTCTTAGTCATGATATATCACTTCCTCATAAATTCCTGTTTTGACTAGCTTCGCAAGCTCATCATCCGAAAATGCAAAGGTCGCTTTTGCCAATTTCTTCAACTCCCGTTCCTCTACCTCATCTATGTTTTCCCGTTCATTCTTCGCGAACCCATGAACGAAAAAAGCTTTGTCTCCCTTACGGTATAGGATGACTGACCTATAGCCGCCTGACTTGCCCTCATTGGAGCGAGCAATTCGCTGCTTTATGACACCACCACCATAGTCAGCGTATATCCTACCTGCCTCCGCATCCTTGACTGCCTCACATAGCTTGGCATTGCCGATACCTTCTTTTCTGGCAAACTTGGCAAACCTCCTGTTTTTGAAAATCCTCACACTTTGACCTTTCCGTTTGCCGTGTTCTTGTTTCTATTATATAGGACTTAGCCTTACATTTCAAGGCCTCCTTGACTAGTCAGCTTAAAGCACCTAGAAAGCAGATTGGGAAACATAGTCTCCTGTGATCTGAGCGTGACGCCACTCATCCTCCCCGGCGGTGAAGAATCTCGTAGAGCACAACGGCGGTGGCAATGGAAATGTTGAGCGAATCACAGTTCCCGCGCATCGGAATACTGACGATGAAGTCGCACAAAGCCTGTTGCTCAGATGAAAGTCCTTGACGTTCGCTCCCCATCAAGAGGATTACGGGTGATGGATAATCCGCCTGTCGATAATTCAACACAGCGGCATCAGATGTACCAACAATCGGGTAGCCATAAAGACGTTTCCAGTCAGCAAAGGCCTGAAAAGAAGTTTTGACCAAGTACTGTGAGAAAATCGAACCCATACTAGCACGCAGTGCCGTGGGATCATACGCATCGGTCGTGTGATCAAGCAGAAAGACCCCACGGCAACCCGTCGCGTCACAGGTACGTAGAATTGTCCCCAAGTTGCCAGGGTCCTGAACAGCTTCCAGAGCCACCCAGCAGTCCTCTGTAGAAAGTCTCACCTGCTCCAACAACTCCCACTGCTGGGAAATAACGGCAGCAATTCCCTGTGGATTGTCCTTGAGCGAAAAACTGTGAAAGACATCTGTGCTAACACAGAGATAGGGAAGCCCTTTTTGCCTCTGATCTTCCAACAGTGCTTGTCCATGCTGGCTCCTCAGCAATTCTGGAGCAACGATGAGTTGACGCACACGTTGTGGATAACGTAGAGCCTCCGTAACTAGGCGCAGTCCCTCAACGAGTGCCAACCCGGTTCGTTCGCGTTCTGGGCGCTTGAGAAGAGCACGAATTTGCTTGACCCTCGGATTGTTTCGACTCATAATGATCGGATCGGAAAAAACAGAACAGCTAGATAACTGTTCTGCCGATGAATGATGCTGTTTTTCTATAGAAAAACGCCTGCTTTCTAGGTTCGAATGGAGCAACGAAATCAATGGATTCATCAGCGCTACCTGAGTAGTTATGAAAAATCGTAGCCAGCGGCTTTTGCACCAATGCACGCTGCTCCAACCACGCCAGAGAAATCGCCAAGCTTGGCACGCAAAATTGGTGTCTGCTTGGCAGCCGCCGAAAGAGCCACAGTACGTGCCCTATGCACAGCAGTCTCAAAGAGCAGATCAATAGCTTCAATGACACCACCACCGAGGATAAGACTTTCGGGGTTGTAGAAGTTCAAAATAGAGGCCAAACCATAGCCCAGATAGTTCGCCGCCTCGGAGACGGCCTCTATCACCAGTTCATCCTTCTGCTGGATAGCTTCAGCCAGAATACCAGAACGAATGATCGTATCACCTTCTTTGACCAATCCTTGTACATCTTTAGAGAGCACCGAGGGACGCCCATGGCGAATCTCCGCCAGAATTGCTTTGGTGATCGCCGTTCGCGAGGCATAGGCCTCCAAGCAGCCACGTCCACCACAACCACAAACACGCCCTCTGGCCTCAATGACTATATGCCCAACCTCCCCAGCTGTACCAGTCAGACCAGTATATAATTGCCCATCTTGGACAATACCACAACCAATGCCAGTGCCAATAAAGACACATACAAAGTTGCGATAGCCTCTGCCAGCACCATAAGTATATTCACCCATGGCAGCAACTTCAACATCGTTCCCAACTCTGTACAGGTCTGTTAAAACGTTTGCCCAGAAGCTGCCCCAAAGATAGATCACGCAATGGCATATTAGGAGAGTAAAGCAACCTACCAGATTGACGATCTATCTGACCCGCCGCCCCCACACCTATAGCTACTATATCCTCATCCGCCAATTTTGCATTACTAAGAGCCGCCGCCGCCAGATCGAGGATGCGCCGAGCAACGAAATCCTGACCCCGTTCCGCTCGCGTACGTTTACGCACTGAAGTAACTATTTCTCCAGACTTAATATCAACTACAGCCGCAAGAGTTTTGGTGCCTCCCAGATCGATTCCTAGAGCATATGCTTTTTGCTTTGACATATCTTCCTCATCTCCTAAAAGGCAAGCTTAATCCAGGTTGGACATCCAGGTCGAGCCCATGTTGCTCGCCTAGACTGAGATGGAAAAAAGCTGCGCAGGCAATCATTGCCGCATTATCGGTACAAAACTCAATTGGTGGGTAGCTCAGATGGATACCCAAAGGTTGCAGTTCTTGCTGCATCCGTTGACGTAGGCTAACGTTGGCCGCTACTCCACCAGCTAGGACGACTTGCTTCACTCCATACTCTTGAGCTGCCAAACGAGTTTTTACTGCCAGAACATCTACTACAGCCTCCTGAAAGCTGGCTGCTAACCAGGCAACATTAGGCGCTCCCTGCTGAGCAGCTTGCTCCCCCATACGGGTATAGCGTGTATGCTGGCTAGACGGCTTGCTCGCATTGTCAGTATCAGCTATTTGCTGATGGGCAACCATGCCTTCAGCAAGATGTAGGACTGCCGTTTTCAGCCCACTGAAACTGAAATCATACGTACCACGCAACCAAGCACGCGGTAGCTGGTAGGCCTTACGCGCCAGCGTTATTGGCTTCCCTTGTTGCATCAACTCTTCTTCAGCCTGCTGAGCAACCTTCTGAATGGCAGGACCACCAGGATAGTTCAATCCCAGGATACGCGCTACTTTGTCAAAAGCTTCTCCAGCAGCATCATCGCGTGTACAACCAAGCAATTCATAGTGTCCATGTTCACGCACAAGGACAAGTTCGCTATGGGCTCCCGAAATGACGAGGCAGATTAAAGGGAAATAAGGGTCACCATCCTGATACTTCCAATCGGCTATCGCACCCTCTGGCGGCACCATTCCTTTACACAACCAATTAGCATAGATATGCGCCTCCAGATGATTCACACCCAGGAAAGGACGATCACAGGCAAACGCCAGAGTCTTGCCCACAGTGAGACCAACTAACAATGAGCCTGCAAGCCCCGGACCATAGGTTGCAGCAACAGCATCAATATCTTTCCACGAACAAGATGCCTGTTCCAGAGCCATTTCAACCACAGGTAGAATAGCCGCAAGTTGCTGACGTGATGCCACTTCTGGCACTACACCGCCATAACGGTTATGGACTTCAATCTGCGAAGCCACAACATCAGAGAGCAAGTAACGACCGTCCTTGACAATCGCCGCTCCAGTCTCATCACATGAACTTTCGATACCAAGTATAAGCATAAAACCCCACAGACGCGATCGACATCAATACCTTCAGAGATAGCGTGATAGAACAGGATAGAGATCACCCGATTTCAAGCTTTTCTAGCAACACGGACTTCAATTCCTGGAATTTTTGTTTATAAGCAGGGGAATTGATCTCATCAGTCCACATAATCAGTGCATCCTCATGGTTATCACTATAATAACGGCGACGCACACCAGCCTCACGGAAGCCATACTTCTGGTAGAGATTCTGCGCAATAGTGTTGGATACACGAACTTCAAGTGTAACCCACTTGGCACCAATAGTGTAAGCAATATCAATCAAACTCACAAGCAAGAACTCTCCCAAACCACGACGCCTATGGTCAGGATGCATGGCAATTGTCGTGACGTGAGCCTCGTCAACCATCAGCCATAGACCAGCAAAACCGATGATTGAAGCGACATCCTGCGATGGGACAGTGACTCCAGGACGACTTGGCAGGAGTGAAAGCGGGAAGAGACGATTTCTCCTCGGCTTCTCTGATTCCTGTACAACAACCGAACGATCTTCTAAAAGAAGATATTTATCACGTAAAACGATGTAATGCGCCCAACGATTATCTTGAAGCTCCTTACGATAGGCACTCGTAGGCCATGTCGATGGGTAAGCCAAGCGCTCGATCTCAATCACGCGAGGCACATCCGACATCGTCATCCTATCAACGACGTAACGCACCCTCTTCCCTTTCTCTTCTATACTAAAACTAATGAGTGATAGCACCGAGAAGCGGCTGCTTCCGAGTACTCTTGGTAATTGATGGACGCCGTAAATAAGTTGGTTTCGAGCATCAGGGGATCATCTACCTGATTATCGCGCAGGCGTTGCATTGCCAGTGAAGCTAGCGCAGAAGCACGCCGGGGAGCTTCTAATTTCCCAACAAAGAGACAACGCTCTGCAAAGTTGGAAGACAAAACCTGACGGGTAATTGCACTCATCTCGCCACAAAATAACAATGGTGGGTATTCTTCCTCACCCGGCACCGCGAGCCACTCCCTTATATGCTCTTGCAAATAGACAGCTAGATGTTGAGGAGAACACAAAAGATACTCACCAAGCTGCCTCATATGACAGACTCTCTCATCATCTACATTAGCTAACTCTTCAAATACATAGCAGGCCGCATAAAGTTCAGAACGACCAGCTTCCAGTACTGCACAAACTGGACCACGTCTATGCTGTTGTTGAATGGCAACACTATCCAAAGTGCTCACACCTATCAGGGGTTTTTGCAAAGCAAATGCAAGTGTTTTCGCAACAGCCAAGGCAACACGCACACCATTAAAAGAGCCAGGGCCTGTCGCTACAGCGATGGCATCGAGTTGTGGCAACGTCATCTGGCACGTGGTTAATAAGTGTCGAGTATACTCTAGTAATTCCACACTGTGGTTATTTGCACTGGACCAAGTATATTCACCATATAACTCGTCCTCTGAACACAGAGCAATACTAGAATAACGAGTAGAAGTATCAAGACTTAGTAATCGCATACATTTTCTTCTGAGAACTGCCGTAGTAACTCGCAATAACATGTCCCTGTCGCAATAAACGACAGAGAACGCCTTGCTTCATCCAATGCATTCAAACAAATAGAGAGCCGTTCAGCAGGCCAGAGAGCCTCTGCCTTATCTGCCCACTCAACGATACAGACACCAGAACCAGGATTATAAAAATAATCCTCAAACCCTAAATCAATAATCTCATCAGCATCGTCCAGCCGATATAAATCAAAATGATAGAGACGATGCACTTTGGATTGTGCACACCCTGATTGCTTGATAACATTATCAGCAATATCAGTTCCATCACAAGTACTCTGGCATTGACTTCTATACTCTTTGAGAAGTGTAAACGTCGGACTACTGATCACATCTGTAATATGTAGACCTCTTGCTAGTCCCTGGGTAAAGGTAGTCTTGCCAGAACCGAGTTGCCCTTTGAGTAGTATCAACTCACCCCCACGCAATAATTCTCCCAGACGCATACCTAAATGTTGCGTCTGGGCAGAACTATCGCTGATAATATTCAGAGTACAGGCTGACTCCTCGTGTGAATACTCAATCATAATACCGCTTTCCAGCATCATTGTATGTCCTACCATTTTTGAGGAGACTCCCTCCTCTGCCCTCTGCTCAACCTGCCACAAAAGCAAGAGAATTTCTATCACTCTGCTATAGAAAACAGCTGTCAGCGAGATTCATTATAACATACAGCCTACCAGTAGCTCACAATCCGACCTAGCGAAGTTTGGCCCCACAGCTACGGCAATAAAGAGCATTGGATCGAAGAGGATTGCCACATTGTGGGCACTTCTGCGTTGCCTGTCCCTGCGCTCCAGTCTGTGAAGAGTCGGAGGGGGTAGATGGAGAAATAGGTGGTGGAGCATAGTTCGTTACTGGCGCTGGAGTCAGTTGACTCATTGGATACGGCTCATCTTTGATTTCTTGCAATTGAGTTTCACGCGTTTTCAAATCGTGATCCAGTTCATAAATGCTCGCACAGACACGCGAGAGTTGTGGGTCAGAGAGTGTGCCTTGTCGATAGATAGTCATAGCCACCTGACTCAGATCCCCTAACAACTGCTGTCTCTGCTGCAGGAGTTTGTCAATCTCACTCTGCTTGTTGCGAACACGTAATTGCTTCTGAGCCTCCCAGCCTGTGCGACTGACAGCTGAGTTAACAAAGTTCTTTGCAGATTCTAGAAAATCACTCATCTATTTTGTACCTTCCAATGTTTAGTAGTGCCCTAGGCCACAGACACCGACCAATGTATTGCCCGAAACTATCCTTCAGTAACAGCATGCTGATAGATACGGATCTCCTGCAATTTCCCGCTTGTACTCAACTGTACTGCAACAACGTCAATACGCCATGATCGTTCAGCACAATCATGAAGACCAAGATAGAAGATGGCAGTCTGAATCAACTTGCGCTGCTTGCGCACAGTTACCGACTCTTCGGGCAAACCATAGGCATTACCACGGCGAGTTTTGACTTCTACAAAAACCAGATCATGCCCGTGTTCAGCAACAAGATCAATCTCCCCATAACGACAGCAAAAATTGCATTCCAGGATGCGATAACCAGCCCGTACCAGTTCCTCAGCAGCCAAGCGCTCACCCGTTCGGCCAAGTCCATGAGCAGCTACCTTTTTTGGTAGCTTTGTCTCCCTCTCCTTGATACGACACCTCTTCCCACTATAAATAACTACGTTGTGCACGCCACTATGTTGTACACTATTAGCAAAGAATAGCGCACGTACTGGATGATTGCAAGAGGCCATCACAGCATTTCTGAGAGAGATGCAACAACCAGCAGAGACCATCGACGCTTCCCACCTATTCGTGTTAAAATAGGCCCGACGACGGCTCTTAGAGCGTAAATATCAACGGATACTATATTTCGATAGACTTGTCAGTAAAGACTAAAGGAGGTCAGTCATGTCAGGACATTCAAAGTGGGCACAGATTCGCCGTTCAAAGGGCGTCAATGACGCTCGTCGAGGACAACTTTTCACCCGGCTGGGCCGCGAAATCATGGTCGCCGTACGCGAAGGTGGCAGCGGAGACCCCAATGCGAACTTCCGCCTACGTATGGCCGTACAACGCGCACGCGACGCCAATATGCCTTTGGAAAATATTGAGCGTACCATCAAGCGTACACTGGGCGGTGCAGAAGGCCATAGTCTGGAAGAGATTATCTATGAAGGCTATGGGCCAGGGGGCACTGCGATCCTCGTTCAGACACTTACAGAGAATCGCAACCGTACCGTTGCAGAAGTTCGCAACGCATTCCACCGCAATGGCGGAAATATGGGTGAAACTGGTTGCGTGAACTGGCTTTTTGAAGCCAAAGGAGTTATCGAAGTCGAACTGCAAAACCGTGATCCCGATGAAGTTTCTCTAGAGGTCATCGATTTCGGAGCCGATGATGTTGAACCCGCAAATCCTGGAGACGAGATACTAACAGTATATACAAGCCCAACAGATGTGGAAAAAGTACGCAAGGCACTAGAAGCCAAGAAATATAAGGTATTGAAGTCGGAAAGTATCATGGCCCCCAAAACTAAAGTTGAGTTGGCCGATGAAAAAGTAGCGCACCAAGCCATTCGCTTGATCGAAAAACTCGAGGACTTGGACGATGTCCAGGATGTATATACCAACGCCGACTTCTCAGAAGAATTTGCAGCCTCCTATAATGCATAAGCCCCAGATGCCAGGAAGAGAGCATCGTAATAGTGTCGTCCCAACTCCTCCTGGCACACGCATTGCATTAGGGATTGATCCAGGTACAGCAATCGTTGGCTATGCCATAGTGATGGCACAGGGAAGTCTACTGAGTTTGGTGGCGTGTGATGTGATCTGTACTCCTGCCAAAATGCCACTACCAGAACGTTTGGTGCGCATCCATAAAGAGTTGACTACGATCATTGCTACATACAAGCCACAAGAAGCCGCTGTGGAAGAGTTGTTTTTTGCAAAAAATGCACGGACAGCAATGACTGTCGGGCAAGCCCGAGGTGTTGCAATGCTGGCATTAGCAACCAATGGCCTTTCCATAGCTGAGTACACGCCTAAGCAAGTCAAACAAGCGGTAACTGGCTACGGAGGAGCAGATAAAAATCAAGTAGGGGAGATGGTGCGGATTTTGCTCAAGCTTTCCAAAATTCCACAACCAGACGACGCGGCTGATGCGGCAGCTATAGCTATCTGCCATCTGCATACAGCTCCTTATGCACAGGATCTTATACCATACAATTAATTATTACAGATAGACCTAGAAGAGGTACGGTCTTTGGCTAATGATTACAAGCATTCATGGGACTCTCGAAGCCAGCCGGGTTGATTACGCAATTATCCGTGTTGGCGGTTTTGGTATACAAGTCTTTGCTCCGTCTTCGACCCTAAATCGATTGACCGAACTTGGTATACAGGTTTCGCTTTATACGCATTTCCATATGCGCGAGGACGGGATAGCTCTCTATGGCTTCTGGACAGAGGCAGACCGTGATGCATTTGAACAGTTGATTGGTATCAGCGGGGTTGGCCCCAAAGTTGGGCTGTCATTGCTATCTGTAATGGATGCACCAGCCCTCTATAAAGCCATTGCTGATGAAGATCAGCAGCGTTTGGGGTTAGCTCAAGGTGTCGGCAAGAAACTTGCCGCTCACCTCATCCTAGAGCTAAAGGGGAAGTTGCCCTCGCTGGCAGCCATCAGTGGTACATCTGGCACAACTCCAGCAGGCAAGATACAGGCAGAAGTACTAGAGGCTTTGATAGGGCTGGGATTTTCTACCGCTGAAGCACAGGCTGCACTTGCTAAGATCCCACAAGACCAATCTATGACATTAGAGCAGCAAGTAACCTATGCCCTCCGTACCTTTTCACGACAGTAGATGATCCCAACTTGCCACTACCAGCGGCTCCTCACGTCCGTCAGGATGTCGCAACTTCATTCCTTCGTCTGGCGGCAGAATCGAGCCGATGGCTGTTACCCGTGTCCCTGTAGTCGATTGCACAGCCTCAATTACCCTGCGCTCATTGCCAGGAGAGACAGTAAAGAGCAGTTCGTAATCCTCGCCGCCATGCAGAGCCCACTGGAAAGGGTCATGTGATACGTTTGTCGCGACTATATGAAGCTCTGGCGAGAGAGGGAGATGAGCTAAATCAACTCTGGCTCCAACGCGACTCCTTTCACACAGATGACCCAGGTCACCACTAAGCCCATCACTGATATCAAGCATGGCCGTCACGACTTGGGGTCCCAACTGGTTGAGGACACGTCCTTCCTCAATTCTTGGTCGAGGTGTCCGATGGATTGCTTGTAGGCCCTCCCGGGCTTCTTGTGGGCAAGCAGGATCAGGATGCAGCAGTGTATAGAGCCCGCCAGCAGAATCACCGAGGGAACCAGTAACACACAGGACATCACCTACTCGTGCTCCATCACGCCGTATGGCCCGACCACGCTCAACGGTACCCAGGAGTGTGATATCGATGGTGAGCTGATCCGATTTACCTGCACTTGCGATATTGCCACCGACAATCGCAGTAGCACACTGCTCCGCCTCTAGGCGCAATCCAGCATAGATGCCATCGAGCATTGCTATGGGAAACTGTGGTGGCAGAATAAGAGAGACAAGTGCATAACGAGGGACCCCGCCCATGGCGGCAATATCACTAAGATTGATGGCCAAGGCCTTACGCCCAATCTGTTCAGGTGTGAATGTGTGGAGAGTGAAATGAATGTCCTCAACCTGACTATCGCAGGTGGCAAGTAGCTGTTGATCACTGCCTAGGTCAAGAATGGCACAATCATCTCCAACGCCGAGAGCAATATCCGCACGCGAGGTTAGGCCTGCTGTCAGACGCGCAATAAGTTCAAACTCTCCCAATGCAGAAATGCTCATATGCAGAAACCAAAAATGAAAAGGCGTTGCTGAGAGGATTCGAACCTCCGACTTCTTCCTCCGCAGGGAAGCGCTCTATCCACTGAGCTACAGCAACGTGACAATTGTCTCTGCCCTTGCTTAGACTTTGTATACAGGGCACTTTCAACTACTGTTGACGGCAATATAATAACAGAATTGCCAAGTCTTGTCAACACATTTTTTGCCTTTTGCAATCGAAATTGGCGAGGAGTTTTCAAAAGGCAAGGTACCAGCTCTGCAAAAGCTAGAGAAGCCCTATCAGGATAGAAAACCTCTCTAGCAAAGAAATTAGTCCGCCAGGATGAGATCACTAATTGGCCGTACCACGGAGAGACAATTTCGGCGCATACACACATAGCATCCTATGCAATAGTCCAAAGCTAGGCAAGACTTTCAATCACATCGCCTGCACGCGCCAAAGCTTCACGGCGTACGTAGTAGTAAGCCCACAGACCTTTCTTACGGCAATCTACCAGCCCTGCATCACGCAAGATACGCAAGTGGTGCGAGATCGTTGGCTGCTCTAGCGTAAAACTCTCCACGATTTCAAAGACGCATACCTCCCCCTCATGACGACTCAGTAAGCTCAAAATACGTAAACGCGTCGGATCAGCCAAAGCCTTCAACAAACGTGCCTGGATAACTGCATCATCCTCACTCAACGTTGGTACAAACTTGGGGGCAATCCCTACTGTCGAGTTGCCAGCCAGAGGCGTTGTTTGACGATGTAACGTACCTACCGAAACCGAACTTGCAGCGCCAGTTGATACCGAAGTAGCACGATTAGCATGTTCCTGATTAATCGATGTCATTTTTCTTCTCCTTCCATCCTCCCAACCGGATGTAAAATCTAGATGTAAAATCTAGATGTAAAACTTATTATGTAGATTTGTGACTTATGGTATGTGTATACCTACAATTATTATAGAAACTCTATCCAAATCATGCTTCATATGGGCTCCACTAAAAATAGCGGTGCAACATCTAATAGAGATATTATACCGCTTTTTCTCAAGGAATTCTAGTGCTTCTCCTCACTAAGCACTTATAGATGGAGTTCACGTAACTGCTTATCATCAAGAGGAATTCTAGTGCTTCTCCTCACTAAGCACTTGTAGATGGAGTTCACGTAACTGCTTATCATCAACAAGAGAAGGTGCTCTCATTAGTAGATCCTGCGCAGCCTGCGTCTTAGGAAATGCAATGACTTCGCGGATATTATCGGCACCAGTCAGTAGCATAACCAATCGATCAAGGCCCAAAGCAATACCACCATGAGGAGGTGCACCATACTCAAAAGCTTCAAGCATGTGCCCAAATTGCTCTTTAATCTGCTCGTTGTCGAGCTTCATCAACGAGAAAACCTTGTGCTGGAGTTCAGCAACATTGATACGCACACTTCCCCCTCCAATCTCATAGCCGTTACAAATCACGTCGTATTGCTTTGCACGGACCTTCAACGGATCAGTGTCAAGCAAACTCACATGCTCCTCATCCATACCCGAGAAGGGATTGTGCTCCGCATCATAGCGCTGCAAATCTTCATCGTAGTGCAGAAGCGGGAAGTCTACCACCCAGCAGAGTGCCATTTCGTCAGCATCGATGAGTCCCAACCGTTCCGCAAGTTTAGTACGTAGGCGGAAGAGCACATCATTGCATACCTTGGCACTATCAGCAACAAAGAGCAGCAAATCACCCGGCTTGCCCTCTAGCCGATCAACAATTGCCTGTACCTCACCTGGAGTCATAAACTTGGTCAGAGGTGACTTGATCTCTCCCGTAGCATGGATCGCAAGCGAAACCAGACCTTTTGCCCCTAGCAAACGAGCAAACTCAGTCAGTTCATCAACTTCTTTACGGCTATAGCCGCTAGCACCCGGCACACGAATGCCCTTGACCATACCCTTGGCTGCAAGAGCACTGCGGAAAACGCCAAAATTGCCCGCCGAGGCTAGATCAGAGATCTCCACTAGAGGCAAATCGAATCGGAGGTCAGGATGATCCGTCCCATAACGATCCATCACATGCTGATAGCTCAGGCGAGGGAAAGGACGCTGTTTAATGCGCTTATTTGTCGTTACCTCAATCAGGGAGATCAAAAGACCTTCTATCAGCGACATGACATCGTCTTCAGAGACAAACGACATCTCCAGATCAAGCTGAGTAAACTCTGGTTGGCGATCAGCACGCTGATCTTCATCACGGAAACAACGAGCAATTTGGAAGTAGCGATCCAGGCCTGCGACCATCAATAACTGCTTGAGTTGCTGAGGAGATTGTGGCAAGGCATAGAAGTGGCCGGCATAGAGGCGACTAGGCACTAGATAGTCGCGAGCGCCTTCCGGTGTACTTTTCATCAACATGGGCGTCTCAATCTCAACAAAACCACGCTCATCCAAATAGTCGCGTATCACCTTCACGACACGATGACGCAGGAGGATACTATCCCGCATCGTTGGCCGCCGAAGGTCTAGATAGCGATATTTGAGACGTAGAGACTCATCAACCCGTACGTCATCACTGATAGGGAACGGGATTGTACGTGATGGATTCAGGATTGTCACCTGTTCTGCAGCGATCTCAATTGCACCTGTCCGTAATTGAGGATTCTCTGTTCCAGGCAAACGAGATACAACAGCGCCCTGAATCTGCACCACATATTCTGAACGCAATTCGGCTGAGACACGATGAGCCTCCGACGAACGCTCGGGATCACAAACAACCTGTGTCATGCCATAACGGTCTCGGATATCCAAGAAGATTAGCCCGCCATGGTCACGACGACGGTTGACCCAACCAGCCAAAGTTACTTGCTTTCCAATATCTGCTATTGTTAATTCACCACACGTATGCGTGCGGTAATACACCTCAAAACCCACGGGGTCACTGCTCCTTTTCTAAAATTTGGAATGAAAGAAATGCTATAGGGCACATTCGCTTATAAGTCTAAAGCCATAGACTGCAAAAAGCAATAGGTCACCATTGATTGAAGCTATCCACACCAACCACCCAACTACAAGCACCAACCCTTCTATGAAGTAGGTGCACAGGTACGAATAAGACTTATCGAGACCTGACCGAGAGAATTTTCATTTGTCTGGGTAAGCAGAGAAAGCCCTTCATTAGAAGCAATCACAATACTCTTTACCACAGAAAGATTGCTCGAGACATATTGACTAGTATATTGCAAGGGAGAAGCCACAGCACCGCCTCCCTGTCCCTGAGCAGGTGTAGCAACCGCAGTACCTGTTGGACTAGCAGCAGCCGTGCTAGTAGAATTGCTAGGCACATAGTGAAGCTGCAGAATACGATGGTTTGAGTTATCAACCACAAACAGATACATGGTTTGATCTATTAACCCAGCAGCTAAGAGCGTCGCCCCAGTGATATTGGCAAAGGGCTGCTGGATGTCTCTAGATGACTGTGCAGTTGGAACAACAAGAGGAGTATCCCACTGAAAGTCCTGTGCATCCACTCCCACAGGCATTGCAATGGCCCCTGGCAATGTGATATCCAGCGCAGAAGCAGTCGACGCATTGCTACTAAACGAGAGGCTTTTGATATGACCATCCTGCGTCAACAAAAACAACTGCTGATTGGGAAACGCCGCCGCGCTGATGAGAGGTGGCGAAACAGAAATTTGCACATGCGGTGGTTCATCCGTCAAACGACCTGTATTATAGTCTAAAATATCTAGCGTGGATGCATTGCTTGCAGTCAAGAGGAGATAGACATCGGAACCCCAGACAGTCATCAGTTTGGGCTGTTCACCGTTCTTGAGCCACTTCGGGTCAACCGGACGAGGAGAATTGATCACATCTGTTAAAATCCCATTTGCATCCGCGTTAAACACATGCAGGCTATAACTAACCGGAGTGCTTCCCTGACTAGCCTGTTTTGTCACCACAAAGAGATGCTGTCCATCACTAGCAAGCAAAATTGGCACGGCCCTGTTAACCAAGGGCACTTTCATCCCCGGGCTCTTCGGTCCTTTGAACAAGTACAGATTTGAATCGCCCCCCAGCAGATACGAGAAAACTGTCTGACCCCTTTGGACTAAGGTCATCATCGGAGATTGCCCTCCGATACTGGCCATATTGAGAACATTTGTACTAGCCATCGTCTTACACAAAGAAAGAATTGCTTCTTGTTGATTATAGTCTGCAATAGCTTGTCTCCCCTTGCTCTGAAGACTGTTCTGCAAAGTAGCAAATCTGTCAGCCTGTGGTCCTATGAGGAAAGGGCTCTGAGCACTGCGTAAATCAGCCTGAGCTGCTACCAGTTTCTGAAGGGCATTCACGACATCCTTATCAGGATTAGCCTGACTGATCAGAGCTGCTGCTTGATCGAACTTCTGACCTGCAGCGGTTTGCAATTTCAAACAATAATATGCACCACAAGCAAAAAGCGCCACGATAAGAACCACTAATACGGCTAATGTTGGATAGAGAAGACGATTGGGCTTACGCATCGCTGACATTATTACAGGTGGAGGTGATATTATATTACTGCCAGGAGAGAACAATGGGACACTAGGTGCATTTAAGGGAGCACTGGGGATACGTCCTTCATCAACACGCATGGCCATACTCAGTGTTGAAGTAGAAGGTCGTCCTAAAATCGCTGTATCCTCGTCAGCACTTACATCAGAACCACCAACATGTACAAGATGTCGTGTCGTTGGAGAGTCTGTACCCAACTCATGCACACGCACAACAATTGCTGTGATATTATCAGGTCCTCCATTCTCATTGGCACGCTCAACTAAGTGATAAACACTCTCCTGTGGTACATATTTCTCAACAATAGCACGCAGATCATCCTCGTAAACCGAACCTGAGAGACCATCTGTACAGAGAATAAGACAGTCACCCTCCGCTAACTCCTCAGTGAAAACATCTACTTCAACATCAGCCTGGGTTCCCAAACACCGTGTAATCACATTCCGCTGCGCATGCGAACGCGCTTGGTCGCGTGTGAGTAAACCCGCACGGACTTGCTCCTCCACCCAAGAATGATCTTGCGATACCTGCTTGACCTGACCATTACGAATAACATACGCCCGACTATCACCAACATTTGCAATATACGCTACGCAGCCACGCAATACAGCCGAAACACACGTAGTTCCCATACCACTACGTAGCATATTTTCTGCTGCCCGCTGATGAATAATTGTATTAGCACGCTTAATCGCATTCATCAATGAGAGAGCAATATCTTCACAATCATCCTGATAATATGTCATAGTAACCGTGTCAACAGCAATTTCGCTCGCCACTTCCCCCGCTGCATGCCCACCCATGCCATCAGCCACAATAAAGAGCGCACCTTTCCTTGCCATCACCTGCTCATCTTTCGGGATGACATAGGCCATATTATCTTCATTATGGGGACGTTTGCGGCCCACATCTGTTAGCTGCGCGACATCGAGCCGGAGTTGCTTGGACAACGTGACACTCTGCTTTCTAAAAAGTCCTCAACAAGGTTACTAGCACTTGCGATAATCTGCAAGAATGCAGCTATGATAGCAGAATTGGCAAAGAAAGGCAATAGGATGAGCCCTAGGGTACTGTATCTTTGGCTAATGGTCAGCCCCTGCTGAAGCGAGAGTTTCAAGCTCAATTCTCAGCCACGAAAACCAGCACCCTTAGAGAATGATACAGTATCCTCTCTTTTCAGGGAACGTTTCCAATACTTCTATCATCCCTACGCATTGCTTGCTAAAGGACACAGAAAAAAGGCACACAGTTGTTACCAGAGAAAAATCAGAGACGTTAGTTATTCAGAGGTCGGCGCGAAACCCCGCCTTAATAAGATGTGGGTGTAGAAACTACAAAAATATTTGACAGATAGAGGGCCCTCTATATGCATATAGGCATCAATGCTCAGCTCCTATCCTATGGTCAGAACTATCGCAACGGCGGTGTCAGCCGTTATATTCGCTATTTGCTGACAGCACTGGTCAAGCAGCCAGGAGATAATACATATACCGTGTTCGTGAACGGACAGGATATTATTAACCGCCTTGTACCACACTCTCAAATTGCTTATGTGTCTGCTCCATGGCCCGAAAAGCAACCAATTGTCAGAGTGGCATGGGAACAGATGACCCTTCCCACTCTTATACGACAGAAGCATATTGATGTTTTACATTCTCCAGTCAATGTGTGCCCTGAATTGCTACCGCGCAGTTGTGCTAGCGTTGTTACACTGCATGATCTGGCATTTTTACGCTTTCCTCATGTCTTAACACGAGTAAAGCGCATGTATCATCAAACATTCACCATACGCAGTTTACGGCGCTCAACACTATTAATTACTGATTCTGACTGTACAAGACGGGATGCACATGAACTGGTGGGGATACCAAATGAACGTATACAGACAGTTTATCCATGTATTGATGAACGTTTCTCCTGTATACGTGACGAAGCCCAAATAGGTTCCTTCCTCCAACAACAAGGACTAGGAGACGGATATCTTCTCTATCTTGGGACGCTGGAGCCACGCAAGAATATCACAAGGCTGATTGATGCCTATGTCCTGGCAAGGCAACAATACATGCTACGAGAAAAGCTTGTCCTAGCTGGAGGAAAAGGCTGGCTTTATGATGCTATCTTTGAAAAGGTTCGCCAATTGGGGCTCGAGACAGAAGTGCTTTTTCCAGGGTATGTGAAGGATGAAGAGCAAGTATTGTGGTATCAAGCGGCAACGGCCTTTGTTTATCCTTCGCTCTACGAAGGCTTTGGCATCCCCGTTGCCGAAGCTCTGGCCTGTGGCACACCAGTAGTAACCACAAATGTTTCCAGTCTGCCAGAGGCAGGAATGGGTCTAGCACTCTGCATTGATCCCCACGATACTCAGACACTAGCAGACGCATTATATCGTGCCTCAACCGATCAAGCCCTAAGAGAGAAATGTCTTACACAGGCTCCAGCGGTGGCCCAAAAGTTTTCCGCCTCGACCCTGGCTACACAAACTCTGGCCGCCTATGAGCAAGCAGCAAAATTACATGCACAAATACGTTCCCATCAACGTTTATAGTTTGTCGAATAGTATCTCAGAGAATAGTAGGTAGTAGGTATTATGGCTCGAACCATGCATAGTAGTCATGTATCACAAGGACTCAAAGTAGACACAAGAGTAGAAACTTTCGAAATGACAGCAGGTGGAGCAACTGGGCAAATCTTAAGAGCTATCTCCAAAAGGCGCTCACACCGCCAACAATGGCGCATCTTCGAATGCGTCTTTATGATTATTCTGGATGTACTTCTGTTAATTGCAGCCTTTTCTCTGGCATACATCATCAGGTTCGATTTGCTTGGCCATAGCCCATGGCTTACTCAACTTCATGTCCTCCTTAAAGACACAGGAACGAGTCAGCCAAGACAGCCTAGCTACTATATACCGCAGGCAGTCTTCTTTGTGATAGGCCTAATTACCATCTTTGCTCTTCGCAGGTTATATCATCTGCGTCTAGCTGGAAGCTGGTTTCGACAAGTGTGGATTATCATGCTTTCAACTAGCATTGGCATAGCCCTATTGATTGCTTACAATTACCTGTTTGAGTATTCAGCGAAATCGATTATACTGCTTGCCCAATCACGTTTGTTGATTCTCTTCGTCTGGCTATCCACAATCATTGTGCTCAGCCTAGAACGTTTAGTTATCTCGACAGCCGTTGGCATACTCCACCGTATGGGCTTTGGCGAGAGTCGCCTGCTCGTCGTTGGATCAGGACGTGTGGGGAAAATGATCATGCAACACATTGCGGCAAACCCCAATCTGGGCTATGCAATTGTGGGTTTTCTTCATGACCTGAGTGAGCCTCCCGGAGATTTTGGACGCTTTAAGATGCTGGGCACCATTGATGATATTGGACCAGTTATTCGCTCCATGCAGATCGATGAAGTCATTATCGCTTTGCCTGCGCACATGCACCAACAAGTCATTCGTAGCCTCAAGCTCTGTGAACGCTTGGGAACTTCATTCAACCTTATTCCCGACCTCTACGAGTTAAGCTTGTCACGCATCGATATGGATGCCATCGAGGGCATTCCACTCATTGGCATCAAACAGGCCTCTCTCAATAAGTGGCAAAGTTTGATCACACGACTGATCGATATAACTATTTCAGCTGCCGTCTTGATCATCGGCTCTCCATTGTGGCTTTTGCTTGCACTAGCAGTGCGTCTCAGTTCATCTGGACCTATCATCTATAAACAGACCCGCGTTGGCCTTAATGGACGAACGTTCCAGATTCATAAATTTCGCTCAATGTACAAAGATGCCGATCAGCGGCTAGCACAGCTGCTCTCACAAAATGAGGCCAAAGGTCCTCTATTCAAAATGGTAAATGATCCACGTATCACACCTATCGGCAGATTCTTGCGCCGCACCAGCCTTGATGAAATCCCTCAGTTCGTCAACATTTTTAAAGGGGAGATGAGTCTAGTAGGGCCACGTCCAGCACTACCACGGGAAGTAGCCCAGTATCAAGAATGGCAGAAAGGACGGCTGGCAATCAAGCCTGGTCTGACCGGACTCTGGCAAGTACGCGGACGAAGCAATCTTACCTTTGATGAGGGTGTGCTGATGGACCTCTATTATATTGAAAATTGGTCGCTGCGTCTCTACATCCAGATTCTACTACGGACAATACCAGCAGTTCTATTCTCTCGAGGAGCCTATTAGATCTCATGAAAGTTGCATTAGTACACGATTACCTCAACCAAATGGGTGGTGCAGAACGGGTCGTGATAGCACTCCACGAGATGTTTCCCGATGCACCTATTTATACATCAATCTACGATCCTACACGCGTTGACCCAGCTTTTCAGAAAATGGATATCCGTACGTCATTTATGCAAAAATTACCGATGGTAACCAAACACCATCAACCCTACTTGCCACTGTATCCCTTCGCGATGGAAAAGTTGGATCTACGCGGGTATGACCTAGTACTAAGTAGCTCCAGTGCCTTTGGCAAAGGAGTGATTACCCGACCAGAAACTATGCATATTTGTTACTGCCATACTCCTATGCGTTGGTGTTGGAACTACGAGGAGTATATCGAGCGTGAACATTTGGGGAAAGTGGCCCGCACCATCCTACCTTTTCTCATCACAAAACTACGCACATGGGATCAGATTAGTGCTATGCGTGTAGATCACTTCATCGCAAATTCGCCAATAGTCGCAGACCGCATTCGTAAATACTATCGACGTGAAGCCATCTATATTCCCCCTCCAGTAGAGGCAAGCCGCTTCGCGTTCGATCCTACGACAGAAGTAGAAGATTATTTTCTCGTTCTCAGCCGTCTGGTCCCATACAAGCGCATCGATCTCGCCATAGAAGCATGCAATCAGCTCCAATTACCACTGGTAATTATTGGAAACGGACGCGATCTGCCACGGCTAAAACGCATAGCAGGGCCCACTATTCGCTTCCTGGGCAAACTCCCTGATCAGGAAGTCCTTCACTATTACAGTCATTGCCGCGCTTTCATTTTCCCTGGTGAAGAGGACTTTGGCATCACGCCATTAGAGGCACAGGCGAATGGACGTCCTGTGATTGCCTATGGTGCAGGTGGGGCTCTGGCCACAATCGTGGATGGGGTAACAGGAACGTTTTTCCACGAGCAAACTGTGGAGTCTTTGACAGCAGCTCTGGCATCATTCAACGAGCGTACATTTGATCCTTTTGTCATTCGCAATCATGCCCTTGAATTTGATACGCCTCGCTTCCGAGGTCGTATTCTTCAGTTCATTGAGACAAAGATGAATGAGGGAAGATCTGCACAGATACCTCTGCCAACCACCAATGTGATACGCTAAAAATAGCAGCAAAAGAAAAGACAACAGAAAGGCTTATCTTTAGAGTGGAACTACGAATTTATGGTCAAATACTGTGGAGGCGGATCTGGCTTGTGGCACTTGTAGTCGCAATCGCAGCTATCTATGTCGCCTACCAGTACTACGAATCGCATAAAACAGACAGTGGAGCACTAACCTATCAGGCTACTGTCAGCATACACATTGGCCCTCAGTCTGCAATACATTCTCAAAGCTATACTGATTATATCAATTCATCAGGTTCCCTCGCAGACGAATTTGTGACAGGACCAACCCTTACTTCTGATACCTTCGCCAAGCAGGTCATTCAGCAGGTCCAGAATGATATGAGTACTATTGAGCAGCACTATGCAAATCCCTCTCTGGGCAACTGGAAAGACCCTTCAACTATCATTAAAGCTCTTAGCACTACACGTGCTCACAGCACGGTGACAATCAGTGTGAATTGGAATACCGAAGCAGGCGCTTGGGCAATTGCGAAGGCCATCGGAGAAGTTTGTGAAACCAACATGTCAAAATACCTGGACTATCAAGCTGCTGCACCTAATTCACAGATCTCTGCTAGTGCTGGGTATCTTATTGTTGGAGCAAATGTGGTCAACCAGCCCACAACCCCAACACAAGTGGAGAATGCAGCAGCAATCACGAAAAAGACACAACTGCTCGCAATTCTTTTGGTTGGGCTAATCATCGGCATAGCATTGGCATTCTTTGTTGAATACCTCGATGATCGTATTTACCGATCCGAAGAGGTTATCCAACTTCTTCAACTTCCTATGTACGGAGAAATACCTCAGGCTCCAGTCCCAGGGCAGTCTAAGGCACGTATATAGTATAGTAGTAAAGGATTCGGCTGGCAAGACACAGGGACTTTAACCAGTAGAGTGGGGACTCCCTCGCTGGCTTTAGCCTTTTAGCACTTGCTGCTTGACAAAGACAGTCAATTAACATACTATGAAGTACGAAAAGATGTGCTGCGGTAGATTTGGAAAACGATAATCAAGCAGCAAGGAATAAAAAAGTCGTCTTCGCTTCCTTATATGCCAAGATAGACATAAGGAGTTTTGCGTGGGCATACTCTCACAAGAGCAGTTAGCACTGCTCACAGATTATGATCCAACAACACAATATAGCATAGCTTACCATACTGTTTATAATGCTATTTGTTTTAATTTGGGCGAAAAGCAAAAAGAGCAGTTCGCAATTCTGCTTGTATCTCCTACAGCTTATGCAGGGCAAGCAACTGCTCCAGCCAATATTGCCATCGCGGCAGCACAGAGCGGTACTCCTACCATTCTTGTCGATGCTGATTTGCATAACCCGAGTCTCCAGCAGCGCTTTGGCACGGAAAAGCAAAAGGGGTTAAGCAATCTCCTTTCACAAGATACTATTACCGCACAACAACTTGCTCAGCAGATGAGCAAGACATTTATTCCAGACCTCTACTTACTGGGTGCAGGGCCAGCCATGCCACAGTCAGTCGAGATCAGGCGCTTTCTTTTCAGCAAACTGGACGATATTATTACCGGCTTACGCCTCTTCCTCAAAGATGCCGAAAGCCAATCTAGCTTGATTATTTTTCATAGCCTACCGGTACTATGTGACATTGACGCAGCCTTGATTAGTTCACGCATGGACCAGACGTTCTTGACTATTGCAACTGGCCATACAACACGTGCACAGGCTAAGCGAGCACAGGAACAGCTTGAGCAGGCTCATGCTAAACTAGCTGGTTTCATTATGCTCGAATACCTAGACACTGCCCACAACATACGATCGATCAGTGCGTAGGCACGGGACTTGCTCAAGTGGTTTGTGGAGTGTAATCAATCTGTTTTACTACATTTTGAAAGGCAGAAACTGTATGCAAGGACAGCCAGGAAAAAACAATAAGTCCTGGGATAGGGATTGGGAAAACGAGCGCGAGAGACTAACGAGAACACGGTTAACTGCTATCACAGCAACGGGCCAGCACCGAGCAATACCACAGCGACCTGCCGGTATGACTCGCCTTAAAACACCGCCAGATACGCCGCGCGTAGCACGGCCGCAACGAGAAACGGTGCCACCAAATAAGGTACGACGTCGCATTATTGTTCTGGGAAGTGTTTTTGCTATTGCAGCTATCATCGCATGTGCTGTAGGAGTCTTGCTTGCAAGAGGTATGATTCAGAGTAGCGGACCAGCAAGCGTCATAAACGATTTCTTTAACGGGATCTCTAGTGATAACTATGAACAGGCCTATCAGGACCTTGGTCCTGCAATTACGCTCCAGCTTAACCAGCAGGATTTCATTAAGCAAGCGCAGAACCTCGATCAGCAATATGGACCAATCACAGACTATCAAGAGGTCGCCAATAGCGCCACAAATCAGGACAATAGTCAAGGCTATACATTTACCATTACGCGTAGCAAGCTTAAGAAGCCGTATACTCTCCATTTTGTCCTTCAGCAAGACCCTAATGAAGTCTGGAAAATTAGCAACTACGGCACTAGCCTGGGACCACCCGTTGGACAATAGGAGGTATACGCTTTAGAGCGTAGATTTGCTATTAGCATGAGAAATTTTTGGAACGAGTTAAACAAACCCATCTTTGTCCTGGCACCAATGGAAGATGTGACCGATACGGTACTCAGGCAAATTATTGCCCGATGTGGTAAACCTGCTGTCTTTTTTACTGAATTTACCAATGTGGAAGGGATGTTTTCCAAAGGCGAAAAGCTTGTTAACCAGAGACTACGCTATACAGAAGCAGAACTGCCATTAGTCGCTCAGATATGGGGAACTCACCCTGAGAATTTTTATAAGGCAGCAAGAAAACTGACAGATATGGGGTTCAGCGGGATAGACCTTAATATGGGCTGTCCCGCCCAAGGCCCAGTAGGTAGAGGCGTCTGTTCGGGTTTAATCAATAACCGACCACTGGCAAAAGAAATTATTGATGCAACAAAGGAAGGGGCAGCTGGTATCATCCCTGTGAGCGTCAAAACACGCTTAGGCTTTCGGGCTACAGACTTCGAGTGGATACAATTCGTCCTTGAACAGAAACTGGCAGTGTTAACTGTTCACCTGCGCACCGTCTCCGAGATGTCCAAAGTTCCAGCTCATTGGGATAAACTGAAAACAGTTGTCGAGATGAGAGATGCACTGAGCAGTGAAACATTGATTATCGGGAATGGGGATATCCAATCACTCAACGAGGCGAGACAAAAAGTGGCAGAAGCTGGAGCAGACGGAGCGATGATAGGTCGAGGCATTTTTAATAACCCCTACCTCTTCTCAGACACCACGACATTAAGTGATAAAACACCAGAAGAGAAAATGCACTTGCTTCTTGAGCATATGAGGCTTTGGATTGACACTTGGGGAAACACAAAACATTTCCCGATATTGCGTAAATTTTTTAAAGTGTACGCAAATGGCTTCCCAGGAGCGCAGGATTTACGAATACAACTGATGGAAACGCAAACTCCTGAAGAGACAGAACATATAGTAGCGGCATTTTTACAATCGCTCTCTTCCTGACCTGTGCAATACAGTCAGAACAAAATATAATCTACACGATATGTGAGAAGATAAGAAGTGAAATGAAGAGTGCCAGAGCATTCCCCCCATGCGTCTAACAGCAGGAACAAGATAGCAAAAAACACTCATCTTAGGCATGGGGAGGATGTCACTTAGACTAGGACTTCTTCAACATCACCAACCAGTTTCTGAATCTCGCGTAGACGTTGTTCTGCAATCTCTACGTTTTCAAGAGCTTGAGCTAGAATACGTGCTTCCAACGAAGTGTAAGTCTCAGCGATTTCTGGATCAATGGAGCCTCCTACCAGCTCTAGAGCACGGCTCAGATTGTTCTCCACCGTTGCAGTCGACATGATCAGTTACCCCTTTTTAAAAAAATACAGGTTTTGGGATGCCGCTAATAAGACACAATCTATTTGACTATGAAGATTTGGACTCTTCAACTTCCACCTACAGCTCAATACGTAAGTCGATGCTAATTGGTTACATTCCCTCTATTTAGCCTAGCATATACTGCCGCAATCAAACAAGAGACATCTACGTCTATATTACTCCGCAGGACAAAAAAAGCCACAACCAAGAACCAACATTCCTACTCATTTCTGGGACTGCGTCTGATCAGATAAACGCAACTGGTCATATTTTACCACAACAAAAGATCTTGCGTCGAGTACCAATTGGCATGTTCCCTACCAGAAGAAATAGAAACAGCTTTTCATGTGCCTATCTATGATTATATTGATCTAACGTTAAAGATAAGAAATTTCACACGTTCATGGGTAGACTTTCAACAATCTCTATGGTATACTGATATCCAATAGCAAAGAGATATTCATAACGAAGAAGTTAAGCCTGTCTACCATTGCATGAATAAAGAAGGCCATGAATATACAGGCATTACGTATCTGAGCGGGGTATCATGTCTATGCGATCAGTCTCAATATCAGTGCAATCAATGTCGCTCCTGTCGATAATTGCAACTGTGCCAGAGGCTGAGACCAACACTGATAGCGCGAGGAATACATAACTGCGCACTAGAGAGATTAACTCTCTGGTGCGTTTTTCTTTGTTCCATTTTTTAATAAATTCTGGATTCTGGGCTCATCGATTATTCTTCACTCTTTGGGCCACTACTCTCAGATAGCAATTAATGCAATTGGGGGTGTATTTCTACATAACGGAAAGGAGGAGGTAAAAAGTTTTTCTCGAACTTTTCACACGTTACACCGAAAGATGTATAGTCCACAGGAAACACGTATCAAGATAAAACAGCAAGTGGGATACGAAGAGGCTTCCTAGTTACTAAGGAGAAAACGATCATGAATTCAAGTATGATCAGTAAAATTGCAAAAGCCAAGCGCTATGCAGAAGAACCAGAGCGAATTCAGTTCACACGCTTTGAAGCCAGATTCCAGGGAGAGAATGACGTCCATACGACCACATACGATGAGGGGACTTGGCAATGTACTTGTCGTTTCTTTCACGATTGGGGTGACTGTAGCCACACAATGGCCATGCAGCGTATACTAGGTGTAACTATTCCTGCAGCTCATCGTCAAGGCATTCCTGCTGGATTAGGCACTACTCCCCTTGTCCACTAACCACCACAAGTATGCATTTTCTATCTTGCGTGGTAGGGAAAGACATTTAGCTTCTACGGCAAAAAGGGAGAGACACTTAGACAACTGTCAGAAGTGTCCCTCCCTTTTTTGGAGCGCCAACTAAGCTCTTCCAATTGTAAAATACAGCACGATAATCGCTGCGAACATGATACATGCTAAAACTGCGATAGTGATAAGGTCCTTGCGTACATAAGCAAAATGTTCTGCAGTAATAAGTGAGGCAGCATTGCGTTGTTGGGCCTTCTGAGCTGCACGGCGGCGAGCAGCCATACGTGCAGCAGCACTCCCTGTGGGTACGGGATTTTCGTTCTCCGCTTGTTTCTCTGACTCCACAAGAGCAGCTTGTTTTCTCGATGTGATATCTTTCTCTCGCGTAGAAACTGTTGTCGATGCAGATACAACAGTAGCTCGGTCGATTGTATCAGGCTTCTCACTGGCGTCCCCCTCTGGACGTACAAGCTCAAAGCTTTTCTGGACTTTCGGCTTATTGCGCTGCGCCCCATTGCGTACATTCGCTGATTTTTTTGGCATAGTTGCTCACTTCCTGCTCGATTGCCAGTCAAGAACATGCCAGCTTTTTCGAGCTTATGCGTTGGATATTTATGATTGAGGCCAAGGTCTCTTAGTATAATGCAGTTATTATACACGATAGGTGCCAAAAGTCCAGGCAGACATTGCAACGTTGTGGCGTTCTGGCATCAATTTGATTTGCATCTATTACTGTAGTAAAATGGATTGGTAGTCGTTGTTAAATTACTCTCAATGTGTAATTTAACAACGCATAAATGGTCACGTCGAGTCGCGTATTAGTGTATTGCTTTTCAGTTATAAAAGGAGGCACATTTATGGCCCATCAGACACAGGCTGATGATACATACTCAGAGCCAAAAACGGAAGAGCTAGATCACCCTAGTGATCTGCTCACTGTTCATGAAGTAGCACAACGATTGCGTGTAGACGACACGACTGTTCGTCGCTGGATCAAGTCCGGAGCATTAGATGCCGTAGCACTTCCTCATAGTGGAAAACGTTGCGGCTATCGCGTCAGAAAGCATACGCTGACAGCTCTCTTTAATCCCGAGCTTGCAACAGCCAATTCCTAAGCGCACCAGTGTAGCACCGAAGCCACTCGAACATGGAGTGGCTTCGGTGCTACACCTTATTGATACCAGTCTGCACGCGTTAAGGGTAAATTACATCGACCGTGCTCATCAGATTTTGACAGCAATACATGATAAACATTATTGCGCCCGATCTCACATGTATAGGCCCATCCGGCCAGCATCAATCGCCAGATGCGATAGGTCTCTTCGCTGGTAACAGCACGAGCCTCGGCGGCATGAGCTTCCAGGCGACGTGCCCACAGGCGATTCGTGAGTACATAATGTCCACGTATGCATTCCAGGTCACGTATCTCGAAGCCAACTTGCTCCATGATACGCAGCGGTATAGAGATCGGTAGCATTTCCCCATCAGGGGCCACATAGCGTCTTGCGAAGGTCATATCGTCATTTGATTGCAGGTATGTGGCACTTGAAATGATATGGTTTAGCATAACGCCACCGGGCTTCAGCAATTGCCAAGCTTGTTTGAAGTAGTTCGGGATCTGTTTCTCGCCCACATGCTCCAACATCCCTATACTGGCAATTTTGTCGTACTCATTGCTCCCAACAACATCGCGATAATCACGCACCTCTATGCGACAACGACCTTCTAATCCCTCTTCCCTGATACGCTTCTGCGCAAACTCAGCCTGGGGTTGGCTCAGAGTCACACCATAGGTCTCCACGCCGTAATGCTGCGCAGCATAAATGGAAAAGCCTCCCCAGCCACAGCCAAGATCTAGCAGGCGTTCGCCAGGACGCAGGCGCAATTTACGACATAGATACTCAAGTTTCCGTCCCTGAGCTGTCTCAAGATCTTCGTCCGGGGTTGCAAAATATGCACCTGTGTAGATCATACGACTATCCAGGAATAGACTGTAGAACTCGTTAGACTGATCATAGTGATATGTCACCGCTTGGCGATCCCGCTCTTTCGAATGAAGTGCTCCCTTGATCTTCTGCGTAGGATCTTTGGTACGTGGCTGTCCTGCTTTTGGCAAACTCAGTAGGCGTGCTCCGTAGCGCATCTGCTCAACTGGCCCCCATTTCTTGTATATGAATTGGAAGGCAAGAGGAATGAGATCATCGATATTGCCTTCGATGTCAATGTCATTATAGATATAAGCCTCTGTCCAGTTGAGTTCGGTCGGTGGCAAAAACATGGCACGCAGTGCACCAGGGTGTTGTAAAACGAGAGTAAAGGTTGGCGCCTCGGCAGGCTGAGGTTGCCAAAGCGTGCCATCCCATAAGCGAACCGCGAAGTTGCGAATTCTGGGTCTCTTGCAAAAGGTCCTCTAGTAAAGATAAGGTGATTTGTGCAGCTAAATCGGTGGTCTTCATCTTGACGGCCTCTAGATATCCCTGCATGCATCATGCGAAGAGGAAAGAGACCTTCCTTTCTTCAAGGGCTTGGGCAACAGGTGCCTGAACAGTTTCCTAGGCGGGAGAGTCCCGCTACAAATCAGTCTACCAGCAACGAGGGTAGAATGCAAGAGATAGACTTTGAGCCTTTGAGCCCGCTTAAGAGTGAAAGGACAATGGGACGTGATTCCCTAATCTGCTCAAGTCCATCCTTGACACTCGACTAAATGTTAATGCATACTTGATAAGGGGAGCAGCTACAGTAGGTCAATTTGTATTCCTTTAGAGTAGAGCACACTCTTTGCTTGAAAATAGGAACAGCAAAAACGCTCCTAACAATTAGCTGAACTTCATCCTTTCCTATATTTCAAAATGTAGCAACTCAAGTTATTTTCTATCATGGCTGTGACTCCCACTGCGATTAGGCAGGAGGAACTAGAAGGATAATACATGGACGCTAACAATAATCCACCTGTGCAAGGTCTGATCAAGTTTCTTACTGGTCCATTAGCAGGAAGACCCTTTCCTATCAAGAAAGCAATCACCACAATTGGGCGAGATCTTAGCAACGATATCGTTGTTGAGCAAGATTCTGAAAGTTTCAAGGCATCATGCCCGGCTGCTCTGGAATAATGGAGAGTGGAGCATTGAGAATGTATCACAAAAAGCACTACTCACCGTCAATCAACAGAGTACTCGACAGGCAGTCATTCAGAACAACGCTATCATTGGCCTAGGGACAGATACGTCCTTCGTACTTCTTAGTCATGCTGAACCTCCAGCCCCACAAGACGCTGCATCTGATATCTCCTCAGGCATACGACCCCAACCCCAACCACCGAACCAACAAGGCGCAGCGTTTAATGTGCCTTCATCGGTACACTCCCAACCCGCTCATGCTCAATCCGGCTCTGCACCCAAACAAGTATTTCCTGTTGCTGGTCCACCAGCGTTTTCTACTACGTCTCCCTTACCGAATGGTCAAGGGCATGATACTATAATTGCATCTTCCCCGCTTCAAGGTCAAAATCTACCATCGATCGTATTGAGCAGTAATGTCCATGATGGTAAACCGACCTATGTACTTGATAAACCAATTATTAACATCGGACGTGAACCTACCAACGATATCGTCATCAATGATCGCATTGTCTCAGGTTTTCACCTGCGAATTGTGCGCCAAGGCGACCAATTTGTGCTTATCCATCCTCACCCTGATTATTCGACACGGGGCACGGTCAATGGCCTACTCTATCAGGGGCGAAAAATTCGCGGTGATGAGCAATTCAGCAAGACATTGGTAAATGGTGACGTTTTCCGCATAGGCAATGAAAATGGCCCACTCATCACACTCACTTATAATGATGGGACTGGCACTCAGATGGAGACACTGCCTCCAGTACAGCCTATCAGACTAAATAGCTCTGAAATCACTATCGGACGCACACCGGATAATAAAGTCGTACTGCCTCATCCACAAGTTTCTGCACATCATGCATGCCTCGTGCAAGAAGGCGGAACTTATCGCATCACTGACCTGAATAGTACCAACCACGTCTATGTTAACAATAAACCAACTACCAATTCGCTCCTGAAATTGGGAGACGAGATCCGTATCGGGCCATACAGGCTGACTTACGAAGGTAACAGACTGACACAGTATGATGAGAGTAATTTTATCCGCATCGATGCTCAAAATCTGAAGCAGTCTGGTAACAACAACGCTATATTACTTAATAACATTTCCATTTCTATTCCCCCACGCAAGTTTGTTGCATTGGTAGGAGGCTCCGGTGCTGGCAAGTCCACACTTATGAAAGCGCTTAACGGTTTGTGGCCAGCACAGCAGGGCAAAGTGCTTTACAATGGTCAGGACTATTATCACAATCTCGCTGCCTTCAGTACACAAATCGGGTATGTACCACAGGATGACATTGTCCATAGCGATTTAACAGTCGAGCGTGCACTCTACTACGCAGCCAAATTGCGCCTGCCGAGCGACTTCACGAACGAGCAAATTGAGCGGCGTATCAAAGAGGTATTGGAAGAGGTAGAGATGACACAACGGCGCAAACTCCTGGTGAAAAAACTGTCAGGAGGACAACGCAAACGTGTATCGATCGCGCTGGAGTTGCTCGCTAATCCCAGCGTCTTCTTCCTGGATGAACCAACGTCAGGCCTTGACCCGGGACTGGATCACAAGATGATGTACCTTTTGCGTAGACTGGCTGACAAGGGACATACGATTGTGCTAGTCACCCATGCTACCAACAATATCAAGTACTGCGACTATGTTTGCTTCCTCGCACAGGGTGGTCGCATGGCTTACTTTGGGCCACCTGACGAGGCCAAAAGCTATTTTGGTAAAGATGACTTTACCGAAATCTATACGAGTCTAGATGAGAGTCCAGATGCTCCTGAGAAAGCGGAGGCAGAATTTAAACTCTCCCAGAAATACCAGGAATATATTACTAAGCCTCTTAGGAAAGCATCGATTGATCCAAATGCTGGTCCCAATGGAAAGCTTAAGGCTATCAAACAGCCCAAGCGAGGCAACCCATTCAAACAGTTTGCGCTGCTCTCGCTGCGTAACTTCGAGTTGCTCAAGAACGATACAAGCACGCTCATGCTTATGCTCTTACAGGCACCTGTGATTGCACTGCTGCTGATACTGTTGGTCAGGGCTGAAGTAGGACAGGGCATATTTGATCCCAACAAGGTTGTCCAATGTTTCCCACAAATTTTTACATCTTCGGCGATCAGTCCCACGAATCCTACTGGCTCTTTGGGTATTGACACCCATGGGAAAACCGATTATGTTGATTGTACTAAAATTAGCAAGTTTCTCAAGAAAGATCCCAAAGGCATCACCTACGCCGCCCATAAAAAAGGAGGCGTGGACGCTGCTTTACAGGACTTCATTGCCACGAGTAACACATCGCTCAATGCCCAAACGGCGCTTTTTGTCGTCGCCTTCATTGCTGTGCTCTTTGGAGTTCTCAATGGAACACGAGCTATTGTCAAAGAGGTCTCTATTTACCAACGCGAGCGCACTGTCAACCTCGGCATCATTCCCTACGTGTTCTCAAAGGTCCTGCTGTTGGGCTTATTTGCTCTATTCCAAAACATTGTACTACTCTTGATTGTGAACGCATTCGAGCCTTTACACCAAGGCATCTTCCTTCCCATTTTTTCTGGAGACGTACATCACGCTGGTCCTCACTGCCATCAGTGGTTTGCTGCTCGGGCTTGTAGCCTCAGCTTTCGCGCCTAATGATGATAGTGCAAATGGCCTCTTGCCATTCCTACTCATCCCACAGGTGATCTTTGCAGGAGTAGAAATTGCACTTAAAGAGCCCGTTTTACAGATTATATCAGCGATCTTTCCAACACGTTGGGCGATGGTTGCACTGGGCTCGTCGATTGGTCTGCATAGCGACAAGTTAGGTGGAGACAAGCTCATCAACGATGATACCACATTCCATGGCACGCTCTTCTCGACTTTTAGCCAGACAGATGCGATGCATCGCGTGATCCTCGCTTGGGGTGCCTTGGGAGTACTGATTGTGGTCATGACTATCCTCGTATGCATTGGCCTCAAACGCAAGGATGTACGAGCATAGTTAGTTTAAGAAAGGAAAGAAGAGTCTGCTCTGCACACTGCAAAAAACTCGAAGCCAGAGCGTATAGTAGAGTAGTTAAATATTTACACTACCAATCCTGCTTGGTTATCGATCAAGCACTGTGAGAGGAAAGACTTATGCGACGACGACGAGTAGTGATTACGGGACTCGGGGTAATTGCTCCCAATGGCATCGGGAAAGAGGACTTCTGGGATGCTTGCGTCTCTGGCCGCTCAGGCATTCGACGTATTACCCGCTTCGATGCCAGCCACCTGCCAACCCAGATTGCCGGAGAGGTTACAGGCTTCTCTCCGACAACACTGGGCTTGACAGAGGATGAATGCACATTTCTGGACTGGACAGCTCAATATGCCATTGCAGCTTCCAACCTTGCAATGCACGATGCAAAACTTGTCAACGTGCTCGATGAGCAAGCGCACGATCGTACAGGTGTTGCTATGGGTTCTGCAATGGCTGCGGCTGAAGAGGCTGAAGTACTGTGGGTAAAATGTACCAATAGAGGTACACATCCCCCATTCCTCAACAAGGATGACTCGATTGTTCCAACGCTCTTTATGACTCACGCATCTTCTGTTGCAATCGCAAAACACCATCAACTCCATGGACCCTGCATGGCCCTGACTACAGCATGCTCTGCCGGTAATGATGCGATAGGGGAAGCATTCTGGACCATTGCAGAAGGGTATGCTGATCGTATGCTAGCAGGCGGATCTGATTTTGCAATTACCAACTTTGGCATCAGTGCATTTGCAAGGATTGGTGCACTGAGCACACGTAATGACGAACCAGAGCGGGCATCACGTCCATACGATCGAACACGCGATGGCTTCGTTATGGCAGAGGGAGCAGCCGTGCTGGTTTTGGAAGAACGAGAACTGGCCATTGCGCGTGGTGCACACATCTACGCAGAAGTACTTGCCTTTAGCTCTAATTGTAACTCTTATCATATGACCTCCCTTCCTGAAGATGGTGCTCCACTGCAAGTATTACTGAGACAAGCATTGCGTGAAGCTGCAATTTCGCAAGAAGAACTTGATTACATCAATTCGCATGGTAGCTCAACCCCCTCCAACGAAGTGGCTGAAACAGCAGCATATAAGGCTGCCTTTGGCGAATACGCTTACCGTATTCCAATTAGCGCAACAAAGTCGATGATTGGTCACACTCAAGGTGCGGCCAGCGCAATTGGGGCTATTGTCACTGCATTGACGCTAGAGCATCAGATTATTCCACCCACAATAAACCTAGAAAATCCTGATCCACGCTGTGATCTTGATTATGTACCAAATGTAGCCCGTCAAGCTATAGTCAATGTTGCGCTCACACATTCTAGCGGATTCGGAGGCGTGAATAGCGTTCTGGTTCTCGCACGGCCCGATTGGATTGACAGAAAATTGTAGAGTCTATTGCGAAAAAGGAACAGAGAGAATTATGATAGATTATGCAACTCGACGTGTTGTAATCACAGGGCTTGGTGTAGTTGCCGCTAACGGAATTGGTAAAGAGGCTTTCTGGGACGCCACAAGCAGGGGAATCTCTGGAATACAGCCCATTTCACGCTTCCCTATGACTCCTGATATACCCATTAGTGTCGCAGGTGAAGTGAATAACTTTGAGGTAAGCGACTACATCGACCGCAAACTGATGAATCGTACTGATCGTTCAACTCATTATACCCTGGCAGCTGTCCAACAGGCAGTGCAGGATGCTAAATTAGTACTGACGGACGAGAATAGACGACGCGTAGGGGCAGTCATATCCAGCACGATTGGTGGAACGGAATTTGTGATCCGACAGCTCCACGCACTGTATACCCGTGGGCTACGAGCTATGAGCGCTTACACGACCATTGCCTGGCTACAGGTAGCCAATGTAGGCCAGACATCTATTCTCTATGGTATTCAAGGGTATTGTAAGACCCCAACCCACGATGTCGTCGGTGGTTTAGATGCACTGGGCATTGCTTATAGGGCTATTCGACGGGGAGCGGCGGATGTGATTATCACAGGTGGATGTGAAGATGTACTAGAGCCCTTCGCTCTTCTCACATTCGCACATAGCGGTGAGTATGTTCTGGGGGATGATCCAAATGCTTATCGGCCATTTGACCGACGCGCAGCTGGCTCAATACCAGGTGAAGGGGCAGGAATATGCATTCTGGAGGATTACGAGCATGCACGCCAACGAGGAGCCACTATCTATGGGGAAATTGTCGGCTTCGGGCAGACCAATGATGCTCATGGGCTAACAGCTCCATCATCCAATGGGAAATACTATGCTCGTGCCATCCAGTTTGCAATGCAAGAACAAGATTTAGACCTGTCAGATATTGGCTACTTCAGTCTTGACGGACGAGCTAGACCTACTTCTGATCAGGGAGAGGCAGAGGCATTACATCTGGTCTTTGGAAGTGATGCTGGACAACTTCCGGTCAGTGTTCCTCGTACCATGCTGGGAAATACCTATGGAGCTGCAGGAGCATTAGATACTATTACAGCCCTGCTAGCACTTCGTCATGGCTTGATTCCTCCAACAATTAATTGCGAGGAACTAAACCCCGACTATGGGCTGAACTTAGTGCAAAATGAGGCACGCCCCCTTCTCAAGTCGGCTGTGCTGATTGGTGCACGTGGTGTCGGGGGAGCCAATGTCGTGCTAGCCATTAAAGGTGTCAAAGAGCCGTAAGAAACTCCTCTATCAGTGGCGTAACAAGCTCTGCCTCTGAATAGATAAAAAAGCGTTCGCGGCCAGGAATAACATGGTAGCCAACGCATCTCGGCAGATGCTCCGCAAGCCAGGAAGTTTTCACTTCTGGGGAAAGGGCATCATCCTGACGATTAATCAGAAGGATAGGCATTGTTAATGCAGCCAGAGATGCACGAATATCAAAATTATGAATGACTGGCAGAACAGAGTAGCGGTAGACAGCAGGCCAGAGAGCAATTTTGCTGAATTGCTCTTCAACGAACTCACGAGGAAGCTCAGTCATATCCTGAGAGAGTGACTGTGGCTCCGTATGAGCAATATAGCGAATGACGATGCGACGTATCAATGCAGCTGGCACTAAATGCTCAATGGGAAGCCGAAGGAACAGTTCGTGAAGAAGCCAGATAAAAGGATGTGGCGCAATACGATAATCAGCTGCTTGCGCAACAATAACCAAGGAGCGACAGCGCTCAGGGTAACGCAGAGCAAATTCGAAGAGCACCATAGCCGCATCGCCATGCCCGACAAAATCGGCAGAGGCGATTTGGAGACCGTCAAGCACTCGACGCAATTCTTCGACACGTTCGGCTAGACTCACAAAACATGTGCGTGACTCTTGGCGACGGTAGAGAATCACTCGACGAGACTGGCTGAAAGTACGGATCTGACGTGCATAGGCAAATTCTAGGTGTTCGAGGATTGGCACGAAGACTAGCGGATCGCCTGCGCCGAGATCTATCAGAGGCAGATCAACACCAGCAATGGGCATGCGCTTCCAATGTTCTTCTAAAAACTGGACATCCGCTCGAAACGTTGCTGCACTGATCTGCCTGACGTTGGGCAAGGGAGTTAGGGTTGTGCTCATGATTTTTTCCTTTTGTGAGATTTCTCCAGTATATCACAACTACTCTCGGTTCGCTCAAAGATTGACGCAACCTCAAGATTGTAATACACTATGAGCATAAGCTTCCCTCGATCCATTGGGAATGCCATTAGCAACAGAAGTCTTATCGGGCGAAAGCGCAGATAATCCTATATATAATCCAATTATAGCGCGAGTATGTAACGAACTTAAGAAGGCCGGATTGCTGCCTATGGCCGATTAACTGGCGATTCTTGATTTCCATCTGGAAAATGAGTGAACCGTGAGTAGAAAGGAAAAACATTTGCAAATGAACAGTGATGATAACAAGCCAGAAGGAGCAACCACCAGCGAAGACGAGATCTCCACACTGGTAAATAGTTGGATCGCAGCTTTCAATGCTCACGATGTCGAGAGCATTGTTGCACACTACGCAGAAGACGCCGAACTGTTCGACACCGGAATGAGGCACGCTCGCAAGGGACGCCATGAGATTACGTCTTGGTTCACTCAGCGTTTTCGGCATATGTCAACCATTCAATATACTCCAACCCAGCGTTTCTTCAATGAGACAGAGGCAGCAATCTGCTGGCTCGCACGGGGACATACACCACCCATACTGGGACAACGCTGGCTCTCACGCCCATTCCAAGTTGATGGTGTCAGTATTTTCCTCGTGCGCTCCGGCCTCATCTACTGGCAGCATGGCTACTATGACCACCTTAGCATAGTAGAACAGGTGCTTCCTCCATTGAAGTGGCTACCATTGAAACTGTGAAGCACCCGCAGGCTTTCGCCAGAGGCCTCTACGCAGTCGGGGGCTTGAGAAACGGCTAGCTCAACATGACAAAATCTAGCTCTTCTTATCCATAATTTCGGCCCATGCGGTATTTAATGTCATAGTTGATGATAAAGTTGAACTCCTCGTCTGTAAAGCCATAATGCTTAGCAAGGATGCAATCAATCTCATCTAATAGAGGCTTAGAGTAACCCATCCTATACTCCTCTATTTCAATCAGATCTCTTCCCTTCTGCAGAGAGGATTTTACATTAGCTTTTGGATTTCTTGTGCTTTTTTTAGCATTTACTTTAATATCTTGCTCTAGTAAAATGGACAGATTTATTAATTCATTTTGATTATAGATTTCATCTCCTGATGGAAAGTCTTTAACAAGAGTATGTGAAAGATGAAATCCATCTGCATACGTTGCAAACCAAAGATAGAAAAGAGAGCTATTCATTAGAGCCATCACAATACGTGCGAAAAGTAGATCATTAAAGTAGAGAAACCTTCCATGAGGAGATCCAGCTATTATGCCATTTTTCTTGTAGAGTGGAATATTGCAAGTGGCTTTTATCCAATAGTTCGTTGCTTCTTGATAGTAAACAAAATGATCGGTTTTTTGAGGACAAAGCTTCATGGCTAAACTGATTCCCTTGGCTTTATGTAACACTCTTTGTAACAATATCTCCTGTATAGAGGAGGCAAGCTTGGGAAAAATGTGTGGTTTTACAGTTCGCTTGGCCTCAGAATACGTTATTGTATCTATTAAGTGAGATCTCTCAGATGCATACCAACGCTGTATCTTGGTCACATATAGCTTAGTTTGCACGTTCTTGTTGGTTGCAAGTACAATCGTGAGCCGTTGAAAGGCCCCCTCAAAAAGTCTAGCAGGAAAGATCTCGAAGTTAGACAGCCAAAGCTGCGACGTACAAAGTGAGATTTTACTCCGTAAATTACTAAAACGTTCACTTCCACATATACTGAGAGGAACAACCAATCCCAAGTAACCACTCCCTGGACTACTCAACAAAAGAGAACGCTCAATAATAGCAGCATACAAGTTGCCACAATTCTCTGTCTGATAACCTTGCACAGCATATTGCACTCTCACTTTACTATACTCAACATATGGTGGGTTGCCAATAATTACATTGAACCCGCCACGCTGCATAATCCCATAGAACTTAACAAACCAGTGGAAAGGCTGGTGACTTGCGAGCCATCGTGCATACTTCTGCTGATATTCCTGCTCGCTTGGAATGGCATGACGATCAATACCATACTCCATAGCAAGATAGGGATCAAGCTCAGAGCACAAGACATCGAGCTTATGACGAAGCTCCTGTTTGTACTCGCCAGTGGTAGCGGGATCGAACTTGATCTCATAGTTTGTTTGTACCGTACGGAAATGTTCCACAGCTCTTCCAAGTTCTTTGGCCTTTTGCTCAACACCTTGCAATATCTCATCAGCAGCAACTTGCATACAAGGATCTTTGCAGATAATATTGCGAACCGCATCCAGGCTGGCAAAGCCGACCAAGGTGTTGCCAGCAAGTAGATTGAAATCAATACTAGGCAAGGGCTCAATGTCATCTGGCTTCTCAATTTGTGCTAGCAACTTGAGAAAGAGACGCAGTTTGCAGATTTCGATCGCCTCCTCCATGATGTCGACGCCGTAGAGATTATTGACCATGATCGATTTGAGGATAAAGTATTCGCGACTGTGATGCCTAGCTACTTGCGTTAGGATAGCTCGGAAACGATCTACGTGATAATCTCTCTTACATTTGTGAACTCACTAGTCTTGTCGCATTGATCGACAACGTTCTGCATACGATCGAGACAGGCGGCATATAGTGGCTGAAGGATGTTTAACGCTGCAACAAGGAAAGCTCCCGAGCCACATGTGGGATCAAGGATCGTGACTTTCTCAATACTCTCATAGAAAGCAAGTAAGAGATCCAATTCCTCACAGGAGGTGATGACATCCTGGGCAAACTGGCGAATATTAAGATTGTAGGTAATCAGATCGTTGATCGAGGTGATTGCTCCAGCAACCATTTTCTGACGCACCTCTTCATAGTGATTGCGACGATCCACGACTTCTCGCCAGATTTCAGTTGGCAAAGCATACTCCTCTTGTGCGACATTGTTCCACTCCCCACGCTGTGAACTATCATAAACACCTACTTCAATTGTTGGAGGTAGCGTTAGTGCGGTACCTTTTTTAATAGATGTGTAAGTATATTTATCATGATTAATCTTTAGTAATGACCAAACCGGCCCAGCAGGTGCAAACGCCGAAAAGCATTGCCTTTCCACAGCTTCAAAAATACAAGGGATAATGGTATTCTTGCTGATGTATTCGGTAACATCCTCTTTGGTATAGTAAGCACCCATCTGTTTCTGATTGATGTATTTCTCAAAGATATAGGCTAAAACGTCGGGATTGATTTCGTCTGCCGCCTTGTCAGGACGATCGCCAAGATACCAGCTATATTCGTCGAAGAAATCGAAGATACGCTCGAAAGCTTCATCTGGTATTTGGATGTCGGGATAGTCACGTTCTAGTTGATGAACACTGAAAATACTACCGTTAAGGTAAGGAACATTCCCTAATAGTTGCTCTACTTGTGGTGTACGCTCACGTATATTCAGGCCTTCGGAAAAGAGTCGTAGCAAAAAATAGCGGTAGAACGAGCAAGATACCTTTGATCCATTATGCTCTTGACTTGTTTTGAGTCGATTGCGCAAATAATCAAGATCACCATCCAATGCATGCTTATTTGTGATCGCAAGAAATCCCTTCTTCTGGATGAAGTAGATGAACATCAGACGATTGAGCATAACTGAGGTATACCACTCACGATCACCTTGTGAGCAAATGCCCTGAATGAAATTACAGAAAAGTGCATGTTCTTCTCTAAAATGATCATAGAATCTCTTGGTGATCTTATCTACGTCGAACACTTATTTTCTCTGGTTTCTTTAAAATCAGCGCTTGGTGCCAACGTGCAGAGCAACAATACCTCGATTGAGATGATAAAAACGCACATCATCCCAACCTGCATCCTCCATGATGGCCTTTAGCCTGGGAGCATCAGGAAATGTGGTGAGCGAGTTCGGCAAGTAATTATACTCTTCAAATGCTTTGCCTATAATTGTACCAAATAACGGAGCAAGCTTATAAAAATAGCAATAGAATAGTGCACCAAAGATTTTGCCTGGAGGATGACTGATCTCCAGACAGACAACACGTCCACCAGGACGAACGACTCGCAACATTTCGCGAAAGCCTTGCTTAATGTCTGTCAGATTGCGCACAGTAAAGGCTGAGCAGCAGCCGTCAACGCTGTTATCTGGTAAGTCAATGTGTTCTGCATCGCCGATACGTAGTTCAATACGATCTTGCAAGCCCAGACGCGCTATTTTGATCCGTGCCTGTTCAAGCATCTCTGGAGTAATGTCCATACCGATCACACGTGTATCTGGGCCTGAGTGACCAATAACAGCGATTGCGAGATCAGCAGTACCTGTTCCCAAATCGAGGGCTGTTTCTCCCGTTGCCAGCGCCAGATAGCGAGCCGCACGCGCTCGCCAGTAGCGATCGAGCCCAAGGCTCATCAGGGAATTCATTAAATCATAGATGCGAGCAATACGACCGAAGAGGCGCTGCACATAGGAACATTTGCCGCCTATTTCACGAAATCTTTCTTCTAGAGATAGCTTTGTCGTCATGATAGTTACTTCTATTAACGGTTACGTCCAATCACAAAATTGATTAGTTCATCAAGTATATCACGGTTTGGGGAAACTGGAAAGTGATAAAGAGCCTCACGAGCCTTGCAGGCATACATCTGAGCATCCATCATAGCACGTTGGATGCCGTAACTACCGGTTACCCAACCGATCACTTCCCGTATATCCTCCTCTTTTTTGACCTGTCCATCTAGCATATCTTGTATTTTCTGCTGATGACCATTGAGTGATGCATCTTGTAAAGCATAAATGAGAGGCAAGGTAACCATTCCTTGACGCAGATCGTTACCAACAGGTTTACCAATAGTTGATTGATCTTGAGTGTAATCAAGAATATCATCAACAATCTGGAAAGCCATACCAAGATTCTTTCCATAGTTGTAAAGGAGTTCAATTTCTTGATCGGATGCCCTACTAATGATAGCTCCACCCTTAGAACAAGCTGCAAGGAGGCAGGCTGTTTTGTATTTGATTTTTTCATAATAAGATTCTACTGTCAAGTCAATTCGTCCTGCGGTCGTCATTTCCAGCATTATACCTTCACAAACAATAGCAACCGTATCAGAGAAGAGACGAGCAATAGCATTGTCATCAATATCAGCAATTAAACCAGCAGTTTTAGCAAAGTAGTAGTCACCGAGAAGGAGAGCTATCTTATCACCCCAGAGAGCATTGACAGTAGGCCTGCCACGTCGTGTGACAGCTTCATCAACAATATCGTCGTGAACGAGCGTTGCCAGATGCACCATCTCAAAAGCTACACTCAAGAGAATCAGTTTATCAAAGCAGTAATTATTGAGTTTGCCTGAAAGCAAGGTAATGGCTGTGCGCAATCGTTTCCCTTGAGATTCAACTGCATGCATTGATGCGGCATTGAGAATCGCCAATCCGGAAGTTGCCCGCTCCCGGAATGCAGTATCCACCTGATCAAGATCTGTTTGGATACTAGCAAATAGTCGGCTCAATGTAGCTACAGTATTCATGAACACTCTCCTCTCTACAAATTATAACGCGCCCAGTCCATAGCCCATCATTTACCACAAAATGTGCCCAGTTTGTAGAACTGGACACATTTTAGAACTGGAATGAGCAACGACTTTACGACTGCTTAGGCCACTTATAGCCTCGCTGAAAAGGTCGAGGCTCTCGAGACAGTGGCTGAGCAACTTCAGCCTTTTTTGTTTTCCCTGCATATGTCTCAGGCCGACTCTGGAGGCGTGGATGTGGTTGTCTTTGTTCCTGATCTCTTCCGTTGAAACTTCTTTGTTCTTTGCCTTCGTCCCACTCTGGATTGCGTTGCGATCGATTGTTACCATAGCCATTAGCATATTCCCGACCTGGTTGGGAGCGATTATTGCTATACTCATTGGAGCGTCGCTGGCTAGGATAGTCAGAGCCACGTCCTTGTGGTTGCCTTTGGTTATTGGAACCGTATGGTTCATTCTCCTGATGCTGATTGCTGAAGCGTCGATTCTCTGCGTTATAACCTTTGGATTCAAAAGGCCGTTTACCAGGGGCAGAGGAAGCCTGGAATGAAGGCGCGATACGCTGAGCCCGATGATTGCCATTGGTTCTATTGCCAGATGGACCATTATATGAAGAGTCCCCTGCCTCTTGGTTCTTGCGCCAGTTATTCTGTGGGGCTTGCCCATTGCTCACCCGAGGATGGTAATCCGCATGATGGCGTGGGGAACCATTTTCCCAACCACGATCTACCATGGCCCGGTTAAGACGAGGTCTCGCAGGGCGTGCAGATTGCTGTTCTGCATATTCGCCAGAGGGTATACGACGAGATGGTGGGCGCGAGTCATCTCGCGGCTGCTTATTGAATTGTCTGGTCATGTGTCCTTTCACAGCGAAATGACAAACAAACTCTGTGATTGATAAGAAAATGCCACTTCGCTTTTGGTTGCTCCTAATAATAAGGGGATCGGATTACTGACGACTGTTAATCCGTATGGGGATGTACTTTGAAACTCCCTCCTAAACAAGCAATGAGCAAGAGTCCTCATCTGCACCCCCGCAAATGCCTTTGGGGTACGAATATTCCACACTTCCTGATAACGTGGTCCGATCCCTCAGACTGAGTCCGGTCAGGCGAGCTTGATGAAACAACCTTACGACTCCCTCACAAGTCCATCCCGTTTCCAGGATCGGGTTCCTGACTATGATAACTACTCTCCACTATAGTTATTTTAGCATATTTGAGGAGATAGAGCAACAAATTAGGCCTTTCTTCCCCTAGACTGGCAAACCTGGGCAGAGGAGAAGATCTGCACTGGTCCTAACAAACCTGAGATTGCCAATCTAGTTCTTTCCAGCCACTTACGGTGCGGATTTCCAGGTTTTTCGCTCTAAGAACGAATTATAGCCTATCAGCTTATATACAAGCTTGGCTGCTAGAACATCTGCATACGTTTGCCCTGCCATAGGACAGAGTTCAACTACATCCATACCAACAATAGTACTATATCGGCAGATGTCCTTGATAAAACCAAGTACCTGATACCAGCTTAATCCTCCCGGCTCGGGTGTGCCTACTGCAGGCATTTCACTGGGATTGATAGCATCTAGATCGATAGTGACGTATGTGTGCCGACTGAGCCGCTGCCAGGGGATAACCGCGTTGCCCCGTGCCAATTGGTAACCCCACACAATAGCTACGTTTGGTTTGGTCTTCATAAATTGTGCTTCTTCAGCACTAAAGCTGCGGATACCGATCTCAAGCAATGGAATGTCCATGTCAACAATCCGCCGCGCAGTACAAGCATGTGAGAGAGTAGTTCCTTCATACTCATCACGCAAGTCTCCATGCGCATCGATATGTACTACTGTCAGATCGGGGTACCGCTCATGCACAGCTGCAATAAGCGGCACAGAGAGAGAATGTTCTCCCCCCAACGTTAGTGGTACCTGCTTCCGCCGTAGGACCTCACGAACAGCGTTGCCACTAAGCTTGAGGGCCGCAGCATGGTCAAGACCACTATAGTCAAGTACAGAACGAGTATACACACCAACATCGATCGGAGAGCAACCCAGTTCTTCGTCATAGAGTTTCTATCTGACTCGATGCATTTAGAATTGCCTGTGGACCATGTTTTGTACCTTTCATATAAGATACAGTGTATTCGAGTGGTGCCGGATAATCGGTAAAACGCGCTTTTTTCGCATCACAATTTGGCGCGTCCGGTGCACCAAACTGAGTTACTACAACATTATCCATTAATACTACCTTTCTTTAGCGTACTCCAGCTCTAGCCAGACGCGCCGCTAGAGCCTGCGCTAAGCGCTCTTGATCTGGCTCCACTCGGACGTAGAGAGCGTGTCGCCCGTACGACAAAATGAGCCTCAACATCGTCTGTAAGGAAGATCTCTTTTGCAAATGCAATTGCATCTTCCTGGCTAAATTCCTTGCAAGAGCAAATATCGATGTCAACCTCGCCGTATTCCGGCCAGGCATGTAGACTGACATGGCTCTGGGCAATCACAACAAAACCCGACAGGCCAGCGTCCAAAGGATTAGACGTTTCGATATCATACAGGTGAACAGGACTGACCTTCTCCATACCGATACGAGAGGGGTACTCGTCCAGCACGCGCCGCATAAGTGGCTCGTTACTCAGAATTTCCCGCTCGATATTGTAAAGCTCCAGCATCAGATGGACAAGCATCACATTTTCCTCCTACATATCTTTCAGGCTACGCAGGTTATGACCCTATAAGATCGGTGCTCTTCCTGCAAAAATTATCGATAATATCAGCTACCGCATGTAATAGTGGTGGCATTCCAACAAAAATACTTATGTGCTTAATTTCTACGCACTGTTTGATATTATACATTAAGTTGTCAAGCTAATAACAACAAAAGTGGTGGAATTTGTATCTAATGACAAACACGGTTCTATCTAATCTCCAGCCAGCGATCTACCTAATGGGGAGTTTCCTATCTACCTAATGTCGAACCGGATTTCACTCGATCATTTGTCGGCGTATCTCAATGATCTGGTCACGCAATTGGGCTGCCTTCTCAAACTCCAATTGTTTGGCCGCTACTCGCATCTGTGACTCGAGATCCTTGATAAGACGAAGGGCGTCATCTTTGGGAATACCTGTCAGTGTTGCGACAGCTTTCTCGTCAGTTGTCTGGCTACCTGCTCCACTCATGGCTTTAAGGCGTTCTGAGAGCGTCTTGACTTCCTTATGGATACCGCGTGGTGTGACGTGGTGCTTCTCGTTATAGGCCGTCTGAAGCTTACGACGACGATTGGTCTCGTCAATTGCACGTTGCATCGACCTTGTGGTTCTATCTGCATACATGATCACACTACCCTCAACATGGCGAGCTGCCCGGCCAATGATCTCGAATCAGCGATCCTTCTGAGCGTAAGAAACCCTCTTTATCCGCATCCAGAATGACAACAAGTGATACTTCGGGCAGATCCAGTCCTTCACGCAGCAGGTTGATACCGACAACTACGTCGTAGACACCCAGGCGCAGATCACGCAGGATCTCGACACGCTCGATCGTATCGATCTCAGAGTGTAGATAGTGCACTTTGATGTTTAGTTCTTGCAGGTAGTCAGCGAGATCTTCAGCCATCTTCTTGGTAAGTGTTGTTACTAGCACACGCTGTCCTTTGGAGACACGCTGGCGAATTTCGGCTAAGAGATCATCGATCTGCCCCTTGGTTGGTCGGACACTGAGGTCTGGATCAAGCAGTCCAGTTGGACGAATGAGCTGTTCGACAATTGCTTCACTATGTTCGTACTCATATGGGCCAGGGGTAGCCGAGACGCATAACATCTGGTTGATCTCGCTTTCAAACTCGGTAAAGGTCAATGGACGGTTATCGATTGCTGATGGCAAGCGGAAGCCGTAATCGACGAGTACTTGCTTGCGTGAGCGATCACCTGCAAACATACCACGCACCTGTGGAAGGGCAACGTGCGATTCATCTACAACTAAGAGATAATTATCGGACATGTAATCAAGCAGCGTCCAGGGCTGTTCTCCCGCCCCCCGGCCTGCCAGATGCCGTGAGTAGTTCTCAACGCCCGAACAGAAGCCTGTCTCTCGTAACATCTCGATGTCAAAGTTGGTGCGTTGCTTAAGACGCGCTGCCTCAAGCAATTTTCCCTCGGCCTCCAGTACTGCCAGACGTTCTGCTAATTCTTGCTCAATCAGTTCTATCGCATGATTCAGCCGTTCGTGGGTCGTAACCCAGTGTTTGGCAGGATAAACATCCAAGAGTTGACGCTTACCGAGAATCTCGCCTGTCAGCGGATCTATATCAGTCATACGCTCGATTTCATCGCCGAAGAACTCGATGCGTACGGCTACATCCTCATACGCTGGAAATATCTCTAAGACATCGCCACGCACACGAAAACGACCTCGCATGAAGTTGGTATCGTTGCGTTCATATTGAATATCTGTCAGGTGACGCAATATTTTGTCGCGGCGTCGTTCTTCCCCTACTTTGAGCACGAGCACAACTTCTCCGTATTCTTCAGGGCTACCTAGGCCATAGATACAGGAGACAGAGGCAACGATGAGCACGTCACGCCGCTCGAAGAGGCTGCGCGTGGTAGAGAGACGCAATTTCTCGATCTCTTCATTGAGCATGCTCTCCTTTTCCACATAGGTATCTGTACGTGGAATATAGGCCTCAGGCTGATAATAGTCATAATAGGAAACAAAATACTCAACAGCGTTATTAGGAAAAATTCTTTGTACTCGCTGTAGAGCTGGGCTGCAAGAGTCTTGTTCGGGGCCAGAACGAGGGTGGGTCGTTGTACCTGCTCAATGATTTTTGCTACGGTGTACGTTTTACCACTTCCGGTTACGCCTAAGAGTGTTTGATATTTGTTGCCGTTACGGATACTCTCTACGAGCTGAGCAATGGCTTGAGGCTGATCTCCCATAGGTTCAAATGGGGCTTCTACTTTAAATGCTGGCATGTTGTGTTTCCCTATGGTTCTTGACTAGAATTCTTTTTCAATGTCCCCTCATTATATCATCACCGTTATCCAGAACTTAGACAAATATAGACAAGCCATCTTTGATGTCTGGTTCCTGCTTCGACGAGAGAAGTTTCACTTGATATCGCTACCAAGCCAGAGCTTCTCTCTCCACAGGCGTTGCGTTCCCGTGTAACTCACGGTACGTTTCTGCTTAAGCTGCTTGCTCTAAATTTTCTTCAGTTTGTGCAAGATTGCATGCTGCATTATAATCTCTGTCTGCAACATATCCACATCTCTCACAAACAAAGAGGCGATCATCTAAAGCTTGATCTTCATCTACCCATCCACAGCAAGAACATGTTTTTGAGGATGGAAACCATCTACTCACAGTATTAACCGTTGAGCCGTATCTCTCAGCTTTGTAGGTGATCTGACGCTTAAACTCGTACATGCCCACATCGCCCACTGCTTCTGCTCATTTTGCGGTTTGCCATCATGCCCTTCACATTCAAATCCTCAAGAACAATCACGCGTGGCTTGGTTTTCGCTATAGCGTTTGTTGCTTGATGGAGTGCATTGGCACGAATACGGGCTATTCTGGCATGCATTCTGGCAAGACTACGGGCCGATTGCTTGCGGTTCTTGGAACCTTTCTTCTTGCGGCAATGGCGGCGTCCAAGTCGAGCCAGTTTTTTGAGGTTTTTGCGCAGGGCTTTCGGATTTTCGAACGAGGAGGCCTCAGAGGTCGTAGCAAGAGTCTTGACGCCTAAATCGACACCGAGCACCGATCCTGTTGCCTGAACAGGACTCTCGACTTCTTCTTCAACCTGCACGGAAACAAACCAGCGTCCTGCTTTCTCAGAGACCGTGGCATTGAGGATGTGAACATCAGAGGTTGGCAAATAGTTAGCTTCCTTGAGTTTTAGTAAGCCAAGTCGAGGAAGCTGAATATGCTTCTCGTACACATGGATGGCTCCTGTTAAACGAAAGCTTCCAATGCCTTTTTTCTTTGTCTTAAATTTAGGATAGCCAAGTTTGCCTTTAAACTTGCCAACCTTCTTCTTTTTTACATTGTTGAAAAAGTTCTTAAACGCTTTTTCTAGATTGCGCAAGGCTTCTTGTGGAGCGCACTTTGAGACATCGTACATCCAAGGATAAGCTGTCTTCTTCAGGGCATTGAGTTCTTTATGCAAATCGATGGCTGTGGGAGTTTTGCGGCCAGCTGCATATTCCTCTTGATAACGGCGGAGCCCCCAATTATATGCAAAACGTGCAGTACCCGCATGCTGAAGACAAGCCATGATTTGAGCCTTATTCAAGTCCAGCTTCGTTTTATAGCCTCTAGTGATCTTCACTGCTCTTCACTGCTTTCTTCATCCCCATAGCTCAAAGCAAGGGGTCTTCTGACGCGAGGTATGATAAGCCAGACAACCTCAAGGTCCTCCATAGGCGAGATCTCAGCCCAACAAGTAGCTCCCTTTGAGGTCACGACGAAGTATCGCCTTTTGTTCTTCTTCGCTCTTCTCTCGCCCGCTTTTACTGTTTTTCTGTTTTTGCTCCTCTTCTTGTGGGTTAAGCGGATCTTGGAATACTGTCAGGGGAGAGGCCATGGCTGATGCGAACTCACCAATCATGATCTCTTCTAGGAACGTAGAAGGTCTTGTTTCTGCCTTTTTGTTATTTTCTGATGGAGGTGCACCTTTTGATTTGTATATCGGTATTACCTGGGAAAATCTCGGTTGTTGGTTCATTAGCTATTGCTGTCGCTTCTTGTGACACTGAAGATATCTGTGTAACGGCAGATGCGTCTAGTGCAAAGCAATTTCCATCGATTTCAATAAAAATGCCTAGACCAGCTCGTAGATCTGCAAGTTGCTGACGCAGCTCTTGGTTTTCGGCTTGCAGTGCATCCATAGCCTGTTGCTGTCTCGACAATTCCTGCGTGATAAGGTCAAAGCTGTTGCTGTTCATCATTGCGCTGCCTTCTTCGTGACACTCTAAACCTCTGAGATTTTGGGTGAGCTTCTGAGGTCATTCTGTTTGCTAACCTCTCTGATCTGTTCCAACAGATGAGCAGGAAACCGCACAGTGAGTGTCTTTATCATATCTCTTATGTAGATTAGTATCACACTATCTCAGCTGCCTGTCAAGAGGGCACGCTTTCAGGGTTCCACCAACAATCTGGGGCTAAGCTGCCGCATCCCACTGGACATTAAGACGCTGGCCCTGTAAAGCAACAACAGCGGTGGCATTGAGACGTTGCCATCGCATACCACGCTTCTTCATCCCAACCAGATCAGCATGGATCGACCTCGTGCAACCTCTGTTCCGACTGAATGCTCTGCATGATAATAAGACCAACGGGACACTTGAGGCATGTGTTCCTCTTCTTTATGGAATATACGAGGTTGTGACTCATGGGACAGTTGTGATGCTTGGGACACGCGTTCCTCTTCTTCATGCGATATACGAGATTGTGACTATTGTGACTATTGTAACACTCGGGACACGTGCTACTTTCCTTTATACGATATACAAGATTGTGACTATTGTGACACTCGGGACACGTGTTACTTTCCTTTATGCTATATACGAGATTGTGACTAACGTGACTATTGTGACACTCGGGACACGTGTTACTTTCCTTTATGCTATATACGAGATTGTGACTAACGTGACTATTGTGACACTCGGGACACGTGTTACTTTCCTTTATGCTATATACGAGATTGTGACTAACGTGACTATTGTGACACTCGGGACACGTGTTACTTTCCTTTATGCTATATACGAGATTGTGACTAACGTGACTATTGTGACATACTTTACGGAAATTACTTGGTCTACGAGATGCATGCGGATATTATCAAAATGACAATATCCTCTCTTACTTAGTATAGAACACAAGTGATTGCTGTGTCAAGGGGAGATGACGTTGCCATGCTCACTGACATTTGGTGATACAATATGTCAGAGGCACTGCCACAAAGCTTGTGATAAGCTGTGCTTTCTTTCATTTTACATCCAGAAGTGTCGCTAAGGTGTCTAACATCTGACAATCAGCTGGATACAAAGTCAGGAACCCCATGGCTAAAGCCAGGGGGCACTCTTGCACAAAACTGGTAGCATCAAGGTAACATTCGAAGACAAGTAGATCAAGGGAAAAGAACATGAATGACCGTATTCGAGAAATTCTAAGCTGGTATAACAGCGAGAATCCAGGTATTCGTACCAATTTAGCCCGTATGCTCAATCATGGACGTCTGGCAGGGACTGGAAAGATGGTTATTTTGCCAGTCGACCAAGGTTTTGAGCATGGACCCGCCCGTAGCTTTGCGCCCAATCCTGCTGGCTATGATCCTCGGTACCATTTTCAGCTGGCAATTGAGTCTGGCTGTAATGCATATGCAGCACCTCTGGGTTTTATCGAGGCTGGCGCTGCCGATTTTGCGGGTGAGATTCCTCTAATTTTAAAGTGCAATAACCATGATGTGCTCAATGATGAGAAGGACCCTATTTCTGCTGTCACGGCGGGTGTGGAGGATGCGCTTCGCCTAGGCTGTGTAGCAGTTGGCTTCACGATTTATCCAGGGTCTACTGAGCGCACTACAATATACGAGGAATTGCGTGAATTGACACTGGAGGCCAAGGCGGCAGGTCTAGCAACCGTCGTCTGGTCATATCCTCGTGGTAGCAGCATCAGTAAAGAGGGCGAGACGGCTATCGATGTTGTCACCTATGCCGCTCAAATTGCTGCTCAACTGGGAGCCGATATTATCAAAGTGAAACTGCCTAGCGCAAAGGTCGAACTATCTGAGGCTCAGAAAGTTTACCAGAAATATGAGATCCCAGTCGCTACGCTGGCCGATCGTGTGCGCCATGTGGTCCAGAGTTTCTTTTAATGGCCGTCGTATTGTAATCTTCTCTGGCGGCGCTACTGCCGCTGATGAGCAGGTATTTAACGAAGCCCGCGCTATTCGCGATGGAGGTGGCTTTGGGTCGATCATCGGACGCAACTCTTTCCAACGCAAGCAGGAAGATGCATTGAAGTTCCTTCGTACAATCATAGGGATCTACGAAGGGTCAATTGCTTGACATTCCTGTCATGTCATAGCTGGCAAAGATAGCTCAAATTCCTTCGATAGGAAATATGGGTGATTATCAGCTACTCAGGCCTATAATTACCGATAAACATCTATGACGCCATTATAATGGTGTCATAGATGTTTCTTTAATCTTATCTGCGTCTAATCTCAGTTCTCGACACCGACTTCCAGGCCATGGCTCTCTAGCCAGCGTTCCAGATCGATAGCAGCGCGGCAGCCATCACCAGCAGCCGTGATGGCCTGACGGTAGCGATGATCAGTAACATCGCCAGCAGCAAAGACACCTGGGATATTCGTCATCGTATGCTCAACAGGGATAATATAACCTGCTGCATCCATGTTAAGACTTCCCTTGAACAAATCGGTATTTGGTTGGTGTCCGATAGCCAGGAAGACACCCTGCACTGGCAGTTTTTGCTCATCCCCTGTACGTACATTGCGGATTTGCACGCCAGTAACAGCATCGTCACCGAGAATATCTACCACTTCTGACTCCATGATGAAGCTGATTTTGGGGTTGTTACGTGCACGATCTTGCATAATTTTGCTGGCACGGAAGATATCTCGACGATGAATAATCGTGACATGGTTAACATAGCGTGTCAGAAAGATAGCTTCTTCCATTGCTGTATCACCACCACCTATGACTACCACATCTTTGCCCTTGAAGAAGAAACCATCACAGGTAGCACAGGCAGTTACACCTCGACCCTGCAAACGCTTCTCATTAGGCAAACCCAACCATTTGGCACTGGCTCCAGTGGCAATGATAATAGCCTGAGACTGGTATTCTGCCGTATCTGTCTTAACGAGAAACGGATGCTTTGAAAAATCAACCGAGATAACATCCTCAGACACTAATTCGGCACCAAATTTTGCCGCCTGCTTCTCGAATTTTTCCATCATTTCCGGACCAAGAATGCCATCTTCAAAACCGGGATAATTTTCGACTTCGCTGGTCAACATCAACTGTCCACCTGCTTGGTAACCCTGAAGCACGAGTACGGAGAGATTAGCACGCGCCGCGTAAATGGCAGAGGTATAGCCTGCCGGGCCTGAGCCGATGGTAATAACGCCATAGATTTTGGGCATAGATATATTCCTCACGCTAACTTCGATAAGACTGCCTCATGCCTCATGGATTTTTGAACAGGCATGAACGTATCCATTACTGGCAGGAACCTAGCCGTCTTATTTCAGAGATCAAAGTATTCTGTTTTCTGCTTACATTAACATCCGAAGTGACCGTTTTATGCCCTAGCGAAATTTAGCCTGATAACAGAGTTTGTCCCTTCTTCCCACTACTACATCTCTCTTCAGGAAAGTGTACTCGCAAAATGTCCTTTTTTCTCTTGAAAATATCCTCATTGATCAGATATCATCTTTATGGAGAGTAGTTTCAGTTAGAAATGCACAAAGAGAGACTCTTCTACTGGATCGCGAAAGGCTTTCACTAGCAACCTCTCAAAAGTTAGCGACAGCAAACTCATCTCCGAGAAATTTAATCTAGTTAGCTTAGAAAGAATGTGAAGGTATAGATAATCAATTGCCTAAATGGCTTGACAAAGAAAAAATTGAAGATCCAGGTGAAAAGCAGCCAACAAAGAAGGTTCGTTACTTTACCCCACTACATCCGGCCGATGAAGCATCTGAGTCAACGCCTACTGATCAAGCACAGGATACGCCACTTAGTAATCTTATTGCTGCTGGCGCTAAGAGGATTGTTGCATCCTTAGCGCATTTAGCTCAGATGCGATTTGCTCTCTTCTCTGCCTTCATGCTATAATAGGTGCAAATGTCATAGCATCTAACCACAGTTCATTATCCAAAAAACTGTGTCGGAATTGATTTGCCAACGCTTCTCTTGGTCTAGAGGTGTTGAGAGGTTTTGAGCGTTCCCATTCAAAACGCTCGCTCGTATAAGGATACAGAGCACGAAGAAAGGGGATGTGACGCTTCTCCCAACCTCACACATGAGATGGGTTTCTGCGTTGCGAAAAAAAAACTGATGATAGAACAAAACCAACAATCAACAATTGAAACTAGTGTCATCACACTGACTCCCACCGCAGAGAATAAGGTTCGTGAACTCCTTGAGCAAGAGAATGATCCTAGCTTGGGTCTGCGCATATTTGTTGCAGGAGGCGGTTGTTCAGGTCTCCAATATGGGATGACTCTCGATGAAGAGCAGGAGGGCGATACCGTCATTCCTATCACAAACTTTAAGGTCTTTGTTGATGATATGAGCCTAGGCTATATTACTGGCAGCGAAGTTGATTACGTGGATAGCTTAATGGGCGCAGGCTTTACCGTAAATAATCCAAATGCTGTCTCGTCCTGCGGTTGTGGGCATTCTTTCAAGACTGCCAATGATGCAGGCGAAGCCAGAGGTTGCGGTTGCAGCCACTAAATTAAGATGAGTAATTTACGAAATCTACCTGAATCTTACTGGAAGGATAAACTGACTCCAGAGCAGTACCAGATCTGCCGTCTCAAGGGAACGGAGCGTGCCTTTAGCGGGGCCCTCTACAATAACCATGAAAAGGGCATGTATGAGTGCGCAGCCTGTGGACAGTCGCTCTTCTCCTCGGATACCAAGTTTGACTCAGGTACGGGATGGCCAAGCTTTGACAGTCCCATTAACTCCGCTCATGTGGAACTACATGAAGACCACTCACACTTCATGGTACGTACAGAGGTGGTGTGTAAAAACTGCGGTGCACACTTAGGACACGTCTTTAACGATGGTCCACGTGAGACCACAGGAGAGCGCTATTGTATCAATTCAGTTGCACTCAACTTCCACCCACAGGATACAGATGTCGAGCAAGAGAACTGTCCCGACGAAGAACAACATTAAAAAGAAAAGCAAAGCTCTCTAGGAAAATCTAGGGAGCTTTGGGATCAGAGAGCCCCGAAATCATCTCCAAGATCTCCCATACCACCGCTCTCACGCTGATTCCTGAGCATTTCTTCAACATTGCGGATGAGGCTGTCAGCACTGGGTAGTGGTCCACTACTGAGAGGTCGGTCAAGATAGCCTTTCTCTTCTTCCTCATCCTCGCCACTACTTGCAAGCTGCTCTTCTAATTTGCGAACATAAGCACTGGCATCTGGATCACGAGCAACTAGGGCTGAGACTTGCTCTTCAAAGCAGAGAGCGTCAGATTGAATCTTGCTCAAATCTAGTCCAAGAGAGAGGAAAGCATTGAGGTGCATGAGCAAGGCCGCAGTCACTTTGACATTAGGCGTGGCTGCCAGATAGTGAGGAGAAGCAGCCCAAAGCGTCGCAGAGGGGATGTGCATGTGCTGACAAGCCTCATGAAGCACTCCAACTATGCCTGTCGGGCCTTCATAACGAGAGTTATGGATGTCGACCTCTCGTAAACGCTCTAGTATGGCTCTATCAGATGATGAACCCGCAATAGGAACAACAACAGAGTGCGGCACATCAGCTAGTAGCGAGCCGAGGAAGATCACTTCTGAGGTCGAGAAATGAGTGCAGATCTCCAGGAATATATTACTGAATGTTTTCCACTTGAGTTGTGGTTCAACACCAGTGAAGAGGATCACATCACGCTCCAAGTTCTCTACATGCTGGGCCAAGAATTGGCAGCTAGGCCAGATAATGGTGCGCTGCATGTCGTCACTTAAACTGACTATTGGTCTCGCCTCGGTAAAAACGAAGAAATCTTCTACCTCGATCTCTGCAATCTTCTGAGACTTCCAGTGCTCCACAAGAAACTTGATTGCTGTGGAAGCTGAGTCTGCAGCATCACTCCAGCCTCCAAAAGCTGCTACCACAATTGGGTTACGCAATTCTAGCTGCTCGTAATATTGTATAAGTGACATATGATAAGTTCCTCAAAGCTAGCAACGCTAGACCCTCGGCTTCGTACTTGATGAAAGCGTCCATACCAGATGAACTATACGCCATCCTTAGCACCTGTGCCAAGAGCACTCAACAATTGGCTAGGGATTCTACAAACATTGATGATACCTCTTGATTTGCTGCTTCCGTTAGCAAACGTGTGCTACCATTTTAACACACGGCAATAATTCTATCACAAGGAACCATATCTCAATATTTCGGGCTCTTCAGTATCGATTTGCTCGCTATGTTGAGACTATTGACAGTACTCACAATGCCCCCTATACTCACAGCAATGAAAGCTACAGACATTGCAGTCATCTACCAAGATCATCACCTACTGCTGGTTAATAAGCCAGCTGGGTTGGTGATTTACCCAACATATAAGCATGGCAATGGGACACTGTGGGATGCATTGCTGGCCTACACGGAGCTGTTGGGTCAGGATGATTGGGAACCGCCAGAGTTGCCTGATAAGCTAGAGTGGGCTGCTGCCCCTGCTGATATACAAGCAATGTTGCGCAACAAACGAGTTGAACGTATCAGGAAAGAAGAGGGACTTCTACCACGTCCCTGTCTGCTACATCGCTTGGATAAGGATACCTCTGGTATTGTCGCATTAGCACGTACTGAACGTTCACGGTGGCATATGATTAAACAGTTTGAAGAACGTACGATCGTGAAGCGCTATGTGGTAATTGTGAGACAGGGAAATCCAGATTGGACACAGCCACGTGCACCTTTCACAGTCACACAACGGTTGGCAGATGGACACATACAGCTAGCTGATGCATCATTGATAATGACGGCTACGAGCGATTTTGAATTCGTGCTCGATGGGCCATTGCGACGTGATCCTGACGATCGACGGCGTTGCATCGTTGGACCTAATGGAAAGTCAGCCATCACGTTAGTACGAGTGCAAGCAGTAGAGCGCGGCTATGCATTGCTAGATGTGCGTCTCTTGACCGGGCGTACGCACCAGATCCGTGCACATCTGGCGGCACTGGGATATTCGATCGTAGGAGACCAAATGTATGGCTTGCCTACTCCTGAGACATCGGCACCGAATTTAAACCGCCAGTTCCTCCATGCGTACAGTCTGACGCTGCGGCGCTACCCTGACAATGAACTGTGTACGTTTGTGGCTCCCCTAGCTAGCGACCTACAAACATGGCTAGAAAATGCTGGCCTAGCCTATTTTATGTTTTGCTTGTGATGTCGTTTATGGCACTCTATCCTTTGGGGTGAAATCCAAAGAAGACAAAAGCTATTTACCAGGCAAAAAACCTCTGATGCTACGATTTTTCTGTCAAAATCACCCGGAGAGAGCTTGTTTGCCTTGTTTGCCTTGTTTAGTTCGCTTTGCAGGGGTCGCTGGTGCTTGCGACGCGAGGTACTGTGGCGTTGGTGTTGGTTGTGCCTGTGCAGTAGCCCGTGCTCGTGCATGGGCAGCAGCCCACGCTTGGGCTTGTGCAGTTTCCTGTGCTTGCCCCTGCGCCGTTGCTTGTGCCTGTGCTTGTGCGGTTTCTTGTGCTTGCGGGAGTGCCGTTTCCTGTGCTTGCGCCAGTGCCGTTTCTTGTGGCTGCGCCAGTGCCGTTTCCTGTGCCTGCGCCAGTGCCGTTTCCTGTGCTTGCGCTCGGGCTGCTGGCCTGCGCTCGGGCTGTGGCCGTCGCATGGCTGTGAGCGATGCTCTGGGCCGTGGCTGTTGCATGAGCATTGTTGGTCGCGATCGTATTGCTGACTAACATGGTTCCCCCTAGTATACTGCCTCCGAGAAACAGCAGGGCGAGAGTAGCAACAAGACTGGCGTGTAGTGTTAGCAACTTGAGGCGAGGATTCCTCGAACTGCTAGGCCATCCGACCTCGGCTGGTTGTGGCTCTTGATGTGGTGACAGCACTCTGCTGGATGGTATTGGTGTGACTGGTAAGGACACCACCACAGATTTATTCATGGACACCTTGGGATCAGTGATTGGCAATTGCGACTGACCCGATTGGCCACTGGCAATGGCTGTTGGATACAAGAGTGCGATAGCTGCGCTACTAGCGAACACCATGGGAGATGATTGCTCATCAACCTCACAGACAGGCACCATCGTGGGCATTGAGCTGCCACGGGCCGCTATCGTTGCTAGGTCTTGCTCATCAACCTCACAGACAGGCACCATCGTAGGCATTGAGCTGCCACGGGCCACTATCGTTGCTAGGTCCTCTGCCAACACGGGTAAACTCTCGGTCTGAGCCGTGCTGATAATTAGCAGCAAGGAACCATGCGAACCACCTTAGTAGGGCATACCCTGCTCTGACAAATGCAATACCTGCCCATGCTGAACGTTAGGAGGGATTGTCACCGCTACTCGCTGCTTGCTAGGCAGGGTAATCGTGCGGCTTGCTCCTTGTAACGCCTCTTCTCTTGTGATCGCAAGCGTAGCACGCAAATCAACATAATCAAATGCCTGTTGGAGAGCAACAGCAAAGGCCTTAATGATGGGGAAGCGCTCGTCAGCTTTCTTAGCTAAGGCACGCAGGATGACGGCATCAACGGCAGGCGAGAGGCACGCATTGAGTTGACTGGGCGGCTTGGGTGGTACCGTGAGGTGCTGAAACATCAACTTCTCTGGTCGTCCTTGAAAGGGGAGCTGACCTGTCAGCAGTTGATAGGTCATAATAGCAAGAGCATATTGATCAGTAGCAGCAACTGCCTCACCACTCCACTGCTCTGGCGCCATGTAGACACAGGTCCCACGTACACTATTGCTCGCCGTTGAGCTTGCCAAGAGGACTCTGGCAATGCCGAAGTCGACCAAAAACAAGTCGGGACGCGTGGGAGAGTCTGCATTAGCACGCACGAGGAAGTTGGAAGGCTTGACGTCTTGATGGATAATGTTGTGGTCGTGGGCATGTTGGAGAGCTGATGCCGCTTGCATGATCATCTGTCCCACATCCTGTGGGGGAAGCAGGTCAGAGCCACGTTGAACAAGCCAAGTAACCAACGATCCCTCCGGGCGATAGGGCATCACCATATAAATGATCGACCCATCTGCCGTTGGCTCCTCGCCGAAGTCGTAGAAGCTGAGAATGTGAGGATGATCAAGCTGAGAGATCGCTTTCATCTCGCGTTGAAAGAGTCGCTCCACCTGCTGCAACGCCTTCGCATCAGAATACGGTTGACATTCGTTACATACGATTTTGACTGCGACCTGACGCGAAATACGGGTATCTTCGGCGAGATACACCTCGCCCATGCCGCCCTGCCCGATCAGACGGACAAGACGATAGTGCCCTAGCTGTTGTCCTATGAGCATCATGGTGCCTGACTTTCTCTAAAAATAGTAAGTGAAATGAATGCCTAATTTTGAATATAGCGATAGTATAACACAGGCATTGGGCACGCGACCAAGTATTTGCAAGCTTCTGGATATTCCCCTTGGTTTGTGCTACCATTCCACTATAAAATCAGCTGAGGCTATCCTCCACCAGGAGAACAGAATGATGCATGACCGCACCGGGCAACAATTAGGTAGCTATCGCTTACTCCACTTGCTTGGACAGGGAGGATTCGCGAATGTTTACCTGGGCGAACACTTTCATCTCCATACCAGAGCAGCCGTTAAAGTGCTGCATGAGCGAATGGAAACACAAGCCCTCGAGCATTTCCTCAAGGAATCACAGATTATTGCGACCCTTAAGCATCCCCATATCTTGCGCGTGCTAGATTTTGGCATGGATGACTCTACTCCCTTTCTGGTTATGGAATATGCTCCAGGTGGCACATTACGAAAGAAGCATCCTCATGGCTCCATAGTTCCTCCCTCAACGGTGGTGCAATATGTAAAGCAAGTGACAGAGGCCCTCCAGTTTGCTCATGATCAGCAACTCGTACACCGCGACGTGAAACCGGAAAATATGCTAGTGGAAGCTCAGGGCGCTATTGTGCTCGGTGACTTTGGTATTGCAGCTCCTGTCTACGATACCCAAATGTCTCACCCACAGGAGGTTGGGGGAACACCCTATTATATGGCACCAGAACAATGTCGCGGAAAAGCTCGTGAGGCCAGCGATCAATATGCCTTGGGCGTGGTGGTCTATGAATGGCTATGTGGTGTACTACCATTCTATGGCGCAAATGCCATCGAGATAGCCATGCACCACCTGATGGACCCCCCACCTTCACTCCAACAGAAAATAGCCAGCATTCCAGCACAGGTAGAGCACGTTGTGCTAAAAGCACTGGCTAAAGATCCTCAAGAGCGCTTCCCTAGTGTCCAAGAGTTCGCCCAAGCCCTAGAACAGGCATCGCAGCCAAAAAGTCTGCAATAGCAGTATTGCCTCTATCAATTCTCCTGTCTCAACAGCCAAACAACAGTAAAGATCAATCAGCATTTCTAGCACCAATCATATCAGCTCTATCAACGACGCCTCTTGCACAAGTAGCAGAAGCTTTACCCCCCGCAGGAACACTGCTTTACACTTATTACGGCCATTCTGATACTACAAACAGGACAGATGTATCGTTGAAGAGTACACTCGTGCCATCGGGAGAGAAAGAAGAGACTGCACGGGTCTGGAACGGCACCCAGGGAAAGCAAGTTCTGACATGGCCTAGTCATTCCAAGGATGTAGCTACGGTGGCATGGTCACCTGATGGCACATGCGTTACCTCTGGAGGATGGGATAAGACAGTGCAGGTCTGGAATGCTAGGACAGGCGAAAAGGTCATAACCAAGATCATAACCAAGATCATAACCTATAAGGGCCATTCCAGATTTGTATGCACAGCCACGTGGTCACCTGATGGCATGCGTATTGCCTCGGGAAGTACTGATCAGACAGTACAGATCTGGGATGCCAGGACAGGTGAGCAACTCAGAAATCTACAGTGGTCACAGTGGCTTCGTATTTGCCGTAGCATGGTCACCCGATGGCGCACACATTGCCTCTGGAGGCGGAGATAAGACGATACAGATATGGGAAGCAGCGACAGGAGAACAACTCAGGACCTACAATGGTCATTTCGATAGCATAAGTGGGATAGCTTGGTCACCTGATGGCACACGTATTGTCTCGGGAAGTCATGATAAGACGGTGCAAGTGTGGGATGTGGCAATGGGAAAGCTAATCTGCACCTATAGCCACCATCCCTATATTGCACGATCTATAGCGTGGTCACCTGATGGTACACGCGTTGCCTCGGGCGGTTCGGATGGGACCGTGCAGGTATGGAATGGAACCACAGGAGAACAGATTTGTACCTATAGAGGTCATTCCCAAGTAGTCTATGCAGTAGCATGGTCTCCCGATGGCACACGCATTGCTTCGGGAAGCGGTGATAAGACGGGACAAGTATGGAAGGCAACTACAGGAAAACACCTCCTGACTTACTGCGGACATTCCGACAGCGTAAACGCAATAGCATGGTCGCCCGATGGCACACAGATTGCCTCCGGGAGCAAGGATGGAACAGTTCAAGTATGGCAAGCATAGACTCTGACTACGCTAAAATATGAGAGACTGTGTGAAAAGGCCTCAGGAGCCAAGTGACACACAAAAAAGCTTCAGCAATCCTGTTAATTTGTCCCTTTTTTTCTTTCAAAATGTCCCTTTTTAACTTGACAAAGTGATTGCCGATCAAGTACCATTTTCAGGAAGAGTGATCCTACTTGGAAATGTGCAAAGATAGAGTGAAAACAGAACACTGGAGTATCCTGAATGAAGCAGGAGAGTAATGAAGCAAAAGCTTTTCATATTAGTGAGGTTCTTCTAGCTTTTACTGATCTACCACGCGTACTGCATCTCGTTTGGGATGCTTGCCCTGTGTTGGTCATCGGCATGGCTTTCGTCATGTTACTCCAGGGTATCACACCGCTTGCAACTGTCCTAGTAGCTCGTCTACTCATCGATGGAGCGCTTCAAGGTATCGCGCATAGCACTATTTTGCCAATTGTCCTGCCAGTTGCCTTACAACTAGCAATTAACCTCCTTACTCGCTTCTGCACACGGTTGCAAGCAACACTCCAGGTATTGTTAAACTTTCGTCTTTCCGATCATGTGGAACTGTTGATCCTACGCAAGGCAAGCACGCTAGACCTTGCATCCTTCGAGAACGCAACATTTTATGACTGCCTTAACCATCTTTGCCAAGATGCTCTCAACAAACCGCTTATGATGATCATCCAGCTCTTCGGCCTTGGGAGCAGCTTGGTCACTCTGCTCTCTCTGCTTGGCCTGCTCTTCCACCTAAGCTGGTGGCTTGTTCTCATTGCTCTCATTGTTCCCATCCCCTCGTTCATTGCTGATAGTCACTATGGACTCAAAAATTACTGGCATGTACTCTGAAATTCTCCACGCAAACGCCAACAATTGTACATACAACAGCTCTTAACAGCCAATTCTTTTTAATAAAGAAATAAAGTTATTTAACCTAGGGAATCTTTTTACTGAACGATATCATCTGTTAAGCGAAGAGATGTACCAAGAAGAAAAACGTCTGCAATTCAGACACACCATCATCAACTTGCTCTGGTCGACACTGCCAGTCACTGCTAATGCTGGTATCTATCTGTATGTGGCACTCCAGGCCGTACAGCGCCGCATCTCACTGGGTGCTCTCACGCAGTATACTCTGGCGATTACTCAGACCAGCCAGAGCTTCCAAGCAGTGCTCAATGGTTTCTCCAACATGTATGAACATCACCTCTTTGTTGATTCACTCTTCAAATTTCTTGCCAGCGAGCCACAAATCTGTGCGCCAGCACATCCTTTGCCTCTGGAGAGATCGGCTCATTCTCATGGGTTAGACATCGAATTTCGCAATGTCAGCTTCATCTATCCTGGCAAGAGAGAAGCTGCCTTGAGAAATCTCAGCTTTACTCTGCATGCTGGTGAGAGCGTAGCTTTGGTGGGCCAGAATGGTGCTGGGAAAACGACACTCGTCAAACTGCTGACACGTTTGTATGATCCAACTGAAGGAGAGATTCTGATCGGCGGACGCAACGTCAAAGAATACGATCCCTTCGAGCTGCGTGAGCAGCTCAGCATCATCTTTCAGGATTTCGTGCGATACCAGATGACCGCCAGCGAAAATATCGGCATTGGTGGCAAGTGCAGAGATCGAGAAAATCGTGACTTGATTGAGAGTGCTGCTCACAAGGGAGGGGCTCATGGGGTCATTGAGCACCTTGATGCTGGTTACGATACTATGTTAGGTCGCTGGTTCGAGAAGGGAGTAGACCTGAGCGGGGGTGAATGGCAAAAACTGGCTCTCTCCCGTGCCTTTATGCGTGATGCGCCTATTCTTCTCCTCGACGAACCTCCAGTTCGCTGAATGCACAAGCCGAATACGATATCTTCCAACGTTTACGCCAGTTGACTGAGGGACGTACTGTTATTTTTATTAGCCATCGCTTCAGTACTGTGCGCTTAGCTGATCGCATCTTCGTTCTTGAGCAAGGCCGATCATCGAACATGGTTCGCATCAGGGACTTGCTAAATCTGCAAGGGAAATACGCTGACCTCTTTGATCTGCAAGCTGAGGCATATCGATGACAAGGAGGGTTGTACGCAAAGTGGCAAGAAATTGCTTATCAAACCAGTCCTTACATTATTTTGACTACATCTCACACAGCCTCTGAGAGACTGTATGCAAAGTGGCAAGAAACCGCTTCTCAAGCCAGTTCCTCCATCATTTAGATTGCTTCTCACACAGCCTCTGAGAAGGATACGCAGCCTTAGCCGCTGCGGAGTGTCAGCCAAGAACTCCTTGATTCAGTTAACGAAGTCGAAAGGTAGCGCTCTGCCCAAAGCTGGAACATCAATAATTGCCAGAGAAGCTTATGCGCATGATCACGCTTCAGGGACAGATGCTCATTAATCAAGGACTGAACGTAGACAGGATCAAAGATTCCCTGCTGGCGTAGCCGTGTTGGAGCAAGCGCATCTAGCATGAGTCCACGCAATTCGGTTCGTAACCAGTTCTTGTAAGGAATATTAAAACCAAGTTTGGGACGATGGATCACCTGACGTGGAAGTAGTCCATCCATGGCACGCTTAAGTAAGTATTTCCCCGATATACCATGTAGACGCATGGCTATAGGAAGACGTGCAGCAAACTCTACAAGCGTGTAATCTAGAAATGGACCTCGTACTTCCAGAAACAGCCATACTCATACGGTCTACTTTGTAGAGGATATCATCAGGCAAGTATCGCTTAATATCAGCATATTGCTGCTGATCGAGGGAATGCGAACTGTTACTTGCTGCAAAAAGCGCGAGAATGCGGAAAATCAACGGCATGAAAGCTCATGTTCTCTGACATGGTTAACAGCGCAGCCAATTCTTCACTACGCCAGAAAGTCTGCCATCGCGTATGCTGCATCTCCGGTGGCAAGCAAGCTCCATCCAAGAAAACGGCGAACTATATTACGCAGTCCCTTCTTTTGTGTAGATGGGGGAATACGTGCAGCTAGGGAACTCAGTCGTTGTCGCATACTATTGGGAAGACTATCAATAGACGCCGAAGCAATCTTCTGAGCACGATACCAGTCATAACCTGCAAAGAGTTCATCTCCTCCATCTCCTCCCAGAGCTACCGTTACGTATTGCCGAGCCATACGGGAAACTAGGTAGGTCGGCAAGGCTGAAGCATCAGCGAATGGCTCGTCTAGATAGTTCGCTACAGACTGAATGAGATCGTTAGCATCAGGCCTGAGTATTTCTACATGATGATCCGTGTCAAAGTGACGAGCGACAACTTGGGCGTAGTCAAGCTCACTGAATGTTTCTTCTTCAAAACCAATACTGAACGTTTTTGGTCTCTCACTACTGACTTGGGTCATGAGAGCAACTACACTGCTTAAATCAATGCCCCCACTCAGAAAAACTCCCAGTGGGACATCACTAATCAGGCGACGTGCAACAGCAGCCTTGAGCAGCGAGCGCATTTCGTACACATAATCATCAATTGATTTTTCTTCTGGTTCTACAGCTTTAAACTGCACATCCCAATACTGATGTGGTTGCCAATCTGTAGTAACACGCCCCCGGGCTGAACCATCTAGGCATATCTGCAAATAATGACCTGCAAGTAATTTCTGAATACCACTGAAGATAAATTCAGGCGCTGGAATATATTCGTAGAGTAGGTAGGATTGTAACGCATGAACGCTTAACTGCCGTGGCACCCAGGGAAGGGTGAGTAACGCTTTAAGCTCCGAACTCCATGCAAAATATGTCCCGTTGCTCCAGTAGTAGAGCGGTTTCACACCTAGACGATCACGAGCAAGAAAGAGAGATCTCTTGCAGCTATCCCAAATAGCAAAAGCAAACATACCATTGAGGTACTGGAGACAGTCGGTTCCCCACTGTTCATAGGCATGAATGATCACTTCGCTATCCGAGCGTGAGCGGAAATGATGCCCCGCTTGCTCTAACACAGGAACTAACTCCTGAAAGTTGTAGATCTCGCCATTGAAGACCAGCCAGATCGTATTATCCTCATTTGTCATAGGCTGGTGTCCTGCTGGAGTAAGATCTAGAATAGCTAGACGGCAAAAACCGAGACCTATAGCCGAAGCACAAAAATATCCTTCATCGTCAGGGCCTCGATGTCTCTGGGCCGCAACCATCTGATGCAAGAGTTGATCATCGATAGCATTTTCACCATCCAAACTTAAAATCCCACAGATGCCACACACAACTGTACCTCCCTTTCTCTCATAGGCCAGCCTCAACTCGCTTTGCAGATCCCTAATCAGCATTTTAATAAGGTTATATTCAACATTAGTATACCAATAGTTAAAAAGGATTAGAGGTATCCCTAGTAAGCTGGATGTTACCTTTGCAGGATTGCTGTTCAAAGCTGGACATCTGACTAGACATATTGATATATATTGAGTATACTTGAGATTAGATATCCGTTTTGTTATTTTGTATAGATGTTCTAAATACTAGGAGAAATAACGGTATGATACCAAGAGAACTATCAGGACCTCATGATGGAGAAAAACGACGATCTGATCAAGAATCGGAAGGTAGCCATACTAGCAAGATCGATTTCGCGACACATGGACCAACCTATAAGTACCAAGGAGAAAGTGCAAACAGAGAGATTAATATAATTACATTTGATAATCCATCTACTGTAAACTCTAAGTTTAAAAGACTTAGTAGTATCTTTGAAATCAATTGATTCTATTAAAATCTTAAAACCAGAAATTAATTCAAAGCCAATTAAAAATTTAGAAGAAATATTAAACAAAAAGTTAGAAATATCAACTAATGAATTAAAACGCAGGAAAATCCGCTGTATCCTCTTCGACCTTGGTGACACACTGTGGAGACACAGAGATAAAGCTTCTTCGGATAATACGGCTACTCAAAGCCTCGCATATACACGTATTTTATTCAATGATACACTTTCTACTCTTAAAGAATTGCAACGGCATGGGTTTATCCTAGGAATAGTGACCAATCGTAGAGAGGGCGGTGAGTCTTTCCGAAAAGATTTGGAAGACCTTGGTCTTCTTCAGTACTTCAACCCAAACTGTATTGTCAGTTCTGCTGACGTAGGTGTCAAAAAGCCCAATCCTGAGATATTCTCACACGCTCTTACTGCGCTCAATGTAAAACCAGAAGAAGCAGTAATGGTTGGTGACTCTCTGTATGCAGATATTTTTGGGGCAAAATCCGTAGGAATAGGTGCAATCTGGAAACCAATAGCCCGCCATTACGCTGAGCTGCAAAAAGAATTGCCGCAAGAAGATTTAGGGGACAGTAATCATCTTAATCATCTTAATCTTCTCAATATAGCTCATACACATGAAGATGAATACTATGGGGAGAAAGCAAAAAGAACTACTACCCTACCGAATGCAATCATTAAGAATACAGGAGATTTACTCAAGATCCTACTGAAAACTACTAACTAGTGATGAGCACAAAGGAAATACATGTGCTTTACAGAATGCTTGGAGAGAATTAACAGGAGCTTGCCATAGCGCCGAATAGACTCGTCAATGAGTATTCTAAACTTGTCGCCAATCTAACGCCATGTTCGCCATCACTCTTGCAAGCGAGGAAACCACCAAGTTTAGCTACTATAAGAAATTAGATGAGGTTTGCATTTCAGGTCGGTTGCTATACTGGTCATAGAAAAACCGATCCATAATCAGAAGTTGACGAGTGATAAGAGGTTCGTATGCGAATTTTAATGATTGCCCCAGAACCATTTCTAGAGCCAAGAGGCACTCCATTTAGTGTACTTCATCGTATAAAAGCATTACTGGCGTTAGGCTATCAAGTGGACCTAGTGACCTATCCTATTGGGAAACGCGTAAGTCTCCCCGGATTGAAGGTCTACCGTGCACCAAGGTTGCCTTTTATTCATAAGGTCAAAATAGGGCCATCGCTGGCAAAGTTCCCTCTCGATGCACTCCTCTTTTTGACAGCTATATACCTGATGCGTCAAAAACATTATCGTTATATCCATACGCATGAGGAGGCAGGTGCAATGGGAGTGGTATTGTCCTATCTCTTTGGCTGCCAACACCTTTACGATATGCACTCAGACCTTGCTCAGCAGATGTCTAACTTCGCCTTTACTAAGAATCCGCTGCTTATTCGCTGCGTTGAAGCCATACAACATTGGATTGTGCGTAATGCCGATGTGGTGATAGCCATTTGCCCCGACCTTAAATTCACAGTCGAAAGGCTAGCACCGGAGAAGCCGGTTTGCCTGATTGAGAATGTAGCCGTCGATGAGATGTTGCCACCAGCGAATGAGGAAAGTGCTACCCAATTACGCCAGGAATTGCAACTTGGCAATGGACCAATCCTGCTCTACACAGGAACATTGGAGTTTTATCAGGGGATCGACCTGCTATTGCAAAGTGCTGTGCACGTGCATGCAGCATTTCCAACTGCTCGCTACATTCTCCTTGGAGGACAGCCTGAACAGATTGCAACTTATCAATCTCTTGCTCAGCAGCTAGGTGTCACTGAGATTGTACATTTCATCGGACAGCGGCCAGTTGAAGAAATGCCGCGTTATATGGCCCTCGCCGATATCCTAGTGAGTCCTCGCAGCGAAGGTACTAATACACCGCTCAAATTATACACTTACTTGCGCTCAGGCAAGCCCATTCTTGCCACAGCGATTCATTCACATACCCAAGTACTTACTTCAAACACTGCAATGTTAGTCGCTCCCACACCGGAAGGTCTTGCTCAAGGTACTTTAGAACTGCTACAAAATCCAGAAAGAGCCTACGTCATGGGAGAAAATGGAAAAATACTTGCCAGCGAATACTATAGCTGGCCAGCTTTCCTAGAAAAGAATCGTCGTACATATGAATTATTTGAGAATATTCGATTAAACAATAGAATAATACATGTATAAAGCATTTGGGTTAAATTATCTTTGTCTGCTCTATTAGTAGAGCAGGTTCAGTCACACTAAATGGTGGAGGTACCCTCGTTTGTACCTTTTGCCAAATCTTTTGAGCATACCCACCAAGTTGTATGGGTCCTACCCTAGTAGCTGAGGAGCAAATATCTATGTCCTCTAAATTAACTCTTCTACCTGAGAACGACCAGCAACTCAAAGAAGCTTCTCAATACCAATTAGAGATGCCCGTACACAAAGGTTCCACGAAAAAGTGGGTAAAATTTGCCGTGCGTGCATCAGTAACATCACTCCTTTTCGCATTTCTGCTAAAGTCAGTCTCATGGTCAACCTTGTTGACAACATTTGCTCATGCTCAGCATACATGGCAGTTAATGGGATTGGCAGTCGGAGTCCTTTGTATTGTCTTTAGCTCCTTTGAATGGCATTGCCTCGTGCTAGCAGAAGATATCCACACTGACCTCGCTCACCTTATTAAGCTCTATCTGGTCGGAATAGCCTTTAGCCATTTTCTCCCTTCGAGCATGGGAGGCGATGTCGCTAAAGCATTCTATGTAGGACGTGACTCAGGCAATATGGCTGGTGCTACTAGTTCTGTCATGTTGAGCCGCATTACCGGCTTTTTGGGCATGTTACTCATTGCACTCCCTTCACTCCTCATATGGCACTCATGGTTTACCTCCGCAGTGATTGTGGAATTTCTACTACTCAGTTTGCTTTTAATAGTCCTGATTAGCGGAACCATGATCATCTCTCTATGTCTCCCCAAAGCATCTAGTCGCCTACTAAAGAGTCGTTGGATACCAAAGAGCGCTGTCATTACTGCTGCAGAGCTGGGTCAAACCCTCAATAGTGCAATCAGAAAACCTCGTCCTCTGACTATTGCAATACTCTTTGGCATATTGTTCTGGATTGCCAGTTTTCTGAACTATTACGGTTATGCAGTAGCGTTAGGAATACATGCTCCTCTTTTCTTTTATGCGATAGCAATTCCATTTTCTTCGCTTGTTGCATTTTTGCCCATTTCGATTAATGGCTTTGGGGTGAGAGAAGGGGCTTTAGTATACGTCTTTTCCACGATTCATGTTTCCCCTAGCGAGTCACTGCTTTTGGCTTTTCTCATGGATACTCAAGTACTCTTGTTTGGGGTCATTGGCGGGTGCATTTACCTCACCATGAGTCACCACACCAAACGCTAGATCGATGCAGGATAGCGGGCGCAATGAATTGGGCCTCTACAAATCACACAATAAATTATAAATGAGGCAATTCATTGCTCGAAGGTAAGGACCAGATTTAGCACGTCCGTTTCCTGGGGACACCTCCATGCAACAATCCTCCACACACCCGCAATTACTCACTTAGTGAGAACAGACTCTCTAGTTCAGCCCCCATTGCTTCGGTCGTTACCATATCTTCGGAGGTACCGTTAGGCAGTTCACGCAACGACCAGTCAGAATTTACGTCATAGAGCACACCGTGTCCAGGAGCATAATAAACCTTGTTCACGGCCAGAGATTGCAATTGATTTTCTGTCTCTTGATATCTCCCATCTGTCAGTTTATTGGCTATATGAAATGCTTGCAGCATAATGATCTGACGCCCTGCCTCTTTGTGTGCTTTATTGAGAGCAAGTCCTCTGAGATCGGTTGGAGATGTTCCCTTGAAATTGACGGAGAAGTAGTAGCCTCCGTGCTTTGTATCCCACATCCCCAGAAGATTTGCTGGCAATGCATAAGAGTCCAATAGGTCCGTCGCTTTGTTTAGGAAATCCTTCTTGTGTGTTACTTGATAGGCATCTAGCAGAGAAATGACTATCTGAGCCACAGCTCCCACCAGAATATGCTCCCCCGTGACTTTGTAATTTTTTGTCGTGCCAGAAAAGAACGTTTGATAAGGATTTACTGACCCGTCCGCTAGCACAACATTATCCACTTGGCTAGCAAAGGTATGGTACGGTGAGATATAAGCATGGGCGTAGACAAAGTTTAGTATACTCATCCCCTTCTGCATCCATTCTGGTTTATTGAACAGTACACTTGCTTGTACGAGAGCACATCCAGCTTCTAAAACGTTATCAACACGATAGAAGCCATTTGGATGGCTGGCATTCTTCTTATAGATGCTGCCAACCTGGGGATCAATGGCATCTGCATAGCTCTTAGCCAGACTATAAGCAGTATTTTTATAGAAGGCATCCTTGGAAAGGTTATAGATTGCCATAAACGCATCAAATAACCAGCCTCGCTCATTATGCGAATTCGCAAACTCATCTTTTATAATAGGTGTATAGCGAGTTATTTCACTCTCATAGCGCTCATCCAAGGGATTCTGGTACTTGTATGACCAGAGATTATGAAGATAGCGCATATCAGTTAACGGATCATGACGGGGACCTATACCCGGATCATCTGGCTCACCGCTTCCATTCACGTTAGTCTGCAAGGGGTCAGTTCCATAGCGCCAATTAATGAACAATCCACCTAGCCCATGATTGATATGCGGATCACTATTAAATCCATTCGCTTTTATGTTATCGAGAATTGACAGCTCTATGTGGTGAATAACTGGTGAAGTCTGATATCTTATTGGTGAAGATGAAGTCCTCACTTGCCTAACCTGATGGTTTTTCAATGGTTGTGAACAGCCATTGACCAGCATAATTAGACAAAGCAATAACCCTATATGTTGCACATGTAACCAAAAATAGCGCATACTCGCATATCCTCCTTATTAATAATAAATTATCAAAATAAAAAAAGCTGTTTTTCCTTAGCTTGCGAGGAAAAACAGCTCCACCAGTCTGCACTATCTATTGTCGTCCGAAGCACAATGGCTGCTTGGTGACCCTGTAAGATGATCATCAGCGTCGTTATCACCATCGCAACTTCCATTGCCAAGCTGAAAATTGTGAAAGACAATAGGATCGATCTGAGTGCCAGCAAATACGCCTCTGGATGGATATACCGCTTTTGCATTGTCGGGATAAATATTGGTCGTAATCCCTCTGACAATCCCTGAAGCATCCACTGTAAATGTTGCGGTTTGATCGCGACAAGCACTCCCACCATTACAGGGAACAAACCCTGTGAAGCTTGTTGCCCCTGGAGGATTTCACAGAATCCATCGGATGCATCCCACGTGGATTTTTCGACGATGCGGTAAGTTGCTGTTCCTGACACTGGAGGCTCAATATCCCAAGAGAGGCAGCCAGTAGGAACCTCTTGACAATTTCCCCGCCGCACAGGACAAGAACCAGGAGACACAGTAACACGCCTCTTACCAGGACTTGGTCCCATGTCCACTGAGGAACCGCTAGGATCTATCAGTGTAAAATTAGCCCCGGGCAGTGCCTGCCTGCACGAGTCCATAACTTGCAGCCAAACTCTTACCGAGCTAGCGGCGTGTACATTTGCTCCATGTAGTAGCTGTAATGAGAATGAGGCAAACAAAAATAATGCTGTAACCTTTTTCAACTAAATACCCTCCCAATCCTGTACTACTATGGACACACCCATCCCAATCAGTGCCCAGCTTGAGATTTTGCGCTTATTTTTGTGCGATCATCTGAGTTGACCAGTACTTCACCTGCTTCTACCTACACTTATCTACATTATATTGTTGGCATAATTCAAATGCATGTAACAATTTCGATCTATTTCTGCTCGTGAAAGAGTGAAAGAGGAGTGCGCCTAACGTTGTTGCAATGCCTCACACCACGAGAAACGGGCGCAATGAATTGGGACCCTACAAATCAGGCAACAAATTACAAATAAGGTATTTTATTGCGCCAATTGGTAGGGACACGATAAATCGTGTCCGTTCCCCGTAAGCACCTCATGCAAAAATCCTCCGCACGCCCGTGAAAGAGGGACAATGTGGAACTAAGACGAGTTCTCTGCGCTGACGCATCTTCTTTGCTTCCCTAACTCAAGAGCACCGAATAGGCCAGCATAAGAACCAAGCTTTGGCGGTACAATGAGGGAAGCGATATCATTCAACACAACTGGATGGTTTAGATAACCATTTATAATCTTTTGCACGTAATATCTAATTCGTGGAAATAGAAGCTCCCGTTGCATCACGCCTCCCCCGAGGATAATACGATAAGGTGAAGTAATGTACATGATACTGGTTATCGCTATTGCCAGATACTGTGCCTCGATCTCCCACACAGGATGGTCGGATGGGAGATCTTGCGCTGGTCGGCCTACGCGAGCAGCAATGGCTGGACCACTCGCTACGCCCTCCCAGCAATGAGTGTGGTAGGGACAGATACCTGGGAAATTGTCACCATCGAGCCAAGGAAGCTGGAGATGACCCATCTCTGGGTGGATTAAGCCATGCAAAGGTGCACCATTGACATAGATACCACCTCCAATGCCCGTCCCAACCGTAATATAGACACTTGGGTCGCTTCCCTGCGCTGCACCCCAGCGGTATTCACCAAGTGCAGCTGCATTCACATCTGTGTCAAATGCAACTGGCACGCCCAAGCGATCTTTTAAGGATCCAACGATGTTGGTGTACTGCCAACCAGACTTTGGGGTCGTTGTGATATAGCCGTACGTTACAGAAGTGGGGTTGAGGTCAATTGGCCCAAATGATCCCACTCCAACCGCGACGAGTTCAACGTCTTTATGGTCTTGCAGTGCTTGCTGAAAGAAACGGGTGACTGCGTCAAGCGTGGATTGTGGATCGGTTGTAGGGATGGTATGGGTGGCGAGCACATGATCCGGGTCTGTGCCAAGAATGCAGTTAAACTTTGTTCCACCACCTTCAATACCACCATAGACTTTTCTTGGCATATGTTCTCTTGATCTACTCCTGACTTTCCTGCGAGGGTGCATTCAAAAGCTGCAATATCTCCTCATGCTGTTGCTTCATAAATTTTTGCTGCACATCCATTTTCTGGACAATTTGCAAAATAAGCTGCTCCTGTTCGTCTATTCTTTTATTTTGAGCCTCTAACCGCTGCACAATCTGGAGGATTAATCCATCTTGATGATCTAGATGCTCTAGGATATGGCCGATTTCTTGCTCACTCTTGAGATCAGTTTTGTAGTCATTTTCGGCAGTTAAACGATCTTTAACTGATTGACGATTCTGGCTCATCATTATGAACGGTGCCGTGTATCCGGCAAGAAATGATAAGCATAGATTTAATAGTATAAAAGGCGCAGCGTCAAAATGAGGCAAAAATGGGATACTATTCCATATAATCCATACAATGAGTAGTAGCGTCATTAAAATGACAAAACGCCATGATCCCACATATGCAGCGACACTATCTGACGTTCGATTGCCAAATGTTAATGAGCCATCAGCTACTTCGTTGATATTGACAATCGGTGCATGCTTCTCGTGATGGAATTTGGGAAATTTGGGATGCTTGAGTTTCTCTTCAAGCGTTGAAGCAGGGGCAGGGGACGTAGTATTCGATGAGATTTCCATTAATAACTCCTCCAATTGTTTTGAGGTGACAGGATCTTTTGATAACTTAACACGATTTTCATTCTTGTTCTTTCCCATAGATGGATACATCCTCGCATATGGAAATGAACAACTGTCTATTCATTTAGACGAGTCAACAGTCTGTCGGTATCTACATTAGTGGAAATGTGAAGGAAATATCGGTTGAAGACAAAGACAGCCCACCCGTTTGGCGGGCTATTGTGCTGTCTAGATTGTGCTATGCCTCCTGGAAGTTGGTCGGAATAGTTGCACTTTTACGCGATGGCCGCCCTACTTTGCGAGGAGTGTTTTTAAAGCGTTCAAGCTCAGCATGAGAGATGTAATAATCCCTGCCTTTCTTCCTTGCTACAAGGTTGCCTCGTTCGATATGACTCGTCAAAGTCCTGTGCCTCATCCCCAGTAGATCAGCAGCCTGACCAACCGGATATTCAGCCTCGTCAAAATCATTCTCCCCAAAGAAATGCCTTTTCAGAAAGGACGCAAACGCTTGCATCTCTTGTTGATACGCTTTAAGCTTAGCGGCTTTAAGCTTGACATCTCGCGTGTCTTGACGTATGGCCCCCTGGCTTTGCAGAAAAAATTGTCCACTGCCTAAGATATCAGACACGATCAAGCGACAATCACACGATGCTGTATGCTGCTCGTAGAATCTATCAAGCAGATTTATCACTTTATCCCACTCTTGCATGTGGAGAGGCTTCAAGCATGCTTCTAGTTCACTATAGATAGCAAATGCTTGCTCTCGTTCGCTCTCGGATACATTGAGCACCTTTTGCCTTGCCTCTCGTAATTCTTCCTCAAGAGCATCAGTATCTGGAGCACCAATACGAATCCAGGGATGTGCTTCACCGTGATCAAGATGCCCTTCACAGGAGGCCTCAGTATTTATTCCAAGGGCATTCAGTCCTACTATGACCCCCATGATAGCAGGATCAATGTGAGCTCCAATCCCATCAACAACGTGGTCAAAATACTTGCAGAGATCATCCCAGGCTTGACTTTTAGTAAGAGTCTGCATATATTCTAAAGAGATGCCTCGGTAACCCCGACATTTCTGCCGAGATCACCTTTGCGGATTAGCCTAAGGTACCCAACCAAGCCCTTTGCAAGTAGGGCAGCGTTCAAGACCTTTGACTATCCCTTTGTCACAAGCAGCAGGGCATGGGGCTGGCATTTTGTTCTGCACAACAAATCCAGCACCCTTGCAGGTCCTACAAGGAAAATCCGCTAGAACATTCCTGTGTCCCTTGCACTCCGGACAAATTTTTGGCATCCCTTTCCCTCCTTTCTAGTTTTGTTTGTGTAGCATCTCAGCTACTTTTTTTATTGTAGGCCACATCCGCAATTTTGTCAATCTTGGAAGTCGTGTCGTTTGCTCAAGAGATCTATCCATCGGCACTGCGAAAATATACGCCAGAGCTATATCCCTCATATACTAGGCGAAAATCGGGCGGTGGAAAGGTGAAACGTTCGTTCCTAGTTACTCCACCTTGGTATCCCCCATTATCTGTAACCAGCCAGATACGATTGTACATTGCCAGCACAGTCTCAAAATCTTCCTCATTGAGGAGCGGACGCCCCCCCGACGTCGTTTCCACCAGTTGTCCATTTTGCTCAACTAAGAAAAGTGCACGATCAATCGAAAAGAAGTACTCAACATGCCCTATGTAATAGAGGATAGTCACAGCAGGCGCAATTGTAATTACAATATCACCTTGCCTCATATGCCTATTAATATAGTTTGCCGCATCATCATAATCTGCATAATGTCGGTGATATGGCACACCTACAATACGACTGGCTAATAGATTGAAATTGCTCACTGGCAACATTGGCACTAATAGCACAGCTATACATAAAAGTACCGTCGTTCCCTTCACTGCGATATGGACAGATGGTGATAAACTCCGCTCTACTTGAGGTGCCTCATACCCTCCCCGAGGCGGTATCAGGAGCGGACGAGCAAAGTTCCAGAGCGTCTCTAGCACTCTCCAGAATGCATAAGCTCCCATCAAGTAATATACTGGCAGCAACGGATAATAGTACCGATCCGCTTGCATCGTGAATATAAATATTAGCGTACAGCTCGAAATCAACAGGAATAATGCGCAGTAGCATGCATGCGTATCCTTTCGGCAGAATGCAAACACACATCCGAGCAATGCCAAGATGGTATTCACTATCAGTAATGGCTGCGCCGTTACCGACGGAACGGGACTATCCTTTATCGGCTTGGGTATAAATAGCAGGCTAAAGTAATATGGAACATTCTCGGTCGTCAACTGAATTTGTGGCCGCATGCTCTGGTCTGTACCCAGCGAAGGCGGATGTGTCAGACGTACCAGAGACAACTGCGTCCCAACCACTATTGTCACAATCAATGCTGCAATCCACCAGTGCTTTTTGCGCAGTACTGCTGGTATCCCATATGGTCCTTCTGCACTGCCAATTAGCATACATATTATAATAGCAGGTAGAATAATAAATGTCTCTTCATGACTGAAATAAGCTACTATTAAGCTTAGTATTGCCAGATAGATAGGACGACTTCGCTCTCGGCGCTGCAATGCTCTGAAAAATAGGAATAGCACTATGATGACCATGAACTGTGCCTGCTCATACATCCGCGTCTGACGTGCCCAGATCATGGCATAAGGTGAGAATGCTAGCATAGCCGTTGCTAACCAGGCCACTCGACGATTAAATAGCTTGCTAGCTATCACATAGAATAGTGGCAGACTCAGCAGGTACCACATCACACTGATTGTTCTCGGCATACTTTTGCCCGTCGTGCCGAAGATTGACATTGCTAGCGCCAATATATAAGAGTACAGCTCGCCCTTTGGATAGACAACCCCTGATGGGAAAGCTGGATAGCCATGTGCCATAATATTGAGCGCTGCATAATAACTGGATAACTCATCCTGCCAGTATGGCTCGTATCCTAGATCGTAACATACCATTGGAACTACTAGCAGCAAAATTGCTATCAATCCCCAGTTATCCTTTAACCATACTTTCGCTTTGGAATGCCAATTTTTCTGCGATTGATGATTCTTATGCTTCTTTCTATAGACCTGACCATAGGCCTGCCGTTTAGCGTGACGCCATAATATCAGCCCACTCACTCCCAATATTCCCGCTAGCACCAAGCTCCACTGCCCTGTATAAGGAAATGGCGGTGGTATCTGCAAATCGCGTCTCAGCACTATCAGCACGGCCTCAAATGCCAACGCTGGCAGAAAAACCAGACTTGCCGCCTCCCCTGCTTCCCAAAGCGATGGATAATAACGCCGCAACACCTGTAACCAGAACAGCCACAAAGCCAGTAAAGCCGAACTACAGCAGGCAATCACCCTTAACAGGAGCAAAAGCGGCATAGACTTGTATATTACGTGATATATTACTATCAGGGAGGTAGTATGCATGACTGGCACCAGGCCTTCCCACAGGGGACGGCAGTGGCCAGTTTAATGCTGCACCACCTGCTAATGTCCAGCCAGACTCAGCTCGCGTAGAAACATGCCAACTGGCATCTGAAGCTAGTGGATTGCTAGAAGTCCCGCCGCTTTCTAGTAGCATATCGATTGACAGTGCGTTCTTCAGGGTATCCAGTCCCACCTTTGCCGTCGCCATACCTGGAGCCAGCACGTGTACTGCAATCGTGTTTTTTCCTGCACGCAAGTAAGGCGAAATGTCATACACACCTAATCGTAATCCGTTGCGATAGGGAGCTGACTGGCCATTGTGCGACTTCGTGTTCAGATAATCCACCACATTATCCTGTGGCACATTCATTTGCCCGTTCCACTTCATATATAGGTGATCATTGATAAAAATATCAGCCTCACCCGCTGCCACAATGCGCAGGAATGCATCATCAAAACCTGCTGGGACCGTGAATTGTCGTACATAGTAACCTTCCTGGCCAAGGCCAGCACTGAGCCAGTGTGCGGGTAGCGGTCGTTCATAGATCTGCGGATTGACCGTCAAGGGGGGCGAAGATGGAGACGGCTCTACAAGTTGAGCAATTGGCCATTGGTTCGCATTAAAGTGCGGCTTTGACCAGTCATAACGTGTCTTACCGGAACGTGGGTAGACCAGGGTTGCTCGCCCTGTTGCTCTCCAGGTCTTATCAGTCCCATAGTAACGCATCTGATTGCCCCACAGAGCAGCTAGGGTCGCTCGTGCCAAGGGAATGCCTTTGTCCACGTTAGTAACACGCAGGCCGACCACATTGACTTTCCCATGCAATGCCGAGGATACATCAAACATATATGTCTGAAGTACACCTTCACTCACAAAATCCGCTCTATTCGTGCCAATGTAGATCCCATTAATATAAAGGCGAAACACCTGACTAGCCGTCACTGTCACAAAGGCACTATCAGGCATCACTTCAAATCTTGCTTCGTAACGGAAGTAAGCCACCGGTGATACATTATCAGAGGCCTGTACCCAGCGAGCACCATGCCAGTCGGGTGTAAACTGCCTAGGCTGCGGAATCAGAATTATCTGTACAGCGAACCAGCTTGCCCCAATACAAGCTGCCAACAAGCAGATCCACATGACAGTGGATTGACGAAGGCGACTTGAGGGGCATATGTGCTTAAGAAGCAATACTTTGGTTTCATGTAACATTGGTTTTTTTCGCTTTAGAGGAAATACGTTCTCTCTCACCGCAGTCCAGACAGCTCTTCACGTGCCGTATTATTACGATAGGTTGGGTCCAACGCCTCAGCCTTCAGCAGATTCTGGCGGCCAGCAACCAAATCACTCCGCCCAAAGTGACTCAATCCAAGGTATGTATATGCCGACGACTTGATACTATCTTCCTGCCCTATGTTTAAAACGGCGAGCATCTGCACTTCACACTGATTATAGTCTTGCAAGTCATATGCAATGCGACCAATCAGATAATGAGCATAGACGTTACGAGGATCAGCCTGACTGAGCAGGTAGAGCCAGCCCAAAGATGATACTTCACGGTTCATTCGTAATCTGGGCGCACCATTCAATGGGTGTGGCGCCTCAGCTAAACGCTCTAGCGTCACTGCAAATTCATCTAGCACCCACCGAGCTGCTGGCGCATGTTGTCGTGCAGCCAGTAACTGCTGATACGACGCAAGAAGATCGTTCCGTTGGCGATAAAACGCTGCAAGATACACTTGACTATCTGCTATTGGTTGCTCAGGATGCAAAAAATACCAAGCCTGACCACGCTCGATATGGTATGAAGGCAACTGGTCAAGCAATGGATTAAGTTTGCCTGCCCGATCCAACCACTTGAGTGCCTTTGCATAGCCACCCTGAGCTAGCAAACGCTGGGCCTGATAGTTGCAAACGATGGCAGCAGGAGCACGCCCCAGCAAGACGAACAGGAAAAATCCACAACCCCACATGATCGTCCATCGTTTCCATATAGAGCAAGTCTGTACTGACAATGGGAAGAGCTGACGCGAGATAAGCAGTAGCAAGGCTGCAACCAATGGGAGAAAGCTACCAATCCCGATCTGATCTAGCAGTAACGTCAGACGCCCACGCTGGGTAATTGGATCAAATGAGATGGTCTCAATTGGAAAAAATTGTGCCGCCGACCCATAACCCAACTTTGCCTTGATGAGTTCGGCTTGAATTTCATGATTGGTTAATTGAGCCACGCTTGCCATATCGGCGTATAGGTACTGCACCAGAAATAGTATTGGCAACAGTAGACATAGCAAACCAGCAATCGTACAACATGTGGGCAGAGGTAAGCGTACTCGAATGTTGCTAGGTGCTATCTTCCCAGCATGTCTAGCCTTCCACGCGTGTAAAGCGATCCAAAAAGAGAAAAGTGCATTACAACAACAGAGCAAACCGTAATTAAACATGCTACTACTCAATTGCCAACCAATGTCCACTGGCAACCTCCATGCAAAGAACTGTTCGCCCAGAGGATCTTTGAGCCAAGGAAGCAAGCTTGCCACTCCCAAGATACTCCCAGCCAATACAGGTATGATTGCCCGATATAGCGCCTCGTCGATCTGTATCAACTTAGAGTGCTCTGATACGGACACTATACATCTCCCATCTCTAACAGAACACTACAGCTCAGTGTTAACCACATCAACCTCCTGACCCTGCCGTATGCGCTGGATTGGTATTAACACGATCAAGTCATTGCTTGCCAGACCATCATCAACATAGACATCGTTTGCGGATCGTCCCACCACATGGACGGCTTCGATATAGGCATGACCATTACGAACTATAAAGACACTGGATTCACGATCGGGATTGAGAACAGCCAGCCGAGGCACAACGAACGCATTGACCTGCCCTTGGATACGCACAAAGGCACTCATTCCGGTCAGCAACATTTGCTGCTTATTGACAACCTGGACATCTACCTGGAAGGTATCGGTCTGCGCATCGGCCTGTGGAGTGATAGCAGTCACAGTCCCACTAAAGGTTTGACTAGGCAAGGCCGATGGCGTGACGAGAGCTTTCATTCCCAACTGCACTTGACTGAGATTTTCCAGAGGAATCTTTGCACGTAGGATCACGCTCGACTGATCTATTATCGTTAGCAATGCAGCATTCGTGGCAAATTGCAAACCAGGAGATGCATTCAGATTAGCCACAACTCCCTGGATTGGCGAGACCAATCGGTCGTCATCTAAAATAGATGATGTTTGAGCTTGGATGGCTTTGAGCTTGCTCTGTGCCTGTTCTAAGGCATGATGAGCCCCCGCAATAGCAACTGGATTGCCCGATCCAGAGACCGTATTAAGATAACTCTGTGCCGCATTTACATCATCCTGGGCTCGATTGATCTGAGCATTGACTTGATCAGGATCAAGCTTGATTAAGGGCTGACCTTGCTTGACGTGATCACCTTCTTTGACTAAGAGATCGACAATATGCAATGGCGCTGGATATGAAATTGTTACCTGCTGGCGTGGATGGATAATACCACCACCTCCAATATACTGGCTCACGACCTTTCTCTGTCCAACCCGGAAAGCCGTCACGTCATGGACAGTAAAGAACACTTTAAAGTAAACAAAACCAACCAATCCCAGAAACAACACTACGAGCATGCAGAGAGCAATGACCAGCACCCGTCTTCTCGGCTTTTGTCTATACGAACTCTGCTGGTCTTGCACTAATCCAGCAACACGCTCTTGCTGGATTACTCCTTGCTCTGGCTCATCTTGAAATGGGATCAGCGGCTCTCTTAGTGCTGGTATCACTGCCCGACTATGCATTGGGGGCCTTTGGCTCCTCAGCGCAGGATCAGTATCAGCATCGAAATAATCATCTACGATACGAGATTGCTTTTCTTCATCCATTGCCATATTTCCCTTATCAGACCGGAAACTGTTGATTTTCAGAAGCACCCCAACCTCCAATGAACAGCAGGCTTAAAGCGCACCAAGCTATTTCTGGGATGATACCTATACGACTTCTATCTCAATTCAGTTTACACTGCTCATGAAATAGAAAGTTCTTTATGTTAAAAAACAAGCGAGACTGGGAACTAACCTCTCATTACAACACTAATTACCTGCTCATATTTTGCTTGCACATACTCAAACTCCCATGTCAGCCCATCCTGCAGGGACACACGCGGATAGTAGCTAATCAACTGTTGTGCACGTCGCGTATCTGCAAACGTATGGCGTACATCACCATACTGCTTAGTCTCAAATGTTACCCTCGCAGGCATGCCGCTGATTTGCTGCAACAACTCCACCACATGGCGTAGCACCACACGTGAGCCCCCAGCAATGTTCATTACCTGCCCCACTGCCGCCTCCGAGGTTGCAGCACGTATATTTGCTTCCACAACATCCCCGATATATGTGAAATCTCGCGTTTGATGTCCATCATCGTACACACGAATGGGCTCATTGTGAAGAAGTGCTTTGCAAAAACGATGGAAAGCCATATCTGGACGCTGGCGAGGACCATAGACAGTGAAGTAACGTAGAGAAACGGTCGGGACTCCAAAATTGCGATGATACAACATGCACAAGTTCTCAGCAGCAAGCTTCGTCACACCATAGGGAGATACAGGATGCAGCGGAGCATCCTCCTGAACTGGTAGCGATGGCGTATCACCATAAATCGACGAAGATGAAGCATTGACAAAGCGTTTAATATCCCCCATTTGGAAAGCAGCTTCTAATAATCGCTGTGTCGCTAGTACATTACATTCAACGTAACGAGCGAACTCCTTACCCCAACTTGCTCGTACTCCAGCCTGCGCTGCCTGATGAAAGATCCAGTCTACGCCATCAAGCACAGGGAGCAGAGGCATACTTACTAGGTTCCCTTCTATAAAGCGAAATGCGTGCCAACAACGCGATCTCTCTAAATTCTGCTCTTTGATAGACCGATCATAATAATCAATGAATGCATCAATTCCACAAACCTCATGTCCATCTGCTAGCAAACGCTCAGCAATATGCGATCCCACAAAACCAGCCACACCTGTAACTAGACAGCGCATGATACTTCCCTCTCTTTTCCTAATGGTATACCAAGTAATGCAATGGATATGTCTGAAAACTCGCGTTGAACCTGCACACACTTTTGCAGGAAAACAAATTTTTCCCTTCCACTCTTTAACTGCTGATTACACTCTCGTGCACTCTACTGTGGCGTCTTTCTGATAGAACCTCCAGCCGGGGTATGATTGCCTCGTCAACTTGATCCATCTTGGTCTGCGGTAGAGTATGCTTGACTACATATGTTGGCTTATCCTGGGATTCATGATAGATACGCGTCAGCATCTCCGCCAGTAGACCCACCATAATACTCAATAGGCCAAAGATCGAAAATAGCAGCGAGATCGGCAAAAGAGATGTGTGCTGAGAGCGAACGTGAGGAAGAACGATTTTCCGACCAAGCGCATAGCTTGGAATAGCCATACTTAGCAGCAGTGACAGCAGACCTAACATTCCAAAGGCATGTATGGGTTTAGTCCCGAAGCTACCTAGAAACTTTAGCGTCATCAGATCTGATAGTACACGCCCGGTACGCGATATACCGTATTTAGATTTGCCAAACCGTCTTGCATGATGTGCTACCTCTATTTCAGCAATAGAAGATCCAGATAATGCTGCATAAGCAGGAATGAATCGATGCATTTCCCCGTATAATCTTATGTGCTTGAATACCTCATATCGGTATGCCTTCAAGGTACATCCATAATCATGAAGGTTTATACCAGTTACACGCGAAATTAGTTTATTCGCTAATATTGATGGTATTCTTCGGCTGAAGCGGGCATCCTGGCGATTTTTGCGCCAACCACTGACTACATCATAGCCTTCATCCAGCTTGGCTAGCAGACGTGGGATGTCGACGGGGTCATTTTGCAAATCACCATCCATAAAGATCAGGATTTCACCACTACTATTGGCAACCCCAGCCGCAATTGCCGCCGTCTGCCCAAAATTGCGTCGGAACCGCACAACTCGGACATGATCATCAAGCAGTACAATGCGTTTGAGTTGAACAAAGGTCGCATCCTTACTTCCATCATCAACATAAATGATTTCGTATGAAGAGGACTGTTTTTCCATTACTTGCTGAATACGCTTATGCAGCAATGGAATATTTTCCTCTTCATTGTAAACAGGGATAATAATCGAGATATATTTGGATCGCACATCATCTGACCTTGCAACTCGCTTCACGTTTTTGCTCCTTCAAGCCTTCTTCTCTTCTAAACAAGAATGTGGCACTGACGTTAACAAATGCCCCAACAAAGGAAATGAATTCAGTGGGGTATTGGGCCTTAAGCATTTAAAGTACCTAGCTCGCGTGTCTACACTACAAAGAAAGATATCGTCGCTTCGAGTCTCCTTCTTTAGTATAAGGTATACATTGTTTGCTATATTAGTGCTATTCTCCCTATACATCTATAGATCTAAAACAACTGATTCATAGTAAAGCCTGGCAGATAGAGCGGGTTCTTTTGTGACTGCTATTGGTTGCCTAATGGTCTCGACACGGATGATAGAATAGGAAGGTGGCTCATTTGCTTAGATCGGACATACCGAACCATGAGTAAAAGTTTTATCGTATTTCAAGGCGGAACACTTGTCATTTATGGGGAAAAGACAGCTAAGCAGGACTTGCCTCCTCCATTTCGATTGATAAAGGAGCGCTTCCGCTGTGAGGGCTATCGCTATAGTGATGTCCAACCCATTCTTGAGAGGCAGGATATTCGCGATCAAGTCCCACGTTGGGAGACGCTCAATCTTGCCCTTTATGATCCCCGTGAACCACATACCTACCAGATTGAAGCATTGCAAGCCTGGGAGTCTCAATCTTGCCGGGGAAGCGTTGTACTGCCAACAGGCGCTGGGAAGACGTTTTTGGCTATTCAAGCTATTTATCGCGCAAAATGCTCAACAGCTATTGTATGCCCAACTATAGATATTCTTCATCAATGGTATCGGCGAGCATCCCACAGTTTTCATACTGAAATTGGGGTCTACTATGGCGCTGAAAAACGTGTTTTACCTATCACAATAACAACCTACCATTCCGCTGGCGATCTGTTTGCTGAATATGGAAATACCTTCAAGTGTATTATTCTTGATGAGGTGCACCATGCGCCAGCTCCTTCCTGGGGAGAGGCCATTATTATGGCTCCTGCTCCTATGCGCCTTGGACTGACTGCAACGTATCCCACTGAACAGGAACAGATGGGAGCAGGACGCTGGCGGGTCGATGATCTGGTCAGTGGGCCACTTGTCTATTGCAAACAGATTGAGGATTTGCTTGGAGAGCAATTGGCACGCTATCGAACCCAGCGTATCCGAGTCTCCTTAACTGAGGAGGAACGACGAGCTTACGAGATAGATTATGCAATGTATATCCATTTCGTGCGCGAACGGCAACTTCCTAAAAGATATGGCGCCGATTGGTTCAAAGAATTGATGCGTCTTTCTGCAATGGATTGTCAAGCACGTCAAGCCTTGCTTGCACGCCAAAGAATAGGACGACTCTTAGCTGGATGCCAGGGAAAAATGGAGGTGCTTGAGATGCTTTTGCAAGAACATGTGACAGATCAGGTGCTAGTATTTACGGAATCGAATGCTTTGGTCTATCGCATCTCACAGCAGTACCTTATCCCAGCAATTACTCATGAAACATCAGCTGAGGAGCGCAAGGACATTCTGGATGGTTTTCAAGCGAAAAAATATCACGCGATTGTTACATCGAGAGTTCTCAATGAAGGGATCGATGTTCCCGAAGCAAAAGTAGCTATTGTGCTGGGAGGGACAGCTGGCGCACGCGAATACATTCAACGGTTAGGTAGAGTCTTGCGAAAAGCTGAGAATAAAGAGGCACTTCTCTATGAAGTGCTGGTCAGGGGAACAACAGAAGAGGGGAAGGTCCAAAGACGGCATGCTCAACAGGAAGTGGAGGGGTCATGCTGACAGCCGATCTCATCCGACCACGCCTGCAATGGGAAGGCAAAACCCTATCTGTTAAGATGGTTGACGAGCAGGATGCCTCCGCCTTGCAGACCGCTCAGGATCTTCTCACCTTGCTTCAAAGTATGATTAACCAACCCTTGGCCGCTTTCCAAAGTCGCCTTGAGGAGTATGAGGGGAATCGCACTGATTACTTGTTCATACGTGGATTGGCAAAAGTTTTACTCGATGCTGCCACCTTCACACCACTTTCGACTCCTCTTGCGCCAAAAGAGCTGCGTGCCAAACTTTTTGTAGCAGGCCCCGTTTTCTCTTCTCCTGATCTTTTTCATCTCCAGACGCGCCAGGAGGCTCTTCAACAGGTTGCAGATGAGATCGGTCTAAGTATAGACCAGATAGACTTGACTTTCTTTGCAGATCGGCTTGCAACACACCTGCTCACCGACCCAGGACCAGCATGGACCCCGGCAGAAATTCTTGCCCGCTATAATCTAGAACTTGCACGCGGCGTGCTCTATTGGGCTTCTCATATGCGAATTGATATATTTGATGGATATAAAGATATTTGGAAATTTCTTAAGCTTTTCAAGCTCATGTTCTGGGCTGAACCACTGAGCAACGGAGGCTACCGCATTGATCTGGATGGACCTATTTCCCCTTTCGTCAAATCAACTATACGCTATGGTCGTCAGTTTGCAGCTTTTCTTCCAGCGGTCTTACTCTGTGAGCAATGGCGTATGGTTGCACAGGTGCATCCCCCACATGCTTCAGGACCCATGATGTATCAATTAAATGAGACTTGTTCACTTCATACACACTTCAAAAAAAGCGGAGAGTTTGACTCTGCTTTGGAGCGAAACTTTGCTCAAGAGTTTGAGGAGAAGTTTGGCGGTAAAAGAAGCCATTGGATACTTAAGCGCGAGAGTACTGTTCTCCTATTGGGAGACACTGTCATGATCCCAGACTTTGTCCTTGTTGATAAGGATGATGAAAGTCGGCAGATTATCATCGAGCTGGTTGGTTTCTGGCATGAAACATATTTGAAAAGAAAAGTTGCTAAGGTGCGAGCCGCCCAGTGTAAAAATCTCCTTCTGCTGGTCTATCAAGGACTCAAACTGACTCCTGACGCCTTTCGAGAGACTGTTAGCGAGGTCATCTTTTTCCAGCAAAAACCAGTGATCAAAGATGTGATGGAGACAGTAGAAGCGCTTGCCGAGCGTCTTTATGGGCCACATCCTACTCACAAGAGGCGGAAAGCAGCCTCGTCAAAGGAAAACGAACAGATCGTACGGCCCGAACAAGCACCTCAACCAAGTATCATCAGTGAAGCTGAACCCAAACAGAAAGCCATTCCTTCTCCTGATAACTGCGAACGGGTGAGGGTATATATGCTGGAATACCCGAACGCCAAGGTGAGGCAAGTGGCAGAGGCTCTTTCGATTTCAGTGTCTACGGCTAATAAGTGGATGAGGTTTGTAGCAGAGGCAAATGGATAACAACCATATGGCTGGTAGGGAACTTGGTAAGCCCCCCTTAGGATATTTGTTGGCGAATTACCCCAGCAAGATTGGAGAGGAATATGAGATAGGAAGATCGCTTTTATATATAGCTCTGTCGACAAATTTCCTCTACAACTTGTATCTGCTCTTCAGGAGAAAGAAATGGAACTTGAGCATAAATGATTTCGCCACCGAGCTTGGCAGCGAGATGCCCTTTGCCCAACAACTTTTCGGCACCTTTCTCTCCTCCTAATGCAATCTCTGATGTACCTTGGCTCTCGACGCGTAGTATCAAGCGGTTCCCAAGGTTATCGCGTAGTTGTGGCGGCAAGACATTTGCGTCTGGACGCTGTGCTGCAAAGATGAGGTGAATACCAGCTGCCCTTGCTTTAGTTCCGAGGCGTTGCACAGAAGCAGAGACTGCATCCTTATATTCGTTGACAAGCATCCAATCAGCAAATTCATCGTGGACAAGCCAAAGGACAGGTACACGTTCGCTTGGTTCCACCTTACGATTGTAATCAATAAGATTGCTGACATTCGATTTAGACAATATCTCGTAGCGTTGTTCCATTTGATCAACCAGAAGAGAGAGCATTTCTTGTGCTCGTCCCTGCTCGGTGATTATCCCCTCCTGTAAATGGGGTAACCCTAGTAATTGCTGATAGTCTACCCCTTTTTTGGGATCAATGAGGTATATATGGGCAAATTGAGGAGAATTTGTTTTACAAATATCAAGCAAGAGATTTTGCATAAGCACCGATTTACCGCTTCCTGTTGTTCCTGCAATTAAAGTGTGAGGAGCATGGTTTGGAAGATGATCAAGAGATTTACCCAAATTGAGGTAGAGAATTTCTCCGTCCATCTCTTTGATACCAAGGATAAAACATAAATTTATCTCACCAGGAGGGACAAAGAGGTCCCTTTGTCTCCATACTTCCTGCAATGAGACCATTTCGCGCTGTGGCCTAGCAATAGAGAGCACAATTTCTCCTGGTTGAGCTAGAATGTTCAAGATAGAAAGACCATGGGTAGTGAGAAGGACAGATTTTTTCTTCTCAATATCTTCAACACGCAGCCGATCAGATCCTTTAAGTCTGATGAGTAAAGCGTTTGGTGTCAAACGTGAGCCTAAGATCTTTGGTTGTAGGCTATAGCTGAACAATGCTCTCTGTAATGTTTCAAGAGTTTCTCGGCTCCATTGGTCGTTCTTCTCGTGTATAACGATCTGAGATGCAATTTGTACAGTATTTGTTTGCACTGCAGTCGGCACTCCCGGTGAAACTAGAGGAGATGGAGGAGACAGTATTTCTTTGAGGATATCTGTTGCTAATTCTGAATGTTTTTCTCCTTCGTCTGGTTTTTCTTCTTTACTATGGCTCATATCTTGATACTGATGCATATCAGGATTTTGTGTAGGAATAGCACTATTCTGTTTCGTCTCAGCAATCTTTGATGCTTGTGCTTTCCACAAAGTACCTGGGACAGGCAGTTGCGGAGAATGCTCTTGCCATGGTTTATCATCACCAATGCTCTTTCGGATTGGCAGCGATGATTTGTCACGAGAGAGAGAGAGGATGAGGTCCTGGACTTGTTTGCGTCTAAATACTTCTTGATAACATGCATGAATGCCAGAAAGTTTTAGTTGTACATCTTCGCTGATGATATTGGAGTCAGCGAATGGGGCAAAGACATGGGAATAGCCCTTTACTTCAATTCGAAGCTCTCCTCTTCGAAGCTTCTCTCTCCATTGGTGAATGTCCATAGCTTGACGAGAACTGACCAAGATTCCATCGATGAGAAGGTCACTCAGCCGTGCAAGCCAGATATCACGATCAAGACGGCTTGGATTGTGTTGGAATAGAGCATCTTGAATCCGTTTGACAGTTTCTTTGAGCTGCTTCTGTGACGTTTTTCTTGCATCAGCGACATTCGTCTCTACATATTTGGCCTCAGTGATCAAAATTCTGAGAATGGGTTCTCCATCTCTGTGGCTCAATGCTAATGCCATGATATCGGCGATTTGTTGCTCATCCTGTCCTAGCCAGTTCGCATAATCATCAAGGAAGAACCAGCCTACTGGCTCATCAGTCTGTAGCTCAGAGCAGAGGAGATGTTTGCTGAGAACAAGGCCAATAAGCTCACTAGCATTGGCACCCCTACGAGCAGCTCGTAGGACAATATCTCCCGAAATCGCTTTTGCCTCCTCAATACATTTGCTCGCTAGCCTATCTATGTTTGTATCACCACCCAGGTTCAGTTTCTCTAAGCGCTGTTTCACAAGGACATGGAGCAATTGGAAGGATGATGTTGATGAGATAATGAGATTGCGATCTTGTGATCGATTTTGCTGGTATTTAATCACCGTCACGCCTTGATGTTGAAGCGACCTTTTCTCTAGGAGATCGTCATAGTTCACGACCCATTCTCCCATTTGATGTACTTCCTGGAAGATGCGCTGCGTTACCTCATCCTGGAATAACACCTGCCTTGCTGGCAGAAAGTGTTTGCCTTTTTCAGGTTGTTCACTAACAACGTCATGAATGATATCAAGATAGACTGTACCAACTGCTAGTTGGTTTGGGCAGACAAGGTAGACTGTTGAACGCATATCACCTTGTGCTGTAGGGTGCCGACGCGACCAACGAGCGGGAAAATGTTCAAAAGGTTGAGGAGGACTCGGGTCTTGCGGTGCTGGTATCCATACAAGTTGTGCTTGTCGAGAAATGACATCTTGTAAGAAAACGATGTCTGCCGTCTTTTCTTGAGATGACCCTATAGTCTCGGCATCTGTAGCCATGATTCCAATGCGCAAGCGTGACATGAAATCATTTTCTGACTCACTTGGAATAAAGGCATCAGGATCAGCTTCTACACTATCAATCATTTTCTCGTAGAGTTCACTGAGTTTTTGGGTATCCTGGTGTCGCAGGATGATTTGACAGCAGACCTCGTTGGAAGCTTTGTCATCATAGAGAGAGGTCAGTTTATCTACTACTGCCATTGGAAGGCCTTTTGAGTCACAATTGTAGAGGACAAGACTCATACTTGACCGCTTGTGAGGCTGCAACTCAAGATAGCGCTGAATGACATCTCGGACCTTTTCTGAGGCCTCATATGGATTTTCATTGGTGGTCTGATCAACTGTATCCCTCAGGGGAAGTTCCATCAGACTATAGTCATTGACTGTGTCAGATAGACCGAGGAGTTTTGGCTGCTGTCCTTGGAAGCCCACAGTAACTTCTGGATAGTAAGGATGAGTCATATCATTCTTGAGATGGAAGAAAAATAGGCGATCATCTCCAAATTCTACTTGTGGATTTTCAACAAGATATTGCACAAAATGAGCAATTTGTCGTGCTTTTACTGCAATAGAAAGAAGCCGGAGTGGATGCCAAGGTGCAATAATAGCAGCAGGTTTCCTGCCTAGAATACGTACTGTACCAATCCCTAAAATTGGATGCCACAAATCAGCGCGATTCTTATCTCCAGAAGCGTGGTTTTGGAGTGTTTGTAGCAAATTGTGATAAGTATCAGCTTGTTTCAAAAGGTCGTCACTTGCAATCCCATCTGATCCAGCAAAAGCTTGTATTGCTCGAGAATAGATCTCGGCAAAAATAATCCACGCTTGTTTGATAGCATCTATATCCTCTTGAGAGAGTCTCCCATCTTTATATGCTTCTTGTAATTTTGTATGTAAGAGCTTGACGACATCTGTAGCCTTGGTTAAGACACTGACAAGTGAGCCCCTATCTTGTCCAAATGCAGCTTCGAGTGTACTTACATCATCCAGAGAGATTTCTTGTAGATGACCTTTTTTACTGACCGGCTCACGATTGACAGAAGTTAACAAGAATGGTTTCTCACTCAGACGACTGAGATCGTCATTGAGTTCCATACCAATGGCCGCTGGATTACATTTCCAAATGAGTTGTGTTGTCTCTGTCTCTGTTCTGCCATTGATAGAATAGATGAGACTGACATGAAACTTAAGCTGTGTCGCCTCTCGAGATTTGGAAATGTTCTTGCTAAACTTCTCGCCTTTCGATTTGTCTTTGTTTTTTTGTTCATCTATGAGCCGATCATATTCAAAGAGCCAGAAAGTTTGCCAATCGATATAGGGCTGGGTTAATGTATCAAGGCCACGATAACGGGTACAAAAATACATACCAACGTCATGGTTAAGTGTATTGATCCATTTGCCCCTCCCTTTTTCATATTGAGTCTTCACCACGAATCGATGTTTCTTTTGAGCACCACCAGATTGCCTAGTAAGGCGTTCTATGCAATCGAGTAAACCGACAAGGAAATCGGTACACTTGATAGGTTTGCCGTAGACAAATTTATCCCATTTGGCTTTGAGTTGACGATTTTTGTCCAAGGTGAGATGATGGCGGTCATAAAATTCCTTATCCTCATCGATTGGCTCACGCGTACGGCGTTTTGAGACATTGTCGAGATAAAGGCGATCTTCTTGTGTCAATGCATCAGGATCTTCGTTCTCAAATAATTCTTTCGTTTCCGTTGCTAAATCAACTTTCTTCGTTCGTAACCCTGTGAAGAGCCCACTAATGCCATCTTTCTCCCATTCGAATTGAGCCAGCTGGGCGCTTTCTGGGGTCCAATCATCGGGAGCAATAAGGAAGCGATCAATAACCTCATAAGCATCTGAATTGATCTCATCTCGAACAGTATTAAATTGTTTGCGGAGGTCGTCATCATCAATTCGCTGTTGATTGGGTAAATGCTTACGTAACAGGCAGGCTCGTTTAGTTATTGCATCTAGATACAACTTTTGCCATTTACTAACGTTCATACGGTTTTTATCTGGAATTGATTGAAAATAGCCTGTATCTCTCGGAATTTCCAGCACTTGAAGTGCATACCCCAAAGCATCTATAAGCGGCAATTGTTCTTGTTCAATACAGATACGAACATGAACAACATAGTCAGCAAACATTTCCAAAGTATATTCGTTTGCTTGTTGAAGTCCGGTCAGGGCCTTCACCCATTGCATTTTGAGGTCATCTGTCAAAGGAAGACCTCGACTCGCTATAGCTACCCATAGCTTGATTTGAGATTTGAGTTCTTTAACATTGAGTGATGGAAGATCACCCAGTGATTGTCTTTGGTCATCGTCATTATTGGCAAGAAGAAGTATTGGTTTATCACAACTGGCATTGCGACAATAGGTCGTTCGTTGGTCAGTGAGAATAGAGTCTGGTAAATGCTCATCATTGGAGAACACACGAGGAATTTTGATTTCAACTGCGCTTTTGAGAATTGGGTCCGCAAGAATTTGGCGACAGATCTCTGCAACTTGTGGCCGTGTCAGTCGATCAAGGAGAAACCGAGCCACAGTACTACCATTTTCTTCTCGTGTTTGTAGAGATTGTTTAATAATTTCAGCGGCGACTAGACCAATTAATTGATGTGTCTTCATGATTGCAACTCCTGGGAGAATGGGTTTTCAACATAAGCACATGCATCCGAAAGACGTTTAAGTAGCCCTTGACTCGCAAGACGATCTTCAAGTCTTTTCTCATTCATCGAAAAATCGTCTTGTTCCGCTTTTTTAGCATCGAAGTACATGAGAGCTTGCTTAGATCCAATAATAAAGCCATATTTGTCATAAAGCGTTTGGAGGAATTCTTGAAATTCCATCCTGTCAGAAACGGTACATAAGACCAATGTCCTCAGCAATATATCTTTGGGCGTATAACGAGTATTCCTACTATTACGTCTCGATGAGAGACCGATTGCACCTCCCCAAGTTCCATGGACCTTCTCTAGATGTTGTTGATGGCGGCGGAAGGTATCTTCTTTGAATCCGCTAATGATTTGTTCTACAGTTTTCTTCCTATCTATCTCTTTGACTCCCTCCCAAGCAAAATCTTCTGTAAATAGAGTAATACTACTCTCAATATCATTGCTGCTCACTACTGCTTGCCATTGAGATGATGCTATTTTTTGGTCGATATAGGCTCCAATAGCTTGCTGTGTAAGCCGATTATTCTCTCGAAATGACTCAATTGCTAGTTGATGAACACTATTCTTATCTGGACCAATGATTTCCAGCACAAATGTGATAGAGGGCCGTTGTAGTACCTCACGCGCCTGATTCAAGATGTAGAGAATGATGTGTAAACCCATAATAGTTACCATATGTGGAAGGGCATCATAACCAGGCATAGCACAACGAAGAATGTGTAACCAATCATCGGCAAGATTTTGGTATTCACCTCTTGTTCCAACAGGGAGATATGCACCTTCTCTCTTTTTCTGTTGGAAGGGCTCTTGATCTCCATCAGGTTGAAGAGCCTTTACGATTCTGTTCCATTTATTATGTTCTTTAAAGAGCATTGGTTCGAAGTACTCTAGAAGTTCTTGACCTTTTCCACTGCGACAAAGCATGAGATAAAGGAGTTCTCCTGTACGAGCAAAAAAGCGCCGATCGTTGGTAACGGTATCTCTTTGAGAGACTTTCAGATCTTCGTAGAGACATGCTGGCCCATAAGGGAAGACAAATTTAGAACTCCAGCGTTTGTTGCTATCCCCCTCAATAGCTGTACTGCGAAGGAAATCGACGACTTTAACAAAATCCGAAAATTTGTCAAAACGCTTTTTGAGATAGTGAAAATCAGTGCCGCTGCCAAGTCCAGCACAGTCATCTTTCATGTATTGAAACCATCTCTGCCAGCGACCTTCATCATTGTTCGTCTCTTTCATGACAGCCACGAGGCGTGGACTATTAAAAAGAATATTGCGTAGATACAACCGATGTTGTGGAATATAGCCAAGCGAATTGGGTTCAATTTCCTTGAATGCTCTATCTGAATCATATTCTGAATAGAGGACACTTAAAAATTCGAGAAAGCACAGCCATGGTGTCTGCTCGTTATAGATGCGGTGACCCCATATCTCCTCATCAACGAGCATATCGACTTCAATATCCTTGGTTTTATTGAATTTTGCGATCATGAGAATTGTACCTCCAAGGTGCTATCCTTTATGTCCCCATCTGTATCAAGATAAATCATTTTCAACTCTAGCTCAGACTCAATATCATCCTCATCAATTCGTCTTCGATAATCAAGTTGGCGCAGCAGCTTGGTCTTGAAGGAGAGAATATCTTCGTAGCATTCTCGGGAAAAGCTACTAGGCAATACGCCATCAGCAACACGACAGAGAAATTCAAACCGTGTGAGTTGTAGCCGTAAGGGAATTTTCATTTGTTCAGCTTTTCCCAGAGAGACAATAAGCAGAGGGAACCGAGAGGAATCAAATTTAAGGACGACTTGTTGTCCCTGTTTCTTTGTCACCGAAACATATTCTTCCAAGATATGACAAACTCGTGCTCGTGAATAACTTCCTGAGGTCGCCAAAATCAGTCGATCTGTCTCGCGTACAAGAAGACCTGTAAAGATACGATTGAGCCCTTGAATCAGGCGAGCGAGGGTTGCTTTTGAGGCAATTGTTGTTTCTTGACGGAGTTGCTGAACAATTTCGAGATACTCACCTGCATATTGAAAGACTGTTAAGCTCCATAACTTCATCTCTTTTTCTGCATCGTAGGCTATCGTAAAGAACAAGCGTTGTCGTTGAGTTCGTAGCATAGAGAGAAACTTTTCTCCGTCATCATCTGTTGTTCCTTCTAGATATGCTGTTTGTTGACTCTGATAGGTATGGTCTGCTCCATAATAGGGATCATTGAGGACAAAACGCTGATAGGAGGCCAGTTGGTCAGGATCATCTTTCCCAAAGATAAGCATTTTATCAATGCGGCTGTTCGTTTCATTTCCAATACCAAAACGGTTTAAAGCGGTGAAAACTTCTCTCTCTCTGGATTGACGACGCCTCTTGCCCAAATTTTCCCCAAAGATATTTCTGTACATACTCCCTAAAGCAGTGGTTCCATCATTGACAATGCGTATGGCATCCTTACAAGTCATAAGATGTTCTTTGGCATCTGGATGACCAAGGAGCATGTTTGCTACAAGTAAGAGCAATTGCCTGACCGTAAGATGCACATTATTCAATTCACAAAGTTCAAGCAATTGAATCAATCGCGTTCGGGTGGTCTCATCTCTTTCTACACGCTCTTTATTTTCCCAAATGGGACATTGTTTTGTTGCATCAGATGGTTGGCGAAATGGGCACTGTTCACATGTTTGCCATCCCTCGTGCTGAAGAATAGCATCAAGAATACGAGGAAAAATGTTTCGAATATGAAGTCGGCTCAAATTATAAAGCCGTAAGTAGACTCCCGCCTGTTCTTTTTGTTCGTTAACAAGAAGATTTTCTATTGACCGACGAGCAGAAGTAATGAGCGAACTAGATGGAATTTCTCTCCATCTTTCCATAAGCTGCCCGTCGTTAGCTGCAATGAGGTAGACTCGTTCAGTATCTTGATTGATAATACTTTCTGCTACTTGAGGAAGAATACGTTGCGCATCTTCTAATGAGATAGCGCTTAAATCTTTAATGATGATCATTTGCTGATTGGATAATGATAAGACATTTATTTCACGCTTTTCTTCCCATAAAGAACGAGAACCTCCAAGAGCCTCCCAAATCTGACGGCAATAATACGTTTTTCCATCTCCTGCAGCTCCTGTTAAAATTACTGATACAGGATGATCTGATTTGAAATTAGCTATTAATTCATCCAAATACTCTGCATCAAAAGAAACTGCTCGCATTTTTCTGTTTCGCGCAGCATTTTTGGATATGCTCATCAAATGCATTTTCATTGGTTGATACCGGTCCATATTGCCGGAAAAAGCGTATCCATGGAGAATCAGGAAAAGCCATGATGTTTCCTCGTCATCTTTACAAAGCAAATATGCATCTACATAAAGCAGGCCTATGCTATGATGATGAGAGAAAAAATAAACTGAGAAAGTCTATCATCATCAAATAGATCGCTTACAAATGACAAATAAGGCAGGGAAGACTATCATCTTCGTCATCGAGCACTTCTGAGAGTGCTTGGGCTAGTGTCTTGTTCGATTTGAGTTGCTGTTGACGAGCAAGTGATTTCTCATGTTCTGCAAAAATGCTATCTTTCCTTGCAAGGAGCGCGGTGAGTGTTTCTCCTTGAAGCCAAGTAAACTTTCTACCATCGCTATGCTCTTGTTCATATTTCACAGCTTCTGCAAAAAAATCAGGATGCTCCTCTGCTAATTTCACCCATTCATACTTTCTTTGGAAGAAACAAAAGAAGCATCCAGAACGCGTTCTCCATCGGTAGTAGTTAGGAAGACCAATACCGCTTTCCTCAAGTATACGAAGGATGTCAGCATGTACTAGACCTGCTTCTTTGAATGGATAAAAAGCCTTTATATTCGGTTTGGTCGATATGTAACCATCACGTTGTTCATCTGCTCGAATACCAACGTAACTAATTGCCTCGTCATTGCCAATGAATTGTTCGAGGGGAACAATCTTGAGTTTTCTCGTACACCAACGCACTTTTGGCGAAGGAAGATAACCTCCATAAATATCAAGCCAGTGATCGAAGCCTCGCTCGGCACTTAAATAGGTAATGGGAATTCCCAAGCGAGCTTTAATACGGTCAAGATATTCGTACGTTTCTGGGAGTTCTTTATGAGTATCGCAGAAAAAATACTCCATCTGTGGGACTTTTTTGTGCATAAGCACTGCTAATGCCGTGCTGTCCTTCCCCCCTGATAAACCAAGAATGTGTCTGACTTGCTTTGCAACCATGATTAAACTTCTTCTCCTCCTTTGAGAGAATAGTAAGCACTTCGTTGTTGTTCTGGATTAAATACCCTTTCAACGAGTGCAGTGATAAGCTCTTGCTGAATCTGCTCATTATGGTGAATGAACAGATTGTTAAAAATATCTTCAACCATCGATTCAATATGAGTTTGACGCTCACGATTAAGCCAAATAATATGGTGTGTTTCGTATCCATCTGGATGCGTAATAGTAATTCTACGTGCCTCAAAACCTGAAGGTGCCCGTTGATGAATTTCTTTTTGAATTACTTCTAGATGAGTAAAACGTCGTGCAAGATCACTTAAGCGGACCTCGAAAAGTGTCATGTCCTCATCGTTCCACGATGCCACTGGTTTATCAGCAATAACCATGAGTAGTGCTTCTAACCACTCCCGTTCATCTCCTGTATCATTGATAGCCGCAAGAAGAAAGCTACTCATCTGCGGCTCAATACAGCTATCTTTTAGGTACTGAGACCGTACGCAAAGATCTTCTCTAATTTTAGCAAGATCACTTGTGACGGTAAAAATATTATAAAGCAAATATTTACATTTTTCAAGTAAGCGTTGATAAGCGAGTTGTAGCTCCTGAAGTGAACGGATGAGTACTTCTTTGAATTGTTGAATTTGTGAGACATCTTGTTCTTCATTTGCGCTGATTGGTTTGAGTCCACAAGCTTGTGGAAGGGTAGTAAAGAGCAGTTCATCTGGTTCTCGTGCATCTTTAATAGCAGTACGCACTGCTATTGCCTCTTTGCTCAGTTGTTTGGTTTTTACTGTGTATGTTGGAAGATTAGTTCCAAATTGAATGAGTGGTTTCACAATACTCAAAACAGTGCTATTTCGTACTGATGATGTTGCAGAAGACGACGGTCGTCGGAAGAGGAGGACAAGTTCTTTAAAGACATGAGTGCGTAATCCTACAATCTCAAAGTGTTTGACTGCGAAGCGGTGTGGCTGTTTCACAAGCAATTCCACATGCTCGCTACCTAGAAGTGGGAGAAATGTATCATCGAGGTAGACACTCATGTCATCCTCACGGTGTAATAGAACAGCAATAATGAGAATAGGGATAACTCCTTTTTTTATTCCATATGGAGGTGACTCAAGCAAGGTATAAAGATGATCCAGTGTTTTGGGGTGTGTACGTGCTTCTGTACAAAATTGTTCGATAGCTTGCCACACAAAGAGCATACTTGGGTCAGATGGCTGGATAAAGCACCATTGTCCTTGAACGTAGCGATGAATACCTGAATGATGCAACAAAGACATATAAATACTGCTTTCTGGTCCGTTTCCTTCAAGTCCAAGTCGTTCCTGATGGGTGTTGCTGAGCATCGCCTCAATCAGCTCTCGTCTGGCTTTTGCTGCTTGAGAGGTAAGTTCTCTCCGATTGATCAACTCATTCCACAAGACTGGTGTTTTGGAATAGATCTGGTCGCAGAGTGTTGAGAGAAGGTGCTGAAGATCTTTGAGTGTTCTAAGATGGAGAAGTGTCCCGCGAGATGAGCAAAGGACTTCCTCTTTTCCTGAGAAGAATGACTGTGCGAGAAGGTCTGTGAGAAGACGTTTAGTTTGTGTGAGCCTTTGACGAACTTCTCTTCTTGCTACTCCATCGCTCTGAAGCTGTGGGGTTGTTGCCTCAATAGTTGTAAGAGCTGCAACCTCACGAATTATTGTTGTCAGCTTCTCAATATTCGTTCCACACAGGAGAAGAATGGGTTTTCCGTCAGCAGTAGACGTTGGGCATTGTTCTGGAAGCGCAGTATTTAACCAATAGCCAATGATCCCATCGCTGTCAAGATTACAGGTGTCAATATGGGCAAGATCTTCAAATGTGCTGATGTAGCGACGTTCAAAATACCGGAGTGTCCCTGTTTGATAGCTATGCCTTTGAACTATGAGTGGTGGCAGTGGATGTGCTCGAGTCAGGAAAGTGGCAAGTGAAGATTGTTCTTTTTCAGAGTGTTGATAGAATGGCTTGCTCAATGTCAAAGTCTGATCCCTCCCAGATGCGTAACTCATCGAGTTGTTTTCTGTGAGTAACGAGTCCTCGTTTGATCAACATTTCAATGGCATGCCTCCAACGTTGAGCCTCTTGATCATCAGTGGGATCTTCGGATAATGCCTGAATAACGATCTGTGGTGTTGCTCGTAACACTCCTACGGAGTCAACGAGATTTAAAATCCCAATGGTTTTCAGGGTCATAACAAGATCGGTGTCTAAATGCTGAGCATCAATAACTCGTCCTTGAACCTCTATCCACCTTTGGTTTGACATGTTTGCTGAGTTCAAGATGCTAGAGGTTTCAATGAAGTAGTCATAGACACGGTGCAATTTAAGAGTTGCTAGTTGTGTCTCCTGTAAGGGAGTTTCTTGCAAGAATGACGTAAAGGAGTGAGGTTCATAGCTTGTAAGGAAAGTAAAAAGCGAGCGGTCATTCTGTGCATATCGATTACATAAAATTGGCAGTGTGCATGCTGTAAGAGGATGGAGTGGATAAAGGTTAATAAAATCATCAATTGAAAATCTCTCTTGATCGAAGCCACCATTAGAGAGTGTCTGTTGCCAAGTTCTAGCCCATGTATTCAGAAGGGGCAGGAATTCTTGTGCTTTTGAATGATCAATTGCTTGGCTCATTAGATGCAGCATATGATCGTTGGAGGATGTAAATGGAATATCCTCAAACCGTCCTTGAATTTTGCTCCATTCGTTGCGTTGAGTCTTGGTCAGTTTTTGTGAGTACTCGGTAAATGACTGATGTAAAAGACCAAGGACAAATACTTTGGGAGATTGATCATCAGCTGGTAGTTCTGCAAGTTGTTGGAGTAAATAGAGGTCATCGCTTTCCTGATGCCAGGCAGCGTGTTCAAGACCTTTACCTAGCTCGTCAATGATGAGCATTATACCCATATGAGTTTCTTGGTAAATCTGATGGATGCAACGAAGTATTTCCTGGTTTGTAATTCTTTGACCATTCTGCATCTTCTTTTCGAAGCACGCAAACATGGAAGCACTTTGCTGCTCTTCAAAATGGTAGGGCCAGACAAGTTCACCCCCACGACGCAAGGCTCGGATAATCGTATATCCAAGAGGTTCCCTTTGAGCAGTAGCAACGGCTCGGATAAATCCAGTTTCCGGGAGATGATCTCTCAAATGAAGTACTGCGGAATGATGAGAGCCAAGATGTTGTTCTAAAATCGTCCATGCATTGGAATAAATGGGATCACCTTTTGGTGCAATGAGAGCTGATAAGAAATGAGCGAAAGCTGATTTCCCTGTTCCGTACACTCCTGTGATGGTCCATGCACGAATAGAATTATGAGCTGTAAGTGAGCGCATAATCCGGTCACAAACATCAAGTGCCCAAGATGTAGGAACATAGCCTAAAACACTATCAATAACAGTGAGATCTCGTTCGAGATTAATGGACCGAGTGTATCGACGCCTCAATGAAATAATATCAGAAAGTTTCTGTTTCATAGCCTGTTTCTTACCATTCATGCTGATAATACTGATCTAAAAGAGCCTCTGCCAAAATAGCTGGCTGTTGTGTAAAGGCAAGTTGGATAATGCCTGCCGTGCTTGAGAGAGATGCATTGATTCTTTCGTGCAATCTGCTCAATAGCGTCGGAAAGAGTACTTTCAGTAAGTTTAAAAATCGTGCCAGGACTGCCATCTTCATACAGTAGACGTGGAATTGAAATCGTTCTCTCGCCTTTTCCAAAACTCTCTGCAAATTCAAGACAAGCAGCAACAATGATTTCTGCTGGCAACGTGCTTTTGTAGCCGATATGGAAGGAATAATGCTTTTCATCACTCTCAGTTTGAAATCAGACCCAACGTCGTAAACGGACTATCAAGGATATCTTCAATAGCGCCAATACAATTTTTAGATACACTATACATGTGTAATAGGCAGGCAATATCTTTTTGAAGTGAAGACTCTGCAACGTTTTGTTGAGGGAATTGTTGGCGGACATATTCTGCCAAGGCGCTCAGTAGACTCTCAAAAGTAAATTCAGGACGTCTGAAACAAGTAAAGGTGAAATACCAAGTAGTTGCGTAACAAGGAGGTTTTAGCAAATACCAATGAAGCAACCAGAGAGATGCAGGATCCTCGAGGTAAGGATCCCAGCCGTCATCTGCAAGTAATTTTGCTCCAAACGGAGTAGCAAGGTTCTCTCTAGCACGACTACTTTTCTCCTGCATTTCTACCAAAACCTTAAATGCTGTACACCAGTAACGAATAGATCGAACCATATTCTTTCCAACTCCAAATAGAGTCGTTGCATCTTCTCTCAAGAAGACTTTTCCATTTTGGCATGTCCGATCAAATCCTTTTTTTATCCAACCAAAACGAGGATGGAAGGTTTCATGTCGAGCAAATGCTGCCTGATAATGCGCTATAGTGGATGAATAAGTATTAAAATCGTTAGGAAGTCTTTCCTCGAATGAAGACTGAGTATAAACGGAATTTTTTGTTGACTGAATATCAGAAGACATCTCTTTTCCCTCCTAAGATGCAACTTTCTTTTTGGCTGACCCATTTGTGAGACCTAGCCCCTACTCACCGAAACTGTTTCAGCACATCAGCCAATTGCTGGTACACCTCCGCCGTATCCGCTTTCTGGTGAGGCATCTTCCCAATACTCTCCGCACCAGCAGCAAGGCGCAGAAGTACAGCGGGAATATCCTGTTCGGGTATGCTGGAAGTCTTCACGCCACGATAATTGCTCAGGATAGCCTGAAGAGCCTTTGGCAAGCGCTTCACATCGATACTACCATCGCTGAGACGATATGGCAACTTCCAGGTACTTGGCTGTGATGGATTGCCGACATAGGCAAAGCAGGACGTTGGTAACTTGTATTTGGGATGCAGCAGCTGGTCGCTAACATCACCCAGACAAGGTTCAGACGTGTTTTCCTGCGGCAGTAGACGTGCATGAGTAGCCTGTGCAATGCTGTGTGGGCGATAGATGCCATGAACGCTGACCCACCAGAGATCAAGCGGAGGTATTGGATCAGCCAGAGAGACAAAGACACGGTCTTCCAGTCCCCCGTGCGAAAAATTGGCGCTATAGAGCATCGTGCCATCACTGATCGCCACACACTTGACTTGCTGCTTAGAAGTGTAGCGTACTGCCTGCTCTAAAGCTTTCTCAACAGCACGTTGATTCCAGGCCAGTGCTCCAGGCCGTTTAGTCTCCACCAGCAGGTGTTTGACACCCGTTTTAGTTAGCACGATATCAGCATAATCCATCTGGTGATTGAGGTCGGCAATTTCCCAATCTAGGACCTCAGTCAACAAGTCTTCAACAATATTCTCGGATACTTTTTCTGGAGCATTTCCTCTTCGCTCTTGCTGCTTGAGTCGTTGCAGACGCTTTTCCAGGAATGCCGACCAGCGGGCATGAATACGCTGGATGCAGCGTTGATAGGATACCAGTTTCTCATGAGGCGCTGGTGTGCCAAGCAATGCCATCTTTGTCCTCCTTGATGCACAGATACGCGAGAAATCTGTTTCTCTCTTATGAAGACGAAAGGAAGCATCGACAGTAACAGGAGGAGGGCTTGACCAATCACATATTCGAAATCGTAATGAGACTTGTTCACTTCATACACACTTCAAAAAAAGCGGAGAGTTTGACTCTGCTTTGGAGCGAAACTTTGCTCAAGAGTTTGAGGAGAAGTTTGGCGGGAAAAGAAGCCATTGGATACTTAAGCGCGAGAGTACTGTTCTCCTATTGGGAGACACTGTCATGGTCCCGGACTTTGTGCTTGTTGATAAGGATGATGAAAGTCGGCAGATCATCATCGAGCTGGTTGGCTTCTGGCATGAGACATATTTGAAAAGAAAAGTTGCTAAAGTGCGAGCCGCCCAGTGCAAAAATCTCCTTCTGCTGGTCTATCAAGGACTCAAACTGACTCCTGATGCCTTTCGAGAGACTGTTAGCGAGGTCATCTTTTTCCAGCAAAAACCAGTGATCAAAGATGTGATGGGAGCAGTAGAAGCGCTTGCGGAGCGCCTCTATGGGCCACGACAGAGAGCCAAAAGTAAAAAGTAAAACGATAGCATTCGCTCGATCAAATTGACTCATTCCATAGAAGGCGCATATAATGTCAACATACAAAGCAACAGCAAGCGACAGTGCTACCCCAACTAGCACTTTTGTTGCATACCCGGCACAATTTTTCTAAAATAAACAGAGCGCACAACGCTCTGCAACCTCATATCATAAGGAGTAAACAATTTGAAAATTCATGAGTATCAGGCGAAGGATATTCTAGCGCGTCACGGCATCCCGGTGCAACCCGGGCGCGTTGCCTACACGCCACAAGAAGCCGAAACCATCGCCCGCGAACTAGGAGGACCTGCTGTTATCAAAGCCCAGGTCTATGTCGGTGGGCGAGGAAAAGCTGGCGGTATCCAGTTTGGTGACACGCCAGAACAGGCTCGTGCTGCCGCTTCACGAGTACTAGGCATGGATATCAAGGGATTGAAGGTCGAAAAGGTGCTCGTCACCTCGAAGATCGATATCAAAGAAGAGTATTACTTGGGTATCATCCTCGACCGCAAGAGTCAGACCCCTGTCGTGATGGTCTCTACCGCTGGCGGTATCGATATCGAAGAAGTTGCTGCGACCACACCAGAAAAGATCGTCAAACAGCCAATCGATATGCGTTGGGGCCTGCGACCCTTTGAAGCACTCGATATTTTGACACGTGCGGGTTTCCCACGCTACGTCCTCAGACAAGCAGCTGCGATTCTTACAGGCCTTGTTAAAGCCTTTATCGAGAGCGATGCCAACCTCGCAGAGATCAATCCACTGGCATACACAGCTGACGGCAAGGTACTGGCAGCCGATGCAAAAATCGTCGTTGACGATAACGGCTTGTATCGTCAGAAAGAATATGCTAGCTGGTCTGAGCCCGAAGAGGCTAATCCACTTGAACACGAAGCGAAGCAGGCTGGCCTGACCTATGTCAAGCTCGATGGCAATGTTGGCATCGTCGGAAACGGTGCAGGACTAGTCATGACAACACTTGATATGGTGGCACGTTCAGGTGGCAAACCCGCAAACTTCCTGGATATCGGCGGCGGTGCCAAAGCAGAGATCATGCATAAGTCACTGACATTTGTGGCACGCGACCCTCAGGTAAAAGGCATCCTGGTCAATATCTTTGGCGGCATCACTCGCGGCGAAGAAGTCGCAAAGGGAGTTATCCTAGCTCAGCAGGAACTACCTAAAGGCATGCCCATCATCGTTCGCCTCTCTGGTACTGGCGCAGAAGAGGGACGAGCTTTGTTGAAAAATGCAGGGCTCGCATGGGCCACGGATATGCGCGATGGCGCCGAAAAAGTCGTTGCAGCCATAGCTCAAAGGGAAAAAGGACTATAAGAAATTCATGAGTATTCTACTAGATAAGACCACACGGGTAATTGTGCAAGGCATCACAGGACGCGAGGGACAATACCATACCCGTAACATGCAGACCGCTGGCACAAACATCGTTGGGGGAGTTACCCCGGGCAAAGGTGGACAAACTATAGAGGGTATTCCCGTCTTTGATACTGTCTTCCAGGCCAAAGCTGCAACGGATGCCAATGCAACCTGTATCTTTGTACCAGCCGCAGGGGCCGCTGATGCCGTTATAGAAGCAGCTAGCGCTGGTATTGAGCTGATTGTTTGTATCACTGAAGGCGTTCCCGTGATGGACATGACACGCGCTATGCTGGTGGTACGCGAAAAAGGGGCGTGTCTGGTCGGCCCAAACTGCCCAGGACTATGCACACCGGGACAGGGTAAGCTCGGCATTATCCCTTATGAGATCTTTACGCCTGGACCTGTTGGCTTCATCTCACGCTCTGGCACGCTGACATATGAAGTCGTTGCCCTGCTCACACAGGCAAACATTGGGCAATCCACATGCATTGGTATCGGCGGCGATCCCATTATTGGCTCGAACCTTCGTTGATCACCTGAAACTCTTCGAAAATGATCCTCAGACCAAAGTCATCGTGATGTGCGGCGAAATTGGCGGGAGCGACGAAGAGGACGCAGCCGAATATATCAAAACTACGATGAAAAAGCCTGTTGTGGCTTTTATTTCAGGACGTACAGCTCCTCCCGGAAAGCGCATGGGACACGCAGGGGCAATCATCTCTGGGAATACTGGAACAGCACAGGGTAAAGTGGCAGCTTTGCAGGCCGCCAATGTCCCCGTGGCAGATACCATTTTCGATATTCCCAATCTGGTCAAAAAAGTTTTATAATACATGCGAAAGTACCTCCCAATGTTGGGAGGTACTGGCTCGGCACTAATACTCAAGGAGGCAATCTATGCAAACTCAAATACCAACCCAAAAGATAACCAAGAATAACTTGATGGCACTGATTGATTCCCTCCAAAAAGAGCTTGAAGAGCGGGAATGGGACAAAATCGTCAGCCAGCCTCACGTCATGCAGTGGATTGTCGAGAAAAGTAGACAAGCACGCAAAGAGCACCAAGCAGGCAAAACAAGGGAATGGAGTTTTAAGGAAGATTGAAGAGTTATTATACAGATGAAATTTCTGGAACTTGTTTCACCAGCTTCCCCCTCAGATTCAAAAGCAAACGAATAGGGCCTTTGAGCATTTAGCCTTTGATACACGGTATCCCGGCTTGCACTTTAAATGTATAAACAAAAGGGAAATGATTTACTCTATGCGTGTCGGAGACAAGTACCGTGTCCTTGGAAACACAGAAGAGTTAAATGAACTCCTTGCGATTCTCCAAGCAGAACTTGAAGAGCGGGAAAAATACGAGGCCAATTTAGAAAACAGGATTGTCGGACACGAAGATCTTCAGGAAGAACTTGAAGAGCAGGAAGAGGATGAGATTGTTTCCAGAATCCGATGCTAAAAACAAGATTATTGAGCTAATAAGGCAATTACGAGAAGAACGTGCAAAGATGCTTTCAGAAGAAGACGGCACCGATGCTAAGGGATAATAATGACCACGGCTCTGATCTATGATCCCATATTCTTAGAACATCTCACACCGACAGGCCATCCAGAAAGGCCACAACGCGTTGAATTGGCCTTCAAATATCTGGAAGGCTTACATTGGCTGGAACGAGATGGCTTGGTACAGCTGTCACCACGTGCTGCGACTAAAGAGGATTTGGCAGCCGTGCACAAGCATGAATATATCCAGGAAGTTGCAGAACTCAGCCAGAAAGCTGCCGAATGCAACGAGATACTTGCTCTTGGCACCGATACACACGTTTCGGCCAAATCATATCAAGCTGCCCTGAAGGCCGCTGGAGCACCACTCACAGCGATCGATGCGATCCTGAAAGGTGATATAGATAACGCCTTTTGCCTCGTACGCCCCCCCGGACATCACGCCGTTGCCGAAGCATCCATGGGCTTCTGTATCTTCAATAATGTCGCAGTCGCCACACGATATGCTCTGGATCAGCATGGTCTTGAGCGTGTGATGATTATCGACTACGATGTGCATCACGGGAATGGCACACAAGAAATGTTTTATGATGATCCTCGCGTGCTCTACTTTTCAGTTCATCAGGCACCGTTCTATCCAGGTACCGGACACTGGGATGAGCGAGGTGAAGGATCAGCATTAGGTACAACCATCAATGTCCCATTGCCAGCCGGAGCTGGTTTTGATACTTATGAAGCAATTTTTCGTCAGATAATGATCCCAGCTGCCGATCGCTTCAAGCCACAGTTAATGCTGATTTCAGCAGGCTTCGATGCACATTGGAAAGAGACAGAAGCCGCAACTGGACTTCTCCCCCCAGGTATGCTCATCTCGACTGCGGGTTTTGCCAAGCTCAATCAGATTATTATCAATCTCGCCAACGCCTTATGCCAGGGACATCTGGTATTTGTGCTGGAGGGAGGATATGAGCAACAAGCTACAGCATGTTGCATCGCCACCTGTATCAATCTTCTGCTAGGAGATGATGCCGTGGTTGATAGCTATGGCCCAGCCCCACAACTCCCCTATCGAATCAATATTGATGCTCTGATCTCTGAGCTGCGACGCATTCACCAACTAACTGGCTACCGTACACGCCATGCGCCGAAAGCAGATGTTGCCAAGCTACGGCACGAGGTCAAAGGACCTCAGACTAGCGATCGACACTAGGGCTGTGAACTTGCTTGAGACACAGCCAGAAAGCAGAGACCTGAGAGAACTTATGTCAGATAGCCATGAACAACAGGTACGCTTACTTAATAGTAGCGACGTCCCCACCATTGAACGGCTACTACGTACCTCTGAATACACCTATCAGCGGTTCACCCTATCCGAACTGCCGATGTTGCTCGAACACTACCCTGCGGTAGGAATATTCCATGATGACTCTATGTACGGCTTTCTACTCTCACAGAATGTCAATGCTCCCAATGCATGGATTGGAGGCTTTGGTGTCAGTTGGACCGAAAGTGAAAATTATGTAACCATCCTCTTCACACTCCTTGAATTTCTTTACTTGCATTTGCTGATGCATGGTGTCTATTACCTGCACTACTCGGGCAATGATACAGAGGATGACTGGTTACAGCCTCTTCTACTGCAAGATGGCTTTATCCCTCGCCGTCGCCTTTATTCGTACGACAAAACTGACTATTCCATTCCCTCGGAAGGCAACCAACAAGTGAACATTCGCCCTGTACGTCTGTCAAGTCAGCAAGATTCAGCCAGCGACATAGCCGCATTACTTGCTATTGAAGAGGCATGCTTTGAGGAGATGTGGCGCTATAATAGCACTATCTTTAGCGATATTGCAGCCACCCATCCCTACTTTGTCGTAGCTGAGCTGAACAAGCAGATTGTTGGTTACCAGTTTAACACAGTGGACGATGAATCTGGCTATCTTATACGTATAGCGGTTCATCCGTCAGTCAATCGACAAGGGATAGGGACACGATTGATGGCCGAGGCCATTCGCTTTTTCAAAAAGGCACAGGTTACACGGATCATGCTCAATACCCAGGAGGACAACTACCACGCCCACCACCTATACGAATGGTTCAACTTCATCAGAATTCGATCAAAAGGGCTTTGTACTGCGCAAAACCCTTTAGACTCGCAGAGACTGCTAGAGAGACATTTGTAAACCTAGCAGTCGACGAGCAACAAGCGGGACACTTTTGTTTTTAACTGGCAAAGCAAAAGGCAGACTCACCTGCACATAACGATAAACCTGAGCATATGTCGTATCATTGAGGAGGATATTATTGTCTACTGCATTGCTCTGCAGGCGAGATGCAACATTCACGACGTCGCCAATCGCTGTGTAATTCTGCAAACGCTGTAGCGCACCAACGTTGCCAACGGTTGCTAGGCCCGTATTGACACCAATACCAAATGAAATATGAGCTTCCTGCGGCAACGAACTCTGGTGCTTTATCACAGCCATACGCATCTTCCATGCTGCTCTTACTGCTCGCAATGCATGATCTTGCTGCAGCAATGGCGCATTGAAAATCGCCATGAGCGCATCCCCCTGGAATGAGGTTAAGGTCCCCTCTTCTTCCCAGATAGCATCACATATGAGCGCATGATAGCGATTAATAAGAATTCATTACTTCTTCAGGGGCTATACACTCACTCAAACGTGTAAAGCCACGAATATCGGCAAATACCACCGAAATTTCCTTTGTTTCACCACCTAGTTTCAGGGCTTGCGGATTTTCGATCAATTCTTCTACTACCCTTGGATGAACGTATTTCTCGAAAATCTGACGAATTTCTTTTGCCTTGGCCTGCGAACGCTTCAATTCTGTCTGATCGGCAATCACAACAACCATACCAATATAGGTACCATCCACATTGCGTAACGATCTTACATAGCAGTTCAGGGAGATAAGTCCATCCTGCTCACGTCCAGGGATAGAACACTCAATGGCACGGTCAATAAGGGTACTATCCTCCTGTTGGTGATAGGCATCACTAAACATCTCAACCAATTCGACCTGAGGCAATGATGCAAACGCCTCCTGATAGTGCTTACCTGTGACCTCGTCACTCTGTAAACGCAAGATAAAACTTGCAGCATCATTAAACGTCGTTACAATGCCATCTGAATTAGTAGTAATAACACCATTAGCGATGGACCCGAAGATATTGTCCATATATTGCTTATCTTGTTTAATCTTCTGGAAAAGACGAGCATTGTCAATCGCAATAGCAGCTTGATTACAGAAAGCCAGCAGCAGCTCACTATGCTTAGGGGCGAAGATCTTGGCCGAGAGACGACTATCTACGTATACAGCTCCTATACAATCACCATGCCCAACCAAAGGCGCACACATAATCGAACGTATACCATATGCCAGAATGCTTTCTTGCGCTTTAAGTGCATCATCCGACTGCGTATCCGCGGTCAATACTGGCTCACGCGTACGAATAACACGCTTTACTGTATTTCTACTGATGGGTGCAGTAGCAAAAACGCTTTCGGCTATGGGTTGGGCATTCTGATCACGAGCAATTGCAAACTCAAGCTTGTCCGTACCCGGTTTTACCAGCGTCAGGAAACCACGTTCAGCACCAACAAACGTAATCACGCGGTCCATCACCAAGCGTAAGACCTCATCAAATTCTAGCGTCGAATTGAGGGTACGGGCAATATCATAGAGCGTCTCCAGTGCATTCAGTGTCTCCCGTTCACCTCCTTCCTGCTTGAGATGGGCAATGCTAGTTGTCAACACTTCGCTGTTGATTTCGCTGCTAGAAGAATGAGGTATCAAGGCAGGAAACGGTTCAAAGGAAGACTTATCCTCTGATGGCTTGGGCAAACCTTGCAGAACTCGCCGCATATCCATATTGAATTGTGCCAGATGTCGATCAACCAGATTGCCGATATAAAGAGCATCACCTAACAAGCGAACTCGAGGATCACTCATCTCACTGGCATACTTGCCCTCAACGGCTACTTCGAGAGTACGGGTACGTTCATGGAGCAAGCGCGAGATATATTGTAACCCCTTCTCCATTCTGCGCAACTCGTTGCCGGTTTTCGCTACCCAATCATTCGGCAAATCCACACAGTTTCCCCCTCTCGATCCTTGCAAAAGGCAGGATATTGTATCTTTGGCTAAGGGTTGGCCTTCCGAAGCGAGAGTTTCAAGCTCAAGTCTAGGTCACGAAAAGCCGCACCCTTAAGAGAAGGATACAGTATCAAAGGCAGAGCATCAAAGGTCATATCTGGGAATCTCATCTCATTATGCAACCGTTGACAGTATAGCTCTAATCTGCGTCTAGAATACTATCCTATTATAGCACAACAACCGGGGGCACTCCTCCCTGCCTACCTTTATGTTAGAAAGGCCACTAGCAATGAGGAGAAACTCATGTCATTTACATGCGGTAACACTTTACAATAGCTGGAACTAACGAAACCCACCTCATCTACCGAAACTGATATCCTGTAGTTTACGGCGGGTTCTTATGTATCAAAAGTGTTTGAGTATTTCAGCAACCTCAGGATGCGCACGGTTCAGATACAGCTCTGGTATACCAGTTGCACCTGTGTGCACAAGTAGAATCCTTTCATGAACACAAATGTGCAAAAGCTCACGAGCTGTGTCTTTAGTAAAACGGCCACGAAATCTGTTTTTGGGATTGAAAGGATCACCAAGAAAATGAGCAATGCTCGAAGTTGTGCGCAAAGGCCAATTGCGGTCAATGTAGTCAAGGAACTGCAAGAATAGAGGATCCAGAGGATCTACCATAGGCACTGATGGCACATCTGATAAACCTTCATAGAGTTGATTAGCCTCGGGAGAGCCAATCGCTGGCATCACTCTTGTGGGAAGGTTTTCTATATCACCAAGGGGTGCCAATTCAGCAGTCATTGATGAAAGCTCTGGAGTATTAGAGAGTGGCATGAGCGGTACAAACTGACTGGCACTGCTTATCAAATCTCGGCTAACGGTTCCTGGAACACCTACGATAATCACCGTTTTGTTTAAACGTAGCTTTAGACGGGCACAGATGCGTGTGAAATCTTTATCGCCTGTCATTAAAACAAACGTGGATATACTAGGACGGTCAAAGACAGTTTCAATAATGTCCATTACCATATTCAAGTCAACAGTACTTTGGACTAACGTACTCATCCCCCCGGTGTTAATCCCAGGAAGATGTGCTGGAGTGTATCTGCCGAAAGACGGCGTGTCAGGTATGTTATGACCAACGGGATTGCTACTTTCCTGAGAGACTGCCGACAAGTGTTCGGTATTTCTTCGGGTTGTGAAAGGATCTTCAAGAGGTTCTACATCACCCTCTTGTAACGCTGTCGTCGCAATTGGGAATGACTGGCCAGCAATTTTTTGAGTGTGTGATTGATCCGATGGGTACGGCAGGTCTTCCGCTACGGCCTCTCTCTTTTCAGGTCGTTGCTCATCTCGCTGGGCATCCTCTTGCAGAGAATTCTCCAGGGAGTGGTGCAGTACGTGCCCCCGCAGCGCTATACCTCTGTGACAGACTTTCAGGGAGAATATTTCCTGACCAGTTGTGTCCAGCTCCCTGGGGAGTAGACCCATCATAAGCGGAGCCGAAGCGAAGACGTTGGCGCAGTTTGACAGGACAGTCAACGCGATCAATCATTGCAGCCGTTAAACTTCCTTTGAAGGTTTCTGGTTGCCGTGACCAATCAGCATAAGCGCGAGCTACCATGATCGTGCCATAACGTCGAGCTACAGCAATAAGCTCCTGGGGATCTGGTTCATGCCTTTGGATATTAAGCATGCTGAAACGTATATTATCGAAATCAATAAATAGTGCGATTTCTTCTGACATAGATTTTTCCTCCAACAACTTTTTCTTAATTGGCGAGAGAGCATCGATAGTAGATGCGATTGTTCAGATTCTAAGGTGTTCCCTACCCTATGGTTAGATAGTATAACATATATTGTTATAATGTGATATGACCTTACGGTTAATTTGCTGAGAATTTCAAATCTCGTCTCAAAGATAGTTCTTTTGGCCGCTTTCGTACGATGACCCAGAATACTTTCCAATGGCTCTGCTTGCAATTGGACGCATGAGAATTCTACTATCTTGGTTGACAAAATTTTGTACTCATTTCTGCTGCAACTGGGTAAAACTTTGAGTCACACTGCTAATTTTTAGCAATCTTTACTGTTTTGATAAACTCTGTTAAGATACACTGGCTTTCTGCTGGTTCGGAGACACAAATCCGGTCGCGATTGTCTATGTGTTAAGGAGGTTGGATGTGGAGGACCATATTGGACAACAGCTAGGAAGCTATCGTCTGGTTCATTTATTAGGGCAAGGAGGCTTTGCCAACGTTTATCTTGGCGAGCACATTCATCTACAGACGCTGGCAGCAGTTAAAGTGCTACAGATGCGTCTGGTTGGCTCAAATCTAGAGCAGTTCCGCAACGAAGCACGAACGATTGCTAGCCTGATTCATCCACATATTGTACGTGTCCTGGATTTTGGTGTAGAGGGCGGGGTCCCTTTCCTCGTGATGGAGTATGCCCCTCATGGGACTCTACGTCAGGCCCATCCTAAAGGTACCCGTTTGTCTCCCATGCATGTGGTATCCTATGTAAACCAGATAGCTGATGCATTGTACTATGCCCATAGTAGAAAGCTGATGCATCGGGATATTAAGCCTGAAAATATTTTGCTGGGAGAGGATGGAAAGATATTACTCAGCGATTTTGGTCTGGTTAAGACTGTCCACGACACTATTTCTCAGACGACTAAAGAAGTTGCTGGTACTATTGCATATATGGCGCCTGAGCAGGTCAGTGGCAAGCCGCGCCCTGCGAGCGATCAGTACGCTCTCGGGATTGTTGTCTATGAATGGTTGAGTGGAGATCGCCCTTTTCATGGTTCGCTATTAGAAATTGCAACCCAACATATGGTGGCAACGCCTCACCCGCTCTATGGAATTGTTCCCGGCATTTCGCATGAAGTTGAAGCAGTTATTTTCTCTGCCTTGGCAAAAGATCCACAGCGACGTTTCGCCACTGTCAAGGACTTTGCCAGAGCATTTGAGCAGGCCTGCCGTCAAATGCAGGCGTCGGCTCCTTCTCTACCTACAACCATTCTACCGCTGAGTTCCTTGCCATCTCCTTTCAGTACAGCCCTGATGGCTGTAACGCCGCTATCTGAAATGCGACAAGATGTTCCAGGGCAGCCACAGCATAGCGCCCCACCAAACTTTTATCCTGTGATATCACCTTCACAAACTGGCTTTCCTACTCCTGTGGAGACTCCTCCGCAGGTAATGCATATGAATATACCACTGAGTATGGCAGATGAATTGGTGAGACAGCCTGTAAATGACACGCTACCAGCAATCGCACATGCTATACGCCATCCTCATCCAAAATCTGCCAAGCCGTGGTGGGTTCTCTTAACACTTGCACTACTGGTTGTGATAGCTTCCAGCATCATTACCTATGCCTTTCCTAAGGGTCTCGAGATCCCTTCAGCCAGTAAACAGCCGTCATCAGTAGGCCATGGATCATCTTCTGTTTCAGGAGGTCATATATCAGCATCTATTCCAGTCCAGCCTGGTTTTGCTACCTTACAGATTACTCCTAGCAGCAAAGAAGTGAAGCACGTCTTTACAGTCTCTGCCGTTATGGGAACGCCAGACAGTTCTCAATCTCAGGTCCAAGCACGTCATGTGACTGCGTCACAATCGCAGTCCCAAACTACAACGACAACTGGCTCAAAGCAAACTGCTGCAACTCAGGCCGCTGGGACATTGACCGTGACTTGCCGCTCTTCTTCTTATCCTCTAACCATTAATGCTGGTACAGTTTTTACCGATAATGATAATGTTTCTGTAACAACGGACATGACTGTGACAACAAGTGGATGCAACACTATTATTTCTGCTCATGCCGCTACTGCTGGCCAAAGTGGGAATATAGCGACTAATGATATCAACCAGCCATATCAGGGCTATACTGTCTCGAATGAAGCTGCATTTAGTGGGGGTCAGGATGCCAAAACTACAGCGGTTGTAGCACAGAGCGATATCGATACAACTACGACCTCGCTGGAAACTACTCTTACGTCTGAAGTTAAACAGGCTTTACCAGGAAAGTTGAAGACCAATGAGCGTTCCTTTGGTAATCCTCAGTGCAGTCCAACTGTGACGTCAAATCATATAGTTGGAGATGAGGCCACTAAAGTCACTGTTAGCGTGCTTATGATCTGTACTATTGAGGCCTATGATAATGATGGCGCACAGGCTATGGCAAAAACATTGCTCAGCAATCAGGCTGCTACTGATCCAGGTACTGATTACGGGTTGACGGGAAATATCACATCCACTATAGGACAACCAACACTGGCAGATCGAGCCCACGGAACAATCTCGTTGCCTGTGACTGCCAAGGGGGTATGGGTCTATCAGTGGAGTGATGCTCAGAAGCTGAATCTGGCCAAGCTGGTCGCAGGTAGAAGTACGCAAGATGCAAAAATGTTGCTGCTGGGACAAAAAGGTGTGAGTGCAGCAAGTATTCAGCTTCCTAGCGATGACAATGGCGTGCTGCCATCGAATCTGAGCAACGTCACTGTAGATGTTGCAACTGTGGGTGGGTTTTAAAAGCGGCATGTCACGACAATTGCGCTCATATCATCTGGCTTGGCTCGTATTGTTTGAGTGTAGTCCTGGCGAGAGCGTTGCTGCGAGAGTTCAACAAGCCTCCTGGCAAAGGCTGGTCGAGGTATTCCTGAGGACATCTTCGATCTCTTCATCGGTCAGATTGTCGTGGATACCATCAGTACAGAGGCAGGATGCGGTCACCGGGGTAAACGGTCGTCTTATTAAGATGAACTGTTGGAGGGATTGGCCCTCCTATGGCTTGTGTGATGCCACCACGTAGTCGGAAGTAACGATAATCCGGATCTGATAACTGGTCAGACTGTGTCGCTTGATCAATCTGGTAAGCATGCTGTTGATCGACAACTTCATTTTCAACCAGCTTCGTGAGAAGCCCGTCATCGTCAGTGATCCGTTGAAGCTTATTTTGTCCACGAAGCAAGTAAATACGACTATCTCCCACATGGGCAGAGATCATAGTATATTCTCTGACTTCAGAATGCGTGCAGAATGCTGCCAGCGCAACGGTTGTTGCCAGATCATCAGTACCTGCACGGTTCGCACCCTCTACACGAACTTGCTCGTCAGCATCCAGGATGAGCTTCTCTAAAATGGTACACAAATCATGCTGGTCACCATCTTCTAACATCATGTAGACTTTGCGCCTGCCCCGATGCTGTGTGAGAATGCGTTTCCAACCTTCAAGTGTAGCTCTCGCTGCCGTCTGGGAAGCAATTTCTGCTGCTGAGCTGCCTCCAACACCATCAAACACTGCAACCAACCCTGTCTGCTCATCGACAAGAATGCTGTCCTCATTGAGTGCAGGGTGACGATCATTGGCAATACTCCGGCAAGCATAGCCAAAGGGAGATCGTTTCTGTATGTGATTATAAGCATACCGCCTTGTCCTGCGCTGGGGCATCCTCATCGATTGCTGCCTTGCGAAAGTTGTCACCATCAAATCAATTGTGGTTCTTACCACTGAATAATGCATATATCTTGTTACCACTTACTTTTTCAGAAAACAGACCACTTTGGTCTAAGATTACCAAAACCAATAGTATATGTATTGCCAAACATTTATTACTGTGTCATCTTGACATTCCTATCCACAGATTGCACAAACAGTAATCTGTTAGCATTATAAACAAGTTTGTTTGGACTGATTCAATCGACTACTATTGAGTAAAAGTATAACAGATAGCACCATAAAAAGGGAAGGGGCTAGAGCCTTTCTTTTTCTTCTTTGGTCTGTCAGACCTATCTCTATCATTCTAATTTAGGGAGACGACCATCAATGATTTTTTCTACGCTCCAGCTTTGACCAGCTTCCAGCACGAGCGGCCACAGCAGGACGAAGCAACTTCCTTGGTCAGTACGTTTCAAAGCCTGCTTCCGAAACCAGTAATTGCATCAATTGAGAAACGCCACAGTGTGGCAGGTTCACTCAATCTGAAGTTGATTTCCTGTTGCAGCCAAATATTGCCAATGCTAAACTCGTTAATATGAGCAGCTTCGCCTACGCTATCAAAGTGACTATTCTCCAGTTGTTGACCAGCTACTCGATAGTAAGCCTGGGGATTTCCTCCTCCTCCAAGGAGATTCACATTCCACTCGCATCCAAAGATGTTTTTAAGCGCGTTAGGCCTTTGTTTTCGACTATATAACGAATAACCAGTTTCTCTTCCCCAATGGGCAAAAAGATAGTTTTAGTCAGATATACGGGCACTGTGCTCAAGGCTCCTGACCTTTTCACCTGTCCACTACGATTCATGATAACACGCAAGCCATTTTCATCCTGCTCTGTCCTAGTCTCGTAATGCCGACCTACAAAGTTACCCTGTTCCTCATAGCGCATCTGAGCAAAATTTTCCATTGGTAAACCTGAGGAGAGAAAATGGTCGACTAAGCTAGCACGCCGATGGCGATCCACAACAAGGTGCTGATCCAGGTCATCCTCTTTGACGCGGATAGTTGTATGTGGCGAACCAACTTGCTCTTCACTATGTGTCATCCTCTGCTGCTGTTGAAGGGCTTTAGCTACCTTTCGGCGACGTTCTTGCTCATGTTTGCGCAGTACTTGGTGGTAGCTCTCCTGACTGCGTGTCACAACAGAGAGCATATTATGCGCACTTCGTCGCAGATCCCATTCGAACAGTGTGCCGCCATGCTCTGGATCGATATAGAGATTTTGTTGATCACTCTCGATGATCAGTTTTTTCTGGGTATCACGCTCGAAATCAATGAATTCATATTGCTGCCAAGGTGCCATACCGTGGAGAATGCGATCAGCTGCATTTTCAGCCTTAATAAGGTGATGGTAGATAGCAGAGCGTACATGTGTCATGTAGATGCCGCCAAATAGACCATGCCAGTAGGTATCGTTAGCCTGAGCTTTCCAGAGATGGACTATGCCACTTGCCTCTGTTGCTCCAGCAGCATATACACGTTCATGGACACGTAGCATCTTTTTATGTTGATTGTTAACTTCAGGATAGCGTACCAGAAAATTACGCCAGAAACCTCCACGCATAAATTGCAATATATCAGTACGCTTTTCATGTTCCAATTGATGAAGTAGCTTGCCAAAGAGATATGACTTCTGCGGAGGAAGCGCCCACTCGGTCATTTCTATATACGAGGATGTAGGAAGATAGATACGCCCAAGAGCTGAATGGGTGGATGCATATTCTCCCAGCAGCATCAAATGTAACCAATCTTTGTTGTGCTCAAAGGCACTGAAAAGTTCTTCTACCCAGCCAGAACGTCCGTCTTTTCCCCAACAATATTGGTGTGTCTCCGGCCAACTGCCGAACTTTTCACTATCATCTCCCATCACAATAATACGATCACTCTCAGATGTAGCGAGAGCACGAAGAGTTGCAATAGTCTCAGAGACTGGTCGCCAAGGGATCGTATAGCGAAGCATTTTACTGGTTGCATATACTTTGAGGACGCTGCTCTGATCCTCAGTGGCATAGTAACCATAGAGATCGCTATCATCCAAGCCAACATTCTTGAAATGAATATCGTCGAGGATGGTCCATTCAACCCCAGCATCCGTAAGGGAACGTGCCAGAACTGGCTCCCAGACACGTTCCGCAAGCCACATACCCGTCGGTTTTACTCCAAAGTCACGCTCAATGCGCTCACTCAGACGATGGATTTGAGCTATTTTGTCACGATCAGGGATCATAGGAAGGATCGGCTCATAGTAGCCACCACTCACAATCTCAACTTGGTTACGCTGAGCAAGTGCCGCTACACGCTGAATAAACTGCGGATAAGCCTCTTCCAGCCAGTCCAGCAGTGAGCCTGTATAGTGCAAAGCAAGGCGTACAGTAGGATGTCGTTCTAGCGCCTCTAACATTGGTAAATAAGATTGCTCATAGACTTGTTGGAAAACCCACGGGAAATTACCTACTGGCTGGTGACTATGGAGAAGTAATCCTAAGCAAATACTACCCAATGGACTTTTTTTACTATCTGTCATGATCTATCACCTGTCTAGCAGCAGAATGCTGCGACGCTATGTGTTACCAGAGAGAAAATATTGATGGGTTTACTCTGATGCTGATTTTTCCCTCCCACTATACCACATGGGTGAAGGGCTTTTCCTAGAATCAGTGTTGCCGGGACCATTTGATTTTTGCTCGCAGACGCTGTAATATTTCCTCAGAATTGCGAAAAGGAGCAGCGGATGGATAAGTTCATTCCATTGATTACAATTCTAATTACCCTTCTACCGTTGTTACCATTAGGTTTTTGGCTGTGGATGGCGCGGGATATGGCTAACAATGACAACTTGCCTCGTAACGAGAAGCTTAATTGGACATTGGCATTTCTTTTTCTAAGCGTCTTTGCTGCGGGTTTCTATTACTTCACAGAGTACAGAAAAAGAGATTAACCACTGTTGCTCAATGATATTGCAAAGCAAGGAATAGAGCAGAAAATTTATGCAGCAAGATAAAATTGCTGCTAGTCGATGATCATGGTCCACTGCGTAAAGCATTACATGAAGGTTTGGAGGCAACAGAGGCTATACAAGTCGTTGGTGAGGCCGCAACTGGAGACGAAGCGGTTGCAAGGGCACTGAAACTCGACATGGACGTGATTCTGATGGATGTACAGTTGCGTGATCCACTGCGGGGCTGCCATGCCAGAAGCGGTGTTGGAGCAGCCGTCGCTATTCGCCGCGAGCGTCCTCGTATGCCCGTAGTATTCTATTCTATCCAGGATGATGATGAATATTATCGCGAATTCCAAGCTTCAGGTATCCTCACACATTATGCCTATGTGCGCAAAAGTAATTATCTACTCCCAAGTATGCTAGTCCCGCTCCTGCGTGATGCCGTAAATGGGCGCAGTCTGGTAGATCCCGAGATTGAGGACACGAGGTTCAGGAAGTGCGTGACAGGGATGAACAGTCGCCACGTGCTCTGTTAGAACCAAATGAATTGCGGGTAGTTGAATTGATGGCTCAAGGAATGACCAATGAACAAATTGCCACTCGTCTCAACCTGCATGACAAACGCGCGGTAAGTCGGACGAATGGACGCATCTATGCTGCCTGGGGATTAAGTGAAAATGCAGTAGATGATAAAGTAGCACGGGCTAGGGCTACATTGATCTATACGCACAATCGCATGCTCATTTGGGACGAAGAGGGGAATGCTTTAGTGCAAGATCGCCGTGGCGAATGGGTGCCGCTGTATAAAAAAGACGAGTAATATGGTGTTTACTACTCTGCTACAAACTGCTGCTCTTGCTCTTTCCATTTTCAACTTGATAACGTTCCTCTGGCTGGCCTTTACTGTCTGGCTCAATGGCGATCGTCAAAGTGTGATTGCTCGTGTTGGCTTCGTTGGTTTGAGCTTTGCCGCTCTCTTCTTCTTTATCCAGGCCTCGCTCATCCGAGGACCATTCAATCAGACCGCAAATCTGGCTTTGACTGATTTTTTGTGGCACTTGATCTGGTTGCCTGCCGTGGGAGTTCCCTATCTCTGGTTTATCATTGGACTCCACTATGCTGCTTTGATCAATCAGCAGTGGAGGACACGCCGCTCGCTCCTCTTGACCTTGGCCGCCCTACTCGGTTGCAGTGTTTTGATCTCACTTGCATTCAATCGTTCCACCTATACTTTCAGGGATACCATCTTACTACTGGGACATGGCTATGTACAGGAAAATATGCATCCGGACCCAGTACGTTCCCTTCTCCTAGTATCAGTGCTATTTTTATTCTACGTAGCTTTCTGCGCCATAGGTCCATGGTTGACACCTGGACGCATAGGACGCTTGTTACATGTGCTCTGGCTTGCCTGGACTGGTCACAAACGAGATGTCCCCTTGTCCCGAAGCTTGATGGATGCATTCTGGAATGATCAAGCTAGCATTGATCAGTTAGAGGAACCAGCACTCTCATGGTATCAAGCACGACCTGGATTACTTGTAGCCGCGTTGTTGATGGTTTGTCTGACAGTGAGTCTAGGTGTGCTAGTGGTCTTCGTTATCCTTCACTGGCTAGAACTGGATGGCAGTAGTACCGCACCTGCTATGCTAGATACGCTGCCCTCAGCACTTGTGATGCTGGATATCTATGCTACAGGTTCTGTCGCGCTTATTGTATTGCTCATCGGCTATTCAATTGTACGACATGGTATTTTAATCGAGCGCCCACTGGCACGCCGTGGTTTCTTTGAGCAATGGCGTGGTATAGTGATTATGGCAACAACGATGGCAATCTTTATTGCATTCCTCGCCGAATTCACTCGTAGTTCTCTTGGAGGTATGCTGTTGATCACATCGATTGCTACAGGAACTTATGCACTTTTTACCTGGAGTAGTTATACTGCGCACGATCGTTATATTGCACTCCTAGCCCCTTTCTTGCATAGTACTAACGTACGTCACTGGCTAAATACTGATCCGCAAAAGACTGAGCAAAGCATGGAAGCACTCTTTTCTCACCTCTGCAAAGATGTGATAGAGGTACAATGCGCAGTATTGGTGGTGCTAGCTGGTCCGATGCGACGGAAGTTCAATTATTGCTGGCCAACGCCAGATTGGCCGGATGGGGCCATGGAGCAGACACAACTTGATCAACGCTCTTATGAAACCCATCTAGGTGACCAGTTGATGCAAGGTCAGCAAACACGGTGCTTCTATCGAATGCGTATGACGTTGCGGGGCACATCAGTGATCTGTTGGGTATTACCACTCTATGATGAATTAGGTCTAGTTGCCAATCTCTACCTAGGCCCGCGCAAAGATGGCAGCGTCTTTACCAATGAGGATATGGATCTTGCTCAGGTCTGTGGGCAACGTATCCTTGATACCCTGCGTGATCACGAAGCGATGCTAACCGTAGCTAGTTTGCTACGCCGCCGCATAGTCGATGTGAAATTGCTGGGAGCACAACAGCGGAGAGTTCTCCATGATGAGATTCTACCGATGCTACATCTCGCTCTTCTACACATGGAGACGCTACGTGCACAGCCTGTAGATGAGCAGATGCATGCGCGTACTGATCAGGCTCTCGAGAATGCGATTGTTTCTATCAGTGATGCGCATCGCCAACTTGCGGCAATGATGCGTGCAATGTCAACCAGTGCACCGCATCGCTTAGAGCGTGATGGTTTAATGTCTGCCATTCATACCATGCTAGTCCAGGATTTCCAACATTCATTTGACGAGGTCGAATGGCAGGTATCAGATGAAATGGCGAGCCATATTGATGAAGTAATCCCGCCAGCGACCGCTGAATTAGTCTTCGCCGCAGTCCAAGAAGCTTTACGGAATGCCGCACGGCATGCACGCGGGAGCGATGTCCATCGTCGACTCCGACTTATATTCGAGGCAACGTGCAATGCCCATCTAGAGGTAATTGTGGCCGATGACGGCATCGGCCTTCTATCAACCAGTAGCGCGACGACGGGAACAGGTAGCGGTCTTCTCACACACAGTGCCTTGCTAGCAATTGCTGGTGGTAGTTTGACAGTCAAAAGTGTTCCCGGCAGTGGAGTAAGGGTACGTATCTTTCTGCCGATCGAGTCTATCCGTTAAGCCTCCTTGGGAGTCTGGTAAACCCTGTAATTCCCATCGGGAGAACCAGGAGCTAGGCTGTTGACTTGACCTGTGTAAGTCTTGTTGAGATCACGATTCACGCCCGGATCCCCCCCTGACAATCAGCACCAGCATAATGCTCTATGGTGATGGTATCTTGGCCATCAATCCCCCCAAATCCATACACGACATCCTGCTTCGGAAGATTTACACATTGGTCTAGTTTTCCTGATTTTGTCGTAATTTTCACTGAACCAACTGTTGAGCCGTCTGGTCTCCAAATGCCAAGCAAGACGGTATTTTGAGTGGGAACAGAGATGACAACAGGATTGGCAGTAGTATCAGTGGCACGAGCCAGTACTGGCGATATGGCAAACAAGCTTATGCCCACAAACACAGAGAATAATGCTATGAGCATCCAGGCAACAATTTTTCTCTTCTGATACATTTAGAAATTCCTTCCTTTGGTATCATCTCAATATCTTGGGGTAAATTTGCCGATGAGCTTTCGTCATGGTGCTTCTGTCCTAGATTCACCAATGGATCAGCCCCGGATTTTTGAGATGATGCTTTGAACACAACAATGATCTCTTGATGAGAATCAGGTCGTCGGCAATCTGCTGTACCCTTCCTCACTTATGTATATCGCAGAGATAACGAAAGTGTTACATAACTGAACCTCTTCAATACGATGACCATAGCGCGATCCAACTAGGCTTTATCACAGTGATCACTGACCTCAACAGTGTTGAACGTAACTTCAGCTTTATACCGCTGTCTTTCACCCAGTATTTGCAAAAGCATGGCGTATGATACAGCGCCAGATATTTCTGACACCGTATCATTACCCCGGATTAGCGCCTTATACTCAATTTCACATCTACCTCTGGCACTTCTTGTGAACTGGCTGCATGACCCTTGAATAGAGAGGACAGCATCCCTTTTGATGGCATATTCCAGTACTCAGCACGCGTCACGGTCACTTTCAGCAAAGCAAGATCAGGATCATCCTCGCCATTGGGAAACCAGCTTTGGTAATAAGGCTTCCAGTGCTTCTTAATCTCTTTACGGTCAGAAATCAATTGGGCCGTACCAGAAACGGAGACAAAGAGATCCTCACGCGGCTTTATATAGCTGAGACTTACCTGCTGGTTCTGCTGTACTTCCTCGACTTTAGGCGCACTTGCCTGCGTAAAGAACCAAAGATCTCCATCAAACTCTGTATCTTGCGTTGCCATCGGACGACTATGTAATGCACCATCTAGCTCAACTGTGGTTAACATAGCAATACGAATACCTTTGATTTTCTCATTCAATAACTTCACATCACTCATGCTTTTTTTCTGGTGACTCATCTGGACGCTCCTCTGTTGTACCATCCATAACTTACTACGCTAAAAATATACGGTTGATCTTTCGCTTTCATACATTTTAACTCTTGCTCACACAGAAGTTAGCGAAAGACCAGGATACCCCTCTTTTACGATCCGCACATACTACATCACACAATGGTACACGGAGAAACATGATGACGAGATACAGGCATACCTCATCCAATAACACACAAAGTCTAGCTGTGGATTGGAAATGCTTCTTTCATGATCCACTTTGAGGATGAAGAGCACGTTGAAGTTGATCGGCAAGAGTTGCTTTTTCTTTGCTAACCTGTTCAAGAGCTGTTTGCAGAGCAGCCTTCTCTTTGGCAAACTGATCTATCTTTGCACGGAAGGCATCACGCTCACGAGAAACCCGATAGAGTTCATCGCCACGAGAACCATGTTCTTGCTGAAGCTTCTCAAGCTCGCTCTCGAGTTGCTGTACACATTTTTGTTCTGTAAGGATACGTTTGGTCAGCGCCAGAATCTCATTCTTGAACGTTTCTCGCTGTGCTTCTAGATCGCTTTGCAATTTGGCAATCTGTGGCTCATAACGCCACCCAAGGAGAATACTAAACAATTCGTGTGCAGGTTCTCCACTCTTACTGGAATTACGTAAATCCAGCAGTTTCTGCACATTCCAGTAGCCACTGCCAAGTAGACCTCCAAGAGCACGCAGAGCTATTGAAAGCTGCTCTGGGAGCATAACATCTGTGCGATTGGTTGCCAAACCATAGCTACTGATATTTTGAGCATAGGCTACAATCCCCTTGGGAGCTGACGTCATCCCGAGTACAGTAGCCAGCTCAAGACGCAGATCCATTGCGACATCAGGATCATTGAATACTTGTAGCAGCAGTTCCTGTGCCTCATTGCCCAATAACAGAAGGATGTATATGAGCTGTTTGCGCGGATGCACATAATCTTCTAAGGCCTGGATCATGTGATCAACGATCGCTTGCTCACCTAAAAGCAAGAGCAGGGCAATGATGCGTAGATTGAGGCTCTCGACCGTATGCGTCTGTACATATTCGACTAGTCCTGGCACCATCATTCGCTCTTCATAGCTCTGCTTGGATTCCTCGCCGATACGCTCCAGCAGTAGAGCCACTGCCATAGCAATATCATCATGCCGATCACTCACAAGCAGTGCAATAAGCTCGTCTTTGATGACCTCAGTGGGCATACTGCGAAAAACTTCCATGGCAGATTTTCGTCGTGCAGCATTACCCCGGTCACTGTGAGCCACCCAGATAAACCGTAAAGCTGGTACACCAATGTCTCGTAGGATTTGCTTCGCAGATTTGGCAACAGCCTGATTGCGGCTGGTAATCAACTCTCCTATCGGCAAGACGACAGCAGCGCCAATACGAGTCAATGCAACTTCAGCTCCTCGACGCCGCTCATCTACAAAGAGTGACTTTACAAGGCTATTCAGCACAATTGTTTGTTTTTCAGGCTTGTGAGCTAGACGAACGAAAGCTTCTGCAACACCATCAATCAGATATGCATCCTCCAATCCTACAAGTAGAGCATCTAAGCTGATTTCGGCTAAGTCCTGCGTTAGTATATCTATCAGCTCCTCGTGCGCGTGTACGGGGGGTGGAGGATTAAAGAGATGTACGATCTGGTGCAGAATGATCTGCTTGTCCGCACTCTGATCAACTAAGGCGACAATTACATGACGCGCAAATTCATGGGCCTGCGGCCTCCGATCATCCAGTCCTGTAACTAATGGCCTGAGAGCCACTAGGCCAAATTGCGGCAAAATGCCAGCAGCAATCTTCCCAAGGTCAGGCTCTGCTAGCAGGTTCACCAATGGAGGAATTGCAGCTTCTGGATATTTGAGCAAAAAGGTCCCAGCAACCTTGCGTAATTCCTCCTGACTCAAAGCATCTAAGAGAGCTGGCACAGCTATGGCTCCTTGCACCTGTTCCAATGTTCGGTGAATAGCTCCACGCACATGCTTATCGGAATGTAGTAAATGCTTAACGAGTACAAGAGCAGCCTCAGACCCTTGCTGGACAAAGATAGCCATAATCTGCTCTTCCTGCATTGCAGTACTCTCTTCAAGCGCCAGAATCAACTGCTCACCAGGAAATAGCATAATGCCCAGGATAGCACGTTGCACCCGTTGCGTCACAAGAGACTCTCGCTCCACATTTAGACTCCCAATCAAGCTAGGCAGAGCTATATCCCCTAACTGGCTAAGCACAGTGATAGCTTGCTCATAAAGCAACGGATTCGTAGAGGAGAGGACTGAAAGGAGCGGGGGCACAACCTGTGGGTCCTGAAATTGTCCAAGTGCACGAACAATTGTCACAGAAAGTAATGGTTCTAACTGAGGCGTCTGCAATAAAGCTATGAGAGCAGTTACTGCACGTGGATCATGTACGGTCGCTAAAACTTGGACTAGCAGAGCACGTACGCTCAGGTATAATCTTTGGCAAGGCATCTATCACTGGTTCGACAACCGGAACGCCAATACTCACGAGAATTTGCATACAACGCTCTGCAATGACATCGCTCGACCCATCAATCACTAGTTCAACCAGACCAGCGATGCTTTCAGGTGCATACGAGCGCAAGGCCGCCGCAACCTGTTGCTGAACAGCAGATGATGGATCATGTATCAGTTGCAATATCTCAGGTAATGCAGACAAATCACGTGTTACTTGTAGAATACTGACAACACGTACACGCACAATTTCCGCAGGATGGTTTAGTAGATCGACCAAGGGTGGTGTTGCTGGCACTCCTATTTCCTGCAAAACCTGCATGACATTGGAGCCAACTACATCATCTACCGATGGCAAGTAACCAATAAGCGCTTCAATAACTTTTTTCCAGCGATGGTCATGCGCTGCTATACCTGTGGTTTTGCGACCCTCTCGTACTAAGATCTGGCGTGCACGCACCTGCACATGCGGCTCCGCTTGATAATTAGAGGTTAGTACAGGAACAATGCGCTCTAGAATATGCATATATTGCATGGGAGAAATTTGACACTGTTCATCCATGAAATATCCCAGAATAATCAGCGTAGCCTGATGGACTCGAACCGTTAAGGGATCAGGAGTTCGGTTTTCAGCCTGACATTCTAAGTGCTGAAGCACATGTGTCAGTGTCAAATTAGGTCCTAGGCGAATAAGAGCATTGGTTGCCCGCTCAACAATAAAAGAGTCTGCATCTCTCAAACGTGCAAGCAGAGGTTCAACAGCCCGAGGATCGTTCGTGCCACCGAGAATGTTGATAGCTGCCGCCTGCAAGCGAGTACTGCGATCAGGTGCGGGGAGACTCAATTGAGCAGCCCGTTCTACCACAATACCGCCGAAACGTCCCAGGATACGTGTGAGGCGTTTTACCTGCGCCTCATAAGCGATATTATCAGCTGCATCTTGCAAGTGTTCAAAAAGTAGGTCAGGCACAATTGAAGAATCTAACAAAGTGAGAAGATCATCGATCCCTTCGACCATAATCAACGGCAAGAGAGAGCGATAGATTTCCTGACTTCCCTCCTCTGCACAACGAGTAAAGATACGTGCCAGCTCCTCACGAGCCTCTCTGTCCCGTAGGGCAATAGAAAGTGCTTCCTCAATGCTGGGAGGTAAGATCACAGTGCATTGTATCTCAGCCTGCGGAGGTGCCCACAAAACGCCTATGCAGATGAGCCCAAGCGATAAAGCCTGTAGCGCACAGCTAGGATCCTGTAATCCAAGCGAGCTAAAACATTCTGCCAGCTCCAGCGGGTTGTCAAGCAGGCCAGCCCAGATAGCCACAAGCTGACTCCAACTACCCACATTTTCAAGGAGTTCTGGCTGCATAGTCAGCGATGCTGTTTGTTTTGAGACTTCCGTCTTATTTGCAGCCTTGAAGAAATATTCAGCAACGAAATATTCGGCAATCAATTCATGACGAAAACTAAGCACTCCACTAGGACCAATATCGATCAGCGCAGCACTGAGGGTAAACTGTAACAGGCGAGGAAGATCGGCATAAGACATAGCCGTCTGAACGGCCTTATCACCCTCAACCACGAATGGCCCTTGCGCTGGATGCTTATCCAGCCAGGAGCACAATGCAGCGGCAAGTTCCTGAAAATCCACTCGCGAATTCTTCTGCCTCCATACTTGACTATCCGATACAGGAGGTAACAGAGAAGAGATAGGCAACTGAATTGCAGTACGATCATTGGCCCAGCGAGCTGCGCAAGCAACCTCACTCAAGAAATTGATGATGACCTCTTGTGCAGGAGATTCACGCTTCCATCTAGCCTGCTGACCTTCATGAGCGATTACTTGCTTGACGTATTCGCGCAAGAGACGACCACGCGTGTCGATCTGCTTACCACGTTCAATTCCGATCTGATCGATGACGCCCATCAATGTAAAAAGCATCATGGGATTTGTGCAGTGATAATATAAGCGGCTACGATCAATCACTTGCAAAATCTGTCCAGCAGTATGCTGCCATCGCTTATCCTGCTTTTGGACATAGAGTTCAACTAACTCGTGCATCTGCTCATGTTGCAATGGATAGACGATCACACATGATGCCTTTCCCTCGTCCACCAACTGGACAAATTCATGTTGCTCATGATAGTCTACTTCACGACACGTCATGACTAGACGATTGCGCGTCTTCCGCATTAAATACACTAGTTCATTAATTACCAGAGACAAATGTTCATCGTCAATCTCATTTAATCCATCGCAGAGCAACAACAGGCGTCCTCGCTCAAACAGCTTTTGCAGGTACGGTCTCAGATAGCGCATACTAGGCAGATCACAACTCTGCAGATAATGGATAAGAGTTACATGCGGCGTATCTTGATCAGTATGCTCTTGCCCTAAAGATTTTTTCTGCTTGAGAAAAAGACTATAATGTTTCATGGGGACGTAAATAGGGATGTACTGACGGGAGAAAGCAAGAGAGAAGTATGACTGAGAAGCTACAGATTGATATACCCGAAGGGCCATAGTTTTACCCGACCCGGGCGCACCAAGGATCAATTGATGAGACTCCCCCTGCTGGACAAAATCCAGGAGAGAGACTTGCTCATCCTGGCGATAGAGAGTAGGAGACATTGGATATTCTGGATCATAGTCACTTGCTTGATAGGGCTCATCCATCTTGCGGATACTTGCAACTGCTGTTAAAGGTATATATAGCTTGTGATAGTTTTGCTGGACATGATAGACAACTCGTGCGTACTTCATTAACGCCACAACCCTAGTGAGCAGAAAGATCGCAATAGAAGCTATCACCATTTCGCTCAAGGGCACCAGTCGGCTGGCAGGCCAATAGAAAGGAAGCATTATTAGCAGGGCAAAGAAACGATGCTGCATATTTCCCATTAGGTGCAGAGGATTCAATAACAGAATAAGTCCTATCTCGATACCTGTCAGAAAAACCGTAAGGGCAATTGCAAGCAGCAAAGAGCAGAGCAGACGTCGTCGCCAAGTATGCTGCGTGAGATCCAATTGCTCGCTCGAGGGAGTTGTAGATTTCAATACCCGTTCCATGTGGAAGATTCTCCTTAAAATGGAGTTGAACCTCCGTTATTATAGTCCGCAGGCCGATGAATGGTCAACTTTGCATGCATGTCTTGTCCCTTTATCTCACCTTGCTATTGCCAGCTTATAGCCACATTTGTTTCAAGATGTCTTCCAGTTGTCAAGACTTTGTCATTGAAAAGGGGCCCTTTTCCTTTTCCGGTGTATAATGGACCCAGAAATTTGGACAGGGAGAGAGCCAGAAATAAGATATACTGACAGAATGATGAGAAAACAATACACAGCCGCATTCAAAGCCAAAGTCGTTCATGAGCTACTGAGGGAAGAGAAGGGCCTAGCCCAGATCGCCTCAGAGTACGAGGTCCATCCTACACAATTGAAGAATTGGAGGGCAATTGCGATAGAAGGCTTGCCAACTCTGTTTGAGAAGCAAGATAGTGTTGCTGGTCTGAAAGGAGCATATGAACAACAATTGACTGATCTGTATGCAGAAATCGGCAGGTTGACGACGCAACTGAACTGGCTTAAAAAAAAGTGTCAAGCTTGAGTCATGGAGAACGAGCTTTGATGGTAGAAAGGGAAGGATGTGATATTCCATTGACACAACAAGTAGAATTGTTGAGTATTAGTCGATCAAGTCTCTACTATCAGCTGAAAGAACCATCGTCAGAGGAGATAGCAATCAAGCATCGCATTGATGAAATATACACGCAATATCCATTTTATAGATCAAGGCGTATAGCGGAACATATGAAACGAGAAGGAGTGTTAATCAATAGAAAAGCGGTCCAAAGACACATGCGAGAGATGGGAATAGTTGCCATTTACCCAGGACCGAATTTGAGCCGAAGACAACACAAAGAAAGCGTATTCCCATATCTCTTACGAAATTTAACGATTTTGGCCCCGAATCATGTATGGGGAATTGACATTACCTATATTCGATTGCAGAAAGGATGGATGTATCTTGTAGCAGTTTTAGACTGGTATTCACGTTATGTGATTAGTTGGGAGCTGGACCAGACACTCGAAATGCCGTTTGTCGTATCTGCTGTTGAGAATGCACTTTCAACAGCCGTGCCAGTTATCTGGAACAGTGATCAGGGGAGCCATTTTACCAGTCAACAATATCTGCAATTATTGCAAAATGCACATGTCAAGATTAGTATGGATAGCAAAGGTCGTGCATTAGACAACATTTTCACAGAGCGCCTTTGGAGAACAGTCAAATATGAAGAAGTCTACTTGCACGACTATACATCACCTAAAGAGGCTCGCCAGCAGTTAGCTCAATATCTCGAGTTTTATAACCATAAGAGACTTCACCAAGCTCTTGATTATAGAAACTCCTGCAGAGGTGTATTCAACTGTTACACCAGCCATCTCGGTATAAAACAAGAAAGGTAAAGGAGGAGAGTAGCTCTTAAAATTGACCCTCCTCCTGTCTTGACAATGGGGTCCACTGTATCTGGGCAAATTGCTGGAACAAAGCATTGAGGTACTTGACCTCTTGATGGATCTGACAGACCTGTCCAAGTGCCATGCGTTCGATCAGTGGGACGACTGAGCATCAATCCAACAGCTCTTCGTGGCGTCAGCTGGACAGATGTCGCCGTTTTGCTGGCCTGGGGGCCCTCTTGTTCCATCCGACGTAGTCCTAGCAGAAAGCGCTCGATGGTCATACGTGACCCGGTATATCCACGAGCTCTCAGCTCGCCAAACAAGCCCATGGCATTGCGCTCACCTTCTGCCCAACGGGTTCACACGTACGTTTGATACTGCTGGCGAACCCTTCTAAGCCAGGTCATAGAGGCGGACAAAAGCAGAGCGTCGAGTCTGAGCGCGAGGAACGCCATTAACCCATGCCAGACAGCGAACCAGATTGAGAGCGGCAGCAGTGGCGATGTGCTGCAGATGCGTTTTCTCTTGCCCAATATAGCGGGAACGACGTAAGCCCATGACTCGAACACCTTGTGAGATGGTTCCCTCAATACCGGCTCGCTTAGCATACACCTGCTTAAATTCCTTGGTCTCTTCCTGCTCTCGCCTTTGCCTCAAGGCTTGATATTGGGTCTGTGGACGAATCGTCACTGTACGGCGTACATGGCCAAGAGATTGGGTGCAAAGCGAGCGAGATGGACATGCTTGGCAATCTTTCGTCGAGAACTTGATTTTGATGACCTCGTTTTTCCGATTGTCAATAGCCGGAGTCCAACTGATGCTGGTGTGTCCCTCCGGGCAGGTAGCCTCTTGCTTTTGCCAATCAATAGGAAAGTGACTGGCATCGAACCCCTTTTGTTGGCGGGCTTGCCAGTGGTAATCTTTTCTGGTTGGACCCACCAAATTAACCTGATAGTCCCGCTGGCTCTCCACCAGGAGCTTTGCGTCGACATAACCAGTATCCACAATATGCTCGTCAGGTAAAAGCTGTTTACGATCCAGCCTGCTATGAATGGCTGTTGTCATCGCATCATCAGAGATGGGAGCAGCTGTGGTTTCTACATGCGTCACGATCAAAGGCAGATGAGCTTCACACGTTTCCGTCAAATGAACTTTATATCCCTCCCATTGGGTACTACGTTTCTTGCTATAATGAGCCTCTTCGTCATAGGGAGAGCTGATATAACGAGAGGCTGGAGGAAGATCCCCAGAAGCACGCCAGCGAACGACCGTATCCACTCGCTGGTAGTTTTGCACCCACACCTTGCGCAAGATTTCTACTGCTGGAACCTGCCGGAGCCAGTCGGGAGCGCTGGAATCAAAAAGGGCATCAAGCAACTCTCTCCCCTGCTGGCCAATCTCTTCGGAGAGTGCCTTTCGTTCAGCCTCCCCAGCAGGCAAACGCGAATCTTCACTACGAGGACCATAGCGTTCTACCCACTCTTCTTGACTATGAGAGCGTAGCCAGTCGGGAGCAACCACCGCGAGACTATTGAGAGCCGCACGCATCGTTTCCCAGACACACAGCAATTGACCTTGGCCCACTTTTTTGGGGTCAGAGAAGAGAAATGTGCTACAATCCACCCAGAAGGATAGAAAGCCCAAGGGCATATCTACTCCAGCGGGTACATATGAACAACGGAACCAAAGGCCATCTTGGGGGTCTGCACATAGGCAGAACCCACTTTTAATTGCTCTATGCGTGTGGTAAGGTCCTGGCCGGGGCGTTCTCGAATAAAACCTGCTACTTTTTTGGAGTCTGGATAGTTTACTCGGAAAATGATTTTTGTACCTGCATTGCCCAAGATATCCTGGTGAAAATCATTGATGCCCTGGCTGGCGACAATGACGGCTATACCGAACTTGCGGCCCTCCTTCATTAGTTTGGGCAGTGTGACGTCTTTAGCAAGGCGGTGCGCTTCATCCAGTACGATAGCGAGACGTAGACGGTCGGCATTACCCCAAGAGAACATATCTTTGTAGAGCTTGCGAAGTGCAAAGGCTCCAGCTGCCATCTGTAATTCTTCAGCATAGAGATTGTGAAGATCAATGATCAATCCCTGACGAATTGTTGTGAGCATATCTGACGTGTTCTTTATGGGGCGGAACAGGTTCATCTCTAGCAAGGGGCGACAACGCGCAGCAACGTTGTTAATATGGCGATCCTGCTCCTTCTTCTCTATGCGTTTGAGAACCTCTTCGAGTGTTGGATAGTCTAGGTCTATCGCCTCCTCATCTGAAAATCCATGTGATTTATAGGCATCTTGCAGGGCCGTAAATATGATATCACGCTGCATTGGTCCCAAACCGGTGATATAGGCAAAGATCTCTGCCAGTGCAAAACTATTCGCCATCCATCCACCTAAACCGTTCTCTCGCGTGCATTCAAATGGAGAAAATGGCAAGCCTTTTGCCGCATCAAACACTGAAGGATGAATCATCTGCATAAACGGGCCCTGAGGGTCTGCAAATTGACCATGAAAATCCAATACTAGTGCTGGCACTTGTTGTTTGCCAAGTTCATTGAGGATACGGGTGATCGTCCACGATTTTCCCTGCCCTGGAATGCCAAGAATAAAGAGATGAGGGCTGCCCTTCGTGCTGGGCATCCACTCCACAGGTTCACTCGATACTTCTCCCAATGGGATTTTGAGTTCATCCATTGGTGAATGAGCTTGTTCATCTGTAGGTCTGTCAGATGTGTTTTCAATAGGATACCCCGATGATTTCTCCTCTACTCTATTGTCAGGAGAAGCGGCCCTGCTGGATAGATCATTATCCTCGTTGCTATCAACCCTGCTCTCATCTTTGATAGGCATCAGCGATGCTTCATCGTTGTAAGCGGAGCAACTCAAAAGCGACGAAAATTCGGCAGCGTCAGCATCTTGAAAATCCCTTGCGGTGAGTACCGTGATTTTCGCCTTCTCTGCTTGGGTATCAATTGTGAGCGGTCTACGCTGTGTTCCTTCCAGATTTACAATGTAGCCTTCATAACTGGGGCGGAACTCGAGGTCAGTTTTTTCAAGACGAGCAAGTTGCTCCAAAAGGTTCTTTCAGAGTCGGCCTCGAACAGTTTGTAGCGGCGTGCTCGCTCAAAGTAGAATCTGAGGACGTTGGCGAGATACGAGCGTTGTAGTATGCTATCCACTCTCTTCTCGCTGAAGAAACGATTGCGCATAGCTTGGGCAGAACCTTCCATCTGGAGGGCCATACCCATGGCTAGTTCCTGAAGAGGGGCTTGACCTCGTCGCCATTTGACTTCGATGAAGGTTGCGTCAACAATATTGCGTCGAAGCGAGACAAGAACCAGATCACAGCGACGTTCCCCTTTCTGGGGTTTGCCAGAACCGTTCAGTGAGAAAATACGCGGATAAATGTCTACGGGGACAAGAATAGCCTCTTTCAATCGTCCCTTCTTTTGCAGCCACGCGGCTACAACACCGAGTCCCACAGCTGCAGAGGCACTGGTTGGGGATTCGAGCGCCTGTAAAGCCAATCTACCAGAGATGGTTTTCAGATAATGCAGCAATTGACTTACGCTCTGATCAACATTATTGAAACCTAGCTCCGCCATTGATTGTGTAAGTAGCGCCTCAATCTCTTCATGCCAAGCAGTCGTCACCATCATACGATGACCAAAGCCTTCGAGCGATTCCGGTGAATAGTCAAGCACATACTTCTGGGCCAGTGTACGTAATTCCGGCTCATGGGGCGAGTCATAATAATCAAGTGCAAAGAATTGGTCCATTGTAATGACCCAATTGGTATTCGAGTGCAGATGCTCCAAGAGAGTACTGCGCTCCTTCTCGATGCGCACTTCTAGCATAGGATGGACATTATTGTGCTTGCTGACAAGATAACCTTCCGCATCCAACAAGCTTTGATGGAGTTTCACCAGCGTCTCGCTATAACGGGCGCTTACGGGATGCACTTCAGGCTTTTTCATTCCCTCCGGTACAATTCGATGGTACCAGAGTAAACCTTGATCATCAGTTGTAAATTGCGAAATAAAGCGCGTAATAAGACCATAGAGGGAAAAACTGCTCATCTCAGCACGCGTTTCTAGCCCCTCTTGCGTCTGTGAGTGGACTACAACCGTTGGTTGGGTCAAGTCAGTCACTATGGCCAGATGTGCTTCAGGTGCCTTCTTCTCCAATTGACTGATTGGACGGACAGTTGTTGAAAGGCCAGGTAAAAAGTAATCGGTAACCTGATCACGATGTTGATCAATCCTTTGCAGCGGTCTGCTTTAGTGCCTCGAGAGATCTTTTATGTTCGTCTGGCATGAACGCCGTAATGTGGAAGGAAGGTGCAGAGTGAGGTTCTTCCTGCTCATCTGAAGGCACCTCGTCGACCAAAAACTTCCTCACCGCTTCAGCAAAGAACTCACCTCGATCAGGATTGACCAATGTTGTCACAAGCGTATCTGCATACGAATGCGACCTGGAGAATCGCTTAAGAAGTTCTTTCAAATGATCTGGTTGAATATCACCTAGACCCATTTGCTCATAGACATTTCCTAGAATGAGAGCGACATCCCCATAGCGACGACGTGGGTCTGCGACATCGGCAGGTAACGCAACTCCATGATACAAACGTATATTTTGGAAGAAGAGGAATGTCTGTTTTGATGCCGCATGATAGGCAAAGGCGGGCACATTTGTTGGAGTTAATAATCGCAATGCCTGCATATCAATGCTATGCTTACGCTGACTTCTAGGAAGTCCAAGTAAGCGCTCTTCCCAATTGCGCAACAACTGGGTATAGCAGGCAAACCATGCAACCCGTAAGGGATGAGTAGGCAAGATAACGAGAGCCTCTTCCTGTGCATTTCCCTTGCCTGCCACTTGGACAAGGAGAGAGTCAACAGAAAGTGCCTCACGCATTTCGTCGCGCTCACATTGGTTTCTTATCTGCTCATCAAGTAAGTCCCGATACGACTGGGCATAGCGTAATGCAACATTGGCAAATTCCGACGTCCATTCTACCGTTTCTATAGTATCTCGCAATGGAACCTTTTTGAGACGATTGAAGAATGTCTCACGCATTTTCCAGAATGCAGCCCAACTGCCTTGGTTGCTGGTTTGTAGAGGATATGGTGAGATCGCATCTACACTGATGGGGTATACCTCATCTACGAAAAGGGTAAAACACCCACCACTACGTGGGTTGTCTCTGACCTGTCTCTCAAGTTCTAGGAGGGTCTCGCTTAGGGATCACCCACAAATAACTCCGTCATCTACACCTGTGGTCTGACAGTATAGTTCCACTCTGGATGAAACGCATCTCCCTGGATATTGATACTCTGCCACTGCTCGTCAGGAACCTTTTGCTTGGTGGCATAGTCATGGGTATCGAGTACGGCCTCGATCTTGAGCCCTCCCTTGGTCATGGTATGCCTGATGTACTCCAGGACAACCTCATAGGCTATGAGTGGCTTCGCTCGCCAGTTGATGTTGATGAAGGAGAACATCTCATGCTCAATGGCGTTCCACTTGCTGGTACCTGGTGGGTAGTGACACACGTGGATGGTTAATCCTGTCTGGTTGGCGAATTGTTGGAGACACCACTTCCAGAGCCTATTGTTTGATGCATTACTGCTCCCACTATCACAGAAGAGCTGGATGTCGGTTGCACCGGGGTAATCGTTGCTCCCCCTGGTCTGCCACCAGTTGTCCAGGGAGACGACGGCAAATTCGGCAGTATTGTGGTCAATCCCGACGTTCACGAACCCTTGTTTCTTGAGGATATCATAGACACCGTAGGGAATGGCCTTCATGATGCGCCCCTTTTTGATAGGATCGGTCTTTCCAAAGTCATAGACATCTACCTTTGTGTCTTCACCAGGAGCGGTCCATTCCTTTCCTGCATTCTTCATATTCCCTATCTTTTCGGTTTTCTTCGCATCTATGGACAGAATGGGAAAGCCTTGGAGTTGGGCCTTGAGACCTTGCATGTTGATATGATTGAACTGGGCGTCTCGGTCCGGATGATTCTTGCCACCCTCCAGGTCTTTCTTGTTCGCTTTGAGGGCAAAGCCCTGCTCATGAAGGATGTGGCGGATGGTCTCTAACCCTACTGTAAAGCCCCGTTTGGTTACCTCTGCGGCGATGTGAGCAATGGAATGACTCGTCCATTTGACGAGGACTTTGTGGTCCGTTTTGGGGTTGGCAGCGGTTTCGATTGTCTCGGTCAGGCCTGGTTGGTGCTGTTCCTGTTTTTTTCGGCCACCACCGGGACGGCGGATACGGTCGCCTTGGAGCGTGTTGCCTAATTCCAGCTCCTTGATACCTTGGTTGATCGTATCACGGTTCATGCCCGTGGCACGGGAGAAGGCAGCGACTCCACCGAAGCCGTAGGCCTTGGCCTCACGGGCGGCGTAGTAGCGTTTCTGTTTCTCATTGAGTTCTGGCAGGGTGTCCCGCCATTTTTCTTCTATGCTTAGTTGTTTTCTGGTCATGGTACCTAATACGATACCATACTCAGGCTAGATGACGGAGTTATTTATGGTTGGCCCCTTAGTCCAATATTGAGGATCCTATGGTTGGGAAACGTCAGACTAAAATACGCAAGGTCTTTGGATAGCCACTGCGGCTGCATTCCTTCATCTAACGTCTGATTCTCTCGTATTCCCATCGCAATCTCTAGCCGACCATAGGAGAGCGTTGGAACGGTGCTCCGACTTTCACGTATATCTATGGGCAGATTTATCTGGATATCTTTCGACAGGAAAACTCAGTACTTCTGTCAGCAATAACTTCCTCTGTTTCCTCATTACTAATCTCGTTCCCTGTGGCATCAAGAGGGGCGACTTTTACGCAGACCGGACTCCTTGGAATTTCGTCTTCCTCAATATCAAGCTTGATAGTAACACTACGTCTATGGCCAGGTACTCTTGGTATCTTCGGCTCAATATAGTCACTATCCTCAGCAAATTCGTATTCGTTATCAGATGGAACAATTCTCACGCTCCAGCCACTCAAGTTCTGCGGCGCAGCAGGTTCACATGTCCATTTCACAACCATTGTTCCTTTGGGACCGCAAATCGCTTGCAGACTGCCATTTTCTTTGTCTTGTTGTACAAGATGACAAATCTTTCAACGCTGCCCTTCGCATTGATAAAGGGAGTTAATTTCACAGAGCGAATATCGCTCTGATCTGTTTTGGGAAATTTCCAGCAATCAAAGGTCAATGTTTCCTCTTCTGAGAGATCATGTGACCAGATTGGTACCTCATTCATCGGGCGGCCTCGGAAAAACCGACCAAGTGCATTGGCTGTGTCTTTATCAACTTTCAAGCTCTGGATTCGTTCACGCGCTGTCGCATCCGGGCGCATTGGATGAGATAATGCCTGTGTGCAATTGCGATTACTTGTCAAATGTACAACAAAGTCGGGGCGTGCATCCGCAATCAAACCTACACGCCAGAGTTCGAGACCTAAATTATCGCAGGCCTCTCTTTGAGCCAAAGCAGTGACACCAAAATCAAGACGTTGCTCATAGCTTGCCTTCAATGTTCCATGTGAGACAAAACGCAATACCTTTTGAGCATCCTGAGGAAGATGCTTTGTTATGCGTTTCAATACCGTATCATAAAGGGTGCGTCCATCAACGGGAGAAAAAGAGTTGGCAAGCGAACTATAGGCGGCATCTACCAGATCTGACGGGATAAAGAGACAGAGGCGTGCCTGTTTGCGATTGCGTATCTCGACTGCCTCATCTGTGGTAATATAGAGAGGGTTATGCAACGCATCCCCACTACGAGATGTAAGCACATGGATTACAAGATTGGGTTCGTTTGAATTGTAGATCATGTACTGGCAGATACTAAGAGCCTCAGGGCGTTCAAGAAAATCTACGCGGACACAGTGCCCCTCGGTCCTCCCCTTCAAGCAAGCGAATATCTCCTCGGCAAGCAGTTGTGTTCGTAAATCGCTCATAATGTTCAAGCCTCCACTGTTTTTAGCGTGATATCTGAATACGGAGGATGTAAACGTTGGATGGTAAAATCGTCCGCTAGGTCACGGAAAATGCCCATCTGTCGCAAGCAATGTTGCATGGCCCGCAAATTGTCGTGCGCTGCCGCAATATATTCAGCTCCCTTAAATATATCGGGAGGGCGGTCTATGAGGATGCCAAAACGCTTCTCTACAAATTGTAGGAACTCTTGGAGACGGATAGATTGAATACCCTGTGATGAAAGCTGTGCAGCAGCTACCTGAACAAGAACCGCCAACAAGTCGTTAGAAGGGGCATAGCGCCACGCTGTCCGGCTCTGAGTTGACCCAGCAAGCAAACCATGTGTTTTTTTCATCCCTCCAACACTACTAAACCATCTCACAAAATGCTGAAGCGCACTATCCCGTTGCCCCTCCACCAGGAGATTCACAACTCGCTCTATATCGGTATCCGCAACACCAGTAATATCATCCAACCAACTCAGTTCCTCCTCATCTATCACACTTCCTGTATCATCCTGCAATTCGTTTGCTTCCCGAATACGTTCCTCGTCCATGCGAGCCTGTGCATCGAGATGTACTGACAGAGCTGGATAATCTCGTAAAATAAGCAGACCCTGCAAATACAACGGGCCAGATTCGTTTCCTTCAAGAATTGAATCAATTTTCATCCGTCTCTGAGCATTGCGACGTAGTGAAACCACATAAGAGTCCAACAGCCTGAGATACAAGTTTGAATACAAGAATTGCTGATAAGCTTCGATATCCCTTCGGACACAAGCTTTCGCCATTTCATGGCTGCGGCCTCGTGCATCTTGTGTGAAATCAAGGTAGAGTTGCGGAGAGGATGGTTCCAGCGGGTCACGCATCGCAGATGGTAATGTCCCTGGATTTCGTACCAACTGATTGACCGCATAGACAAGTTTGAGTGTATAATTGAACAATTCAAAATTAATAAGGGCAAGCAAGTTATAGGTGAATGCCTGCGAAGGCATACATTCATGGTACGTAAACAAATAACTCAACAAATCTGTCGCCAGTTCGTTCGCTAGTTTTGGGCAAGCAGGAGTAATACTCTGTTCGCGGCTCAATCCCGTCCGTGTATTTTGAAACCCATCTAGAAAGGCGATTGAGAGGCGCGTCAAGGTATCAAGTTCAGTTTTACCATCATAACTGCCTCCCAAATCGGGCATATTGCCTATGTTGACTCCCCGTCCAAAAATGATTTTCACCGCATCAAGGAGTTCTTTATCGGCTCTATTCATATTTTCGCGCAGAGCCTGATAAATGAATGTATCAGCCCCCCGATGACGGCTACCTTCTGTGGGAAAACCTGGCTTGTGGGCCAGCAATGTATAGGGAACGATAGAGGTAATCTGTTCTCCACGATTAGAGCGACCTACACCGCCAGTTGTAATTAATGTGGTACGCACGAGGCGTTCCAATACCTTGCGCCCTGCTGGATCATCAAACCCTTCCAGGGTCGAATTATGAGCCAACGCATCAATGTACCGCTGAATATCTTTCGGATCATTCGTTCGCCTTGCTTTCCCACGTCCCTGAGATAGGATGGTGTAGAAAAGGGTGGGTAAGAACAAATCGATGTCGAAATCGTTCATATCGATAGTGAGAACTTTTGGGAATTTTACGCCTTTGAGTTCTTTTGGCAACTTGACTTTCATGCGTCTAACCCTTTCTACATGGCAGTGCGTACAATTCTACCTGCATCCTGAGTGATACGATGCACTCGGTAAGAATTCTCGATGAGAGTGAGGTCGCGTGTTTCTCCTAAGATTAAAGCATCTTTGAAGAGTTTGAGATCGTCAAGCAGTGGTTGGAACTCCTCGGCATTCGGTAGAAGGCCACTTGCCATACGCATCAACAACTCAAACAGGTCGAGGGTAATCTCAAGCCGTGGGAAGCCTCTTTTATGTTCGAGAATCGATAATTTCCGGTAATCGCTCTATGATATCCCTCTCAGAAATCTGCTCAGGATAGAGTTTGAAATCCTCCAGTGGGAACTGTTTGAGAACAATCAATTGTTGATCTTCTGAGGAGCACACCTGTACGCTCAATGTGCCATCTGGAACATCTTCAATGATTCCGTCAGAATGGAGGATACCAAGGGCAATTTCCTCACGTAACAGACATATTCCTTCGTCGTTGAAATTGTTGTCCAGAAGATCAACAAAATCCCACGCATATCTGTAGGGCAGTAATGAGCGTGCCCGCACCCTTGGTAATGTTCGCACAGCAGCTTCAAGCGCCTTCGCTGGCTTCGCCTCAAAATACAAACGACGCTTGACAGCTGCTATCCACTCCACTTCATCTTTGAAACGTTGCACTGACAGATCAACATCATCAGCAAAAATGGCACGGCGCGTTTCTGCATCGGAGAAAGATTGATGAAAATGGAGATAGCGATCAAGATGGGGCTGTGGGAAACGCCCAGGATCAAGTGATGCCATATCGTTAAGCAGTTCATCGTGCATCTCAAGAGGCGCGAAACATGATCTCCAATAGGTGAGATTCACTAAGGATGCTCCCACCTCTTCGTTATCTCTCGCGAAACGAATATGTTCGCAACTGGCATTTCCTGTAATAAGGTAAGCGAGCACGGAACGCAGGTCTCGCATGGTCATATGCCGTTGGCGACGTAAATGCGCAAGCAGCAGCAGATATTCAAGCCTCTGCTGAACTCTCTTTTTACGTAGGGAGGTGGCATTATTGCGTAGAGGGCAAATAGTCTTTGCCACACAATCATTGCAAATGGTCCACCGTTCAGGAGCAACAAGGCGTTGTAGCACCTGAACGAAAATGGAATCGTCTTCGACATTGGGAAAATTTACAAATGAGCGTCGTTTTAGATCCACCACCCAGACGGATGAGGACTTCAATGCCATGGTGTTTCTAGATTGTTCTACTTGCTTTGCCAGCAAAGGGAAACGCTCTTTGTAACGGTCAAAGAAATCCACTAAGCGTCCATCGTTGATTGCCACCAGTACGGTAAGAGGTACTTCAGGTGTCTGCATCCCTTCCAGACCTTGTAATTTTTGTATGAGTTGCTCATCTGCGCTCTGTCCCTCGTGCGCTTCAGAGGCATCATAACAGCTACGGAAGATATGGCCTGCATTGTCCCATTCCCAACCACTGGCATCGGGCTCACCTTGTCTTTGTGCTTTTCTTGCCTGTAATTCCTGCTGCACCTGTTCCAAAAACGCCGTTTTGCCATCGCCTGGGTTGCCAGTGAGAAAAACAACGTTGGGTTGATGCTCGAAAGATCATGGGTAACAGTTTTTTGTCCAAAGCTGTTGGTATATAGGTATCGCACACAAATTGAGTATCTAACCCTCTATTATCAGCATTGCCTGTATTGCTATTGCGATACAGGCCGCGAACATGTTCCACCCAAGAGTTTATCTGCGGTGACAATTGCTGCTCTCCCACGGGTTCTTCGATAGCCAGCAGAGCATTTTGTAGTTCTTGCCGCATCTGTACTGCTGATTCTGGGCGCTCAATTGGATTGTTCGAGACAGCACGCAATAATACTTTGGCTATTCTGCACACTTTTTCATCTGTTATCTCTGGCAGCACACGGAGTTTGCGTTGCTGATCACTTTGTAGTTCAAATGGCAAATAGCCCGTCAGTACTTTGAATAATACCACGCTTACCGCATAACGATCGATGGTTGTTGGCAATTGAGACGCGGAAAGAGCTTCCGGCGGCAAGAACAACGGTGTCCCAGCGAAGCGTACGGTGCTTGTATCACTTTGTTTCACAGCGAAACCAAAATCAATCAGTACGGGGTGATTGTCATCTTCATGTAAGATGATATTTGCTGGTTTGATGTCACGATGGAAGAGCTGTTTCTTTTCTAGTTCTTCTACAGCATTCAGTAAATCTTGCGTGAATGTCCACCAACGATCCAAGGGCCAGGGAAAATCTTGTTCGATATCCTGTAACGTTGGCCCTGGAATGTACTCCATTTTGATATGGACGTCATCCTGACGACGAAATATATCCATGACACTCGGCAAATATTTGCTCTTGAATTTTCTGAGTGCATTATATTCTTCGAAGGCTTGATCAAAGATTTCGTCCGGTCTGTGGAATTGCTTGAGGACGCAGAGTCCGAGACCTGCATCAGCATAATCGGCATAACTGGCAAGATACGTTTGTGCCATTGATCCCCTGCCCATTGATTCCAACTAATAGTACTATTGGGGGATATGGATTGCAGAAGAGCGAGCGTTAGGGGATAATCCGAGTAAAAAGAACCTATGGGGTTCGGCTGAAAGGATAGTCCCATGAATGATAGGAGCATAAGTGCCACGAATTCTGCAAGTGGAGCAGTACCGCAAATTGAAAACTTCCTGAAAACAGTCATACAAGGTCTGACAGGCCAAGAGAGCGTGGCAGCAAGACGGAACGACCTAACCCAGCAGGCCGCCCAGCAGTATTGCCAAGTGAGAGCTTGTGGATGGCGGTGCTAATGGGCGTGCTTGGAAGACTCAAGTCGATGCGAGCCGTCTGGCGGAGGCTGGTAGCTCAAGGATACACCGTAGGAGATCAAGCGATCTACAAACGGTTGGAGGAAGAGGGATGGCAGCCATTGGCGCGGTTGTTTGAGCGGGTAAGTCAGGTCTTAGCACAGTGGTTGCAGCCAGCCCTACAAGCATATTACCAGCGACACGCGATGCTGGCTGCGTTTGCCAGCGATGTGATGGCAATAGATGAAATGCACCTAGATCAGGTGACAAAGCGTTTACCAATTTTGAGATATTTTAGCAAGGGAGATCTGGAATTGTTGCCAGGCAAGCTGGTAGCAGTTTTTGACGTGAGATTACAGCAATGGCATACGATCGAATATATTGAAAAAGCAACCCAAAATGGGAGGGAACAAGCAAAAGCAATGGTAAAAATGCTCAAAGTAGGGACCCTCATCTTAGCAGACTTGGGTTACTTTGGTTTTGCATGGTTTGATCAATTGAGCGAGTTGGGATATAGCTGGATATCACGTGTTAAGAGCTATACTACAATGGTAGTGCAACACACGTATTACGAAGCTGGAGATACCTTTGATCGGCTTGTTTGGCTTGGGGCTGGCAAGACTCATGGCAAGTATGTCGTACGACAAGTACAATTTCGCCAAGGTGGACAGCTGCGCCAATACTTCACCAATGTTTGTGACCCGACCGTTCTGCCACTGCCAGAAATAGCACGACTTTATGCCAGACGCTGGGATATCGAACTAGCATTTTTGACCTTAAAACGCGAACTGGGCTTGCATCTGATTTGGAGCAGCAAGCCAGTCGTGGTGCTCGCACAAGTATGGGCTTGTCTGATTATCGCTCAGGTCTTGCAAGCTATCCGTATGGAGGTAGCTTTGCGAGCGGGAGTTGATGTCTTTAATGTTTCTCTGCCCCAAGGGCATTTCCAAACCCCCAAAGCCCTTCAGTGAAAAGCCCGACAAAGCCCATTTGGCAGAGTAGGGTAAGCTGACGCTTGACGAGGCTAGTACCCTCGTCGAAGGAGATCAGCTTATGATGCCTCTAACAGTGGTCGAACAGGCACCAGTCCCACCACCATCCTACCAAAGAATGCAAGCCAAACAGGGACCAGCCTTGTCGATAGATGCTCTGACCTTGGTCACAACCTTACATTTGCTCACCCTTTGTCGTTGAGCCGTGCGGTTAGCTCACCGTCGCTGCCCCCTCCCCCATTACCAGCCGGTCCTGGCGGTGCTCCCCGCCTCTACAGTGAAGAGAGCCTGTTGTTAATCAGCCTGCTACGAACCTTGTGGCGCTTGTCCTATGCTGACATGCGGGACTGGTTGAAGGCTTGGCCCGCTTTGGCTTTGGCCTGTGGTCTGCCCCGTGACAAGCATGGACAGCTCTGTATCCCCAGTCCTTCTCAGCAGTGCAAACGTCGCCATCAAGCCGGGGCCCCCATCCACGAGTCACTCTTTGTCCTCTCGGTTCTGCAAGCGCTACGACGACGGCTCATCGGGGCTCGCGATCTCATTATTGACAGTGCCCCCATTCTAGCTTGGCGACGCGCTGATCCAGATGCCGCCTACGGACATGCTCCCGCGCATCATCCGCGCCCCCTCTTGCGAGGCTTCCGTGTCCACACCCTCATTTGTCGTGGTTCAGGTCTGCCCCTTTTCTTCCGACTTTCTCCAGCTAACTCTCACGATGCTCCTTTTGCGCAACAATTGTTGGCTTGGGCTAAGCAACTCTATCAGATACGTCCTCGCGTTGTTCGCCTCGACGCCGCCTATTGGGGCTTACGTCTGATTGCCTGGATTCATCAGGTCCTTGGTGCCGTGGCCGTTATCGCCTACAATCCCAAGAACTGCAAGAAGCGTTCTTGCTTACCTCCCTTTTGGACCAGAGAGGAACTTGGCAAACGCAGTGCCATCGAGCGCTTCTTTGGCCGCGTTTTTCTCTTTTTTCATCTTCAGCGTCCACCCCTGACTGGCTGGTCCGAAGTGGCTTCCCAAGTCGCTTTGACCTATACCGCTTCCGTGATCGTTGGCTTGGCTGCTCAGCAAGCTGGCCGTCCTGATCTCATCCGCTCCCCGAAGCGGGTTCTAGCTCATCTTTGGGTGAATTCCTAGTTTGGAAATGCCCTCCACAATACTTATACCACGAAGAACCAAAGTATCCTCGTCAATGTTCTCATGTTTGCTAGGAGGTGGAAGAGTTTCCATCAGGCTCCAACTTACTGTAAACTCTCTTAACTCCTGCTCATATTGCGGGTAGAGGTGAATCCATTCTGCAAGCAAGGCAGGACTAGGGTCTGAAGTTAAATCCACATATGCATTCAGAACATCTTCTAGCGTCATTCTCTCACTGGGCTGTTTCATCATTCTCTCCTCGCCAGCATTCTAATGTTTCTTCTGCCTTAGCTAACCACAACCGAATAGTACGTGACGACACATTGAAGTAGCGGCTGATAGTTTGTACGGAAGTATCAGTTGCTTCGATTTGCCAACCATCGTAATGACGCAGTACAAATGCGGTTCGATAGGGATGCTTCAGTGTAGCGAGCCCATCCCGGTAAAGGAGACGTTGCTCCATGGTAAGTGAAGAATCAACCACCTTCTCTTGTAGCACCAAAGTTTGATTATTGTTATCATCTCTGTCATGCTGATAGCCAGCTAGTGATGATAGTAGAATAGTATTCTTTGCCTCTTCTTGCTTCTTTTGATATCGATTAAAAGAGGTGATCTCCAACCTCTTGAGTACTGTCCAGAATCGCACCTGTAGAAAGTCACCACGGTCGCTCTCCAGGTCCAGAATTTGAGTAAACAGCTCCTGTATGACATCTTGGAAAGCATCATCTACAACGTCCTGGTCGAGATTTTCTAATTGGCTATTTACGTTTTTAGCACAACGGTGAAGTAAAATCTCTGAAAGATCATTGACGATGCCGTCTCGACCTTTCCTTTTATGCTCACGGATAAGATAGGCTAAGCATTCTTCTTGAAGATAATCAGGTGATTGGTGTACTGATGACATAGCTCGTTCGATAAGATCATTGGGAGCAAGAGTAAGTGCAGACTTGATCTGAGATTCAACGGCAGCAGAACGTTGATACACCTCTCCGTCTTGATTACAATGCGTTAATGGTTGAATATGTGTATATTCTTCAACTCCCCCAATTTTCTGGTCTATATTAAATTGCAACTCCCTGCTCCCCCTCTCTTTTCTACTTACTACATCAATAGCGACGAGAACGCAAAATCGGAAATAGCTCAATAATGATGACGTTCTCAGGGGATGGTTTGCTATTGAATTAGCTGAAAAGGAGGACTTTTGGACGGTGAGAATGATGACTTGGTTGGTGAGGTGAGAAGCGCAGTGAAGTGCAATGTAGACAAGGTCGTAGTATCAACATTGATAGCATTATTAGCTTTAGCCAAGTTTGGGATTAGCAGGTTGAGGGATGTGTACTGTTTACTCAGTTCATAGCCTTTTTAGATCGTTCCATCAAGGAGCAGGGAGTCCTAGACACTTCAGGAGTCTACAATGTAAAGTAACAGTATAGGGATACTACGAGGTAGGCTCAAGCCGAAACCAAATAGTTCATCTTCAATTTGTCTCATCTGTAGCACCTTCTCGACAAAGGGACCTTTCGCTCTCGCATACTCGGCTGTGTCAGTTATCCCTGTCGCAATGATTTCTTGTTTGCGTGCAACGTAGGCAGCAACTAGGTGTGGATCAGTTCTCAGTCGATCACGGAAGGTGCGTAACTGCTCAACCTCTGGTGAATCCATGGCAAGCACATGGGCATGGACTCGGAAGATGCTTTCCTGATACTGCACTGACCCTGTTCGCATCGGACGATCCTCTGAGTGGGGATCAGAAGAGAGCTGTCTCTGAAAACCCAGATCAGCAAGAACTGCCTTGGTATCTTCCAAGAGTCCTGGTGGGTACACGACCATCAGATCAATGACTCCTTTGCCTGCACAACCGGGAACACTAGTACTTCCCACATGTTCAACAGTGAGGGCTGGAAATCGAGATGTAATCAGTGATGCAATGCGGCAGGCTACTGCTGGAACACGAGGATCATAGTCATGACAGACTACTGGAGCACGAAAATAAGGTCCAATTACTTGTTCATCTTTGCTCATTGCTTGCTCCTCCTCATCTTCTTCACAGCTTTGCCTTCTTTGGAGAACTTTTTACCGGAGAAGAGAGGCTTGACCAAACGCTTCATCTCTCTCAACTGTACCACTTTTCTGCTTTTTTCATCGAGATAGGCGACAAATTACCCAGCGTGAAAACCTGCTGGACATCCAAAAAGATTGAAGGATTCGATGAAACTGAGACCCTCTTTGAAAAAGAGCTGGTATCAGAACAACAGCAAACTGACGGTTGTCATACCCTCCCTGTAGAACACCTGCCTCACTTGTTTTTTTCCGAGAGATGGTCTATAGTTGCTCCAGAAGCAGCTCCAGTTCGTAACAACCTGCCTAGGCGAGTTCGTGAACACTTTTGTCAGGAAGTGAAGCGCGAGGCAGGTGTTTGCCAAAAAACACGGCAGGTGTTCGTTGAACGCCTTTTAACACATGAAGAAACCGTCACCTCGAAATGGCACCACTGCTCGCTTGCCGTCAGACGGCTCGCCAAGCCCTTCGAGAGGGACGGTTGAGGGAAAAGAGCGGGAGACGGGGCTCGAACCCGCGACAGCCTGCTTGGAAGGCAGGAACTCTACCACTGAGTTACTCCCGCATAGTCGGGATGCGCGGATTTGAACCGCGGACCTCCTGCTCCCAAAGCAGGCGCGCTACCAACTGCGCTACACCCCGCTGCATGCACTGAACTATATCACGCCCCTCGAACCTTGTCAAGTGCTTTTTTGCTGGGGTTCTGGAGTTCCTAAAGACCAGCAAAAACGATGAAGACCTCTGAGGCTCAGAGGTCTTCATGTTCTATGCCCTCTATTGGCGATCCATCTCGCCAATAGCTTTGGTTACATCAGCAGCCGTAAAGAAATCTTCTTTGGGCAGACTCTGGAATAGTTTCAAGGACTCTCTGATCAGCACCACACTGTTTAGCATGCTTGACGAGATCTTCCTTCTTTGCAGGGAAATCAATACCCTTAAGACTTTTCTCTACTTCCATTGGATTTACATGAGCCATAGGAAACACTTCCTCCTTCTACTGAGTATCTCTCTCTTCATCCTCATCTCTCCATCTTCACCATCCCACAAGAAACACGATTGGCCTCCCTCTTTTGAGACAGCTCTCATTCTTCAAATTATCTGAAGTTCGCACACAAGGAAACGTCTTTAACATGAGTACTAGCGTTTTTCATCGTGCTCATCAAAAGCGAGTCAAGGTCAGCGCTTCATCACGTGCAAGTTTCCAGTTTTTTAGTTGACTATCTGCCCAGAAATGTGCTACCATTAAGAATAAGAGATGTACCTCTATCTCTAGCGATATCGAGGAGATCTGGGCAGACCATTCTTGATTCTGTCCCTCTCTTTTTGCTGATTATTGGATGACCATCCACTCATCAATACAACGAATAGACTTGCAAGGAGGTTCACAGATGAGACGTATTGCTTGGCCCTCAGTGCCACTACGTCGGTTCATTGGCAGTTTTGAAAGTCCACGATTTATTCTCAAATGGCTCTGCATCAGCACACTTATTGGCATTGTTGCAGGCATTGGCGCGATCGCTTTTTATGTGGCCATTCAATTTGCTACGGGGGCTTTGCTTACAGGATTGGTCGGCTATCAGCCACCAGAGCCAGCAGGAGAAGGGCATGCCGTCATCATGTCTTTTCGGTCCGCAGCTCATCCTTGGCTTTTACCTGTTATCACTACAACAGGAGGATTGGTTGTAGGGATTATCATCTTCAGTCTGGCACCAGAAGCCGAAGGGCACGGAACGGATGCTGCCATCGCAGCTTTTCATCAGGGCAAAGCTATCCGAGCCCGTATTCCCCTAATCAAACTAGTGGCGTCTGCCATCACCATCGGGACGGGCGGATCAGCTGGCCGTGAGGGACCTGCTGCTCAGATTAGCGCTGGCTTTGGCTCGATTTTGGCCACATTGCTGGGCTTGAACACTCAAGACCGCCGGATTGCTTTGGCTGTAGGCATTGGTGCAGGCATTGGTGCGATCTTCCGCGCTCCTCTGGGAGGAGCCATCCTTGCCGCCGAAATCCTCTATAAGAATGATTTGGAAGTTGAGGCCATCATTCCAGCGCTGATTGCCTCCATAGTCGGCTACAGTATTTTCGGGCTCTGGTCAGGCTGGGATCCTATTTTTACTCCGCCAACGAACCTAGCATTTAACTCGCCTCCTCAGTTGCTCTACTACGTTCTTTTAGGGATTTGTGTGGTCTGCTTGGGTTATTGTATGCACATGGTTTTTATGGGATAACTCATCTCTTTCATCGCTTGCGCTTGCCCAATTGGATCAAACCTGCCATCGGTGGACTACTTGTTGGCTTAATCGGCCTACTTGTGCCACAAGCACTTGGAATGGGCTATGGCTGGATTCAAGTGGGTATTGGACCAGGACTTCTCTCCTTGCCCCTGTGGGTCGTTGTTTTGCTTCCATTTGCCAAGATTTGACGACGGGCCTCTCGATTGGGTCCGGTGGCTTCTGGTGGCATTTTTGGACCTGGGATGGTAATTGGGGGGAATGACCGGAGCTTTTCTCTGGCGCATCTTCTATCATGTGCTTCCAGGTCTTCCAACGACCCCAGGGCCATTTGTGATTGTGGGAATGATGGCATTATTTGGAGGGATTGCCCATGCTCCATTAGCAGTGATGCTTATGGTTGCTGAGATGACAGGCAACCTTTCTCTGCTTGCGCCAGCAATGATTGCCGTCAGTCTCTCCTACTTGATTGTTGGCAAAGCGACCATTTATAGCAATCAGCTTGACAGCCGAGCTGATTCACCAGCCCATCGGTTCCAGTTCACCTTTCCCTTACTCTCAACTCTTCTGGTTCGACAGGCCATGGTTCCTATCCCTGTGTCACTGCAAGAGAAGCAAACGGTGGCAGAAGCTGCTCATCTCTTGGCAGAGAACGATCTACGTGGAGCCCCAGTCCTCTCTAAAGAAGGGATGCTCCAGGGAGTGCTCACCCAGACAGATATTGATCGGGTTCCAAGTACAAAGCGTGATCAACGGCAGGTAAAAGAGGCGATGAAGCGCAATGTTCTGCAGCTCCATGCCGATGAGACCTTGGATAGAGCACTTGAAGAACTCACCACCCAACGAGTGAGTTGGGCTCCAGTGGTCGAAGAGACGAAGGCATTGACACAGGAGCGTCGAGTGATCGGTGTGATCTCTATTCCTCAGATGGTACAGTTCTACCGCAAAAACTTGGCAAGAGATTCACATCAAATGCAAGAACTGAGCGCGATCATGCACGAAGCCAAAAGTCAGGAAGCCGCAGGCTTTCGCTAGAAGCTTGTGTCTATACTCCATAGCAACTCAGATACTACAAGCAGGCTGCTGGGCTCTTCGGCCGAATTGATAAACGGGACTATACGTGCTATACTAGGCATAAGAGTGACCAGTAACCTAGTAGAAAAGGGAGCGAAGAGATTGCAGAAACGATGCCAAAGATTGTCGATGAAAAGATGCGTGAAGCAACCCGACGCCATATTATTCGCCAAGCAGCTAGCGAGTTTGCACGTCTTGGATTTGATCAGGCGAATATCAATGTAATTGCAGAGCAAGCAGGAATTGGCAAAGGAACCATCTATCTCTACTTTGAAAACAAACGTGCACTGTTCCTCGCGATGTTGCGACACATTGCTAATGAGCAATTGGCAGCGATTCGCGCAACTCTCGCAGGGGGAGAGACGTTGCAAGAGCAACTCGAACGGCTCTTTTGCTCTTTTGTGCAGCTTGCAGAAAAGGACAGCGATAGCTTTCACGTCTATATGAGTTCTTTGTATGGAGTAAATAGAGCATTTCAAGCAGAGGCGACGAAGCTTCTGCGTGATTATATTGCCGTAGTCGCTTTGCTCCTTGAACAGGCACGCGCTCGTGGTGAATTGCAAGTTTGCTATGACGTTGAAGCAACGGCGTTGATGATTTTATCACTTATCGAGTCTTATGTGCTCTCTGCACGTGTTTTAGGCCAAACAAAGCACACTATTACCCACCAAGCAAAACATGCCGTACAGATGATTCTTCACGGAATCAGTACGCACTAACTAATCATATGTGTTTTTACTTCAACGATATAGAGGAAAACAGATGAAATAGGGTGCTTCTGTGATGGTTTTGTGATACGAGCAAGCCCAGTGTGTTCTCTTTGTGATCTTTCCGCACTACCATTCTCTTTAAAGAACTTCTCACTGGAGCGATGGATATCACCTTCCTGATGAAGTCCCTTGCAGAGATGGTACACGAAATGAAAGGAACAATCCCTATGAGGCATGATATGGCCCAGGCATATGAATGGTTGTATCCTCACTTCAAAGAGCGCATTCGTCGCAAGGAATGGCTCAAGCGTCATAGTTCTTTTGGCGTTGGTGGACCAGCGGATATCTGGATAAGCGTTGAAACTCAAAAAGAACTGAAGGATCTCATAGGCTTTTGCACGCAAGAGAACTGGCCCTTATTGGTTGTAGGAGCAGGAACCAATATTCTCTTTGCAGATGCTGGCGTGCGAGGCATCGTGGCTCGTCTTGCTTTCCGAAGCTATCGCATCGAAGAAAAGGATGATCATTCAGCTACAGTCATCGCCGAAGCTGGAGTGCACTGGGCACAACTCCTGCACCAACTCGTTTCATATGGTTGGGGAGGTTTGGAATTCGGAGTGGGGATTCCTGGGACTTTAGGCGCAGGTATCGTGAGTAATGCCGGAGCGTATAATCAGGATCTAGCACAAGTTCTGGAGTGGATCGAAGTCCTAGATGCTCGTGGATGCAATGCCCAAGACAAAGATCAGTTTACCCAGCCCATTGTACGTCGCTACTTGCGCGATGAATTAGACCTGGGCTATCGCCATAGTCGTTTTCGAGAGTCGAGATACACTCACATCGATCAAGCTGGTAAACTCGTCCTCTCACCTCGTAGTCTGATTGAACCAGCAGAAATTGTGCTTACACTGGGGTTGCATGTACAAAAGCAAAATCCAACCACATTATTGGCCTTAGTTGATCAGCATAAGCAGGATCGCAAAGACACAGAGCCAGCGCTGCGCTACCTGGGTTCGATCTTTAAAGATCCACCTGGACAGACTGCACGTGCACTGATCGAGCAAGCAGGACTACGAGGAAAAAGACACGGTCAGGCCCGGATCTCTGAACTCAATGGCAATTATATCGTGAATCTGGGTGGCGCAAGAGCCATTGACGTTGCTATCCTGGCAGTTGAGGCTCATCAAAAGGTACTCAAGCAGTTTAGCGTCCACTTGGCACTCAATATTGATCTGCTGGGAGAATGGTCCACACAAGGTCAACTTTCCATTGCAACTGTGACTTCTCTGTGAACTATATGGTTTCATCAGAGACTTCTCTGTGATGTTTTCTCACTATACTGTATATTGTATTAAAAGAAGTTGAATAGATTTGAGAAAAAGGGACTGCTCCTATGTTTCAACGTATTCTTATTCCGTTGGATGGGTCATTGCGTGCAGAACAAGCTATTCCTGTCGCGGCACGTCTGGCAAGTGCCTCTTCTCACAGCTCTATTATCCTTGTTCGGGTGGTCGATGTCTTTCCCGATTTTTCGTGGCAGAGAGCAGAAGTCCCTCCAGATCTGACTGATGCCCTTGAAGTGGCACGAGCCAACGCAAATGCCTACTTGGAAAAAATGGCTAAGGTGGATGTTGTACGGGGTCTGGATGTGACAACAAGAGTGATTGAGGGCAAACCAGCCGATGCCATTCTTGACACTGCTCAGAGCATGCAGGCAGATCTGATCGTCATGAGTAGCCATGGCCATACAAGCTTAAAACGTTGGGTGCTTGGCAGTGTCGCCCAGGTCGTCGAGCAGCATAGTTCTATTCCGGTTTTGCTTTTGCGTGATCAGGTGCGATCATCTGAGCGGCTCTTGCATGGGATGACTGGGCCAATACGGGTGATGGTTGCCCTCGATGGCACACCCTTGTCCGAAGCGGTTTTGCCTGTAGCAGCAGCGATCAGTGCGGACTTATCTTCTCCTTTGCCTGGTGCTCTCCATCTCGCCATGATGGTGCCCGAGCCTTTGCAGGAGTATGGCAGAACAACAGGGACCTATACCAAGGCCATTCAGGGTGCTCAGTCCTATCTGAACCGTCTGTCGAAGCGGCTCCGTTGCGATCCTCAGGTTGGCTCTACCGTTGAGATTACTTCTTCGATTTCGCTACAATCCAAAGTGAGCGAGACCTTGGTGAAACTGGCAGAGATTGGAGCTGAGATGGAAGGAGTGAGTCCTTTCACCGGCTATGACCTGATTGCGATGGCAACCTACGAGCAAGAGAATATCGATCACTGGCTCTATGCTAGTGCGACAGAGCAAGTCCTTGATGCTACCAAGGTTCCAGTTCTCGTGATTCGACCAGAGCAAGCTGAGACTGGCGTGGTCTATGACACAAACAATGCTCACTACAGGTCATTTGCTGTTTAGCCAGAAAATAGCTCAGCTTAGAGTGGTTCATGGTCTCCTCTCCTCTTCCTAGGGATGTATCTCGCATTCCTGGGAATTTTTGTCTGTACACCTTTCTTCCAAATACCACTACAGCGGTTCGCGGAAGTGTTGAACCATCTTGGTGAGGGAAACAACAACATATGTATGGGCTCAATCTTTCTAGCAACCGCTGTAAGCTATCAAAATGGGCATTTTCACTAGCCCTGCTGCTTATCATTGGGTTGATTGCTTTCAGCGAAGCACTGAGTTGAGGTCGAGGCTAGCTACAAGCTCATTCCCTTCAGGGGATTGAGTTCCTGACCAGACACATAGGAGATTTGCTCCTCTCCCGAAACATAGACAGGTAGAGCCATACTGAAAGTCAAGCCTTCCCCTTCAGCAGACTCAAACCAGATACGACCACATTGCCGCTCAATCAGTTCACGACAAAGATAGAGGCCTAACCCTGTGCCTCCAATCCCATATGCCCGGGCATTATCCGCTCGTACGAACCGACCAAAGATCTGGGCTTGTTGCTCAACCGGAATGCCAATCCCATGATCACGGATACTCAGCCCTACCATGTGTTCTTCTACATTCTCTTGCACTATGATTTCAATGGGCCCACCTTGTGGGCTATACTTGATGGCATTGCCAAGCAGATTCCCCAGGACCTGTTCCATGCGTTGAGGATCAACCTCCACGACTAGATGCTCAGCCGATGGAGTAAGGGACAGAGTATGTCTGTCGGTGGTCAATCGCAGACGCTTGACAACCCGCCTTGTTAAGGCCACAAGGTCTGTTGGAGTTAAATGTAAGGTGAGTCGACCTGCTTGCAAACGGGTCACATCGAGCAGGTCCTCAGTCAGCTCAACGAGACGTTGAGTTGCTTGATCAATCCCCTGCAAGGCCTCGATCTGCCAATCAACCAGAGTTGGTCCCCTCCCACGCCGAGATTGGGTGAGGAGTGTCTGGGCAAAGCCTTTGAGGACAGCGAGTGGGGTACGGAGTTCATGGGCCGCAATCCCAATAAAATCGTCTTTGAGCTGCTCTGCCTCTTTCAGTGCAGTCACATCTTGATGAACCACAAGAGCTACTGGCACAGGCTCAACAGTATCTGATGGCTTGAGAGGGAGACTCACCTGCTCAAGATCAAGAGCAACGGCATTGACCAGGACAGGCAAGCTTGTGCTATCGGGATGACGAATGACTTCCTGATGCTGGCGAACGTTTTCTCTTTGTTGGACAGCACGAAGGGTTGCAAAACGTTCGGGGGTCATCTCCAAGCCATCTGTGCCAACGATACGGATAGCGTTCTCGGAGAGAAACTCGCTCATTGGTTGACCAGGCTTCCAGGTTGCCCCCCAAACCGTTGTGGCCATTTGATTGGCCAGCACCAAACGAGCATCGTGCCCTTGGACGAGATAGACACTACAGGGTAGTTCATCTAGTACGAGCTGAAGGAGGGTCCGTTGCGCTTCGCTCTCGGCAGAAAGACGACGCTCTTCTTCCAGTCGCCGTTCTTCTGTGACATCATGCCAAGTTACTACGACTCCTGAAACGTCATTTGGGGGCTCCTGCGACAGATGCAGGTGATTCGATACTACCGGGAGAGAATGCAGTGGCGAGGCTGAGACCAGATACTCGCGACGTTCGTTATGCCCGTCAGTGAGACAGACAGTTCTTTCCTGTAGACTCTCTCCTGCAAGCGCCTGTTGAGCTGGGATGTGCAGAAGTGCTTGCATGGCATGCCTTTCTTCCACCGTATGTTGGATACTGTTGCGCACACGACGGGCAGCACGATTTTCGCGTACAATTTTGCCAGATGCATCGACCAGAACGACGCCGTCGGTGATACTTTCAAAAATGGCGTGGAGTTCTTGTGCACGCATCTGTGTGAGACGATACAGACGCGCATTTTCAAGCGCAATCGATGCCTGGGATGCCAATCCCATCAAGATATGTTCATGTTCTGGCAGAAATCTGCCCGGTTCTGCATGTCCAAGCAGCAACCCTCCACGGACCTCTTTGTTGCGATCGAGCAGGGGAACACCGAGAAAACTGCGTACGATGGGATGGCCATGCGGAATACCGAGTCCACGAAGTCCATCTTTGGCAACATGTCCATGTGCATAGTCAAATGCGGCTTGACGAGCAAGGTCGTGTGACGTCTGTTTACCCCGCGCGAGATAGTCTAGGGCATCAGCGACAAGCACAGGCACGCCTTGACAAAAAATGGGAGCGAGCAGTCCTTCTCCGCCCAAGGGCATTTGCCGAAGGAGCAGTTCTTGCTCTTCTGTCACCCCAACCACAGCCGCTAGATGAAAGAGATGCCCTTCAGATGGCACTGTTGGACGGCCTAGCACATCTGTTGGACGCATTGTAAAGGCAGCAAAACCTGCATCAGTAAGAGTACAAGCGGTTTGAGCGATCAAATGCAGCAATCGCTCCTCTTCCAACTCGCTGACTAATGCCATTCCTACGTGGTCGAGCAATGCTAAACGCTCAACAGCACGCTGTGCGCTAGCATGACGGTGACGAGCAAGTTGCGTGAGTAAGAGCACAAACCCTGTGACTGCCGCAAGCTCAACCAGTTCGGCAGCACCTAGTGGATGGGTGATTGCTGTCGGTAGAAAGAAAAGAGAGACACAGAGCAATTGGAGCATGGCTGAGACCAAGGCATGACGTATTCCCCAGTGATAGCCAAGCAGTGCTACCAGTGGCAGGTAGAGCATCCCTGGATTGGGGAGCACAATTAGCCATCGATCGATCCCCATCAGACACAGCGTCAGCAGCAGTGTACCACAAACAGCCAATGCGATGCCAGCGTATGGAACCATCCGCAACCGCGAACCGAGCGTATCGATGCGGGACAGACTAGTCATTCCAATATGATACAATCGTCGCAAGAATTTGTTGCGAGAAGGAAACGCGGCCATATAAGCCTCCCATCTCCCCTTTGTGATATGATTGTGAGAAGAATGCCTCAAGAAAAGACTCCGTTGTGACTGGTTCTCATTTATAATAAAACACACGTGCAAGTAAGGACAAGCGTATTGAGAATAGACAGCGGTCGTCAGGAACCCGCTGACTAATGAATGTTAAGAAATTAAGAGGGTAAAGAGATAAGCATAGTATATACCCTCTTAATTTTCTAAAGTTCATAAGCCAGGGGTTTGTGAGGAGCCGCAAGGCTCAAACACTCACTCACCTGACCAGACTCAGTCCGAGCAATCGGGCTACGTTATCGGTAAGTGTTCAAGTTCCTATTGGGTGCGACGCCAGCCCGCTGCTCTAGAACCGATGGGTTAAACAGGTGTACGAGGGTTAAACAGGTGTACGAGGGTTAAGCCGGTGCTCACCGGAAAGTACCGACCGATAACATTGTCGAGGCACACATCACCCGGGTTTCTGGAGGCTCGAAAGAGCAGTTTATTGAGAGGCGCTACTTGGCTTGCCTTGCGGTGCCTTTCTTTCCTCCCAACCCACGATATCGGGGGTGGGTCCCCAGAAAGGAAAATCTATGGACGACAAGGGGGTTCGTTCATGGGCGACGACATCATGAGGGGAGATCGTCCCCTGCTCTCAACGGAAATCTTGGCCAACGTAAGCCATGAGTTCCGTGGGCCACTGACAACCATTAAGGGGTATGCCAGCGACGTTGCGTCGTTATGAACAACGTCTCTCGCCAGAAGAACGTTATGCCTTTCTCCAGGCAATTGAAGAAGCCAGTGACCACCTTGCACGCCTGACGGATCGCTTCCTCGAACTCGCACAATTGGAAGCTGGCATACTGCCACTTGCTCCTGAACCAGTGTCACTGGTCTCACTCGTGCAAGAAGCTCTGCAAGCAGCCCAAAAGCATGTGCAAGCATATCAACAAGATGGTGCTTATGGTCTCAAGCAGAGTCCGTTGACACTCAATCTGGAGCAGATAGCTGGTCTCTCTCCCTCAGAGGAACCACAGATCTGGGCTGATCGGCAACGCCTACATGAGGCGCTTCTCCATCTGCTGGAAAATGCTCTCCTCTATTCTTCTCAAGGTAGCCCAATCGAGATCGTTATTCGTCCACACCAATTGCCGGGCGAGAGACAACAGTTTTCGCGGCATCTTCATCCAAGACTCCTCAACGGGCAAAGATTCCCGATGCCTCCTGTAAACCAAGGCTTTGAAATCTGCATCTGTGACCATGGCATCGGTATTCCTAATGAACACTTGGAGCAGATCTTTGAACGCTTCTACCGCATCGATACACGGCTCATTCGCGAGGTTGATGGCTTAGGATTGGGTCTCACAATTTGCAAGTATATTGTTGAAATGCATGGCGGACAAATCTGGGTGGAAAGTCAAGTTGGTCATGGAAGTACATTTCATCTGTGGTTTCCGGGGTATCGCTTATCATGAGCATAGGAAGCTTGGTTACTTTGAGGACACGATCAGTCACGCTCCCGATGACCCACCTGCCGCCGATCGCTGTTTCCATGAGTTAACAGCTTTGAACGTAGAGACTTTTGTGATAGGATTGTGAGAAGGAACGCTTGGAAAGGATACCATTGTTAACAGTTTTTTTTTATAATAAGACACACGTGTAAGTGGCAACAAATGTACAAGCAAGAAGCATATGCTGCCTGGGTACGCGTCTGGAAGATCAGAAGAGGGTTTCTGTTTCCTATCAAATGATTCCCAACAGAGACAGCCCTAGAGGGTGAAAAAGCATGCCAGCAAAGAGAACAACGATTCTGACAGCAGATGATGATCCACAGTTGTTGCGATTGGTATCGCGTAACTTGGAGTTAGAAGATTATGAAGTCATCACAGCCAATGATGGACAGCAAGCCCTGGAGAGGATCGAGACCCAAATGCCAGACCTCGTCTTGCTTGATGTGATGATGCCCAAGATGGATGGATTCACAGTCTGTCAGCGGGTGCGTGCATTTTCAGCTGTTCCAATTATTTTGATTACTGCTCGCGGCCAAGACCAGGATAAAGTTCGTGGATTGGATCTGGGAGCCGATGACTACCTCACCAAGCCATTTAGTGTCGATGAACTACTGGCACGAGTACGAGCTGTGCTAAGACGTACCCAGTTTTCTGCTGGTGAGCCAACGCAGGCTATGAATGCCATGGCGAGGATTGGTGAGCTTGTCATCGACTACCGTCAGCGCCTTGTCACAGCGGCAGGTCGAGAATTGTCGCTTACTCCAACAGAATATCGCCTGCTGGCCTATTTAGCGCAAAATGCAGGTCGCATCGTCACACAGGATTTGCTGCTCGAGCGGATCTGGGGGGCAGAATATGTGGGTGAGAGTCATATGTTACAGGTGAATATCAATCGTCTGCGGCGCAAAATTGAACCAGATCCAGCCCATCCACGCTATATTCTCACCAAGGTAGGTATTGGCTACCAGCTCACTAACCCAGCAAATATGCATCAGCTATCGGCAAGCGAACCAACTAAGCCGCATCCAGAAGCTTTGCCATAGGATCATCACTCTGGACCCAATATCTCAGTCATCTGATCGGACTGGAGCTTTTGACTGACATTCGAAATAGGACCAAACGAAAGGGCAAATGCCAGTCGCAGCGCAATAGCAGTTCTTTAATTGAAAGGAAAGGACCTATGAGGAAGAAACAAATGTGCCCGAGGTGCATTGTACGTCGTACCATCGGTCTTCTAGCTACGATTTTAGTAATAGCAGCCATTGGGGAACAATTGCGTCTCCCTCCTGAAGAACGAACATGGCAAGGCAAAATCATGGGTATTCCCTATGACTTCCGCTGGCCAACTGTGGAACGAGTACGAGAGAAAGTCTGGAACAAGGATACGTCACGTATTCTAATGCCTCATGTTTTCGGAGTAGGATGGACAATCAACTTCTATCCTTTATTGCACTTCAAATCTGAAGATAAGCCAGCATAATATTCTTCAAAGCTGTAACGCGCAAAGAGCTGTGCAATTAGCTGACAGCACTTTCCGCCATTACTGATGGGAGGTGGCGCTTCTGTGGAAAAAAAACGCAAAATACCTATGGCTGCATACCATCATCCATCCAGATCTTAAATGTCTGGACTCTCTCTTGTGACCAGGGTCTATCCGGTAATGGTGGCATTCCACCATTACTCACTTGATCATAGATGTCAGAAGCATGATCTTTCACATCGTCATAGCTGGAAAGATCAAGTCCAAGCTGTTTCATGTGATTAACGTCTACGGTTCGAAATAGCGGCCTGATATCTTTTGCAAAACTGAGTGCAGGGCTCTGAGTACTCATGTTATCTCCTCACATTCACAGTGGCTTTGCCTCTTTATCATCGTCCGTCTTTTCTTCAAGCTTTTATCTTCTCTATAACTAGCCTGCTTATTACAAAGTCCTCACCTAATAACACTAACTTTTGAAGAGGCACGGTCTCCCTCACAGTTTCTTCTAATCGGCAACTTGGGATCGGAACTTTAAGAAGTTCAGAACAGCGGTACTTTGTTGCCGTTGGATAGATCCGTCTTTTAGCTCTTCCACAGCCCTGTTCCCATTGGCTGAAACAGGGGACCATCTCATTTCGTGATGCGTAGTATAAAAAGAATGGTATCTTATCTCTGCTTGGAAGCAGGCTCATTTGGCCTCGCAAAATCTGGAAAGAGGATAGAAGAAGCCCAGGAGAGCACTTATGAAACTGCCTATCATCGCGCATGGACAGAATTATACTTTTCATGAGAAGCGAAAGGGACGAGAAGACCCTGCACGTGAGACCTCCATTGATCTTGAGAGACTGGATCACGACTTACGCGAACAGATCAACGGGAAAGTTCGCTTCGATGCTGGAGCACGAGCCCTCTATGCAACCGATGGCTCACAGTATCGTCAGGTCCCGCTTGGAGTGGTTATTCCGCGCGATTGTGAGGATGTGATCCGAACAGTGGCAACGTGCCGGAAGTATGGCGCTCCCCTGGTGATGCGTGGGGGAGGAACGAGTCTGGCTGGTCAAGGCTGTAATGTGGCTGTAGTGATTGACATGTCGAAATATATGCACCAGATCATTGATCTCGATCCCGACAAGAAGATTGCTCGCGTCCAACCTGGTATTATTCTCGACCATCTGCGGGATGCGGCTGAGCACTTTCATTTGACTTTTGGCCCTGACCCCGCAACTCATAATCACTGTACACTTGGAGGTATGATTGGCAATAATTCCTGTGGCGTCCATTCTGTGATGGCAGGCAGGACCGTTGATAATGTCGAAGCTCTGGATATCATTACCTATGACGGGCTCCATATGTCCGTTGGCAAGACTAGTGAAGTAGAACTTCAACAAATCATCAATGCTGGTGGGAGACGAGGAGAGATTTATGCTCGTCTTAAAGCTCAGTGCTCTGGCAAAGCGACTTGGGGGTCTGGCTCCGCAACGCAAGATTCCTACATTTGCATCCCAAACGTTTAAACAATGGTTCTATCAACGTGAGACAAGAAATACAGGCATGCCTCAGGTAATTCTGTGGCCCGATACGTTCAATAATTACTTTTATCCGCAAACAGCGATAGCTGCTGTTGAAGTACTTGAAGCTGCAGACTATCAGGTCATCGTGCCAGAAGCTTCCTTATGCTGTGGGCGTCCGCTCTATGATTATGGGTTTCTTGATCTTGCCAAACAGTTATTACGCCAGATTCTGGATGTCCTTCGTCCCCAGATCGAGGCAGGTATTCCTCTGGTTGGTCTAGAGCCAAGTTGTGTGGCAGTCTTCCGCGATGAATTACGAAATCTCTTCCCACACGATGAAGACGCCAAAAGGCTTGTTCAACAGTCTTTTCTCCTGAGCGAATTCCTGGAAAAAGAGGCCACGCACTATCAACTACCACAACTGCATCGTCAAGCTCTTGTTCATGGGCATTGTCATCATAAAGCTATTATGAAACTGACCGATGAGGAGGCCCTTTTGACCAAGTTGGGTCTTGATTTCCAGGTGCTCGACTCAGGCTGTTGTGGAATGGCTGGCTCCTTTGGCTTCGAAAAAGATCACTATGATGTCTCCATCAAAGTTGGCGAACGGGTCTTACTCCCTGCTGTGCGCGAGGCAGATAAGCAGACGCTTATCATTGCTGATGGCTTCAGCTGTCGTGAACAGATTGAACAGACGACGGATAGGCGGGCACTGCATATTGCACAGGTAATTCAAATGGCTCTCCATAACGGAAAAGATGGACAAAAAGGCGCATATCCTGAAACTGCGTATAAAGAGCTGAATGCATCATTGCCTCGCATGCCTCTGCTAGTTGGCTCATTCGCAGTACTTGGGACCATAGGAGTGGTTGGATGGAAACTCTTACAAAGGATGGTGGAGAGAGACATCTGAGTAAAAATAAGAGAGTAAGAGTTATGACAAACAAAAAATGCGGTGAGAATGATGTTCCAATCCAACGGCTTGAGGTTTCGGCCTACACGATACCGACCGATGCACCCGAGTCAGATGGCACCTATACCTGGGATAAGACTACGATGGTCCTAGTAGAGGCGAGCGCTGGTGATCACACGGGCATTGGGTACACCTACGCCGATACAGCTACGGCAACCTTGATCAAAGAGATTCTCGCAGAAGTGGTACGAGGGCGGAATGCAATGGATGTGCAGGGGTGTTGGCTCGCCATGGTCGAGGCTATTCGCAACCTTGGACGTCCTGGTATTGCCTCTATGGCCATTTCAGCAGTTGATGCAGCACTCTGGGACTTGAAGGCGCGTCTGCTTGATGTAGCACTAGTGACCTTGCTCGGTGCAACACGAGAGAGCGTGCCAGTCTACGGAAGTGGAGGCTTCACCTCTTACTCCCGAGAACAGTTACAAAAACAGTTGCACGATTGGGTGGCAGAAGGCATCAACTCTGCGTCAAAATGAAGATTGGTCGCGATCCCAAAGCTGATCCCCATAGAGTGGCCGAAGCTCGGGAGGCCATTGGCCCTGAGACAGAACTCTATGTCGATGCCAACGGTGCATACAGCCGGAAACAGGCACTCGCACTCGCAGAAATTTTTGCACATGAGTCAGGCGTCACCTGGTTTGAGGAACCCGTTTCCTCCGACGATTTGGCAGGTCTCCACCTCATCCGCGATCGTGCACCCGCTGGGATGGATATTGCAGCAGGTGAGTACGGTTATGATCTAGGATACTTCCGTCGTATGCTAGAGGCCGAAGCCGTTGATGTCTTGCAAGCCGATGCCACACGTTGTGCAGGTCTCACAGGATTTCTCCGGGCGGCTACCTTGTGCGAAGCCCGTTCACTTCAATTGTCATCTCACTGCGGCCCTGCCCTCCATGTCCATGCATGTTGCGCACTGCCAAATTTCCGACACATGGAATACTTTCACGATCATGTGCGCATTGAGCAGATGTTCTTCGATGGCGTGCAAAGACCCGTCCACGGAGAATCGCATCCTGACCGCTCACGTCCTGGGATGGGGATCGAATTTAAGCGGGCCGATGCGGCAAAATACGCCGTCTAGATGCAGATGCAGTTGCAAATGCAGTTGCAGAAGATCAAACCTATCGCGATAATCAGGAGAACAGGAAGATGCCAAGAGATTTGCCACTGGGAAATGGAACCCTTCATATCAATTTTGACGCTAAGTATAATTTGCGTGATATCTACTGGCCTCATGTAGGACAGGAATTACACACAGCGGGTGATATTTCTCACCTTGGAGTGTGGGTAGATGGAGCATTTGCTTGGCTCGATAGCACTGAATGGCAGCGAGAGTTGAAGTACGAGCATGAAACGCTGGTGACTTCCGTCACGATGACGCATCCCCGTTTACAACTCAAGCTGGTCTTTCACGATACCATCGATTTCGGGCATCCCATTTTCGTGCGCCATATCATCGTGACTAATCTGGCAAATGAAAAACGTGAGGTGCGTCTCTTCTTCCACTACGATTGGTATATCCTGGAATGATATTGGTGGCAACACAATCCTCTATTATCCCGAGGCGCAGGCACTGGTAGCCTACAAACAGCAGGCTTACTTCCTTATGAACGGGCAAATCGGTAGCGGCGCACAAGCACAGATGGGCATTAGCAGTTGGGCAACGGGGGTCAAGAAGTTTCATGGAACCGAGGGCACATGGCGCGATGCTGAAGATGGGAAACTCCAGCGGAATCCCATTGCTCAGGGATCGATCGATGGCACACTGGCACTACACGTACCATCTCTGGATGCACAACAGAGTGAGGAGATCTATCACTGGCTGATCGCCGGCCAGAATATGCGCACGGTCAGAGAATTAGATGAATTGGTGAAGAAAGATGGAGCACAAACCTTCTGATACGTACGCGCCATTACTGGCAGAGCTGGGGCAACAAAGATCACACTGACTTTGCAGACCTTGAGCCACACCTCATCGAGTTGTATAAGCGAAGTTTGTTGGTCGTGCATACACAAATTGATCGGGAGGGGGCTATTCTGGCTGCTAATGATGCTGACGTTGAGCGTTTCTGGCGCGATAGCTATTCGTATATGTGGCCACGTGATGGCGCCTTGGTTGCAGATGCGCTCAATCAAGCAAGCTACGAAAGGGTCACCCAACATTTTTACGATTTTTGCAATGCAGTACTTACGCCAGATGGCTACCTGCTGCAGAAATATCACCCGGATCATTCCTGGGGAAGCAGTTGGGAGCCTTGGATCGACAAGGATGGTCAACCACAACTGCCCATACAGGAAGACAGTACCGCACTGGTGCTCGCTAGTCTCTGGCAACACTACGAGCATTTTCACGACATTGAATTTGCTCTGTACTATCACTCGCTCGTTATTCCAGCTGCCGACTTTCTGGTTTCGTACCGTGATGCTTCGACGCACCTAACAGGTCCTTCCTACGGTCTGTGGGAAGAGCATCGAGGTATTCAGGCATTCACCACGGCGGCAGTGTATGCAGGTCTGAACGCAGCTTCCAGATGTGCTCACCTCTTTGGCGAAGAAGAATATGTAGCAAAATACCAGCAAGCTGCAACTTCGATCAAAGAAGCAGCACTGCAACATCTGTGGGATGAAGAGCACGGTCATTTCTTGCGAACGATTACCTGTGGACAAAGATGGGCAGATTTACAAAGATACGAAGCTTGATAGTAGCCTATGTGGGCTCTTTCTGTTTGGGATGATTCCAGCACGCGATTTTCGAATGGAACGCACGATGCAGGCACTGGAGCAGACATTGTGGGTCAGGACGGAAGTTGGTGGTATGGCACGCTATGAAAACGATGGCTATAATCAGGTGACACGGGATCTCTCGCAAGCACAGGGTAATCCATGGTTCATCTGTACCTTGTGGCTCGCACGCTACCGGATTGCTCATGCAACAACACTGGATGAACTGTACGAAGCACTGCCTTTGCTGAATTGGGCTCATCGCCATGCATTACCAAGTGGAATTATGGCAGAGCAAATTAATCCCTTCACCAGCGAGCCACTGAATGTCTCTCCATTAACCTGGAGCCATGCCGAATATGTTCTGGCAGTGGGCCACTATCTCAGCAAATATCGTGAACTCCAGAAGATGTGACACCACCCCGCAACGGCTCAAGTCGCGCAGCTTCTGACACTCCTACGGAGCCCCAATCCCACGAACGGGATGGGGCTCCTGAGCCGAAGCATTGAAATCCTAACTACTTCTGGGATCAATGAGCTACTGTCATCTATTCATCCGCAAGAGCTATCAGCCGGATGACGTTTTCCATGTACGGACAGCAGGTTACAGGATGGACAAGCAGATGCCAACGCAATCATAGCTGCATCTCCCATGATAAGGCTACCCAACACGGTAAATGCGGAATACATTGTAAACATGCTGTACAATGTTTCCATTGGTAGTCTTTGCAATGAGTATTTGCTGGACTATATCTCTAGATTTAGACCCAGTAAAGGCTATCGGTTGAGTCAGGTCTCCCTCGCCCCCGATTATGCCTGATGCTTGAACGAGGTCTCCCTTAGGTCCGACAATACCCGTTAGCATAGCTAGCTTTCCATTAGACCCGACAATACCTGTCGGTTGAGCGATACTTGCATACTTCGCCTCAACGATGCTTGTCGGCTGCACAACATTCCCACCATACTTCGACTCAACTATGCCTGTCGGCTGCACAACATTCCCACCATACCTCGACTCAACTATGCCTGTCGGCTGCACAACATTCCCACCTGTAGGCCCGACAATACCTGTCGGTTGCACAACGGCTGCTCCGCGTGAGCAGTGCTTCCAATACCTGGAACAAGGGCACTAACCAGGATTGGCGAAGAAGAGTCCAGCAGCCACGATGACGACGTACTCAACAATCCGTCTCCACAGTGCCTGCTGCTCTTCTTGACACATTTCGACTGACGTCTGAACCATTGGGTTGCTCCTTTTTGCGATTCCGCAGGACTTCTTTTCAGCCTTTCCTATTCTCTCCAAATTTCCTACAATGGTTGACGAAACGATGGTTGTCTGAGGGATCGAATACATCCCTCGGAGAAAAACTATAACATATATTTTTCGTTTTTGTCTATCTCTTGCATATTTTTAATCGTAACTATAAGCATTATAAATTTAGACATTATATCTCTACAATAGCAAAAATAATGGCACCTCTTTCGCAAGATAATGGCACCTCTTTCGCAAGATAATGGCACCTCTTTCGCAAGATAATGGCAATTCTGAATGTGAGAGAAGAAATGACCAGACTCTCACCCTTTCTCCGCACACCTAAGACGGGTAATAACGAGATTAGGAAATATTGGTGCAGAGCTACTTGAATCCATTTGCTGCACAAAACGATCGGCTTTAGATATGGAGAGAGAGGCCACTTTCTTTTTCAACCGTCCCTTCATCATCTGAATTGTGCATTCGGATGCGGGGTCAAGCCGAGAGTGATCCTCTTGACTTGTACGACCGAGAATAACCCCATAATCTGCAACAAGCAGAGAGCGAGTATCCCAAGTCCCAGGTTGCAACGTGTCCAAAGAGAGATGCAAAGTATGCTGTACCCAATTAGAGGAGGTTTCGCAGATGGCTGATCCACTTACCCTCCATGTCCAGCTTGATGCAACGGCAGCGACAGCTCTGCTGCATGCAGCAGAAACCGAAGCCAAGCGGCTTGGATTACCACCACCACAGACAGGAACCCGAGCACTCGGCCCGTTCTCGGTCACCTGGGACGCGCATGGCTCTTTGCGAGAACACACTGGGCAATTTGTGCTCAAAGGTCCTGAATACCTTTGGAATCCAAGGAGGCATGCTGGATTACACACTCAAAGGCTCTTTCTCTCTCGACCTCAATGCATTTAAACCCCCACTGAGTTCTCTGCTAGATTTGCCAACCATCCCTATCTCACTCAACTTTAGCCATACCCTTCCTCTTAGTGGCAAGGTGGCACTTCATCCTCATCAAGAATTTGAAGGGAGAGACTGGTTGATCGATGTGAAGCTCGTGGATCCTCTCAACATTCCTGTGCAGGTCCCTCCAGCTTTCTTGGAACATATGGGACAGGCCGTGACTGAAGCACTACAAAAGGTGCCAGTGATTGGGGATCGCGTCGAGGATTTTACTAAGGCGATTATGCAAAATGTGGTAACTGAGCATGTCCGAGAGGCCTTCCATCCCTTGCTGAGCCCCCTGGTGAGTGGTTTGACCGTGTATCGTCTGCCAAGATTTGCAACCGTATCTGTCAATTTGCACGCACCAATAGAGCTTCCAACCCAAATCAATGTTCAGACTACCGATTTGTCAGTCGCTGCCCACCCCGATGATGAGGTGTTGGTTCTGACCTGGATTGGTATGGTCATTCCCAAGCTGGTTGAGTCAGGGCTCTCTCTGCAATTGAGTGGTGAGAATTTGATGCATATTCGTCTTCCCGAGCCAGGGATTAATGAACAGCTTTTGTAAGGAAGGCTTGCTGAAAGATGAGAAAAAAGCTGCGGTCAGACCCCGATTCTCTAGAGCGGCTCAATTATGCCACGGGGCGCGGTGCAGCCAATATTCTCCTTGGTCTGAGGAGGCTAACAGGGTTGCCTCTGATTGAGAGGCAATCTTGGCGCACTCCTACCCTTGCGCTGTATAGCTTTCTAGGCAATGGCCTCAGCATTGGGCTGCTGAGCATTGTGGCCCTGCTGACACAGAGTCCTTTCGTCTTCCCTAGTCTTGGTCCCACGGGCTTTCTGCTCTTCTCAGTGACGTCCTCACTGATGGCTTGTCCACGTAATGCCATTGTTGGCAATGCCGTTGCTCTAGCCGTTGGCTACCTCAGCTTAGTCCTGACAGGTTTAACAGGAGCAGAATTGACTCTGACTGCTAGCTTTACTTGGCATCGCGTGATTGCGGTGGTGCTCTCCATCGCGCTGACCTCAGGACTGTTGGATCTGCTCCACGTTCAACATCCTCCCGCAGGAGCAACTACCTTGATTGTCTCGCTTGGCTTGATCACCACGCTCTGGAAGCTTGGCATTGTTCTCGCATCCATTGTCTTGCTGGTAGTGCTGGCAATTATCATCAACCGTTTAGCAGGCATCCAATATCCCTTGTGGAATCCCTTACCTTTTCATGTTGAAGAGGAGATCATCACCCAGGCCAAACAAATTGCTCACGAAAGAATAGATAATGTACCAGAATAAGAGAGACAAATATAAACTGCTCAACTGTCATATCTAAAAAACCAGGATCTTGCTAGAAAAATGGATGTGGGTGTGGATTAAATCCTGCATCTGTCAGAGGATGGTCCTGATACCCCTAAGTAAACGGGAGATGGCGCAAGCGATCAAAACCTATAACCCGACGATTGTGGTGACCAAAAGTCATTGGTAGCATACTAGGTATGAGAACCTTGAAACAGCGCAAGCCACAAGGAAGGTGTTCTGGGGCCGTCTGATCAACTACTATGACATCTATACCACGCTTAAGATAGGATCTGATAAGATATTCAAGATCATCTCGCAAATCCATGCAATTTGGTTGATCATAATAGATACCATGAAAGGCTTCTTGGAAGGTTTGTGGCGTGGAGTGTGATATAAGAAATGCAGTCGCTCGAACGCCTCTGGCAGATAGTATACCAATGGGTGATGGTCCATTTTTCGGACGAGGCTCGAATCTGCGAGTATCTTAAGGGCCTGCGTTCTTGTCTGTTGATCCAACTGGCACGGAAAAGCAAGATACATTGCAAACTCTGCGTAGTGCTTTCAGCAGGGCTTGCTCTGGATGTGGGTGTGAGCCAGCTGCAACATATGCTTTTGGCTTCCCTTCCCGGTCCTGCTCATCGACTCCCAGCAACCAGAGACAGGGAATAGCGTGATCTAAGGTTGCATTCCAAACATAGATGGTATAACCGCTATGATATTCAAGGTGCTTAATGAGCAAACGAATAGCGGGATTTGTGACTGAGCACAGCTCAAGGCGTGGCAGCTTGAGCTGTGCATACCATGTAAGTAAGAAGGCGTCACGCTCTACTACTTCCAAGATGCCGTGGAAGATAGCCTCTTCTAGGCAGTTCCCAAGAGCACAGCCATTGGATACCTCGGAGACAAACAGCGGGTTTTCTTCAGTTGCAGGAACACCATAATAGGCGCAGTGCTCTGGCACAAGAATGGGAGACTGGTTTTGGAAGGAATACCCCCAGACCCAATGGCACACTAGATCATGATGGTAGCGTACTATACGACGAGATGAGCTATTTTTTAGCTGATCATATCGTTCTTCGCAATGCATTCCAAGCGTCGTAGGATCAAGTACATTTTCTGCCTGCTGTATGAGCTGATGGTAACTTGCCTGCACCATAGTGCGTTTGCTTCTGGGACGCAAACCTGCATAGCGTTCAATGGCCTCCAAGACAGACACAAGCTTGCTTTGTTGGGGAGAGAATGTACAGCCAGTGCCTACAATTTTCTCTGATTCAAGAGGAAAGTTGAGACGAGACAATCGACAGGAGATTGTTACTCTCTACAGTGAGGGAAGAGACCAATCCTATTCGCTGATCAACATAGGTCGCAAGAACCTGTTCGGTATTGGCTATAGGTTGTTTGATACGGTAGGTAAATGCATCCGGTTTGAGCCGTGACTGCAAGGTAATAACTGCTAGCTCAGCTCGATCTTTGGTGAGTTCTCCACAATCAGGACAAGCAGGAAGAGGGAGGAAGGAGTGTCTGTGACATTTTAGGGTCTCTAACGAGAGAGCGAGCAAGGCACAATCTGTCCGTATCTGGTCTGGCCTCTCCAAGTACGTTGTGATTTCCTCTTCGACTAGCACTGCTAATATCTCCATGCTGAACGACGAGAGTAAGGATTGAGATACTCCCAGATCATATGCTTGCGAAAGGTTCCGATGCAAGAGTTCACGATCAAATTCAGAGGGAGCTGCCTCTAATTTACGAAACTCGGCACAGCTCGTACACCCTTTTCTTTGTGGAACAACACAGGGTCCGATCAGGCCCTCATCAAATTGAGTGGAAACGGGGAGTAGCGCCACATGTGCTTGCAGACAACTCCGATTGATCTGCTGGAGTATCCTGGACGACCAAATATCGCTGCAATAGACAATCATGTTGCACGTCACCAATTGCTGGGGAGAAATTTCCGTTGTGAATGGAATGATCTGATACCTGCTCTCTACATGACGTTTCACATGCTGGTAAATTAACCCCTGTCCAATCAGTCCAATCGAGTGTTCTTTGTTCTCTCTCATGAAGCTATGCTCCATTCTTCAACTCTTTTCCGCTCAAGAGTATACACACGATGAAGGGTAACACTTGCACCAGAGCCGGGTCATGGTCCAGTGGAATGGCAAATGCGCGTAAACCGTTGGACTGCAATCGTTGTAGCAACCATTCTTGCCGAGCTGACCATGTATCTGAAGATGTATACTGTGACACAGACAATTGATCACTGCGTAGAATTGATGGGAGATCTGGCACAGGAGGCACCGCATAGCCAAGCTGTTGGAAGAACTCAGATTGGTAGTGCTGCAATGCCTGTTCTAGCCCTCTGCTAAGTGCCTGCACTACATCACAATGGGTACTATATGCAATGATCTTGTCACCTAAACACGTTGCAAACGTTGGAACTTGCAATGCTCCTGTAACATCGTAAATAGTGATCTGCTCACCAGTTGTCTTGAGAAGATGATAGAGATGAAGCCCCTCTGAAGTCATTGGAGTCCTGACAAGGTCAATTTGCCTATATGCCTGTTGAGCTTCCAATAATGATTCGACAGTGAGGTAATTACACCAATCCAATAGCGCTAGGCAGATTGCTTCCTCCCAAGTCTTCCCTGATGCCATTCCTTGTTCCTGGTGACAAAGAGAGGAGAAAACGTATGGTGCAGGCACGAGAACGGCTTGTTGCATCTGCAAATCGAGTGCCCAAGTCCACAACTCACTTTCTAAAGATTGTGGTTTAATCCCAATCAATTGGTCGGTCGATATGACAGGAAAAGGTTGCTGTTGTACTATCTCATGAGGAACTAATCGTCGTCGATCCACAATAGCGGCAGCATAATGCACACACGCTTTTTGCATGGCACGCATCCTAGCATCACTTGTATCTGTACTCACTGCGAAAACGCTGAAAGGTTCGGGTTGGAGCTTGAACATAGGATGAGACAAATGTACTTTATAGACTGCAAGAGGAGCCTGAGCAAAAAGATCATCAAGCGCAGTAAAAAGCCCAAGCTTATCATCAACACATCTGGCAAAGTCTTCCAGGAATTTGTCTGGATCGATTGGCCCCTGATGTTGTAGCCGTTGGATCTGTTCAAGGAACTGTGATGCGGTTGGGATAACAGGATGCTGACAAGCCTGACAATGGGGGTGCGGCAAAAACGCATGGCTCTCACTCAGGCCAGTTTCGAGATCAATCACACTGAGCCTAGCTGTCTCTATAGGATTAATTTGGGTAAAATAGAGAAATAACCCAAAGATGAGTCGATTGGCAATCATGATAGCTTTTGACATGGCAAGGAACTGACTACAAGCAACCCGCGGCAGATCACAAAACTCACCCCGTGAAAGATGCTCGGAAGGGAGAGTTAAATTTGCCTGCCGACGCCGCCATGCACACTCCCAGCATGCACCAGTTTCTGGACACACTAACGGGCCAATCCAGGCCTGATCATCAACAACAATAGCTTGGCTAAATGGCTTCCGCTCTTCAACACAGAGCCTATTTAACAACTGGACTCGTGCAAGCATCGGTCGCTCAGCAATGTGAAGAACGGCATCGTAAGCCTGGATGATATTGCGCATCTCAACCTCATTGTCCCAGGAAGAGATATCTATTAATCGGATACTTTGCCCAGAAGCGTAACTAGCAAATAAATCGAGCGTTTCCTGATGAGAACTTCGAACCAATTTCATCCTCCGGAGTTCGGAGCACATTGATCTGTCTCACTCCACAGTCTAAACTTGCTTGTATGAGAGAAGAAAAATAGAGCCCCGAGCCAATAATCAGCAGTTGCTTATTCCGAAAGCACTCAAATCGATAGGCAGCTGATGCTTGAAAGGACTCAATAAAAGCAATGTTGGGCACATAGGTTTCTAACTCCATCGGACTAAGAGTGTGCAACTGATCCTGGCTTGCATCTTTAAGAAAACCATGGATGAGCAACTTCTCTAGTAGATTGGTGACCATCCTTCTGCGATCTGCATCCAGTCCCTCCGTTAGCTCCGCCAGAGTTGCCTTCCCATCGAGATAGGGAACAAGATGTTCTAACAGACGATATAAGCTTTTCCCTTTGAGAAAGATGCGATTATTGCTCCCTCGAAGATAGACGCCATCAGACATCGGGATGTAGTAAGTGTCTGCTTTAAACTTCGGTCTCATGCTTTAGTTGCTTTCTCGACGTAACGCGCCAAATTCAGGTAGGATCGTCTTAGGTCAGGCATCCATCAACGACGAATGCCTGTTTCGCAAGGCCGATAGGGCATCTCTCCACCAAACGGTGAGGTCCTATCAGATAAGGTCTAGTTTGTGCTGCAACTTACAGTAATATCTGGCTATTGCATTTACTACACCATTACTTGCCATATACTTTTCTGCATAAATGCATTATTGATCATCACCATAATCATCATGGCTGGAGCAACTGCGATTTCTACGACTAGAACAACTACAGCTGGAGCAACTACGATTTCTACGGCTAGAGCAACTGCTAGGACTGCTGGGGCTGCTGGGACTGCAAGGACTACTGGGGCTGCTGGAACAACTGCCACCACCTTGAATACGACCAAACCCAGGAACAATAATCTCTTCCAAGTTTTCGTCGGTTAGATCAATAAATTCAGCAAACTGCTCGGAAAGTTTGTTCTCCATTGACAGACTCCGACTAGTGTTAGAATTTCATGAGTGTTTTCCCTTTCTTTATGGAAGTTTCCATTCATCTATTAGCTCGCTCACAAGTTCCCTGCGCAGCCTTCTATGACTAGGTCTCTTTCAGCACAGTCACAAGAGAAGTATAGAAACAAAAACAATCTTATTATTTGCATGCATCGATCTATTATGGAACAGAGTTCTATGCCACCCTTGTGCTTTCATTCCTTAGTCCGATTTTGAAGTGATATCAAACCCGCTGAGTCACCCTGCTAATGCTAGAAGCTTGTCAAAGTACCCTTACCTCAAAACGATAGTGATTACCAGAACTTGATATTATGGATGTAGGAGGTCTTTGGAGCAATGTTTAGACACAAAGTGCCAGAACTTTTGCAAATGAATGCCCTAGAATGTGGAGCAGCTTGTTTAGCCATGATTCTTAGCTATTACGGCCGCAAGACGAGCATTTCAGAGATACACAAAAGTGCTGGTCTTGGTCGGGATGGTCTTTCAGCTTTGAGCATCGTGCAAACTGCACGTCGTTATGGCTTGAAGGTTAGAACTATATCATTAGTGGGCAATAACTTTCGTTTGATTCATCTACCTGCCATTGTCTACTGGCAATTTAACCATTTTATCGTTGTTGAGCGCTGGTCCTCATCCTTCGTTGATATCGTTGATCCTGCGATAGGACGTAAACACTTAACTGCCCAGGAATTCGATGCCGGTTTTACTGGTATTGTAATTATGCTCGAACCAGGGACGAATTTTGATACTCGTGTACCTAAGCCAGCGATATCATTACAATCCTATCTCATGCAATACATCAAACAATCACCTTTCTTGTTTCTGCAAATTCTTCTAGTTTCTCTCCTACTTCAAATATTTGGACTAGTCATCCCTTTTACGACAAAAGTTATCATAGATCAGATTATTCCCCATAGAATGATCACTTTGTATCCCCTGTTAGGTATTGGTCTGCTGCTCGTACTTCTTTCACAACTAGTAACGATGCTCATTCGTTCATCACTGCTCATCTATCTGCAAGCACACATAGATACTTCTCTCACATCAACTTTCTTTGAACATCTGCTCAAACTCCCTCTACGCTTCTTCCAACAGCGTTCGAGCGGAGATATTCTGGCACGGGTGGCAAGTAACACGACTATTCGCAATCTTATCAGCAACCAGTTGGTCTCGACTATTCTCGATGGCAGTATGGTTATCATCTATCTGCTGATTTTACTCTCACAATCGCCCGTATTCAGTTCCATTGCGTTAGGGATTGGCATCCTCCAAGTCCTTTTGCTGGTAGGAACACATAGTCCCATTCGTCGATTAGCTCGTCGCGAGTTGGATGCCATAGGACAAGCTCAGGGATACGTCACAGAAATGCTCACTGGTATAGAAACGCTGAAGTCCATTGGAGCGGAAAAACAAGCATTTCAACACTGGTCCAATTTATTTGTAAAACAATTAAATGTCTCTGTTCGCTTGAATTACATGACATCTGTAATAACCATATTCACAATTATATTAGATACATTTGCTTCCTTAGCATTACTATGGGTAGGCACAACCGAGATACTGAATGGCACCATGCAAACGGGGACAATGCTTGCCTTGTGCGTGCTGGCAGGAGAATTTCTGGCACCCCTGACATCATTAGCAAGCAGTGGACAACGCTTCCAAGTGGCTCGTTCTCATATCGAACGTCTGGCCGATATGCTAGAAACCGAGCCTGAACAAAAGAGGCAACAAGTGCAACAACCACCTCGCCTGACAGGACAAATTACGCTCAAGCAGGTAAGTTTTCAGTATGACCCCAACGCCCCAAAAGTCTTAAAAAACATCAATGTAGCGATTAATGCAGGGCAAAAGGTAGCCATCGTTGGGCGTACAGGGTCGGGAAAGAGCACTCTAGGCAAGTTATTACTGGGACTGTGTCTGCCGACAGAAGGAGAGATCCTCTATGACGGCATTCCACTACACACGCTCGATCTGCAAGCCGTACGCGCTCAACTTGGAATTGTCATACAAAATCCGCACACTTTTAGCGGATCTATCCGGCAAAATATTACTATCAACCATCCCGATATTCCGATGGAACAGATAGTCAAGGCAACACAGGCCGCCGCTCTCCATGATGATATTGTCCAGATGCCGATGGGATACGAGACGCTTATCTCAGAGGCTGGCAATGTGCTTTCTGGCGGACAACGTCAGCGTCTCGCTCTCGCATCTGCCCTAGCACACAAGCCAGCGATCCTCCTTCTTGATGAGGCAACAAGTTCATTAGATGTGATTACTGAACGCATTATAGAGCAAAATCTTAAAAATATGAAATGTACACAAATTATTATCGCTCACCGCCTCAGCACTATACGCACGGCAGATTGTATTCTCGTGCTTGACAATGGGCACATTGTAGAGTCTGGCTCGCATCAGGAATTGCTAGAGAAAAATGGATATTATGCTGGTTTGATACAAAATCAAATTGATAATGAAGATTGGGATTTGTTAGGCATCACAGATAAAGTAAGATCTTTACCACGTTAATCTTATTGACAAGTACTAACGGTTGGAAGTCTTCACAGTGAGCAGTGCAGTAATGGATACACTATCCAGAACAAACAGTGCTTGATCTAACTGCGATCACTGATAGTACGACCTCCATTGAGCCCAAGGCTTTGGCGTATCTCCAGAGAGCGCATAACATCCTCCCGACTCAAAACGCCAACCAGACGACCATCCTGGACGACAGCTAACTGATTGACGTTTTGAGCAACCATCAATGGCACCACCTCCCGGATCTTTTGCTGTGGAGAAACCACGTGCAAGCGTTCCACTGGAGTCATGGCATGACCAACCGGGGTCTGCCCCCATTGTTCCCTAGGGGTATGGCGAATATCACTGAGGGTAATCAAGCCAGCCAACTGATCGGCTTGCATCACAAAAGCATTGCGCCAGCCATGGGGCAGCAAGAACTCATCCACCAGTCTTTGCAGGGAAATGTTGGCTGGAACGGTCACGGGGTTAGAGTTCATGATCTGGCCTACGTTTACCCCTTTGAACACTGTATCGAGCATGAACTGGGTATGAGCAGACTGCGCTCCACTGAGCAAAAACCATCCCAGAAAGCCAATCCAGAGGCCAGAGAACAGGTTGCCTCCGAAGAATAGCCAGATACCTCCAAGAATGAAGAGATAAGCCATCACTTGCCCCACCAGTGTCGCCACACGAGTGGCCTTCGACAAACTGCCACTGATCTTCCAAATGATCGAGCGTAAAACACGCCCTCCGTCTAACGGAAAGCCTGGAAGCAGGTTGAAGAGCCCAAGCAGGATATTCGCAGTAGCCAAGTATCCCAGGATGGCTGCAAGCGGCGAGATGGCTCTTCCAATGAGGGTCCAGAGAACAAAAGACAAACCCCCGATCAATAGGCTCGTCAGCGGGCCGACCAGGGACATCTGAAACTCGACTCCCGCGCTGGTCGGTTCCTGCTCGATGTTTGAGACTCCACCGAAGATGAACAGGGTAATATTTTTCACTGGAAGGCCACGCCGACGGGCAACCAGGGAATGTGCCAATTCATGCAGAAGAACTGAGACAAACAGCAACAGGGCAGCTAGCAAACTGACTATCCAGTAGGTAAAACGCGACCATCCTGGATAAAGAGCGGCAAACCAGCCTATAGCAAGAGACCAAGTGAGTAGCACAAGGATGATGAGCCAGCTCACATGAATAAAGATGTCAATACCAGCAATTTTGCCGATGCGTAGTGAACCAGGCATAGTACAACTCCTCTGCCAATAACCCCAGGTGTTTCATCCATAGAGAAAACTTGCCTTATCACTTTGCTCACCCAATCCATCAATCGATACATATGCTTAAAACCTTCTCTATAAAGAGAGACACGAAAAGAGAGAGCAAGATGTTACAATTGGCCAACCTAGGCCAACATGCTGCATGCCTGCGTGGTTTGACGTATCTTCGCGAGACTCAGGTAGATGGTACATGGGAAAAACAGGTCTATACGGGTACGGGCTTCCCACGAGATTTCTACATCAATTATACCTCTATCGGCACGTGTTCCCGATGATGGCACTGGCGGGTGCTTGCGGATCATATTGATATCCAAGCAGCCCAATGTGTCGTCTCTTTTGCCCCAACGACAACACGGCAACACTTCGCCTTTACACTTCCACTCATAAAGCGTAATATAGAATTCACCTGTCATTATTTCGTTTCTAGCTCGGGATTATTCCCGGTTCAGGAGGGGAACCTTTCACTATGCCACAAACAGTTTTTTGTGAGAAACTCAAACGCGAACTGCCAGGATTGGAGAAACCCCCTTTCCCCGGTAAATTGGGAGAGCGGATCTATGAGCACATCTCAAAGCAGGCCTACGATATGTGGCCAGCCCAGCAAACGCTCATCATCAACCACTATGGGCTAAATATGGCAGATCCAGAAGCACGTAAAATCTTGCGTGAACAAATGGAAGATTTTTTCTTCGGCGAGGATACACCCGAAGAATAAGCATCCAAAAACACTGAAACCGCTGCCCAAGATAGGTTTAGGGGCAGCGGACCAGTTGACTCTAGAAAAATCTACCAGTTTTGTGCAAGAGTGCCCCTAGCTTTAGCCATGGGGTTCCTGACCCTTCCTCTGAAACTATGCTCTCCAGAAGACACGTGACTAGTAGTGACATCTACCCATGCCTAAAAGGCAGGGGGGCTTCTCGTCCTCACGAACGAGCATTCCTGTTTCGCTGGGGGTTGTCTGGTTGAGCTTTCGCCCGAGCAGGTCTTACACCTCCTCCACAGGCCTTACTTTCCCTGAGCCCCAGGGTAGTTTGTTTGGTGAATGGGCTTGGTTTTCGTCCATTCCGTTACTTATGCTAACAGATCTGTTGAAAACTGGAAAGTGGTAGAGGCAAAAGGTACTTCTGTGCCCAAGCCCCAAACAAGGACTTGCTTATATCACCATGCCTAAAGGGCAGGGGTTTTACGCTCGGTGTAATAACAGAGAGACCAACACTCTATTTTCAGTGAACGTTTCCGATACTTCTTAGAAGAGTATCTATCTAAAAGACCAGGAGAAGTTATGAATCCTATTGATGGCAACCCAGAATTCAGTGCTTCTGGACAGGACCTATCTTCATCTGCCAATTCCAGCCAATTGCCAATAAAGCGTCAATTCCTCCATAAAGGTTCCTACCTTCTCATAGCAAGTGGCATCATCATCGCACTCATCATTGGAGGATTGGGAGGATGGCTCATAGGACATTCTAACTCCAGAACAAAGAACACCGATCCAAGAGACCCAGCACTGCAAACACAAACAGAACAAGTAGCTGAAAAGTTCCGCACCGCAGTAGTACAAATTAATGTTCAGAAGTCGCCGACGGAGGCTGCCATTGGTTCAGGAGTACTGATCAATCGCCGTGGCTACATCGTGACCAATAACCATGTTGTCGAAGCTGGTCAGAATATCAGTGTTGTGTTATATGATGGCTCAACCCTTACCGCCCAATTGATCGGGGCCGACTCGGCCGATGATCTGGCAGTCATTCAAATCACTCCACCCAAGAATATCACAGTGGCATCAATAGGAGACTCCTCTAAACTCAAGGTAGGTCAGGCTGTCCTGGCAATTGGGAATCCATTGGGTATCACGCAAACAGTAACGGCTGGTATCGTGAGTGCGCTGGGACGCACAGTACCAGAAGGAACAGGCAATGCTGTCATTGTTAATGCTGTGCAGACCGATGCAGCCATCAACCCGGGCAATAGCGGAGGTGCACTTGTCGATATGACAGGAAAACTCATAGGCATCCCCACGCTTGTCCCCATCGACCCGGAGTTTAACTCACCAGCAAGTGGGGTAGGCTTTGCTATCCCCTCCAATAGGGTTGCATTTATTGCGCCACAGATTATAAACTCAGGAAAAGTGATACACTCCGGTTGAGCAAGTATGGGAATACAGGTGATAGACATTGATCCTAATATTGCAGCACAAAATCAACTCCCGGTTGATCACGGAGTAATGATCGTCAGAGTAGTTCCTAGTGGCCCAGCCGAGCAAGCTGGTCTCAAAGAGGATGATATCATCGTTGAGATCGACAATATTCCTGTAAATAACTCACAGCAGTTACAAGACGTTCTACTCAAAAAAGATGTTGGTCAAACTGTCTCCGTGAAGATTTACCGGGGCAATCAGCAATTGACAGTCAAGGTAAAGCTGGGAGAACTACAAGTCCAGTAGTTTCGACTCACTTTGTATGCCGGACATACCTACCCGGCACAAGATCCTCTGCGTCCCCACCAGCTGCTGCCGCCATGACATTCAAAACTTCAGCTTTTGGATTGACGACAAGATCGTTTACCACAGAGCGGACACCAGGAAAAGCACGTGCAATTTCTTCTGCCGCAGCTTTTTCTTGTGGATCGTGGACAGCACCACTCAAACGGACAACTCCCAAACGTGGATAGACCCCAATAGGAAGATCACGCGTACGAGGATCATGCCCCAGAGCAAATGCTAGATCGTTTGCCAATTGATCATCTCCAACCAGATGATTTTTGACCTCTAACAGACCCACTACCCCCATAGCCTGATTGGCGACGATCTCACCACGCAAAGAAACTCGAAACATTTCCATCAAGATAAAGCACTCCATCAAGCACACGTATATTCATACCACGAAAATCCACATGCAGTGGAGCTAGCTCAAAGAGAAGCTTCTCAACGTCTTGCTGCAATTCCCGATCAGGGCGATAAGGTGGAAAAGCAGATAACTGCGCCTCAGAAATAGAAACAGTAACCAGTCCTGCCTCTAGTCTTGTCAGGAATGCTCGAGGCAGTAATGTATCCTGACCAGGGCGCAGATCGTGAGCAACTATATATGCAAATTCATCATTTTCTGGCTGTACAGCAACCAAATCCAATGATCCCTGAGCCCTCATAACTGTATTTTGAACCACACTTCTCTTATCTAGTAGAACTCCAGGCAGGACCTGCTGAGTAGCCGCAACAAGTTGCGCACGCGTAACATTGAGGGTTATTCCTTCTCCACTAGCAGACTCAATGGATACAAAGGGCAGATAAACCGTCTTAGCGAAGAAGAGACCAAGTCTCACCCCAATATAGTTCAAACTGTAAGCAGGCACAGCAAAACTAACATGACTGAGTATACCCTCCTGGCCATCAGAACAGAACACTTTGCAGCCAAAGCGGAACTTTTGCATCTCAGAAATGGATGTTACCTTGTTCATATATTGCCAAATCTCCTAATAACAGCCTCATCTCTTAGAGAGAGTGTAGCATGTTTCACACATAGAAAACAAGCCATTCTCTTCCCTAACACTATTTGACATTCCGTCGCGAAGCAACTAAGATAGATACCAACCAATATCTAATTGTATAGCACAAATCATTGCACTATCTCAGGAGATTAAGAAACGATAGTGCTATAGGGAGAACTCCCATGGACAGATACAACGATCCAGGTTGGTATGAAGAAAAACATCCTGAGCATGATTGCTCAATAGTACCGAAACTAGAGACTCAGCCATTAAAACCAACCAACAATGATTTTGATCATCATTCCCCCTTACCCACGTCACAACACGACATTTCAGGACAGAATACTGAAAGACATCCTCCACTAGCAAATCAACATATTTGGTTTCAGCGGATATTTGAACAGTTTCTCATCATTGCTCCCTTCGTCATTATTGCCTTCTGGGTGGGCTGGTTCAGTCACATATTTTACATCAATGCTTTTTTTAATCCGAGCAACCAGTCTAAAGCCGATGCCAGCCTCATTCAAGAGGCATGGAACAAGATTGACCAGAATTATGTCGACCACAAAGATATTGACTATAAGAAGATGGCCTATGCAGCGATTAATGCCATGGTCCAAAGTTTGGGAGATACAGGTCACTCACGCTTCATGACCCCACAGGATACAAAGAGCGAGAACCAGGAATTAAATGGCCAATTCACAGGAATTGGCATCTATTTGCTCCAAGATCCACATACGAAATTTTTAATTATCAACGCAACTATTCCGGGTTCACCAGCCGATAAGGCTGGTCTTAAACACGGAGACACTATTGTAGCGATCAACGGCATTAGTATGAAAGGCAAGGATATCAATAGTGCCAGCAACCTCATTGAGGGCCAGGCAGGTACCAGCGTTACTCTTACTATCCAGCGGCCAGACGAAGCACAGCTTAGAGAAGTTCAGATTACACGAACTGACATCCAAGTCCCTAGCGTCTCTATGTATTACATCCCCAATAGCCATATCATGGATATTCAAATTGCACAATTCGCCAGTGGCGTCTCCGACCAACTGCGAGATGCCATCAACCAAGGCCAGAAGATGGGAGCCACCAAGATTATTCTCGACCTGCGCAACAATCCAGGTGGCCTTCTCCAAGAGGCAATCAATACAACAAGCTTCTTCATCAAAACTGGTAATGTTTTAATCGAAGAGGATAGTAATGGAAAACGTACCACAGTTTCTGTGAATGGCAATCCAATCGATACTTCTTCGCAGATCATAGTACTGATAAATAATCAGAGTGCTAGTGCAACTGAAATTGTTTCAGGAGCACTAAAGGATAATCACCGTGCCATTCTTCTTGGTCAAAAGACTTACGGAACAGGCACCGTTTTGCAGCAATTCACTCTTGCCGACGAGTCAGCCCTTTACTTAGGAACCCAAGAATGGCTGACTCCCAATGGCCACTTTATTCGTCAGGACCCCAACAAACCTAACAGCGGCGGTATCAGCCCTGACATCACAATCAGCCTGATAACAGATACATCCATACTCACACCAAATGAAGAGACCCAACAGCATCTAACAGAGCAGCAAATTCTTGCTAGTGGAGATACTCAGTTATCTGCTGCGGTCAAGTACCTAATAAAGTAACACCATCCACGTTAGAGAGTTGCCAACACTTTTAAGCTGACATCTCTCAGACAATAATCTTATCAATATCCGGGGCAAGACCATTGGGATTGGAGAATCTCGATGGTATTGTTCCCATCATTCAAATTTACAGCAATACTGGCTGCCGCAACTGTGGAGAAACTCCCAGTAGGAGCCCCATCGAAGACTATTGCCGCCCCTCCATTGACAATTATATATTCATATTCATCACTACTATTTCCATTTGAATAGTACAGAGTAAGGGTATAACTGCCTGTGCTAGGCGCATTCACATTGTGGAACATTAAACTTCCACAATTACCATTACTTTGCAGACCAAGATACCCAACTCTATATCCACCTGAACAAGTAGAGCAGCTAATTACTGCAGCCCCACCACTTAGCGTATTTTGTGATGCTTCAGTTTCATAGGTTGTCGATGCACTTGTAACTGTCGGGGTGGGCGTTGGCGTGGGCACTGGTGTTGGCGTGGGCGCTGGTCTTGGCGTGGGCGTTGGATTTGAAGAAAGAGGATTACTCCTGACATAACTAGGTGCAATGTTGTTGCTCTGACGTACAGATTGCAGTGTAGGTATAGCTGTAGCTTGCACGGAAGGTTGAGCCGTTGGAACGATGACCACCTGAGCAGAATTTGGCCTCGTCGAAATGCTGGTGACTTGTGGGACAACCACTTGTTTCTTGGTAGCTACCTGCTGCGGACTCGTATTAGATGCAGCCATTACCATTGGCAAAAAAACATAAACGATCAAGGCCACAAGCCCTGAGACAAGAAGTACTACTCCCAGTCCTTTGCTCTTACCTCGCCGTGGCCATACGGATCGTGGTCCACCCCCATCACGACTCACCATCCACTCTTCATCAGGCACATCGTGAGCTGAGGCTGATGCCATTACAGACCATTCATCTTGCTCTTTTTCTTGTACAAGATATTTAGCCATCAATAAATTATCATCATCACCTTCTTCTTCTTCTTCTTCGACTTCGTCCTCATTCTCATCCTCATCCTCATCACCTTCTTCTTTAATTCCACCATCACCATCTTCTCCTTGTACAAAAGGATTGGTCATCAACAAATTTTTTACTTCTTTCTCGCTTTGTGTACCACCGATAGGATAGGCTTGTCCTGAAAGAGAGAAAGGGAATCGGAGGGACCGCAGAGCCTCTTCTTTCGAGCGACTCGGAAAGAGAAACCATCACTGGCGATTCAGGCATGCTAACTTGAGCAGTGGAAGATGTATGCATAGACCCTGCAGTGCCAACCTTCACACTGTTAGAAACTCTAGCTAGTTCTGGTGGCTGTGGCATAGAATTTGGCAGCACAGTATGATTGATAATTGGAAATGATGCAATACGCGTTTCTTTAGGTTGCACAGGATAATCACTGACTCTATTTTTGCTAGAATGAGCAGCACGAGCAAGAGGAAAAGCTGGAGGTGGCAACAAAACCGATTTGATGACTTCCAGAAACAGCGAGAAATCAAAAAAGCGTTCCTCTGGATCCTGGGCAAGGGCCTTGAGCACCGCAGCTTCAAGGGAGGGAGGCAAGTCAACTACACTCTCTGAGAACGGTGCTGGTTGTCCAATGTTGGAATGTCCTCCCATCATGGAGGTCAAAGTCTGAGGGGGAAAAGGAACCCGTCCTGTAATCAGTTCATAAGCAACACAACCCAAGGAATATTGATCACTTCTGGCATCACAAACACCTGCAAATTGCTCTGGGGCCATATAGCAGAAGGCATACTTTTCCGAGGCCTGATCGCGAACAAGGGCATCCTTCCTGCTCACAAGATAGAAATCCGCTAATAGAGCCTGACCATTGCTATCTAAGAGAATGTTTTCTGGCTTGACGTTGCTATGAATGATGTTGTGCCCATGGGCATAAACCAGAGCTTCTCCCACCTGCAAAACTATACTCAATGCATCGCGTAGCAGTAGACCCTTAGGGGAGATATTCTTCAAATTGCTCCGTAAGGAACCATGAGGCAAATATTCTCGCACTACAAAGGGTCGCTCTTTTTCTATTCCTGTCTCCAATAGAGATACTAGATAGGGATGCTGGAGTTGTTTGATGCGTTGAGCCTTCTGGAACAAGCTCTCACACTCATGGGGGAAGCGGAAAAGCAATGAATTAAATACGGTGAGAACTACTTGACGCTTAGGCTCATCGATCGGAGAAGCTAAGTAGGTCGTATGCGAATACTTCTTGCTCAATGTCTCAATTAGATTGTACTGACGAAATTTTTCTGACATATGACAATCCTCTCTATTCGGCATGCATGCTTCATTAGCATATCCTAGAAGGGATTGTTTAACAATGACAAAGAGCAGACAACTAAGAGAAATCTTTGTAGGTAGTCTTCTGCTACTGTGTTGATACCATCAAACCTTAGTGTGTTGAACACATTGTGGCTTGATAGTATTTACTTGCGGGGACATGGCCCACGAAAGGGACAATAAAGCGCGTAGCCACCACCACCTTTGCCAAATCAACCCCAGTTTGAATGCCCATGCCATGCAACATGTAAAGGAGGTCTTCAGTAGCAAGATTCCCTGCCGCGCCCGGAGCGTAGGGACAACCTCCGAGACCGCCAGCAGATGAGTCAATAATATGCACACCCATCTGCAACGCCGCTAAGACGTTAGCAAGAGCCGTGCCACGGGTGTCATGAAAATGGACAGCCAACTGTCCAAGAGGGATTTTGCCATTGACCACCAAGAGATCAAGTACATCAACAATTTGGTTAGGTGTGGCTACTCCAATCGTGTCGCCAAGCGAAAGTTCATCTACACCCAACTCTAGCAAGCTCTCTACTACGGCAAGCACCTTTCTCGAGTCTACATTCCTCTCATAGGGACAGCCAAAAACGGTCGAAATATAGCCACGCACAGGGATCGCTTCCTGCTTCGCTAATGCGATAACAGGACGAAAGTTTGCTAGGCTCTCAGCAATAGTCGCATTGATATTATGTCGGGTGAAGCTTTCGCTAGCTGCTGTAAAGACTGCAATAGAACGTGCCCCAGCAGCAAGGGCACGTTGCATACCTTTTAGATTTGGCACCAAGACAGGATATGCAGTGGAGGGACACTGCGTTAAACCTGCCATCACAGCATCAGCATCACTAAGTTGAGGAATTGCACGTGGGCTGACAAATGAAGTAGCCTCAACAACAGGTAAACCCGCTTCGGCTAATAATTGGATAAATTGGATCTTCTGCTCCGTTGGGATCGGCATCTTTTCGTTCTGCAAACCATCACGTGGGCCTACCTCTACAATCCGCACGGCTGCTGGCAGATTGGCAAATGGTGATACCATCACTTATGCCTTTCTAGACCTTATAGCGCGAAGCCTCCGACTGATGATTAATCTGATGGGCATGCGGCTCACGTTCTTCAAGAGAAGGTAGCATCAATAGCTTCTGACTATCAGTTTTTTTCTCAACTTCTGGAGGATGGCGTTGCACACTAATTTTCGTGATACGCCGACCTCGTTTAGCCAACACCGTAAAGGTTACATGATCGAAAGTGACAGCATCACCTGTGTTGGGGATCTTATCGAGCTGCGCATAGACGAAACCGCCTAGTGTTTCATAGTCTGTATCCTTCAGATTCATGTCCATCAGCTCGTTAAAATCATCGATACTCACCTTAGCATCAAAGATATATTCATCTTCGCTAACATTCTCATATAACTTCTCTTCCTTGTCATACTCGTCCTGAATATCGCCAACGATCTCCTCAACTAGATCCTCAATGGTTACGAGGCCAGCAATCGAGCCATATTCATCAACTACCATGACAATATGCATACGACTCTGACGGATTTCACGCAGGAGGTCATCAAGTTTCTTGGTTTCCGGCACGAAGTATGCAGGCCGGACAAGATCACGGATAGGCAGAGTATCATGACCATCGCGCATTTGCTTGAGCATATCTTTAGTGTAAAGGATGCCTATAATTTCATCAATTCCTGCGTTTTCCTCATAGACAGGAATGCGCGAGAGGCCACCCTGCAATGCAACATCTACCGCTTCCGTTACCGTCGCATCACTCGACAAGGTGACCATATCAATACGCGGTATCATCACCTCACGCACCGTCGTATCAGCGAACTCGAAGATACTATGAATCATTTCAGTCTCTTCCTCTTCGAGCACTCCCTCTTCCTCACCAACTGTCACCAGCAAGCGCAACTCTTCTTCAGTCACAAAAGGCCCACGATGCTTGGCCTGCCCTCCCATCATCGAGACAAAGATAGAGGTAATTGCACTGAGAAACCAAACTACCGGGCGAAGAAGCCAGACTGCTCCTCGCACAGGCTTCACCAACGCACGTGCCCAACCCAATGGATTTTGCACAGCCGCAGTCTTAGGAGTAATTTCGCAGAAAATGAGCACAAAGAGCGAGAGAAAGACGGAGGAAAGTAATTCTCCCCAGCTTGCGAAGAGGCGCAACGCTAACGTTGTTGCCATACTGGAGGCTACAATCACAGCCACACTATTAAAAACTAAAATCGTCGCCAGAAAGCTATTAGGCATTGCCAGGAGTTGCTCAATACTAGCTGCTCGCTTATCGCCTTCTTCAACCAGATTCTTCAATTTGATCCGACTAATTGAAGTAAGAGCCGTTTCAGCAGCCGCGGCCACCGCACAAATGATCAAGGCAACAAGCATGATCAGCAATTGGAGCCAAGCTTCCGCATCCCATTGTGACATATGAGAACTTAAGCTGGCTGCTGAACTAGCTAAGCCAGGGCCATCCATAACAGCAACACCTATTCTTTCTCGCTATCCTCTGCTGGTTGAAGCATACGCAACATACGCGCAGGGACACCGACTACCAATGAATGAGGTGAGACATCCTTTCTTACAACAGCTCCAGCCCCTGTATAGGCATGATTGCCAACCGTGACAGGCGCCACGAGCGTCGTATCACACCCGATAAAAGCGTCATCACCAATAATCGTGTGATGTTTGTCTTTTCCATCATAGTTAGAGGTAATAACACCAGCCGCAATATTCACGCGCGAACCAACAGTTGCATCACCAATATAGCTAAAGTGATGCATATCCGTCTCAGGCCCAATATACGAGTTCTTAACTTCACCAAAGTTGCCCATCCGTACACCGCGTGCCAAATGAGCACCCGCACGACAATGACTGAAAGGGCCTATCCTGACATCGTCTTCAACCGTTGTTTCTTCTAGCACTGAATGCTGTATTATACAACGATCCCCGATTACTGACCGATCAATGGTTGCACCTGGCCCGATCCGACACCAGGAACCTATAGTGGTTTTGCCAGTTAGCATCGTACCAGGAAGGATAACGGCATCTGAAGCAATTTCAACTTCCTCATGTATATAGGTCGTTGCAGGATCAATGATAGTTACCCCAGCGTACATATGACGCTCCAGAATACGACGCCGCACAATCTGCTCAGCCTCAGCCAACTGAACACGATTGTTTACCCCAATGGTCTCCTCAAGCGAACCTTGGACGGTGGCAATCGGGAGTTCCTGAGCAGCCGCGATCGCAACTAGATCCGTCAGATAGTACTCACCAGCAGGATTGCGCGGCAAAGTCTGCAATGTAGACCATAGCCAAGCACGATCGAAGCAATACACGCCCGCGTTGACTTCTTGAATACGCAATTGCTCGCTAGTAGCACGTTTGACTTCGACAATCTCACGTACATGCCCCTGAGCATCACGCACCACTCGTCCATAATCAGAGGACTGATCAGTGGAAGCAGTCAAGAATGTCACAACTGCACGGCTCTTGAGGTGCTCAGCAACAACACTGGCCAGTACTTCACTTCGTAGCAGGGGAGTATCACCATAGCAGACTAACACTGTTTGCGGTTGAGGTTCCAATGTATCAACAACACTGCGGGCCATTAATACAGCATGACCAGTCCCCAATTGTTCAGGTTGGATGGCGTAAAGACAACGATGGCCAAAAGCTGCTGCAACTTGTTCACTCTCATGACCAAGCACCACAATGGGATAATGAGGCGATATGGTATCTCGTAGAGCCGCAAAAGCAGTGGTTTCGGGGATAGCTTCAACGGATTTGAGTACATGAGCTAATAGTGGCAGACCAGCCAGAGGATGGAGCATTTTGGCAATGTTGAACGCATCCGAGTACCCTTGCCAGCTGCAAGGACGACGGTCGCATATGTATTCATCGTTAAATGTGTAAACCCTTTTTTAGTTGGCTCTTGCTTCAGGGGAAACCTGCACCAGTCGGGACTGACTATCATTTCCACCTGTAACAGGTCGACATCATCTTACCCAAAAAGGCTTGGGCGCCAAGATTTCGAACTTGGGATTGCGGTTCCAAAGACCGCTGCCTTACCACTTGGCCATGCCCGATCATAGATCAACCCACAGAACCACAGGCATGTTGCGATTATAACACGCTGCCAAAGATATTGACAAGACACCAAATGCAGTCTTGCAGTCTAATCTTTCCAAAAATTACTTTTCCTCATTTCTCCTAATTTTCCGCCCCTCAACGAACTTCTCAAAATCATCGATACGGATACGAAGGACATTCCCAAAGCGGTATGCGCTCAATGATCCTTCACGGATATAAGTACGTATGGTTTCTTCTTTTAAGCCAAGACGTTTCGCTACCTCTTCGACTGAGAGAAAATCTTTATCACTCACGGCAGCACCCTGCTTTTCTGGTAATTATAAGCCTAGACACAAATCCACGTCAATATGCCTTGACTGATAGAGAAAAAACAATATATACTAGGACTAACAAGTAAGAACTAGTACTTACAAGCCTTTATCTATTTCCATCGATATCAACTAGCTAGCGGAAGTAATAACTTAGCCAAACAAGTAACAACACAAGCTTTCAGGAACGGTATGTCCTGGGGATGAAAGGGTATCTCTCGCGGTAACTTGCACGTTGAACAGATGGAAGAAGGCATTGCAGGGACTATCCAAAACCTGATTGACAATCGTATTGAGAAGCTGCTTCGTCAGCATATCAGTATTGTTCTATGCTTGATCACCCCGAGGTTTTTACCATACTAGCCAGAGGAAACTGATGCCCTTCAAAGACAGAAGCCGCTTTTTGAGACGTATTAAAAAGTGGCTTCTTTCTGGCCTCTGCTAATCTTCACTGAGTGTGCTTTCTCTACATGAATTGAGTAGTCTCTTTTTGCCTTCGAAGACGTGTATTTAATATGATGGAAGGTCCCTATTAGAAGCAGGAAAAGATTTTTCCTTCTATTTTTCTATAATAGAAGTTTTTAAATACTTTTTCCTCTCCTTCCTCTAAGAGGGAATTTCTCATTTGGAAGTTATAGAGATGCTCTCACCTCTTATTCAGATGATATCAGCAGCTAGGAAGGAAAAAACAGCTGAAAATCATAAATAAAATAGACGACGTAGATACAGGTAAATACGAAACGAGTGTAGATAAAATCCTTTCTGGCATACATACAAAAATGGAAGGCGGACACTCTCTAGCTAATCCACGTCGTAAGTTTTGGTGGATCATTGGTCCAGGATTACTCTCGGGCACGTCAGGCAACGATCCATCAGCCATTACAGCCTACGCAGCAGATGGAGCCATTGCAGGTTACGGACATCTCTGGTTGATACTCTTGTCCACTCTATTCTATCAAGCAGTCCAATTTGCATGTGCCAAGATTGGGCGCATCAGCCAGCAAGGACTACCATCGCTCCTACGTGAACACTATGGACGACCGGTAGCCGTTCTCGCCTCCCTTTTGCTCATCATCACCAATGTCACACTCATTGGGGCTGATCTGGTAGCCATCGGGAGCGGAATGCAGTTGATCACAGGGATCTCGTATGTCTGGTTTGTAGGACCAGCTGGTGTCTTACTATGGTATCTGACTGTCTATTACGACTTTGAGGCTTTCAAAAAAACCTTCCTCTTCATGAGCCTAGTGTTTACCGCTTATATCCTGACCTCCTTCGTCTCCCATGTGGACTGGAAGGCAGCTCTGATGTATACATGCATACCACATCTTGATTTCACGTTTAATAGCATTAGTAGCGCAGTGGCATTGCTCGGGGCAACGATTTCTCCCTATTCAATGTTCTGGCAGGCACAAGGGGAAACCGAGCAGCAACGTTTCGGATCACTCAAGCAGCAAGTGCATGCAACGAAGATTGATGTGACCAGCGGCACCGTTAGCGGGAATCTGGTGGCATATTTTATCGTCATCAGTACCTGCGCCACACTCTATACGCATCATCTGACGGTCACAACGGCAGCACAAGCGGCACAAGCACTCGAACCCCTGGCTGGTCCTCTGGCAGGCTATCTCTTTGCACTTGGCTTGATTGGATCAGGACTTGTCGCCATCCCAGTACTGTTAGTTAGCACCTCTTATGCAGTTGTAGGTGCCGCAGGCTGGCCGTCGGGCCTCTCAAAGTGTCTTTCACAAGCTAGGGGCTTCTACTTCACCCTTACCTGTGCATTAGTAATCGGCCTGCTTATAGCGCTACTAAAGGTCGATCCCATTCAATTGATCTTCTGGGCTAATGTGATCGCTGCAACTATGGCTCCTCCGCTAGTCATTGCCATTTTGATGATTGGCAATAACCGAACGATTATGAGGGATCAACGCTTGAGCTTACTTCATAACGTTGGGTTAGTGCTGATCACCTTGATCTTGATCGGTGCTCTCGCACTGTTACTTTACAGCATGGCAACTGGCTAGGATGGACCTTGAGCTTAGGGACACTCCCAGGATTTTAATTGTCCCACTTTGGCTGATTGGTCTGTGATAATTAATTAGTTTGAAGCCCCTTAGCTTTCCTCCCCTCCCTTCTCCAGTCACATGAACATGCCTTCTATCTGACATACGTACAAGATATGATATAGCCAAAAATGGCTATTTTTTGGGCCTCCGTCCGACGCACATCGCATTATTTTTATGCTACACTTGGGATAGACGCTCGTTATGTCGTTTTTGATACACTCTCCCTCGTAGCCCGTCTTTGTTTTTGTAGATTTGTCCATAATAATGCATTTCCGTATCACCGTCTCTTTATTGCTCCCCACATATCCCAACAGGCACATAACAACTATATACTCTTTTGCACGGAGCAGAGGAGTTAGAACAAAAGGAGCATTAAATTGGAAAAAAGAAGTACATTTAGCAAAAAAGAAACTGTAGAAAGTCAATCGGAGAAGAAAAACAGTAGCAAATCACAAGATAGTAGCAGCTTCTATGACCGCATGAAGAACGGTCTTGGTGTTGCCTCGATAGGCGCATACGCGGCATTGAAGGTAACGACAGCGGTTTTTGCTGTGCAATCGGGCTTTGGGATAGGCCGTGTCGAAGGTTTCTCAGCCCCAGGGAATGGCACGGAGCTGCAAGCACTTTGTGACTACAATCTCAGCAAAGTTCCAGAGCACTTCGTTCAAAAAGATCAGCTAGATCATAATGAGAAGCAAATGCAGGTATTGCGAGATGTGGTGGCCACGGCCAAGGAGAATCCTGAGTTTGCGAGGAAGCTGCTTGCAAAGGTAAGAGGGCAGGAGCGCAGACAGCTCGATGATGAGTGTCCTGTCGAAGTTACTTGTCCTGATTGTCGGTACCCTTACGAAAAATTGACCGTACAGGGATTTTTTGACAAATTTAGTGGGAAACGCATAAATTTTGATAATTGCTGTAGTGGTAATCAGAATTGTCAATGTGTGGATTTGGCACAAGAGTACAACCGAGACGTTGTTGGTGCAAACCAAAACCAAGAACTAAAAGGCAATGCGGTAGACATTTGGGATGATGGTAATTTTCCTGCCACGCTTTATACCAAAATAGCTAATACTCCAACGAATTTTCCCAATGAGGGTGATATCGTTATCTGGAATACCAGTATCGGCCCATACGGTCATATCGCTGTCTGTCAAAGCGCAGATGTAAATAAGTTTACAAGCTTTGACCAGAACTGGCCTAGTGAGAGTTACTGTCATCCTGTACAGCATGACTATACCGATGTTATTGGTTGGCTGAGACCAACAAAGCAATGAGAACGAGATGACGGAGTCTTGGTCAAGGACAATCCTAGTCGGGCGGGAACATTTGTGGAAAATGCTGTTCTGGGTCCCTCCACGAGGAGATGCCGTCTCTAGAACCTGACTGATGTAACGCAAACCTCGCCTGATCCTTGAGGTTGTGGCGAGGTTTGAGATGGTTAGTAGTATTTTGACCCATCTCGCGCACCAACTCTTCATCATCACCAAAATGTCTCTTTTTGCTTGAAGAAAAGTTCTGATTGATCAGGTATCCTATTTTCTAGATAGGAATGAACTACCCTTGGTCCTGCAAGAAAGGCCTGCCTGTGGGGAGGAGAAAGTCAGAACAAGTCATATTCTACAATGAGGTGTCTAATGTCTAACATCGAAGAAAATCGCTCTGCTCTTGAATCTCAATTCACGCGCCGCAGGGTTCTGATTGGTCTGGCCGCTACAGGAGGAGGAGTAGTAGCTGGTGGTAGCATCATGTGGTTGGCAACCTCGTCAAAACTCGCCCCTCATCTCACTCCAACTCCGACTCCACTTCCCCCAATAGGAACTCTGCTCTTCACGTATAATGGACATTCTGAGCCTGTGAATGCAGTAGCATGGTCGCCGGATGGCAAGCGCCTCGCCTCCGCCTATGGTTGGAATGGAACAGTGCTGGTGTGGGATGCTGTGGATGGGAACCATGTATTCACCTATAAGAAACATTCTGGTAGTGGTGTGAGCGCAGTAGCATGGTCGCCAGATGGCAAACGCATCGCCTCTACCGCTGATGATACGGTGCAGGTATGGGATGCTACCGATGGAGGCCACGTCTTCACGCATCAGGGGCATTCTGGTCTGGTGAATGCAGTAGCATGGTCGCCAGATGGCAAGCGCCTCGCCTCCGGTTGTATATGTGCATTACAGGTGTGTAATGCAATAGATGGATTAAACGTTTTCACGTATAGCAAGGAATATATATGGGTGAATGCAGTAGCATGGTCGCCAGATGGCAAACGCATCGTCTCCGGTTCTACTGAAATGGGGGTGCAGGTATGGGATGCCACCGATGGAGGCCATGTATTCACGTATAATGGACATTCTAGTGGTGTGAATGCAGTAGCATGGTCGCCAGATGGCAAGCGCATCGCTTCGGGTTATTATCAGGAGATGCAGGTGTGGGATGCAGTCAATGGGGGGAATGTCATTACCTATAATGGATATTATGATGATGTGTATGCAGTAGCATGGTCGCCAGATGGCAAGCGCATCGCCTCCGCTGGAGGTAAGACAGTGCAGGTGCGGGATGCCACCGATGGAGGCCATGCTTTCACGTATAAGGGGCATTCTGATGTAGTGAGTGCAGTAGCATGGTCGCCGGATAGCAAGCGCATTGCCTCTAGCTCTTATGACAAGACAGTGCAGGTATGGGTGGCGTCATGAGGGTGGGGGTGATTCGTTGCATATATTCACAAGCGAAATACGTAACCTTCTACGTAATTTATCGGATGCACATCCCATCCCAGCACGCTACACTCTAATCAGAGGTCACGCTAATTAATGTGCTTCACTCGTCGCAAGCGATGAGGGCGAACTGTTTTTACTCTGCCATCGGGAGAAGAGACATGGATGCTAATGAGAACCTTGAGAAGAAGAGAAAAGACGCGATTACCCCCAACTCGCGCTGTGATTGCTGCGGTTTCTCTGCTCAGTCCCAAGCCGGGGACGATTGTCCCCGTTGTGGTTATCCTATTGATCCTGCTAAGGAAGAACAATTTCTGGAATCCTCTCTACGTTATCTTCAACGCGTGGCAATGCACGGTGATCCCGGTATAACTGTCACTCAACTCATCAAGAGGTATCAGCAGCGCCTGATTCACCTGGATTACCTCAAATTAATCCCTGATCCTGTGCTGCCCACTGCACTATCTGCCCAGTCTGCACAAAAGGTCAACCCCGAAACTGCTATTCACGAACAGACCTCAGAAGAGGCATCCACAAACGTTGGGATGCAACCTTTATTCACTCCTGATGTTCCTCCTATATGGACTGTACCGATTCAACTGGCTGCTGCTAGTTCACCCTCTTCTAGTATGCCCATACTTCCTCTTCAAGCAACAAGCGAGCGGGTCTTTTCGCTCAGATCCTTTCTAACCGACCAAACAATTAACATTATTGCTTCACTCGGAGCTTTTCTGATTCTTGTAGGATCATTGAGCTTTATCATCACAACAAGGGATTTGATGCTAGCATTCATCGTCATGATGATTGTACACAGTCTTTTTGGAATATCCGGGGCAATCTCTTATCGGTTCCGCAGTTTTCATGTTGTTGCAGTTATCTACACCGCTATCTTTGCTCTGCAAGTGCCTCTGGTAGGTTTTACAGCGTATCGATTGGTAGATCAATTGGTCGCAAGACATCTCATCGAGCTTACGGTGCCAGATCTGGTAGTTATTGTTGCTGCCTATGCAGCTATTACTTATGGCTGGCTAGCTATCTACCAGCAATTCGAACTTTTTGCATATCTATACGTCGTATCTCTGGCAATACTCGATCTTGCTGTCTGCTCCTCCTTTCATCTTGCATACTGGTGGTGGCCAGGTATGCTTATGCTACTTGCTTTGCCTTCACTCATTTCTGAAGCACGCATATCGTATCCTCTCTCATCATTTACCGAGAGCGTGACCATATTGAGCAGGCCAGTGCGCCTCTTGATGTTTACCTGTGTCGGCGTTTGTGCATCCGGTGCATTTATTACCACTCTCTACTCATTGATTATTGATGGGTGGCCTGGTCGATCAAACCTGGAGGTACGCTTTGCCATTGTCTACATGTTACTGCTCTTGCTCTGTTGGACTGCTCTCTTCGTGTGGTGTAGCGGGCGTACCCATTGGAGTATTTTTCTTCCATGCTTGTTCCTGGCCTGTGTTACGGCTAGCTCTTATGCTTTTAAATTCGACCACACAGGCTATGCTCTGGCATTTACTGCCGTCGCTGTATTCTATCATGGACTCAACCGATTTATTCCACAATTGCTGCAACATTTTTATAATCTTGAACGAAACCTTGAATGTTCTGTTTTACTGATTGTAGCTTTTGTTCCATTGATTGTTTCACCATTACTACTAGACCAAATCTTTACACGTGCCTACAATCCACCGTCATCCACTTCTCTAGTTACAAATGCACCTGTTGTGGATATTATCCTACTTCTCATTGGGCTGGTCTTAACACTCAGCGTGATCGAGAGCCATACCGGACTGCGTAAGGGTCCTGCTGTGACACAACGTTCTGGGTGCTGGCTCTTGTTGCTTAGTGGATTTATCCTCAACTGGACTTATGGTATTGTTATCCTGTCTTTGAATGCTGAACCTGCTTGGTGTTTCCTGGGCTTAACGTTGATCCTAGTGGCACTGGCAGTTGCAGTTAGACGCTTTGTGAGTGTGATCTGGTCTGATCCGCTAGATGTCTTAGCCCTCGTCGATCTTGGCCTTACCTTACTACTGAGCTTAAATCGCGGTACTGAGTATATTGTTGCCCTGCTACTTGGCTCTGCAGTACTTTCGTATGCTATCGCGCTCTATCAACGACGTCGGAATGCGCTTTGGTTGCCACTCATCTTTGGGGTATTAGCATGTCTACCTCTCTTGTTTCTTCCTCGTATGTTACTCGTGCTGAGTGTACTCCTGCCTCTCATACTAGCAGGGATGCACTTCCTAATTTCCCGCTATTGGAGAAGAGATGAAGTTCAGTCGCAGCAATTCGGTATGACATTCTGGATATGGCCAATCCTTGTTCTCGGGCCATTATATGGTATAGCCATCTTTTGGCATGATACATCGATGCCAATCAGTACAATGCAATCCTGGGTGGGCTTTCCATTTGCAGTCGCACTAGAGTTAGCTGTTCTGGCATTAGTATGGTATATCGCAGCGGCACTTGCTCGTGTCAAGATATGGTTATTCATCATGACGGTTTTTGCCGTTCTGGCTTTGTGGTCTGCCTCCCAGATGTTCTGGTGGTTGGTAGGAGCAGCTCCTGTGCTAGCTATACTGGGCTTGGGAATTAGCCACCTTGCTGGCAGAATCTGGGCCTTGCCGTTCTACGGGCTGGCCGTGCTGGCAGAAGTAATCATGGGGTGTACTGGTTATAGCCAGGGCTTAATTGCCCATACGATATGGGCACTACTGGGATTTGCTCTGCTTGTCTATCTGGTTGGAGTGGCTGAGCGATCGGCGATACTGGCACAAGTATTGACCTGGGTAGCTGCATGTTTTGCTTGCTGGTCTGTCTATTATGCTGGGCTACACGGCGACTACTTCTTCTCACCGCTTGTAGTTGTAACGTGTGCAGTGGTCGCAGTGGGAATTGGTTACCTCAAGTTTGTGATTTTCTCATCCTCTCCAGCGGTACTACAGCACAAACTTCTTTTGCGTGCTCTGCCATGGTATGCTACAGCTCTGTTTGCAGGGATACTAACAGGTATATACGGTATACTATTGGGAGTTAACAAGCCGTTTTATGGCGCTGTACCAGATGCTCTGTTGATATACGCGCTCGTGGCCTATGGGGTCTTATTGCTCGAACGAAAAGCAACTTGGCTATGGCTGGTGGTTTGTTTCTCGCTCTGGGGAATACTTCTCTTCCCACAAACGTATAGCTGTGCTTTGCCGCTGAGTCCTACGCATTTCTTGCTCATATGTGGGGCTCCTGTTTATAGCTTGGCAATTGTGGCACTAGCAAGCGGGTTGCTTGGAATACTCTCTGGTCAATTTACCAAAGGTCGTCTGGACAATAGGCAACGGTTAACCATGCTTGGGAGAAAATATGCTTGGAGCTGGCCCTGGTACCTGACCTCGCTGCTGGCTATTGGAGTAACCATCACATGGAATACCAATGTTGGCTCCATCCTTCCTCAAAACGTTTGGTTGAGTACTCTTGGCGTTTTCATCGTGCTCTGGTTAACAATCATGTTAGTGGAGCGCATGCCTGAGTCCCTGCTAGTTGTGACTATCTTAGCTGCATACACCATAGCGCAAACTGCATGGCCAATATGGCAAGTAATGGGAGCCTACAGTCTGCTCTGCGTGTGCCTCTTCGCCATGCAGTTCATCTGGCGTATACTGCCTCCAAAGGTATACGTGCTGTCAGCAGAGTCGTTGCATCGTCTTGTGACAATAGGCGGACTGGTGATCGTGATACTGGAAATTATCCTGCAAGGTGGGCTTCTCCCTCATGCTGGCATGCTTGCCCATGTTGGTACCAGTTCCCTCTGTTTGCTGGCTGCATCCTTGTCCTGGTATGGACACGTTGGTCGTCTCCAGCCGCTCCCGCTCGAACCGGCAATGCAACGTCTCTGCTATTATGGAGCTGGCTTGTTGCCTTTTCTCGTCATAAGCTGGGAATGGCTGGCTTTTGGGCAAACGGATCTCTCTCTGCTTGCTATCGCGCCAGCGACGTATCTGATCGTCGTCACTCCTTTCTTATCACGTGATATCGTACTACCGCACAGAGAGCGTTTAGGTGGAATATGTGCAATTAGTGGGGCAATTGTTCTGTTATTGCCAACGCTCTGGTCTAGTTTCAGCCAGCAAAATCTCTTTCCTGCACTATTGCTTGCCAGTGAAGCTCTGTTGCTATGTTTGGTAGGTATTGGCATACGTGTACGTTTCTTTGTCTTAACTGGCGTCGCCCTTGTAATCATCAGTGGTATTCATATACTCTTCTTGCCATCGCTTGGTATTCCAAGCTTCCTAGCCCTGACAATCAGTGGCGGATTATTGCTAGTCAGTGCTACCGGTTTAATGTTGATCCGCTCTCGTCTCACAATTTGGGATTAACGAAAGCGACGCGGGAAGTCCCACCCCGATATCTGGGGTCGGGATGAAAGCATCGCCTGTTAGCATACGCTTCGTGGCCATATTTCCGAATTTCATCCCCTAAATGGGAATACTATAATGTTACTGATTCAAATATGCTTCATTGTATATAGTAGGAAACAAAAATAGAAAGTAGCTTGTTCACATGGAAACAGTCCACATCTACCGATTGCAGCCAAACAAAAAGTTGTTTGAGGCCCTGCGAGATACGCAGATGGAAGCGGCGAAAGTCTGGAACTTTTGTGTAGAAATGCACAAACAAGCACGCAGAGAGCATCTTCCGTGGCATGGGCGCAGTGAGTTGCAAAAGGCGACCAAAGGTGGACGATTTGCCTTGCACAGTCAATCGGTGCAAATGGTGGTACATGCTTTCCTTATGCTTGTAGTCTATCGCAGCCAACGGGTCAACCACTGCTCTTGGAGCAGGTCCCTACGGGGGCAGGCCACTCCGTTGGAGTGCGATCGAAGCTCACTCCCTCAAAGGCGAGTTGAGAGTGTCACCTTGGAACTTTTCCTCTGAACATATCGTGTACTTATCTATCAGAAGATCAGGGTGAAGTGCAGATACCCCCTCCGTTTTGCGCTGAATGAAGAAGACCAAAGTCTAGTGAAGACGCTGCCGATATAAGAAGATGAACAGTGCTCGTTCTTGCACTACTTCAACATCTTAGAAAGGAATAGAACAGAATGGCCATTGAAGACTATTCTGGAACCTGAAATAGCCGTTACCGCAGCCGTTACTGCAGCTGTTTTCTCACCACAAGCACGGAAAGCTATTCGTCGTGGTGCAGTCTATGGGCTAGCCGGAATTCTTGTCACTGGCGATGCTATCACTTCTTTTTCGCGAAACGTGAAACAAGGCATCCAAGAGGCAAGTAATGCAGCCGTAGAAGCCACTCGTCGTACTATGGAAGAAGCTAAAGCAGGTGCGACAGAAGCTGCGGAGAAACTCCATGCCACTCATAGCGCAGCTGGTCAATCCGATGGTGAGACTCCAGCTCCAGCATAAGCCAAGCCATCTCTAGAACATATGGAGGACCTATCTTGATAAACCAACAGCATGCAGAGCAACAAAGCCATACAGATGTACCCTTGATAAACCGCATGGCACACTCTATTGGCTTCTATACAGCTCGTACCTATCTAGGTATTCAAAATATTACACATATAGCTCACACGGAGACTCACCGACAGGATCAACTGAAGAGAGATCAGATCGAACCGTCAGAGCAAGCTACCCAGCCATCAGAGCAAGCAGAAGAACAAAATCAGTCAAGGACAAGGAAAGCCGAAGATATGGTAGATGATCTGGCTCAGCGCCTCGGTTCCTTTACAAACACAGTCAAACTCAACTTCCAGAGAACGACAGCCCGTGTACGCGAAGACACTGAGGATATATGGGCCGAAGCACAGAATATACGGCATTATAGGAATCATACTCTTACGCAGTAGGTTCTTGCAGTATATTCTTGCAGTATATTCATTCAGACTGCATCCTTCATGATTATGCACTAGAAAACAGAAATTGTTGAGAGACGAAATGGCTGTAGCAGTAGCAGAAAAACCATGCATTCTCCACGCCATTCCAGGGCGTATACGTGTGCATATGCCAAGCTGGTCAGGGCAAGGGAAACGCACCCTAGAAGCTCAACTACGACAGATACAGGGAATACGTAGCGCTGAAGCTAATACACTAACAGGCAATATTCTGATTTATTTTGATGCAACAGCAACAGATGAGCAGGATATTTTAGAGAGTGTGCAAGCACTCCGTCTAGATACCGCTAGTGATACAACTAGTATGCCTGAATCCGAACCTGCCCCTCCACCAGTGATACGTGAGCGGCAGGGAAATCTCATCCGTGCACGTATTCCCGTACGAGGCCTGAGTCGTGACCCAGAGTTAGCCAAGCGTGTCGTAACATCCCTTGAACAATATCCAGGCGTGCGTGCTACTGTAAACCAACTCACTGGTCGCGTGCTGGTAGAATTTGTCAAACATGAGGCGGATATCGATGACCTGATTGCAGAAATTGTGGGCATGGAACTACCAGAGTTGCCAGAAGAAAAACGTCCGAGCCACCCTCTCGATCCAAGACCCTTGAGACAAAGTACGATTCGCCTAGTAGAAAGTGCTCTTGGCCTTGGGGTTGTGACCACTCGCCAGTTTCTTCACATCGAAAAGCCGCTTCCAGGCGCATCGGTAGCAGCATACATTGCTGGCATACTTGGGATTGTACAGGGTATTCCTGCTTTTCGCTATGGTCTACGCAAGTGGCTTGGGGACACAACAGCAACGCTGCTCGTGAATTTGCCAAATATGCTTGCACTTACGTTCGCCAACAGTCCACTTGGCTTGACCTCGCAGGGGCTAGAATTGTTGCGCCTGCTGACAGAAACACAAGCACGACGAAATGCATGGCGTCATCACGAGGAACGCGTGAAAAATGCACCTTCTGCACAGCCTGATGCCATTATCCGCCTTGGAGCAGGAGAACAAACTCCGCTTGCAGCCCGTGTCCTAGAGGGAACAGGGACAGCTATCGGCAGCGATGGTCTGCCTTTGCCAGCTACAGCAGGCTGTACAATTCCCCCCGGTGCACGACTTTATGGAGGTCCATTCGTCTTACAACTGCAGAGTGAGCAATCATTTCGGACATTTACTCCTGAGCCGCGGCCAGCCACAGCAGGGCCTTCACTCCTTGATACCTATTTGCGGGTGTTAAGTCCAATCTCCTTTGCCTTTGCGGCAGTTACTGCAATATTCACCCGTTCATGGAGGCAAACACTTACCGCACTCCTGCTGGTCAATCCTCGTGCAGCTATGATTGGACAAGAGTGTGCCGATATGAGTGCATCTACACGGATGATACGATCAGGCATCACGGTAGTCGGTACCCGAAGGGAACGTCCTCTCCACCTACCCAACATCATTCTGTTAGACGGTGCACGCCTACTCACTAATAGGCTTGAGCTTCATACAGTGCTACCGATAGCTGGAGAATATAATGAGACGGATCTACTCACTCTGGCAGCATCGGTAGCAGGCGCAGCTGGCTCTCCATGGGGAGGCGCACTTAAGAGCACTGATAGTCTGCCAGCGACTCACGCGAGCTTCGATGGCTATACCGCAACAGCTGATGTGGAAGACGTACGCTACACACTCGGCCCCGTCAAGGACTGGAGTGCATTTCCTAGCGCCGCACATCTCCGGCGCAATGGAAACTATGTCCTAGAATTTCGCAGTGCTCGCGAGGATGCTCCTCTTGGTCTCTTTGGACTTCAGCCACATCTTATATCAGGCATCGAGCAACTATTACAGATTTGCCAAAATTATCATGTGAAGCTGGGGCTGATTTCCAAAGGGGATCAGATGACGATGCAAGCACTTGCTTATCGTGCACATATCCCACTTGTGGAATGTGATAATGCAGTGGAGGCTATTCGCAGGGAGCAGGAAACAGGTACCAGAGTTGCATTTGTCTCAGACAATGCTAGCGCGGCAGAAGCATTTGAAGCCTGCGATCTGGCGATCGGCCTTACCGATGATCGAAGCCGTTTGCCAGCCCGTGCCGACTTGCTAGCGCCTGATATTCCAGGGATTGTTGCTATTCTGGAGGCAGTAGCACGCAGAAACGTCACAGTACGCGACTCGATAGGTTTCTCAATGATATCCAACATCGTTGGCGTCATATGGGGATTACGAGGAATGCCGGGTATAGAGCGTGCATCACGTGCTGTCACCATCGCCTCACTGGGGGCAATGGCGGATGGATGGCTCAGGCTACAAGGAGGCAAACGGCCGGGATTGGGCACTGTCCATCTTATTGATCCCCATCCCGAACGCTGGGGACAGATGAGCATAGAGAATGTGCTTCATCTCCTACACACATCTGAAGAGGGACTCACCACCGAGCAGGCAACCAAGCGATTTGAGCCTCCTCCAGCGCAAACACGTCGCAACCAACTGCTGGCCACCCTTTTTGACCAGATTAACTCTCCACTCATCGCTATATATGCAGCTGGTGCTGGCCTCTCTCTCTTCCTAGGAAGCATTGGGGACGCAGTCATCATTGCCGCAACAATCCTGGCTAATGTTACTTTAGGCGTCTGGCAAGAGCACAAGGCTAATCAAGTAGCTGAGGCATTGGAGCGCCTGGGAACCTCAACTGCACGAGTACTACGTGATGGCCAGCCAGTAACAATACCAGCTCCAGAGGTGGTAATTGGAGATGTGCTACTACTATCAGCAGGAGATCGCGTAGCCGCCGATGCACGTGTACTAGAATCACAAGGATTGGAAGTTGACGAGGCTGCACTGACTGGCGAGTCCTTGCCAGTACCTAAAGTCCCCAATGGAAAGAACGATACAGATCGTATCATCTTGGAAGGCAGCAACATTACCACAGGCCGAGGAAAAGCCGTTGTCGTTGCCATTGGCCGCCAAACACGTATGGGAGCAACTACTGCCGCACTATCTGTCGAGACAGCGACAGAGGAGAGCCCACTTGGAGCACGCCTGGGACACTTGTTTCACGTGCTCCTACCTCTCTCCATAATAGGAGGCGGGATTGTCATTGCTTCAGGACTCCTGCGCAGACAGTCACTACTACTCCAACTGACCCTGGGAGTCACAGTGGTCTTAGCAGTCATCCCTGAAGGTCTACCACTCCTAGCCAGCCTCAGCGAGGCAGCTGTAGCACGTCGTCTGGCAAGTCTAGCCGCACTCGTACGTCGTCTCTCAGCAGTTGAGGCCCTTGGACGTGTTGATATCGCATGCACAGATAAGACAGGGACACTAACCGAGGGACGGCTAGTAACTAGTCTGGTGGATGACAATGATCACGAAGCTAAGCTACCAGGAGAACTGTCAGCGAGCATGGGACATGTGCTATTGACTGCCGCCTTGGCCTGCCCGCATCCAGATGCTCCAGACGTGGCGTCACATCCCACTGATATGGCCGTCATTAGAGGCGCTCAAGAGGCAGGTTTTGGGGAGCAGTTACAGGTGAAGCATACTAACGAGCTTGCCTTTGATCCTGTACGATCATTCCATGCGACAGTTGCAGATGGGCGGTTGTGCCTGAAGGGTGCACCAGAGGCACTGGCCCCTCGATGTAACTGGATACGCCGTCAAGGACAGCAACAACCACTAGACGCCAGCGGGCAGGAAGAATTGCTTGCCTATGCTCAGCAATTGGCTGAGCGAGGCTTGCGTGTCTTGATGGTTGCTGAAGGACCAGCCGATATACCCCTCGACAATCCACATGGCTTGACAGCACTTGGCTTTGTGGGCATCAGTGACCCACTGAAGCCTACCGTGCGTGCAACAGTACGCCGTTGCCACAATGCAGGTGTCCATATGATTATGATCACTGGCGATCATCCTGCCACAGCACGCACCATTGCCCGCGAAGCAGGGCTGCTTGCCCCAGATGAACACAATGGGAAAGTGCTTACTGGCTATCAAATTATGGAAATGCCTGATGACGAACTTGATGAGCGCTTGGAGCATGCCGTAGTCATTGCACGAGCAACCCCTCTGGACAAGCTGCGTATTATCGAAAGCTTGCAACGCCGAGGCCATACCGTTGCCATGACTGGAGATGGCGTAAACGATGCACCAGCCTTACGATTGGCTGATGTCGGAGTCGCCATGGGCCGTGGTGGAACCGAAGTAGCTCGCCAGACCGCCGATGTTGTGCTTGCCGACGACGATTTCTCTACGCTCGTAGAAGCACTCGTGGAGGGACGCAGCTTCTGGCGCAATATTCGCCGTGCCCTTGGTTTACTCCTCGGCGGCAATCTGGGTGAACTGGGATTAGTCGTGGGAGCAAGCGTGGTGGGACTTCCTTTCCCACTGACTGCACGCCAAATCCTGGCGATGAATGTGATTACTGATCTTTTGCCCGCAACAGCTGTTGCACTTCAGCCGCCAGAACATCGTCATCTTGCAGGACTTGCTCGAGAAGGAGCCACAGCACTTGACAAGCCATTGTGGAACGATATCATACGTCGTGCAATGCTAAGTGCTGTGCCAGCGCTTATCTCCTACGCGATTCTACTGAAGCAGCCAGATGCACGCACAGTAGCCTTTGCCAGCATTGTTGCAACCCAGCTCGCTCAGACACTCGACGAAGGGCGAGCTGAAGGACGCCTGACTAACGCTGTCCTGGGTGCGGTTGCAGGTTCTGGAGGGATGCTGCTTGCTGCACTCATGCTACCGGGCTTGCGCTCCGCTCTCAATCTCGCTCCGCTATCTCCATTAGGTTGGTCCTTGATCGGTGCAGGAGCACTCTCAGCCGTTATCGTGAATCGAGCATATCAATGGTACAGTACTGAAAAGGAAGATAGGCTTTTATATGCGCATCAGCAATGAGCAAATTCATGTAGCATTTCACATCTCCCATTCGTGTTAACCATAGCTAGCTTAGCAAGGCAGAAGGAGGGATGCAATGCTACCAATTAAAGACTATCCAGGCCCAAGGCGACGCATGCCCTGGATGACTTGGACCATCATTCTTCTTAATATCGCTATATTTCTGTACCAAGTATCACTTGGTCCCGACGCATCTGCATTCATGTTTGCATATTCAGTTGTCCCGTTTGCAATTACACATGGAGTGCCTCAGACAGACCTGCTAGGAACTCCAGGCCACATCCTATTTCATACGCCAAATCCTGTCTATCTCACATTGATCACCTCACAGTTTTTACATGCAGGATGGCTACATATAGGTGGCAATATGCTCTTCCTCTATATTTTCGGCGATAATGTCGAAGATCGCATGGGACACTTCTGGTTCTTGCTATTTTATCTCTTCTGCGGGATAGTTGCTGCCCTCACACAAGTGGCTGTTGCTCCTGATGCAACGGTACCGAGCCTTGGAGCTAGCGGGGCGATTGCTGGCGTGCTGGGATCTTACCTAGTACTATTTCCATCAGCAAAAGTCAAAACCATCATTTTTATTTTCATTTTCATTACCCTTGTGACAGTGCCTGCATTCGTCTTAATTGGGCTATGGTTCCTGCTACAATTTTTTGATGGCGTAGCTTCTCTGTCACATGTGCAACAGGGAATGGGTGGAGTGGCATACTTTGCCCATGTCGGTGGATTCCTCACAGGCTTGATCATTACCTTCTTAGTACGAGAGCGCTTGCAACCACCAGCACCCATCAGCTATCCCTACTTCCCACGCCATCCACTATCAACGGAGATCTAATGCACACTATGACCGCTCTTAGCCTTGTGGAGTCACCGTCGGAGTTGGTGGATAGGCAGGAAAGCCAGGCAATTGATCTGGAGCTGGATCAATCCTGACACTGCTGAATGAGGCTGAAACCCCATCTGAGGTCGAGCTATTATTGACAAATAGAGCAATCTGACCATGAGAGTAATCTGCATCTACCAACGAAGCTGCAATGGTTCCATTGATCGCTAGGACCATAAATGGCCCTTTCATCATCACTGTAAGCGTATTAGCCTGATTTTTAGGCATCAGCAGAGGACTTGTAGTTGGACCGACAAGTATGGCCGTTTGTGCCGTCTTATCCGGATTTAATAGCTCCTTATTGATTGCAAACCTGTTATCCCCAAAAATATCAATGCGGTAATCATGATCCAAGTTACTATCACCACGAAGATAGAGACCCACACTATCATTCTGGTCTCCTTTGAGGAAAGTAAAGGTAACCGTAAGAGAGAAATCAGTAAATGTGGTATTTGTTGGTAAACTTTCAATTAGGATCTCATGATTGATGTCCGAGAGCACAAGCTGGCTGCCAACCATCGTCCGTAGGTACCCAGAGGAGTCGTTCGCCCCACTTAGAGCCCAGCCTCGACTACTTTGAAGAAAATCATCAAAAAAAAGAGGGGTCGGGGTTAGTGATACCGTAGGACTTAGTGCGGAGATTGTTGCATCAGGAGTTGCTGTTTGACTGGAATGAGAGGAAGAACGATGAGAAGAAGGATTTTTACTTCTAATATTAGGTATAAAGAGAATACCGCTGATGATAACGAGAAGTAGCAAACAGATAATCCCTATCAAGGGCCATCTGCGCTTGATAGCATAGCTTTTTTTACTTAACATAGAGACGTATAACCCCTTTTTGAGCACGCCGATAAGTTGCTAATGTTTTCCATGTCTCTTTACCTATTACTGCCGTTGACTGATCTGTCGTTATAGTTGGACAACTACGCAGGTTTTGACTATATGAAATTCCTATGTGTCCGATAGAGATCTTTCGCCACATATCTTCCATGATTTTAATCGGATAGAAGTACCATGCGGATACAAAAATAGGCAAAAATAGCTGGTAAAAACAAAAAGAAGGTTTGAAATCTCTTACAACGAATTTTCTTCCCACGCACCAGTATCGGTGAGCCAATCAAGAACCGTTTCAGGCATGTGTGAGACAGCTCCTTGGCGTTGGGAGCAACGAGGAAGGCTATGAAGAATGATTGAGCCATATTCTTTTGAAATGACACGGCGATCGAATAATACTACCACATTGCGTTTCTTATCACTCCAGATAAGCCGATTGAGCGCACGACGCATGCGCAATGCAGCCATAGGAACTGTGAGCTGGTGGAGTTGGTCTGAGTACTGTTCTGCACGAGCTGCAATTGGAGGATCATTGAGCACGGGCATTGGCAAACGTGCTATCACTAAACAGGTGGGAGGATGAGTAACCTCTTCCATACTATCCCAGAAACTACCAGTGCCTAGCAGTACTACGCGCTCTTGTGATTGAAATACCTGCCAGAGCTGACGTGGAGAACCATCAACACCTTGCCCTAAAACGAGGATACCACGTGCTTCCAGTAGTGACTTGATTGCCGCGTAAGACGATCGTAGAGCTGCATGTGAAGTGAAAAGCGCCACGACTTGCCCATCCAATGCACTCGCAAGCTGAACTAGGGCATCATCTACATGACGCTGATATTGCGGCATATTAGGTTCAGGAATGTCATTAGGTGTATATAAAAGCGTTTGCTCATGATGTTCACTGACTACAGAAATTGCAGAGGAACTATCACTGTCCAAACCGAAACGGTTCCGGATAAACACAAATGAATTATCTACGGAGAGCGCCGTTCCCACAAAGATAGCGCTTGCAGTATCTCCGAGCAACGTACGTTTTAAGAAGCTCGATGTCTGGGCAAGCTGAGCATAGAGAACTGGAGTCTGTTCGGTCGATGGTGTTGAGGCAGCATGATCTGCACTCCGTTGCGATGCCGAGTGGTGTGCAAAAGAAGGAGAAGGTGGCATACGAAGCCAGTAAACAGTTTCACTGTCACCAAGCGAGAGAGCACGCTGCAAAAGTTCTTTTTGCAACGTCAGCTTAGATGCCGCTGCTACCAATTCAAAGACAATGGAACTCTCTTCCCCACTGCCGATATCAAGTTTATGACGCTGGCGCTGGGCTATTGTCAGGATCATCTGCTCAGCCTCGCGAACCAAATCAATCACGGCCTGTAAACACTGCGAAGTTTGCTGCCAAGCGTGCTCCGTTTCGGTCCAAGCTCCTAGCTGACGAATCTGGCTGGTCAGCCGCACAGGCTGGTCAGGACGTTCCCCATTACGACCGTTATAAGAGCGACCTGCTGCATCACCACGTCCCTTACCACTAGAGCCCTGCTGCACAAAATCCTCCAATAAATGACTGAAGCTAGCAAAAAGCCTCTCTACCGCAGTTTTAGTTTGACGCAAAGCCTGAAACCAGGAGAGGAGTCGCTTATCGAGTTCTGACTTTGCAATGATATGGCTTCCCGAAAGTCCTCTTGGCCCATTTTCGCGCAATGAGGGAGCAATGAGAGCAAGTAAACCTTGATAACTGCCATCGGCCAACTCTGTGCCAATCATATTGAGCGTGCTGAGCAATCGTGCTCGATCAAATTCGGTACAACTCCAACGAGCATTCTCTTCTTCCAATAGATCTGCATCAAGTATGAGCCGAGCCTTAATACCAGCAAGCATTGAATGCTCGTAGGAGAGATCATCAAAGAGACCCGCGTAAGTTGTCACGACGATACTTGCAGCTTTCACGCGATCTTCAGCAAGGCTTACAAAACAGTATCCATTGCGACGATAGGCACAATCCTGATGCTTTAATCCGTCACTGGCATTAATAGAGGGCATGTGCTCAATACCAGATGAAATGCGTTCCCATGCAGCATTCTCTTGCTGGAGGAGTGTTATTTCGCTCCGTTCACCAGTTAACGTATGATAAGCCCATAAACCTAGTTTCGCTAATCCTCGCGCCTGCTCTGCTGTCAGTTCGCCACTGGTACGGCGCAAAGCAGATCCAAACCAGCGATGAGTGCAGAGATATCCACTTCGCTCGGCAAAGTACGCGACAGGCAACTGAGTCTTGAGGGAACGCTGTATCGTAGGCAAAGTGGTCTCGATTAGACGGCGTGCGCTTTGCAGTCCAGCACAGGCAATTACTAGTCGCCTGGGTTCCGTTGCGGAATTGGCTTGTCCCTCAATTAGCCACTCTAATGCAGGGAGCAATGCAGGCGTATAATCATATCCACCCACGGCGAGATCCATCAAAAGAGATGTATGCTCCTCCAAAGCTTGTCGGACAGCTTTATGCGCTGCATTGTACCCATTGACATCTGAAGGAACTGGCTCTTCGGGAGCTGCCTCGACTATTGTACGCACTTGCGCCAGCGCATCTAGTGTGCTAGAACCAGACGTTGCTATTTCCGACGAGGGCAATACCTGCTCAGGCTTCTGCTGGCGAGCAATTGCTAAAGAGAAAACACGTGGGTCCATCCCTAATTGGGCGGCGAAGCGATCTCCAAGACTCCCACGCGCAAGCACTCCTTGCACACCATTACTCTCTCGTCGTTCCCGTAGTTCCTGACGGAAGAAATGCAATAAGGGCCAAGAACGAGGCGCATCCAGGTTTGCCAAATCATTAAGGAGCGCTAGATCAATCGAGGCTAGATGTTGATGCAGGACGAGAAATACTTCCATTGCAAGCACAGTGTCGACCATCGCACGATGACGATCTTGCGGTACAGGTATATCTAGAGCCTGCGCAACCTGTCCCAGGTTATAGCTGGTCAAAGAGGGGAGCAACACAGTTGCTAGTTCAAACGTATCAATGAGCGGATTTGTGCGTGCAATACCTTTGGGGCGCAGGAAGCCCATATCAAAGGGGATGCTATGACCCACAATGGGAAAATCTCCCAGAAACGCTTGTAACTTCTTGGCGATGGAGGAGAAAGAAGGAGCGCCAACAAGATGTTCTGGCTTTATGCCAGTTAGACGCTGGACACGGTAGGGTATGGAACGGCCAGGAGCAACAAATGTTTCAAACGTCTCAATAACTTCAGTTCCTTGAAACTTGACAGCAGCGATCTCAAGAATGGTATCTTGCTCTGGATGTAGTCCTGTCGTTTCTAAATCCAAAGCGACGCGAATGGCAGACTTCTTCGCCATATTTTGTTCCTTAATAGTTTCTTCTCGGTTTTCTTTGATTGACAACATACTCTAAGTTATTCCAGCGAAGACGAAAGTCGAGGCCAATCTTCAAGCAGTGCACGAGCACGACGTGCAGCTTCTCCCCGGTGACTGATACGATTTTTATGCTCTGGTGATAGTTCAGCGGTTGTTTTTCCAAGTTCCGGGACTAGGAAAATGGGATCATAACCAAAGCCATTTTCGCCACACGGAGCAGTAATCAGTCCTTCAATAATTCCTTCCACACTACGGTGATAGCCAGAAGGTTCTGCAATGGTAATGACACAGCGGAAACGGGCCGTACGTTGCGCAAGCGGTAGGCCACGAAGGCGCTCAAAAATAAGGGCAAACCGTTCACTGTACGGCATATTCTCGCCACCAAAACGGGCAGAGTAAACACCTGGGGCCCCTCCAAGAGCATCTATCTCTAAACCAGAGTCATCAGCAAGAGAGAGTAGACCTGAAGCACGTGCATATGCCAGGGCTTTTAGTTGCGAATTTTCCTGAAAAGTTGCCCCCGTCTCTTCAACATTTAGATTGGGCAGGACATCATTCAGCGAAAGCAACTGATAGGACAAATCTGAAAAAATAGCGCGAAACTCATCCATCTTATGGGGATTAGCCGTTGCTACCAGCAGAGTACGCATCTACGACTCCAAACTAGGCGGATACATCACATTGTATTGTATCTTATCATAACATTATAGAGTTGTCGAGATTTGCTGCTCCGGCCCAGAATTTTTCAGGGTAGTCAGATCTGATTCCGGAGCAAGCATACGGAAAGAACGTCCGCCAGGAGTACTCTCGCCAATCACGTTTGACAGCGGTGCGCTCTCAAAGATAGTGTATAAGAAGTTAGCGTGTTCCTCTAGGGGGAAACAGGGACAGTTCTCAGGTCCGAGAAACTGTGCTATACACCCCCAGTCGGCCAAAAAGCGCTTGACAGGGGCATGGTTTCGGTCTATAATCCGCTGTGTCGAGAGAAGATCAGTGAGATCTTCACAAGCGACAAGCCGGTGTAGCTCAGTGGTAGAGCAGCACTTTCGTAAAGTGCGGGTCGCGGGTTCGATTCCCATCACCGGCTCTTTTTTATATTTCATAGTCCTTTGCCCAACGAACTCCTTTTGCTAGTAAATGTCCCCACAGGAGAGCTTTCCTGTTCCACGAAGTTGTGCCATAACTATACAGGTAAAGGTTGTTGAGTCTGCTAGAATAAAGTCATGACAATATTATGAACAAGGAGAAGGACCGATGTCACTACCATCCCAACCAACATGTACCGTTATACATCCCCAGGAAACCTATGAAGGCAAACAGGGACTGACGTACTTTGCCGGGATCTCCGCCCAGAGTGCTGGTGCAAAGGCGATTTGTTTGCATCTCTTGACGTTCCCTCCAGGAAAGCGTGCACATCCACACTTGCATGAACATCACGAAACTGCCATTTATATTATAAGTGGACAGTCAGAGATGTGGTATGGCGAGCAACTCCAGCATTACCTGATCGCCGATGCTGGTGATTTTGTGTATATCCCAGCAGGTATGCCCCACTTGCCTGGCAACCGAAGCCAAACTGAGACATGTGTTGCCCTGATCGCAAGAACCGATCCCAATGAGCAGGAAAGCGTCGTGCTTCTGCCCGAACTCAATGAAGTACCCTTGCAAAGGCCAGAACCTTAGAGATAAGCGAGAACTTCCTCACTTTCCTATCTCTAGATTAATCTGGATAGCTTGGCGTACAACTTCGTAGACATCTGCAAGAGGCATATCCCGCTTCCGAGCGATACGCTGGCATTCTTCATATTCGGGAGTTGCACTGATGATACGCGAACCGAGACGCTTGACTTTCACTAACATTGGGCCGAGAGCTGTGGTAATCTGTTCCTGCGCACGCTGAGCTTTGCGGCGCTGCACTTGCTGTATGCGTACGCCTAGGGTGCTTGTCTCACGTAATAGAACTAAAGCCAGTCTTTCCCCATCTTGCAGGGGAGAGATGATAGTGACGAGAGTTGCAGGACGATTCTTCTTCATCTGTATGGGAGTATAGCATACATCAAGCGCTCCTGCTACAAACAAACGCTCCATTAAACCGCCTAGAAGTTCACCACTCATGTTGTCGATATGCGACTCAATGACGGCTACCCAATCAGTATCAACCTCCTCATGTGGGACATTGACCTCGCTAACTGCTCTCCCAAGACAGAGACGCAGACAATTGGGCCATGGCAAATGGTGCCACCCAAAGCCATAACCAATACGTTCAATTGCAATTGGCGGAGTCTCAAAACACGCCAGAACGGCAAGTATAGCCGCCCCCACTGGTGTAACTAATTCTCCTTCAATGGCACAGGGCTTCCAGGGGGCACTCACCTGACTTAATAGTTTCAATGTGACAGGCGTCGGTACAGGCAAGAGGCCATGCCGCGTTTGTACATGACCATTTGTGAGCGGGAGCGCAGAGGCATATAGTTGTATGATACCCAACTCCTCAATACCAAGTGCAATCCCAACAATGGCAATAATCATTTTTATAACATCCACTGCCTCAAATTGAATTGCCTCAACAGCTATTCCCTGAATAGCTGCTTCTGCCTCCACTAAACGCTGGAATATTTTCACCGCTATATCATGAACATGCGCAGGGATCGCGAGAGTATGGAGTATAGCGATACTATCATATAAAGAATGTGTAGGTAGCTTCTGCTCCTCCAGCACAACGCTAATACGTGAACCACGGATGCCCTTTTCGTGCACGGTGTCATATTGTAATTGGTAGCCACGTAGAGGCGAAACTATGAGCGCTTTACGCAAAATGTCCAGCGAGAAATCCTGCATCGAGCAATGCTGCAAGCAAGAGGCTCCCACTGACGCCTGAGTGACAATCGAGATAGGCTACTTTTTGTGTCATGCGCATGATATCTATGAGATTGTGACTAACTGGACTTATGAGACTTTTGTGATAGATGATAGTTCCAAAAATCTAGCGAATCCTAGACTTTCGGGTTCGGAGGGGAACGACTATCCTCTCAGGGTGCTAGGCTCTTGCACATCTTCAGCAATGAGGATGATATGCTTGCCGACTCTACGCCCTTTGATCTTTCCGTCCCGAAACCACCTCCAAGCAGTCTCGTAACGGACTACATGTTGTTTAGCATAATCACTTAACTCCATGAATATATTATAGCACAATTATGTAAAGATTGTCGTCAGTTGGTCATCCGTTCCTCCCTTTGCCCATTCATCAGTAAAGCCACTTTAACCACCCATTTATTGTAATTATGTGTAAAATTAACACTTGACAAAATAGATGAAAATCTCTTATAATTTTCCCATGAGGAAGAAATGAGAAAGACTTATCTCCCCACTCTTATTGCCCACCTTATACATTTCTTCCGAAAAGAAGTGTTGTCTTTGAATAGAGCTATTGTTTGATTTTTGTGTTCAATTCCAAAGGGAATGTTTATGTCCACAAAACCTCCAAGAGTTCTTCGCAGAGTGCTCTTCATGTGTACGCTCTTCGCATTGCCCCTTGTCCCACAAATAGGGGCAACTGGTAGCTGATACCAATTGGCATTCAGTGCCTCAATTTAACTACTCAGGCGCCAATCTAGCCGATTAACGCGAGTTATCACGCCCACCCGGCAATTTATTGCCCGAGTGTAGGGACCCTAAGGGTTACCTATCAATACTTCGCGTCTGCTATACCCCTGAGCAGTTACACTGATCAAATACACACTTTTCATAGAGTAGTTCTAGTTGGAAATATGCAAAGGTAGAAATCTCTTTCAAGCTCATCAAAAAGCGGCTTTTTTCTAGTCTTTGCTTATACGTAGAAACCTTTCGAGTTTAGAGGAGCAAAAATATATGTTAAGTGAAAATAGTGGCTTTAAGCGTCTTTATCACACTTATGAAACTGGAGAAACAAGTAAAGACGCATCATCGTCCAACAAAAAAGTGCGGCCCTTGAGAGAAATCGTCTCTGTAAGTGAAGCTGAAGTACATCAGAGTGCCGGTTCTATACAGCAATTTTTTGCTGAAATGAGAGGGAAAATGCGTATTTTCGGTTTTAGCGATCTAGCATCTTATTGCAAAGATGATACGAATGGAATTCAATATGAGCATAAGGAAGGAAAGAAGCAAGAAGATTTTGAAAAAGTATCATCTCAAAAGTCAGAGGCGGAAAAAACAGATCATCCAGATGAACATATGCCAGAAGCATCTTCTTCAACTGATAACCAACGCTCTCAGGCTATGTCATCCCAAGATATTGAGGAGATACGACAAAAGTGGAACAAGGACGCAGAAAGAATGACAACATGGTATGATGCGCGGGGAAATTACAAAAGTTTGATTGAGCAAAATAAGGAGCTTTTCACAGGAAAAGAATATAAGAAATATAAGGTTATGCTGAAAAAACGACAAGAAATTAGTGAAAAGGCCCACAGCTCTTACATGAGCAAAGCTCTCGATAATACCACGAGGTGGGAGCTTACTGATAAGGATACCAAAGAAATTACAGAGATAGCCAACGGATTAACAAGAGTTCTGAAAGAGAAACTAGAAAAGGAGCTAGATAGCTTAATGAAGCCAGAAAGGTTACGTGATTTTTTTAATCTAGTGCCGCTAATCGAAAGATTTCAGTTTAAAGATCTTTTTAATGATATGGAATCAAAATATAAAGCACTGCTACAAGGATATGAAAAGTTTGATGGTAATAATAATCCAGACAAGTATGCAGCATACTTTAAAAATATAACTGAGTTTAAATTATTATACGATAGGATACTGCCAATTAATGCTAATATAGCATTGATTCATATAAATACCATAAGAGTAAAATTACAAGCTGATTTGCAAGGTGCGCCAAATAATGAAATTGTTAGATCAAACATTGAAAAGTTAGATCAAACCATTAGTTTTTATGAAGAATACATGAAAAGGCAGCAGATATACATTGAAGACAAATTATCATATATCAAAGCGGCTGGAGGAAAAGTCTATCGTGATACAAAGAAAGCTATTAGTATCCATTTTTCGTTTATACATGAAGAACATTTCGAAATCCTTAGAGGCTTTCATCGATGCACAAATAAGTATATAAAAGATCTTGAGGATGGAAATAGTTTGAATGCGCATAAAATAGACAAAACTTTATCCATATTTTTCAATCTTTTAAGCAGAGGAAAAAATGGAATACAGAGACAGCATCAGATTATAAAAGATGCGTATAGCAACTTAAGACCGCCAGAACAATTAGCTGAGCCCTAGCGAGAGGCAGACTGGTATGTTTCTTTCAAACATGTTTTTGCTAATATATTGGGTAGCCAATCCCCCGATAGGACCCCAATAAGTGGTGGACGAAAGTCCTAAGTAACTTGCAAGACAGGCATCCGTTATGCTAAGTCGTATCTATGAAGGAAATAGCTACTGACGTTCCGCAACAAGTGGATGCCTCTAAACTATTTGCTCCTGTGTCAAGGGAAGATTTTGGGATATGTACCCGATAGCTTCTGAGAATTTGAAAAAGAAGCTATTTTTTGCTAGAATGAATAAAAGATTTTTTCATTTGCGAAAGCAAAAAAAAATAACTCTGACAGAGAATATACACTTGTGGTTCCCTCAAGTGTAGAGTATCTAGGAAAGGGATCATAATTTGATGCTGTCTAGATTATCGATGATATGTTGGAAAACTGCTGCCCTGATCAGTCTCCTTGTTGTAACTGTAGGCTGTGGAGACTCTATCTCAAAAGCAGGAGCAGACTCGTACTCGACTCCAAAGCAAAGAGCAACCTCCACGGTGAGTACGCAAGCAAGAGCTTCGACTCCAGAGCAAGGAGCAACAACGGTTCCGCGCACTGATCATGTGGTCATCGTTATCGAAGAGAATCATGCGTATTCCCAGATCATTGGTTCTGCTAGTGCACCCTATATGAATTCACTAGCATCTCAAGGGTCTGTATTAACGAATTCTCATGCCATTACTCATCCCAGTGAACCAAATTACCTTGCACTGTTCGCAGGGTCTACATTTGGGCTGGCTGATGATTCGTGCCCCCATACATTTACTAGCGCGAATCTGGCTCAAGAGTTAATCCATGCGAGAAAGAGTTTTGATGGCTATTCGGAGGATTTACCTAGTGTTGGCTATACTGGGTGTTGGTCTTCGAACTACGCTCGCAAGCACAATCCTTGGGTTGATTTTAGCAATGTGCCTTCAAGTGTGAATATGCCTTTCAGTAGCTTTCCTACCAACTTCAGTTTGCTTCCCACAGTTTCCATTGTCATCCCCAATCTGCAAAATGATATGCATGATGGGTCAATTGAACAGGCTGATAAGTGGTTAAATAGTAACATCGACGATTATGTTAAGTGGGCTAATACGCACAATAGCTTGTTGGTTGTTACTTGGGATGAGGATAATGGCTCATCGGCGAATCAGATCCCAACGATTTTTGTGGGTCCGATGGTAAGAGCTGGTAAGTATAACGTGCAAGTCAATCATTATTCTTTGCTACGAACTCTAGAGGCTATGTATGGGTTGCCATATGCCAATCAGAGTGCTCGCGTGGCACCTATTACGAATATTTGGAGAAAGTAATGTAATATTTATAGAGCGTTTGAATGGCACCTTCCGCGAACGTCTTGCCTCTTTAACGCGGAAGTGCCGACATACAGCATCAAAAATGGCAACTCTTCATGCTGGTATGTATCTTGTTTGCTGTACATGCAACTGGTGTATAGTGCATCATGGACTAAGTAGACTCTTTGTTATTAGTCGCTTTTTGCTTTTAATTCATTAATAATTTCTAATAAATTTTTATATCTCTTAATTTTATTACATTTAAAACGCCCGCTATAACTTGACCATACACTTTCTAAACAATTTGTAATTATTGCGACATATATTTTTTTAAATAATCCCCTACTAGTTAATATTCCTTGTATATATTTTTTTTGAAGTATACCTTCTTCATTCATAATATCATGAATAGTTTTTTCTATATGCTTGTTTTCATCCTTATCACCTTGACGACTTGGATCAGCTTGGTCATATTGTTGCTCGACACGTTGAGCTTCAGCAGGATCAGCAACATGAGGCTTAGCAAGCTCCATATCCAAAACTTTCAAATCGTCAACGCTAAAGTCAGTGGTTTGATGATTTGTTCTTTCTTGATTATGCTGCTGAGAGAAACAATTATCAAAGTTATCAACTATAGCCTCAAGATGATTTGGGGTGTTGTAAAGCCATAGGTGTTGCTTCTGACGAATTTGTTGAAGGTCTGCTTGATTGCTCGATAATTCTATATTCTCATTGTCTTTTCTTTGCCTTTTCATCTCTGATGAATTTGGCTTTCCATTGTCTTCTCTTGTTCTTTTTCCCCATGATGTTGGCAAATCCATAAACACTATCCTTTCACAAAAAGCACATAAAATATTTCTTGCAAAACACTGCCAGACAAGGAAGTGATATCAAGTGTACTCAACATATATCAATATGCCTAGTTGGAAAGAGGGACAGTTTTGTTCAATATGATACTTTGCTCGACCATATTGCCAACGCCAACAATATGGCCCAGTTTCGCGCCTAGCTCATCGATACGGTGGCTGTGAGAGACTCATCGGTATCTTTTGGATGTCTTGATGGAAAAACCTGAGAAATCGCAATTGAGCATGATGGTGAGACTTGCCAAAAGCAATGAGTCTCTCCGGTTGTGCTGGTCGACAACGGGTGAGACCAGTGCCGAACAGAGAGAAGCCGATGAAACGAAAGAGAGCGATGTGAGCTCCACAAGTGACAAGCTCTCACGCCAGTCCCTCTTGGTGAGAGCGATGGCATCATGATAGCTCTTAAGCATCTTTTGAGGACTTTTGACGAGAATGATAACGATGAGACGTATTTCTAAAACCTTCTTGCACAGCTTTAATCGTTGTAGTAAGGTTCCTTCTGTTTTGAAGAGATCTAACATGTGCTGACTTTGTACGAAGATATCTGCGTCTTGGATCAAGATATAACACGTTATAAGATTTAAATCTTGTTTCTATGTCATTCATTTCTTGATTGGTGACACTCTTTCTATCGCTCCTATACTTACTATTCAGCTCATTCAAGATGGCTTTGGACTCTTCAGTGAGAGCATTCTGAAAGGTGCTGTGGTCAAAATGCTTGATCTGAACTATTTCATCGACGAGTTGATTCAGTTGTTGTGTGGTCCAAGTTCTCTCTTGTTGATCACGGTGAGAATTTCCTTGACGACTTGAACCTGCTTGGTCGGGGCCTCGAAGCTCGGGCCCGAGAGGAATGGTTCTTTGCTCGCTTGTTTGGCCCAAGCTTCGATGACTAGAGCTGGAGAGGTTACGAGAACTAGTCCCTGTCCCCTGAGTCTGCTCAGTTCGTCGAGAACCGGAGACAACGTCCTCAAGAAGACCATGGCTTTCTCCCTGATGAGAGGTCTCCTGAATCGGCCCAGTTGGTTGGCTCTGACTTGCAGGGCTCTCAAAGGGGGACTGCTGAGTGCGACCTTGACTGCTCGTTGCCAAGATTTCCCCAAGAGGACCGAGGTCTCTTGTCTTTTGTGTCTGATGAGAGGTCTCCCAAGTCAGCGCGGTTGAAGATCCCAAGGGCCTCTTTGAGGGTCTGAACGAACCAATGGGATTTTGCCGGGAAGAGCGACTGGGAGAGCGTTCTTGCCCTTGTGCCTCACTTCCTGTAACACTGCTTCTTTTAGATATTTCTCTATATGTACGCCGCAACGCATCTCTTATATTTGTTTCTGTTTTCTTATCTAACCTTCTACTACCAAGTACTTCAGAGGCATGCTTGTATTCTGTTTGATTCATCTTGCTCTCACGAAATGCTCTCCTGATATTGTCCTCCGTCCAATGTCGCCAGCTATCAGGCGACTGGTTAGACTTTTTAGACTTTGCAATAAGCGTATCAATAAGCTGCGATATTTGTTCTGCACGGATAGGCGTTGTATCTCCTTGACGACTTGGACCTGCTTGGTCGTGTGCTTTATTGAGCAGAATTTTCGCCAATTTTCGCTTTCTTTTATTGCTAATATTTCTTCTATCTTCTGTCAAGTTTTCCCATTCTTGCAGAGTTCTTCTAATATCATCAATTCTGCCTTCTCTACATTTAATCAACAACCGCTTACATTCTTTGGAAAAATTACTTATCTTCAATGTATCTGGATATTCATCTAACACTTCTTTATAGGCGGTTATAAGGTTAGTAGATGTAATTCCTCTGATCTCTGCTGCCTGCCCGAAATTCTCGCAGCGTGATGTAATTGCTTGATTGTGTGCTTCTTGTGTTGTGTCCGTAAAAAGAAGATGATGTCTCCCAGCTGGCCCTGATCCAAAACCTCTTGACGAATGATTGTCTCTCCTCTGACGTTTAGAACTTCCTGATGACCCTATATTCTCATTATCTTCCATTGGTCTTTTTTCCAAATGTGTATCACGCATAAATACTATCCTTTCACAATAAACAGACAAAACAATTCTTACAAAACACTGCCAGACAAGGAACCCATACCAAATGTACTCAATGTGTATCAAAGTGTCTAGTTAAAAAGAGGGACAATTCTAGCAATCTGGTAGCAGTTCTCACCCCCCCCTTGTGAACATATTATACCATGTTGAATTACTACGAGCATCAATACCTTCATACAGCGAAAATCTAAAAAAGAAATAAATACATTGGATAGATAAGAGCAAATCTTAAAGCCTTCAAGTAGTAGTCACGTTCAAAAGAAATAAAACACCTATATGGATGGAAAGCAATCTCTAAACCCTTCAATATGCTATGAGCGAAGGGCCGTGGCAAACCGGAACGGGGCTCCAACTCAATGCATCCCACCAACAATACTCTCTACGAGCTGCACTTAGGCTCGGGCCTGGTCAGGGTAGACATCACTTTTTTGCGCGGGCTCAACAGTGAGTACGACCGCCTTTCTGGGTCCTTTTTACACTGGCGTTACGAAAAAAGACGCTCTCCATTACGCCATCTACGCATCTCTATCTATATGGAGAGCACCACTAGGTTCATTGTGGGGCTGACTTTCGGCCCTGACGCAACCTAAGAGCATGCTCTTGAGCAGGTTCGGCCACAAATTGGTGTGCTGATATGCAGCCTCGGTCTCCAGCGAGATGTCTTTGGGATCCCCCCTCAAATATACTTAGGCCTGCCCCACCTGCCAGAGTCCCCAGATCGCTTGTGGAGGAAGCACTATCATTGAATTTGGGCGTGGCGCCGACACCGAAGGCAGGGTGGATATATCCGTGGTCACCATCATATGGTATGGAGTCGCTGTCTTGGTGCTGACCGTGACTTTGCAGTGCTAACTCCAACCTTGGGTCACAGTGCGACGACCCCTTATCGTCTCTTGGCTCATTGTATATGTACTTATCTACTTCCCAAGATTTTGGACCTGATTTTCCTGTTGGCTTCGCTGTTCCCTCTTGCTGTTTATCTCTATGGTGTATTCGATCCATGAGTGTGTCCTTTCCTGAGAATAAATCTCAACTGTATTTTATCGAATATCGGGTGTGTATAGTGCTTGAATTTTAAAAGCGACACATCGCGTGTCTTATGTCAAGTATATTCAAGTTGCTCTATCATTGTCAATAGACAAAATAGACACTTCCATCTGCCGCTTAGCGGACTTTTTGTGGGCGGAGCAAACTGACAAAGCCCTGTCAAGCGCCTCGTAGCGCGATACTGAGCAGTGCGACAAAGCAGACCTTCTCGCCTATCACAAATGCAGCGAGCACTATCATGCCCTTGCGTCTCTCGTAGTGCCCAAGTGATCATCACCATGGTGCTGGATGGTCTTGGCGAGCTTACTCAATTAGTCTTTGTTCCTCTTCAGTCAATGGTTCTCCAGCTCTGCGCTTCTTTCGTATTTCCGACCTTTTTGCGCTACGTGCTGCGTCAGATTTATCAACCATCGTAATTAGTCTTTGTTCATCATCAGTCAATGGTTCTCCAGCTCTACGCTTCCTTCGTATTTCTGATCTTCTTGTGCTACATACTGCGTCATATTTATCAACCGTCGCAACTAGTCTTTGTTCATGTTCAGTCAGTGGCTCTCCTTCTCTGCGCTTCCTTCGTATCTCTGATCTTTTTGTATTATATTTATCATGTGTCCCAATTATTCTTTGTTCATCATCAGTTAATAGTTTTCCTTCTCTGCGTTTCCTTAGTGCTAATGACCTTCTTTCTTTATATGTTTTCTGTGCAGACACCGCTTCTGCTTGATCAGGTTCTATTTGTGCTGTGTTGAGCGAAAATGATAGGTCTGTGCCTCCTTGATGGTTCTCTTCGCTTAATCTTTCATATGATCTTGACTTATACATAACACTATCAATCCTTAATAATTAACAATAAACACTTAATGCATTCATCGTAAAAACAACATCATGCTAACAACTCTCATAGTCTACCCAACACGAACCACAAATACCAGGGGGAAACAGGGACAACACTGTCAAGACACAGCCTCGCATCACCATGCCCCGTTCAGCTCAAATCTCGCCAGAGCTGTGATGACAAATACGTGCAGTATCCATTGCAGAAAAATGACGATTACTGACGAGCTATGTGAGCTTGTTTGCACAGGTTTTAGCGTACGGGAACGGCTAGTTTTATTGCAACGACCATACCAACTCACGACATCCGATACACATATGGGTCGTGAATGATGGCAGATGCGTACGTTTGTCCGGTCAAGTAGCACTGAAGAGATGACTTGTTTAAAAGCTACAAGAGCTTTATTGAGGGCATTTGTCTTGTTGATCCATCGTGTTTTTGCTCCGCGTGAAAGAAAGTTGGACCAAAAGAGGGCACAACTCATAGATTTTTCCTTCAAAAGCTGTTTTTCAATCACTTTTTCTTGTCCAGACAACAGGTTTCATCTGCCAACGCTGACAGCCCATATGTGTATCGGATGTGTTGATCAAGTATGGTTAGAGAGCTTTTGACTGTTGTACTTGTTCCTCTTTGCACCAACACTTAAGGGGGAGACCACCGGAAGGTGAGACGCTGGGCATCTGTGCTGAGAAAGTTGATGAGTGAATTGAAGCAACGAGGATAATGCCGGGTGATTGGTTCCTGCCCGGTGACATGCCGATTCCAGAAGTCAATGAACGATCGGGCCAGATCGGCTGCAGCCGATCCAACGATGCGCAGATGCGTATCGCGCCAGGTAGATGCATAAGGACTGCCCAAGTTATAGCCTCCGATGAAACTGGTTGAACCGTCAACGATGAGCACCTTGCGATGCTCCAGCGCGTAACGACGCAGGTCAAGCACTTGCCAGGGGCGGCGTACAATCCTGTAGGGGAGGACATGTATCGCTGGCGGGAAGACCTTGAAGGCGTGGGGCACGACCACATTGCCAAAGCTATCAAAAACCACGTAGACCTCCACTCCCTGCGCGGCTTTGCGTACCAAGGCCTCCTTGAAGGCTTGACCAACCTCGTCATCTTTCCAGATATAGGTTTCGAGGTAGACACTCTGCTGAGCTGCATCAATCGCAGCAAGCATGGCATCATAGAGATCACACCCATAAGCGTAGACGCGCAGGCGATTGTTCCCCACATGCACTTCATCGAGAAACGGATGAGGAAAGCTCCCCTCGTGCCGGTGCCGCTTGCGTTGTTCAGAGATGACCTGGAGGACCAGGATAATGACCACTTGCAAGAGCACCAGCATGCCGGTCAGTGCCAGCAGGGTGTGTATGATGGAGCGTCGGCGTGATTGGCATAATGCAACCAGTGCCTTCCCCCAGTGTCGTCGTGTTTGCATCTTTTCCTTTCTCCTTTTCGACACTTCCACCCTTTCCTCCCCGCTGTTTGAGATCACCTCTGTCCCCGTACAATCTTCTCCTTATTCGCTCGATCCTGGATCTGTTCCGCTTTCATGACCGCTTATAGGTGCTATCTCCCGCTTGTGCCGTTCAAGCTGTTGCAAACTACAATGGTAGGCGATGCGATAGAGTCAGGTAAATAAAGCATGCCTCGCAGCGGAATGATGGCAACCCCTGCCATGCAGCCAAAAAAGCTTCCTGGGTGATCTCGCTGGCCTCTTCATAGTTTTGCAGTATGCGTAAAACCATCAGGACTGTCACACTACTCCAACGAGAATGGGGAGTTCTCTATATTATTGACCGTTAACAATAGCACAGGGAAACGCGCTCCACTCTTCATGCTTGTGGAATACGTTGTTATCAAGAACGAAAAGGAGGCTCAGGACAAGCTTCCCTGAGGAGAAAGCGGTTTTGATGTGTATCTGGTAGACCCCGTAGGAGCGTTCTAGCGCGTCAATATATCCGATACAATAGGCCTCTCCGCGCACTTTATTCGGAGCGTCACGAGTGGCAACAAGGAGTTTTCCTACTGCATGAGTTGTTGTTCCTCGTGGAATGGAGATGGGAGATGAGATTGACCCGCTTTCGTAGGGCCGAGGGAGTTGAAATACGGGTTGGCCCATGGCTGGAACGGAAAGCCGGCGTAGAAATCTAGTCCAAAAGAGCCGTGTTCTTTGAGCGGCTCCGAGAATAAGGGAGTGTGCAGAAATACCCTCCCTATCTAGCATGCTCTCCTGCTCCGTCAAACGTACAAAAGTTGTTTTCGCACGGTCCCTCAGCACTGTAAATGTCATAGATCTCGTCCTTTTCTTGAGACGATACAGCTGTATCGCTCTTTACACTAACGACGGTACATGGAGTAGCACGAAGGCAGAAAGACGAATAAGGCCATTTCTGGCAGCACGTTTCCACAGAAAGATGAACATCCAGATGTATGAAGCATCGTATCTCTGAAGATGGAGCAGTGCTTTGCGTGCCATTTTTTCTACGAGGGACATGGCTCATAAGAAGATCTATAAGCTACCTTAAGTATACACTATTTCTGAGAAAAATGCTCATTTAATCGCTCCATTTCCATTAGGAAGAGTTAAATTTTTTATCATCAGTATTAATTTTTTAAATGGCATGCGTCAAAAGTGGGCGATTTTGCTTGACAGTGTTGACCTTGTACAAACACAAAACCGTCACGTTGATTTGACGCATACCTAATGAGCGCATTTGGATAGTCTCCCCCTGGGAGTGTTGATAGGCTCAAAGTACCACTCGGTGAACCAGCTTCTCGTGAGCCTTGGCTCTCACCATCACCACTTAAGCGGAAGACTACCCGCATTTGCAATCCAATGTATACACTTTTTATTTGATAAATATTGCATTTTACCAAAAAATAGTGTATACTTAAAGAGTCTCATAGATATTCTTATGAGCTTTGCCCCTTCAGCCTCTCCCTCGTAGGAACTGGCGCTTAGAACATCTCTCCACCATCGGAACATGCTGTCCGGGATGGTCTTGTTCGCTCTCTCGCTTATGATGCTTTTATCTCCCTCCCTTCAGAGATGGTCGATATCAATGGAGGGCATGTTCGTCACTGTGAGATAAGAAGTGTGTCTGAAATACGACAAAAGGATATTATTATGGCAATGTTCATCTTTCCATTACTACTCCTCGTGATACTGCTTTGCGCCCTCTGGTTCCATGATGTACAGTATCGGCATCAAGAGGTGCGTGCGGGGAAAGAAACGAAACCAATCCTCTGATCGAGTCGAAGGAGTGCGCTTCTTGGTTTGCTTATCCTCGACAGAAGAAGCGCCCATCCTGTTTCACCAAGAAAGGCTACACGTATGACAACCTCTCAACAGACAAGCTCACTGTTCGATCAAACGAGAGAATCAGGACCAGATGAATGTGTAGAAGCAATAGTGACCGTTCAGGATGCATCTCGATTGGTGCCTAGTGATCCTACAATGGAGCAGAATGGTATCAAAGATGACACTGCAGAGATGATCATGCAGCCTAGGAGTGCTCATCGTCAGTTTGTCTATCCAAATTGGCCGACTTCCAAACCGGGGCCACAGGAAACCTCGCCACTACCTGGGCAGAAGCCGCACCCGATGCGCACCGATCAGATGGTGTGCGAGTGGTATGATCAAGAACTTGGTCTGCCTTGTGTTCCCTCTCCAGCACCGACCGTGCCGAAATGGCAGAAAAAAGGAACGCCTCGTCCTAAAATTGATGTCCGGGGAAGAGGCGTCTTCGGCTGAGGCGATAGAGCGATGGCTTGATGATGGAGGCAGGAGGTAATGATGCAACGATGGGAATACTGCTCTCTTCGGCAGACAAAACAAGGTCTTGTGTATACCATCTACCGAGCTAATAGGTACAGCATAACCTTGGTCTATCAAGGGCAAGAGACAGACGGCTATACCAAGACACTTGCCAATTACATTGATCGTCTTAGCTTTCTCGGATGGAACACCATTCAGACCACTCTTCCCAACGGTGGAGACGAAAACTGGCACTTCAAGCGCTCAATTCATTCAGAGAACCAATACCTGAACTTCTCAAACCAAGATACGAAGGACAAAAAACCTCCTCATAGGTCTTACTGGAGCAAATTCAGGCTCATAGCCTTCCCTCGTGAAAGGAAACCTACCATACTATTGAGTATCAATAGCAATGATTTAAAAATAAAATCTTGAGGTCTTTTAGCCACAATGCTCAAGACCATGGATAGGCAACTGAGTCGGCTCACCCACCTCTTGGATGATTTAAGGGAAACAAAAAGAATTACATATCCGGTGAAGCAGTAGCGTATATTCTTGCACAATTCTTGTTGGTACCCTAGAAAGGATACTTTTTTTGTACTTTAAAACTGTCTCATTCAAGCTTTTCACATTTATTAGCCTTTTTTCAGGCATGTTCTTTCTCATCAGATCTCTCAACTTCCTTCCTTCTCTCAACCTACAGAACAATCTACTCACCATTCGCACAGTCAAGCGGGGCCTTTTTGTAAATAGTGGAGGGACGCTCTCATAGTGGGAGTGGATAGCATGGGTGCAAATCGGATATGATAATGGCAGACTCCCTAGCACGTATGGGGGCAAGTAAACGCCCGTGAGTAAATAATTAGGAGAAGCGCCTGATGCAAGATATAGCCGTTGACAATGAAATAATCGATGATGTCGTTGTATTGATAGAACAAATCAAGCGTATGGGTTTACCCGCCCTGATCGACATCGTGTGCAAGAGGTATTGTGTTGGAGGGAGGCTAAGCTGGGGCTGGACACTGTGTATCTGGCTAGCCTACATGATCAGCGAAGGAGACCATCGCAAGCTACCAGTGCAAGCTTGGGTACGTGGAATGCATGACACTCTAGAAGCAATAACAGGCCAGAAAATTAGCGATACCGACTGCAGCGATGATCGCTTAACCATCGCATTATCATATTTAAGTGACGATAACAATTGGCACAAGACAGAGGAGATGTTAGCCAAAAATCTGGTAAAAGTCTATGATCTGCGTAAAAAGACCATGCATATCGACGCCACAACGATTTCAGGTTATCGAGAAGGAGGGGAAGGGAGCCTCTGGCAATTTGGTCACAGTAAAGATAATCCTGCATTACGTCAAATAAAGCTAATGATGGCAGTACTAGCGCCACTGGGTTTGCCAGTCGCACTAGATGTTTTGGCTGGGCAACATGCCGATGACCCGTTCTATCTCCCACTGATCGAGCGCGTCCATTCCTTCTTGGGTGAAGATTGCCAATTGCTCTTGGTCGGTGATTGTAAGATGAGCGCACTAGCAACACGGGCGGGTATCATGCGACTTGGGCATCACTACCTCACTCCATTAGCACTGGTGGGGGAAACAGCATCGGCCATGAAAACGTGGGTTACGATGGCTTTATCCATGGGAGAAGACAACTGGCAGCAAGTGGTCATCAAGGATGGAGATCAGGAGATAACCATCGCGAAGGGCTATGAATTCACGAGGAGCTGCCAAGACGATCACGGAGGCAGTTGGCAAGAGCGTGTCCTGGTGGTGTATTCTCCTGCCCATGCCCACAAGCAATCCCAAGATTTGCAGAAGCGGATCGAAAAAGCCAAAAAGCTATTCTAGCACTAACGCCAGCAATTGGTCCGGGCAGACGACAGCTTCGTGAGGAAGCCGTGCTCCAAGCCGCTGCGGAAGCGATACTTGTCAAATATGACGTTGTGGGTCTGCTGCATTACCATTACGTGCAGGAGACGTGGACGACCGAGAAGTACGTTGGCCGAGGACGTGGTAGCATCAACCGAGAAAAAGAGATCACCGAGCATTGTCGTTATCAGGTGACAGTAGTCGAGGGCATCGATACGGCCATCACGGCGCGGGCTGCCACCTTGGGTTGGCGGGCTTATGTTACTAATGCATCTGTTGCTTGCTTGTCTTTCCAAGAGGCCGTTCTGGAATATCGCCACGAATATTTGGTTGAGCGTGCTTTCGAGCGCTTGAAAGGAAAATACTTAGCTCTGGCACCCATGTTCGTGAAACGTGACGATCAGGTTATCGGACTGTCTCGCTTACTTAGTCTTGCGGTTTGCATCTTGACGCTTGTGGAGTTCACCGTGCGCCGCCAGCTTGAAGCTGAGCAGACCAAAATTGCTGGCTTATTCCTCGACAGTGCACGCAAGGAGACGGACCGACCAACTGCGGAGCGCATCTTGCAGTCTTTTCGGAAAATTATCCTGACGCGCATCACTTTGCCTAACCAGATTATTTATCATATCACACCTCTTAATCCGGTTCAGCAAAGACTTCTTGCTCTGCTGGGTTTTCCACCTGATCTCTATTCGCGACTAGCTCGCACGATACCTTCCGATCACCAACTGCTCGCAGGGAGTTCTATGGGATGACTCGATCGCACTGTAATTTCTCTTATCCCATCTGGATTGTGCGAATGATGAGTAAACAAGGAAGTAATGTCAAGTGTACTCAACATATATCAATATGCCTAGTCAAAAAGAGGGACGGTTCTATCAACTTGTAGCAGTTCTCAAAAATAAGCTTGTGAGCGTATTATACCATGTTGAATTACTATAAGCCTCAATATCTACAAGCATCATTCATGTTCAAAAGAAATAAACACACTGGATGGATAAAGCGAATCTCAAAACCTATATCTAGCACGAACCTTTAAAAGAAATAAAACACCTATATAGATGAAAAGCGAATCTTTACCTTCAAGTAGCAGTCACGTTCAAATAAAAAAAATACTCTAAATGGATAATGCGAATTTTTGGCTCATTGACCACTCACGTTCCAATTCCACAGCACCACCTACACCTATTTCTATGAGTGCGCACCTTTTCTTCAGGCTCGACAGTGTCGCATGCTGGCCGACCACTTAGGCTCGGATCTGGTCGCCCACGTTCGGGTTGCTCTTCAATCTGGACCATTTTACCGGAGCGGCAATATGGTTCAGATAGCCTCTATTCGTGGCCTAGCGAGTCGCTGTATGTGTCGTGAGAGCTAATCAGTATCCTTTTTGTGGATGTCTCGAAAATATCGGCCATTGTAGCGCGTCTTAGTTGTAAATGTTGGGATTATGAGTCTCATCGGCAGCTTCACCAAAGTGGCGGAAGACCCGAACAATTCCCAAATTTGCATCTGGGGCTACACTGCGAGATACCATTAAGAGTGTCGCTTCCTGGGGTGCGTGTGCTGAAGACGACTGGAACTATACAACCACAGAGGGTGTTTCCTAACTCTCAAGAAGTTCTTCAATGAACAAAAAATGCTTGGGTAAGGCTAACGAAGAGTAGAAGAAAATCAGTTCTTGATGAGCTTGAATATACATATTTAAGCTCAGAACTTGAGTTACGAAATGTCATCTAGTTACGTCTTATTACCTGCATGAGCAATCTTGGAGTGAGGCACGTTACATTGGAATGAAAAAAGAGGAAGACATGGCCAAAAAAAGCGTTCAATGCTGCTTCGTTTGCCCAGTCCTTCTCTGGTTCAAGTGGGAGGCAAGCAGGAGCTTTCACTGAGCAAGTTTTTTTGCAATGGATACTGCACATATATGCAAAGCATCAAGTGGCTAGGTTTCTGAAGAAGCGTTGTGATCCAACTGGATATGGCAAGCAGTGACTCGACCCAAGTCCCTGCCTTTAGGCACGAATGTTCTGCCTATCAAGCATAGCGCACCAGTGATCTCTCTGTTCAGTTGATAGCTGCAAACTTGTCTCCACGACTGCACGAAAACTGGGTTTATCTGCTACATGAGATACTGTATAGTCTGTGCTTTCCTCAGCTACCTTCGTTTGCGGCTTTCTCTTCGGTACAATAGATCGAGGCTGGCATCGGTCCAAGGGACAAAAGTACTCTTGGACCTCAGTACTAGGTCGCTGCAAGAGCATCGCTATCTGCTCGTATAACATGTGTGGAATGGTTGCAGGTGCAATTACTCGCTGCTCAAGTAATAAGATGATGTCTAGACTCAAATCAAGCTCGGTAGCTAGTTGGGATGGGAGAAGTCGCTGACCAGTTGCAGTTGTAAATAAGGTTGTCATAGCTCCCTCTGCTGGAGATACCTCCTCCACTGATGGCATCGCCTCTTCAACAGCATGGTAGTATGCGACAAAATCAGCGATGGCATCGACATGGCGAGGATAACGAGCTAAGTAATCACTGAGATGTGGTTGCTGTCCTGATTGCGCTTCTGCTACATATTGAGCGGTAATATGCATCAAAGATATTTTTTGTTCTTCATCCATGCGATACCTCCTCGCTGTCCAATGCAAGTAGAGAGCGTAAGACTGCTAAAGCGTTTTGCAAACGATTGCGCACTGTACGATCACTGATTGATAATATTTGGGCCGTTTCTTTCTCTGAACGACCTTCCCAGAAGATTAGAAGTATGACGGCCTTGAGCTTGTCGGGAAGACAGAGTACGGTTTGTAGCAGATCGCTGCGCTCGACTGAGAGAAACATTCTTTGAACACTTTCATCTTCGATTTCAAGCGGAGGTTGGTCATGGTCTGGCGGTTGCAGCAAACGGTCTAGGCTTGCGATGAGAACACGAGGAATACGCATACTCCGAGAAACCGACGGCTTTTGCCAGAGTCCCTCACGCATTAAAAAAGATTGATAGACATGCTTTCTCTCGAAATATAGGCAATGGAGGAAGTTCTCTTCCCAAAAGAGACGCCCCGTATCTGCTAAAGCACGCATCAGACATTCCTGCAAATCAGCACATAAATCCCTCGCTAATACAGAACGCTCGTTCGCTTGTAAGGTGAGCATCTGTAAGACTCGCTGCGCCCAGAGCAAATTCATGGCTTGTGTGCGAACAATGATCCATTCCATGATACGACAACGTCCTTGCTCGTCACCAGATGCGATAGCAAGTCGCAAGATCTTTACTAGAATCTCTAGAGGGAATGCGGGATCTTCGATGGCAGACCAAAAAGCAGCCGATGCGTAAGGAGGAAGACTACTATATACCTCCGCTAGAGCCGCACGACGTTCGACCACCCCGATATCCATACCCAATTCCCCCAAACCCCACCCTACGGGTCAGTTCCGTGATACTCTATGGCATTGCGATAAACATCGACATAGCGCTTGGCAGAAGCATTCCAGGAATGATCTGCTTCCGTGCCTCTCCGCTGCAAGGTTTGCCAGATATCTTTAAAGCGATAGAGAGCTAAAGCACGCACAACAGCCGCAAAAAAATCCCAGGGATCGTAATTCTTAAACACAAAACCATTCCCCTCGCCAGAGTTTGGATTATACTCCTGCACGGTATCAGCCAAACCACCCACCTGCCGCACAATCGGTACACAGCCATAACGCATGGCGTTCATCTGACTGGTACCACATGGCTCAAAACGAGAGGGCATTAGGAACATATCACTGCCAGCATAGATACGTCGCGCCAATTCCGTATTGAATGTCAGGAAGACAGCAACTTGTTCAGGATAGCGAGAAGCCAGACTTTGGAACATTTCATGATAATGCTGATCCCCAATTCCTAGTAGCACAAACTGGATACCCTGCGCAAGCAAAGATGGAATAATCTGCGCTAATAAATCAAACCCTTTTGGTCGGTGAGACGCGAAATCATTGCCAGCAAAGGAATATCTTTGCTTATAGGCACATGCATTTGCTGCTGTAAAGCGACCTTATTTTCAATGCGCCGATCAAGAGATTGCACACTAAACTGGGTATGAATATAGCCGTCAGCAGCAGGGTTAAACTCCTGGTAATCTATACCATTTAAGATGCCAAATAAGCGATCACGACGAGAACGCAACAAATGATCTAGTTTCTCGCCGAAAGTAGGAGTCAGAATTTCTTGGGCATAACGTTCACTTACCGTTGTAATGGCATCCGCAAATAGAATACCACGTCCCATAATATCAACTACATTTCCTGCTTCAACACTCTGCGGATATAAGAAACCATTGGTGGCAACACCAGCAACTTCGAGCAGACGATAGCCAAATATGCCATGATAGGCAAGATTGTGAATAGTATAGACAGAAGCAGTATTGCTAAGAAAGGGGTCATCACGATAAATGGTATGCAACCAGTTGGGTACAATACCAGTATGCCAGTCATTACAATGCACGACATCGGGCGACCAGCTTAAAGACCGCACAGTTTCAAGGGCTGCACGGCAAAACAAAATAAAGCGCTCTCCATCATCGGTATAGCCAAAGATATTTTCCCGATCAAAATAGCGTGGTGCATCGATCATATAGACAGGAATATGATCACCTATCTCACCCCGGCAAACACTGACCTGAACCTGGTAATTTCCCATACTGACAGGGATTGCCTCAAGAATGGGTTGAAGATGAAAACGACTAGGATCGACCTGTCGATAGCGCGGCATCACTAGACGCACATCATGGCCTAATGCTTGAAGAGCTTTTGGCAAAGCCCCTACTACATCAGCTAAACCTCCAACTTTGGCAAATGGCACAACTTCAGCGGCAAGGATGAGTACCTTGAGGGGCTGTTCGGACTGCATACAAGTTCCCTCCCACATAGAAAGTGTACCTTATTATAGCACCTAGAGCACACTTTTAGCAGCCCTTTGATTGGCACAAGATTATATTGACAACTATACGTTTTTTATGTAGAGTTAAAATATGCAAAAGCAGTCATTGAAACAGAGTCTTTCAAAGGAATGCACCATAGCCGAGAAGCAGACTGCTGGACAACGCCAAACCATGCCCATCCGCTTGCGACGGTGGGCAGGTGAGAACTGGTGAGATGGTCATCTGCACCAATTGCCAGGGAACAGGGGAAGAGCCTGAACTCTGGTAAAACTCATCCACTATCAAGAAGAGTTGAAGCTGATGGAAGCTCTAGAGTCCTTCTATCGAACCCGTCCGTTGGATTACGACCGACATCTAATGCTCATCCACATCACACGCGGTGGATGTCGTATGCGACCGCAAGGGGCTGATACGCAATTCTTGCGTGATTCACCTGAGCGAACTCAGAAGCTCAAGGAGTATCAAGATGAGATGCAAGCCTTTGCTAATTTTCTGAAGAGCCGTTTCTTCGGAGAAATGAATAGCAAGCAGGAATATCTTGTTGGTGAGGCTGCTGATTTACTTGGAATGCGTCACAGTACGCTCAATGCTCACATCGATCGTGGCAACATCAAGGCCACGAGAAGAGGCAGAGATTTCTACATCGCGGCAGAGGAGCTAGAACGTTTCAAGAACACCCCGAGACGACCGGGACGACCAGGGCGACCTGTCAAGGTCCAACTCTCTGCATTTCTTTGAGCCCCTAGACATCCAGGGGCTTCCAATTTCTCTGGCGGGACACAGTGCAGCAGGATTATCACCCAGGTAACTTTACGCGTCCCAAAACGGTATTTACACAACTCGCTCCTTGACCAGCAGAATACCCTCCCAGGCTGGCAACCTTCGTTCCCTGCGTTCTTGCAATAGGAAGAGATAAAGATAGATATCGAGGGCGCGGGCGCGGGCGCGGGCGCGGTCGAGGGCACAGTCGAGGTCGCGGGCGAGGGCGCGGGCGCGGGCGCGGGCGCGGTCGAGGGCACAGTCGAGGTCGCGGGCGAGGGTGCGGTCGCGGGCGAGATCGAGGGTGAGGTCGATGGCGAGGTCGATGGCGATGGCGAGGTCGCGGGCGCGGTCGCGGGCGATGGAGCGGGCGATGGCGCGGTCGATGGAGCGGGCGATGGCGAGGGCGCGGTCGCGGGCGAGGGTGCGGGCGATGGCGCGGTCGATGGAGCGGGCGATGGAGCGGGCGATGGCGAGGGAGCGGTCGATGGCGCGGGCGAGGGTGCGGTCTCGGGAGCGGTCGATGGTGAGGAAGCGGGCGATGGCGCGGTCGAGGGCGATGGTGCGGTCTCGGGTGAGGTCGGGGGCGCAGTCGGGGGCGCGGGCGAGGTCGAGGGCGCGGGCGAGGTCGAGGGCGCGGGCGAGGGCGATGGCGCGGTCGAGGGCGAGGGCGCGGTCGAGGGCGATGGAGCGGTCGAGGTCGAGGGCGAGGGCGCTGGTAAGAGTCGTTTGCAAGATTTGACAGAGCGAATGAGATGGTTGTTTCTGTGACCAGATGAAGCGTCGTTCTCCCTCAATCCAGTAGCCAGTATCCTGAGCAAGGTCCTTCCACATGCTCTGGTCTGCCTGAGCCAAGTCCTTTTCATTGGGTAGATGGTAACGCCAACTGCCTCCCGTCCGCTCGGATAGCCATGTACAGAAAGCTTGCGCATCTGAGTGTCGCATACCAAGGGCAGGCTGCCGACCCTGACCAGCAGGGAAAGTGTAATTGTCCCAGTGATCAGGATGATAGTACTCGCCCTGCCCACGCAATTCATCCACGAAGAGTTGATACTCGGCGTAAGTGACCAGTGTAGTATCGATGAAGGTCTGTTCGTTGAGCGCGTACATCCGACGCAGACGTCGTGCCAATAGAGCCTCGGCTGTGATCTGCCGACGCTTGGGATCATTATCTTCAATACCTTGCGCAACTGTGGTTTCCAATCGGCACTGCATGGCTGGTTGCAAGCTCAGTTTTTCGTGCTCACATTCCAGCGCCAAGACTAATACATCAGCCGATGAGGCATTCAGACAGGCTTCGATGATGGAAGTAGCGTCGGCTTGTGCACAGTAGAGGCGAATGGTTTCATGCCACCACTCATCTTGCACACAAGATGTTAGGGTCTCTAACAATCCATGCTCGCTAATATATACCGCTGTCAGGTATTCCTGAAACGTCTTGTGCGCAAAGCTGTAGACGCCGCGCTCACGCTCTAGCAATAGCCCGCTTGTATTCTGAATGCTCTCTAGAAAATCGTGTGGTGCAAGTGTAGTACTCACTTGCTGTAATGAAGCGGTAATGATTTGTCCTGCCTGCTGACTGTTGATTGTACGCACTCCTTGTAACATCATTTCATAGGCTAATGGTTGTAACACCAGTTGGCGTTGATTCGCACGTAGATCTTGTGTGACTCCACGTGCAAGTTGGCGTTTGCCGAGGAAAACCTCGCAGATTTCTTTGTAGAGTTCGACGCGTGCGCCGGGCAACGTGCCCCGATAACGGTGAACAGTCGCGATCATGGTGAGCAGCAAAGGGTTACCCACAAGATCAAACAAATCCGGTGTCTTACGCAGACGCTGCAATAAGTCATCTGCCCCCTGTTTGGCCTTCATGCGCACACCGGGATCATCACGCACTGCACTTTTGATCTCATTGGCGAGGTACCAATTCATGACGAATTGTGTTGTCTGCTGAAACGTCAATGGCTGCACCTCCAGGATCGCCACGCTACAGGCAAGCGGATTCTCGCGATAGCCGAAGGGGCGCGAAGTGAGCACAAAGCGGTTATTGCTATGATTTCTCATCTGACGCTCGACCCAGCTAACCGTCTGTTGGCGCTCTGTTGCGTCGGCTACCTCGTCCAGTCCATCAAGCAAGATCAGGCACTGCCCGTGTGCCAGACGATGCTCAATCCACCCCATGGGCATCAGATAGCCCCAACGGTTCGCGCTCTGGCGGATAGCATTGGCCAGCGTGTATTCGGCATTATCTATAATCGTCTTGCTGTGCTCACGCAAAAAAAGCAATGCAGGTAGCTTGCCCCGTAAGCGTTTGGCAGTACGAGCCCGCTTGCGATCGACCAAAGTGAGGCCAAGATGCTTGAGCAGAGTCGTTTTGCCACTACCAGGTGGGCCAAGCACTACAAAATGCTGGTCGCGTAAGCGCGGTGCAGCGAGATACTCCCAAATGGTATCGCTACCACTTGGCAATTTAGCAAGCGTCTGCGAGGAATTGTCTGGCACACGAAGAGGATCAGCGGACGCGACGTGCGGTGCTTTGGGATCGATGCGTAGCTCAACGAAGACATCCTCCAGGCCAAGTGTATAGACTCCCTGCGTGGTGATGCCCTTCATATCCAAGTCACGATGCTCGTATGTGAAATAGCGGCAGTAATGATGGTGATAGCACGAAAGAGCACTACGCACTCTTTGATCAATCCCGTTCGCAATGGCTTCGATCCATGATTGCTGGAGCTTCTGCAAGATCCCGGTCAAAAAACTCACAAAGAAGACTAGGATCTCATAAACTAGCACAAGAACGATCGTTAACCACGGTGGCAGGTTGAGTGAGTGGGTAAAAGATATCAGAGCCGCAGGTGGAGCGCAAAGAGCGAGAAGCAGTGTTAGGAGCGCCTGTATGCGACCGCCTGGGGGTGGGGAGCCGCTGGCCACTCATAATAAGTTCCTTACAATAAGATATTAGCTAGATTTATTTGTCTCTGGCAACCGTTGTGGTGGTCTAGTCAATAGATGCATCATACTAAATAGATGGCTTTCTGTCAATAACAAAATGATTCTTTTGCATTAAGAGCCTTGATGATGTGATGCTTTGGTATATTTATGATGATATATGCAAATTAACATGAAATATGATTTACAAATGTATAATATCTCATGTGTTTAGATATCACACCTTGTAGCGATTGCGGGCTAGGAAGAAGAACTGGATACTAGCTAGTAATCCTAGCACGACCAGCATGACAAAAGCATCAGAAGTTACGCCGGGCACAAAAGGAACGTTGGGTGGAGTTTCCACCGTCGTGAACGAAAGCATTGAGAAGAAGGCAAATGCCGCTAGGTAAATAAATAGGCAGGTGCCTACAACTAACCATTGACCTAGACAACCAAGGTTGTTCTTCCTACAACCGCAAATTCACCACGAGAAACGGTCGTCCAAATTGCTGCTAGTATGAGAATAGTGACACATAGCATCATAGCCGTTGGTAGCTCGCTCGGGGCCGTATGTGCGAGCAAAGTCATAGCTCCGATCACCGCCGTTGTCACAACACTGCCAATGATCACTAGATTACGATGAGACTTCCAAGCACCGATTGCCGCCATTAATAATCCAAAGAAAGTGCTCGTGATTGTTACATCTACAATAGATGCAGCATCTTGCGTAAATGAACAACTTGCTGGTACAACTGATGCCCTCGCACAGTTGGTTAGATAGCGGCCTAGGCCAATAAATGTCCATGGGTGAATTAGAGCTAACAACGGATAGGCAACTACCCACAGCATAAGAAAAATTGCTCCTGTCTGGGCTAGACCGAGAACACCCACGATATAAAGGATAGACATGGTACGCTCACGTATCGGGCGCATGAGATAATGTAAGCGCAGAGCAAAAGCACCTAGGGCCATGAATATGGCCGCCCCAAGAATAATACTGACTAAGAGTTGGACAAGCTTATAACCTATAAATGGATGGCCAGGGATCAAATTCTGACCGAGCGCAAATCGCCTGTCTTATTATAAGCAAATAAGAATAGGATTAGTAGTAGAATAGAGCCAATGATCATCCAGCGAATGGCAGGTGTCGTACCAAGATCACGACGATCTGGATTGCGTATCTCGCGCAGAGCGAGCACGCTGTAGAAGATCATAGCTAGCCCAACACTAAGAATGGTCAGGCCAATCATCACGAAATCAATAGCTTGCGGCTGAAACCAGAGGACATTTCCCCCTAGCATAGGATGCCAGTAGGTCGAACTTGCAGGGAAATATTGATTGCAGGTAACTTGCGTGAGATCCTTGTTAGGAATACACCCGGTCGTCGTGGCCCAGATAGATAAGGCAAAACCTGCCAGTGCCAGTATTCCCCCTAATACCGTCAAGCTTATCGGTGGGATTAAATGGCTTGGGATCAAAAAGCAAGACTATTACTTGTACAATCCAAAGCCTCCCAGACTGACAAAGGCTAGGGAAAGACAAAGTAGCTCGAATTGT